>JBKAGE010000033.1:0-1091 GCA_046290225.1 Bradymonadia bacterium | reverse complement strand
ACAGTCGTCGTCGATGCCGTTCTCAAGCACCTCCTGAGCACCCGGGTTCACCGACGCGTTCGTGTCGTCACAGTCCTCAGGCGGATCAAAGCCATCATCGTCGCCATCGGTCACGCCCGGGGGCAGGTACCAGCGGATGATGAGCTGCGGACGCAGGGCCGGATCTTCAGCCTCGGAAGAGCTGATGCGGAAGTCGTTGATCCACTGACGCTCCCCCTTGAGCAGAAGACCATGGTTGGGCTCGGCGCCGCTGGCCCAGGCCCGCACGGTGTCGGTGAGGGTGATCGAAGCCTCGCCCACCTCCGGGGTGTCCGCGAGGATGATGCGATCGCCGTAGTCACCGCCGGCGGTGGTCCAATCGCCGAGGCCCTGGCCCCGGCTGATGTGGGTGGCGCCAGTGGCCACGCAGTCGTACTGGTTCAGGCAGTCACCCTCGAGCCAGGAAGAGGTCAGGGGGTGCACGGCGAGGTCGGGGGTGTCGACGTAGCTGATGCTCTCGATGTTGAAGACCAGCCGGGCCTCGTCGATGACCGCCAGCGGAGGCACGCCAGCAAGCTCGAACTTGATGAGCATCTGACGCATGCCGTTCTCGGCCACCCGCAGCACGGGGTTGGTGCCGAAGTTGCCGGTGTTCTCCGGCACGTAGGTGTTCGAGAGCGAGCTGATGAAGGTGTCAGCGACACCGCTGTAGTTGTTCAGGCCACGGCGGAGCACGGTCTCGGTGACCTGGACCTCGATGTCGAGGGTCGCGGGGTTGCAGTCGTCGTCGATGCCATTGCCCACGACCTCGTCAGCGCCGGGGTTCACCGCGGCGTTGTTGTCGTCACAGTCAGTGCTCTCGTCGTAGCCATCACTGTCATTGTCAGCGCCGTCGAAGGTGCTGGCATCACAGTCGTCATCCAGACCGTTGCCGGGGATCTCCACAGCGTCGGGGTTGACGTTGGCGTTGGAGTCATCGCAGTCGGTGTCCTCGTAGAAGCCGTCACCGTCAGCGTCGGGGAGGTCGTTGGTTGCGGGGTTGCAGTCGTCATCAATGCCGTTGCGGAGAATCTCGGCAGCACCGGGGTTCACAGCGGCGTTGTTGTCGTTGC
>JBKAGE010000032.1:0-2082 GCA_046290225.1 Bradymonadia bacterium | reverse complement strand
GGACCGTACTGCAGATGTTCAGCGTCTCAACGCCGAGCTCGCACAGGCCCGTGCCCAGCAGTCCAAGCTCCAGGCCGACCTCGACGCTCAGACTGTCGCTGCGAACTCCGCCCGGGCCGAGGCCAACACCGCCCGCACCGAGGCCCAGCGCACCGCTCAAGAGAGTCAGGCCCGCGTCGCTGCCGCTGAGCAGCGCGCACAGGCCGCAGAGGCTGCTCGCCGCAAGGCAGAGACTGAGCTGACTCGACTCGCCAGCCAGCAGCGTGAAGCTCAGGCTCGCATCACCCAGCTCGAAGGCACTCAGCGCACCCTCGGGGCGCAGTTGAAGAAGGCCCGTCGGAACAAAGACGCCACCCTCGCTGCTCGCCTCGAAGCCGAGAAGAAGGCCCAGTCTGCGCAAATCAAGGCCGAGCAGGCCGAGGTGGCCCGCCTCGAGGCCGCAAAGCAGATCAGTGTCCTCGAGTCTTCACTGCAGCAGAGCCGTGCGGCCCTCGCCCGAGCAGAGCAGTCCAGCCAGCCCACGGCCGACGTGGGCAAACTCAACGCAGAGATCACGCAGCTTCAGGCCCGGGCCAGCGAGCTGCGCACCGACCTGGGGAACCGTGATCGCGCCGCCCGCACCGCTCAGGCTCAGGCCGATGTGGCACGGGCCAAGGCTCGGGAAGCTGCTGCGAACGAGGCCCTCGCTCGCATGGGGCAGAGCAACAGCAACCCTGCGACGCCCGGGCAGCCCGTCGAGGTGCAGGGTGTCGTGTTCCAGGATGACGCCAAGGGCAGCACGCTCACCATTCAGCTGAGCGGTGATGCCCAGTACACCGTTCGTAAAGAAGGCCGGCGTCAGCGCGTCCTCGAGATCAAGGGCGCCTATATCCCGACCCGACTGCAGCAGACCCGCCCCGTCGAAGGGTTCAACAGCGCCATCCAGGCCTTCAGCAGCTTCCAGGCGCCGCCACCCTACGATGATCGTGTGCGTGTCGTGGTCACCCTCACCGAGTCGGTGAATGACACCGTGAGCCGCTCTGGCAGCCGCCTCGTGTGGCGCTTCGCCGAGCCGCGGAAGGTGCAGGCACCGCCCGCCGTGGCCGCCTTCCCCGACACACAGACCAGCCCGGGCCTGCCCCCTGCCCCCACCTGGGGTGCTCTGCCTCCCCCGGCGGCGCCTCAGGAGATCGGGTTCAGCACCCGCAGGGCCGCCGCGTACGCAGGCACCGCCCAGCTCGCCGGCACTTCGTTCGGCCAGCGCGCTCGTCGGCGTCGCCGCTACAGCAACCGTCGGGTCGACATCGACATCAAAGACGCTGACATTCACAACATCCTGCGGCTGCTCGCCCGCGAGGGTGGCATCAACATCATCACCAGCGACTCGGTGAAGGGCACCGTCACGTTGCACCTCGAGCGGGTGCCGTGGGATCAAGCCTTGGAGATCATCGCCAAGAGCAAGAGCCTGGGCATCGTCGATGAAGGCCCCAACCTGATCCGCGTGGCCCCTCTCGCCGAGCTCAACGCTGAGCAGGAAGCCAAGCTCAAGGCCGCCAAGGCCGCTCAGGAGGCCGCAGAGGCCGATCTCAAGGTTCAAGAGGTCGAGCTGAGCAAGGCGAGCCTGCAGGTGAGCCTGGTGCCCGTGAACCATGCGGATGCTGCGTTGCTGCTCCCCCGTGTGAAGACGCTGTTGACCACTCGAGGTGGCGCAGAGGTCGATGCCCGGACCAACACCATCATCATCAAGGATGTAGCCGACTCGGTGCAGGCCGCTCGTCAACTCGTGAGGCGTCTCGACACGCAGACCCCCCAGGTCTACATCGAGGCCCGCATCGTCGAGCTCAACTCCAACAACACTGAAGACTTCGGCATTCAGTGGGGTGGCGATGCGCTCTTCAGCTCCGCCACAGGCAACCCCACCGGCTTGAAGTTCCCCAGCCTCGTGGGCCTCGTGGGCAGCGCGGACGACCTGCAGCAGCCCCAGGGTGGCTTCAACGCACCGCCGAACTTTGCGGTCAACCTGCCCGCGAGCGCCGGCCTCGGTGACGGTGGTGCCCTCGGTGTTCAGCTCGGAAGCCTCGATGGCACCTTCAACCTGAACGT
>JBKAGE010000031.1:0-2944 GCA_046290225.1 Bradymonadia bacterium | reverse complement strand
GTCGTCCACGCGAGCGAAGGCGCCGATGACTGCGTTCTCACCGATGACGAGGTCGTTGCCGAGGGTAGCGGTGGGATCGATGTCGGCGTTCACACTCACGCAAGCGTCGCCGAAGCCATCGCCGTTGTTGTCGGTCTGGTCTGCGTTCGCGACGGTGATGCAGTTGTCCACGTCCTGGCAGATGCCATCGCCATCCGCGTCGTTCGTCGCGTCGTTCGCGCAGGCGTCACAGGCGTCACCCAGGCCATCACCATCGGTGTCAGCCTGGCCAACATTTGCTGCGAATGGACAGTTGTCTTCGTCGTCACACAGTCCATCACCATCAAAATCGGTGCATGAGACACCCCCAGAGTTGGCAATGTCGATGGGGGTGCCGAAGTTGGCGCCGAGATCCACCCCCGGGTTGCTGCTCATGGGGAGATTCGTGTGGCCATACCAGCTTGTGTTGCCAGTGCCGAGGTTGCCATAAGGGTTGTATCCCCAACACTTCACCTCGCCATTGTCCAGTGCCGCGCACGTGCTGTGGAAGTTGACGCCCAAGGCGACCGCAGTGCGGCCTGCACCCAAATCGACGAAGGGCAGGCTATCGCCCATCTCGCCGTTGTTGTCACCGAGGTTGGAATTATGGCCCTGACCGAGCTGGCCATGGGCGTTGTAGCCGAAGCACTTCACTCGGCCGTCATCGAGCAGGGCGCATGTGTGATAGTTGCCCGAGACGATTTGCACTGCATGGATGTTGGTACCGAGGTTGGTGTAGGGCAGGCTGTCGCCCATCTCGCCAGCACCATCACCACGATCGGTGGTGTAACCATGGCCGAGCTGGCCGACGTGGTTTTCGCCCCAGCACTTGACGCCACCATTGTCGAGAATGGCACAGCTGAACTGGTAGCCCACACTCACCATCGTGGCAGTGCGACCCGTACCCAGGTTGACGGGGTTGAGGTTGTCACCCATCTCATTGGCTTGATCGCCGATGTTGGTGGTGTTGCCCTGGCCCAACTGCCCTGTAGTGCCCCAGCCCCAACACTTGACATCTCCATTGTCGAGCACTGCGCATTTGTGATGGTAGCCACCAGCCATTTGAACTGCAGTACGGCCTGTGCCGAGGGGGGTATAAGCGAGGTTATCGCCCATCTCACCTGGGTTGTCACCGCGATAGGTGGTGTTGCCCTGACCAAGCTCACCATGAGCGTTGTAGCCCCAACATTTCACCCCACCATTGTCGAGGATCGCGCAGGCGCTGTATCGGGCGCTCATGATGTGCACTGCGGTGCGGCCGGTGCCGAGATCGACGTAGGACAGGTTGTTGCCCATCTCGTTGGGGCCGTCACCGCGGGTCGCAGAGTCTCCATGGCCTGTGCGGCCATAGCGGTTATAGCCCCAGCACTTCACGCGGTTGTCGTCGAGCAGTGCACAGGTGTACCGGTAGCCATGGGTGACCTGACGCACGGTGTGCTGTTGCCCCTGGGCGTTGGTGCCCAGGTCCACCACTGACATATTGGCGACCTCACCAGCCTGGTCGCCGTATTGAGTGGTGTTGCCCTGGCCGAGCTGCCCACCAGCGTTGTAGCCCCAACACTTGAGCTGGCCGGCATCGTCGATGGCACAGTGGTGGTAGCCAGTGCTCGCAGAGGCGGTGCTGAAGCCAGCGAGGGTGATGACCCCTGCGGCGAGAGCGCCGTGCAAGAGCTTTTGAGTCAGCGACAGGGCCATGGGAACTCCTCGAACTACGGGTGCCGAGCTGTAAAGCAATCCGGCACAGTGTAAGTCATGAGGAGGCGGTGTGCTACACCTAAGTCATATCAGGCGGGGTGACACTGGCTCCATGATGAAGCCGGGTCGAATTTGCTGGGTCGGTGAGGTGGGTTGATTGCCTCAGGGGCAGTTGGGGCGATCGTCGTTCTGGATGTAGCCGCCGGTGTTCCAGTCGAGGTTGACGAGGCCACTGGTGACGCCCTGAGTGGGCTCGTTGTCGTCGAGGGGCAGTGGGTAGAGTGTGCCGTCATCGGCCCGGCCGTAGAGCACCCGGTAGCCGTCGGCGTACCATGCGTCGAAGTGAATCTGCTGGACCCTCTGCAGGACGACAGGGGTGGTGAAGGTGCACTCGACCTCCATCCAATGGCTGTTCTGGGGGCCGTAGGCGCCAGCGACGCCATCGAACAAGAAACCAGGGCCGAAGTTGACCCAGCCGCTGCCGTTGCTGGTGGCAGTGCAGTTCATGGTGTTGCCGAGTTGCCCGGTGCTGACGTCGTTGCCATCAGCGTCGAAGAAGGTGATCTCACGCGTGTCATCCGCGTTGTCACCGGCGAGATCCCAATCCCAACCGCGGTAGACGTAGGTGCTGAAGGGGACCTCGTTGACAACAGAGTAAAAGGCGGTGCCGTTAGAGCGGTTGAACTCTGCAGTGAAGAGCTGGTCAGCGCCAGTGTCGGGGCAAACAGGATCAGGGACGCAGTCGCCAGCCATGTTGCTGAGAGGAGACATGTTGGCGTTGACGTCGAGACACTCACCGATGGTGACCTGGCCACAACGCTGAGTTGCGCAGACTGCGACACCGAGCTCCACACCCTGACGGATGGTGGTGCCTTCGCCAATGGTGGTCTCGGGGTAGATGGTGACGTCGTCTTCGATGGTGACGCCCTCACCGACATCAGCGGTATCGCGAATGAGGACGTTGGCGCCGATGGTGACGTCGTTGCCGTAAGTGCTGCGGGGCCAGAGCCGGCTGTTGTTGCCGAGGGTGAAACGGTTCCCCGTGGTGATTTGCTCGTCGATGATGGTGTCAGTGCCAATGGTGGCTTCATCGCCAATCGTGGCCCGGAAGAGAACCGTGCTGCGGGCGCCAATGGCACCGTCGACACCGAGAGTCACACCGTCGTAGATGGCGGAGTCTTCACCCACATCACAGCGTGCGCCGAGAGAGACGAAGATGCCAGTGGTGACG
>JBKAGE010000030.1:0-3792 GCA_046290225.1 Bradymonadia bacterium | reverse complement strand
CTTGTCACAGCACGGCCACCGGGCTACGACGGCGACCGCTCAAACGAGACCCCTTTTCCAGGGCTCGTTTTTGTCTAACTTTGGGGATACAAGGCACTACGACGCTGAAGACGACGCCCGCACCCACGGCGATCTGAGAGAGGCTTGGTATCGCTATATCGCCGACGACTACGAGTTGCTCGTGGGGGTGAACCGCGTGTTCTTCGGGGTGACCGAATCCCGACACCTCGTCGACGTCGTCAATCAGGCTGATCTGGTGGAAGACATCGACGAAGAGGACAAGCTCGGCCAGCCCATGATCAACCTCACGTGGTTCAGCGATTGGGGCACCTTCGGGCTGTACGTGATGACCGGGTTTCGGCTACGGACATTCCCCGGTGAGTCGGGCCGTCTGCGTACGCCGCTGATCATCGACGGAGATGATCCGGTGTTCGAGTCGGATCTGGCGCGCTGGCACCCTGACGTGGCCCTGCGCTACAGCGACACCTTCGGCGACTGGGATTTAGGGCTGACGTGGTTCTCCGGCACGGGCCGCGAGCCCCTCTTCGTACCCTCTGCCCGAGGCGAGCGGCTTCGACCCCGATATACGCAGATTCACCAAGGGGGTCTCGACTTGCAATACACCTACGAGGCGTGGCTGCTGAAGGTCGAAGCCATTGGCCGCTCTGGTCATGGTGATCTGTTCGCGGCCACGGTGGTGGGGGCGGAGTACACGCTGTATCAACTCATTGGCGCAACAGATCTGGGTGTGCTGGTGGAATATCTCTACGATGGTCGGGAGGCAGACTTCTCTCGCGCGCCCTTCACCGCTGCGGAGGATGACATCTTCGGAGGCTTTCGGTTGGCCCTGAACGACATCCAGGACACAAGCCTGCTCGCTGGTGCCATCGTGGATCGAGAGACGGGGGCCACGCTGGTCACCGTGGAGGCCGAGCGCCGCCTCGGTGATCACTTCAAACTGGAGCTGGAGAGTCGCCTCGTACTCAATACCGAGGCTGGGCAGCCGCTGGACTTCTTCAAAGACGACAGCTTCGTCACTGGCCGCTTGTCGTGGTTCTTCTGAACACACTCAGAGCTCGAATCGAGCGCCCATCATCCCCATGACCTGGAATTGATTGCCCCGCATGTAGCTGTCGAGCTGATCCGCAAGGAGGGCCTCGCGAGAGCCGTTGGGTTGATCTGCGATGCTGGGGTCACTCCACCAGGTCCATTCAGGGATGACCTCGGCGAAGAACGTGAGTTGGGTGCCCATGTCGTTGAGGGACCAGACGGTCTGTAGCCCCAAAGTCGGCGCCACGCCGAGGCCGAGCTGGAGCGAGCCCACTTCGGTGTCGACTCGGGCGTCGGGCACCAGATCCACCGACATGAGCCGCCCCCTCACCTGTACACCCACCACAGGCTCGATCCCGGTGATGCCGTTGAGCGCATAGCGACCGTGCACGCCGATGGCGAAGCCACCGCTGCTCTGCGTGTCGAAGGCACCCACGCTGTCGCGGAGCTGCTCGCTGTCCACCCCACCCACCATCAGCTCCATCTTGAGCAAGACGTTGCCGCGCAGGCCGGCGCGCAGGCCTACACCAACGCCGATGACCCCAGTCTGGGTGGCCGACGGATCACCACCGATCGCCAGCTCCATGGCAGGCCGCAATACGCCAGGCTCACGCTCCAAGAGCATGCCGGCTTCGAGATCGAGGGCTGTGTCGCTGTCGCGACTCAGCTTGTGGGCCAGCCCCCTGGCGTGGCTGTCGAGCCCCAGGGCCTCGAGGCGATCGAGATGTGCATCTCGCCCAGGCGCTTCCCGTGCGACTGGCTTGAGGGGGTAGCCATCGAGAAACGACTGGTCGAGCGTGCCCAGCATGGTCACCCCGCGATCTGGTCGCAGATCGTCCACTGCGTGCAGGGTGAGGCTGAGGGCGGCCATTTGTCCGAGCAGGTGATGATCAGTGGCGGCGTCGATGCGCAGAGTGGGGCGTCCCTGAGTGAGATCCCATTTGCCCAGGGTGATCTTTTCGTCGAGGGCACGGAACTCGATGGCGGTGGTGTATCCATCGGCGAGGGTGGTCCCGATGCCGTGCAAGCGCATCTCCTGGGCTCCACCTCGCCCAGCACCCAGGACATACCCCTGAAGGGCCTCGCTGCCCTCGCCGGTGAGCACCATGGTGAGCGGGCTTTCAGCGTCGCCTTCATGCAGCTGGCAAGCGATGCGTGTGCCAGAGGTGCGTACCGTTTGCACGCACCGGCCTTTCCATGTGCGCTCGAGGCCATCGAGGGTGAGCTCGGTGATTTGCTCGCCCTGTTTCATCTCGCTCCGGGCGAAGGTCTCGATCTTGACGCCGGCCACTTGCGTGCCTTCGAACTCACCGAGATTCCGGTGCTGAAGTGAGTGGCTGTGGTCAAGGTCAGCATGGCTGAGCAGCGGCATCGAAACGACTACGGCGAAGGAGAGCACGCGGGCAATCAATAGACGACTCCATGGGTAAAAGGAGGCTTGGACGACACATGCATGTTCGATATTCACCGTGATGTGATTTCAGGCGAGGACGAGCGCTCTGCACGAGTTGGCGCCTCGCGCACACCAGCCAGACATCGGGTCACTTGATGATGGCGAAGGTCTGCTGGTTCATGGCCAGGCAGCGTCCGTCAGCGCCCCACAGCGTGCGGAACTCTACGGCATAGCCCCCGTCAGCGGCGGGCGATTTGGCCTCCAACATCATGGGCGCGTCCGGGTCGAGGCCGTCGAAGTTTGCGAGCATCTCCAAGGTGAAGCTGATGGTGCCCATGGGCCGTGGGGCGGTGCAGGCCACCGTCCACGAGGGCCACCACGTGTCCATCATCGCGGCGATGTACGCGGCATCCCGTGCAGGCCCGGGCTGCTTGGGGCGGACCCACCCATGGGAGGCACGACGATCACCGCCTGAGAAGGGGAACCCGTCCAAGGGCCAGAAGTCGAAGTGCTGAGTGAAGACGGGGGCGATGGGGGGTCCCACAGGGGCCCTCTCACACTCTTTCCAAGAAGGCACCTCGGGCATCGAGCCCTCGAGCCATGTGCCGTCTGACACGCGGTCGCGGCCGAAGATGCCCACGGCGTGGCTGCGGAGTTCGCTCTCCTGCGTCAGGCGGCAGGCCACGGTGGTGGTGCCGCTGCCGGCCCGCAAGATCTCCACCTTCAACTCGGCAGGACCCACCATGACGGGGCCGCACAGGGTGGCGGTGAGGGTGCGCAGCGCATGCCCCGGCGTGGTGACTGCGCCGGTCATGGTGCGGATCAGCGCGGCGATGGACAAACCGCCAAAGGCGCCGCGTCCCTGCTGCCATGTATCGGGCACCTGCCATCGCCAGGTATGGTCGTCCACCTGTTCAGGGGTGGTGAGGGTGAGCAGATCGGGTGTGGTCATGAGCTGGGCCCTGGGAGAGTCATAGGGGTAGAAGTAGAACCTTGATAACGAGGTCGAGATGAAAGAACCCCATCGGAGGTCGCCAGCGAGGTGATTCTCTGAGCTGTTTGGTCTTGTTGGGGCGGGGCTGGTGGCTGGGGCTTTGTAGGCAGTCATCGCTTCGCTCTGCCTGCGTAGGCGCCAGGCCTTCGGCAGTCCTGCGGACCGCCTCGTCTGGCGCGTACACGTTCAGGCACCTGCTGACGCAGGCACCTTCCCGGGTAGGCAGGGTCGCTCAGGGCTTCGCCCTTCTTGCTCACTCCCCTGCGTAAAAAGCTTCTTCTGTCTCTTGTTGCTGATGCCCGCCGGGATTCGACCTGCCGCGAACGTGCAAGCCCCTGCGTCCCAACGCTCGGCG
>JBKAGE010000029.1:0-4400 GCA_046290225.1 Bradymonadia bacterium | reverse complement strand
GCACACGCTGGGAGAGGAATCCTCGCAACTTTGAGGCCTTCGTCTATGTCGCGTTTGCCTGGCTCTGGCTCACGAAGCTGTTAATGGGATAGTCTCATGTGACCCAGACTTTAACAACGATGGCATAGTCGATCATGCTGACTATACTCGATTAGAGAATTGTTTTGGCTATGATCCTAGCCTTGCCTCTTCTCTTCTTGATCGCCAGTCTGAGGTAAGCTATTATCAAGATAGGCAGTGTGGGCTATATGATCTTAACCGTGATGGCTTTGTTGACTCACTTGACTTCCAGGATGTTATGGCACTCTATTGGCAGACTCATCCTGGGCGCGGCTTTTCTAAATACTGTACTGGACCTGGAATCATAGATGATGATGGAGATGGTATCGACAATAGCTGTGAAGCTTGTCCCTTCGATGCAAATAATGATCAAGATCAAGACGGTATTTGCGGTGATGTAGACAACTGCCCAACACTGGCCAATCCACTCCAGGTAGATGACGATGGTGATGGCTTTGGCGACGCTTGTCTGCCTTCGAGTGCTACAATCTCCAACTGCGCAATTATCGAGTATGGTGCCGTCATTGGTGAAAACGCGGTCATCAATTGCGCCCACATCCACAACGGTGCCGTCATCGGTGAAGGCGCAGTCATCGGGCAAGGCAACTCCTGGCCCAGAGTCGAGGTGAGGGGCGGAGCCAATATTGGTGCTCGAGCCACAATCGGCGAGCGCAACGACATTGGAGAAAATGTCGCCATCGGCGCAGATGCCATTTTGGGCTCAAATGTCACCCTCGCGGCCAACGTAAAGGTCGGCGCTGGCCTGACATTGACAGGCTACAACACCATCGGCGAAGGCTCTGAAGTATACGCCGACATGGGAAGCAGCAGTCGCATAGGCACCCACGGCATCATCGAGGCGGGCGTCACCATCAACTCCCATGTGGCCATGGACGACGAGGTGGTGATTTTGAGCGGCGCTGTGATTGAGAGCCATGTAGACATCTCACACCGCTCGGTCGTGGGTGCTGGCACGACGCTGGGCTCTCAAACCGAGGTAGGCGAAGATGTCTCCATTGGTGAGAACTCACAGATAACGGCCAGATTGAAAAATGGTGTGACCATCGGCAACGACTGCAACATCCGTAGCGACGTGGGCGAAGGCATCAGCATCGGTAACAACACAATCATCAAGCCGAGGGTGGGCTACAGCGGCGACGGCTGGCCCATCATCTCCGGTAGTGTGACGATTGGTGACGATGTTTACATTGGCGACAGCACGGAATTGCCCCGCGACATCCGGATTTCCAGTGGGGTGACCATCATGTCACACGTGACAATTCGAGATTCGGACGACCCAGGGGCCAGCGTGGTGATTCACGCTGACACGGTCATCAACTACACCGCAGTCATTGGTGAAAATGTATTCGTGGGACCAGGGGCGTACATCGAGGACGCCGCTCACATTGACGACGACACGATGCTGGCCTCCAACGTGCGTGTGCAGCCTCGGGCCTACGTGGGCAAGCGCTGTTTCTTCGGCGACAGCGTCCTTGTTGGCTCTCGCTCGACTGTTGGTGACGAAAGCATCCTGGATGATGAGGTCGTCATCTTCCCCGACACCACTGTTGGAGAACGGGTTGAGCTCGGAAACGGTGTCCGCGTGGGTGAGGGGGTGAACTGGCACGGTGAGACCATCATCGGGGACTACACCACCGTCGCCCCTGGCATCAACGTGCACTACAAAGCACAGGTGGGCAGCTGCCTCTACATCGATGCCGATGTGCCCATTCGAGGTGTCGTGCCTGGCAACACCGACTGTGTGCCTGCCCAGTAATTTAGTCACCCTGCTCCGCGCCTGAAGCCTGCCCCGGCGCTCTCACCCATGTGTGATATCTTCACCTCGGCCCCCCGAGGCCAGAGGTCATCCATGAAGAAGCGCTTCAACACCGCTGGCCCTTGTGATCAGCGGTTCCACTACATGCTCCCTGCGGCCCCTCGGCTGGGAGAGGTTTTTCGGCAGGCGGCATATGGCCACTACGTCGTGGTCCATGCGCCGCGGCAGTGCGGCAAGACCACCAGCCTCAAGGCCATCGTCCGAGACATCAATGCTGAGGGCGAATATGCGGCGCTGTTCTTCTCATGCGAAGCGGGCGCCGCCGCCGGTGATGACTATGCCGACGCTCAGCGACACATCATCGGCAGCTTGATGACCGAGGCCTCGACCCAGTTGCCAGTTGATTTGCGACCGCCAGAGACGCTCAGGCATGCCCCAGCGCCCATGCTGTTCAACGCCTTGTCCGAGTGGGCCAGCCACTGCACGAAGCCGCTGGTGCTGTTCTTCGACGAAATCGACGCCTTGAGGGGGCAAGCGCTCAATGCAGTGTTGCGGCAACTCCGCGCGGGGTACCCCAATCGCCCCGATCATGCGCCGTGGTCGGTGGTGCTGTGCGGACTGCGAGATGTGCGTGACTACAAAGTGGCAAGCGGAAGTGACAGCGCCCGGATGGGCACAGCCAGTCCGTTCAACATCAAGGTCAAATCGCTGACCATGAGCAACTTCACCGCTGATGAAGTGGCCACCCTCTATCGACAGCACACCGAGGCCACAGGGCAAGCCTTCGAAGACGCCGCCGTCGAGCGCGCGTTCGAACTCACACAGGGTCAGCCCTGGCTCGTCAACAGCATCGCCGCCGAGGTCATCGACGAGATGGCCGTCACCAGTACCATCACAGCCGATCACGTTGGCCAGGCGAAAGAGCGGTTGATTCTGGCCCGTGCCACCCACCTCGACTCGCTCGTGGCGCGTTTGCACGAAGAGCCAGTGCGCCGGGTACTGGAACCTCTGATCTCAAGCGGGGCGCCGCACACTTCATCTGACGTCACGTACAGCGACGACGTGAGCTATGTGGCCGACTTGGGGCTGATTTGCCGTGACGCGCCGGTACGGCCTGCGAACCCGATTTACCGCGAGGTAATGGTGCGGGCCCTCACGGCGAACTACACACCGCGCATCGACGCTGAGCCTGCGCGCTTCGTACAGCCCGATGGCCGCTTCGACATGCAGGGCGCCCTGGAAGCCTTCGCGCAATTCTGGGTGGAGAACGGCGAGGCCATGGCCCGCCCAGGGCAAACCTACCCTGAAGCCACAGCACAAATCGTGATGCAGGCGTTCTTGCAGCGGGTGGTGAATGGCGGGGGCTTCATCGATCGTGAGTACGGCGTGGGTCGCGGACGCATCGATCTGCTCGTGCGGTGGCCGTATGACTCACCTGAGGGCCGGCAGGTGCAGCGCGAAGTCATCGAGTTGAAGCGCTGGGCCACTGGAGACCGCCATGGCGACCCTCTGCCTCGCGGGCTGACGCAAATCGACGAGTACATGGGCCGCACCGACGTCGACCACGGCTGGCTCATCATCTTCGATATGCGAGATGACGCACCTGATGTTTGGGATCGCACGCACTTCGAGGAGCACACTGCCCCTTCAGGCAAGCCCGTCACCCTGCTCCGCGCCTGACAATCAACCGAGGAACTGGCCGAGCATGGGCACCTTCGACACGAGCTTCTGCACGAGATCGTCGCCCACCTTGTTCTTGAGGAAACCCACCAGCATCTGCACGAAGCCACCGGCCTGATCGGCGCCGAGGCCGCTGCTGGAGAAGAGCGTCATCAGCTGAGTGATGCCCCCACCCTCGCCACCGAGAACAGAGGTCGCGGCGCCCATGAGACCGCCGAGGCCACCCCCGCCGAGGCCACCGAGCAGGCCGCCACCGCCGCCACCGCTCTCTTCGGCATCCTCGTTGGCGAGCTCGGCCATGCCGGGCACCTGATCAGCCACAGCGTTGAAGTCTTCTTCGGGGGCCTCGCCCTTCACGGCCTTGAGCAGCCCGCCGGTGAGTGATCGGGCAGTGGAGGGGTCGATGCCGAACTTCGATGCGGCTTCGCTGATGAACCCGTCGATCATGATGCTCTGCTCCTTCTTTACGTACGTTTATTTGTTGGAGTGGGCGTATTCTGCCCGGTCTTGTGTGGAGGTCAATGGGATAGACCTGACTTTGGGGGGAAAGTCACATTTGGGGAAAGAGAGTTTCGGGCACGGGCACGGGCACGAGTTGATTCGACCCTGGACCCATAGCCCAGCATGACTCCGCTCGTAGGTTTATGGTGGTGGAGGCTCTATTCGGCCCTGCGTTCGTCTCAGTGCAACCAAGAGCTGAACTCTGAGGGCGCTCTGAAGCGCATCAACTCAGTCTCAATGGCAACCTTCGTCCTGAGTTCAGGAAGGACCACGGGTCCAGGGTCGAATCAACTCGTGCCCGTGCCCTGTACCAATTGGATTGTCGCTTTGGATCTTGATGCGAGGCATCTGAGAACACCACCCGTACCCAGTACAGCGAATA
>JBKAGE010000028.1:0-4450 GCA_046290225.1 Bradymonadia bacterium | reverse complement strand
ATGCCACGACATCCCGGCACCGGCCACGATGACCATGGCCACCACGGGCAGCGACGTGGTGCTCGACTGCGGTGAGTTCTTCATCAAACTCACCGACCCGCGATGGGCTCATCAGCTGCGTGCAGAGGTGCACTGGACACGAACACTGAGAGGCGCATTGTCCGTGGAGGTGCCCGAGTGCATCGCCTATGGCGAGCTCGATGGCTGGTCGTATGTGATCCTGAGCCGGGTGCCTGGGGTGGGCATCGACTCGATCTGGTTGACCCTGAGCCACAGTCAGCGCACCGATCTGGCTGCACAAATCGGCCAGTTGATCCACAGCCTGGGGCAGATCGACCCCGCGCCTCTCCCGGGCAATGGCCACGCGGACTGGGTGCCATTTCTCGACGAGGCGCGGCGCATCATGCCCAAACGCATGCGCAAGGCTGAGGTGAATGAGGGGCTGATTCAGGCGGTGATTCAGCGCCTCGGCGACGCCTCAGTTGCCCCAGAGACGGCAGTGTCACTGATCCACACCGAGCTGCTCGGTGAGCACGTGCGGGTGAGCGAGCGCGACGGTCGCTGGCACGTGACGGGGGTGATCGACTGGGCTGATGCTCGGGTAGGCCACCCTGGATACGAGATGGCCGCCCCCATCGAGTTCATCTTCAAAGGCGAAGTGGGGTGTACGTGGGCCTGTGTGGAGGCGTGGGCACCCGGTGAGGCGAGAGGGATGGGACCCGAGCTCTTCGAGTGGGCCCTGCGTCACCGGTACTTTCACTTGGGGCGGATGCGGAAGGCTGCGGGCGGGGGAGAGACGCTCGCAGAGATAGAGCGGAGATTGTTCTCGTTGTAGGCACCCTGAAGGTGCAGCTGCTCAGAACAGGAGGGCGGCGGTGCCGGCGGGGGCGGTGCCCTCGGCCTGGTTGGTCATGTCCTGAAGCACGGCGCCGGGGCCGAGATCCTCAGCGCTCATGTCGACGAGGGGCTTGAAGAAGAAGGGTGCCGGGCTGTTGTCGGGCTCGGGCTCGATGGTGATGACGATGGTGTTGCCTACGACGGTGCGAGCAGGGTCGATGAAGTCCTGGCCGGGGAAGGGAGGCGCGGCGTCGGGGCCCGCGGCCTTGCCACCCATGTCGCTGTCGGGGCCAGCGGGGTCGATGAAGCGGCCGGTGGTCTCAGGGCCGTTCTCGTCCACAACCCAACCCTCGTAGACCCAACCAGCGGGCAGCTCGGGCAGGCTCAGGCCGGCGCCCTCGCCAGGACGGATGAACCAGATGCCCTGGTCGTAGTCATCGGCGACATCGGCCGAAGTGGGGGTCTCAAGGAAGTAGCTGCCCGTGGCGTCGGTGAAGTCGGAGCCCAGGGCCGCGGGGTGCGCGATGGTCAGGTCGGCGAGGCCGTCGGCGTCGAAGGCACCAGCCACCACGTGGGTGTCCGCCGGTGCGGGATCGTCGTTGAAGGCGGGCTCGATGGTGAGCACGAACATGGCCGAGTCGGCGAGCAGGTCGCGGTCGAGCTCGAACTCGAAGCTCTCCATGGCATCGTTCATGGGGAACCGGCCGCTGGTGACGGGGCCCTCAGAGGTGATGAGCCAGCCCTCGTACACGTAGTCGGGGCCGAGATCACCGAGGTTCGAGAGGCTCAGGCTGAGCACCGAGACGTTGGGCTCGGCGGCCATGCCCACCTCACACCAGGCGGTGCGGGCGTTCTTGGTGCAGGACACGTCGCCGGCGGCGACCTCGGAGACGCGGCGGGCGTCGACGCCCTCGATGGCGGCAAGAGCACCGAAGAGCTCCGAGGCGGCGCTGCGGAAGCGGCGGCCGTCCACGCTCAGCGTGCCCTCTTCTTCGGCGATCTCCTGGGAGAAGAGGCGGCAGGCGGCCTGCTCACCGGCGGCGGCGCAGACGAGGTAGCGGCCCACGTGGTACTCGACGCCGCGACGGGTGTAGTTGCGGAAGATGTTGGCGTCATCCATCACGTCGAAAACGGCCTTGGCGGTGCTGCCCTGCAGGGTGGCGAGGTAGCCACCGCGGACCCGCTCGACGAAGACGTTCTGGGCGCCGTCGCTCTTGGCGCTGGGGTCGAGGGTTTCGGCGTTGAGCTCGGGGGTCTCGGTGTCCACGGCCTCGGTGTCGGTCTCGGCCCCACAGGCAGCGAGACTCAGGGCGGCGGCGCTCATCCAGCCAAGGTTGATCAAACGCATGATAACTCTCCTCTGTGAAGGCGCACTTCACCCGTCTGGCCTGTGCGCCAATGAGCCCCGCTTTCGGTGGCTCGCTGCTGTGTTTTGATTGCGTGTCAGTTTGACGAGGTGAGTTGTAGGACAAGACGTTCATTGCATCCACAAGAGAGATCACAAGACGTCATTCCAATGAAGTTGATGATTGAGGGGGCGACTCAGCCTTAAGGCTGAGTCGGCTGAAATCGTTGGCGTCGAGTGTGGGGTCAGCCATCTCCAGGTGACTCATCTGAGGATGACTGTTTCTAAGAGAACACTCTGTGGCCCAGGTGCCCGACTACTTCGAGGATGGCGACGACATGGTCCTCTTTTGCAAAGATCTGCGTCGGAGCTGACGTCTCAACCGTCGAGTTGGGGTGATGTCCACGGCACGACGTCCAGATTGCGCAGGATCTCGTCGTACCAGGGCAGCGCGCTGCGATCTTCGGGGAGCAGCACGTTGAGCACCATCTCCGGCACGATGCGCATGCCGTTGGCGATCTGCTCTGGCGTCGGCGGCGTCTCGAAGCGCTGCAAGCGCGCCTCTTCTCGAAAGCCCACTTTGGCGTTCACTCGGGCGCTGCCCACGTTCGCTGCGTTGAAGCCGCACTGCACTCTGCTGCACTGAAAATGCTCGAAGCACAACGCCACCATGCATTGTGCTGCCCGGGTGCAGATGCCCTGACCGGCGCGATCTGAGCGTACCCAGTAACCGATCTCCAAGGCCTCACTGCTCAGCGTGCGGCGGTGCAGGCCGATGCAGCCGAGCAGCGTGTCGTCCTTCGGATCGTACATGGAGAAGAGGTACTCCCGACCAGACCAGTAGGCCGACTGCATGTCGATGAGCCGGGTGTATTGCCCTTCGACGGTCTGGTTGAGGTGCGCCCAGGGCATGAAGGCCCGTAGCTCGGTGACGCTCACGCCGAAAGCCTCGATGATGTCCGGGGCCTGCGTGGGGTGGGGCGGATGGAAGTCGAGGGCATGGTCAGGCCCTCGGTAGCGGACGATCACGGGGGGTTTTGGCGTGCTCATGACGACATCATGATCGAGACGGGCTGCTCAGTCCAAGAGGCCTGCTTGCTCCAAGAGCTCGCGCAGCGCCGTGCGGACGACGCCTTCGCCGGCGTAGCGGCGGTTGAAGTCGATGCGGTTCTCGGCATCGAGGACGATGTTGATGTCGTTCGCCGGCACGTTGAACGTCCGCTGGAATGTGCCCTGAGGATCGTACAGCACGGGGATCTCCAGGTTGTACTGATCTCGGACTCTGCTACAGAACGCCGCATTGGGGGCGCCAAAGCCATCATCGGCGGAGATGACCACCACCGCCTGCAGACCGGTGCCGTCGAATTCGTTGTAGAGCGCCTGCATGCCGCCGAGGAATCGCCGGCAAGGCGGGCACCACGCAGCGAACTCGAACATCCAGAGGGGCTGACCACAGGCGTCTCGGGGGCTCCAGGTGTTGCCATCGCAGTCCATGAGCTGGAAGTCCGGGGCGATGTCACCAATGCCCGTCCCCGTAGGTGCGTCGGGTGGGCAGGCCACAGGGGGCTCAGCGTCGGGATCCGGCTCGGCGTCTGGGTCGGGCTCTGCGTCTGGATCAGGCTCTGCATCCGGGTCGGGCTCTGCGTCGGGATCAGGTTCGGCGTCCGGGCCGGGCTGAGCATCGGGATCAGGCTGGGCGTCGGGATCAGGCTCTGCATCCGGATCGGGCTGAGCATCGGGATCAGGATCTGCATCGGGATCAGGCTGAGCGTCGCGATCGTCCTGGACCATGCCGTCAGGTGAGGCGTCCATCTCACCGCTCACCATGCCGCCAGCGCCGCCAGCGCCCACTGGGGTGGGATCTTCCTCTTCTGAATCGCAGGCGAAGAGTGTGGTGCACAACAGCGCACTGAGCAGAATCCTGGGCCACGACGTTTTCATGATCACACTCCTCGAAGTTTCAGTGTGGGGTCCGTGCTGGCGTTACGGGCGATGCGCATGGTCGTTACACACCCATTTATGTTTGGGTTTTTCGATGTCTGTATGTGTGCGACAGGGCGGGGCAAACCCACGGCTTAAAAAAGATCACCCACAGATGCACCGTTGTGGGTGCTCACTCGTTGACTCATCGACACCGCAGGGATCGCACGGCAGAACAAGGTGCTGATGCGTATCCCCCCAGGCGTTGGACACATTTGGGGCCTGGAAAACCCCTGGGTGTCCCGGGTAATTTGAAGGCATGAGCAACACGAAACGAGCGAATGAAGG
>JBKAGE010000027.1:0-5120 GCA_046290225.1 Bradymonadia bacterium | reverse complement strand
AGTGATCTTGAGGAGGTGTGTGATGCGCTGGATGATGTGGCCGATGATATCCCTGTGTACAGCTGCTCTATGTACAGTGGTGCTCTCCAGCCATCCGGCTGCAGCCCAGACGGTACGCTGCGGTGAGGGCGAGGTGATGGTGGGTCTCAAGGACGGGCAACCCCTGTGTGAGTGGCTCGGCACAGTCCGCATCGCCGCTGACGCAAAGTTGGCCACAAAACACAAAGCGCAACACGCGGCGCGCCAGGCCGAGACCGCTCAGCTCAACCAGAAGTTTGCCCTGGCCATCACCGAGACCTCAGAGCACCACTACACGATCAAAATGGGTGATTTACAGGGTGCCCTCGATGGCGACTTGATGCGCATCAGCCGCCATGTCCGGGTGGTGCCCCATCGCACAGATGGCAAACCCGATGGCTTCAGGCTCTTTGGCATCAGGCGGCAGTCCCCAGTCAAACTCGCCGGCTTCAAGAACGGCGACATCCTCACAGCGGTGAACGGGAGCGCCCTCAACACGCCTACCGAGGCCATCGCGCTCTACGCAGCCCTCAAGCTCAAAGCGCTGCCTCAAACCATCACCGCCTCGGTGAGCCGCAAGGGCAAGCCCGTCACCCTCACCTATCGCGTAGAACCCTGAGCGCCGCGATACCATTCATCGCCTGCAGCACAGAATTCCCTCGCCTCTGGCACACATCGCTCTATACTCGTGCACACATCTAAACGTGTGAACATGACAACTGGAGCAAACATGAACGTTGGCAACCAGGTAAGCTTCCAGGCGGCGCTCGACGAGCACTTCCCCGGTTCGATGGAAGAAGAAGCCTTCGTCCGGCAGACCAAGCCCGCCCTTGCGGCCTTCGGCTTCACCCCCGACAACACCATCCCCGCAGTGGGTCTGTGCCGTGACGAGCTCTGCCGTACCTTCTCAGGTCTGGTGCGCGACGTGTGGGGTGATCCCTTCAAGTTCAGCAGCCTCGCGGGCATGGTGTTCCTCGGCCGCACCGGCTTCGGCGCGTTCCACCACCACTCCCCCATCATTGGCGAGCGGGAGCGCTACCTGTACTTCGCGCTGCCCCACATCGCCATCGGCCCCAGCGGCACTGTGGGCGAGTGCACCCGCCCGGGTCGCCCCGGCAAGAGCAGCGCCTGTGGCGCCCTGGCGGCGTTCCACGCCGAGCTGACCTCGGGCACACTCGATCTCGAGCCTGATCCCGATGATCAGGAGCAGGGTCTGCTCAAGGCCCACATGCTCAAGCACATGCAGTGGGGCGAGACCCCTGATCTCGCTGGCCTCACCCATAAGGCCCACGAGGTGATCCTCGGCGATCTCGAGCGCATGATTCGATTGACGGTGAACCCCAACACCGCCGACTATGCGGTCATGACGGGCGTTCAGATCCACGGTCCCGAGGGCAAGCAGTATGTCTGGCCCGGGAAGACCTATGCCGTGGTCAAGGGTGATCGCCACGAGCTGAGCCTGAGCCCCACGACTTGATCCCGAGAGCTGATGACCTCTGGTGACATCCCCCCGACACGTCCTCCTGCAGTGCTCTGCCTCCATGGTCTGAGCAGCACCCCTTACGAAATGAAGCCTCTGGTGCAGGCCCTCAACGAAGCGGGCCTCACGGTAGAATCGCCTCCATTGCTCGGCCAGGAAGGCGAGGCAGCACTGCAACTGGTTCGATGGGCTGATCTGCTCACAGTGGCGCGAAGAGCCTTCGACCAGCTCGCCGCCACCCACGAGCGGGTGATGATCGTGGGCTCGTCTGTAGGGGCGTTGCTGGCCCTGCGGGTGGCCCACGAGCGCGGCAGCCGCGTGGCGGGTGTGGTGGCCATGGGTACGCCGCTGACTCTGGGCATGCGCCGTCAGGCCATGATGCGCCTGGCCTCGGTGCTGCCTCTGGCAGAGCTGATCCCCTTCAAGGGCACCCATCACGGGCCCGATGTCTCTGATCCAGCGGTGGCCGCTGATCTTCAGGGTGCGGGGCACATCCCACTCAACACCATGGCCAGCCTGCGTCAGGGTCAGGTGGACGTGTGTGATCGCATCGAGCGCCTGTCATGCCCGGTGCTCGTGCTTCATGGCCGTCGGGATCACACCGCGCCGCTGTCGAATGCCTATTTGATGATGCAACGCCTGCGATCACCCCACCGCCGACTCATCATCTACCCCCAGAGCTGGCACATCCTGGTGCAAGACGTGGAGCACGAGTCGGTCATCGCCGACATCCAAGGCTTCATCGCAGATCCACAGGGCTTCACCGCCGTGGGCGACGCCCGCCCCGCCTGACATTCCACTGAGAGAGAGTCCATGTCCGAGTTCATCCTGGCCATTGATCAAGGGACCACTGGCACCACCGCCCTGTTGCTCGACCGCGCCATGCAGGTGGTGGGCCGACACAACGAGGAGTTCCCTCAGATCTACCCCCAACCGGGCTGGGTGGAGCACGATCCTCAGGCGATCTTGAAGTCGGTCTCCACGGCGGTGGCCGGTGCCATGTCAGCGGCGCGGATCGATCCCAAACAGGTGGTGGGCATCGGCATCACCAACCAGCGGGAGACCACGGTGGTCTGGGATCGCGCCACGGGGCAGTCGATCCACAACGCCATCGTCTGGCAGTGCCGCCGCACCGCCGGTGTCTGCGCCGACTTGAAGGCTGCGGGCCACGAGGCGTTGTTCCGCAAGAAGACGGGCCTCGTGCTCGATCCGTACTTCTCAGGTACGAAGTTGCCCTGGCTGCTCGACCACGTCGACGGCGCCCGAGGCCGCGCCGAAGCGGGCGAGCTGGCCTTCGGCACCATCGACACATTTCTGGTCTGGCACCTCACCGGCGGCGCAGCCCACGTCACCGATGTCTCGAACGCGAGTCGCACCCTGCTCATGGGCCTCGAATCGCTGGCCTGGGAAGACGATCTGCTGGAGATCTTGAGGGTGCCCAAGTCGGTGCTGCCCGAGATCAAGAGCTGCAGTGAGGTCTATGGCCATACCTCTGGCTTCCCCGGGCTGCCCGATGGCATCCCCGTGGCCGGCATGGCCGGTGATCAGCAGGCGGCCCTCTTCGGTCAGGCCTGCTTCGGCGCCGGCGAGGCCAAGTGCACTTATGGCACTGGCGCTTTCTTGCTGATGAACACGGGCTCGACGCCGGTGGCGAGCGAGAATGGCCTGCTCACCACGGTGGGCTGGCGGGTAGGCGATGAAGTGGCCTACGCCCTCGAAGGCAGCGCCTTCATCGCCGGCGCCGCAGTGCAGTGGCTGCGGGACGGCCTGGGCATCATCGACAGTGCCCCCGATATTGAGGCCCTCGCGGAGACGGTGGACGACAACGGTGGGGTGTACTTCGTGCCGGCCCTCACGGGCCTCGGTGCCCCCCACTGGCGCCCAGATGCTCGGGGTGTGATCACAGGCCTGACCCGAGGCACCACCCGAGGCCACCTCGCCCGGGCCACCCTCGAGGGCATTGCCTACCAGAACCACGAGATCCTACAGGCGATGGTCCGTGACTCGGGGCAAGCACTCACAGCCCTCAAGGTGGACGGCGGCGCATCGGCGAATGACCTGCTGATGCAGTTCCAGGCCGACCTGCTCGGGGTGGATCTGATCCGGCCTTCGATGGTGGAAACGACAGCACTCGGCGCGGCGTGTCTGGCGGGCCTGGCGGTGGGCTACTGGCCCAGTCAGGATGCGATCCGAGAGGCTTGGGCAGAAGATGCCCGCTTCAGCCGCAAGATGCCGACTGCGCAGGTCGACGGGCTGGTGGCCGGGTGGGCAACGGCGGTGGAGAAGGCCTGAGCCGCTGACTCGTCGTGTGATGCGCCCTCCGACTTGAGCCTGGAGGCAGGGCAGGTTTGATACCCATCCGACAGATACAACCCATCTGGGGTGCACGACTCACCCACTCGGTGAGTGACCTCGCGATGTCGCCCGACTCACAGCATCTCGTCGCCTATGGCACGTCGAAAAGACTCACGGTTTTATCGGCAGGTCGAGGCCCTCGGTCAGTGTCACTGAAGCGGGCGCCGCGATGGCCATGTGTGTCCATCTCTTCATCAGGCAAACACATCGCGTTCGCCAGTGAGCACCCCACGACGATATTTCTGGTGGATGTGGACTCTGTAGATGAAGCTTGTCTCAGGCTCGAGTCGAGGCTCTTTGATGTGCAGTTCGATCATGCAGGCCGCTTGTGGACCCTGCGTGAAGGCGATGAGCGCTTCGTTCTTGAAATTTACGATGCTCGAGGGCGTCTCCAGGCAAGTATCGAGTTGGGTGATGACTACTTTCTGGGGGGCGGCGCCATCTTGCGCAGCACGTCAGGCCCACATGCGATGCTCGTGGACATGTACAGTGGTCAGAGCGAGTCAATGAACTTCCTCTGCACACTCGAACATGCTCACCTTCACGTACAACACCTTGCTGCGATGGACGGTGAACACCTGACGTTCGCCGGGCCACACAGCACGTTGATCGCGCTCGATAAACGCGCTCAAAAAATCATCTGTTTTGAATCATCTCATGCGTGCCCATCAGAAGCTCAGGCATGGCCTTACAACTCTTCTGATGCTGATGAGCGACCAGGCTATTTTGGCAGCCTGCTCGACGAAGAGCGCTTCCTCGCGTCCTCTGAAGCAGGGCGTCTTTTCGTTTTCGGGCTCGCCCCTCTGCGTGTCATAGAAGAGATACACGTCATTGGGCACGCGCCTGTGTCCGCAATCATCAAATGCCCCAACCTCACAGATGCTCACGGGCCTGTTTCGGCCCTGCTGACCTTCGCGCGCTGCGGTGATTGCATCACCGCAGCCTTCGTGCACCCCAGCCAACCATCTGAAACAGATGTGGTGATGTTCGAGCTGTAGCTCCAGCGCTTTGCAGGAGCGGCCTACGGCCTGAACAGGGTCAACGAAGTACGCATGGAAGTGCCAAGCCTCAAGGCCTCAATCTCTGCGCCTGGGTACCCCACGCACATGTGAGCGTATACCCCTCGAACGAAATGCCCGGCACACGACCCATCTCAGACGCATTCAAAGGCATGCTCATCACCAAGGAGACGGCATGCCCAGCACCTTCCACGAGATGCTCGTCGAGCTCTTCACTGAAAACCCCCGCCTCGCCACCCAACTCTGGC
>JBKAGE010000026.1:0-5516 GCA_046290225.1 Bradymonadia bacterium | reverse complement strand
TAGTTCGCCTCTTGTTGGTGGCCGAGGTGGTGATGCGATTCAGCGAGCTTGCTCAACACCCACATCCGCAGATCATCGTGGTTGGCCATGCCCTCGGTCTCGCGCTCCAAGATCTCGATCGTCCGCTCGAGGATGGTGATGCTGCGCACATGATCACCGATGGTGAGCCAGCCTTCCGCTGCTTGCTTGAGCGTGTCGAGGGCCTCCATGGCCCGATCAGCTTCTACGAGATGGAACGCACGTTGGGCCTCGACGATGTGATCGATTGCCCCTGCCTCACCGCCTCCACGCATGGAGAGGGCGCAGGCTTCGTGCAGGGCTTTGTGTCGTCGGCCTTGTCGGGCGCGCTCGAGCAGCACACTCCTCAGGGCCTCGTACGCAAAGGTCCATTGGGTGAGGGCGCCCCGAATCAAGCCTCGATCCAGCAACAACCTCAAAAGCTGTCGCGGCACAGTCAGGCCGAGACGCTTGCTCGCAGCGGTGAGCGTCGACATGTGCACCGTGCGCCCGAGGGTGGCGGCGATCTCCATCACCCGGATCGCGCCCTCAGCGTCAGGGCAGCGCCGGGCGACCCACCAGAGACGCTGCAAAGCCAGCCCCGAGAGAGAATCGGGCAGATCTTCCAAGCTTTGGGGCATCACCGCATAGCCCCGGGCCGTGGGCAGCAGCGCTCCGCGCTCCACCCAGTCCGCCACCGCCTGTGTGGCGTACAGCGTGGAGCCACGGGCCCGACGCAGGAGCGCTTCGACGGTCTGCGACTCCAAGCCCAGACCATCTTCCAGCATGAGGGTCATCATGCCTGCGTTGAGCGGTGCGATGGGCATGACCTCGGCTTGTGGGGCCTTCTGAAGCGTCTTGAGCAGCCCGGACTCCACTCGCCCTGCGCCCTGCGCCTCGGCGGTCACAGTGGCCACGATGAGCACTGGGGCCTGGGTCTCGCTCCGCAACAGATAGTGTGCCAGGCGGAGCGTATCGGCGCCCCACTGCACCTCGTCGAGCCACAGAATCACTGGACGTCGGCGGGCCATCACCCGCAACCACCGGCCTACGGCGCTGAATCGATGGATCGTCGGCGCGCGTCCCTGCCCATTGGCATCTTTGGGCACCATGAGCATCGACAGTGACTGAGCAAGCTCCATCCGATCCCGGCCATCCATCTCCGGGGCCAGCCAGTCGAGCTCTGCGAGCACACCGTCCCGGGCCTCGCTCCGGGTCGACCCTTTGCCGCCGAAGCAGCGGAGCAGCCCCGGGGCGATGCCATCTTCGGGGCTGGGGGAGGCGCTGTGGGTGAGCTTCAGCGCATAGGCGATGCCGAGCTCCTCGCCACGCTCGCACAGCCACCGCACCAGGGCGCTCTTGCCCGCGCCACTCGATCCTTCGATCTGGACCAACCGGCTGCGGCCCTGAGCTTTCACCCACCGGAGCGCTGACCAAAGATGATTACGCTCGGGGATCCGCCCCTTGAAGGGCAGCGTACGCAGCCCGAAGAGACTCAGCCCCCGGTAGTCCCCTGTCTCGCCCTCGATGACCGGCGCCCGCCACGAGTTCGGCTGTGGTGGCAGTGCCTCCATCAGTCCACGGCGAGCGTCGATGCCTCGAATCGACGGAATCGGCAAATTGCGGCCGGTCTTCAGCGCCGTGGTGGTGACGAGGGGCATCAGCGTGTGGCTGCCGGTCACCACCCCTGTGGTGCGCCTCTGCAGTGACGGCGTGGCTCGAAGCACGTGGGTGATCAGCGAGTCGTCTTCAGTATCGGCAGCCTGGAACAGGGCGTGGAAGTGCTCTGCCTCGACGTCGGGCGTCGGCGGATTGATCCGCGCAAGCTGGAACGCGGCGTCGGCGGCCCGCTCGAAGCGCTCCTCGGGCTCTTTGGCCATGATGCGCTTGAGCCACGCGTTGAAGGCCTTGGGCAGCTCGAGCCACCCAGGCAAGTCAGGCACGGGGCTGGAGATGTGGTTGCGGGCGATCTCCACAGGGCTATTGCCGTCGAAGGGAGGCCGCCCTGTGGCCAGCTCAAAGGCCATGCAGCCCAGCGCATAGAGATCGGTCCACGGTCCGTACGACCGCCAGTGACCCTTCAGCTGCTCTGGCGACATATAGTGGGGCGTACCTGCGAGGATCGGCTGCTCAGGCTGGCCGTGCTCGGGCTCGGCAAAGTGAGCCAGACCAAAGTCGCTCAACAGCAGGTCGGCCTCTCTGCCCGTCCGCCGCACCAGCACATTGTGGGGCTTGATGTCGAGGTGGATGATGTGTCGCGCGTGGGCATGGGCCAAAGCGTCGAGCAACATCAGCAATACGCGCCGCAGCGCCGGCCACGAGATGGGCAGGTTGAGGGCGGCGAGATCCCCATGGGGCGCATATTCCATCGCCAGCCAGGGCGCCCCGGACATGATGCCTTTGTCGGGGTTGACCTCGTCAGGTCGCGAGATGATCCCGAAGTCGAAGATGTCGGTGATGTAGGGGTGGTTCAAGCCCGCGACGGCCCGCACCTCCCGCAACAGCTTCTGACTACAGTCGCCTTGATCCTCCGAGGGGGTGAGTACCTTCACCGCAGCGGCAGTCTTGTAGAGCTCGTGCAGACCCAGCCAGACGTCGGCCATGCCCCCACGGCCCACACGTCGAATGAGCGTGTACGGCCCCACCATCCCTTGAGTGTTGAGGGCGTTGAAGCGGTCCGTTCGATTGGAGAGCAGGTGAGACACCAGGAACCCTGTCGTAGGCGATGCCACTCAAAAACGGACACAGCCCGAAGGGACTCAACCGCTGGGTCTGCGGAATCCGCCACGATGTCTCGTTTGGATGTTGGACATGATCTCGCCAAGATCCGAGACTGCTCCTGCACGAAGCGGCCTGGAGGCACATTGATGACCCGTCGGATCTTGTCTGTGGTGGGGGCACGGCCCAATTTCATGAAGATCGCCCCGATTCATCGGGCCTTCGAGACATTTGGCGAGACGGTGTCTCACGGCATCGTGCACACCGGGCAGCACTACGACGCCGTGATGTCCGACGCCTTCTTCGAAGATCTGAAGATGCCCGACCCGGTGGAGTTCCTCGGCGTGGGCTCAGGCAGCCATGGCGCCCAGACTGCGGCGATTTTGGTGGCTTTCGAGCAGGTGGTGCTCACCCACCGCCCCGATCTGGTCCTCGTCGCAGGTGACGTGAACTCCACCGTGGCCTGCGCCCTCGCCGCGGTGAAGCTCGGCGTGCCCGTGGGCCACGTGGAAGCCGGCCTGCGCAGCTTCGACCGGGGCATGCCCGAAGAGATCAACCGCATGGCCACCGACGCCATCAGCGATTACGCCTTCGTCACCGAGCCCAGCGGTCTGCAACACCTCGCCCGAGAGGGCTGGGACCCGGATCGGGTGCACTTCATCGGCAACCCGATGATCGACTCCCAGCGCCACGCCCTGGAGCACGCCCCCGCAGGGGCCGCCAAAGAGACCCTCGACAGCCTGGGCATCACCCCCGGCGGCTATGTGCTGGTGACGCTGCACCGCCCGTCGAACGTCGACGACGCCCAGCAGCTCGCCGCCCTGCTCGACGTGCTCGTGGAGCTGTGCACCCACCGCACCGTCGTGCTGCCCCTGCACCCACGCACCCGCCAGCGCCTGGAGCGCTTCGGCCTCATGGCCCGTGCCCAGAGCACCCCTCACCTGATCCTGGCGCCCCCTCAGGGCTACCTGAAGTTCCTGGCGCTGCAGCAGCACGCAGACTTCGTCATCACCGACTCTGGCGGTATTCAGGAGGAGACCACAGCCCTCGGCGTGCCCTGCCTGACTTGCCGCACCACCACCGAGCGCCCGGTGACGTGCACCCTGGGCACGAACACCCTGGTGGACCCCTCCCCGGATGCGTTGCGGCAGGCCATCGACCGCACGCTCAATGGTGATCGCAAGGCCGGCGTCGTACCCCCGCTCTGGGATGGTCAAGCGGCCACCCGTTTGGCGCAGATCGTGGTAGAACAGATTTTATGAAGACCTACATCGGCATTCTCACGAGCGGCGGCGACGCCCCTGGCATGAACGCAGCGGTCCGGGCGGTGTTCCGCCGCATCAAGGCGGTGAGCCCGGACAATGAGGTGGTGCTGTTCCGCGAGGGCCTCAACGGCCTCGCCGGACGCCTCGAGATCAACCACCTGCGGGGCATCGAGCGCCCCCTCATCCGCGACATCATCCACCGCGGCGGCACCTTCATCGGCACCGGGCGCATCCCCGAGCTGAAGGATCCCCCTGCGGATTGCGAAGACGTGGACGCCTGGAACCGCCGCCGCCAGGAGATCACCGACGTGGCGGTGGTGAACCTGCGCCAGCTCGCCCTGAAGGCGGTGGTGGTGGTGGGCGGTGACGGCTCGTTCAAGGGCATGCACCACATCGTCTCGGCGTACAACAACCGCTACGGAGATCCGATCAAGCTGGTGGGGATCCCAGCGACGATCGACAACGACATCTGGGGCACGGAGTACAGCATCGGCTTCGACACGTCGCTGAACACGGTGCTGCTCTGTCTGCGCAACCTGCGCGACACGATCGACAGCCACCGCCGCTGTGCGATCCTCGAGGTGATGGGCAACACCAGCGGCTGGATCGCCCTCTCCGCGGGCCTCGCCGGCGGAGCGACGACGATCATGCTGCCGGAGATCTCGAGCACTCACGATGTGCAACGGGTGGTGGAGCGCGTGCGCGCTGCGGTCCGTCTGGAGTACCGCTACATCATCGTGGTGATGGCGGAAGGCGCCCGGAAGGCGAGCGGCAACCCCCAACTGGCGGAGACGCTGCGGGATGCGATCGAGAGCGACGTGGAGATCAAACGCTTGCTGGGCCGCCCACTGGAGACGCGCCTGAACACGATCGGCTACCTGGCCCGCGGCGGCCGACCAAGCGCGGCGGACAACCTGCTGGCATGTCGCTTGGGCGCTGCGGCGGCGGATGCGGCGCTGGACGATTCGTCGATGGATCCGGTGATGACGGCGCTGGTGAACAATCAGCTCAAGCTACGCTCGCTGACTGAGGTGGTGGAGCGCTCGCCGCATCTGATTACGCCGGAAACGGAGCTGCTGAAGATGGCGCAGAGCTTGTTGATTCAGCCGGATCAGAGCTTCTGATTCACATGCCTTGGCTCTGTCATTCGGAGTCGATGTGCCCGAATACATCTTCAGCGCGTTCAGCCTCGACGATCTTTTTGACTAAGGCGCTGACCACGCTGGGGGTCTGAATATCTCGATACTGAGTCATGGATACGAACTGATCGGTAAACTTCAGTTCCAATAGACATTGAATGCACTTGGGCAACTCTTCTGCTCGACCTCGAGCCTCCCCTTTCATCTCTAACTCGCGCATGCCTTTGTTGGCATGTAATGGATGCTCGAAGTGTGCGGCAGCCCTGAGCCGGGGTGCCAATTGCTCCAAATCATCAGCGTAACCGTTCAGCTGGTGTGTCGAGTAGCCACCCGCGGTTGATAGTGAAGATTTAGGGTTCCAGACTGGGAGCGAATGAGGGAATGATGGTGCATGGTT
>JBKAGE010000025.1:0-6353 GCA_046290225.1 Bradymonadia bacterium | reverse complement strand
AGACTTGCTCCCGAAGAAGCAGTTCGTCCCCGTGGTGACGTTGTCGCCAATCTCCGCCAGCACCTCCACCACGCACCCCGCACCCAGGCCCACGTTGGCGCCCATGCGTACGCTGTTCCCCACTGTCACACCTGCAGGCACCACAGACCCAGCACCAATCACCGCGCTGTTCCCTACACTCCCGTTCACCGTGGCACCGTCGCCGATGCTCGCGTATGTCCCAATCGACGCACCCGCACCGATGATCAGGTTGCTTCCCAGCGTCGCAGTCTCAGGGATGTCGACCAGCGGACTCACGCAAGCGTCGCCATAGCCATCACCGTTGTCGTCCGTCTGGTTGGGGTTGGCCACTGAGGAGCAGTTGTCCACGTCGTCGCAGACATCATCGCCGTCGCCGTCTGACTGGCCTGCAGGGCAGGCGTCGCAGGCATCGCCGAGACCGTCACCGTCGCCATCCGCCTGATCGGCGTTGACCGTATTGGGGCAGTTGTCGCCGGCATCACACACACCATCATCGTCAGTGTCAGTGCACTGGTTGCCACCCACCCCGAATGGGATCACGGCCAGATTCGTGCCGAGATCGACGAAGGGCAGGTCATCGCCCATCTCGTTCGCAACGTCGCCGCGGTTGTCCAGCCCGGGGTAGCCCAGGTAGCTGCCGCCGTTGTAACCCCAACATTTCACACTGCTGGCTTCGGCGAAGGTGGCACATATACCGTAATAGCCAGATGTCAGAGATGTCGCCGTCAGACCTGTACCCAACTGTGTGTAGGGCAAGGCGTCGCCCATCTCACCGGCGTCATCACCTTGATTGAGGAGGTTGCCTTGACCGAGTTGGCCGTAGTTGTTGCGGCCCCAACACTTCACGCCATTGTCATCGAGCAGCGCACATGCTGCATGTGCCTGCATCGACACCTGCTGGGTCGTACGGCCAGCACCGAGATCTGTATAGGGCAGGTTGTCACCCATCTCGTTGGCATTGTCGCCTGTGCTCTGGTTGTGCCCCTGGCCCAGGATGCCATAACCGTTGTAGCCCCAGCACTTCACGCGACCGTCTGAGAGGCGCGCACACGTGCTGTCGTACCCCACCTCGATGTCGATCACCTGCAGTGGGTTGCCTTGACCATCCGTGCCGAGATCGACGAAGCCGAGGCTGTCACCCATCTCATTGGCACCGTCACCGAGATCAGCCATATGGCCCTGGCCCAGCTGGCCATAGTTGTTGCGACCCCAACACTTCGCGCGGCCATTGGTGAATCGAGCACATGTGTGATAGCGGCCCGCCGCCAGCTCTGACACTTCCAGAGGCTGACCATTCTCCGTGCCGAAATCGATGTAGGACAGGTTGTCGCCCATCTCGTTGGCATCATCACCACGCTGGGTGGTGTCACCATAGCCGAGCTGGCCATAATTGTTGCGGCCCCAGCACTTCACTCCGCCGTTGTCGAGCACGGCACACACGTGAAAGTCACCTGCAGCGATGCTCGTGACGGTGCGACCAGTGCCCAAGGCCAGCGTGGGCATGAAGTCGCCCATTTCGCTGTGATCGTCCCCTCGTACGCCCGGCCCGGAGAAACCCTGCTCACCGTAATGGTTGGCGCCCCAGCACTTCACCGAAGCATCATTGAGCAGCGCACAGGTGCCCTCACCCGAACGCACCACCTGAACCGCAGACAAACCAGTGCCCAGATCGATAAAGGGCAAGCTGGCCATCTCTGCGGCCGTGTCACCGCGATGGTTCTGGTCTCCATAGCCGAGCTGACCGAGGTTGTTGATGCCCCAGCACTTCACCTGGTCGTTCTCGAAGATGGCACACTGAAAATAGCCCTGATCGGCCGAGGCATCAGTTGCCCAGATGGCCGACAGCGCCAGGGCGGCGAGACCTGCCCGGACGACGTTCTCATATCGGCGGAATGGCATAGAGGCGCTCCTGCATAGAAATCACAGAAGCAATGGTAGCCATTTGTGTGCGTGAAGAACACCCTTGTTCACATCACCGGGTCTATATCCCAGGATGTAAACGGGTCATAAAGGCAGGGGCGAGATGAAGCTCAGGTGACTCAGCGGACGTAGACCGAGTGGGCGCCACCGATGTTCGAGTAGCCATAGAAGGTGTGGTAGCTGGTCATGTAACGGGTGCTGCCGCTGTAGACAATGTCACACGCACCGCCGCGGTTGTCGGCGTAGGTGCTGAAGCCGCGGTTGTTGTAGTGACCGTTGCAGCGGTTGCTGTACCAGGTCCCGTTGCTGTGCTTGGAGTCGTAGCTCATGTTGGTGGCCCCGGTGGGCGACCAGCTGTTCCACTCGGCCTCGCTGTAACGAATGATGTAGGTGCTGCCGCCGAGGATCATGGCCTCGCGCTGGCCGGCGAGGGCCGCAGCGCGGATACGGCTGGTGCCCACGCTGGAGTCGGCGTTCTGAGCCGCGAGGCCCGCCACGTTGACGTCGCCGCTCTGGTTGATCTCGACCTGCACGCGCATGATGAGGGTCCAACCACCGCCGTCGGTGGTCATGTCGCAGTAAGTCTCGAAGGCCTCGAGGGGGCCATCGCCGTCCACATCCACCCAGTAGTTGCCGCTGACCGTCTCGCCCTCGTTGAGCAGGTCGAGACACGTCAGGCCGGCACGGTCGGGGGCGCTGCCATCGGCGCAACCACCGGCCACGCTCGAGGCGGCGTCCATGTCGGCGTTCACGTCGACGCAAGCGCCGATGGTGACCTGACCGCAGACGCGGGTCTCGCAGGTGTCCACGCCGATTTCGACGCCCTGACGGATGGTGCTGCCCTCGCCGATGATGGTCTCGGGGAAGATGATGGCGTCGTCTTCCACGGTGACCTCGTTGCCGAAGTCCACACCATCACGGACCAGAGCATTGGCGCCGATGCTGACGTCGTCACCGTAGCCAGAGCGAGGCCAGAGGCGACTGTTGTTGCCCAGGGTAAAGCGGTTTCCGATGCTGTTCTGCTCATCGAGAATTACGTCATCACCAATCGTGGCCTCGTCACCAATCGTGGTGCGGAACAGGATGGTGGTGCGGGCGCCGACGGCGCCGTCCACACCGAGGGTGACGCCGTCGTAGATGGCGGAGTCATCACCAACATCACAGCGTGCACCGAGGGTAGCGAAGATGCCGGTGGTGACGCGGTCACCGAAGGTGCAGTTGTCAGCGAGGCTGCTCTGGTTGCCCACGAAGCAGTCAGCGCCCAGAGTCACACCGTTGCCCAGCGAGCCACGCACCTCGGAGTCAGCCCCCACGGTTGCGTTCTCACCCACCTCTGCGCCAGAGGCCAACATGGTGCCCGCAGCGAGGTGGGCGTTGCGGCCCACCACGGCGTAGTCACCGATGGTGACGCCGTTGCCGAAGTCAGCCTCGTCGTCGATGGTGGAGTTCGACTCGATGTACACCGTGTCGCCGAAGACGAAGTCACTGCCCACGTGCGTGTTGGATTCGAGCGTGCAGTTGATGCCCGTCGACCCGTTGGCACCGAAGCGCGAGTTGTTGCCGAGGGTGCAGCCTGCGCCGAGCTGAGTGTTGTCCCCGACTCGGGAAATCTCACCGATTTGCACACCGTCGGGAATCACCGCGCCAGCGCCGATCTCCGTTTGGGTGCCGATGGTGACGTTGGCGCCAATGCTGGCCCCGTCACCAATGCGAGCGATGACGCCGATGTTGGTGTTGGCCCCGATGCCCACGTTCTCACCCACTCGAGCGCCATTGGCGAGGCTGGCCCCTGCGCTGACGATGGAGCCGGCGCCGACACTGGCGCTGCTGCCGAGGGTACCCATCACAGTGGCTCCATCACCCACATGGGCGAAAGAGCCAATGACAGCATTCTCGCCGATGACAAGGTCGTTGCCGAGAGTGGCCGTGGGGTCGATGTCGGCGTTCACGCTCACGCAGGCGTCACCGAAGCCGTCACCGTTGTTGTCCGTCTGGTCTGCGTTCGCGACGGTGATGCAGTTGTCCACGTCCTGGCAGATGCCATCCCCGTCTGCGTCGTTCGTTGCGTCGTTCGCGCACACGTCACAGGCGTCGCCCAAACCGTCGGCATCAACATCACTCTGGCTGGCGTTTGCGGCCAGAGGGCAGTTGTCATCCTCGTCACAGAAGCCGTCACCATCGACATCATTGCAGCGCTGACCACCAGTGCTGGCCAAGTCGACGGGGGTGCCGAAGTTGGCGCCAAAGTTGATGCCGGGGTTGCTGCTCATGCTGTTGGCAAAGCTGCCGTATCGAGTGCCATTGCCGGTGCCGAGGCCACCGGAATACTCGTACCCCCAGCACTTCACGCTCGTATCGTCCAACAGCGCACATGTGCTGTGGAACCCGGCGGTGATGGCCACTGCAGTACGGCCAGGACCGAGGTTGGTGTAGGCGAGGTTGTCACCCATCTCGCCGCCACCATCGCCTCGTTGGGTGGTGTTGTCCTGGCCCAACTCACCATGGCTGTTGTAGCCCCAGCACTTCACCCCACCATTGTCGAGAATCGCGCAGCTGTGATGGTTCCCGGAGGTGATGGCCACTGCGGTGCGGCCGGTACCGAGATCGGTGTAGGCGAGGTTGTCGCCCATCTCGTTGGCGCCGTCGCCCCGCTGGGTGGTGTTCCCCTGTCCCAGCTGACCAGAGCTGTTTTGACCCCAGCACTTCACGCGGCCATCATCGAGCAGGGCGCAGGCGAACTGGTAGCCCACACTCACCATGGTGGCGGTGTGACCCGTGCCCAGGTCGATGGCTGGCAAGTTGTCGCCCATCTCGTTGGCGTTGTCACCACGCCGTACCTGATCACCCTGACCGAGCTGACCGTCGTTGTTGCGACCCCAACATTTCACGTCACCATTGTCGAGCAACGCGCAGTTGACATAGTAGCCGCTGGCCATCTGGACCGCAGTGCGGCCGGTGCCGAGATCTGTGTAGGCGAGGTTGTCGCCCATCTCGTTGGCACCATCACCACGATAAGTGGTGTTGCCCTGGCCCAACTCACCATGAGCGTTGTAGCCCCAGCACTTCACCCCACCATTGTCCAGGATGGCGCAGTTGCCGTGGTAGAAACTCGTCAAGCTCACGGCAGTGCGCCCAGTGCCGAGATCGGTGTAAGGCAGGTTGTTACCCATCTCACCACCATTGTCGCCGCGCTGGCTGGTGTTGCCGTGACCGAGCTGGCCCTGGTTGTTGTAGCCCCAGCACTTCACCCGGCCATCTTCCAAAATGGCGCAGGTGGAGAGGTAGCTTCTGGAGAGTAGTTGGACTGCGTGGGCCTGACCCTGAGCATTTGTGCCCAGATCGACCGGGGACATATTGGCGACCTCGTTGGCTGAGTCGCCGATGTGGCTGGTGTTACCCTGGCCAAGCTGACCGTGGCCGTTGTAGCCCCAACACTTCACTTGCCCACCATCATCGATGGCGCAGTGGTGGTAGCCAGGAGTGGCCTCTGCTGCTGTCAGACCAAAGAGGGTGATGGTCCCTGCGATTGCGGTGCTGAACAGTGTACGGCGGATGAGGTTGCGTCGAGACATCAGTCCTCCATGCGCATCAGGAGTGTGCGAATGGAGGCATTGTAGGTGATTTGACACACCAGGAACTACACCAAATCACGATGTAGGCCTAAATGGCTTAGAGCGAGGCAGTGAGGCGGGCGATTATCCGGCGAGCATTGGCCTGAAAGAGCTCACCGTCAGCGGAGCCACATGGCGATGGAGCTGACGTGGTAGCTGCTGCCGCCATTGACGCGCCAGTAAACCTGCCCAGAGCTGCTGCCGGCAAAGCTCATGTAGTAGCAGCTTCGGAACCACCATCCAGAGCGATACGAAGCGCCACAGTTGCTGCTCCACTGGTCGTTGTCGCGGTCGTAGGTGCTAAACGCGTTGCCGCCCTGGTAGCTCGAGAACCAGCCGTTGTCGTTGGAGTTGGCTGTGTTCGACACGGTCATGAAGTAGTTGGTGGACTCATCACCGACAGAGAAGTTGGCGTACTCGTGGGTGCGGACGTTGGTGCGCACGTCGAGCTCGTTGTTCCCGAGGGCGGTGAGGGCATGAATGCGGTCATTGCCGAGCCAGCCGAGGTTGCCGTTGGCGGTATCGCCGAAGCCTGCTTTGTAGGTGGCCCAGTTCTGGTGGAAGTTGTTGAAGTTGGTGGTCTGGTTGTTGAGGGCCAACAGAGTCCAGCCGCCACCATCAGTGGTCATGTCGCAGTACGCCTGGAACGCGTCGAGGCCACCGGCACCGTCGGGGTCGAGCCAGTAGGTGCCGTCCTGGTCTGCACCTGAGTTGAGGGCCTCAAGGCAGTTGATTGCCGCGCCCTCGGGGGTGAGGCCGTTGACGCAGCTGCCGTCGAGCAGGGCCTCAGCCCCCATGTCA
>JBKAGE010000024.1:0-6418 GCA_046290225.1 Bradymonadia bacterium | reverse complement strand
CATGTGTTAAGCACGCCGCCAGCGTTCGTTCTGAGCCAGGATCAAACTCTCCAGTTGAATCCTTGCTGTATGAAGAGACTCACCAAATATAAAGCAGGTGTGTCTCAACACAGGCTTGCCCACAGACAGATACTCTCTATTAGAGGGTACGTTCGACAGAAGCCGAGCCGTCTGCGAGCTGATAAATAAATGTTATCAGGGCGCCCGCTCAGTTTTAGCTTGCGTTCAACCAAGTTTTCAAAGAACCGACCCGAAAGATGATTCTGTCGGTTGCTGCCGTAGCTCTCCCTGGGGTGTACCCCCTTCAACTCGGTGAGTTGTTTTCGGGAGTGCCGGGGCGGTTTGTGTTTTCCGCGTCGGCAACGAGGGCGGTTTATACGGATGACGACTGGCAGGGTCAAAAGAAAAGATCGACCAACGTCGTTTTTTTTCTCAAACCAGCTCTAAACACCTGAAAACAATAGAACCATACTTTCAGAAAAGATCCGACATCGAGTGCTCGGGGATCAGAAAGTTCGGCTTTTTCCCCTCGGCAGGGTGGCCTGGATCACGCTTTTTTCTGCTCGAAGGCGCAAAACCACCTCTCCAGGCAGGGTGATCTCCACCTTTTGAGGTCCGAGAGACAGGGTGGAGGTGCCGTGTACGCCGATCCATCGACGCTTGATGGGGGCTTTGACCTGCATGACGGTGCTTCGGAGGCCTTGTCGGGGATCATCATCAAGCACAGAGGGTCGCCCCTTGAGCTCGGCACTCACCAGACGTGTCTGCCCTGCGCGTTCGAAGCGCCACCAGCCCTGGCCCATGACAGGGATCTCGATCAGGGTGGCAGGTGACCCAATGAACCAGAGGTATACGGTGGGCTCAGCCCCAGCAGTGATGTGCGCCCTCCACTGGCCGATCTCGTAGACGACCGCCGCGGGCGCCGGTGTCGTCGCAGTAGAACTGCGCTGCGCTGAGCTGAGGTGGCTCAACAACATCGTCGCACCAGACTTGATGGCCGCCTCCAACCCTTCCACGTTGGCGGCGGAGGTATGTTGTGCGCCGAGCAATCGGCCGTCGGAGGTTCTCAAGAGCTTGAGGGCCACCTTCAAGCTGCCACCCAGGGCGATGATCTCCCCTGAGACGACATAGTCGGCGCCTACATTACGGCCCGTCTCCACCTCACATGCGCCCTCGCACGCGGCGAGGTCCACTCCCGGGGGCAGTGCCTCGAGCAGGTTCTCCCGAGTGAGGACGAAGTATCGGTCCGGAGGCAGAGTGAGGGCCTGAGCTCGAATGACATCGGTGAGGTAGGGGCCCGCTTCTACGGGTGTGCCCTTTTGTAAGGTGAGCTCGAGCACCACGATGCGGGCCGGCCGAGCTTCTGCGACGGAGCAGAGCAACAACAGGGCGAGCCATAAGAGACGCATCAGAACTCCACCAGGCTCTGCACCAGCACATTGGCCAGAATGCCGAGGGCGTCGGCGAGCAGATCGCCGCCATCGATGCGTTCATCGGTCAGCTCTTTGGCGATGCCGATGAGGCCTACACCCACTGACGCCACGAGCGTCGCCTTGCCCGTGCCCCATTGAGGGCCCCAATCAGGTTGAGGGCCTTCGAGAACTTCGGTGGCAGTGAGGGAGAGCCCGTAGCTGACCCAGAAGTGCGCGTGCAGGTCGGGGCGGTTCAGATAGAAGGGATCATCTGCGTGGGCTGGCCCGGCGCACGCGAGGCCCACGGCGAAGGCGGTCGCCAGAGCGGGTCCGGTGAAGCGGGGCATCATCGCCATGCGATCTCCTCGTCAACGGGGAGACCTTACAATGCGGATGCTCAGTCGAAGGCCTTGAGCAAATCGCGGAAGGTCTCTCGGAATGCTGAGAGCGGCTGCGGGATATAGCCTTCGGGCAGAGGGGGGCCCTGCAGCTCGTGCATCTGCACGCCGGTCACCCGGTCATCATCGACGTAGAGCGTCGCAAAAGATTTCGGACACAGGTGCAACGTGTCGCCCTCTCCGATGATGTACTCGTTCCGCATGCACCCTGTTTGCACCACGCGGCGGTCCGCGTAGGTCCAGAGGCCGGGCTCGTGGGTATGGGCCACCACCGTGACCTGAGGTCGGGTGGCGTCGTGCAGCCAGGCGTGAGCGCCCAGATCGAGCTGTACGTCGGGGTTCATCGAGGTGAACCGCTTGAGCAGCTCTTTGAGCATGGGCCAAGACAAGGTCTTGAGCGGATCTCGAGCGAGGACGAGATCTTTCAAATAATGACGTGTCCAGTACCGCTTGAAGGCCGTGGCGAGCCACGTTTTGCACTCGGGCACGCGCTCGAGCAGGATCGGCTTGGGCTTGATGCGGTCGAGATGACAAAAGTCAGGCTGGTAGGCCATGACCGCCTGCGCAATGGAGACGGTCCCCCACGGCAGATTCAAGATGCTGCGGCCCTTATAGTCGAGCAACGGCGCCTCAGCATCGATCTGGAACATCGGATCATGTTGTGCCCCATGCTCGAAGAAGATGGGTCCCAGACGCAGCTCGAACCCGGGGAAGTGCACCCCCTCCCCGCCTCCGCACAACCTTCTGATCTCAGCGTGTACTGCAGGGAACGACAACTCGAAGTCGTGGTTGCCCGTAATGAAGTAGACATTACGAGGGGCGCTGCCCGCTGTGAGGAAGATCGAGAGCGCTTCGAAGAACGGCTTGTGGGCGTTGGCGATGCGCTTCAACTTGGCCAGAGCGATCTGCTCGTCGACCAGGTGAGGGTGCCAACCATCGAGAGGGGTCTTCGAGCAGTCGAAGGTGTCGCCGTTGAGGACGAGATCGACGGGCGTATCGAGGTAGGGTGGGCGCGCCCAGGTGGTCAACAGCTCAGCGGCCCATTCACTCTGGGGGAAATCGTCGAGCAGGCTGCCGTCGCCGAGCTCGAAGTCGCTGATGGAGACGACGAGTCGATCGTGAGCAGGCACAGCATGGTTGGGCAACGTCTGCATATATAGAGACGACACTCCAGCGGGCGCTCAGGTCGCCCTGATCCTGATCAACCCCACTCGCGGTGGGTCTTGAGGCCGACGAAGCTGCCATCTTGAGCGTGGCCGGCGATGTAAACGTCACCCGACTTGCCCCGAGAGTCGCCCACGCGGATCAGACCCAGTTTGTCGAGGTAGGCACGCATCAGCTTCTCAAGGCGCTCGTAGCGGGCGCCATCTTGAGGATCTCGATGCATCGACGGATCGGTGTAGACCCGGAAGAAGTAGCCCGCGGGCTGTACGGTGATGGGCGTGTCTTCTGCAATGCCCACGGCGGCCATGAACGAGTGCTTGTCGTGGGCCGGGGCGTCGGTGCGTGGAGGCAGATAGAAAGCCTCGTAGCTGGCGTCGATCTCGCTGGTGAAGGTGAGCCCTTCAGCAAGCTCAGCAAACCGCTCCGCGAGGCGGGTGCCGGAGAGATCGCCCTCCGGGTTGGCCATCTCCTGCGCCAGCTCCACAGCGTGTTGCCCTGTAGAGGACATGTTGGCGATCTCGGAGCGGGAGAGCCCGTTGAAGTTCACATCGTACTGATCGATGAGCTTCTGCTTGGCGTACTCGACGGCCTTCTCGGCCATCTCCACGGTGACAGGAGCGTCGTGGCGATGGCTGCGGTGCTGTACGAAGCGATAGAAGATGTCGACGAGGGCGTGCTCGGGTCCGGTGAGGTGCTCGAGGTGGGCTTCCATCTCTGAGGGGGTGGTGACCCCGTCCCGGCCTGCGGCCTGGGCGATTTGACGGGCAGCTTGCTCGATGGCGGCGTGAACGGCTGATTTTGCGATGCGCGCCATGATGACCTCCTTGTGTGTGTTGGCCATCACATTTGTGCTCTATCGCCCGTTCGTCAAGGGTTCGCGTCTTCGAGGATCACGTCGCTGGCCTTTTCGCTGACCATGTAAATAGGCGTGACGATGAAGAAACCGGGGATCCGAGGGAAGACCGACGCGTCCACCACCCGCAGCCCGTTGGCCCCCCTGACCCGGAACCGGCTGTCGAGCACCGCGAAAGGATCGCTGTCAGGGCCCATCTTGGCGCTGCACGAGGCGTGGTGGCCCCAGGACTCGTCTTTGACGAACTGGCCGAGGGCTTCGCGATCTCGCATCTGAGGCCCAGGCCAAATCTCGTCGAAGTCGTGGATGAGCGACAGCTTGTCGGTCTTCCGGCCGATCTTGCGCACCAGCTCGATGGCGTCGACGACGGCGGTGAGATCGTCATCGGAGGGGGGCACGTGATCGCTGATCACGCCCTCGGCGTCGCGGATGCGCAGGGTGCCGAGATCACCTTCCTCGAAGTAGTGGAAGTTGATGTCGGGGGTGTCGAGCGGATCGGCAGAGCGCAGCTTGATCACACCACCGCGGTTTTCGGTGTGGCCCTTCAAGATGACCCACGTGAAGAGGTCCTTGCGGGCGGTGGCATCGGAGGACCACCCAGGGTAGTAGCCGCGGAAGTCGCCGGGGGCGCCGAAGATGAAGAGGTCAGGATCGTTCTCGAGGCTCTCGGCGGTGGAGGACTTCTTGATCACCGCGAAGGCAACTCCATGTGAGGTGTAGGAGGCGTCGGAGAGATCTTTGGTCTGATCCCGCTGGCCTTTTTCTTCGGCCCGGGCGGTGGTGCGCTGCCAGTCGACGACACAGGGATCGTCTTCAGGGTCGAAGGTACAGTCATCGAGCAGTTCGAAGTCGTCGTCGGCCTCGAAGACGATGCCCACCTCGTAGCGATCCTGCAGGTTGCGGCCGACGCCAGGCAGATCGATGCGGGTGTCGATGCCATGACGCTGCAGCTCATCCTTGGGGCCGATGCCCGAGAGCATGAGCAGCTGAGGGGTGTTGAAGGCGCCAGCAGAGAGGATGACCTCTTTACGGGCCTTGACCTCGACCCGCTGAGCGACGGCTTCGGAGGGGTTGTGGTGGGCGCGGTAGAGCTTGTGCCCGGCGAGGTACTCCACACCGGTGGCCTGCCATTGACCGTTGGCGTCAGGGGTGTCGCCGAAGAGCACCCGGGTGACCAACGAGTTGGTACGCACAGTGAGGGGGAATCGCTCGGCGGTATCGAGGATCCGCTCACGGGTGCCGTTGCGACGGCCAAAGCGCGTGGCCTTGGGCACGTTGAAGAGGCCCTCTTTCTCATCTCGATCAGGCGACATCTCGTTGATGTCCCGCGTGAGCAGACCGATCAGCTCACGCACGTTGCGGAAGGCGTCGAGCAGGAACCCGTCATCTTCGGAATCGACGAACTCGAAGGCGGCGGCGGCACCGATCCGGCGGAACTTGCCGTCCCAGAGGGCTGCAGTGGGTGAGAACGCCTCGGTGTTGAGCCAACCATTGAGGCCGTGGCCTTCTTCTTCAGAGGTGTTGAGGTAGCCATTGCGCTCTACCCGCTGGAAGTACTGTCGCATCTTCTCGGGGGCCCAGGAGTCGTCGCCCATGAGCTCGGAGATGTACTGCCAGTCGCTGTCGTGGGGGTAGACGGTGATCATGGCGTTGACGGCGGTGGATCCACCGAGGGTGCCACCTCGAGGGTAGAGCACACCCTTGCCGTCGACCCGCTTGGTATCCCGGGCTGCCTGGTCAGGATCAGCGTAGTGCTCGACGAAGTAGGCCAGCGAAAGATCGGGATCTTCAGTGGCCACCCCCTGCCATGCAGGGATCTGGTACTGCAGCTTGCCGCCGAAGTCGTCGCCGGCCTCAAGCAGCAACACCTCGTACCCGGCACGAGCAAGGTTGGAGGCGAGCGGTCCACCGCCAGCACCAGAGCCGACGACGATGTAGTCGAACTCGACCTGAGAGGTTTCGTCACCATCGCACTTGCCACCGGTGCACTGCTGCTCGGTGGACGGCGCGTTGTTGTCCTCGGGACTGGTGGTCTCGCCACATCCGGTGAGACCGAGCAGCGCGATGAAGGCAGAGATGACGGGGTGGGCCCTGACGACGTGCATCGGGTCTCCTCTCCAACACGATTTGAGTGGTGAGGTGAACCTTATGCACGTGGTGGGCCAATGTGGGATGACGCAGTTGCGCGGATGTAACGACGTGTACAGGGGCACAGTGGCCACAGAGATGGCCAGTTGGGTGGCCATCTAAAAAGACATGGCGAAGCCGGCAGGACTCGAACCTGCAACCCTCTGCTTCGAAGGCAGATGCTCTATCCAATTGAGCTACAGCTCCAATCGCGAATGGCAGGACTCGAACCTGCGACGCCCTGCTTCGTAGGCAGGCGCTCTGTCCAACTGAGCTACACTCGCAAAGAAAGTCCGCTCCTCCGGGGACCTCGGCGGGCGCCTGAGCGGCGATTTGGTGCGCATTCGCGGCGCCAAAATGCTCGACGTAGCCAGCGGCTCTGATCGTCCTACACATTTTGGTTGGTATCGTTGAGCCTAATTGGCGAATGCGAGTACTGGTGCCAAAGAGGTGTAGGGTTTGAT
>JBKAGE010000023.1:0-7057 GCA_046290225.1 Bradymonadia bacterium | reverse complement strand
GTCATCAAGAGCCTCGAGCAGAATTACGGCGCCGTGGACGGCATCTCCGGCGCCACCATTCTCGGCAGCGGCCACGTCGCCCTCATCCTCGACGTCTCCGGCCTGCACACCCTCTCGCGCCTGAGGGGGCCGGCGCCCATCGCGCTTCAGGGCAACACGGCCCCCGAGCATACGCACGCAAACACTCTGCATTGATCACGGAGAGCTCGTCATGGACTCGACTCACTCCCCCGCCGACGCCCAAGTCGCAGAGAGCGGGCAAGGGCAACGGCAATATCTGACCTTCATGCTCGCCGGTGAAGAGTACGGGGTGGACATCTTGCGGGTGCAGGAGATCAAGGGCTGGGACACAGTGACGCCCCTGCCCAACACCCCTCACTACGTGAAGGGGGTGATCAATCTGCGGGGCACGATCGTGCCGATCATCGACCTGCGGGAGCGGTTCGCCATGCCCTCCATGGAGTATGGCCCCACCACCGTCATCATCGTCCTCAAGGTCGTCTCCACCGACGAAGACGGCAACCCCCACGAGCGCATCACGGGGGTGGTCGTCGACAGCGTCTCCGATGTCTACAACGTGCCCGAAGGGCAGGTTCAGCCTCCGCCAGAGCTCGGCCAGGGACACGGCAGCTCCATCACGGGGCTGGTGAACATCGACGAGCGCCTCTTGATCCTCCTCGACATCGACCAGCTGTTGCACCTGAACGCCTCTGGCCGCCTCTGAACCCCGAGCACCACGGAAGGAACGCTCACCATGACCGATTTCACTGTCACCTCGATGGACGAACTTCAACGCGAGCTCAACCGTATGAAGGGCGCGGTGGACGGCGCCATGACCCCGATCATGATGATCGATCGCGATCTGGTCATCACCTACGCGAACGGCGCGACGCAGAATCTGATGATGAAGCACGAGGCGACGTTGCAAAGCCTCTACCCGAGCTTCACGGCAGCGGGCCTGGTGGGCACCTGCATCGACATCTTCCACAAGGATCCACGCCACCAGCGCCGCATGCTGGCTGATCCGGGGAATCTGCCCTACTCCACCGACATCAAGGTGGGGCCGCTGACGTTCCGCATCAACGTGACCGCCCTCATGGACGGCAACGACTACACGGGCTGCAACCTGGAGTGGCAGGACGTCTCCGAGGTGCGCAAAAAGGAAGAGCGTATCTCCCGCATGACCGGTGCCGTCGACGGGCTCACCACGAACCTGATGATGTGCGACGAAGATCTGAACATCATCTACCTCAACCCGGCGCTCCAGCAGATGCTCTCGGCGAACCAGGCCGACATCCGCGACGCGATCCCGGGCTTCGACGCCCGCAACCTCGTGGGCACCAACATCGACATCTTCCACCGCCACCCGGATCATCAACGGCGCCTGCTCAAAGATCCCAGCCGCATGCCCCACACGGCGGAGATCAAGGTGGGCTCTCTCGAGTTCCGCCTCAACGTGACCTACATCGAGGACGCCCACGGCCGCTACATCGGCAACTGCGTGGAGTGGACCGACATCACTGAGCAAATGCTCGCAGAGCGCCAGATTGACGGCCTGATCCAGAACGCCATCGACGGACGCCTTGCCGAGCGCATCGACACGGCCCCCTTCTCGGGCACCCTCAAGCGCATCGGCGACGGCATCAACGCCATCCTCGATGCGGTGACCTCTCCGATTCAGGAGGCCACCCAGGTGATGGAGCAGGTGGCCGGTGGCGATCTCACGAGCCGGATCGACACGGAATACAGCGGCGACTACGCGGTGCTCACTCAGGCGATCAACGACTCGATCTCCAACCTGCTCCGCACGGTGACGGAGGTGGCGACCTCAGTGGAGGCCATCGGCTCAGCCACCTCGGAGATCGCCCGAGGCAATACAGATCTGAGCAACCGCACTGAAGATCAGGCTTCGTCACTTGAGCAGACGGCGGCGAGCATGGAGCAGCTGTCGGGCTCGGTGAAGCAGAACGCCGAGAACACTCAGCAAGCGAACCAGCTGGCCTCCGGTGCCCGCCAGAAAGCAGACGAGGGCGGCCAGGTGGTGGGCCACGCGGTGAACGCCATGTCGGAGATTCACAAGAGCTCGAAGAAGATCGCCGACATCATTGGGGTGATCGACGAGATCGCGTTCCAGACCAACCTGCTGGCGCTCAACGCCGCCGTCGAGGCGGCACGGGCCGGTGAGCAGGGCCGCGGCTTCGCCGTGGTGGCCTCCGAGGTCCGCAACCTCGCTCAGCGATCCGCCAGCGCGGCGAAGGAGATCAAGGCCCTCATCAACGACAGCGTGGACAAGGTCGAGGAAGGCACCCGCCTCGTGAACGCTTCGGGCGACACGCTGCAAGCCATCGTCGAGGCGGTGAAGAAGGTCTCCGACATCATCGGCGAGATCTCTGCCAGCAGCCACGAGCAGTCGGTGGGCATCGACGAGATCAACACCGCAGTGGCTCGCCTCGATCAGGTGACCCAGGCCAACGGCGCTCTGGTGGAAGAAGCGGCAGCAGCGAGCGAATCGCTCAATGAGCAGGCCTCTGCCTTGGGACGCTTGATGGACTTTTTCACCACTGAAGAGGGCCCGGCCTTCGGCGCACCTGCACCGCTCGCCGCAGCACATCAGGCCAGTCGCCGTGCCCCTCAGCGATCGAGGCGCGCCCCTCGGCAGGCACAGCCGACCCGTCGCAGCGCCTCCCCCCGGCAAAACGAGGTGTGGGAAGAGTTCTGATCGTCCTTTGCTTTCCACCCCGTGACGAGGTCCAGCTCACATGGCACCGCAACTCAATCGAGCTCGGGAGTTCCCATACACCCGCCGTGACTTCGATGCGCTGAAGACGCTCATCAAGCAACACACTGGGATCCACCTCGAGGCGGGTAAGCACGAGCTGGTGTACGGACGCCTGGCCCGCAGGGTGCGGGCGCTGAGCATGGACTCCTTTGCTCAGTACGTGAGCCTGCTCGAGGGTGGGCACGACGAAGAGCTGCTGACCTGTATCAACGCCATCACCACGAACATCACGAGCTTCTACCGACACCCAAAGCAGTTCGAGCACCTGCAGAGCACGCTGATCCCCGCGCGCCTTGCATCGGGGGCCCGGCGCCTGCGGTTCTGGTCTGCAGGCTGCTCCACGGGTGAAGAGCCATACACGATGGCCATGACGATCCGCGGCGCCCTTGAGAAGGCTCAGCGCGCCAGTGTGGACGCTCGTATTCTGGCCACGGATCTCGACACGAACGTGCTCGAACAGGCGGCTCGAGGCATCTATCCCACAGAGTCCATCGACCAAATCGGCGCCGAGCGCACTCGACGCTGGTGGCTCAGAGGGCGTGGCAGCGCTTCGGGCTCGATGAAGATCAAGCCCGAGCTGCGGCACATGATCACCTTCAACCACCTGAACCTCATGGGCACATGGCCCATGCACGGTCCCTTCGACGCGATCTTCTGCCGCAATGTGGTGATCTATTTCGACGCCCCCACCAAGGCTGCGCTCTTCGATCGATTCATCGATCTGCTGGCCCCTGGGGGTGCGCTCTACTTGGGCAGCTCCGAGTCTCTCCAGCAGAGCCAGGGCCTCATGAAATCGGCCTCTCAGGGCATCTACGTCAAGGAGACGAACGATGGCTGATGGTCCCAGTTTGCCGCCGGCGTACACACCCTTTCAACACATCCATCGCACGTGGGACAGCCGTCATGATCAGCTGGCGGCCCGCCTCGCCCCTGGTGAGTACTATGTCACCGAGCAAGACGAGGCGATCACCACGACGCTGGGCTCGTGTGTGTCAGCGTGCATCTGGGACACCCTCTTCGCCATCGGCGGCATGAACCACGTGATGCTCCCCGGTGAGGAGCCCATCGGAGGCGATCCCTTCGCCGATATGCCCGCTGCGCGCTCGACCCGCTTCGGCGCATACGCCATGGAGCTGCTGATCAACGACATCCTGAGCCGCGGGGGCAGTCGCCGCCGTCTCAAAGCGAAGATCTGTGGTGGCGGTGACATGGGGTTCGGAGGCCCCACCATCGGCCGCCGCAACATCGCATTCGTACAACGCTATCTAGAGAACGAGGGCATCGAGATCGTCTCGACCGACGTCGGCGGAACATCACCCCGCCAGGTGTACTTCTTCCCCAAGACTGGTCGTCTGAGGGTACGCAAACTGCATGATCGCCAGAGCGTCGTACAGCAAGAGCACTCCTTCAGAGACACGCTCGACCGCGCCCCTTCTGCCGGCAGCATCGAACTGTTCTGAGGAGCCGCCGTGAACACGCCACGAAAAACCAAGGTGCTGGTGGTGGATGACTCCGCCCTGATGCGGCAGCTGCTCTCACAGCTGCTCAGCCAGGCCCCCGATCTACAGGTGGTGGGCACCGCGAGTGATCCATACGCAGCCCGCGAGAAGATCAAGGCGCTCAACCCTGACGTACTGACCCTCGATGTAGAGATGCCGCGGATGGATGGTCTGACATTCTTGTCGAACCTCATGCGCTTGCGCCCCATGCCCGTGGTCATGGTCTCCGCCCTCACCGAGCGAGGCGCCGACGTCACCCTGAAGGCCCTCGAACTCGGCGCTGTTGATTTCGTCACCAAGCCCCAGATCGATCTGGCCCACGGCGTAAGCCATCAATGCTCGGAGATCATCAACAAGGTACGCCGCGCATCGAAGGCCCGTCCTCGGGCTGTTCGACCAGCGCAAGGGCCGAGCCGACCAGCGACGGGCACCACAGGCTATCGCACGACGGATCGCCTCATCGCCATCGGCGCCTCTACAGGCGGGGTCGAAGCGATCCGTCACGTACTCAGCCAGCTCCCGCCCGACGCTCCAGGCGTGGTGATCGCACAGCACATCCCCGAGATGTTCAGCGCGGCGATGGCCCGTCGCCTCAACGATATCTGTGCGGTGGAGGTGGCGGAGGCGCGGGATGGCGCCCCGGTGATGACGGGTCATGTCTACATCGCCCCGGGCAACCGGCATCTTGAGGTCATCCGCAGCGGAGCGAAGTACTTCTGCAGTCTGAAGGATGGCCCACCGGTGAACCGCCACAAGCCATCAGTGGACGTCCTCTTTCATTCTGTGGCTCAGTCGGTGGGCCAAAACGCCGTGGGTGTGATCCTGACGGGCATGGGCGGTGATGGCGCTGAAGGCCTCAAGGCCATGCAAGACGCCGGCGCCCACACGATCGCCCAGGATCAGGAGACGAGCGTGGTCTGGGGTATGCCAGGTCGGGCGGTGCAGCTGGGTGGGGTCCGCAAGGTGCTGCCCCTGGATCGCATCGCCTCTGCCATGCTCGCCGAGGTGTCGTCATGAGCGTTTCGATGTCGTCCCGCAGCCACCTTGCGCTGTTGTTGCTCGCCTCGGGTGTCCTGGGCGCCTGTGCGGGCTGGCTCTCGGGTGAGTGGGTGACGTGTACGATCTCGACCCTGCTCACGGGTCTGATCTGGGCGACGGCCTGGGGGCGAGCGATGGGCGCTCCTCTTGACACGATTGCTGCGGAGACTCTGTCCGATCTCACTTCAGATGCTCAACGCTCTCTCGAGCTTGCTTCACACAGGTCACCTGCAGACTGGCAGGATGAGGATCCTGCAACGCTGTCGGCCCTCATCGCCCCGGTGGTCCGCGGTACACATGAGGTCTGTGAAAACCTTCAAGAGGATCTGGAGCGCGGGCAGATGATCTTGAGCGACACGATCTCGGATCTTCAGCGCGCGTTTCTACAGGTCACTCAACATGCCCATACTCAGCAAGGCCTCACCGAGATCTTGAAATCGAGTGACGAAACGTCTCAACAGACAAACCGCACGATGCGCTTCATCGAGCATGCGCACGAGACGCTGGGCCGTATGGGTGAGGTGCTGACATCTCTTCAAGGCGACACACAGACGATCACCTCTGATCTGGATGCGCTCTACTCTGAGGTGGAAGAGACCTTCGAGCTGATCCGACAGGCGGATACACTGGCCCGGCAAACGAACATGCTGGCCCTGAATGCGACGGTGGAGGCGCAAGCTGCGGGGGCTGCGGGGCAGGCGTTTGCGGTGGTGGCGGATGAGGTGAAGCGACTGTCAGATGGCTCTCAACGCTTCAATCAGGCCTTTGCGGCGCGTATGAAGGAGACGCAGAGCCGCCTTTTGTCACTGAAAGCTGCAACCCAGACTCTGTCCTCTCTCGAGGACTCGACTCAGGCCCTCGAGACCCGCAATCGCATCGATCTGGTACTCAAGGAGCTGGAGCACTCGAAGGCGACTACACACCACCACCTGAGCCGCATCGGTGAGCTGAGCACCCTCATCTCCGAACAGGTGGCCCGCGCTGTTCAAGCGATGCAGTTCGAAGACATCTTGCGCCAACTCCTAGAAGGCTCGAGCGCCTCGGTAGAGCGCCTGCACACGTTCATGCAGGAGGTCCGCGATCTGGCGCTGACGCTCCAATCTACTCGTGATGCCAAACCCCACCCCCTCTCCCTGGACGACTGGGAGTCGGCCCTCTCCCCCCTGCTGGACCGCTGGTGCTCTACCACTCACAAGGTGGTCCACCAAAACAACATGCAGTCCGGCGACGTGGAGTTGTTCTAGCTCCGGCGCTGCGGCGGCGTCAGCCGCCGTGACGCCGGCCACCACCTCCGCGCCTCCGCGGGGCACGTGCACGACACCTCTTTGACTTGTATGGCTGCCGTGTTGGGGTCTTGGGCTTCTGGATTTCGGTTACGACTCGCGGCTCTATGAGCCTGTTGCACGAAGATGCGTGAAGTTCACGACGACTGTCGCCACCTCCGCGTCTCCGCCGGGCTCGTGCACAACATCTCTCTGATTCGTATGGCTGCAGTGTTGGGGCCTTGGGGCTTCCAACCTCTGGCTGACTCTCGGTTGACCTACACAGCCTGAACAGAGGCATTTGCAACCAAGGCGCGTGAACTTCACGCCCCCAGCGAAAACCCAGCCCCCCCCTTGTCTGCCAAACCCGGAGAAGCGTCACGCACGAGCCCCGGTAGGGTAGGCGGGTCGCGGCGTAGTACCGCGTTGCCCGCCCCCCATCGCACCGGACGTGCGGATCTCCCGCATCCGGCGCTCCT
>JBKAGE010000022.1:0-10959 GCA_046290225.1 Bradymonadia bacterium | reverse complement strand
CACCCTCCAGGCCGACGTCACCCTCGGCAAGGACAACACCGTCGGCCGTGACGCCACCTTCGCCGCCGGCGTCCAGAGCATGAACGACACCATCGTCGGCGCCTGCCAGTTCGTTTCTCAGAACCCCACCCAGACCTCCCACGAGGCCAACGTCTGCAGCGGCATCCCCGTCGGCAGCCTCTGAGTTGAACGCCTGAGTCGCTGAAGGCTCGACACCTGAAAGCCCCCCTCGAAATGAGGGGGCTTTTGTGTTTCGAAGTCATCGCACTCTGCAATCGGATTGCAGAGTACGAACAGGTGTTCTCAGCGCGGCACGCAGCCGTACTCCCCGAGCGTGCAACTGTAGGGATCCATGTTGTGGATGATGCGCATCGACGTCTCGTGCTGCTGGCGGTTGATGTTGCTCATCGCCTGGTAGTAGGCGTTGCAGCTCGCCGCGCTCGATTTACCCTGAGCACACTGCTGCGCCACCTGCATCTGCCCTCGCTCGTAGAGCGCGTGCTGCATCGCCGCCTGCTGATTCCCACCGAGCAATTGGATCGTCTGCTGCCAACCCATGAGCGTCTGGTAGCAGGTGGAGCCGTTGGGCAGACGAATCGTCTGATCCGCCTGACAGGCCTTGGCGTGGAGCAGGTTTGCGAAGGCGCCGTAAATCTGGAGCTTCAGCTGGCCTGTGGCATTGACGCGTCTCATGTTGCGGGCCACCTGCTCCGGGCTCATGCGATCGAAGTGGTTCACCAGGCGGTCAAGGGTGGGGGTGCTCGACGGTGCAGCCTGAGCGACGAGGGGGAGGGTGACAGCGAGGGCGACGAGGGCGATGATGCGGCGCATGATGAAGCTCCTGTGATGTGTGGTTCACCAGTGCCTACGCCATCGAGCACATGTTCTTTTTTTGGGCCGTCTCTTTTTGTGAGTTCGAGTGATTTCGGGCTGAAAAAACAAAACCCGCCGAGGTGGTCGGCGGGTTTTGAAGGGTTTCCCAGTGGAGCTGAGGGGAGTTGAACCCCTGACCCCTAGAGTGCGATTCTAGTGCTCTCCCAACTGAGCTACAGCCCCACATGGGTGCTCTCGACGAGCAGCGCGCATTCTAGAGGGCTCGTCGGGCAAGATCAACCTCAGGCCGCCGCCGTCTCGAAGCGTTTCGAGAGAAACTGCACCGTGTGCTCAGCAAAGGTGTCTGCGAACTCCTCGTGCACGAAGAGCTTTCCGCCTTCGAACTCCACCAGCTCCGCCCCGCCGGGGAACTGCGACATCATCCCGCGTGCGAGCTTCAGCGGGAACCAGGGATCGGCGTTGCCCCAGAGCATCAGCACCGGAGCCGTCATCTCCGAGTGAATCTGCTCAAGCCGGCCGAGCACCCCGTCGTTCAAGCCGCCCGCCAGCAGGAGCTGGCCCAGGTACACGCGATCATCGGTGAGCAGAGGCGTCACGAAGCGATCCGTGAAGTCACCATCGATGAAGTCCACATCTTTGAAGCAGCCCCCGAAGCCCATCTTCGAGCGGCGCATCCAGCGGTACTTGAGGGTTGTGCGCAGGGCGCCTTTACCGCCGGGCATTTTGCTCAGCCCCACCAGCATCTTCAGCAGAAAGGGCACGTGATCCGGGATCTCGGTGTTGCCCATGACCAGACCCGTCACCTGATCTTTACGTTTGGCGGCCACCACCCGGGCGATGGCTGCTCCGCTGTCGAAGCCCAGCATGGCGAAGCGGTCGAGGTTCAGGTGATCCACCACCTTCTCTACAGTCTCGGCGTGGGCCGCGAAGCCCGCCTTCGTCTTTCGGCCCCACTTGCTCTGCCCCGTGCCCGGCAGATCGATGAAGTGGCAGGTGAAGTGCTGCGACAAGAGCGGCTCGAGGTGTCTGAAAGTGGCCGCGTGCAGAGGCCAGCCGTGCACAAAGAAGAGATCAGGGCCCGCGCCCGAGCGCCAGTACGACACTTGACTGTGGCCGACGTCGATCATCTCGTGGGGGGTCTGGTCGAACAGGGTGGTCATGGCATCGCCTCTCATGTGGTGACTGATCGCAGGGTGGCCTGAAGCGCGACGTACCTCAATGACCTGAGGAGGTAAGTGCCGTCATCACCACTGCGGGATAGACTGATGTGTATGACACAAGACAAGACGCGAGGGGCCGGGCTGTTTCCGGCGTTGTTGAAGTACTGGCGCGGCCAGCGTGGGGTGAGCCAGCTCGATCTCGCCCTCACTGCGGGCATCTCGGCGCGCCACGTCAGCTTCATGGAGACAGGTCGGGCGAAGCCCAGCGAAGACATGGTCTTCACGGTGTGCGAGGCCCTCGATGTGCCCCTGCGGGCCCGGAATGCGCTGTTGCAGGCTGCGGGCTTCGAGATCGCCTATGCCGAGCCCAGCATCGATGAGGTGCTCTCGGGGCCCATCGGTGAGGCCGTCGAGCGCATGATGGCGCACCACGAGCCGTTCCCGATGATCGCCATGGATCGGCACTACAACATGCTCCGGGCCAATGCAGGGGCTCTGCGGCTGATCAGCAGGTTTCTGCCCAACCCCGAGCGCTTGGGGCCTCGGCCCAACGTGGTCGAGATCCTCTTCGACCCTGAGATGGTTCGGCCTTTTGTCGCTGATTGGCAGAAGATGGGTCGGGCGCTGATGACCCGATTGCATCGCGACGCGCTCCGGCGGCCCGACGATGACGAGGTGCGGGCCCTCATCGAGCGCTTGCTGGCTTTCCCCGACGTGCCCGAGAGCTTCCGTCACCCGGACTTCGGGCAGCCCAGCGGGGCAGCCTTCAATCTGCGTTTTCGTCGCGATGATGTGGAGATGGCGTTCCTGACCACGGTGACTCGATTCGCGGCGCCCCAGAACATCACCCTCGAGGAACTGCAAATCGAGAGCTACTTTCCGCTCGACGACGAGACGCGCGCCATTTGCCAACAGGGGTGGGGTGCAGAGATGACTTGAGAGGGTGGGCGTGGTGAGCGGGTGGCGTCGTCAGAAGGGCCGGCCGCCGGTCCCAGAGCCAGAGTTGTTGTTGCCGCCCCCAGCAGGACCCCCGGACCCAGAGCCATTGTTGTTACCGCCACCAGCGGGGCCGCCGCCGGGATCGGGGCTGGGCCGGTCGACGCAGCCTGGCTCGGAGTCGTAGCGCTCAGCGATGATCTTCAGGCGATGGTTCGCGGCGTCGTGCTTGGTCTTGATGCGCAGCCACTTGCCCTTGCGCAGCTTCTTCATGACCTTGGCGGTGTCGCCGTTCCAGGCAGTGACGTGCACGCGCAGCCAGCAGAGGCCCTTGCCCTGACCACGACACGTGAGCCGCGCGGTGCCGCCCTTCTTCTTGATCTTGTCGGACGACGTCTCGGTGATTCGGGCGCCGTCACGGCCGTTGTAACCGTCGATCCTGATCTTGTCCGAGTCGCCGGCACAGTGCTTGACCCAGACTTTGACCGGATTGGCCTTCTTTTTGGCCAGGCCGACGCCAGGCACCAGCATCAACGCGCAGAGGCTCGCGCATGCCCACATGAGTCGATTCATTTTGCTCCCTCCATGCACCACCGCCCCGCTCGAGATTTGAGTGTGTAGCCCGAAATAGGTCATGGGTGGAGGGGAGAGGCAACCCAAAAGCGAGAGGTATGAACAGGGGGATGTTGGTATGGAGCGCTCAGCGGAAGGCGCCGCCCTGGTAGCTCGCCTGGTCAGGCCCTACACGGATCACCCGGTTGGCGCCGTGCTCCCACACGACGTGCAGGCTCTCGTCGATCTTGACGAACTTGAACTCCACCTCACCACCCGCGCCCAGCGGCATCTCCAAGGTCCAGCGGCATTGGGTGCCCTGACAATCGCTCGGGCTCATCTTGCGCGCGGTGTTGAGATCCCAGCCCCCGAGAGGCGCTGTGCTCCCGGTCAGGTACACGCTCTGGCCCCAATATGTGTGCGCTTCCACCTCGAAGTGCACTGTGGTTACGCCCATCTCTACGGGCGTCTCAGGGGACCGGCGTGGCACGAGGATCACCGCGGAGCGCCCAGGCAGCTCCAATGGCAGCAGACCGTCTCGGACAACAAAGGGGCCAGCGCCTGCACGGCCCAACACGTCATCGAGGATCGTCCCGTCGGGGAAGACGTCACCCACCTGGACCGGCAATGGCCCGTCGGTCCAGCGGCTGCCATTGTTGTAGGCCACCACCACCTGATCTTCACCCTCAGACCGTAGATAGGACCACACGTTCGCGTTGTGGTGACCGTTCTGGCGCCACAGCTCGCGATAGCGTCCCAGCGCCAGGGCGGGATGTTGGGATCGGATCGCCAGCAGCTGTCGGGTGTAGTCGAAGACGACATCGGGCTCGGGCAAGTACCCCGAATGCGACTGGGCACGCCCCTCCGCTCGGAAGGCCCAATCAGGCATGAAGCGCCGGTTGTGCGGGTCGTGCCCGCCGTACATCCCAATCTCGTTGCCATAATAGATTTGGGGGACACCCGGCAGCGTCAGGAGCGCCGTCATGGCCAGCAGGTAGCGCTGTTGAGACTCGGCCCCCGAGAGACCCCAGGGCATCTCCTCGAGGAAGCGTGGCACGTCGTGGTTGTCGAGCAGGTTGACCATCAGCCCCGCCTGGTCGGCGCCGAATCGGTTCAGGGTCTCCGCCATGCGGCCGGCGGAGATGTCCACGGAGCCGCCTTTGGCGAACGTGTCGATCAGCGAGCGCCGCAGCGGGAAGTTGAACAGGCCATCGAAGCCTGCATCCAGGTAGGGGTGGAGCGGGTCGAGAGAGCCCTCGTTGAGCAGCTCGCCGATGATGTAGAGCGAAGGGCGCTCGGCGCGCATGGCGGGCAGCCAGTCGTTGCCGAAGTAGCCGGGCTCCACATGCTTGACGGTGTCCATGCGAATCCCATCGAAGTCGAATCGGCGCACCCATTGCTGGTGCAGGTCGACCAGGTAGTCACGTACGTCTTGTCGGCGATGATCGAAGTCCGGCAAGCCCGCCAGCGAGCAGTAGATCTCGGGGTTGCCCTGTTGCCAGCACGTCGCCGGATCAGTGAACCACTCGGGGCGTTGTTCGACGAGCTGCGCCTCGTAACCCGCGTGGTTCACCACCATGTCCAGCATGACCAGCAAACCCTCGTCGTGGGCGACGTCGATCAGCGTGTCGAACTCGTCGGGGCGGCCGAAGCGCCCGTCGAGCTTCAGCTCATATGGATCGGCGAAGTCGGCCCAGTAGCCAGGAAAACCGCAGTTGGCGCCGGCTTTGACATCCACCCCCTCGTACAACGGCGTGATCCAGAGGGCCGAGGCGCCGAGATCGCGGATGTAGTCGAGGCGCCCGGTGAGGCCCGCGAGATCACCGCCCTGATAGATGTGAATGTTGTCGCCGTTGCAGGCAGCGACGCCGTTGGCGCGATCGTTGGTGATGTCGCCGTTGGCGAAGCGATCCACCAGGGCGAAGTAGATGACCCGGCGGCGCCAGTCATTGATCTCTGGAGACTGCACCAGCGCCTCGGTGCGCTCGGCCTCTGTCTGCTCTTGAGGATCAGGCGCGCTGGCCGTGTGCTCTGCGCCGCAGCCCCAAAGACACAGAAGCGCTATACAGAGCGTCGCCCTCATCATGACTCCTCCAGTGACTCTTTGCGTGATGTCACTGGACAGTAGCCCCCGGCCTCAAGCACGAAAAAGCGGCCATTTGGCAAAGGTCTCGTGCCTGTGAGGACACAGTCGACGTACCCTGTCGACCATGGACAAGCTGGCCAACATCCGATCCTTCGTGGCCACCGCCGAGGTGGGGAGCCTGTCGGGCGCCGCGCGCAAGCTGTCGATCACGCCCTCCGCGGTCTCCAAAGGGCTCTCCCGTTTGGAGCAGAGCCTCGGGGTGCGCTTGCTTGATCGCTCCACGCGCAAAGCCCGTCTCACCGAAGAGGGCGCCACTTACTATGAGCGCTGCGTTTCGATCTTGCGGGACATCGAGGCCGCCGATCGTGAGATCTCCGAGCGCCGTGGCACCGCCCGGGGGGTGCTCCGCGTGAACTCCTCGGTGCCCTTTGCCCACTATTGCCTGGCACCGTTGCTGCCAGCCTTCCTCGCCCGACATCCCGAGGTCTCGCTGGATCTCAACGTCAACGACAACATCATCGACTTGTTCGACAACCAGGCAGACGTGGCCATCCGCGTGGGCCCCATGGCTGACTCTGCCATGCAGGTGCGCAAGCTCGGTGGGATCCGCCGGGCCATCGTCGCCTCCCCCGGGTATCTAGACCGCTGTGGGGTGCCATCTACCCCGGCGGATCTAGAAGGGCACAACTGCCTCAACTTCAACCTCGGCGAGCGTCTCAACACCTGGGGCTTCAGCGAGGTGGGCGAGGTGCGCGTGCGTGGTCGTGTCCGCGTGAATTGCGGAGACACACTCCGCCATCTGGTGCTCGCCGGTGTTGGGCTGGCGCGCCTCGGGCGGTTCCTCGTACGCGACGACTTGGAGGCTGGCAGGTTGGTCGCGGTCTTGGAGGATCACCTCGACGAGCCACTGGAGCCGGTGCACGCGGTGTTCCTCGGTGACGGACCCCTGCCCTCACGGGTCAGGGTGTTCGTGGATTTTCTCGCCGAGCACGTGGTCATTTGACCACGAACCTCAGCCGAGGTCTGCGTGCTCCAGCACAGTGAGGATCGCCTCCAAGACGACCTTGATTCGGGGGTCCATGGTGCTCGGCAGCGGGCAGATCAGCCAGGCGCCCAGAGTGGCCGAGAACACATCGGGCATCACCGGGACCAGCGCACGCTCCGTGTCTCTCTCGCCCAAGGGGGCCAGCACGCCCCACGTGATCCCGCCACCTTGCCAGGCGAGCTCTCGCAGAAACTCCAAGTTCGCCGACACGAGGGTGGGCTTGATGGGGTACAGCGCCCCATCGGGCCCTGGCAGGGCCTCGGGGATGTCCCGTGACGATCGCCAGAGCAGCAGTTTGTGCTCGGCGAGATCTTCCACCGTCTGTGGGGTGCCATGGGCTTCGAGGTAGGCCGGTGAAGCCATGAGCCCGAGCTGCAGGCGGGCGACGGAGCGCATGAAGAATGCCCCATCGTCGAGGGGCTTGCCGAAGTAGACCAGCAGGTCGAACTCGTCGTCCAGGTGGGCGAGGGGGTCTTCGGTCTCGATGAAGTCGAACTGCAGGCTCGAGTGCAGCTGCGTCAGGGCGGTGGTTACCTGGGCCCGTATGTCTGGTGGTGGGCCAAGTGGGCCGATGAAGCGCACCACCCCGTCTGGCCGTTTGCCCGCGGCCCGGGCGTCGTTGGCGGCCTCTCGGGCGCTGCGGACGAGGGCCTCGCCCCGGGCTGCGAGCAGACGGCCCGCTGCTGTGAGCCGGGCGCCGTTGTCTCCGCGATGGACGAGAATCACCCCGAGCTCGGCCTCCAGCGCATCGAGTCGACGTCTCACCGAGGAGCGCGAGACGTTCAAGTCTCGGGCAGCGGCGGCGACGGTCCCCGTCGTCGAGATGGCCAGCAGGGCCTCGATTGCTTTGAGATCCAACAGGTCTCCCTGGTTTGCTGAGGTTCCGGGGAGAGTATGGCCGCCCACGGGCTGAGAGCAAGGCAGGGGTCAAAGGAGCAGGGGCCCGGATCGGTGTATCTCACGACCTGCGGCAGGCGCCCGAAAACGAAGAAACCCCCTACCGAAGTAGAGGGTTTCGATGGGTTTCCCCGGTGGAGCTGAGGGGAGTTGAACCCCTGACCCCTAGAGTGCGATTCTAGTGCTCTCCCAACTGAGCTACAGCCCCACAGATGGAAGCGGGCAGAGGGTAGGGGCTGCTTTTCCGTAGATCAAGCAGGATCAGCCCACAACATCTCTTCTGCTGTCTTGGCATGCCTGCCGGTGAGATCCTGACTGGCTGTCCGCACTTCTTCACACCACTGCTTTACACCGCCGTGGAGCGCCCAGAAGCGGGTGCGGTGCAGGGCATCGTGCTCGCCGAGATAGACGCGCTGTGCTGCGTGGTTGAAGTGTTGTCGTACGTCTGGTGTGGCGCGCGCCCACGGGATCTTGCTCGCCCGCTCGTCGAAGGCTGCTCGAGCCTGGGCCTGTTGTGCCAGGCTCTCGGCGAGGGGTGAGGGGCAAGTGTGCGTGAGCCCGATCACTTGAGGCGTCACCCCCAAGTCGAGGGCGGCCACGAGGCGATCGTGACCATCGAGGATCAGCCAGCCTTCGGAGACTGAGCAATACACCGCGAGGATGGGCGGAAACTGACCGTCCTCGATGCGCTTGCGCCACGCCTTCACCCGGGCATCGTCGAGCGGTGAGAGCAGGCGTGTAGGGAAGAGCCGATCTTCGAAGCGCTCCAACTCCACTGCAGGCGTGAGGGTCGGCGTCTGAGCGATGCTCAGGCGGTGACTGCGCAGGGGCCCGCACCACCAGCGGCCAGGGTGCAAAGGCGTGGGGTGACCTCGCTCGTGGGCCATGAGCAGGCGGTCCAGCCACCACCATGTCCAACCCTCTGTCGTGCGCGCTTTGCACTCGCGGACCCCAATGGGAGGCAACGGTGACTCTGTCGAGGTCGGAGACCACAGCATCCAAATCCGGCTCCACCAGTCATCCACATCGATCCAGAGTCTAGGCTGATCGTCGATGGTCAGCCGGACACCGATGAACCGGCGCTCGGGGTGTGCTCGACTCTCGGTGTACTCCATGCGCCATCGAGGCTTTGGAGAGCCTGTGACTGGCATGTCGAACCACAAGCCACTTTGAGGTGTATCAACCGCAGCAGCCGGGCACGGTGTGACCGTGTGCAGTCGCCTTTGATGTGCTCCTCTTCGACTCATCTTCCCCTCCCACGTGTGTCGACTTGCGCCCTCAGACGATCCGTAGCACACCTGAGCCCCATGCGTCGTCTCAGCCCACGGCAGACCCTGGCCCTCGTGGCCGCCCTCGGCCCCGCCATCGGGGCCGTGCTGTGGGGTCTCGTGCAGCCCGAGGTACAGGGCAGCGCCTTCGCTCTCGCCTTCAAGCTCATGTGTGCTTCGGGCATCGCCGGCGGCTTCTGGCTGCTCGGCCACCGTCGGGTGATTCCGCAGTTCATCGCCCGGCGGCTGGTGGCCCTCGTCATCGTATGGATCGGCGCTGCCACGCTCGTCTTTAGCGCTTTGCGCATGGCCCCTGGAGATCCTGTGGAGGCGATCCTCGGAGAGCAGGCCTCTGCAGAGGCCCGGGCAGAGCTCACCGAGGCCCTGTGCCTCAACGCCCCATGGGTGATTCAGTACAACGACTGTTTCTGGGACACGGTCTTCGACGGCAGCCTGGGCATGACCTTCGACACTCAGCCTGAGCCGGTCATCGATCGCCTCGCCGAGCACATCCCCGCCACTGTGGAGCTCGCCCTCGCGGGCCTCGCCGTGGCGCTGACGCTCGCGTTCCCGTTGGGCCTCATCGCCGCCCTCAAGCGGGCCACCTGGATCGACCACGGCGCGACAGCCTTCGCCCTCGTGGGCGTCGCTGTGCCCACCTTCTGGCTGGGCCCCATGTTGCTGCTCGCGTTTACCGTGGGCGTAGACTGGCTGCCCAACCCCGGACAGACCGATCGGCCCGTCGCCGCCCTGGTGTTGCCTGCCATCACCCTCGGTACCGCCCTCGCCGCCAAACTCACCCGCATGATCCGCTCGAGCGTGCTCGAGGTGCTGCACGAGCCCTTTGTGGTGACAGCTCGGGCCAAGGGCCTCGGCGAAGGCGTGATTTTGGTGAAGCATGTGCTCCGCAACGCGCTCATCCCCGTCATCACCGTGTTGGGTTTGCAGTTCGGGGCATTGCTCACCGGGGCCATCGTCACCGAGAAGGTCTTCGCCCGTCCTGGAGTGGGCACCTTGCTGCTCGAGGCGATCCAGCAGCGGAACTATCCCCTCGTGCAGGGCACGGTGCTGGTCATCGCCACCACCTACGTGCTGGTGAACCTCATCACCGACGTGCTCTACGCCTTCGCTGATCCCCGGGTGAGGTTGTGATGGGCGCCACACTCCGAGGGCGGCTGCCCTACTGGTTCGGCGGGGCGTTGATCGTCACGCTGTTGCTGTGCGCGCTCCTGGCGCCGTGGCTCGCACCTTTCGATGCCACTCACACTGATTTGCTCCGCACGCTCGAGCCTCCGTCGCCGGATCATTGGCTGGGCACTGACGAAGACGGCGCCGATGTGCTCACCCAGATCATCTACGGCGCCCGCATCGCGGTCATCGTGGGGCTGGGCACGGTGACCATCTGCGCCTGCGTAGGCATCTTGATGGGCAGCCTCAGCGGTTATTTCGGAGGCGCCGTCGATGAGCTGATCATGCGTTTGATCGATGTGCTCATGGCGTTTCCAGGCATCTTGCTGGCCATCTTGATCATCGCCCTGACCCGGAGCCCATCTGTATGGGCGGTGATCTTCGCCCTGAGCGTCACCGGGTGGGCGGGGTACGCCCGGCTGGTTCGCGGGCAAATCTTGTCGCTTCGAGAGCGGCCCTTTGTGATGGCCGCGCGGTGTATGGGGGCGCCACCATGGTGGATCATCCGCAAGCACCTGCTGCCCAACCTGATGGCGCCGGTCATCGTGCAGGCCACCTTCGGGGTGGCTTCGGCCATTCTCGCCGAGGCGGGCTTGTCCTTCCTGGGCCTCGGTCCTCAAGGCAGCCCTTCGTGGGGGGCCTTGCTCGATCAGGGGGCAGGCTACTTCCTGATCAGCGGGCACCTGGCCCTGTTCCCGGGGTTGGCGATTGCCCTCACTGTTTTGGGGATCAATCTGCTCGGTGATGCTTTGAGGGATCGATACGATCCGCGTCTCTGAGGTCTCGATTCCCTTTCTCTGGGGTAGATCCCCCTTCTCTGGGGTAGATCCCCTGCCTTTGTGTCAGCTTCGAAGCGGGATGGTGGTTTCGGGGGTCGCTCCGCTGGCAAGAGAGTTTCGGGCACGGACTCTCTATCAATTCGCAACCCCCCTTTTGAGGGTAGGTTTTGTGGTGTAGCGGAGGACAAGCCAAACCAGGACAACTCTTGGAGGT
>JBKAGE010000021.1:0-13187 GCA_046290225.1 Bradymonadia bacterium | reverse complement strand
TGGTAATCCCTTGTCTTTACTCATCAAACCCTACACCTCTTTGGCACCAGTACTCGCATTCGCCAATTAGGCTCAACGATACCAACCAAAATGTGTAGGGCGATCAGAGCCACTGGCTACAGCAGCCAGGGCTCTACAAAGCCACCGCAAATATCAGAGAAGTGGTGTGTATGTGCCCCGCGGAAGCGCGAAGCTGGCTGCAGTCAGACTGTTGTCATTGTGGGATTCACGGGCCTTCACGCAGACGTCGTGAAAAATAGAGCAGCGTAGCCAGAAGCCAATGGCTCCAAAGAGCCCTACAAAGCCATAATCCAGGGATGCACGAGCCCTAGTAGGGTAGGCGGGTCGCGGCGGCAGTCGTCGTGAGGTTGGTGAGGTCTCGTCCAGATGCGGGCTTTCACCCGCAGAGGTAGCTGCGCTACGTCGAGGACGGAAAGGTCGTAGCTGGGCGGGAGATCGCCGGCGTCACGGCGGCTGACGCCGCCGCAGCGCCGGAGCTAGAATCTAAATTGAGCCACCAGGCGGAGGAGCTCTTCCTTGAAGCCCTCTCGGCCGTTGCCAGACTTCACATCACGGTTGCGGTAGACCAGCGACATCACGCCGATGTTGCGGAAGAAGTAATAGTGAGCCGCAGCGCGGATCTCGGTCTCGTCCCGTTGATTGCGCAGCTCGCCCGTGAACGTCTCCGGGGGGTTCCCGTAGTCGCCTGCGAGGTACGAACCGAAGTCCGCAGCCAGGAACAGCTTCCTTGGGATCGCCAGGAAGCCTGCCTGAATCAGGTATGAGTGCTGCGTCGACTCGAACTCGAACTCCTGCTTCCCGTAGTACTCACCGATGAGCAGCAGGCGGTTCCATCGGATCGGTACGTGCACGTTCACCGAGGCGTAGCGCTCCATGTCACGCTGGTCGTACTTCGCACCGATGATCGCTGCAGCCGTGAGGGGCACCGGAGTGTAGAGGAACGGCGTATCGAAGCGGCTGTAGTAACCCTTCAGGTTGATCGTCAGCGCGCCGCCACCAGCCCAGGAATAGTTCGCCCCCTCGGCATTCACCGAGCGGCCACCCACGTTGCCGTCGAAGCGGCCTGCGCCACCGGCAGCGAAGGTGCGGTACATCAGCTTGCCGTTGCTCGTCAGCGGACCCGTGAACTCGATGGCCGAGGAGTTGAACTGCTCCATCGCCCGGAACAGGTCAGTGCGATCGAGGAACAGCTGCTTGTGTACCGAGACCGCGCCGATCTGCGACAGGCCTGCGGCGCCGCTGTTGATGGCCATGAAGTGACCGCTGCGGCCCAAAGGCACCGAGAACATCGCGAAGGACAAGCGCGGCGTACGCTCTGCCAGCACCTGCACGAGGAAGAACGAGTTCTGAATCTGGGGGATCGGACCCAGGGCACGCAGCTGCAAGCGAGAGATGCGCGTATCCCAGGGCGTGATCTTCTGTGCATCGTCCAGATCGCCGTTCTGGCGGTTCTGCTCGATGTCGAAGCTCTGCTCCGCCATGGCCACCACCGAGAAGCGCAGGCCCGGGGCCCCCTGACACACGCGGACGCTGTCGTCGAAGCGACAGCCGTAATCTGCACAGTCAATGCGGCCGTCGCCGTCGTTGTCGATGCCGTCCGAGCAGAGGTAGTCGTTGCGCTCACCGTCGATGTCACCACCCTTCCCGATCAGCTCGTAGGCAGAGACGCCGTCGGCGAGGCCCGGCAGATCAGGACGGATGTCGGTGTTGTCCTTCGGCTTGGCCTTGGTCTCCCCACCAGTGGAGCCTGACCAGGATCCGGAGCACACGGAGATGAACGAGGCCTGACAATCGCTGTCGTCACAGTCCGTAGCGCCATCCTGATCGTTGTCCACCCAATCAGAGCAACGCTGATCCGTGCTCTCGGGGTTGCCGTCAGGGGCACAGGCCGGCGTATCGGTGCAGTCGCTGTCGGCGCAGTCGGGCAACGAATCATTGTCGTCGTCGACGCCGTTGTCGCACTGCGTCTCTTTCGCGCCGGGGGCGTTCTGAGCGCTCGCCACCGTAGAGAAAGTCAGCGCGTGCAGCGCCAACAAGCAAGCAGCGCCGAGCACGAGCTTGGAGCCGAGAGGTGCAAAGCGGAGGGCCATGTTCATCCTCGAAAATCGTAGGTGAAGGCGAGATGGAGGTGCATCAGTCCAGGCCACAGATGCGCCGGCCGGCGCACACCGTGACTCGAGGATCAACGCTGCAGTCGTAGTCGTCACAATCGGTGAAGCCATCACCGTCACTGTCGATGCCGTCGGAGCAGGCGGCGTTGGCCTCTTGAGGGCTCAGCTCCAAGAACGTCTCGAAGCACACGCTCTTGACGATCACCCCATTGTCGATGGTGGTCGAGCGGTTGCAGCTGAAGTCATCACAATCGGCAAAGCCATTGCCGTCGTCATCGATGCCGTTGCTGCACTTTTCTACGCTCTCTTCGAGCACATCGGCACAGTAGGCGATCACCGCCGGATCATCACTGCGGCTGCAGCTGAAGTCGCCGCAGTCGACGAACCCGTTTTCATCATCGTCGATGCCGTTGCTGCACTTCTCCAGCCCTGACTCCGACAACGACGCGCAATAGTCGAGCACATCCTGATCTTCGCTGCGGCTGCAGCTAAAGTCGGCGCAATCGATGAAGCCATTGCCGTCATCGTCGATGCCATTCTGGCATTTGGCGAGACCGGTCTCCGACAACGATGCGCAGTAACCCGCGACATCGGGATCCTCACTGCGACTGCAGCTGAAGTCCTCACAATCAGTGAAGCCGTTGTTGTCGTTGTCGACGCCGTCCTGGCATGCCTGCAGGCTCATCTCCGAGAGCGAAGCGCAGTACGTCACGGACTCAGCGCTGGCACCATTTTCCGCTCGGCTGCAGCTGAAGTCGCCACAGTCGATGAAGCCATTGCCATCGTTGTCGACGCCATCCTGACATGCTTGCAGGGTGGTCTCTGGCTCAGTGCAAGGCGCGATCCCGATACACCCACGATCCTGGCAATCGGCGACGCCGTTGTTGTCGTTGTCGATGCCGTCGCCGCAGTCACTCTCACGGCAGTTCGAGGCCTGAGCGCACCCGGAGTCTGCACAATCGGCATCACCGTCACCGTCATTGTCTGCCCCGTCGGAGCAGGCTGCATCACCCGCCTCGGGCGTGTTGCAGAACTCGGCGCAGCCATCGTCTGCGCAATCGCGGAGGCCATCCCCGTCATTGTCGAGCTGATCGCTGCACTGCCGCTCCCCAGCCTCAGGCTCCGGGTTCGGGCAGACCGTGACGAAGGCACCACGACGGCAGGAGAAGTCGGCACAGTCAGTGAAGCCATTGCCGTCGTTGTCGATGCCGTCGGAGCACTTGGCGTTGGTCACCTCGCTGCCGCAGCAGTTCTCCGGGATCGCCTGGCACTTGCGATCACCGCAATCGAAGTTGCCGTCATCGTCGTTGTCCGCGCTGTCCTGGCACAGCTCGATGGTGTTCTCCACCTCGAACTGGAGGTTGGGCGGCACAGTGGGGCCACAAAGCGTCGAGTTCCCCAGACACTCTGGATCACGGCAATCGATGAGACCGTCATCATCGTTGTCGAAACCGTCACTGCAGGTTTGATCGGTGTATTCGTAACCTACAGGGGCCGTGAGGGGTCGGTTGAACTCGCAGCTCGCGAGGCCCAGAGTACACACCGCCAGCAACCCGCCAGCGATCAGGAGAGGGCGCCTCAAAGCAGAGACGCGACGTCGACGGGCACTGAAACGGTGATGCATCACTTCCTCAAACAGCTCGCCTGGTTGCTACCGAAGCGGCGCCGGAAATCCACGTAGGTCATACAGCTCGAGATCTCGGTGTCGAGGTTCCTCAGCCAATCGTGCTCCACCCAGTCCTTCACGATGGGCTCGAGCGTCTCCCGATGAGCTGCGTCGGCGAGGCCACCGGCCCCGACCAGGCCCAGCTTGCCAGTCTCTTTGTACTTCTTGACCAGGGCGATCAGCCGATCGTCGTCGTAGGCCTTCAGCACCTCTTCAGCCCCCTTGGTCATACGCCGCAGGCGGTCGAACATCAGGCGCTTGCGCTCATCGGCGTCGGGGGGCTGCCAGCAGACCTCTTCGCACTCCGAATAGAGCAACTCGTGCTGCCAACGGCGGGAGTGGCCGTCATTGCTGGAGACGAGGCGGTTGTACGACTTCTTGTCGCCAGGGCGCTCGTCGTTGGAGTGGATCGAGGTGAGCACGAACTCGGGCACTCCGTGGGCCCACATGCCCCGCCGGTTGGCGATGGCCTCTTGCTGCGCCGCAACCACCGCGGGCTTCGCCGCCTCCTCGGTGACGCTCATGGCGTGGGCCAGGCCTTTGCGGACCTGATCGACAGCGAGATCTTCACACCACCACAAGATACGGCCGTAGAAGTCAGTCTTGAGATCCGACTCGCAGTGCCACACACCCCTACGGGCGTTCATCGTGGCCATCTTGGCGTTCTTGTAGAGCTCCTTCGCCGTCCACTTGCCCCAGCGGTGCACCGGGCCGAAGCTCTCCAGGGTGTTGAACCCTGCGAGGCGGGCCTTCGTGCCGGCGAACTGGCCACTGATCACCTGAAAGCTGTCGCCATCGTTGAAGTGCACTGGGTGGGGCACACCGTTCAGGAACACCTTGCTCTGCGCCCGGCCATGGGCCGTGGAGAAGGCTGCAAGACACAGCAGAGCGCCACAGCAGGCAGCGCTCAGCACCTGCGATGCAGAGAAGCGAGTGAAGGGCTTGGGGCGGCTGAAGCTCATCTGGGCCTCCAGTGCCGTCGGGGCGGCGCTAATAAAAGGTAACCCCCCGAACAAGTCAACCCACTGGATGGAGCGCTCGGGGTTCGTCACACATGTGTCACACCCTGACGGTGTGCATCCTCCACTTACTCACCTGCCCGAAGCCAGTGGGTGTAATCCACCAGAGGCGCATCTCCAGGGGCTCCGTCCACGAACCCATACCCGGCCACAGCGCCTGGGGAGAGGGCCACCAGAGTACTCGAACGGGTGCCGTACACAGGGGTGCGAATCAGAATGTGATCCAGCGCCACCCACAGATCGAGCTCACCGCCCTGAGCAGCGAGCACTGCCCGCTCATCCTCATTGGGGGGCGTGCGATCCGCGAGGAGCGTGGTGAGCGATGCTGACACATCAGGCCATGATGCATCAGATGGGAGGCCGTCGAGGGCCCCGCCCATACCCGCCACCACCCTCGCAGCTCGGGGAAACCTCGGGCTGTCGAGCACGTCGTTGGGCAACGCATGTATGCCTGAAGGCACCTGCTCGACCTGGGGCGCAGCGTCAGGGCGCACGTACGCCACCCACATGGCCTCAGCGGTACCATACATCAAGTTGAAGGGCAGGTAGTCCGCCGTGGGCAAGGTCGAGAGCCAGGCGTTGATCTCGACCACCGACGCCAGGCGCAGGGCTTCGAGCACCACCTCCCCTCGGGAGCGAGGCGCTGGAGAGCCGGCACCACCTCCAAGGCGTTGATTGGTCAGGCCGACGAAGAAACCTCCGGCGCCTACCCCCATCCAGGTGCCGCCCTTCTCCAGATCGCGGCCTCCGAAGAATGCATGACCCTGTGCATCCACGCCGAGTTGCTGAGGACCCGAAGTCGGCCGCTGTAGAAACTCGTCACGGTTGGCAGCGATGATCACGGGCCACTGAGGATGCACGTGCATGGCAATGCCAATGACGCACATTGGCTCAGCTCCGTAGACGATCGACGAGACCGGGCTCGGTGAGATCTTCCACAACGCGCCACGGCTGCTCTGCTTCGAGATCAGTCCGAGCGTCTCCCCCCGTGCACACCGCAATGCATCGGGCACCCATAGCCCGCGCAGCATGAATGTCTCGGACAGTGTCCCCGATGACGATCACCTCACAGCTCGACAGCTCGAGACCCAGCTGTGCAGCGCCACGGCGTGCACCAGCGATCAGCATGTCGCTGCGGATCTCGGCGTCATCGCCGAAGCCACCAAACTCGAAGTAACGATCCAGCCCTGCAGGCGCGAGCTTGAGGCGTGCCGCAGGCTCGATGTTCCCTGTGCCGAGGCCCGACACAGCATCGGGCAACGCCAGGCAGGCCTCGATGAAGTCTGCTACCCCCGGCATCACCCGATAGTTCGTCGACTGGGGCAGCTCGACCTTCAAGTGTTCGAGGTAGATCTCCACCACTGCGTCGTGGGCACGCTCGTCATAGGTGGCGCCGACGCCTTCAATGGCGCGGCGGAGGATCGCTCGATCGGTCATCCCGGCGAAGTGAAAGCCCAAGGCGCCTGGTTGACCGAGGTAGTCCTTCAGCGCAGAGGCCATGGCCCGGCGACCAGCGCCACCTGTACTCACCAGGGTGCCATCGATGTCGAAGAGAATGATCAGTGGGGTGTAGGTGCTCACCCCCCTGTGATGCCTGAGGCCAGGGCCTTTGGCAAGGCACCCGCCTCAGGTGCGGCTGCTCTGCGCTTTGATCTGAGCAGCAAAGGCGCCCACCTGCGCCGTGAGTCGCTGTGTCGAGCCATGCAACTGAGACACGGCCTGAACCACCTCTTGAGAGCCGCTTTGAGTACTCTGTGCGGCCTGATCGACTTGAGACATGCGCTCCACCACCACCCGGGAGCCGTTGCTGATCTCCTCGATGTGCGCCGAGATGGTCCGCGTGGCACCATGCTGCGCCTCCACAGCCTGAGCGATGCTGTGGGTGCTCTGCTGCACCGCACTGACATCGTGGCTCACCGCAGCGATGGCCTGCACAGCCTCCTGTGTCGTGGTCTGGATCATTTCCACCAGGGCGCTGATGTTGGTGGTGGCCCGGCCCGTCTGGGTGGCGAGGTTCTTGACCTCATCTGCGACCACCGCGAACCCCTTCCCGAGCTCCCCCGCCCGGGCAGCCTCGATGGTGGCGTTCAAAGCCAACAGCCCGGTGTTGTCGGAGATGTCCTTGATCAACTGAACCACCGAGCCCACTTCCTGAGCCGCGTCGTTGAGGCGATCCATGATATCCGTCGCCTGCTCGGCGCGATCAGAGGCGGTACTCACCCCCTCGGCAGCCTTGCTGAGCGAATCGGAGATGTCCGCGATCTGCGCAGAGAGCGAGCGCGCAGCCTCGGAGACACCGTCGACGTTTCTTGCAGCCTGAGCCGACGTCCGGGCCACCTGCTCGGACTGGCTGATGGTCTCCCGGGCCTGAGTGTCCATCTGTTGAGCATTCTCGCCCACCTGGCTCACAGCACCCTCCACTTCGGAGACCACACCCATCAGGCTGCTTTCCAGCTCCTCGGCGATCTGCCGAAGTGACGCAGAACGCTCGGCCTCGGCGCGCGCCTCAGCCTCGACCTGAGAGGCCCGAAGCCGCTCTACTTCTCGAGCATGATCTCTGAAGACCAGGACCGTGTTGGCCATCTGCCCGAGGGCGTCTCGGCGCCTCAACCCGGGCACGCCTACCTCAAGGTGTCCTTCTGCCAGCTCTGCCATGGCCGAGTTCAACGCCTTCACCGGCACAGTCACCGACCGGCTCAACATCCATGCTGCGGCGAACGCCACCACACAGCTCAACAGCAGCAAAGTCAGCCCTGTGTTCTGAGCACCCGCCGTCGCCTCACTCGAGGTCGCAATGACCGACTCCCGCTCACCCGCCAGCCGCTGAGTCACAGTCTCGACTGAAGTCATGATCTGCTTGCCTGCAGGCTCGAGCTGCTCCGTCATCACTGTGTTGCGCTCGACCAGGGCCTCTTCCACATCTGCCAGAGCCTCGCGATACACCTCGATGTCTTCCACGGCCTTGGTGGCCAGGGCCTTCACCTTGGGCTGCGGGCTCGTCCTCGACAGAGCGCCCAGTGAGAGCACCGCCAGGTTGAAACCGCTCTGAGCATCGTCGAAGGTATCTTCATCCTGGTTCAGGATGTACTGAGCAACGTTCAGTCGACCTGTGAGCGTCTGCTCGAACCCTCGGCTCACCGTGTCGATGGCAAATCGCTCATCTGCCTTGCCCGCCTCTTCCAGCATATTGCTCAGGTGCTCGTTGATCCGCTCACCTGCAGGCGCCATCGTCCCGACGATGAGCTTTCGTGCGGTCTGGTCATATTGGGCCGCCTCCTCGAAGGCTTGCCCATATTTGAGGATCAACGCCTCCAGCTCTGTGAAGGCCTGACGCGCCTCCCCTTCGAACCGGGCCATGCTCTCACCGAGCTCTTTTTTCACCGAGCCAAGCTGATCAGTGATCTTCTTCAAGATCTCTGGAGAGCCAGTGCGCCGAAACTCACTGATGTCGCCCTGAACCCTCAAGAGATGCGTTCTGATCTGAGCAGCTTGCTCACTCTTTTCGTTGATGGCAGCAAGCTCCCCCACCTGCTCCTGTGCATGCTCAAGCCCTTGCCAGCCGGCGATGCCGTTCAACAACACAAGGGTCGATAAAACGGCGAATCCCAGCGCGATGCGTGTCGAGATCTTCAAGAGGCGCCTCACTCTCTGCTCTCTGCCCAGACACTTGATATTCGGCGCACTGGTTATGTCACTTGACAGGTGAGGCAACCGAAGTGGCCGTCGTCTATCTCTCTCAACACCTCGTGAACAGGAGAGCACTGTGCAACGCCCCAACCGTCGCCCTGCGCTGAAACCAGGACAGGAGTGGGTCTGGGACTACCCCCGCCCTCCTCGCCTTGAGGCGGTCAACGCAACACTCGAGGTGTTCTTCGATGGTGAGCTGCTGGCCAGGACGACACGAGGCCATCGCGTGCTGGAGACGACCCACCCTCCAGTTTACTACTTCCCTCCCGAAGACGTACGCATGCACCTTCTGAAGCGGCAGCCCGCCACGACCCACTGTGAGTGGAAAGGCCAGGCCATCTACTTCGATGTGGAGAGCTCGAGCGGGCAGCGCGGACATACAGTGGCTTGGGCCTACCCAGTGCCTGTGACGGGCTTCGACCAGATCGCCCACCACCTCGCCTTTTATGCAGGGCGTGTGGGTGATTGCCGGGTGAATGGAGAGTCAGTGACCCCCCAACCGGGTGACTTCTATGGTGGATGGATCACCCAGAACCTCGTGGGCCCCTTCAAGGGGGGTCCAGGCTCATGGGGCTGGTGATCAAGCATGGATACATTGCCAGTTCACCTCCAGGAGCGTATCTGCCACCGGCTGGGTGCACACTTCGATCCTGAGCGGCCTGGACCCGTAGTCTACTGGATGAGGGTGGCCGTACGAGATCATGAGAACCCTGCGCTCGAGCTCGCTTTGGAGGTTGCCGCTCAACTCGACCGGGATCTCTGGGTCTATCATGGCCTCGACGAGCGCTACCCCTACGCCAGCGATCGGCATCACCGCTTCATCCTCGAGGGCGCCCAGGACGTGGCCCGTGGCCTCGCCGAGAAGGGCATCCCCTACCTCTTTCATCTGAGCCGGCCCGGTCACCGGGGCCAGGCCCTCAAAGATCTCGCATCACGGGCCAGCCTCGTCGTCACAGACGAGTTTCCGTTGCTCCACCATCACCGTTGGGCGCTCGCGGTTTCGAGGAGTTGCCCACTGTGGACGGTGGACGCCAGCTGCGCTGTGCCCATGTCCAGCACCTCGAAGGCATACACTCGGGCCTTCGCCTTCGAGATCGCCACTGAGCAACCTCGCCACGCCACGCTGAGCCACACATGGCGCACGCTCACCCCCCACCGGGCGATGCATGCCCCAACTGAGCTCTCCTTCACGCCTGTAAACCTCGACGAGACACATCTCGACGCTCTGATCAGCACATGCGAGATCGATCACGGCGTCGGCCCGGTCCCTCATACAAAGGGTGGCTCTGCCGCTGGCTATTCACGCTGGGAACACTTCCGAGCGTCACGGCTGTCGACATACAAGCGCCACCGAAACAACCCGCTCGAGCCCAGCAGCCGGATGTCGGCCTACTTGCACTATGGCCATGTGTCTCCCTTTCGACTGGCGCGCCACGCAACACGTGCGGGCACCTCAGGAGAGGCATGGTGTCGCCAGCTGCTGGTCTGGAGAGAGCTCGCCTGGCACTGGTGTTTCCACACACTCTCAGATGAAATGGCGACGTTGAACGCTTTGCCTGCTTGGGCTCAAGAGACGTGGAGTGCTCACCTCGAAGATCCCCGCCCTGCACATCTCGACTGGGAGCGTCTTGCCCTCGCCCGCTCTGGAGATGCTCTCTGGGATGCAGCCCAACGTAGCCTTCTCCAGCACGGCGAGCTTCATAACAATGTCAGAATGACGTGGTGTAAGGCCCTCCAGCAATGGGCGCGCACACCGCAGGACGCTCTGAGCCTCGCTCTTGATCTCAACGACCGGTTCGCCCTTGATGGCCGAGATCCTGTGTCGCTGTGCAGTATTCTCTGGTGCTTTGGCCTCTTTGATCGGCCCTTCACCCCGGCACAGCCCATCATCGGAAAGACCCGGCTCAGATCTCTGGATCGCCATCGCTCCTACCTCGATGTCGATGCCTACAACACGCTGACACGACAATGCCCATGGCAGCCCACGCCACGGGTGGCCATCATCGGTGCCGGCATGGCAGGGCTTTCTTGTGGCCAGACCCTCACACGTCATGGTTGGCAAGTGAAGCTGTTCGACAAAGGGCGGGGCCCTGGGGGCAGATCCTCGACTCGACGCCATGGCGATCAGCGTTTCGATCATAGCGCGCGCGCTCTGACAGCACGGGATCCCCAACTCCAGCGTCACATCCGTGCATGGGCGCAGCAGGGTCATGTCAGAGAGTGGCCCGAGCTATCAGCTCACCTGGGCCATACTGCGTGGGTGGGGGTACCCGGTATGAACGCCATCATCAAGCACATGGCTCAAGGGCTCGACGTCGACTTCGGCACACGTGTGGCCTCCATCGACCGTACAGGTCACAGCTGGCGCCTTTTGGATATGGATGGCTTGCCCATCTCGAAGGAGACATTTGATTGGGTATTGGTGGCCACCCCTGCGCCACAGGCCGCTCCGCTCCTCAGTACCTCACCACATTTGTCAGCAGCTGCAGCCCAGATCGAAATGGAGCCTTGCTGGACTCTGATGTTTAGCCTCGAGTGTGCAGATGTGCCCGAGACATCCTGGTACCTCCTCGAGAATCACCCGAGCATTGCCTGGGCATGTATGGAGCAAGCACGACCAGGGCGCGTCTCATCTTCTGGGTGGGTTGTGCAAGCACATGGAGACTGGTCGAGAGCTCACCTTGAGGCAGACAAGATGTGGATCGCCGAGAATCTGCTCGATGACTTCTGCACACTCGCTCAACTCGATCCGAAGCGTATTCTGTTCTCAAACGCTCATCGTTGGCGGTTTGCGTTTTCGGCTCAGCTCAACTCGACGGGTCTCAAGTACCTCTACGATGAGCAACAGCAGTTGGGTGCTTGTGGTGACTGGTGTCATGGAACCACAGATCCCTTTGCAGGTCTGGAGCACGCATGGTGCTCCGGTCGGGCCCTTGCAGGACGGCTCCTTCACACGGCACCATCACAGATGGCGGAGCCATATCCAGCCCCAAAACCCAGTCAGCCTTCACTCTTCCCACTCTGAGGAGCTTTCAGACGGTGCTCGATCAGTTTCTTGATGCATCCATCGTAGCGTCCTTCGATGCCCATGGGTTCCGTCGCCATGCTCAAATGTTCGATCCGACTGATCTCGAAGTTGACTTGTCCGGGCGCCATATCCTGGTGACAGGTGCCAACTCGGGCCTGGGTTTTGCCACGGCGCGACAGTTGGGAGAGCTCGGTGGCATCATTCATCTGCTTTGTCGAAACCCCGAGCGTGGGGAGCGAGCATGCCTGCAACTTCGAGATGAAGTCCCAGAAGCCCACTTCGAGCTACACATCGTCGACATGTCTGAAATGGACACGATCACCGAGTGTGTAGATGGCCTCGGCGCCCTGCCTGTCTATGCTCTGGTACACAATGCAGGCCTGTTGCCTGACACCCGCATGCTGAACAGCGACGGCGTCGAACTCACCGTAGCCACCCATCTCGTAGGCCCCGATTACCTCACTTCTCTACTCTTGCCCAACCTGCGTAAAGCAGTCGCACAGTATGGTGAAGCCAGAGTGCTCTTCGTCTCGTCAGGTGGCATGTACACACAACGGTTCTCCATGAAGAGCCTGGCCAACCTGTCGGGCAGCTACAACGGCGTCAAAGCCTACGCCCGCACCAAGCGCGCTCAGGTTCTACTCACTGAGCAACTCTCGAGCGAATTGGCAACATCTGGCATTGCAGTGAACTGCATGCACCCAGGCTGGGCCGCGACACCTGGCGTCCAGTCCTCTCTTCCCGGCTTCTCGAAGATGATGAGCAGCCGTCTGCGCAGTGCAGAGCAAGGTGCAGATACGATCATCTGGCTCACAGCAGCGGCACACCTGAAAGGCAAAACGGGGCGCTTCTGGTTTGATCGCCGAGAGGTCAGCACTCACCTCTTGCCCCACACCCGTGGGGGAGACAAATCTGCACACCTGCTCAGACCGCAGCTCCGCAGCTGGCGTCAACAGGAGATCCCCCTCGATGCGAACCGCTAGCCTCTCGGCTGTCTGCACCGCTCTGGTGATGTTCGGATGTGGTGGTGCCCCGATCAAACCTGCAGACGACGCACAACCCCACATGGGTGAGTCCTGGTTCTCTCACAGAGCTGAACAGCTTGGAGTATCGGTTGCCCAGGCCAAAGCGAGAGATGCCGCGATTTCGGAAACCAGCCCTCCAACACTCGATCCAGACACACAGTTGGAAGGCGCGACGATTTGGGCCCGTGTGTGTGCGAACTGCCATGGACAGTTCGGGGATCCCAGCACAGCAACAACTCGATTTGAGCCCAGTCCAAGGGACTGGTCTGGTTTCGGACCTTCGATGGGCTTCTTGTTTGGTGGGGACAAAATGAGGGCTGGTATCTACACCAAGATCGCCGAGGGTGGGGCAGATCGCACAGATGATCAGCCATCACCCATGCCAGCCTGGAAATCACAGCTTTCAAAAGAACAGATCTGGGCCCTCGTGCACTACATCGAGACGCTCTGAGCTCAAGGCATTCGGGTCAAGATCTGATGCACGGAAAGAAAAAACCCCAGCAAGCATATGCCTGCTGGGGTTTTGAGATAAAAACCTGGCGGCGACCTACTCTCCCACACGGAGAACCATGCAGTACCATCGGCGCAAAGGAGCTTAACGACCGAGTTCGGGATGGGATCGGGTGGGGC
>JBKAGE010000020.1:0-16299 GCA_046290225.1 Bradymonadia bacterium | reverse complement strand
GAAAAAATCCTCATGTTCGAGCTGGGCTGGCTCGCCGCTAACCAATCCACCACTACACCAAAAGATGTGTAGGACGATCAGAGCCTCCGGCTACGACTCCCGAATTTTCACGACGCCCGCACGCAAACTCGTGAACCTCACGACGACTGCCACCACCTCCACGGCTCCGCGGCTCACGTGCACGACACTTCTCTGGCTTTGTAGGGCGGCCGTGTTGGGGCCGAGGTGATGTCTGCCCCTGGCTATGCCCCAAGGTTATGTGGGTCACATGCGCGAAGTCTCATTGGGTTCGCGACGAGCAGATCGCCTCTGCGGCTCCCCGCTGCAGGTCACCTGTTTTCATGTGTGTGCTGGTTCAAACAGCCTCAAAATGTCCGAGTTATGGTGCTGATGGCAGCATGGAAGCGCGCACCGTAAGCCGTGCTCTCTTTCATCGTTCGCGCGATATAGAAAACTCACATTGTATAGAAAACATGGCATCAAAATGGGTCGTCAACCCAGCCATGGCAGAGCGTGTTGACCCATTCAACAAGCCATCAAAACACCAGAGTCATTCCATCGCAGACCACCACGACGCCCTCCACAAGGCCATCACCCACATATGCACGTGTCCCATGGAGGCGCGGAGAATGTGGCAGTCAGAAGCTCCAAAGACCCCTACAAAGCCATAACCCAGGAATGCACGAGCCCCGCGGAGGCGCGGAGGTGGCGACAGTCGTCGTGAGGTCGGTGAGGCCTCGTTCAGATGCGGGCTTTCACCCGCAGGCGCAGCGAAGGCTTTTGCCAGCGCTGCGCCGAGGACGGAAAGGTCGTAGCTGGGCGGGAGATCGCCGGCGTCACGGCGGCTGGCGCCGCCGCAGCGCCGGAGTTACTTGAGCTTCGTCTCTTTGAAGATGACGTGCTTGCGGATCTTGGGATCGTACTTCTTCACCTCAAGCTTGCCAGTGGCGGTGCGCTTGTTCTTGGTGGTCGTGTAGAAGTAACCGGTGCCGGCGGTGCTCTCCAGCTTGATCTTCTCGCGCTTCGGCTTGGCCATGAGAAAGCTCCCTGTTTGGATAAATCGTCAAAGTTCAAAGGCGCAGCAATCTAGATCAAACCCGATTCGAAAGGGAAGGGCCTTTCACAAAAGGGTGGATCAGGCGGGCAGGGTGAGCGGCTCGGGGCTGAGGTGTTCCGTGAGCACTGTGTAGGTCATCTCTCGGAAGATCGAGCCCACCTCGGTGCGATCCAGCGCCGCGTTCCAGTACATGTAGAGCGGCAGCTCGGGGAGCTTGAGTGGGGGTGGGGCTGTGGCGAGGCCGAAGGAGTCCATCATGGGCTCGATCCACTTGTGGGGCACCAGACACAACATGTCGGTCTGAGACACCATCATCGCCGCCTCGGTGAACCCGGGCAGGGAGCCACCGAAGATGATTTTCTGGCGCTTCGAAGCCTTGATCCGCTCGAGGTGAGCCGCCTGCTGGCTGAAGGGCAGCACCTTCACGTGCGGCCATTCGAAGAAGTCAGAAGCCTCCCAGGCAGACAGAGCCGGGTGATCCTTGCGAAGGAGCACCGACCAGTCGAGTGAGGGCAGACGGGTTTCTTTGAGCGTGCCCTGCTCGGCGAGGGGGCTCACGGACAACAACACATCGACATCACCACCCGTCAGATCGGGGATGATGCTGGGTTTGGGGATCACCCACTCGAGGTGTGCGTTGGGGAGGCGCGTCGAGAGCGCCGAAGTGAGAGGCGAAAAGAAGCAGCTCAACAGGCCAGTACAGGCAACGGTGAATGTTCGACTCGCGCCGTCGGGGTTCCGCTCGGACAGCATCCTACGTAGTGCAGAGAGCAAACGTTCCAGATCAGGTGAGATCGACTCTGCCCATGGTGAAGGGCACATCTCGCCCTTGACGCGCATCAAGAGGGGGTCGTCCAACTGGCGACGCAGACGGTTGAGCGCGTGGCTGACCGCTGACTGAGTACGCCCCAGCCGGTGCGCCGTTCGGGTGACGTTGCGCTCTTGTAAAAGGATCTCCAAGACCACTAAGAGGTTGAGATCCAGGTCTGTTAGATGAACATCGCTCATTGTAGAAGTGTCTGATTCGTATTTTTGAATATGGTTTGTTCAGGTTTACCGTGCTCGCTGTCACAGATCAAACATCTTGGTGAGACATCAAAAGATTCCCACTGCTATCCAGTCCAAAATGAGTGTTACCGAATCATCACGAGGTGTTGGGGACCGTTTTATGCATCTCTTGATCATGCGACTGTTGATGGCCGTACTTCTATTCCGGTTGCATCTGTAACAGACTTTCAGATGAGAAAGCGTAGAGTATGTACAGGGTAAACCCTGTCGACGAATTGCATTGCGCAATTGACACCGGCTCACCAGGAGGTGGAACCTGTCGAGGCACAAGACAGCGCCGGAGGTCCCACGATGACGTGCCCGCAGAAAGATCTGCTTCTCCCATCCTTCTACCGTCTGGTCGAGCAGCGCGCCGACCAGACCTTCATGAGCCAGCCGATGGGGGGTGGGGTCGTCGACAATTTCAGCTTTGCACGCGTGTTCGACGAGTCGCGGCGCATGGCCAGTTATCTCAAGAGCCTCGGCCTGCCCGAAGGCAGCAAGATCGCGATCATCTCGAAGAACTGTGCTCACTTCATCATGAGCGATCTCGCCATCTGGATGGCGGGCTACACCTCGGTGGCGTTGTACCCCATCCTCCCCGCTGAAGAGGTGGAGTACATCCTGGAGCACAGTGAGGCCAAGGCGGTCTTCGTCGGCAAGCTCGACAACTGGGCCGAGATGGCCCCTGGCGTGCCCGATGATCTGCCCCGCATCAGCTACCCGCTGAGTCCGAAGAACGACTTCCCCACCTGGAACGATCTCATCAAGGCCCATGAGCCCCTGCCAGATCCGCCGACTCGGGAAGCCGAAGATCTGGCGCTGATCGTCTACACCTCTGGCAGCACTGGTCGGCCCAAAGGGGTGATGCACGACTTCGGTGGCATCTCGATCTCTGCCCGTGGTTTGATCAATGCCCTCGAGCTGAAGCCGAACGAGCGGATGCTTTCATACCTGCCTCTGGCCCACGTGATGGAGCGCTGGCTGGTGGAGACTGTGGGGCTGGTCCTGGGCTTCCACATTTTCTTTGCAGAGTCACTCGACACCTTCGTAGCCGATCTGCGCCGGGCGCGTCCGACGGTCTTCGTCTCGGTGCCCCGTCTCTGGCTGAAGTTCCAGCTGGGCGTGTTCAAGAAGATGCCCCCGAAGAAGCTCAAGCGCTTCCTCAAGATCCCGATCTTGTCCGGCGTCGTGCGCAAGAAGGTGCTCACCAACCTGGGCCTCGACAGCGTGCGTATGGCCGCCAGCGGCTCGGCACCGATCCCGCCTGATCTGATTCAGTGGTACCGCGATCTGGGCCTGGAGCTGCTCGAGGGCTACGGCATGAGCGAGAACTTCTGCTTCTCCCATGCCTCTCTGCCTGGGCGAGGGAAGGTGGGTTACGTGGGCAACTGCTACCCCGGGGTCGAGTGTCGCATCAGCGAAGAGGGCGAGATCCTGGTGAAGAGCCCCGGCAACATGAAGGGGTACTACAAGAACCCGGAGGCCACGGCAGAAAGCTTCACCGAAGACGGCTTCCTCAAGACAGGTGATCGTGGCGAGATCGACAGCGCTGGTCGTCTGCGCATCACGGGCCGTGTGAAGGAGCTCTTCAAGACCTCCAAGGGCAAGTACGTGGCCCCGGCCCCCATCGAGAACAAGATCAACACCAACGCCCACGTGGAGATGTCCTGCGTGATGGGCAGCGGCCGCCCCTCGGCCTTCGCCCTGATCCAGGTGGCCGAAGAGCTGCACCCCAAGCTCAACGATGCGAGCTTCCGCGCCGAGCTGGAGCAATCACTGACGGCACAGCTTCAGTCGGTGAACAGCGAGGTGGCCAAGCACGAGCGTCTGGGCTTCATGGTGGTGGTGTCGGATCGTTGGACGCCAGAGACGGGCTTCCTGACCCCGACACAGAAGATGAAGCGCAACAAGCTGGAAGATGTCTACGGCCCGAAGCTCGATGGCTGGTACGGCGAAGGCAAGCCGGTGGTGTTCGCCTGAGCAGGCGCCCGCCCGCTCACAGGTATTTGTCGCAGACCTTCGCCATCTCCGCCGAGAAGCGGGTGCACTTCTTGCGCTCCTCGGGCTGCCGGCCCGGAATCCTCACATCTTCGGTGACCCACTCGACGCAGGCTGCATGGCAGTTGCGCTCCTGGTGGGTCTCTACACCATTCTCTCGGATCGACTTGCCGCCGACGTAGGTGGTGCCTGCGGCGCCACTGCAGCCCCCGAGAGTGAGGGCGATCAGGGCGGTGGCGGTGAGGGCGATGATCGATCGCATCAGCGGGATCCTTTCTTCAGGTAGCGCTCGCAGTCCTTCGAGGCTTCCTTGGTGTACGAGATGCAGTCGGCGCCTGCCCATTCGCGACACGAGGCGCTGCACTCGCGCTCGGAGTAGGTCACCTTGCCGTTCCGCGTGGTCTGGCAATGGCTCTGTGTGTGGCCATAGCACGCTGTGGTGAGCAGCAGAGCCGTGGCGAGCAACTGGGGCGTACGTCGACGGTGAAGGCGCATGGTGAACTCGTCTGTCAGATGAGGTGCGACATGATGGAGAGCGTGGCGGATGATGACAAGAGGATAGAAGAGAGGCGCACCCTGACTTGTCTTCTGTGTCGCGTTATCATGTCGGTCTGCCCCCCAGACTCGAAGGGCCCTGACTTGAAGGCCCCTGACTCGAAGGCCCCTGACTCGAAGGTTGGATATGTCACTGATTCGGACCCGCTGTCATCACATCCTCTTGTGGGCGGGTTTGTTGATCGGCATCTGTGGGCTCTTCACTGTGTCCACCGCCCACGCGCGCAAGTCGACGACTCAAAAGCGGTCCAGCAAGAAGGTCAGCGCCTCTCGCAAGCCATCTGCCAGAAAGGCCTCCGCGCCCAAGGTGCGTGCCCGTACGGTGAAACGCCGCAAGGCCTCGAACTCGAGGCCGAAGGTCACCCGTAAGCCCAAGGTCAGGCGAAAGCCCAAGGTCGCTCGAAAGACTGCAGTGCAGCGGAAGCCGGCTCAGCGCGAGGTGGCCGTCAAGCGTCGGAGGGCCCGACGCAAGCCCAGGCAACGCACCGCAGTTCGAGTGAAACCAGAATCTCAAACACGCGCCATCGCCGACGGCCCCAGAGAGCGGGTGCGCCAAGGGGCTGGGGGCGAGAAGTGGTGGACTGGAGAGTCTCAGCGGCGGTCTCAGAGGCGATGGTGGGACACTCGTCGTCGTATCCGCACCATTGTCGGTGAGGGCGAGCAGAGCCAGGGCATCACTCGATCTGACGAGCCCTTTACCTGGGTCGATGTAGAGCCTTCGAGCAGTGACTCGGTGCCTTTCGGATTCGAAGAGTCGCCGAACCCCTACATGGGCAGCGTCGACAGCCTGTCCGACTCGGGCCTCTCTGATTCGGGTCTCACTGATCCTGGACCCACCGAGCTGGCGGGTGTGCCTGGTGGTACGGGGGTGCCCAGTGAGACCACGAGTGTGGTCGAAGAGGGCATCAGTGAAGAGAGTCCGCTGGGAGAGAGTTCACCCTGGCAAGTCACCGTCGACACCTCCTTGACCTGGTGGCGTTTTGATCCTGTGTCCACGCGGCCTGACGATGCTACGTGGGTCAACGTCACCACTGAGGAGATCTACAACATCGACGCAGTGCAGCTGTTGCACGTCGGTGGCCAGGTTCGAGGCCCTTGGGGCAGTCTCGCGCTGGCGTACGAGACCGATCAAACCCTCGGCGCTCTCGACCCCTCCATCCTCGTCGACGCCGCGCTCACCCTCACAGGCTTGGAAGATGTCACGTTCAAGCTCACCACCCTCGACTTTCAGAGTGGCCAGGTGCGCCTCATCGATCGCAACAGCCGCGAGACGCTGCAGCGTGCTGATTTTTCAGTGCAGATGACCCAAGCAGAGGTGCGCTGGCATCCGCTCGATTTTCTGTTCATGTTCGCGCGGTATTCCAGTTACGCCATGCCGCGAAACGTCTACCTGCAGGAGAATCGGGGCACCGACGAAGATCCGATCATCTCCTATCATCAGATCTCCGATCAGCTCGTGCGGGTGAAGACTGGGGCCGGCAGCCTGGGCTTCGGCTACGACTTCGACCTCGAGTTCAACGACGACAATCGTTTTCGTCTACAAGGGCTCATGGGCTTGGGGTTCGGCCCATATGACTTGACCACGATCTACAGCGACGAACGCCTCGACGACGGCTGGCTCGCAGAGATCAGGCTGGGGGTGGGCGCCGACTACCGACACCGTGTCACCGGGCCATTGTGGATGGGGGTGCAGGGGGCCTCGACGATGATGGTGCTGTCACCTCTCGGGCTCCCGTCGGATGTGCGAGGGGAGCTCAGGGCCGCCGGGTTCGACACCAACGACTTCTCGCTCACCTTCGGCACCGTCGAGTTTCTCAGCCAGCTTCAGATCTATGGCACGCTGACTTTCTGAGCTGCAGTTCAGGGCGTCGTCGGGCGCTCGAACTTGAGGGGTTCGGGCAACTTCATCCCATCTGCTTCGGCGTCTACCCGGAACTGTCGCCAGCCGTTCAGGGTGCGCAGCGTCATCTCGGCGATGGCCTGACGAATACGCTGCTCGTAGGTGTCGACCACCTTGCGTTGGTTGGTGCGCAGCTGCTCGTCGAAGGGGGCGGCGATGTGCAACGTATGGCCCCGGCCGAGCTGAGCCCCGACGTCGTATGCGATCGTCTGCAGCTCGGTGGCTGACTCGAGGCTCTTCATGATGTCGAGCTCTTCGTAGTTGGCGAACCACGCGTGAATCCAGAGGGCCTTGTCGTGCAGTGAGGCATCGGCCTCCATGGGGATCTCGGCGAGGAAGGGCTGAGGGCGCTCGGTGATGCGGGCCTTGCTCACCAGAATGCGCAGCGCGCCACCACCAGGTCCGGAGTTGATGCAGCTGATGCCGGAGAGATCACGCACCTCTTTGGCCTCGAGGATCAAATCATCCGCCGGATCTTGAGTCTCGCCTTCGATGCGCAACAGGTACTTCTGATCGAGGGCGCTGCCGAAGCCCACTGAAATGGCGCCAAAGCGCTTGAGGTCGAAGAAAGTCGCCGGCAGCTCACGGCGCTTCTGGATCTTCTCGGCGTAGCGGGCGAAGCCTTGAGCCAACTGCTCGCCCTGCTCAGGAGGCACGGGCTTCATCAGCCCCTCGGCCCAGTTGAGGAACTTGGTTCGATCCGTCTCGAATCGCGCCACGGCGCGAGTCACGAACGCTGGCTCTTTGCGCTCGATGCCCGGGTTCTTCAAGGCCGCGCGGTACCCGTCGAGCAGCGCATCGAGAGACGCCTTCGGATCCCCCCAGCCGCGCTGCACGTGGGCCATGGAGAGCGCCACGCCGAAGCGCACGAGATCGAGCATCGCCGGGCCTGTGCTCGAGTCGTCGAAATCGGCGAGGCCGCGGCCCGCAGAGGTCACAGCATATTGCTCGAGGTGAGCGTCACCGTGCAGGTTGACCCGGGGCATCACCGGCAGCACATCCGTGAACCGCTGACAGACTTCTTCCGAGAAGGCCACGTTCACGAAGCGATAGTACCCATAAGGCCTCGCCGTAATGCGCTCGAGCAGCTTCGGGTTTTCACTGAAGTCGAATTGATCGTAACGGGCCGCCAATGGGCCGTCGGGATCAAAGGTCGTCGGGGTGGGCGTCGACGATGTGGCGCCGCCACCACATCCCATGGCCACCGAGATCAGCACCCCAAGGGTGCTCCACCGCATCCAGCATTTACCCACGCCTTCGAACCACCTTGTCTTTGAGGCCTCTCTTCAGGGCTCGTCTCTCGTTCACACTCGCCATACTAGCCACGACCAGAGTGCTTGCCCACCAGACAATCAGCGGATAGGGTCACAGCCCAATCCTGGAACGCAACCTGGCGCAGAGGGGAACCATGCAGGAACTCTACGAGGGCATCCAGCTCACTGATGCCCAGACCGAGTGGATCTGCCGGGGTTTGCTCGATCTCGCCGCTGTCGATGGGGTGCACGAGTCAGAGCTGGCTCTTGTCGCCGACTTCTACAGTGGGAGCAGCAGCAGCCCTGAAGATGTACTGGCGGCCATGCGGGCTGAAGGCTTCGACGGCGCCGCCGCCGAGGCCGTGAAAGCCGGCGGTGAGCATCTCGTCGAGGCCTTCTTCATCACCTGCTACATGCTGGTGTACGCAGACGGCAACCACTCCGACGAAGAGCGGGCCAAGGTGGCCGCCTTCGCGCAGCTCTTCGATCTCGACCAGCCCACCCTCGACGGTCTGCATCGTCGCGCCCGGCTGTTCCTGCTCAAGGAGATCGCCGAGGGCGTGCGCAACCGCGATGCCGTTTTGGAGATCGCCGGTGAGATGGGCCTCGGCACCATCGACGTCGAGGCCCTCGCCGACGCCGCCGTGCTCGAGACTGCCGAAGAGTTCTACGAGAGCCTGCAGCTCACCGACGCCCAGACCCGCCTCATCGGTCGTGGTCTGCTCACCCTCGCCGGCGCTGACGGCGAGCACCCCGCGGAGGTGGCTCTCATCGCCGATTTCTGCGGGCTCGAAGACGCCGACACCTCAGAGCAGCTCGAGGCCCTGCGACAGAAGGGCTTTGACCTCGCCGAGGCCGCCAGCGCACTGAAAGGTGCTCAGGTGGAAGAAGCGTTCTTCATCTCGTGTTTTCTCCTCATCTACGCCGACGGAGAGTTTTCCGTCGAAGAGCGCGTCCGCATCACCGAGTTCGCCGAAGCTTTCGGTGTCGATGACGGTCGCCTCGAAGCCATGCACACCAAGGCGCGTCTGTTCTTGCTTCAGACGCTTGCCGACAATTTGCGAAACATCGATTTGGTCAAGCAGCTGGGGGCCGAGATGGGTCTCACGGCGCATGACCTTGAGAAGCTGGAGGTCTGAAGATGGGTTTCATGTCCCGGATGTACAACCTGTGGAAGGGCTTCTTGAGCATGTTCGTGGGCCGGATGGAAGAAAAGCATCCGGAGATCGCCTTCGAGAACGCGATCAACGCCATGACCGAGAAGTACCAGAAGCTCAAGACCGCCGCGGCGGGGCTCATCAAGCATCGGGCCCAGCTCGAGGCCAAGATCCAGAAGGCCGAGTCGGCCCTCGAAGAGATCAGGCTGCAGGTGCAGGTGGCCGTCGACAGCGGTGATGACGAGTCCGCCCTGGTGCTCCTCGAGCGCCAGGAAGAGCTCGAAGCGCAACTCGCCGATTACCGTCGCGACATCGAGCAGGCCAGCCGCGACGCTGAGGCCGCCAAAGACTCGCTGCGCAACGTGCAGTCCGAGATCGAGAAGCTCAAGCGCGAGCGCGACAAGGTCGTGGCCCAGATCAAGGACGCCGAGGCCCGCAAGCAGATCCAGGAGCAGCTCGACGGCATCTCTGTCGACGAAGAGGTCAAGGCTCTGCAGAACGTGCGCGACTACGCCGAGAAGGTGAAGGCCGAGGTGCAGATCAACACCGAGCTCAAGGAAGAGTCCCTCGAGGGCAAGCTCGAGAAGATCCGCGCCCAGACCGGCACCGCCAAGGCCAAGGCCCGCCTCGCTGCGCTCAAGGCTGCTCGTGAAGGCGGTGGTGGTGGCGGCGAGACCGAGGGCAACAAGACCCTCTGAGTCTGGTCGTCACTGCAGTGATACTGCGCTGAGTCATACTGCGCTACGTGATGCATGTGCATCACGCCCACCTCACATTTCTCTTCCCATCTCTGCCGTACAGCGAGGTCCCCATGGCCGCCCTCGATCTGCCCCGCGCCCCTGATCTCCCCCAGTGGATGCAGACCCTTCGGGATCGATATCTGCACACTGACACTGGGCAGTTCATCTTGCATGGCAATGTGCACGACGTGATCTTCGCTGGGGGTCGGGTGTGGAGCATGCCCGACTTCCTCGATGCCTTCTTCGAGCCCAGCGGCAAGCTGGTGGTGCACTTCGACCCCGGCAAGGGCGTGTACTTTCCCAAGCGGTCCCACGCCGTGCTCGCTGCTCGGGCCCTCGTCGAGGCCAACATGATCCGGGCTGCGGCGACCTCTGACGCCGCACTCGTGCGGGCCCTCGACGACGCTCTGGGCATGGAGCGGGACGCTGCCGTGGTGCTGCCTGCCCTCGAGGTCTTGCTCACGCGGGCCGAGATGCCCTGCGCCATCATCATGCACTATGGCTCCCTCATCACCCCCGCCGGTGACGCCGCCAGCCTCAGCGTGATGGATCGCACCGCCGCCGCCACCTTGCATCGGTGGTCTCTCTGGGACGAGGTGGTACACAACGACAACATGGTGATCATGCTGTGCAGCACCTTGTCGTCATTGAGCCAGCGCCTCACCCGGAACCCCAGAATCGTGGCCATCAAGGTGCCCTTGCCGGCGGGTCTGGAGCGGGCGCGGTTCCTCAGCCACGCTCATTCTGGTCTCAGCGAAGAGCGTGGCTCGGGCCTCGTACGCCTCACGGCAGGGTTGCAGCTGCGACAGGTGGACGATCTCATGAAGTCGGGCACCCTCACCGAGGGCCCCGACGACAGCTTGCCCGTGGAGCAGGTGGCCGCCCGCAAGAAAGAGATCCTCGAGCAGGAGTGTCACGGCCTCATCGAGGTCATCAACCCCGACCACGACTTCACCGTTGTTGGCGGCCTCGAGCCCATCAAGCAAGGGCTCATGCGCATCGTCGATCACGTGAAGGCCGGCCGGAGGGCCCAGGTGCCCATGGGCGTCATGCTCGTGGGCCCCATGGGTACCGGCAAGAGCTTCATCGCTGAAGCCTTTGCACGGGAGAGTGGCCTCGCCGCCATCAAGCTCAAGAACTTCCGGGACAAGTGGGTGGGCAGCACCGAGGCCAACCTTGAGAAGGTGCTCGGCGTTATCGAGAGCCTTGGTGAGATCCTGGTCATCATCGACGAGGGCGATCGAGCCATGGGCGGCGACGAGGGCGACTCTGGGGTGAACTCTCGGGTGATGGCCCGGCTCAAGGAGTTCATGAGCGATCCCGATCACCGGGGCCGCATCATCTTCATGATGATGACCAACCGCCCCGACAAGCTCGACACCGACATGAAGCGGCCAGGACGTTTCGACACCAAGATCCCGTTCTTCCGGCCGCAAAGCTCCACCGAGAGAGCGGCCATTGTTCGGGCACAGATCAGGCGCCACAAACTCAAGGTCGATCTCCCCGACGAGGTGCTGCTGCCGATCCTCGAAGATTTGCACGATTACGGCGCAGCAGATCTCGAGGCATTGTTGCTCATGGCCTGGGACGATCTACACGCTGGGCTGAACCCCAACGCCGATCAGACGGATGAGCAGGCAACTGAAGAGGCTGCTGACACCCTCACCGGCCCCTATCTGGCCCAGGCTGCCCGGGATTACTTGCCCACCCGCGAGACCGCCATGATGGAGTACATGGAGCTCCTGGCGGTGCAAGAAGCCAGCAGCCGGCGCTGGTTGCCGGGGGCGTATCGAGATATTTCTATGCAGACGCTTCATGAGCGCCTCGAACATGCTCGAGGTCGAGCACTGCGCTGAAGCTTCTTTTGCTTCTGTGTCGATCTTTTATTTTTGCCTGTTTTTTGACTCTCCCCACCTGCGTGTTATCTCAGATCCCCACCGTTACGGGTCCACGACAGCTGTGTGACCCAATGTGGGCTGGCCTTCGAGTTTACAGGGGGTTGCGCTGGAGCATTTGAATGGTCAAAAATCCACGAAAATGCTCAAGGTTCCTGCTGAACGTGCCGATGGCTTGGCCATCGGTACACAGACTCACATCATCCAACCTGTCGAGATGATGTCAGCTCATGTGCGAAGGAGAGCGCCATGAATGAGAAGAGTCAGCCCATGAAGGTCCGCATCCCAGTGGCTCTCGCGAGCATGGGGGCAGATCGTCTCGACACAGAAGCCCAGGCCCAGCGGATGATGGCCGGTCTCGAACGGTACGATGCGATATTGCTCGATTTTCGTGGGGTAGACGAGATCAGCCCGATTTTTGCCGAGCATGTGTTTCGACAGTTCACCGAGACCTTCCCCTCGGTGCACCTCGACTATGCCAACACGTGCCCTGGGGTAGAGTCGGTGATTCAGAGCTGTATGCACCCGATCGCCTGATCTTCAGGCCTTGGGGGGCCTGGGGAAAAACGCCGATGTTTTCTCGATGTACGCCCGGTACCCCGGGCGGCGCTCTGCGATGTCTTTCTCCAGCATCGCCACCCCTGAGACCTTCAACAGCAAAAAAGACATCAGCAGTGGGCTGCCCACCGTAGCCCATCCCCACGGACTGCCACAGGCCACCAGGAGCAGCCCCCACCACACACAAAAGTCACCGAAGTAGTTGGGGTGTCGGGTGTAGCGCCACAGCCCGGCATCCATCACTTTGCCGCGGTTGGCTGGATCTGCTTTGAAGCGTGCCAGCTGCCAGTCGCCGACTGATTCGAAGAACACCCCCACAGCCCAGACTGAGCCGCCAATCACGTCCAAAGCACTGAGCGTACCGCTTGCTGTCAGCTGCCCCACCTGGATCGGCAGCGAGACCCACCACATCAGCACGCCTTGAAACAAGAACACGGTCACGAGGCTCACCCGTGGGAATCGATCACCGTGTTTTTCGCGCATGGCCTGATAGCGAAAGTCCTCGGGCTTGCCGGCGTTGCGCCACGTCAGATAGGCCGTGAGCCGGAGCCCCCAAATCGTGACCAGGGCCACCAGCAGCCCACCCCGGGCTGTGGTGTGATCCAGCTGGGCCCAGGTCAGCCAGGCGATGATGACGAAGCCAAAGCCCCAGAAGAGGTCGACGATGGCGGCGTTCTTCATCCGCAGGCTCAGTCCCCACAGCGCCGTCACTGCAGCGAGTATGCAAGCAAGGTTGATGAAGATCGTCTGAATCAAAAGGGAATCTCACTTTCTGACGAAAAAATGTGTTTTTCGTGTCGTGGCTTGAGCAGGGGCGTCGCCTGAAAGGATGAACGGCCGACGAGGCCAGAACACACACCACAAGGAGCATCCATGAAGCGCACCCTCATCACCCTGACCGTCGCCCTCTTCACCCTCACCAGCGTGGCCTCTGCCCGCCGGCCCGTGCATCACAAGAACGCCGCCAAGATCAAACTGAACGTGGCGAGCTGTGGCTTCTACGGCACGCCGGTGGAGTTCCCTAATGATGTTCAGATCACCAACAAGGGTCGCAACACGCTCAAGAAGGGGACGCGGATTCAGTGGCGCAACGGCAACGGCGCCCACAAGGGTGTTTACAAGCTGACCAGCGATCTCGCCGCTGGCGCCACGGTGAGCGCCCACAACGTGGTCCCTGGTGGCATCCCTGCCGGGGCCAGCTGCACCGCCAAGGTGCTTCGTCGTCGGGTCATCGATCAGGCAGCCAAGCCCCGCCGCGTACGCCGCTGATCACATGTGCTGGAGCGCTCGACATACCTGCGCTACGTCGTCATCGTCGACGTCCAGGTGGGTCACCATCCTGATCTGCCCAGGCCCGGAGCGTCCGGCGAGCACCCCCGCCTGCTTCAACTGATCGAGCCACTGTCCCGGCTCGACCCCCTCTGCCAGAGTCCCGATGACGATGTTGGTCTCCGGGGACCAGACATGCGCGACCCCTGACACCCCATCGAGTGCCTCAGCGATCCGTGCGGCCCGTCGATGATCCTCCACGAGGCGGTCCACGTGATGATCGAGGGCATATTGCCCTGCTGCAGCAAGGTAGCCTGCCTGTCGCATACCTCCACCGAGGCGTTTGCGCACTCGCCGTGCCTGAGCGATGAAGTCGGCATTGCCCACGAGGACAGAGCCCACCGGGGCGCCGAGGCCCTTGGACAAGCAAATCGAGATGGAGTGGTACAGCTGCCCGTAGATCCGTGCATCTTCTCCACGGGCCACGAGGCGGTTGAACACCCGAGCGCCATCGAGATGAAGCGCGAGGGCATGATCGTCGGCGAGTTGCCGCATGGCGCTGATGTCGTCCACAGGCCACGTGATGCCGCCCCCACGGTTGCAGGTGTCTTCCAAGGCGATGAGCCGGGTCCGGGGGTAGTGGGGATCATCTGCCCGAATTGCAGCCCGCGCGTCATCGACGCTGAACATGCCCCGCTCACCCTGCATGAGCCGGGCAGATGCGCCAGCGTTGGCCGCAATGCCTCCACCTTCGTACAAGTAGATGTGAGCGAGGGCGCTGCAGATGACCTCGTCTCCGGGCCGCATGTGCACTTGCAGCGCGATCTGGTTGGTCATGGTACCGGATGGGCAGAACAGGCCTGCCTCGTGCCCGAACCGCTGAGCGATGTTGGTTTCGAGGGCCGTGACGGTGGGATCCTCACCCAACACGTCGTCACCGACTTCGGCGCTCGTCATGGCCTCGAGCATGGGCGGGGTGGGTCGGGTGACGGTATCGCTGCGCAGGTCGATCATGGGAGAAACTCCAGGCCGAGAGGTGGTCACGGGCATCTTGGCAGGGTGCTGGCTTGAGGCAAGCCTGAAGTCGTGTTCAACTTTCTTGTCTATGTTAATGCAAGTGTTTTCAGTGGGTTGAGCCGCATGGGGGGGCTTTTTTTGAAAAAAGTAACTCATCTCCTTGACCACTGCGTTCGTAATACATACAAACAGTGACGTCGAACGCATTACACATTCAGACACAGTTTTTACGGAGCCCTTCTTCATGTACGTCCAGAACACCATCGTCAACGTCAGACTCAAGCGTCGGGTGAAATCCGTCCGCCGTCTGCGGGTGATTCGCGTACGTCGTGAAGGAGGTGGAACTTTCTGAAATTGCTCATAAAAGCGTTTCAGTAGAGAACCCGCCTCTCCTCAAGGATTGGCGGGTTTTTTTATGGGCTCCGGCGCCGCGCTTTGGCGTCTGAGCGGCGATTTGACGCGTCTCTGCGGCGCCTCAATCCTCAGCGTAGCGCTGCTACGCTTCCGGTTGAGTCACCACAGATACACGCCAACTCGACGCTCAGCCACCAAAGCGCGTCGCCTGCGCGCCTCCGCGGTGCACGGTGCGGAGGTTAGGTGTTTGATTTGATATTGGTTTTTTGAGGAGCGGTGGCCCAATTGGATAGGGCGCTTGTTTCCGAAGCAAGAGGCTGCAGGTTCGAGTCCTGCTCGCTCTTCTGACTATTGAATTGTGTTTTTTGAGTATTGGTTGGCTGGCTGTTTGTGGCTGGTAGGGAGAGAGGTGCGTTTTGTGGGTGTATTGATAGTCTTTTGGGAGATCTCGATCTCCCTCATCGGATCGTAGCTCAATTTGGTCAGAGCAGCTGCCTCTTAAGCAGACGGTTGTGGGTTCGAGTCCCACCGATCCGACCATGCGCGACTGTAGCTCAAGTGGATAGAGCGTCTGCCTTCTAAGCAGAACGTTGCAGGTTCGAGTCCTGCCAGTCGTGCCGATTGATGGCGAGAAGCTCAGTAGGCCGTAGCAGCGGTTTCACGAACCGAAGGTCGCGGGTTCGACCCCCGCCTCGCCAACCAGAGCAGTATGAGGAGTGAACTGATACAGAAGGCGAAGAACATCGACGAGAGGCCACGTGAAGAAATCGCAGACGATGCCAAAGCATCATCGAGTATTTCTGAGCTTGGGATCTCGTCGATGGGCGAGCCTGGTGTGTCAGTTCACTCCTCATACTGCTCTATAGGACTGTCTTCTAAGTGGTTAGGAATCCCGTCTGATACGCGGGCAATGCAGGTTCAAGTCCTGCCAGTCCTATTTTGAAGTCGTAGCTCAAGTGGATAGAGCACCTGCTTGCGGAGCAGGAGGCTGTAGGTTCGAGTCCTACCGATTTCGCCTCGAAGGATCGTAGCTCAATTTGGTCAGAGCAGCTGCCTTTTAAGCAGACGGTTGTGGGTTCGAGTCCCACCGGTCCCACGATACGAGTGTAGCTCAATTGGAGAGAGCGGCGGCTTCCTAAGCTGAAGGTTGCAGGTTCGAGTCCTGCCATTCGTGCTGATTGCTGATTGCTGATTGATGGCGAGAAGCTCAGCTGGTTGCAGCAGCGGTTTGACAGACCGAAGGTCGCGGGTTCGACCCCCGCCTCGCCAAGAGTCACGTAATTGCCAAGCCGCAAAACGAAGTGGTTTGGCCGAGCACCGGGAGCTCCGCAGGGGTCGGCGGTGGGTGACTGAGTGGTGAGTTGGTGCGCAGTCGTGGTGTCAAAAGCGCAGGCGTAGCCAGCGGCTCTGATCGTCCTACACATCTTTTGGTGTAGTGGTGGATTGGTTAGCGGCGAGCCAGCCCAGCTCGAACATGAGGATTTTTTCGAATCCTC
>JBKAGE010000019.1:0-17309 GCA_046290225.1 Bradymonadia bacterium | reverse complement strand
CCTTGTCACAGCACGGCCACCGGGCTACGACGGCGACCGCTCAAACGAGACCCCTTTTCCAGGGCTCGTTTTTGTCTAACTTTGGGGATACAAGGCAGCCTCGCTTACCACCATCGAGAGTACGAGCATGACGGCTTCGTAGCGGAATCATGTGAAAATGCCTACGAAATCGAGCGCAATGGCCGACTGAGGCGACGTTTTGGTCGCTGGGAAGACATCGAGGGCGCTCGTCGCAGGCTGCCTGGCTTCCGACCTCACATTGCGGCTTACAGCCAACCAGACGAGTTTGAGGTTGAGGGTAGGCTGCCCATTCTCCGCTCCCGACTCAGCTGTGAAACACTTGCTCGTGAGCACATGTACACCGACCCCACAGGGGAAGTCAGAGGTGAGCACCAACCACTGCTCAACCCGCAAGATGGGAGTGTGCAACATGTTCTCAACGAGAAAGCTCTGGGTGCACGTCAACGCTACCGCGAAGATTTGGCGCGAGTCTGCGCATGGACCGCGACGAGGAATCGAGACGGTCGTCTGACTGTCTACGGCCTCAACTTTCGTGGCCAGACAGTCGTGCGAGCAGATGAAGCAGTGCAAGCCGGGGGTGCGGATGGAGGTCAATTCGTCTACACCGAGACATTTTACACGCCAGAAGGTCATGTTGCGTTCACGCGAGACCGCATGACGGGCAATGGTGTCTTCGATGAGAACGAGACAGGGCACACGACCTACCAGTACGCGAACCCAATTCCAGATGAAGATGACACTTCAGACGTCAACAACCGACTCCCCTTCTGGGCCCAACGAGGCAACCTCGAGTCAATCGTTCGCTTCACTGACCAGCGCGGTGGAGATTACTTCGAGTGGCAAAACCCTGTCCTTGCAGAGCACAGCACAGGTCACTCGATTGGTGAGTACATCAGCTTCACCTACGAGCCATTCTTCAACCAGGTTGTCGCCATCGAGGAGTACCCTGTCGAAGGCTTCAATGCAGCTGGAGAGCTCATTCTTGGACCTCGAACTCGCTATGTCAGCTTGGGGTACGACTTCAATGAGCTGATTCCAGGTACGGCTGCCGCTGATGACTTCTTGGCGAGCCTCGAGCCTTATGGATATGTGCCAGAACCTGGCGATCTTGCTGATCTTGGCCTCTGTAGTTCTGGCGACTGCGACCTCAACCTTGATGGTGAGAGTGGTTTCCCCCATGGCGCGCTTCGAGGGCGTGGTGCTCTCCTCAGGCGAACGGTACATGGTGCATCTCATCTGCCGAGCACCGACCACATTACTTTCATCTGGCCATCGAGCAGTGGTGCCCCTGGCATGATTGCCGACACGTTGGGCCAGACTCAGCTCTTCAAGTACTATCCCACCCCGAAAGACGTAGCAGGTGGATATGAAGCCAGTGCTGACCCATTTGGCAGCAATGGCAATCTAGAGACCGAGCCCAGCACTTTCGCTTCGAGTTATGGGGGCATGCTCGCTCAGGTCGAGACGATACGGTACGCAGACCATACCGTAGAGAATCAACAGGAGCCGGCACCTCAAGAGCCACAGCCCTGCAACTTGCAGACGGTACCCAAACAGTTCAGGTGGGTGTTGAGCAGCGCTGAGTGTGGGAACGACTTCGCCACTGCACTGCAAACTCATCTGGGTCTGCCCCAAGACGTTGTGACTTCCATGATGGAATCACAGCTGGGCCAACCAGACTCTACATCTAAGACCAGCTTCCGGTACTCGGTGTTTGGTTACCCCATCCGTATTTGGCGGGATGGGCTGAAGTCTCATCGCCAAGTTGATGCAGATGGGCGCCTGCTCTTCGAACGCTCTGCTCTTGGTGCAGAGACCACTTTCTTCAGAAACCAGAGTGGCCAAGCCACGAAGGTCGAGGTGCGCATCCCCGAAGAAGATGACCAAGGCGGCAACATGCTGACCTTGGCCCGACGAGTGCATTACACTTACGACGACGAAGGCCGAGTCACCCGCACATGTACTGAGCGAACCGATGGGGCCTGTACCGCCGAAGTTCAGAACGCCAGTCCAGACCAGTACCTCTTGTCTCTGTGGACCTACTCAGCCGAAGGCTTGCTCCTGAGGCGGAGTGACCCATACGGCTTGATCGAGCAGACGGTGTACGACGCGCTGAGTCGTCCTGTGCAAACCACGTACTCTGATGAGACAGGTCAGCTCGAGCCCAGAATTGTCGAGCGGACCTTCGACAACCTCAACAAGCTGGTCATGCGCCGCACTCTGGACCAAGCCGGTGAGGGCTTCACTGAGACCTTCACTTACGACGGCTTTGGTCGGCTGGTGTCAAGAACCGACATGCGAGGCCAGAACTGGCACTACGCCTATGATCGAACGGGCCGTGTGAGTGGCATCAAAGCCAGCGCCGGCAAGTATGAAGTCGCCGATGGCCCCAATGCGCCTCTGTCTCCCACTTGGGAAAACCGCTGGGCCAGGAACGGCGATGGACACCTTCTGTGGGCTACAGACAACGGCATCAACACCGTCTATGTGCCCGACTCCAAGGGCAGAACCAGATACGCCCAGACGGACGGGCAAGGCGCTCACGAATGGACCTATTACCCTAATGGCTCAGTCGCATGGGCCCGTAGCCCTGATGGCACTCAGCACATCTACACGCAAAATCCTGCGACCCGTACGGCAACGACCAGCACCATTCACCGCCGTGGTGATGAGGCTTTCTCCATATCGACCGTCATGGTGGATGATCCCGTCAACCGCGAGATCTCGACTGCTCGTTACGGCAGCCAAGGTGAGGTCTCAGTACAGAATGCCTACTATGATGCTCTGGGCCGGACCTCTGAGACTGTAGACGTCGAAGGTCACGGACAGCGGAGCGAATGGGACCTGGCAGGTTGGCCCAGCCGGCAAGTACGCACCTACAGCGGACTGGCTGATGTAGACGAGACCACCTACGAATACCGTTGGGTCAATGGGCAGGTAGGCACTGCGATCACTGATCCCAGGGGCGGTATCACTCTCGAATATCGTGATGCTTTCCAGCAGGTCACCCGTAGGGTGTTGCCAGGCTTTACAGTACAAACTCCCACCAATTACGAATACGCATATGATGCCTTTGGCCGTTTGGTGAGCGAGACCAAGCCTGGCAACCTCGGAATGCTCAACTCCTATCGTGATCCGCAGACGCAGGCACTGACGGTCGATCTGCGACAGGCAACGGAGTTCTCTCCACAGGGCCAATGGACCTACGCTCAGTGGGACTACGACAGCTTGGGCCGTTTACTCCAGAGCACGAGCTACAACCCTCAGCTGGCAGCGTTCAACATTCTCAAGCCAACCGTGACGCATGAGTACACCTATGACTCGGCCGGGCGGCTCAACTCCGAGACTATGGGCTTGGACGGATATGTGTCACTGCCTGTCACGGGCAACTGGTCATTGGTCCAGCCATCCATTGACAGCAGCGCGCCGTATGCACTGGACCAACCCAACTCTGTGTGGAAGCGTCAGCTCACATATCCAGAGAGCGCATCGTGGTCATACGAGTTGGATGGCGGTGGCCGAGTCAATCGCGTCAACGAAAACGGGCCTTCAGTTGACCATCAGCCCCTTGGCTGGACGCCCATGGATGCTCAGCTGGATTGGTGGGGCAGCCACTACGTCGGCCGCACGCAGACTTGGGGGCCAAACATGGACCCCTTCCGGGAAATGGTCGACCTCGATGGTTTGGGGCAAACAACCTACCGGACCTTCACAGCAGTTGACCTGGACAACGGCAACCCAACCAACGCCCTTTGGGCTGACACCTACTGCCCTGGCGGCTGGGATGCCGCTCGGTGTGACGCCCCTCTCTATGCTGAGTCGTTTATTCGTGACGAGAAGGGTCGAGTACGTAGCCTGGATTGGCGCTTTGGTCGTGTGGGACCAGTGGGGCAAGACCCCAGCAACCCTCAACGGTGGAGAGGTTACAACTATGGTGTTCGTGGCCATCTCGACACTGTGCTTGAACGCAGTGATCTCGATCTGGACCCATCACCGACCGCCAACCTCGTACCTCACACCACGCTCTGGGGTGATGTCCAGATGGCAGCACAGGGTCTGACCCAAGCACCTGACGAGCGAGCTTACACTCGTGAAGCAGATGCAGTGGGTAGCCTCACGACACTGACTCTGCACACAGCAGCACAGGGTGGTCAGCCCGCAGCTTCTGAGGATCTTTGGGACCATCCAGGCCTGCGCTCCGCGCGCCTGGAATTGAGCCAGTTGGTTGTTGATGGCCAAAGCTACAGCTTCACCCATGACATGGCTGGGCGTCTCACAGACATGCTCCCTGACGGGGCAGGTGATGGTCAGGGATGGTCATACACGTACGATGGTATGAACCGCTTGGTGGCAGTAGAGGATGATGCCGGTCAGTTGGTCGAGGCCTATGCCTATGATGCTCAAGGTCAACTGGCAGTTGTCTACGACGCAAATGGGGTGTCGAAGCGATTTGCGTATGATGGCCCACAAATCGTGTACGCAGAGGATGGTGTGGGTGACCCGCTCTGGGAAGCCATCTGGGGTCCTGGAACTGACCAGTTGCTGGAATGGAGGACCTTTGGCCCGTCGGCTGGACGCCATGCGCCGGTCACGAGCCACCGCAACTCGGTGGTGGGTATGTGGAGTCCTGACAATGAAGCGTTGGGGGAGACGGTTGAGTACACCGCTGAAGGTCGGGCTCGCCTGTTGGATTTGGATGGCGCCTTGTCATGTGATGAGGAAGGCAGTCCAGACGGAGCATGTAGTGTAGGTGCCAATGGACCACGTTATTTGACAGGCCCGGACGGCTCTCCCTTCGGATTCAACGGCCTTATGCGCTCCGAAATTACGGGCCTTGTGTACATGCGCAACCGCTGGTACTCACCGCGGCTGGGTCAATTCTTGACGCATGACCCTCTTGGGTACGTTGACAGTCTGAATCTGTATACCTTTGTTGGCTCTGACCCAGTGAACCGCTGGGACCCCTATGGTTTGAGTAGCAATGGCGGTGCAGCAAAAGACCCAACCCCATCTAATGATGAAGAGCCCCCGACAGATGGGCTTGGTGGTTCTGGTGGTGAATACTATGGAGACATAGGGCAAGGTGGCTCTATGGGTAGTGGCGGTTGGCAGCCAAATCGATATGTAGACAATAGAAAGAAAAAGGAGCTAAGGCCTCTGCCCCCCTTGTCCAAACCAAAGCCAAGGTGGATAGAGCAAGGACCTAACTCGTACAGTGCTAAATCAGAACGTTTGGCAAGGGCAATTGCTGACCCTGAAGCTCACTGGTCAGCAAGGTTTGCACTTACCTTTGCTTGGTACGAAAACGCTCCATATGCGGGCGCAGAAGACGCACTATTTGGGCTCCTAAACATACATATAGATGTTCCAAACCTAGCAAGGAGTGCATCAGAAAAAACAGCCAGAGCTGCTATCAGGTTCCAAGACGGGGATATCTCTGAAGGGTTTCTAGAGCTTGGTGGCGCAGCGGTCGATGGGACAATAGCTGTAGCAACGGTTGTTGGTCTTGGTAAAGGTGTCAAAACCACAGTAGCCCCAAAGGGGGGAGGTGGAAGTCGCAGCTTCTTCACGGTGCAGAACACAGATGACGCCAAGAGGCTTGCCGCAGGCGGGGATCCTTGGCCATCTGCAGCGCACCGTGCCCACATTGGGGAAGGGGCCTATACTTTCGACTCCAAAGCCGCCGCCGAGGCGTACCTGAAACGTCTGAAGGGGCACGTGCCGGACGGCGTGGACCTGCACATCGTTGAGCTGCGTATTGGGGAAGCGGAACTCGGGAGGCTGAAGGCAATCGATCTGCGAGGCAACGACAGCCTGGCAGTCCAGTTTGTGTCACGGCACTCCCGCCTCTACGGACAGGGGCTGCCGCATGAGTATCAGTACGTGATCAGGCCGACGTCGATCGCACCCGAGCACTTCTTCCCTAAGTCGGTGCTCGACTTGTTTAACATTTCATTCTGAGGGGATAACTGATGGCTCAAGCCACATATAGGCTGGCCGTTCAGACCGGCTCGGCCGCACATTTCGCTCTCGTTCAGGTCGTCGTGGAGCAGGCCTCCAGGACAATGGTTGAGGTGTCTTGCCCTTCCGACATGATCCGAGGCTGGCGGGCTGCTGCCACGACCGGAGTGGAGTCGGCACTTAGATCTTTGCTCGAAAGGAGCATGCTTGGCTCCTCAACCAAGGCGACCATCGTACGCTTCATCGGCACTCCGACCGACACCGATGACGACGACGCTTTTGCAGCCAGCTACATGGCAACTGTGCGAGCAGTCCTCGGCCCAGATGCCCCGGTGGCACTCGTCCAGAATGTCAACGGATCCCGGTGGTCGATCGACTGGATTGATAGTACTGAAGGCACGACCGAAACGTAGTGACCCAACCCCACCCAACCAACCGGTAATCCAGCCCACCCCCGCCAGTAGGCCCCCTGACCGCCGCTAAAATCTACTTGTCGGTGGTCAGGAGGATGCCCCCATGACCGCCGCCCTGGCCCTGCTGCAGCCCGCCCTTCTCGACCTCCCAGTGGACCTCGTGGCCCAGGCTGAGGTCTTCGCTGAGGCGTCCATCAGCCCCAATACGAGGCGGGCCTACAGCACAGCCTGGCGGTCGTACTTGGCGTGGTGCGGGTTGAAGGGTCTCGACCCCATGCAGGTGGAGGTCGTGGCCCTGTACTTGGCCGATGAGGCCCAGGTGAAGGCTCTCTCCACCTTGGAGGTGGCCTTGGCGGCCATCACCCAGGCGTACTGGAGTTGTCCCGATTTTGTGGACAGGTGATTTATGCAGCGTGAGCTGCAGGGTTGTTAAAACGGCGCTCGAACTCAATAGGGCTGAGGCCGCCATTGTGTGAGTGCCTGCGGGAGCAGTTGTAGAACCCCGTAATGTACTCGTTGATCGCCTTCTTGGTTTGGATTTTGGTGGGCCAGGGTTGTCGATAGATGAGCTCATTCTTGAGGATGGCGAAGAAGCTCTCAGCAACGGAGTTATCCCAGCAGTCACCCCGCCTGCCCATGCTTGCTTTCATTCCAACCTCTTCCACTGCCGCCCTCAACTGGAGCTGCCCCAGCTTTGTGGACACCTGAGTTGTGGGTGACAATGCCGTTCAGGCTATCCGATAGGATCGACTACAGCTCCGTACTGGACGGAAAGACAAGGGAGACTTATGAGCATTCTAGTGGCCTGCAAGGGCTTGCAGCAAGGCGCTGATTCACTTGAGATGGCTTCCATTGCAGAGGTTGAATGCTCTGGTTCACACTTCGAGGCCATCAAGCATTGGGGGCATCACTCGATAGATGGCTGGCAAGCGTTCGCTGCTTGTGCGGGGGTGGTTTGGGATGACTATGTGCGGAACTACCTGAAGACCGAAGATGAGAAAGAGCTCGAACTGATGTTGGCCGGATTACTCCACATATGTCAGCATGCTGATGAGGCAGCCATCTGGTACGCGGGCTTTCCGGATGATATCGATGTAGTGACCTGTCCAGTGGAGTTCTGTACGAGAGTCAAGCTGGCGGTTCTGGCCGGTGATGAAGAGCCTGCATGTAGGTATCAGCGGCACCTTTAGCATTGAAGTGTTTGGCGAAGAGGCAGGGCTCAATGGACCCAGAAGATCAGGCAATTCCGTGGTAGGAATGATACTCAAAAGTGGCCCCACTTTTGAGTATCATTCCTAATCAGCCTACCCAAACCGCCTCGCGTCAGCCCGCAGCGATCTTCACTTGGCCAAACCAGCCAAGCGGCATCGCCCGCTCCAGTTTCCATACGATCTGCATGGGTCGATCACCCGAAGCAGACACACACTGCACTGGGCCAAGAAACGTATATGGCATCGTCTGCTTCCGCTCATCCTTCTTCGACTGACGTACAAACAGAAAGATCCGCCACCCCTCTGGCGGCTGGCGATATCTACGCCCAGTCTCAGATTCGAAGCGCGTGACCCCTTGGCTCTCCCAGTGAAAGCGCCACTGGGAGAGTGGATAGTCGTTGTAGAGCGTCGTCAGCGTAAAGTCCTTCTCATCTTTGTCGAGGGTCACAAAGAGAACATCACAGCGATGCGCCTCGCATTTGTATACCCCGCCCTGGGTCCGGAGCAGCTTGCCCTTGCGAAGCTCCAACAGCCCCGCGCTGATCTCGTCACGACTGTATGTCCCGTGCACTTGGAATGGCAGGCCATCGACTGGGTGCGTTGTCTTGCGTCGGCGATCGTCGAGCACCTCGAAGAGTTGCCGTAACTCGTCGAGCACCAGCTCCTCCGACCACAGCTCGTTCAGGAACGTGCCCAGCTCAGACACCGACCGCGTCGCTTGGCCGAGGGCCGCAAAGAGCATCAGCTGATATGGATCAGAAGCGTTCGGTCGTGGCGGTTGACGCTCGGACAACAGCGAGCGCCAATGGGACAGTCGCCCCAGGTCATCCACATGCAGGAGTCGAGGCAGCGACCGAGTCACTGCGTTGTCTGGTACCTCAGCGATATATCCCCGTCGTTGACGGAGCAAAGAGAACGACTTTCGCTCTAAATACAGCTCACGGAGATCGAGATCTGCGCGTTCGAGGAAGGTCTTGAGCGGCCAGTCTTCCAGCAGCTCTTCGGCCAGCGCCCCCCAATTCGACAGCGTGCGCTTGATGTTATCGAGGATCGAGCGTTGCGCTTGCGGCTCGAGCTGAATGGAGCACCCTGAGGGCAAGCGGGGGAAACCCTCTTCTACCGCCTCTCGGACCTCAGCCCGTGTGCCGCCGCCGAGCAGCGCCCGAAACCGCCGATCAAAACGAAACCTTCGATTGGCTTGGCCGATGAAATCGAGCACTGTGAGGCAACTCTTGCCCTCGTGCAAACGGAGCCCGCGTCCCAGCTGCTGCAGATACAGCGTAGCGCTCTCTGTGGGCCGCAAGAACAGCACAGTGTCCACCGTTGGGATGTCGACGCCTTCGTTGAAAACATCCACCGTGAACACTGCACACAGCGCTCCAGACGCCAACGCAGAGACCGCCCTCTGGCGCTCAGCGCGCGGCGTTTTGCCGGTGACGCTCTCTGCTGGCAGGCCGCTGCGATTGAAAAACTCCGCCATGAACTTGGCGTGGTTCACTGAGACACAGAAGCCCAGCGCCCGCATCTGTTGTGGATCTCGAACACGATCCACCAACGCCCTGAGCACTTGATGCGCCCGGTGCTCATCGGCGGTGTAGATCTGCTCCAACGCCGCCACGCTGTACCGACCAGCCCGGAAGTCGATCTGAGACAAATCGGTGTCGTCGTGCACCCCGAAGTACTGAAACGGGACCAGCAGCCCCTGGTCTAGGGCGTCCCACAACCGGGACTCTGCGGCAACGCGCCCATCAAACCAGTGAAGAATCGACTGGCCGTCCGAGCGCTCAGGGGTGGCGGTGAGGCCCAACAACACCTTTGGTCTCAGATGCTGCAGCAGCGCTGTGTATGTCTGGGCCTCGGCGTGATGGAACTCATCAATGATGACAATGTCGTATGCATCAGGGGGCAGCGCCTTGAGCCTGTGCGTGTGCAGAGATTGAATAGAGGCGAACACATGTCGCCCATCGAGTGGCTTGTCAGCGCCTGTCAGCAACTCACCAAAGCCGCCATCGCTCAGCGCAGTTCGATAGGTCGCGCGGCTCTTCTCCAAGATCTCACGCCGATGTGCCACGAACAAAAGGCTTGGCCGGCCCCCATACGCGTCACAGAGCCGCTTGTAGTCGAGGGCGGCGATGACCGTCTTCCCGGTCCCAGTGGCCGCGATCACCAGATTGTTGTGATGACCCGCAGCTCTCTCTGCAGCCAGCGCTTCGAGCACCACTGTCTGGTGAGGATATGGGTGCAGCCGCACCGCTGCGGCCAACGCGTCTCGCTCTGAGCTTCGACGAGCTTTGATCACCTGGATGAACAGATCTCGCTGGTAAGGCTCGAAGGTGCCCTCATCCCAGTATTGAGCGAAGGTCGCCTCGAACTTGCGCAGGATGGCCGCGTTGTCGGTACTCGATAAACGGACGTTCCACTCGCACCCGTCTCGCAGCGCCGCATGGGAGAGGTTGGACGAGCCGACGAGGCCCGTGGAGAAGCCGCTTTCTCGATGGAACAGCCAAGCCTTCGCGTGCAGGCGTGTGCGCCGCGCGTCGTAGCTCACGCGCACGTCTGCGCCGAGAGCCACCAGCGCGTCGAGGGCTTCGTAATCTGTGGCCCCCATGTAGGTCGTCGTCAGCACCCGCAACGGCGGCTGGCCGTCATGGCGCTCGCTGAACGCACGCAGGGCGTCTCTGATCTCGACAAAGCCAGACCATTTGACGAAAGAGACCAGGATGTCGACGCGATCTGCCGACTCGATCTCTCGCGCAATCTCGCGGCCCACCCGCAGATCTTTCGGCCCGTTTACGATCAGATCGCTGTGCCGTAGCGGGATCGAGGGTCGACGCAGCTTGCCCACCCCCAACCGCACCTGCCCGCGATGCAGCACCTTGAGCAAGCGCTCTGCGGTGACATGATCTCGATCGTCTACCTCACCCTCGAGCCCCACCAAGTGATTCAGCAGCTGGTTGGTGAGCTCGACCTGCCTGGCGACCTTCTCTGTGTCACTGCCCCGCACCGACGACAACACCGCAGAGGTGATCTGGAACACGTGCCGCGCGAGGGCCTCTGACGAGATGTCTGGGCTCAGCGGCGCGCGCTCGATCTGGAGTGCCGGATCATCAAGCTTCTGTTGGAGGGCGAGCGTAATGAGGGCGTCGTAGAGCCCAGGCGGTAGAGCAGGCATGGCGCCAGGCTACAACAAAGGCACGGCGGAGGCACAGCGCCCATATCAGCTCTTCTTGCATGCGCACGCATGGACCCACGCACAAAAGCGCACGGGGCGTGCCCCCCTGATTCACATACACCACCGCTGCGTGACGTTGCGTGCGAACAGCCCTCACCGGCGCTTCTTGCGCTTGCCCTTGTTGGGACCGCGCTTGCGCTTCTTCTGATCACCCGAGCGCCCCGTCTTCGCCGCTGGAGCAGCGGGCGCTGGTGGCGCGGGCTCTGGCGCTGGCGGCGCAGGGGCCTCGATGGCCGGTCGCCCGCCCTTGGGCACCACCTCAGCCTCTTCGGAGGTCGGATAAATCACCTCGGTGATCACGCGATCCGTCACCTCGGACAGATACGCCCGCAGCGTCCCCGAGATCGCCTCGAACTCAGGCTACAGCGTCTCTTCGACAAAGCTCTCGGGCACCATGACCATCACGGTCGTGTATCGCTGGCCGTGGTATCGGTAGGGGCGCAGACCGTAGCGTCGCAGCAGGGCCACGAAGACCTTGCGCGACCACATGTCGTCCATGGAGAACCGATACTCCACCGGCGCTTCCTTAGACCGAGCGGCCTCCAACCGCGCACGGATGCGCTCTCGGGCGTGGGCCGCGGCGGCGCGCTCTCCCTCAGTGCTCGCGCCGGCGTGCAGGGCCTCGATCCGGCGCAGTTTCTCTAGCAGCTTCTCTTCGTCCACCTCTCACTCACTCGACACAGATGTTCGCGATGCCTTCACCCATCGACCGGGTGATATCCGCCATTTTTGCCGCCGCCTCGATACACCACCAGCCCCTGCGCCTTCAGCTCTTTGAGCGATGCGCTCACAGCGCCGTTGGAGAACACCAGCTGGCGCCCAATCTCCCCTTTGCTCAGGCCAGGGTGCGCGCGCACATACTCGAGCACCAGCAGAGCCCTCCGACTCACCTGGGCCTCGGGGCCAGCGATCTCACCTCTGGGCGCGTGCGCTTCGGGGCTTGGCGGCGAATGTGGATTGGGCTCCGTCTGCGCTTCGAGGGCGTCTTCTCGCAGATCGATGTCAGCGCCGAAGATGGCGCTCAGGCTCTCCGGGGCCAGCACCCTCCGCCCGGGGGAAGGCGGTGGCAGCGAAGCCAGAGCGCCTTGGGCTAAGGCGTCGCGTACCAGCTCGGTGTGATCTACCCCTCTCAACGCGAACAGCAGCTCGGGCGCCGTGTCGAGACGATGCCCTACGCCATAGAGTACCGCCGCCACATGCTTGCACATACTCGCCCAGTCAGGGCAAGAGCAGCAGAGCGACACCGCTGAGGGCTCGGGGAACAAGCCGCCTTCCGGGTCGACCACGTGGGCCATCACCTCTGAAGAGAGCGCGCCCTTAAGCAGCTCTACGGCGGAGTCGATCTGACCTGCGCAGCGATCTCTGAGAGCCTGCCAGCTCTCAGGAGCCAAGGGCTGCACCTCGATATCCACCTGATAGAGCCGGTTGCCCGAGACATAGGCCTTGATGCGGCGGCCCTCTGCGCTCAGATGGATGATCGAGCCGTTCCGGGCGTAGGTGCGCCCGCGGGGCAGGCGGCTCGCGAGATCGCTGTAGCGTTCGAGGTTGTCACACCACGCCTCGCCCCAGAACGTCTTGGCGATCTTGCGGCTCGCGTGGGCGGGCTGGAGCGGCACACCGAGGCGTTTCGCCAGCTTCTTTGCTTCCTTCTCGGCCTGGGCGCGCTTCTCAGCGGCCGACATTTGCGGGCCGTATGACCACCAGCTCATGATCGCACCGCGCTGTTGAGATCGAGCCGCACCAGGGCGAGCAGCGCCTCGTCGCTGAGCTCGGTGAGCGGGATCTCTCCGCTTGATGACAGCACAGAATTAGCGAGGCCCTCTTTCTTTTGGATGAGGGCGTCGATGCGGGCCTCCACGGTGCCCTTGCACACGAACTTGTGCACCAAGACGTTGCGGTGCTGACCGATGCGGTAGGCCCGATCGGTGGCCTGCTGCTCCACCGCGGGGTTCCACCAGCGGTCGAAGTGGATCACGTGGTTGGCCGCGGTGAGGTTGAGACCCGTGCCCCCGGCCTTGAGCGACAAGACCATGAAGGGCACCGACTCGTCGGTCTGAAAAGCCTGCACACGCGCCATCCGCTGCTTCACTGGAGTGCCGCCGTGAATCTCTAACCCTGGGCGCCCGAAGCAAGTGGTGAGGTGGCGGGAGAGCGGGGCGATCATCTCGCGAAACTGGGTGAACACGAGCACCTTCTCTTGTCGCGCGGCGATGGCATCCACCACGTGGGCGAGCTGCTGCATCTTGCCGCTCAGGCCAGGATCGAAGTCGCCATCTCCGCTCAGCTGCGCGGGGTGGTTGCAGATCTGCTTGAGCTGCATCAGCGTCTTGAGCACCAGCCCCCGCCGGGCCATCTTCTCGGCGGTTTCTAGAAGATGAGACAGGGTGGCCACGGTCTCGCGGTAGAGGGCCGCCTGGGCCTTGGTGAGCAGGCAGTGGGTGGTGATCTCGGTCTTGTCGGGCAAGTCGGCGATGATCGACGTGTCGGTCTTGAGCCGACGCAGCAGGTAAGGCGAGATCAGACGCCGCAGGGGGGCGTAGCCGCTCGGGGCGTCGTCCATGGCCTTCACCGATTTGGCGAAGTCGCTGTGGCTGCCCAGCAGCCCAGGGCTCACGCAGTCGAACAGCGACCACAGATCGGTGAGCCGGTTCTCTACGGGGGTGCCCGTGAGCGCCAGCCTCCACCGCGCGTCGATGGATTTGATAGTCCGCGTCTGCTTGGCCTTGGGGTTCTTGATGGCCTGGGCCTCGTCGAGCACCAGACACCGCCACCGCCGCGCCAGAATCCACGGGGTACGCAGGGCGGTGCCGTAGGTGGTGATGACGACGTCGACGTCGGCGAGATCGCCCTCTTCGGTGGCCTTGAGTCGCGTCGCGGGGATGTGCGACGCGTGGGCCACCCAAGGCCGCAGCTGAGGCGCGAACCGGATCATCTCCCCGCGCCAGTTGTCGATGAGGGACGCGGGCACGATGAGCAGGTCGAGGGGGCGCGGGCTGTCCGTCTGCGTGGCCGTCTCGCCGGGCGCGCGCGCCTTGAGCAAGGCCAGCAGCGTGATGACCTGGATGGTCTTGCCCAGCCCCATGTCGTCGGCGAGGCAGCCGCCGAGCCCCAGGCCATAGAGGGTCTGCAGCCACTGCACCCCGCGGCGCTGGTACGGCCTGAGCGTGGCCTTCAGCTGGGCCTCGCCCTCGATCCCCCCCGGGGCTTCGGGACGGCGCAGCTGGGCGAGCGTGTCGCGCAGCCACGGCCCGGCGATGATCTGGGACCACGCCTGCCGGGCGTCTTCGTCAGCGCTCTCGGCGTCACCCTCGGCCACCCAGCGCATCGCCTCGGCGAAGCTGAGCCCCTCGGCACGGGCTCGGGCGCCCACGGCGCGCCAATGATCGAGCACGCCGGATAAGGCCTCGGGATCCACCTCGACCCACCGGCCTTTCAAGAGCGTGAGCCCGCGGCCTGCAGAGAGCAGCTGTTGTATTTCGGCCTCAGTGAGCGTCTCTCCGCCGAGGGCCACCTCAACGTCGAAGTCCATCACGGCGGCGAGGCCCACCGCCGAGGGCGAGGCGGTGCCCACGGTGACCGAGACCTTGGGTCGGCGCCCGCGGCCGGTCCACCAGTCGGGGATCCTCAGCGCCAGCCCCGCCGCCTCGAGATCTTCAGCTGCCGAGAGCAGGTCGAAGGCCTCTTGTGGGGTCCACGCCAGGGGGTGATAGATGTCGCCCGCGTCGATGAGCGACGCGAGGGGTGGGTGCGCCTTCGCCGCCCGCTGGAGAGGGGCCAGCAGCGACAACAGCTGATCGCGCTCTCCGGCGAACTCTTGCAGCGCCCGGGCCAGAGGCACGTGGTGGATCCGGTCGGATCCAGGCCGTTGGCGGGCATATGTGGCAATGAACGCGAAGGGGTACTCGGGATCAGCGGGGTGTTCGGCGATGTGCAGGCACACCCGCCCGGCGACTTGCCAATGGTGATGCCCCTCGGCGAGATGACCCCTGAGGCCTTCAGGGTGGGCCAAGGCGGCCCCGGCGAGGGCTGCCCCCATGGCTGACCAGAGATCGATGAGGCGATCAGCCGTGACGTGCTCGCTCCCGATCATCGGCGGGATCCGGGCGCTCCACCGCGAGGCCTCCGCTGCGGTGAGGGTCGGGCGCTCGATGTGGTGGGGGCGCAGCGGATCGTAGAGGCCGCAGAGGGCAGAGATGAGCCGACAGCTCAGGGCCCGCCAGAAGTCGAGGCTGGGGTGCAGCGCAAGATCGGGCGCGGTGACGCCGAGGGTCACGAGGCCCGAGGCGGTGTCGTCTTCGAGGGCGCTGGCGAGGGCCGAAACAGCCCCTTCGAGCGGCGCGCCCGAGGGGTGGCTCAGCATGACTCGGCCGCTGGGGGTGACCCGGGCGAGCAGGCGGGAGAGGTGAGTGGTCATGGGTACGGGTCCCCTCAGATCAATGCCTCTGCGCGTCGCTATCGATTCTTCTTGCGAGATCTCTGAGCGGCCTTGCGCTTCTTCTTTTTGGTTTTTTGGGCGCCCTTGGCCTTACGTCGGTTTGCTGGCGCCGGGTCGCCCTGGGCGCCGGCCCGCACACGACGGAGCGCGTCGGTCACCGCTCCAAGCTCTTCCATGAAGTCGAAGGCCTCTGTGCCAGACAGGGCCGCGCTCATGCCCGTCTCGGCGAACATCGATTTGGCTGGACCGAAGAGCGACGGATCTCTGAGCCGCGCTCGCAGCAGATCCACGGCTTTCCCGCTGAGCACCTTGATGCACATCGGGGCCTGCTCGAGGTCGTGCACCTCGTGGAGATACGTATAGAACGCTTTGAGTTCGGCGATGACGTCCCCTGCCTGCTCGGGCTCAATCATCACCTTGCGGGGCATCAGCGTGAACACCACGTGCTCGAGATCTGCAGCGCTCAGCTCGGGCAGCAGGGCCTGACAGTATCTGTAGCCCAGCGTACAGACGATGGTGCAGATGTGGGCGAGGTTGAGCCCCGCTGACTCAGGCGCCGCCAAGAACTTGCGAAACAGGGCCTCGTTGAGCTCGTCGGCCCGCGCCTCTTCGTCTTCGGTGAGCGGGGGACGAAGCTGCTCGAGCGCTTCGAAGGGATCGACATCGGGATCGAAGGCGCCGCCCACGAGAGACGCGTCGCTCAGTGGGGCCTTGAGCAAGACCTCTACGATCTTGCCGTGCACCTTCACCCCCACGGAGCATTCTACCGGGATGTCTTCTTCCCACGCGCGGCGCACGATCTCTGCGCTGTCGAGGCACGTCATGAGCGCCCGACACGTGGCCTCGATGATGGCGATCTCATCGGCGCTGGGCAGCCGCGACTGCATGTGGCCGTCGATGGCGACGGGCATCGGGTACGCGGCGGGGCCGGCGATGGGCCAGCCGTGCTGCGCGATCTCTTCACGCATGCTGGGCTGCTGTTCTTCTGCGCGCTCATAGCTCAGAGACAAATGGGGCGGGATAGCCTCAGGCCTGGCCATGCCGGTCAGGGCCAGCTCGTAGAAGACATCGAAGGCCTCGGCGCTCGGGAACAACAACATCCCGCGCCTGTGGCCCGCCTGACCGATGACCGACAACACCCACGATCTCACCCCCAAGGCCTCGATGGAGAGTTCGAACACGCATGTGTCGTCGGGCACGATCCGCCACGGCGCCTGTTGGTACATCTCTTCGGCGGCGCCGAAGAAAGCCCGCAGCTGCCCCGGCGTGGCCCCGGTGTCGAGGTAGCTGGGCGCGGGCCCGTACTCATCGAGAAAGTCGGCGAAACTCTGCACGATGTCGGGCACCTCGGGGGTGGGCGCGCACACGATCTCGATGTCCCAGTGGGACCGCCTGAGCACCTCGGCGAGGGCTTCGGAGTCGACACGCACCCGGTCGGGCGTGTGCGGAGCCCCGATCTGCGGGGCGTCGATGACCCCCTGCAGATGGGCGGCCGCTTGGGGCAGCAGCTCGCCCGCGGGGGCGACTTCGAAGCCGAGGATACCGAGATCAGGGCGCAGCCAGAGCAGACCTTCGGGCCGCTGAGGTCCCCCGGCGTCATGCACGATCATGGGCATCTGGACGAGGGCGCCGATCCACTCGATGGGCCGCTCTATGGGGTCTGGGGCTGTTGTCACGGGCGCGCGCTCCACGGGCGTGGTCTCGATTGGGTGAATCGTGTGTCATCACCTCGTGGAGATCTACCATTTTGGTGACGGCGGCCACGGTGCGGCGGTGCCTGACACAGGCGCAAAGTTCACCACGGTCGGGGGCGCTCGGTGTATCACTGTGGTGACGAGACACACAGGGGGCCAGCGATGAGCCAAATCGAGATCAAGTGTGCGGCGCGATATCAGCTCGCTCAACAGCAGCGCGGCGCGCCGGTGATACACAGCGTTGTAACCGTTCAGCCGGTATCAGGCAGTGGTAGGAGCGACGGATAGTCGAAGCCGCACCGATACGCGGTGATCGATCGCTCAAGATAGTCGAGCAGATTG
>JBKAGE010000018.1:0-21309 GCA_046290225.1 Bradymonadia bacterium | reverse complement strand
GCCAGAGTTGGGTGGCGAGGCGGGGGTTTTCAGTGAAGAGCTCGACGAGCATCTCGTGGAAGGTGCTGGGCATGCCGTCTCCTTGGTGATGAGCATGCCCTTGAATGTGCCTAGGACGGACCGTGTGCCGCACACCTCGTGCTTTGATTGTCCGTTGAATGCAGCATCGACGGACTCACCGAGTTTGATGCGTGCTGAATCGCCACAACCACAACCAGCACCCCGCAGCGATGAGCAACGCATACGCCAACAGGATCCCGTTCGCCGCCAGCCCGGTCACTGCAGCCAGATCCTTCGGCACCCCCACCGCAGTGAACCCCGCCACCCAGCCCGCCTCCAGCGGGCCCACGCTCGCCACCGAGGGCAGCGGCAGAATGAGCGCCGCCTGCGTTGCCCCAAAGCCCAGCGCCACGCCTTGAACGGGCAGGTCGATGCCGAAAGCCCGCAAAATCAGCGTGACGATCACGAGCTGGCAGCTCCACAACACGACCGTGCACAGCAACACAGTGGTCGTGCGGCCCGGACCGACCTCGGCCATCTCCACCGCCAGGGCGTCGAGTTTGCCGAGCACCTTGCCCACGAAGCCCGAGCTGCCCCCGAGGGCCCGCAGAGGTTTCAGCGCCAGCCTGAGCCAGAAAGCGAAGCCGTAGACCAGGGCCAGCAGGCCGCCGAGGGCCGCCAGCGCCCACCATAGTAATGTTTCGTCGTCGAAGCCCGAGGCCCACCGGCCCATGACACCGAGCGTGAAGATCGACACGATGACCGCCAGATCGACGAGCTTGAGCCAGATGATCAGCACCAGCGTTTTTGGCGCCGCCACGTCAGCGTGTCGTTTGAGCAGGTAGAGTGTGTAGAGCTCCCCCGCTCGAAATGGCGTGATGCGGGCGAGGCCGTTCTTGAGGCCCATCACCGGGATCAGCACCCGCAATGGTGCCACTGGTGCTGCGGCGCGAAAACGCACCCCGCGAATGAGCATGACCAGCAGAGAGAAAGGGAAGGCGATCAACAGCGGCTGTAGATCTGCCTCGGCCAGCGTGTGGGTGAGGAAGTCGAGATCGAACAGCCGGGAGATGGCCCACAGCAAGAGGGCAGAGACGAGCACTGCGGCGGGCGTGCGGGTGCGGGGGGTGAGTTTGATGGTGGCGTCCTCGAGCTACGAACGGCGGGAGTCTACCCGAAGTGAACCGTCCAGGCGCGCACCTGTGCTGTCTTCTGTGCTACCTTCCCGCGCCGATGAGCACACCTGACACCAAGTCCCGTCTGCCCCTCTGGCTGCTCGACGTTGCCGTCGTGCTTGGCCTCGCCGGTCTCACCCTTTGGCTGCGGTGGCCCTCCCTGGGCACCGAAGGGTTCCACAACGAAGACGCTGCGGGCATCGCCTACAACGCCGATCTCATCCGCCGGGGTTTACGGCCCCTCGTGGACAACCTTGAGTACAAGGCCCCTGGCAGCTTCTTCCTGAGTTACCTCGGCTGGGCCATGTTCGGGCGATCTTTGAGCACCCTTGTGGGTCTTGCCTGCTTCTGGTCCATGCTCGCCGCCATCGGCGTCTACGTCGGTGGGCGGTTGCTGTACAACCGTCGGCGCGAGGCCATCGTCGCCGGGGTGCTCTACGCTGTGTTGTCGCCCGTCACCGACAGCATCGACATCAACTATGGGGCGTGGCTCATCACCCCCTATATCTGGTCCACAGTTTTTTTCATCGCTGGGCAGCGGAGCGGCAAACGACGCTGGACCTTCGCCGCCGGGGTCACCCTCGCCCTCGCGGGGCTTATGAAGCGACAGGCCGCGGTGATCTTCCCCGTCTTTGCAGGGTTGTTGATCATCCAGCACCTGCTCGCCCGGCCCGAACAGTGGCCCCAGATCGACACCAGCACTCGGCGGCGCCTGCAGCATGGCGGCGCCCTCGTCGGTGGCCTCGCCGCGGGCTTCGGCAGCCTCATGCTCGTCTACGCTGTGTGGGGCGGACTCGGCGACTTCGTGGGCCACTACTTCTTCTCCAGCGCCGGGTGGCAGTACGTCGGCGGATCCACCGACTTCAGCGGCAAGATCAGCCGGCTCGGCGATGGGTTCCTCGGGCTGTGGGAGTACCTCGCCCTGCCGTCGGCCCTGGCGCTCACCACCCTCGTCGGCGCGCGATCCGGGAGCACCGAGGGTACCCCATGGACCTTCCGGGGCGTGCTGCTCACCGCACACTTCTGGATGAGCTTTGTGGGCATCGCTCTGGGGTTTCGGTTCTTCAAGAGCTACTACCTGCAGTTGCTGCCCGCCGCTGTGTGGATTGCAGCCCACCCCGAGGGCGCCCTCGTGCGGTGGATGCGCCCTGAGCTCTGGCGAGGCAGCCGTGGCTTCAAGTTGGGTCAGGGGGCCCTGGCCCTGGTCATGCTCGTGGCGTTGATCCCTGCGGGCATGGGCGACATCGAAGAGCTGGGCAAGATCAGAAAGTGGCGTACCCGGCCTCGAGACGGCGAGGCTCAGCGCGTCGCCCGGGTCATCAAGAAAGAGACCAAAGCCGACGACACCATCTGGGTGTGGGGGCGGTGGGCGTGGCCGGTGTACTACCACGCCGATCGCATGTCGCCGACGCGGTACTACAAGGTGCTCGGGGTGGTGACCAACGGCCTGACCAACACATGGCGGCGGTCTACTCAGAAGACCAAATTCGTCGCTGTGGGCCCCCACCAGGAGATCGTTGACGAGCTGGCTGCGGCGCGGCCGGCCTTCATCGTGACGTCGAACAACGAGGATTACTCGGGGTGGAAGGCGTTCCGGGCACTGCTGAAAGACGAATATGTGCAGCAGCGCAAGCTGCGACTGCGCAGCTTCAAGCTCTGGAAGCGGAAGGATCTCTGAGCCAGCGCTCTGAAGAGCGGCAGACTCACGATTGCTCGCCAGCTCCCTGATCGTCCTCTTGCATCCGCAGCACCGTGCTGCCCTGGATCAGGGCCAGCAGGATGGGGGTGCACAGGACAAATATGACGCCGAGCCAGGTCATGCAGCTCACCTCCGAATGGGTGCAACCACAACTGTGACGAGCGCTGTTCCACAGTGGTCGTCTTTCGTGGTCTTAGAGGTCCTAACAAAACAGCTCCCGTCGCCAGTGCTGCGATGCACTTCGCGAGGGGGCAAAAACCGTCCTCGACGGGCCATCGGGCCCGCCTGCGGGTGTTTCTGCCCCCTCACTCGCGCCTCACAACCCAGGCTCGGTCCGCCGTTGTGTTAGGACCTCTTACTGATCCGATACGGATGATGAGGGGGGTGGGGATGAGCAGGGGTCTCAATTGACCCGGGCGTCAGGTGGGTGTCGAGAGTGGCCGCTTCTTGGCGTTTTCTCGAAGGTTGGAGCTCAGCGAGGCAGCTCGAACAGATCAGCGCGGAACTTCCCATCGTTGGGATCGTCGTAGGTGGCCTGCACCTTCAGCTGCAGCTGCACCGCCCCCTTGCCGTCGCTCACGGGTACATAGACGAACTCCAGCGGGATCTTGCCCTGGAAGTTGGGCTCACCGGTGGCGATGCGTCGGGCCACGAAGCGGGCGATCTCCTCGGTGCTCATGGTGGTGCTCAGGCGGTGCCCCTCTTCGGCGAGGCGGCCCCAGCGGCCCATGACCTTGCGCAGGCGGCCGTCGGTGCCGTGGGTGACCACCAGGCGATGCTCCAGCACCGGCACCCCACCGATGCCTCGATCTACAAAGGTCTTGTAGGCGTGCACCTCGATCTGGGCCTCTTTGGTGGGCTCATCCATGGACCGTGAAGCCGACATGAGACGCCGGGGCTCCGCGGAGAGCACCTCGGCCTCGGTGACGCCCAGGAGCGAGAGGTGATCCATGGCGTCGCCCTGGAACATCGAGAGCTTGGGCTTCTGCAGCGCGTGGCCGGCTCGATCAGCGTCTTCGCGCTCCATGAAGATCATGAGCTGGCGGTGGGGGTTGAAGCCGTAGGTGAAGCTCGGTGAGCGCGTCTCCATCCAGGTGGGGGTCATCTCCACGAGATCGAACATCTCGCCTTCGCCGAGGGCCAGGCTGATGGCCTGCGGTGACAGGTCGAGGGGTTTGATCTCCTTGGGGATCGCCTTGGGTGGCTGCACCGCCTCGAGGGCCGAGACGTCGAGGTGCTGGCGGATCTCCTGGGCAGATTGAGCGTGGGCGGCCCCGGCGAGGGTGGCGCAGGTGACGAGGGCGGTGGCAAGAGCGGGCATCGAAAAACGCATGGAACTCTCCTGTTGCCATCGGGATGGCACGAAAATGGGTGCAAATGGGTCGAAATGGCTACGTGGATGGCTCGCCGATGACTGATGCCATCAAGTGAGCTGACAGATCACAACTCTGGGGCGCTCTTCGGATCACAGCCATCGATGTAGAAGATCTTGCGCTTGTTCTTCACGGTGCCGCTCTTGTTGCGATCGTTGAAGCCGCCGTAATCGTGCTGGCTGTTCATCTCGCTGGTGCTCTCGCCGTAGATGATCGAGGTGGGGCACTCGTCGTTGTCCGACCCCCAGCGGTTTCGATACATCTCGTCGATCCAGTTGTCGCCCAAGCCATTATAATAGCTCGACTCTGCGTAATCGGTGATGCGGCCGGCGAGGGTGTCGTAGCTGATGCCGTGGAAGCCCAGCCATGTGCGCAGGCGGCCGTCTCGGTGGCGGCTGCCGTCGTAGTTGCCGTTGTCCCAGACCTTGTACTGGCCGGTCTCGCAGGCGGCGAGGATCACGATCTCGAGATCGCCGCCGTCGCTGCCAAAGTGCATATGGTTGTCGGTACGTACGCTGCACACGTCGTTGCCGCCTTCACCAGAGGTCGTGGCGTCACCCATTTTGATCGAGGTGTAGGCCCCGCCGGTGGGGGAGACGCCGTGGGTGCTGATGAAGGCCACGTCCGCGTGATCGGCCCCTCGGTTGTCGTCGTTGTCGTCGCCCCAGCCCTGCTTCGAGGCGTCGGTCCAGTCGTAGTCGTCGACATTGGCGTCGGTCTTGAGGCTCGACTGTCCCCATTTGCCTTCGCTGATCCAGTTGTCGAAGACCTCATCGAAGTTCTCCGCAAAGGTGATCGAGCGGCTCAGATCGCTGCTGCCACACTGGGAGGAGAACTCGTCGATGCCGTACGAGACCGCCTCGTTCTCTGCAGAGGCGGTGCCGGCGGTGAGCACGCAAGCGGCGAGAGCGCCGGCGGCGAGAGTGGTCAGGGTGGTTCGGCTGAGCGTGACGTGCATGGCGAAGTCTCCTCGATGTGGTGCATCAAGGGGTTCGCTCGGGGGCCAGCTGTTCTGACAAAAAAATTCGTGTCAGCGCATGTGATCGTGCTCTGCGCTCAATGAGGGCTGTCTGAACAGTAGTCTTGGCGGCTGCTCAACGGAACTTGAGGATGCCCTGCTGCCAGGCCACGACGAGGCCGATCACGCTGAGGATCCACATCCAGGCCAGGCCTCTGACCACTGGAGGACGCTTCTTGTCGAAGGCAATCCAGAGGCAGCTCGGGGGGAACAGCATCATCGAGAAGATCTGGCTGCCCGTGGACGGGCCTGTGGACTGTGCCGTTGCGGGGGGGCCGCTCTGGCCCGAACGGCTGCGTGCGATGGCTCGGGCAAAGGGTGGGTGATCGGAGACGGCGATCCACTGATCTTTGCCGTCCCGGCTGGCGAAGACGCCCTCCGAGCCTTCGCCGGCTTCAAGGGCCATGATGACCTCGTCTTCGGTAAAAGGACCCTGTGCTTGGGTGTAGCCCTCTCTCAGATACCAGCCCATCTCGATGCTCCTGTGGCGTAGAAGGGTCGCGGAGATTGAACGATGAGGCTTGTCTTGGCAAGGGCGGTCGATATGCTATCCGCCCCCTCAACCTGCGTGAGCCTGCTGTGAACGCTTCAATCGATCAGCCCGCCCTCGACCGCCCGGTGCTCGATCTGTCGGTGGTGATCCCCGTCTACAACGAGGAAGAGAGCCTGCCCAAGCTCGTCGAAGAGCTGCACGCCGCCCTCGACCCCACGGGGATGACGTATGAGCTGATTCTCGTGGACGATGGCTCCCGTGATGGCAGCTACCGGTGGCTCAAGAAGGCCGCGGCGAAGGACGAGGCCCTCACGGTGATCAGGTTCCGGCGCAACTTCGGCCAGACCGCCGCCTTGCAGGCAGGGCTCGACGCCGCCCGGGGCGAGTTGATCGCCACCATGGACGCCGATCTGCAGAACGATCCCCACGACATCCCCATGATGATCAAGGTGCTTCACGAGGGCCTCGAAGGCAGCCCCGAGGGTGCTGATCCCGAGTTCGAAGGCTACGACATGGTGGCGGGGTGGCGGGCCGACCGGCAGGACGCCTTCATCAACCGACGCCTGCCGAGCATCATCGCCAACCGCATCATCAGCAAGACCACCAAGGTGCGGCTGCACGATTATGGCTGCACGCTGAAGGTCATGCGTCGGGCTCTGGCGAAGGAGATCAGGCTCTACGGCGAGATGCACCGGTTCATCCCTGCGGTGGCCAGCTGGATCGGGGCCACCGTCGCCGAGGTGAAGGTGAACCACCGCGCACGGCAGTTCGGCACAAGCAAATACGGCATCGGCCGCACCACCCGGGTGATCCTCGATTTGATCACGGTGCGCTACATCCAGTCCTATCTGGTGAAGCCCATGCAGGTCTTCGGCAAGTGGGGCTTCTTGTCGGGCTTCGTCGGCTTCATCATTTGTGCGTGGCTGGCTCTACAGAAGATCATCTATGGCTCGGCCATCGCTGATCGACCCATGCTTTTGCTGGGGATTCTGCTCATCGTGGTGGGGGTCCAGCTCATCTCGCTGGGCCTCGTCGCCGACATTTTGCAGCGCACCTATCACGAGGCGCAGGACAAGCCCACCTACCACGTGCGTACCCGGATCGTCGGCGAAGGTCACGTCGCCGGGCATCAGGCGGCGCAGGCAGAAGGTTGATCCTGGCATCGTCGATTCGATACCTCTTCAACAGAAGACTCACACCCTCTGGGGATCTTATGCGCCTTGCTCTGGCCCGCCCTGCTCTGACTCGCTGCCTCCTGTCGATCGCTACGGCGCTGAGCGTGGCGGCGTGCGAGAGCGAGTCCACTTCGCTCAAGCCCGATCCCGGGCAGGTGATGATCCCCGACTTCGAAGTCTATGTAGACGCTGGGGTCGACGCCGATCTGCCTGATCTCGATGTCGATGCCGAGGTCTGGAGCCCCGCAGCTCACCCCACCTACGAAGAGGTGGCTCTGCTGAAGCGCGGCCGCTCGATCTATGTCTTCTGGTACGACGGCGAGACTGTGTGGAGCCGAGTGGGGGACGAGCAGGGCAACTGGCAGACCGAGGCCGAGCGGGTGGTCGATCTGGAGACGCCGCCGGCGGGCATGGCCGCCGTGGAGCTCGGCAGCGAGCCCTGGCTGGTCTTCACTGGTGCTGAAGGCCGGATCCAGATCTGGAACCCCACCGAGGGCGGCGATCCGACGACCATCGACCTGCTCGGTGCACCGCTGGTGGCCGTCACTGGGGCCAACATGTACATCTTCGGTCAGCCCCTCCCTCGAGAGACTGATCCTGAGGCCGACATGGGCGTGGCCCCCACGGACAGCGACACCCTGGCGTGGGTCCGGGTCAACGGTCAGGGAGAAGCAGCTCAGGTGTTCCGCGACACGCTCTCCCTGCCCCGACCTGACAGCGTGGTGGGGGTGGCTGGTGGGGCGGTGATGCGCTTCTCCGAGGTGGGGCAGTGCGTACAGATCGTCGATGACCCCGCAGCGCCGACCCCCATCGGCAACTTCTCGTGTCAGCTGGGCCGAGGGCGCCTCGATCGCAACGCCGACAAGCAGACTGTGGCCCACCTGCAGGAGCGCTCTGAGGGCATCGTCTATGCCATGCGGCCGCTCTTCGGCCCCAGCAAGAACTTCCCGTTCTTCCTGGGCCTGAGCGCCGACGTCAACCTCACCCGCTTTGCCACCGGGGTGGACGGCTGGCCTCTGGTCTTGAGGGCGCTGCGGCCCGATCCCGAAGACGGCCCCCCGGTGAACGGCCGCCTGGAGCTGGTCATCGCCGGGGCCCAGGGGCTGTACCGCTCACAGCAGAGCTGGGAGAGCTGGCCCTACCCCGGTGTGCGTGGCTTCTTCCTCGGCAGCGAGATGGTGCCTGATCCGATCGAGCCCGCACTGACCACCGAGAACTTCTATGCCTACGGGGTGCGCTTCGGGGATCGCAATGACCCCGACGTGGTGGCGATCCCCATGGACGAGGTGGAGTTCGAGGGTGAGACATATGGCTTCTTGCCCAACAACAACTGCGACAACCCCACCCCCGAGGTCTGCGACAAGGTCGACAACGACTGCGATGGCGAGATCGACAACGGCCTGTGCTGCCTCGTCGATCCGACGCCTGATGCCACCAGCCCCGTAGATTTTTGGGATCTCGATCTTGGCGGCCCCATGACCGAGATGATCCTCGGCGACGTGCTCAACCGGAACGCCTTCGATGGGGTGTTTCGTATCGGCGAGAGCCTTTGGGAGAGTCGGAAGCTGTTCATCAGCTTCAGTGGAGCCAGCGCCCCGCTGAACGGCTTTCGGGACCCAGGCAGCGACGCGCAGAACCAAGCCACCTTCAGCGATATGTCTCACTGGGGCACCTCTGGGGGCTGTGGGGTCATGGTGGGCCGGCAAGAGCCCGGTGGCCCCATCGTCGCTCGCTGGATCCGCTCCGATCTCAACGGTGAGCCGCGCCCGATTCAGCCACCGCTCGAGCTCGAGGGCTGCTCCGAGGTCCTCTCCATGGATCCGACTCAGCCCATCAACAACCAGCCCCCCCTCGCCGTGGTGGTGTGCCCCGAGAACATGTGGCGGGTGTACTGCTACCCCGACGAAGAGCTCGTGGCCCTCGACCCGCGCTTGCTGATCCCGCCGAACCGCTACGACTTCGCCGAGTTGCTCGAAGATCTGCCAGAGGGCGGCACCATCACCTGGGGCACCATCACCCGGAGCGAGGACGTCATCCGCGACATCTTCGTGGGTTATCGCAACACCGAGGGGCGGTGGCGTCTGCGCAGCTTCCAGTTCGGGCGGCAGGGGGCCGAGGAGATCACTGATCTGCCCGTGCCCATCGCCGCCATGCAGGAGACGGAGGGGCCCTTCCCCCGGCCCACCTATCTCTACGGCATTGCGTCGGGCACCCAGATAGAGGTGCAGACCGGCGTCATGCCCGAGAACCCGCCCACTCCCCGGGTGTGGGTCAGAGGCATCGCCGACTATCAGTGGGTGAACGTGGCACCGGCCCCACAGCCTGGTGATCGGGTGGAGTTCATGGCCCACCCCCGGTTCAAGCGCCTCATCTACGGGCGACCCCTCGAAGATGGCAAGATCGAGTTCTGGGCCTTCAACCTCACCGAGAACTTCGGGGTGATCCCCTGGGCTTCGCAGCCAGTCTTCACCTTCGATCCGGAGACCGAGCCCCTGGTCAATTTCAGAAACGATACCGTTGAGCCGATCACCATCGACGAAGAGCACCCCATCATCTGGACCACCCACAAGGGCCGCTACGAGCCCTCTCTGGTCATCGGTGGCTTCGTCAGGGAGCGCACCAGCAACGGCGAGGTCATCGGCGAGACGTGGCGCATGAGCTACAAGCGTCTGGTCTGCCGAGATCCGTGAGCGGCCTCTTGTATCTCCGAGGTGAAATTTCTAGGGTGCCCACCCGCTCAGCTCGGAGTTCGTCGTGAAGCGTGTCATCAACCTGCTCAAGCGTATCCCCATCGATTTGGGCCAGGGCGCCGTGGCCGAGACCACCGAGGGCAAGCAGATCGCCCTGCGCCTCGTGCCCCCCGGTGACGGCCGCGCCGTGCTTGACCTCGGGGCCAGGGCAGGGCATCAGAGCCGGTGGCTCGCCTCTCGGGGCTACACGGTGACCTCCGTCGACGTAGAGCCCGGGTTCGAGGGCTGTCTGGTCATCGACGCTAACCAGCCATTGCCCTTCGAAGACGACAGCTTCGATTTGATCTGGTCGTCCGAGGTCATCGAGCACCTCGCGGATCCCGCCTTCAGCCTGAGCGAGCTGCGTCGCGTGACCCGCCCCGGGGGTTCACTGATCCTGACGACGCCCAACAGCTACATGTGGTTGTTCCGCATGTTGTCGTGGGTGGGGCTCACCCCTGACAAGCTGCAGCGGGACGATCATCTGCACTTCTTCGATCTCGACGACATCCGTCGGCTCGCTCCAGAGGCCGAGCTGTACGGCTACTTCCCGTATATGTGGGTGAAGCGGCAGATCGAGCGCCCCAGCCTCGTGGGTCACCTGTCGCCCACCTTCGTGCTCAAGATCGACGTGCCTCTCTGAAGACTCCCTGATCGTTCAACCGGCCATCGCGTCGCGACGGGCCTCCCCCTTGAGCATCATCTTCACAGTGTTGATCAGGGCCTTCATCACCACGGGCTTGTGGGCGAAGACCACGGCGCCGGCCTCGAGGGCCCGCGGCTGATCACCTGGATCACCATGGGAGAGGGCACAGATCGAGAGTTCGGGCTGTGTCTCGGTAAGCTGATGGATGACATCGAAACCCTGCATGTCGGGGAGCCCGAGCTCCACGAGGGCCACGTCGAAGTGATGACGCTCGGACATGTGCAGGGCCTCGAGGCCCGTGCCCGCTTCGAAGACCTGGATCGGCGCGCCGCCGGTGGCCGCCGAGGCCCGCTGCAGCCCCTGGGCGTAGAGCACCCGGCTGTGGGGGTTGGGATCGACGAGCAGCACGTTCGCCGGGGGGCCTTCGCCAGGGAACATGGGTTCGAAGGCGGTGTCGATGAGGGCCTCGAGGCGGGCGGTCTTCAAGGGATCACCGAGGTGATCGAACTGCACACCGATGCCCTTCACCGGGTGTCCTTCGGCCCCGGGGCGACGCCCCACCCACTTCACCGTGCCCTGCACCTCCACCTCTTCGGTGAGGCCGGGGCAGGAGAGCCGAAGCGAGATGTCCTGGCCGATCTCGAAGGGTTCGTGGGTGGCCACGAAGAGGCCACCTTGAGAGATGTTCTCAGTGAAATCGGTCTTCAAAACACCGGCGGAGCCATAACGCACTCTCACGAGGGCAGGGGCTCTGGGGTGTTCTCTACGGCAATCATCAGGGAGTTCGTCGTACATGATGGCATCCTTTGGGGGTCACCTTGCAGTCGGCGAATCGGCCTTTTCCCTTGACCACTCACGTGAAAATGAATAGGAAGGGGCGCCCTTTTGGCGGACCCCGAACTGGTTCCACCACCCACCCACAGGTACAGGCATGTCCTTCGAATTTACCGAAGAAAACCTGCGCCAGGTGAAAGAGATTGTCTCTCGGTATCCCAATACCGAGGCGGCGCTTCTCCCCGTACTTCACCTCGCACAGGATCAGGTCCAAGCTCAGGGCCCAGAGGGATATGTATCCCCCGACGTCCTCGACCACGTGGCACACGTCCTCGACCTTCCCCCGGTCAAGGTGCGTCAGGTGGCCACTTTCTACACCATGTACAACAAGGCCCCGGTGGGCCGTTATCACGTACAGGTGTGCACCAACGTCGCCTGCCACCTCACAGGTGGGGTGGAGATCTTCGAGCACTTCAAGAAGACGCTCGGCGTGGGGAACCACGGCACCACCGACGACGGCCTCTTCACCCTCGAAGAGGTGGAGTGTCTCGCCGCCTGTGGCACTGCTCCGGCGCTCCAGATCAACGATCGTTACGATCTGGACAACACCATCCGGTACTACGAGCAGACCGCGGACAACTACGAGCACGTCGGCAACGGCCAGCGCCGAACATCCATCGCTGAGTTGATCAAATGGTCCGATCAAATCATCGATGAACTGCGCAAGAAGCCGGAAGGACGCCGCTCATGAACGCCAAGAACTACGCCCCCAAGACCGACCTGAAGATCCTCACCGCTCACTTGAGCGACCCCGAGCTGCACACGCTCAAGGGGTACCAGCGCCACGGCGGCTACACCGCCCTGCGCAAGGGGCTCACGAAGATGACCCCCGACGAGATCAAGGCCGAGGTCAAGGCCGCCAACATCCGCGGCCGCGGTGGCGCAGGGTTCCCGGCGGGCATCAAGTGGGGCTTCCTGCCCAAAGAGACCGATAAGCCCATCTACCTGGTCATCAACGCCGATGAAGGCGAGCCGGGTACGTTCAAAGATCGCCTGATCATGGAGCGCAACCCCCACGAGTTCCTCGAGGGTTGCCTGCTGGCCAGCTACGCGATCCAGGCGCACACCTGCTACATCTACATTCGCGGTGAGCTGGTCAGCAGCATCCGCCGCATGAACGAGGCCATCGGCGAGGCACGGGCCGCGGGCCTCGTGGGCAAGAACATCCTCGGCAGCGGCTTCGACTGCGAGGTCTACGTACACCAGGGCGCCGGCGCCTATGTGTGCGGCGAGGAGACCGCCCTCATCGAGAGCCTCGAGGGCAAGGCGGGCCAGCCCCGGAACAAGCCTCCGTTCCCGGCCCTCTACGGCGTCTTCGGCTGCCCCACCATCGTGAACAACGTCGAGACCGTGGCCTATGTGCCGTGGGTCGTGAACAACGGTGGTCAGGCTTATGCCGACCTCGGCGTGGAGCGCAACGGCGGCCTCAAGCTCTTCGGTGCCAGCGGCCACGTGAAGAACCCCGGCGTCTGGGAGCTGCCCATGGGCACTTCGATGCGCTACCTCTTCGAGGAGTGCGCCGGGGGCATGCGGGGCAACAAGCCCCTCAAGGGCATCATCCCCGGTGGGTCGAGTTGCCCTCCCATGCTGCCCAACGAGCTCGACACCCCCCTCGACTTCGACGCCATGATGAAGGCCGGCACCATGATGGGCACCGGCTGCATCGCCGTCTTCGAAGAGGGCGTGTGCACCGTGAAGCTCGCCGCCCGCATCGCGCGGTTCTACAAGCACGAGAGCTGTGGTCAGTGCACCCCCTGCCGCGAGGGCACCGGGTGGCTGTTCCGTCAGATCCAGCGCCTCGAAGCCGGTGAGCACATCGAGGGCGGCCTCGACTTCCTCGACAGCATCTGCGACCGCATTCTGGGCAACACCATCTGTGCCCTCGGCGACGCCGCTGCCATGCCCATTCAGGGCTTCATCAAGAAATTCCGCGACGAGTGGGAAGCCCACATCGGCGCAGGGCATTGCCCGGTCACAGTCGGTATGAGCGGCGCCAAGGCCGTCGGCTGACCTACGGGGCCCACCTCGAGGTCCGAGAGACGAGGGAAAGACCACATATGGGTGAGATCATCTTCTTCTGGATCTTCGCGCTGGGCGCCGTCGCCTGCGCAGCGGCGGTGATCTTCCCACCGCTCCCCAAGGCCCGGAAGCCGATCCACAGCGCCATCGCGCTCGTGGGCTGCTTCTTCTGCCTCGCGGGCATCTACGTGCTCCTCGCCGCCCACCTCATCGCCATGTTGCAGGTGCTCGTGTACGGCGGGGCCATCATGGTGCTCTTCATCTTCGTGATCATGCTGCTCAACCTGCAGGATCACGAGCTCGGTGAGCCCAAGATCACGCTGTTCAAGATCGTCAGCGGTGTCGTGGTGGCCATGGCGGGCTTTGGCTTCGTGGCCATCTTCGCCGGCGACGATCTGCTCGAGCCTCTCAAGGGTGACCTGCTCAAGGGCGCCCTGAGCGAAGAGCAGATGGCCACCTTCGGCACCCTCAAGAGCGTGGGCATCTTGTTGTTCAACAAGTACCTGCTGCCCTTCGAACTCACTTCGATTCTGTTGCTCGTGGCCATGGTGGGCGCGGTCATTCTCGCCAAGCGCGATCCGTCGACCACCTTCATCACCGAGAAAGAGCGGTCCGCCACCATGGCCGCTCGCCACGGCAACGCCCAGGTTGCCCGCCGGTTCATGCGAAAGGGGTCCAGCCGATGAGCGCGGAGATGGCCGTACCGCTCAACCACTACCTGATCCTCGGGGCGATCTTATTCTCCCTCGGGGCCTTGGGCGTGCTCGTGCGGCGTAACGCCATTGTGGTCTTCATGTGCGTCGAGTTGATGCTCAACGCCGTCAACCTCACCTTCCTGGCCTTCAGCCGGGCCCGTGGGGATATGGACGGCCACGTCATCAGCTTCTTCGTCATCGCCGTGGCCGCCGCTGAAGCAGCGGTGGGCCTCGCCATCTTCCTCCACTTGTTCCGAGGTCGACGCACCTTGAACGTGGACGAAGCCAACCTGATGCGGCACTGAGGGGCTAGGCGACACCGATGCAGACCAACATCCCCATTCACATGATCGTGCTGTTCCCCCTCTTGGGGGCCATCATCAACGGCACCATCGGCGGGCTGTTCCGCAAGAAGATGTCCGAGGCCACCATCTCGGGCATCGCCTGCGCCGCCACGTTCCTGCCCTTCATGATCGCCATCGAGGTGTTCTTCACCTTGAAGGGCATGCCCGACGACGCCGTGCTTCAGCCGGCGCCCCTCTTCGACTGGATCATCAGCGGGAACTTCCACGTGCCCATGGGCTTCTACGTGGACCACATGACCAGCGTGTTCCTGCTCTTCGTCACCGGCATTGGCTTCCTGATCCACGTCTACTCGGCGTCGTACATGCACGACGACCCCGGGTACTACAAGTTCTTCACCTACCTGAACTTGTTCATGTTCAGCATGCTCATGCTGGTCACCGGCGAGAACCTGCTCCTGCTCTTCGTGGGCTGGGAGGGCGTCGGTGTCTGTTCGTACCTGCTCATCGGGTACTGGTACGAGGATCACAAGAACGCCGACGCCGGCAAGAAGGCCTTCATCACCAACCGCATCGGTGACTTTGGCTTCCTGCTGGGCATGTTCTTTATTCTGTACGCCCTGGGCACCCACGACATGGCCCTCACCCTCAGCTACGACAAGCTGATGGATCCGGCGGTCATCGCCCAGAGCAACCTCGGCGGCTACGCCACGATCATCTGCCTGCTGATGTTCGTGGGCGCCATGGGCAAGTCCGCTCAGGTGCCGCTCTATGTCTGGCTGCCCGACGCCATGGCAGGGCCCACCTCGGTGTCGGCCCTGATCCACGCCGCCACCATGGTGACCGCTGGTGTGTTCATGGTGGCCCGGATGAACTTCCTGTTCAGCCTGAGCGACGTGGCCATGACCGTGGTCACTGCCATCGGTGCCGTCACGGCGCTGTTCGCCGCCACCATCGGCATCGTGCAGAACGACATCAAGAAGGTGCTGGCCTACTCGACGGTGAGCCAGCTGGGCTACATGTTCATGGGCGTCGGCTGCGGGGCATACGCCGCGGGCCTGTTCCACGTGCTCACCCACGCCTTCTTCAAGGCCTGTCTGTTCCTCGGCAGCGGCTCGGTGATCCACGCCGTGCACAGCCAGGACGTGAAAGACATGGGCGGGCTCAAGAAGTACATGCCCATCACGCGCTGGACCTTCCTGCTCAGCACGCTGGCCATCATCGGCACCCCGCTGTTCTCCGGCTTCTTCTCCAAAGATGAAATTCTCTGGAAGGTGTTCAGCCAGAACAACACCATCATCCCCGGCCCTGTGTTCTGGGTCGTCGGGGTGCTCGGCGCCATGTGCACCGCCTTCTACATGGTCCGGGTGTACTGCCTGACCTTCGAGGGTGAGTTCCGGGGCAGCGAGAAGACCCGCAGCCACCTGCACGAGTCGCCCAAGCTGATGACGATCCCGCTGGTGGTGCTCGCCGCCCTCGCCGTGGTGGGTGGTGTCCTGGGTCTGCCCCACTGGGTGCCCGGCCATCCCCCGAACCTGTTCCACGAGTGGCTGCACCCCGTCTTCGCCATGAGCGACGCCAACCTGAGCTTCGGCAACGGCGAAGATCAGACCGCCCTCGAGCTGGCCCTCATGGCCATCAGCGTCGGCCTCGCCGCCCTCATGGCGCTGCTGGCCTACATGATGTACGCCGGCAAGAAGCAGGACATGCCCGAGAAGATCAAGCAGTCGGTGGGCGGCCTGCACACCCTGCTGTTCAACAAGTACTACATCGACGAGCTCTACGCGGCGTTCATCGTGAACCCCATCAAGCGGTTCGCCGGTGTGTGCTGGCGCGTCATCGACGACGGCATCATCGACGGTCTGCTGGTCAACCGCACCGCTGGCATCAGCGTCAAGGCCGGCGGGCTCGTGAAGCTGCTCACCAACGGTGACGTGCAGCGCTACGCCGCCTTCGTGTTCATCGGCTTCTGGGCCCTCATGGTCGCCTGGATCGCGGGGTAAGAGGAGAGATGGAGATTCAACTCACACAACAGGCCGCAGCTTCTGGCGCGCCCTGGCTCTCGATCATCACCTGGCTGCCCCTGCTCGGTGCCCTCATGCTCATGGGGGTGCCCAAGGAGCACGACAAGATCCACAAGGGCCTCGCCCTGGCGTGGTCCGGCCTGGTGTTCCTCGTCTCGCTGGCCATCTTCCCGGCCTTCAACAACGAGATCGCCGGGTTCCAGCTCATCGAGAACAAGCCCTGGATCGAAGCCCTCGGCATTCGTTACGCCCTGGGCATCGACGGCATCAGCTTCTGGCTGGTGATCCTGACCACGTTCTTGACCCCGCTCATCATCCTCGGGTGCTGGAACTCGGTCGAAAAGCGGGTCAAAGAGTTCATGATCTGCTTCCTGGTCCTCGAGACCGCCATGCTCGGCGCGCTCCTGGCCATCGACCTGTTCTTCTTCTACCTGTTCTGGGAGATGATGCTCATCCCGATGTACCTGCTCATCGGGGTGTGGGGTGGCAAGGATCGCATCCACGCCACCATCAAGTTCTTCATCTACACGGCGGTGGGCTCCCTGCTCATGCTGGTGGCCATCTTCTACCTGTATGCCCAGCAGCCCGCTGATCAGGCCCCGAGCTTCATGCTCGAGAACTTCTACGGCCTGAAGCTCAGCCTGAAGGAGCAGCTCTACATGTTCGGGGCCTTCGGCCTCGCCTTCGCCATCAAGGTGCCGCTGTTCCCGTTCCACACCTGGCTGCCCCGGGCCCACGTTCAGGCCCCCACGGCGGGCTCGGTGATCCTGGCCGGCGTGCTCCTGAAGATGGGCACCTACGGCTTCGTGCGCTTCGCCATGCCGATGTTCCCCGACGCGGTGAAGATCTTCACCCCCTACATCGCGGGCTTTGCTGTCATCGGCATCATCTACGGCGCCTTCCTCGCCTACGCCCAGTCCGACGTGAAGCGCCTCGTGGCCTACTCTTCGGTGAGCCACCTCGGCTTTGTGATGCTTGGCCTCATGGCCGCCAGCGAGCAGGCCGTCGAGGGCGCGGTGATGCAGATGCTCAACCACGGCATCAGCACCGGCGCGCTCTTCTTGCTCGTGGGCATGATCTACGAGCGGCGTCACACCCGTGAGATCAGCGAGTTCGGCGGCATCAGCAAGGCGATGCCCATCTTCGCCATCTTCTTGATGATCGTGACGCTGTCGTCGGTGGCCCTGCCGGGCACCAACGGCTTCGTCGGTGAGTTCCTCATCTTCGCCGGCACCTTCAGCGCCGACGGCCTCTGGGACCTGCGCTGGTACGTGGCCATCGGCGCCCTCGGGGTGATCTTCGGGGCCCTGTACATGCTCTACATGTTCCAGCAGGTCATGTTCGGCCCCCTGGACAACCCCAAGAACAAGGTGCTCAAGGATCTCAACGCCCGGGAGATCATCGTGATGGTCCCCCTGATCGCCCTCATCTTCATCATGGGGGTGGCGCCCAACTACTTCCTCAAGCCCATGCACGCCTCGGTGGACCGGTTCCTGACCTTGAGTCAGGCCACCACCATGCCTGCTGACGACGCCGAGGGCCGCGCCCGCATCCAGAAGCTGGTTGTGCGCAAGGCCAAGCGTGATCAGGAGCGCAAGGAGTCGGAGCAGAAGGCCAAAGACACTCGCACTGCGGGGGTGGCACGGTGAACATCACCTTTGAAGTCTCCGACCTGCTCGGGGTTCTCCCGGTCATCATTCTGTGCCTCTTCGGCCTCGCCGCCATGTTCCTCGAGGTCTTCGCCCAGAAGGGGGCGAGCCGGGGTTTCATCGGCACGGTGAGCGTGCTGGGCTTCGTGGTGGCCTTCGTGGTCAACCAGATGCAGTGGGAGGGCAAGCCCTTCAGCGACGCCCTCTTCGGCGGCATGCTGGTGAACGACACCTACGCCGCCTTCTTCAACATGATCTTCCTCGCCGGCGGCCTGCTGGCGGTGCTCATGAGTCGCAAGTACCTCGCCGAGCACAAGATGGATCACGGCGAGTACTACGCCCTGATGATCTTCAGCGCTGCGGGCATGTGCCTGATGGCGGCGAGCCGCGATCTCATCGTGCTCTTCGTGGCCCTGGAGATCATGTCGGTGGCGGTCTACGTGCTCACGGGCTACCTGCGCCGCAACCGCAAGAGCGCCGAAGGTGCCTTGAAGTACTTCCTCATGGGCGCCTTCGCCTCGGGCATCCTGCTCTACGGCGTGGCCCTGCTCTACGGCGCCACGGGCAGCACCGACATGGTGGGCATCCGCGAGGCCCTCGAGGGTCAGTCCGATCTCGCTGGCTCGACCCTGGTGAAGCTGGGTGTGGCCCTGATCCTGGTGGGCCTGGGCTTCAAGGTCGCTCTGGCGCCCTTCCACTTCTGGGCCCCTGACGTCTACACCGGTGCCCCCTCTCCGGTGACGGCCTTCATGGCCGTGGGTGTGAAGGCTGCGGGCTTCGCCGCCCTGGTGCGCCTCTTCACCATCGCCTTCGGCCTCGGTGACTTGCAGTTCGGTCTGCCCGTCGAGGGCGCCGAGGCCCTCGCTGGCGTGCCTGTGGCCCGGGACGGCAACGGTTGGGTGGGTGTGGTCTACTTCCTGGCGATCTTGACGATGTTCGCCGGCAACCTCGGCGCCATCGCCCAGAGCAACGTGAAGCGCATGCTGGCCTACTCCAGCGTCTCCCACGCGGGCTACCTGCTGGTGGGCGTGGTGGCCGGCGCCATGAGCCCCGGCTCCGAGGCCACCAGCGCCATCATGTACTACCTGCTGACCTACACCTTCAGCACCTTCCTGGCCTTCGGCGTCATCGCGCTCTTCGGCAAGGGCGGCGAGGAGTACACGCACTACAGCGACTTCGCCGGGGTGGGCTTCAAGAAGCCGTTCCTGGGTCTGGCCCTGATGCTCGGTGTGCTGAGCTTGGCGGGTATCCCCCCGCTGGCAGGCTTCTTCGGCAAGTTCTACCTCTTCAAAGAGGCCATGGCGGTGGGCAGCCCCCAGATGACCACCCTGGTCATCATCGCCATCATCAACTCGATGATCGCCCTGTACTACTACCTGCGCGTCATCGTGTTCCTCTACATGAAGCCCGCCACCCGCGAGGTGCCCATGTTCACCAGCCACAGCGTCACCGCGGTGCTGGTGATCAGCCTGGCCCTGGTGGTGATCCTCGGTGTGTTCCCCGATGATTACCTTGAGATGGCCCGCTCTTCCCTCCTCTCGCTGGGCCCTCAATAAGCAGCTCCGGCGCTGCGGCGGCGTCAGCCGCCGTGACGCCGGCGATCTCGCGCACAGGCACGACTTTTCCGTCCTCGACGCAGCGCTGCTGCGCCTGCGGGTGAAAAGCCGCGCCTGCACACGACCTCACCGACCTCACGACGACTGCCACCACCTCCGCGCCTCCGCGGGGCACGTGCATGACATTTCTCTGACTTATATGATGGCTGTTTTGGGGTGTCAGTGGTGAACCCTTGAGGTGAGTCGTTGTCTGATCAAGTCGTTGATTATGCGGTGACGGTGGCTATGAGTACGCGTGATTGGGGGCTGCTGTGTTTGGTGTGTGTGATGATGGGGTGCTCAGCTGATGGCGAGGGGGGCAAGGGACGCCAGACCATGCATCAAATGGCTTATCAGTATGTCTGGCCCAGCTATGACGATCCGGAATGGGATGTCATCGAAGACTATTTTGGTCGCCGAGATGGAACACGAGTGCCTTCACAAATACCTGTGCAATTTCGCCATGAGTTGTACTGGATGGTGGATGATCCTTACTTGGGAGATCGTGCACTCAGATTGATTGTCGTCATGGGTGACAAGACAGACCTGCGTTGGCTGACACAGCGGGTCTTGACTGTGAACGAAGGTGAGCGGGGGATATCGCGCTACTACAACTCAGCCAAGTTTCTGGCTTACATGAGTCGTCGACCATTGCCGGCCGCTCAGGCTGCGGTTGATGCCCTGCTGAAGTGTGCTGATCCGTTGTACCAGCTCGAGCGAGGTATCAGCGTCGATGGAGCGATTGCGTATGCGCGCCACTGTGCCATCGCCGCTCACTTTACAAGGCAGGCATCGGTCATCGAGCCGCTCAAGGCCTTGGGGAGCAGGTCGTACCTCCCGCTGTGGGGCCGTCGGGACAACCGTCGATACCGTTTGGCTGCACTCAAATCGGCATACTGCCTGGAGTTGGAGCGCCAACAAGCAGGCGTGCTTGAGGTGAAGCCGATCTCATTGAACGACTCGGGGACTTGGTACTGTGCACATGGACACGTAAGCCTGGGCTATCAAGCAGAAGCCATCGCTCTGGACGAAATGGGCCTGACACCAAAGGACTTTGAGAAAGGAGAGTCACTCTGGCATGGCAGACTCCACTGAGCTGTCCGGATCCAGTCGCTGACAACTGCCTTAGATCGCACATTGGATGGAGTCTCTCGAAGGCATCTGGGCCTATCAGGCTACACCGGATGCCAAGACACCCACCAGTCGAGCCACATCATCATCGTTGTTATAGAGATGAGGCGTGATGCGCATGCAATCACCCCGAAAACTCACCGAAACCCGTCCCCCTCAGCCATGGGCTGGTTCGCCGCCGCCACCGCCAGCCCATAGCTCGCCGAAGGCACCACAGCAAAGGCCCCTGGGTCATCCACCCCCATCAAATCCGCCAGCAGCCTCCGGGCCCGGTTGGGTTGCTCGAAGAAGTCCTGCGCCGTGATCTCCCAGGGCCGAGCTTTGCTGTGCACCGCGCGCTCACCGGCTTCCACCACCGCCCGAGACAGCGGCGACATATAGGCGCAGTTCAGATAGCTCACCGACGAGGGCATATCGAACAGGTGGCGCTGGTTCGGGAGCAGCTCAGAATGCATCAAGCAATTCCTCCAACTCATATGCTGCCCTCATCAAGACATACCCACCCCCAATCAAACCACCCTCCAAATCACCCCCCTCCAAACCTCCGCCCCCCAACCACAACCCACATCAGGCCAAGCACCGCGGAGGCGCGGAGGCTCTGGGAGTGGGTGGCTGCGTCGTGAGTTTGCGTGCAGGCAGGTCACACAAAGCGCAGTCGTAGCCAGCGGCTCTGATCGTCCTACACATTTTGGTTGGTATCGTTGAGCCTAATTGGCGAATGCGAGTACTGGTGCCAAAGAGGTGTAGGGTTT
>JBKAGE010000017.1:0-23052 GCA_046290225.1 Bradymonadia bacterium | reverse complement strand
TTCAGGTTTTGGGTGTTATGGAGCCCAAAAGCCTCCATTGAGAAGTAGGTGGGGTCGGGTAGAGCCTCCACCATCACAAATCTACGAGCGGAGTCATGCCGGGCCACGGGTCAACACTCGAATCAACTCGTGCCCGTGCCCGTGCCCGTGCCCGTGCCCGACAAACTCTCTCACCCGCGGAGCGCCCTCCGACACCCCATCCACATATCGATGTTCGATGAGGTTTTCGAAGAGCATGGGTTGGCTGAACTAACTTTCAGTGTGAGCTTGAGCGATGTCATTCTGTGATGGGGTTTCATGGCTGTAGATGCCATGGCATACACACTCCACCGCATCTGAGGAGTCCACATGAACGCAGCCGATCTTTACCCCGAGCTCGCTGGCATCACGAGCCGTTACGCAGACAGCTACAGCTTTGACGACAAGATCAGAGCGCTGTGCAACGAGAAGTTCGACGGCAAGCTCTCCACGTTCTTGTGGCAGGCCTTCCGAGACGGTGAGCTCGACATCGCCAAGCACGATCGGCTGCATTGGCTCATCGCCCAGGAAGAAGAGCCCGAGGCCTTCGACGGCGATGACTACGTGCGGTGGATCGAAGCCATGGACGCCGCCTTCCCCAAGGGCGAGAAGGATCATGGCGGGTATACGTCGTCACTGGCCAGCAGCGATCAGTTGCCCGGTGACGTGAGCGTGCTTGCCGAGCTGCTCGAGGTGAAGAAGGGCGACGCTGCCTTCGGCAAAGCTCTCGAGTGCAAGTGGCGCAGCCTGCCCGAGCCGTGGCGGCTCGTCGTGGGGTGGCACCTGGCGCGATTCGAACACATCAGCTGGGATGCGCTCACCGATGACGAGCTGCACACCGTCGCCAAGGTCTATGTGGCCCATAGCGCCAAGGATCAGGACAGTTGGCACAGCGAGGCAAATGTTGACCCCCAGCGATGGGGGGCGGCGCTGCTCAAAGCGGCGCTTGATGATGAGATCGCCTACTTCAACCATTGCTTCGTCGTCTCGGAGCTGATCCCTCACACCGACACCCGGACCCTCGTGAGCGTGCTCGCCAAGACCAGTGACTCGTGGCGGGTATGGGACGCCATCGAATCTCTGGACGTCTTGCCCGATGAGGCCTTGTCCATCTTCGAGGAGGCCTTCGAGGGCCTTGAGATCAAGCCCCGTGGATATGACGAAGGCTGGCCGGCCCTCACCTACGGCATGGTCTATCTGCGCCACTGTCGAAAGCACGGGGTGACCCCACCAGAGCGTCTCGACGCACAGCTCTCCACGCTGATCAGTACCTACGAAGAGGGATGGAACGGCGGCAGTGAAAAAGACGAGCTCAGGCGGGCCCGCGAGACCATGGCCGTGATCCCCGCCGAGCGCCTCGAGGCGATCCTGGTCAACGCCAAAACCATGCCGTGGCGCTTCATCGCCAGCAGCGACGCTCCAGGGGTGCGGGCCCGCATTGTCGCTGAGATCTGCAACTTCCCCGGGCGCCCCAGTTACCAGGCAGAGCGGGTCATAGAGACCATCAGGGGCAGCGCCTACGAAAAATATGAAAACGGCTATGTATACGCGATCAGAGAAGCGCTGATCCCAGATCTTGTCGCAGGGGTGTCCAAGCGCAAGGCCAGCTCCAGCGCTCAGGATGTCATGGTCCATCTGTTGTCGATCAGTGGCGAAGACAACACCCCTCACCCCGACGCCGCCCCTGGTGTCGCCGCCGCCCTCGCCAGCACCAGCAAGAAGGTGCGGGGCGTGGCCTGTGAGTCCATGCTGCTCTTTGCACCCGAGGTGGCGCTGCCGCATCTGTTGCCCCTGCTCGATGCCAAGAAGAAGGACACCCGCGCCGCTGCGGCCACCGTGCTCGCCGATCTGCCGGCCCACGCCGAGGTGTATGCCGCGGCCCAGAGTCACCTCGCCACGGAGAAGGCGGCGGCGGTGGTGGAGCAGCTCGAGCGAGTGAAGGCCCCCAAGGGCGAGGGCGAGGTCGACGACGTGGGGTCGATCATCGAGGTCCTCGAAGAGAGCGAGGGCGAGCGGTGGACCGAGTTCAAAGATCGGGGCCCCGAGCTGGTGGGCATCTACCGCCAGTATCTCGCTCAGACGTTCACGAGCAGGAACCTCGACACGTACGACACGGAGTACGACCCCTGGCTGGCCCTGCTCGAAGCCTTCAAAGACGCAGAGGGCGTGCGAGATCACGCCATCGAGGTGTCGCGATGCGTGGGCTATGACTACGGCGAATACTTCACCGCCCTCGACGGGCTCTTCGAGGATTTTGCCCCGGCCCTCACCGCCTGGGTGCTGACCAACAGCTTCAAGCGGGCCCCCGAGTTCGGCAAAGGGGCCATGTATTACAAGCTCGGCGACGTGGTGAGCTGGGGCGTGGGTCGAGATCCTGCGCGTTACATGCCCCTCGTCGCCGGGGCCCTCAAAGACAAGCGGGTCAAAGCCCGCAAGGTGGTCATGGCGGCGCTCACCGGGCATCCAGCGGCAGCCCTGCCAGCTCTACATGCACAGCTCAAGGCCCTCGTGGAGGCCGAGGTCTTCGACGAGATCACCCTCTCTGGCACCGCCGAGGCCTTGGGGCTCATCGCCGACGGAAGCAGCCTCGAGCTGCTCCAGGCGGCCAAGGATGCTGGCAAAGATCCCGATGAGCAGGTCAGCAAGGCCCTGACCATCATCGAGGCCGAGGCCCTCGACGTCGACGCCCTCGATGGCAAGGCCCTGACCATCGCTCTGGGCAAGCTGCCCCTGGCGCCGGTGCCCGATGGGCTCACCCTCACGGGGCTGCCGAAGCTGAGGTGGGCTGAAGGGGGGTATCTCACTCAGTCCGCTCAGCGGTGGGTGGTGGGGGCTCTGGGTCAGGAGACCACCGAGCGAGGCTCGAAGACCCTGCACCAGGTGGCGAGGCGCCTCGATCCAGTGCACAGCGAGCCCGTCATCGATGCCATGCTCGCCGGCGTGTACAACGCCTTTACGGGGTGGCCGCTCTTCGCCCAGGCGCTCCTCGGCGGGGCAAAGCGGGTTGACGCCATCGCGGGTGAGCTCGACAAGCTGGCGAGCTCTCAGCACACCCAGTGGGGGGACGAGGGGGTCGAGGCCCTGGTGCGCAATGGCTCCGACGCGGCGATCCGCGCCCTCGACACCGCCCACCGCAAGACCCGCCGTGACGCCCTGCGTTGGCGGTCTGCTGCAGGGCTGGGCCGTATGGCGCAGGCTCGGGGCATGACGGTGGAAGATCTCGTGGACTCGGCCATGTCGGATTGTGGCTTCGACCTCTCTGGCGAGCAGCAGTTGGATTACGGCCCCCGGGCCTTCACGCTGCGTCTCGACGAGGATCTCAACATCGAGATCGTCAACGATGCGGGCAAGACGGTGAAGAGCCTGCCCGCAGCGCGCAAAGACGATGACGCTCACAAGGTGCGCTCGGCCAAGGCCCGGCTGTCGGGCATCCGCAAAGAGATGAAGCAGATTCAGAAGGTGCAGCCTCGGCGCCTCGAAGATGCCCTCGCCTCGGGTCGTCGCTGGGCCCGCGCCGACTGGGTGAAGCGCTTCGTGGAGCACCCGCTCATGCTCTCCCTGGCCAGGCGCCTCGTCTGGGAAGCTGTGGAGGGCGAGCACGGTGTGGTGCAGTTCCGGGTGGCCCGTGGAGCAGAGGGCCCCACCCTCGTCGACGTCGCCGGTGAGGCGGTTACGCTGCCTGACAACTCGGACATCAGGCTGCTGCATCCGATCCATCTGACCGTGGCGGAGCGCGAGGCGTGGAAGGAGGCCCTCTGGGATGCGAAAGAGCGCCCCCTCTTCATGCAGATCGACCGCCGGGTCTTCACCCCTGCCGATCTCCCCGACGACAGGACGCTCTTCAATCAGCTGCCTCGCATGACTGCCGGTGCGTTCATGAAGGGCCTCAACGCCTTGGGGTACGAGCGTGGCCCTCGAGAGGACGCGGGCCTCATCTGCATGTCGTATCGAACCCTCGGGCCCTACACCATCAACCTGAGCCATGACAGCTACATCCCTGAATGGACGACGGAGGAGATGGAGCTGAACGGGGTCGGGATCAGCTTCGAGTCCAAGGGGCTCCCGTGGCGTGAGGCCCCCGCCATCGTCTTCAGCGAGATCGCCCGAGATCTGCACGAGCTCACTGGCGCCTGATCAGGTTGTGGTGTTCAGTCGGTCGCGCTCATTCGATGGGGGCGAGCGCTCTCACCACCAGGCGGAAGCCCACGCCGAAGGCCCGCTGGCCTTTGGCTGAAGGCAGGCGCCTCGTCGAGCGCATGAAGACCGCGTCATCGATGAAGCTGCCGCCTCTGAGCATGCCGATGGTTCCGCCGTTGACGTGGGCGGAGCCATCGACAGGTGTGTCTGCGTAGTTGCCGAAGTCGTCGGCCACCCACTCCCAGACCAGCCCCGCCATGTCGCATAACCCCTGATCCGTGTTGCCCTGCGGCTTGCTGCACACCGGCCAGAGGGTGTCGCGGCCACACCCACGTACACCGTCGTTGAGCACAGCCAGATCACAGGTGGGGGCGTTGTTGCCCCAGGGATAGAGCTCGTCTCGACCACCACTGCGGGCGGCGTACTCCCACTCGGCTTCGCTGGGCAGTCGGGCGCCGTACCAGCGGACGAACTCCAGGGCCTCGCTCTGACGCACGCAGTCGATGGGCAGCTCTGCTGTGTCGCCCACAGGCACATTGCAGCCCGGGCCCGCGGTGCAGGCCTCTTCGTCGCGGCACTGTCGATATGCAGCAACGCTGACCGGCGTTTTGGAGATGTAGAATTCGGGCACGTTCACCTGATGTGCAGGCCGGTCGAGGGGCTCACCCGCTTCGGTACCCATGAGGAAGTTGCCCCCGCGGATGCGCACCCAGGTGATCTCGGGGCGTCCGACACGGATGGCGCACGTGGTCTCGTCGGTGACGAGATCACAATCGTTGTCGAGGCCGTCACCGCACAGCTCCACCTGCCCGAGGCACGGGTCTGGCTCGGCATCGGGGACCTCGAGGTCAGGCACCTCGGCGTCAGGTACTTCTGCGTCTGGGATCTCGAGATCGGGCAGTTCTGCGTCCGGGATCACGATGATCATCATGTCGGGCACCCCGAGATCAGGCACCTCGGCATCCGGTGTCTCCACGATGGGGGTCATGTCGACAGGCGCGGGCTCTGCATCCGAGAGTGCGACATCGGGCAGGGCGAGATCCGGGACCTCGGCATCTGGTGTCCCGGCGTCTGAACGAAAGACGCCGAGGTCGTGATCCGAGGGCCCTGCGTCGTTGACCTGCCATTGTGGCGGGCCAGTGTCTTCGATGCGGGCATCGGGCCCTCTGAGGCCTCCATCGGCTCGCCCCTCGCCGAGGCTGCCGTCGCCAGAGGGCATCATGTCGAGCTGCGCCTCGATGGGCGGGCCCTCTTGTGTGGGATCTCCTTCGCTCTGGGTGGCCTCGCCGGCGCAGGCCGTAGCCAGGGCCGAGACCCAGACCACCCGGAGAATCGGGTCGAGGCGCATCGTGCATCCTTCGCTGACATGTGTGCTCAGGTATTGATAAAACACGAAGCCAATCTGTCTCTAGAGAATTGCGTAGAGTCAGGGGCTTGTAGATTTCGGACATCACTCTGGGCGGGCTCTCAAAGCGAGGCCTGCGGCAGAGCGCAGCTGGCGGTAGCCCTCCGAGAGCGAGAACTTCACCAGATCACGTACCCGCGGGTTGCTCCGCAGGGCCCACGTCAGATCGCCTGTGTCGAGATGGGAGATCTCGACCGCGCTGCCCTTGAGGCGCACCATCGCCCCCACGGCCGCTCTCAACGCCACCGCTGTGAGCAGCCCGTAGCGGTCCATCGTGCGGGTCACCCCCTTGAGCGCTGGCTCGGGACCCCAACGTGGGATCAGGGGTTGGGGCATGCCGCCGTGTTGATCCCGGTGCAGCAGTTGCTCGACGCGCTCGGCGCGATCGGGAGGCAGTGTGTCGATCTCCAGAGAGCTGTTGGCGCTGAAGAGCTGAGCGAGCTGGCCCATCAACTCATGGGCCTCGGCCCAGGAGAGATCGTGCAGGATCGACAACCCGTGGCCCGTGAGGCACAGCGCCCGCCCCAGCAAGAACCTCTGCTGGGCGATGGTCCATGCGATTTCGGGCGGCTGAGCTGCGAAGACGATGCGCGGTACTGCGTCGGGCCAGACGGTGATGGGTGGCTCGCCGAGGGTGAGGCCTGGCAGGCCGTGGACTTCGGCGGTGGGCTTGCCCAACAGCTCGAAGACCGCTGGGAGCTCTGCTGCGAAGGGATGTCCGCTGCGAGGCCCCAAGGCGGTATTGCGGCGCACCTGAGGTCGTGGGCGTGGGGGCTGTAGAGGCAGGAGAAGGGGCTCGCAGAGGCGCACCAGCTCGATGAGCGGGCTCGACCAGCCCGGGTGGTGCAGCGTCTGAAAGCGCAAGTCGGCGCGTGGGTCCCTCGGCCCGCGCTCGAGTCGCCTGCGGGCCTTGCTCTGCAGTTGCCGGAGCTGGTCGAGATCAGGGCCCGACACTGCGCGACAGAGATCGAGCACCTCCAGGACCCTCAGCTCGAGATCATCGTCGCCCTCTTGCTGTGCGAGGCGGGCGAGAGATCTCAAGGCGTCGAGATCACAGATGTCTTCTTCCAGGGCGTCATAGAGATGGTTCGCCCCGGCCTCCACGGTGCTGTTGGGGCCGTGGGCGAGGGCCAGACGTGCATCACGGGCGCCGGGGCCGCCGCGGGCGTGATCTTCCAGCAGCCCGCGGCCCTTGCCCGGCTCGATCTGACTCCAGAGCTCCGCGGCGAAGATCTTGAGGGCGCTGTGTTGCAGATCTCGGGCAGGGCAGGCCTCGATGAGACCGCTGTGGGTTTCGAGCAGCGTGGTGAGCTCGTCGGAGACCGTGCCCCCTGATTGTCGATGCCGTAGCCTCAACAGCGCCAGCAGGCCCATGGCGCAACGGGGATCGGTCTTCAGGGCTTCAATCAGCCGGGCGGCGCCCTGTGTCTGGTCGTCCAGGCCCTTGGTGAGGATCACCCCTGCGTAGGCATAGATCGACGCCAGCTCCGGACCCGACACCGACTCTGGCCGTGCGGTGACGTCTTCGAGCAAACGCTCCACGAGGAACAGGGCCCGAGTGGGATCACCCTCGAGGAAGGCACCTTGAGCGACGGCCAGCCGGGCCTCGCGGTGGCGTCGATCGTCCACCCCCCGGGCCACGCGGGCCACCTTGACCCATCGATCCTCTGCCTGAGCGGTGTCGACGGCGAAGTCACCCCACAGCATGGCGGATTGTGCCTGAGCCTCGAGGTAGGCGGCCCGGGCTGTGTCGTCTTCGAGTCGATCCTCCAGGCGGACGCAGAGCGCGTCGAGGGTGGCTGTGGCTTCTGGCCAGCGACGTAGGGCCGTGAGCAAGTCCACCAGGGGTTGCCTGAGGTCGAGCTGATCAGGCGCCAGAGTGATGGCCGCACCGTAGGCTTCGAGGGCGCCGTCGAGATCGAGGGCTTGTCGTCGCAGATGACCTTCGAGGATTTCTACCCGGGCTCGCTCGATCACCGAGGCGCCGGCGTTGGCCAGGGTCTGGCGCCTGACCTCGACGCGGGCCCGGAGATCTGGACCCTCAGCGATGGGATCTTCCAGAGCCCCATTGGCCTCTACGAGGGCCTCGAGGGCTCCAGGATGGTCAGCGTTGATCTCCAGGGCGATGCGCAGGCTCTCTGCGGACTCATGGTGGTTGCCCAGCTGCAGCGCGATGAGTCCGCGACGTGTGAAGATCTCGGCGCGATCGTGGGCAGACCAGCGACTGAGCTTCTGCGTCGTGACGGCCTGGTAGAATGTCGCCGCCCGCTCCCAGGCCTGCATGCTGTAGGCGGCGTCGCCGAGGGCCCTGGCGGCGGGTACGCAGGCGGGCCACAGCTCGAAGGCCTGCATCAGGGTGGCCATCGCTTTGTGTGGCCGTTCGAGCTTGTCGCGCTCGATCAAGCCGATCTGAGCCAGGACCGCCGCTTTCTCACGGGGCTTGTCCCAGCGATCGGCCTCTCGTTGCAGCCATTTGATCGCCGCAGGCCAGTCCTCCGCCGCCGTGGCCAGGGCTCGTAAACCATGCAACGCCGGGAAGTGCCCGTGATCGAGGCGCAGCACCTGCTCGTAGACCTGCTGGGCCATGGCCGTGTCGTCGAGGTGGGTCTCGTAGAGACTGCCGATGCGGAAAAGTACGTGGGCCTTGTGGGCGTCATCAGGCTGAAGCTCGAACTCGCGGCCGCTGGCCTCGATGAGCTCGTCCCAGCGCCGTTGGGCCTCGAGCAGGCGGCACAGCGCCCGCACCGCCGAGAGATCGTCCGGCGTGATGGTGAGGATTTTGCCCCAGGTCTCCGTCGCCGCCACGAGATCGTGCAGCCCCGTCTCCTGCACCCGGGCGAGATGACGCAACAAGACCGTCTGTCGGGCCTCCGAGGGGTTCTGGCTCAAGCCCAGGGTGTAGAGACGGGCGAGCTCCGCCCATTGCCCGGCCCGTCTGTATGCGCGCTCCAGAGGGGCGAGGAGAGCGTGCACCGCTGGGTCGTCTCCCAACGCGTGCCACACTGACTCCAACACGCGGGCGGCGTCTGTAGGCTGCTCCGCGGCCTCATAGGCAGCAGCGAGCTGCCGGGCCACCTCGACGCGGGCTTGAGGGCTCGGATCAGGCACTGCCGACAACCAGGCCTGGTGCACCCTGATCCGCAAGGCCACCCGCTGTGGATCTTCGTCGGCGTCCACCAGACCCACGATGAGGCGGTACAGCTTCTGATCTGCAGGATCGAGTTCGAAGGCCTCGACAAAGCAGTCCGCTGCTTTGAGTGGCTCATCCAGTCGGGCCCGGTGTAGATGCCCCAGCCGGATCAGCAGCGCCCGTTTGTCTGCATGGTCTGCCGTTTGTCGGGCCATGGCGCCGAGGATCTCCACCAGCACCCCCCAGGCCCGAAGATCGATGGCGAGGCGCTCTGCTTGCTCGAGCAGGGCCAGGTCGTGCAGCCCCTCGCCGAGGGCGCGTCGGTAGAGCGCCAGGGCCTGCGCTGGATCGTCGCCGTGGCTCTGAACCAGCTGCGCCTGCGACAAGCGCAGGGCCAGAGCCTGGGAGGGGGTGGCCATGGTGATCGCCCGGTCCAGCAGGGCCATGGCTTCGTCGAGGGCCCCTGTCACCGCCCTCACGGTGGCCAGATCCCGCAGCAGCTGGATCGAGGTGTCTTCGTCTACGGCGTGCAGCATCTGTGGCGCCACGCGCTCGATGAGAGGCGCCGCCCGCTGTGGATCGTCGAGGTGGTGCAGCAGCACCTGACCCACCTCCAAGGCCACCTCCGGGTGGGCGTCGATCTGCCCGGAGGCGGTGACCACCTGCACATAGTCGCTCCACATGCGGGCCCCTTTGAGGGTGGCGGCCAGCAGGGTGACGAGGTGTTGATCTCCAGGGCGCTCCGAGAGTGCTCGTCGAAGGTGGGGCACCGCCGAGGCGGGATCGTGCAGTCGCTCGGTGTAGATCTCAGTGAGGCTCAGGATCAGCTGCTGGCGGCGCGCTGTGTCGCCAGAGGCGTCGATGGCGAGCTGCAGTGTTTGAGCGAGGCCTTTCCAGTCTCCTCTTCGCGTGCAGAGCACCAGCAGGCGCTCGATGGCCAGCAGAGAGCCCGAACGCCAGGCCAGGACCTCTCGCCACGCGGCGATGGCCTCTGCCTCTGCCTCCGCGGCTTCGTATTGCTCTGCCACCTCAGCTGCCGCCTCTGCCCGGCTGTGGGCGTCATCTGCAGCGCTCAACGCGTCGAGGGCGTTGCGGATCTGCATCCGGCCCAGGTCGGGCCACGTGATCGCAGCCCCTCGCTGGTCCGACTTCGCACGGGCCAGCCTTCGACGCACCGCAGCGCGGCTGCGTGCCCCTCCTGTGCGGCGGGCAGGCCCCAAGGGTGAGCTCGGCTGTGGATCAGAGGCCGCCTCTGAGGGCATGGCCGGCGCCTCCACCGTCGATCCCCATGCCTCGGGCTCGTCGGGGGTGGTGCCAGCGACGCGGGTGGTCTCCTGCGTCACGGCGTGCACCACCGTGTGAGCAGACTCACCGCCCTGCCAGCTGCTCATCCAGTCCTGCAAGGCTGTGCGGCTCTCTGAGGGAGGCGCCGACTCTATGAGGGCTCGGGCCCGTTGGATCAGATCACCACCCTCCGCCGGCCGGTCGGCGAAGTCGCACAGCAGTTGTCCACGGTGGGCGAGGAGCCGAGCGCGGTGCAGTGGATGAGGAGAGCGCTCGCTCGCCTGGCGGAGCAGATCTTCGAGCACGACATAGCGCTCCCCCGCCTTGAGGATCTCCACGGCCTGGTCCGCCGTCGTCGGCGAATCGAGCCAGCTGCCCATGGCGGCGCTGTGCTCGTCGGCGAGGAACCGGGCCACCTTCGGCGCTGCGCTCGACAGCGCCGCCAGCCTGTGGATCAGCGCTTGCCCCAATGGACCGGGGGCCGTGCCGTCGGTGGCGAAGGCCATGATGGCTCGGGTCAGGGCCTCGGCCCAGGGCCCTGGCCGGCCAGACTGACGGCCGAGCTCTACCCCGAGCAACAGCGCCGTGGGGTGCCGTGGATCCAAGCCCAGAGCCGCTTCGAGGGCCACATGTGCGTCGAGTCGAGCCGATGGATCCGCGAGGGCTGCGTGCACCAGCTGTACGAGCACGCTCACGCGGCGTTGCAGATCAGGTTGCCGGTCAGCCTCGGCGCGGAGCGCCCCTCGATCGTCACCGGCGAGCTGGCGCAGGCGCCAGCCCATCAGGGCTGTGGTCTCGTCGTCCCCGTCGAGACCGGACGACGCGAGGTCGAGCAGGGTGCGCGTGCACCCTTCGGCGTCTTTCAGGGCCATGAGGTCGAGGGCGGCGGTGAAGATCGACACCGCTGCGCTCGGCGGGCGACGGTCCACGAGCAAGCGCAGATCGGACCACCGACGTTGATGCCAGCGGACGCGGGCGAGGGCGTCGGAGGCCGAGGAGACATCAAGGTCCGTGCGGGCGTCGAGATCAGCCTCGAGGCACAGCTCGGCGCTGCGGATCGAGAGCAGCTCGTCCAGACCTGTATCCGCGCCGGCGAGCACCGCGTCGTGCAGTCGATTGGCATGTCGAGCAGGCTCGAGCGATGGATCAGACAGCGCGCGGTGCAGACGCTTGAGGGCGATGACCAGCCCGCTCGGCCCTGCGGCGGCTCGGGCGTACAAGCGCTCTGCCCGGGCGTCTTCGCCTCGTTGAGCGAGCAGATCTGCGGCGAGGTGCCAGAGTGCCCCGGCGCCAGATGGGGGCAAGGTCCTGGCCAGGGCCTCGATGAGCGGCATCCCCAGGGCGTCAGAGGTACGCCAGCTCACTTCGAGTCGGTGCCAGAGGGCGAGGCGGGCGGCCTCGTCGAGATCAGCACCCGAGGACACCGCTGCGTCTACCAGGGCGGCGCCTTCCGTCAGATCGCCTGCAGAGAGCAGCAAACGCCCGAGGTGCAGCTGCCCGCGGGCGCGATCGTCGGCGTCCACAGCCCCTTCGAGGCGATGTCGGGCCCGGGCGATGCGCTCGTCGAGCGAGCCGGTGAGCGACGTGAGCAGATCGCCGAGGCGCAGGCTGTCGTAGGGCGTCGCCACTTCGAGGGCCTGCGCCGCCCGCTCGGCGTCGGGCCAGCGCAGCGTCCAGATCAGCGCCCAGGTGAGCGCCAGGGCGCCGCTCTCCACAGGAGGCAGCGCGCCATGGCACAGATGCGTGTGTGTGTGGGCCCAGGTCGAGCGGGCCACCCCCTCGTCGTCGAGGTGCAGGGCCAGCTGCATCAACAACAGGACTGGGGTCAGATCTGTACCGGCGCTCGACAGTGCACTCTGGGCCGCCTCCACCGCCGCCCGTGGGCACTCCAGAGGACCCGCGAGCAGGGCCGCTCGGGCCATGGGATACAGACCTTCCTCGGCGAGGCGCGCTTCGAGGAGGGTCCACTGCAGGGGCGCAAAGGCGTCAGACATTGAAGATGATCACACCGGTCACCACCGCGAGGATCACCCCGGCGGCTACCACCCACAGCAATGGGGACTTCGAAGGTGGAGGTGGGGCCAGCTCACCGACCTCGGGGGGCGGCATGGCCTCTTGCAGGGTCTGGCGGGGGGCCATGACGCCCAACTGCTCGAGAGCGCCCTGGTGATGGGCCGCCACAGTGCTCTGCAGTTCTTCCAGGCGGGGCCCCAGTGTCTGCCTCAGACACGTCGCCACCGCGGCCTCGTCCTCGGCGATCTGATGATCGCGCATGTAGCCCCGGAGGGCATCGAGCAGCGCCCGGGCCGAGGGGGTTCGATCCATCGCTCGGGGGGTGAGGGTGGCCATGACCAGATCGTCGAGGGCGCCGTGAAGGGCAGGCTGGTGGTGAGAGGGGGGTGGGGCCTCTGCCCGACGTACGCGCTCCATGGTGGCGAAGTCGCCATCGTCCTGAAAAACGTTCACCCCAGTGAGCATCTGATACAGCACCGTGCCCAGGCTGAAGACGTCGCTGCGCTGGTCCACCGGCAGGCCTCGGACCTGCTCGGGGCTCATGTGGCTGATTTTGCCTTTGATGCTGCCGATCTGACTGCGGACATCGACGGTGGTCTGGGCAATGCCGAAGTCGATGAGCACCCCGCGGCCCGTGGTGGTGATCATCACGTTTCCAGGGCTCACGTCGCGGTTCACGATGTCGAGAGGACGGCCATGCTCGTCGGTGAGATCGTGGGCGTGGGCCAGGCCCTCTGCCATGGCGCAGGCCAGAGTGAGGGCTACGCCCAGGGGCATCGTGTGCCCTTGCTTGCGCAGCTGCCTGAGCAAGGTGCTCAGATCGAAGCCCTGCAGATACTCCATGACGATGAAGTGCGTGTCGCCGGCGCGGCCTGCGTCGAGGGTGGCCACGATGTGGTGGTGCTCGAGCAAGCGCCCCACCTTGCCCTCGGTGGTGAACATGTCGCGGTAGTTCGACTTGCCCGCCAGCTCGGGGAGCAGCGTCTTGATGGCCAGCACGCGGTGTGGATCTTCCACGTGCACCCCGAGGTACACCCGGGCCATGCCCCCTTTCTTGAGACTCTGAAACAGACGGTAGGGGCCGAGGGTGACGAGCTCACTGTCCATACAGTGGCTTTACCCAAACGCGGGTCAATCCGCCAGACGGAACCTGACGCTGAAGGGTTGGGGCATGCGTATGCCATCGACGCTCTCGAGGCCCGGATCGACAGTGAGGGTGTACAACCCACCGGCCATGCCCGACTTCAGCGGGCCATCGACGAGCACCCGAACCGTGTAGAACTCTGCGTCATAGGACACGTTGGTTTGATCAGGCCTGATCAGTACCAGCTCGCTCTCTTCGTCGGAGAGCCGCAGCCATGTCTCGATGGAATCGCGCACATCTTCCGCGGTGCCCAGATCTCTCGAGAAGACGATGAGGAACTCGTCGAGATCGATCCGAGAGACGGTGGAGCCGTTGGCGGGGTAGGTGTTGAACACGAAGAGCGGCGCCTGAACTTCGAAGTCAGGGGCGTCGCAGGCCGGCAACGCGAGGGCGCTCGTCATCACGAACGCCGCCGCGTGCTTTTTCAGAAACGAGAAGACCATCCTGCCTCCAACAAGATCCCATCTGCTTGAACACCCCGGCTCACGTGGTCTTCCACCGGGGCGAGGGTGCCTCGCCAGCCCAGAGCCAGGGTGAGCACCCCGACATCGAGGCCGATGCCGCCCTGAATGCGCCCCTGGGCGAGGGGCTCGAACCATCGATCCCGGCGCACCCTCAGGCCCGGATCACCCCGCACCGAGACATCTTGTCGGCCGTACTGCCAGGCGCCGCCGCCGAGGGCCATGATCCCGAAGGTATGTTGTCCCTCGTCTCCGAGGCGCCAGTGCAACCCCAGGCCGCCAAAGGCGGGCATGGACCAACGGGCGTAGGTGGTCTCGACCTCAGCGGTGCCGCTGGTGAGGGCCACGGTCTCGGAGAGCGAAGACACCGCCACCCGATCGACCCCTCCCTCCAGATGGAGCCACAACGGACCGACGATCCGGGTACGGCCACCTACGGCGAGGTGCAAACCCGGCCCGTCGAGCAGCTGCACAGGCACCACCGTGCCCATGCGGACATCGAAGCCAAAGCGTGCCTCGCCGTCGTAGATCACCGGGCCACCGGGGGTCACCGCCTGTGCCGAACGTGTCGCCCCCGTCCATGTGAGGAGCATGAGAGCACACAACACAATGTGCCCGCGTCGCAGCACCCCCCACAGAGCCTTTCCATGTGCTAAAGGTGTATGTCGGTTCATGACGTACATTTCTCACGCGTGGAGGCCAGTGCTAGACTGCCAGCGCGTGTGTCACGCCCGCCCCCGAAACAGGGGAGGCCACCCTAAGGGTTCGACGGAGAGCGACCTCAACTTGACCACCATCGAAATGCCATTGGGGATTCAATGAAGATCACCTGCCCCAAGTGCGGCGCCGATCAGTCGTTCATGGACGGCCTTGAGCCCACACCCGGTGCCCTGATCGCCTGCACCCAATGCAGCCACGTCTTTGCTGTGCCCGAGCGCGCTCAGCAAGATGAGAGCGATCCCCTGGGGGTCTTCGGCGACGATCCGTTCCTCAGCCTGACTCCGCCACCCACTTCGCTCTACATCCGGACCAACGAAGGCCGGGTCATCGGCCCCTACGAGACCTCTCGTGTGCAGTCGTTGATCAACAAGAGCCAGCTCACGGGTCAAGAAGACGCCTCGGTGGATCAGCGCGTCTGGATGCCCCTGAAGTCGTTCCCGGGCATCGAGGCACAGCCTGCCCTGCAGCCTGCGGCAGATCTGACCCCGACGCCGTTGCCGTCGAGCTTCGATCCCATGGGCAGCGCCCCAGGTGATGCCTACGCGCACCTCGGTGGTCAGGTGAGCGCGGGTGACGGGGGCCAGGAGCGCATGAAGCCGGAAGACTTCGAATTCCGGTTCCATGTGGAAGATCTCGGTCTCGACATCGATCCCCTGGCGTTGAGCAGTGCTGCCCCCGACGGGGTGAGCGAGAGCGAGTTGCCCGCAGGCGTACCCCTCCCCGAGGGAGATGCTGAGACCCTGCCGCTCCCGTCGAACGTCATCATGGCCACCCCGAACCCCGAGGTGGGTCAGGCGGTACCCCACACCCCGCCGCCGCCGGACTTGCCGGCACCGGTGGGTGAATCACCTCGCAGCTCGTCCATGCCCAGCGCCCTTCGAGGTGTTGATCCCATGGCTGATTTGCCGGCACCCAAGGGCCCAGTGCCAGACGATGTGCCCGACTGGGGCATCGATCTGCCCGCACCAAAAGCCTTGAGCGATCTGCCTGCACCGAAGGCAGTGAGCGATTTGCCAGCGCCGAAGTCGGTGAGTGATCTGCCCGGCTTCAAGGGCGCCACCGATCTGCCCGCGCCACGGGCTGTGGTCGACCTGCCAGGGCCACGGGCGCAGGGTGGCATGGATCTGCCCGGCCCCACGGACCTGCCCTCGGTGAGCGATACCCCTTCCCCCATGTCAGTGCCTGGGGTGGGTGACGCGCCTTCTGTGCGCGGGGCAGATCCGATGGGTGGTGAGGTCGGTGCTGCCGACTTGCCGGCGCCCAAGGTCGAAGCCGAGCTGCCGGCACCCAAGGTGGCCATCGGCCGCATGGTGCCCCGCAAGACCATCGATATCTCTGGTGATCCTGCCGAGCAGGCCCGTCGTATCGACGAGATCTTCGAAGGGGTCGAGCCCCCGCCCTCGGGCCCGGGTATGGAAGACCCGGTTGAAGAAGAAGAGATCTCGGAGCGCACACCAGAGAAGGTCACCCCACCTGCGCCAAAGCAGGCGAGCAAGCGGTCCTGGATGCTCCTCGGAGTGCTCGGCGTCGCCGGCGCTGCGGCCATTGGTGCCAGCGCCGCCTTGGGCCTCGGACCTTTTGCAGATCAACCCAAGCCCATTCAGCAGCCCAAAGATCCGTCGGTCCTCGGCAACTCCACCACGAACCCGAACAAGAAGCCCACCAAGGATCCTCAGGTCGATCCCAAGCCTGTGGGTGAGCAGGCCCCCATCGCCGAGGTGGTGCGCACTGAAGGCTTCGTGCAGATCTCCGACTACCGCAAGGCCGTGGCCGAGCTGGAGCAGCGTGGAGAGCCCAAGGGCGATCTCTCGACCCTGGTGACCGAGCTGTACGCCTTTGGCGCCCTCGAGTTCCCTGGGGGCGACCGCTGGGGCAACAAGGCACAGCAGATGGTGTCCCGCATGCCCGAGGCGGTCCGCAGCGACTGGAAGGGTGAGCGGGCGGCCTATGCAGCAGCCCTGGCCAATCTCGGGGACAAGCGGCCTCCAGATGGCATGGTGAACGACATCATCGAGTTCGCCGGCCGGCACCCCGAAGACGCCCGCAGCCAGCATCTCCTCGGTCTGCTGAGGGTCAGGCTGGGTATGGACAAGCAAGCAGCCAAGGCCTTTGCCGACGCCACGCGCAGTGACACACACCTGCTGCCTGCATGGCGTATGCTGGCCCTGAGCAGCGCCGCCAGCGGAGAGATCGAGCAAGGTCGGGCTGCTTTGAAGCACCTCACCGAGGTGAAGCCCGCGGCGCCGATCAACCTCGAGATGCGGGCGCGCCTGGGGTTTGCCCAGTCACAGCTCGAAGACGCCAAAACCGCCTCAGATGAGCTGCTCGCCCTCGATACGAGCACGATGACCGCCCGAGAGCGGGCGGCGGCCTTCACCTTGAGCGGCCGCATCGCGCTGAAGCAGAACGACAAAAAAGCCGCCATCGAAGCGTTCAGGCAGTCGGTCGAGACCTGGCCGAGCGATCTTGAGGCTGTTGAGATGCTCAGCGAGGTCTTGTTCGAAGAGGCTGCCTATGACCAGGCACTCAGCCTCTTTGAAAAGCTGCGTGGTGCAGGGGTGAACACCCCCGAGCTGGTCGTGGCCATCGCGGAGTCGCATCAGGCGCTCAAGGGCATGGACAAAGCGTTGGCGGTGCTCCAAGAGGGCATCAAGGCCTTCCCGGAATCATCGGCCATTCGCCGGGCCCTCGGAAAACTCGAGGTGCGCATGCGGCGCTATGATCGAGCGCGGGTGGCCTACGACAAGGCCCTCGAGGTGGCTCCGGACGATCATCAGACCCACCTCGACATCGTGGCCATGCTGATGCAGCAGTCACAGGTGGCCGACGCCATCAAGTACTTGGAAGAGGTGCTCAAGGTGCACCCCGACAGTGCGTTGCTGCAGTTCGGGTATGGCCGTCTGATGCACAAGGTGGCCAGCGCCGACACCAACCAGGAACTCCTGGCCATGGCCGAGCGCTCCTTGCGCAAGGCCGTAGAGCTCGATCCGAGCCTCGACGAGGCGCGCCACAAGCTGGTCGAAGCCTACCTCGACCGTGGAGAGGCAGAGGCAGCCCAGGCGCAGCTCAAGATCCTGATCGCCCGGGGCACCTACAGTGCCCCTCTCGACTTCGACCAGGGTCGAGTGGCTATGGCCACGGGTCAGCCCGACCAGGCCATCAAGTATTTCGAGACAGCCCTGGCGCGGCAGCCGAAAAACGGGTTGTTCATGCTCGCCCTGGGTACAGCCCAGTTCCACAAGCGTGACTATGACGCCGCTGATCAGACCTTGCGTGAGGTGGCGCGTCTCAACGGCAACCTCACCGACGCCCACTACTATATGGGTCGGGTGGCCTTCGATCGGGGCCGGTTCCCCGCCGCCGTGCGCAAGTTCAAGCTGGCCCACGACGACAAGAAGGGCAACCTCGTCTACCACTACTGGCTCGGTCGTGCCCTCGAGGCCACGGGCAAGATCACGCAGGCCTCGGCGGCCTACAACACTGTGGCCGAGTCCCTCAGCCGGCAGCCCGAGATCAACCGCAAGCTTTATGACGCCTTCTATCGCCGTGGCCAGATGCGCATGATGCGCTCGCTCTACAGCCGGGCGAGCGAAGACTTCAAGAAGGTGCTCGATTACGACGCCACCCGCGCCGAGGTCTGGATCGCGTATGGCGACTCGTTCTCGCTCCGAGGTCGGTCCGATCTGGCGCTCAAGCACTACCAGCAGGCCATCACCCTCTCACCGGAGAACGGTGATGCGCACCTCAAGGCAGCGCAGTCGCTCCTGCGCCAGGACAAGGTGAACGAGGCGGTGCCCTTCTTGAGGAATGCCGTGAAGTTCAATGACACGCTCGCAGAGCCTCACTACAGCCTCTGCGTGATCTATCGGGACAAGCGCAAGAACGCCCTCGCAGCTCAAGAGTGCGAGGCATATCTGAAGGTGGCGCCCAACGGCGACTACGCCGAAGAAGCCCGGCGAGAGTTGAAGCGTCTCAAGAAGGGTGGTTGATCACACTTGTTAATCACATCGCCTCGCGACCTCGAACCGCTGCTTGCACCTTGAGGGCCCGCTCGATGTAGCGTCGAGGTAGATCAGAGCCTGCCACCGTCTCCATCCATTCCTCTGCCTCTGCCTCGGGCAATCGGTGTCGCTCTGCCGCCTCGAGCACTGCCCGAGCCACCTGTGGTGACAGACCCGAGTCGCGGACCTGATCGCCGAGGGGGTCGAGATCTCCCGGTGACACACCCATGTGTATCAACGAGGCCACGGCCTGAGCCTGCACCTCGGCGTCATCGTCCAACGTGAGACGGACCAGTGCATCTGCCGCCGAGTCGTTGTCTTGATGTCGCAGGGCGCGAGCTGCGGCACGGCGCACCGTCGTCGCCTCGTCATGGGTCGCCTCGACCAGGGTCTCCAGCGCTTTGGGGTGCCCGCTGTTGCCCAGAGCCACCACATGGGCCTTACGGGCATGATCCGAGTCAGCTGCGGCGAGACCTTCGCTCAATTGCTGCACCAGAGATGTCGCCTCTGTGTCACGACCCATAGATGCGAGCTCACCGGCCATGCTGCCCATGGCGTTCGCCGCCGCCAGAGCATCGACCGCGCCTTCGGCGTAGCGTTGGCGGGCAAATGACACGGTGGCTTCAGTGGGCTGCTCCACCAACAACAGGCTGTGCACCATACGATGGCGTTGGGTCCCATCGTCGATGGACGAGGCGTCGAACATCTTCAACATGGCGTCTTGTGCCGATGCATGCCCCGTAGACGCCAGAAGGTCGAGGGCCAGACGCTGCGGATCATAGCCATGCTGTAGAGCACCCTCGGCAAAAGCAGCGCACAGCTCGGGGTGAAGCGTGAGCAACCCCGTGACGCGCCACAGCCACTCGCTGTGATCGGGCAACAGCGTACGACCTGCCCTGGTGGCCAGGGCGTCGAGGGCTTTCTCCAGGGTCATGTCGCCCACTCGGGCCTTCAGATCAGCATCGAGTTGGCGGCGGTGGGCGAGATCAGAGAGGTCGACCCAATGTGTGTCATCCTCTGCGATGACAGCCTCTGCCGTTCGACTGCCGAGGCGTTGGAGCCCCACCGAGACGTGCATCTCCACCAGCGATTGATCGTGGCCGTCGACGATCACGAGTCCACGTGACTCAGTGATACGCTCGAGGGCGCCATCAGCGGTGGTGAGCACACGCCCTTCACCCTCGACGCGTGGGGTCTCGGAGGTGAGATGAGGCAGCGCCGAGATAGCGTCGTAGCTTGCTCTGGTGCGTTTGGCGGACCACGGCCCGTTGCTTTGATCGACTGCGTAGTGCACCTCGCCCTCGCCGAGGGCATCGCCGTGATTGGACACCCACCCATCGGCTCCGGCCTCAACCTCGAAGCGCAGCTGCGCCAGGGCCTCCGAGAAGATCCGCGCGGGCATCTCCGGTGTGCCTGACCGGATTCTGAGATCACCCAGACCGCCACCTTCGGTGAGTTCGATCCGGGCGGTGAGGCCCTCCAGTTCTACCAAGGCGAGCGGGTTGGGCTGCCCCAGCACGTCGAACTGAGCCACCCTCACGTCGGTGAGTCGAGCCAGCAGGGCCTCGCCATCTTCGGTGGGGGTCAGGTGCAGATCTCCAGCCCAGCGGGCGCGCCCCGAGAATGGCTGTGTTTGCTCCGGGGTCATCTTGACGTGGCTCTCGCTCTCGTGGGTCAGGCGAAAGCGGTAAGTGGTTCGCGGCGCCCAGAGGATCGACTCGGCGGTCACCATGGCTCGGGAGGCTGTCTGGGTGACAGGCTGGTCTGGCCCATGCTTCACCGCCGGGCCAGTGGTGGAGAGGTACACCAAACCCCCTGTGAGGCCGGTGAGCGTACAGGTCAAAGCGATGTTGCGCAGGGTGCCCATGATGATCTCCTGTGGAAGACGGTCAAAAGGGGAAAACTCGAAAGGTCTGATCTATGGGGTCCTAGCAAAACAGCTCCCGTCGCCAGGAACGCGATGCACTTCGCGAGGCTGCCGAAAGCGTCCTCGACGGGCCTTTGGGCCCGCCTGTGGGTCTTTCGACTGCCTCACTCGCGCCTCACGTGCCTGACTCGGTCCGCCGTTGTGTTAGGACCTCTAAAAAAGAAATTGGAGCGAGGGGGCGAACATCATCACCGGCCCCCTCGCCATGTCGAGGGTCTGCGTCAGAGAGTGTCAGCAGTCGAAGTCGGGGAGGCCGCAGATTTGCTGCCAGACGTCGATGCTGAGGTTCCACTCGAAGTCGAAGAGGTCGAAGGTGGTGTGCAGGGCGCGATCCCAGTCGAAGAACGACTTGTTGTAACGACCCCCTACGCACTTGCTGGTGAAGGGGATGCACACCCGGGGGAACTCCACGTAACCGCCGGCCTCGCCAGCGAGGGAGCTGAGTTCGAGTTCAGCGGAGCCGTCGACGCTCACCTCGATGTCGGCGAGGCGCTGGGTGGTGTCGTGGGGGGCGTTCACCGAAGCGTTGAGCTCTGCAGGCAGAGACATGTCGAGCAGGTTCACGCTCACGTACACACCGCCGCTCAGGCCACTCACCCCCACACCGCCGCTGCCGATGGCGTCGACGGTGGCGAAGGGTCGCGCAGTGATCGACGCCGTGGCATTGGGCTCACACGCGTTGGTGCCCTGAATCCTCTCCCCTGCGTAGGCGCTGAGATCGAAGTCGAAGCCCACGCGGCCCGACAGTTCCCCGCACACCGAGATGGGCACCGCTGCGATGACGAAGGTCTTGCACTTCTCGTAGCTGCGCACCGTGTCCCAGTGGATGTCTTCGTTGAGGCTGGTACCGGCGAAGCTTGGGTTGACGTTGCCACTACGCTCCCAGTTGTAGTTGAGGTAGTCCCGACCAAAGAGCTCGAAGTCCAGCTCGCGGCGGTTGCGGCGCAGGTCGAAGGCGGCGAGGGCACGCACGACGTCTTTCTCCTTGCCGAAGATGTGCCCGGTGATGTTGCCGCCGACATCGAACTGCGGGTTGACGTCACAGGTGTTGCGCACTGCGCCATCGGAGAGCCCCCACTCAGCGTGGTACCCGAACTCCGCGGCGGCGATGTCCTCGTCGCCCCACACCCAGCGCTCACCATAGGCGCGGTTCCAGTTGGGTACGTTGGGCTCGCCGTTGCTGTTCCGGGTGTCGGCGTCGAACTGGCCCAGGTAGTACCGGGTCTGGTCCCGCATCTTCTCCAGGTACCGGCGCATGTAGAACGAATCAGCGAAGGGGTTCTGCCCGGATTCGATCCGGCTGCCATAGAGGGTGCGGTACGTGTAGCCGTGCTCGGCTTCTGCCGGTGGGTAGTGGGTCTCGCACAGCTGGCGAGCGAACTTCAGCTTGGGCTCCATCACACGCTGCACCTGAGTGGGCAGATCGCTTGGGGCCCAGTCACAGCGGTTGTAGTCATACTCACCATTCTGTCGATCGAGGCTGCTGTCGATGTCGAGGCAGCCGTCGAGGTCTGCCTGTCGGAGCGCGTCGACGATTTGACGATCGACGGCGCGCACGTCCCAGTTGTATTGAGAGGCGCCGCTGCGCATCAGCGTACGGCGCTCTTTGAGCAGGCGCTGCATCGTGCTGCGTCGAGCGGCGATGACCTCCAGCTCGGCGTCGCGCTCGCCATCGAGGGCTTCAGCGAGTTGCAGATGTAGCTCCCAGGGGGTGGGGTGTTGTCCATACCGATAGGCTGAACGACGACCATTCAACCGCACACGGTAGTAATGCTGCCCGTCATCGAGCATGTCGGCGATGTCCGGTGCATACCGCCGAACCATGGTGATCTCGGAGTCGGTGAGGGCGAAGAAGTCATTCTTGGGCATGTCCCAGACATACACGCCGAGATCGGGCACCAGATGACCATGAACCGGCATGAGGGGATCATCGACCTGATCTGCGCTGTTGTATCGATTGGACAGGCTCATGACACCATAGCCATTGGTGTTGTATCGGTGGCCGATGTTACCAGTGCCATCTTCGTCGAAGGCTGCATCGAAGGCTTCGCGAGAGTTGTCGGCGTTCTCTACCTTCTGCATGTATTTGTTGTAGTGATAGAACCGTTGATAGACATACTCATCACAACTCCCGATCTCAGCACCATCGAACTCGTAGGCAAACCACTCTGGCAAGACGAAGCCGCCGCCGATGCCCCCGCGAGCCCGATCTCGAATCGTGGTGCCTCGAAGTGCGGTGGCCATGGGGCTGCCGTCGACGATGGCTGGGGTATAGGTGGTGGACAGCCGGCTCTCGAGTCGCGCCTGGTAGACCTCTTCGGCAGCGGCCTCGCCGAGCACCTGCATGCACTGATTGGACACGATGGGATGTACTTCGTTGACGAAGTTCGGGTCCTGGCAGTCCTCCAAGCTGGGGGTGGCGAAAATGGGTCCGGGCAGATCAGGGATGTTGAAGTCGAAGGCGCTCGCGGCGGTGGGCAGCGTGACGCTGAGGGCGATGGCGGACATCCAGCGGTGAAGACGACGCATTACATTGCTCCTGTATGGTGTGAACACACCGGTGATTGACATCGTGTATGTGTCATGGCTGCGCCAGGGTCTCTGCCTGGCTCGTCACTGCTGTACTGGAGGTCGCGAGGGGGTCTTTTTTTCTTTGGTGCTTTTTTTCTGAAAATTTTGATGGTGGGGCTGCTGCTCTGTGGTGACTCGCTGGCGCTCGCAGATCAGTTTTCGGGCACGGGCACGGACTCTCTATCAATTCGCAACCCCCCTTTTGAGGGTAGGTTTTGTGGTGTAGCGGAGGACAAGCCAA
>JBKAGE010000016.1:0-24598 GCA_046290225.1 Bradymonadia bacterium | reverse complement strand
AGCGTCGCTCACGCCTTCAAATCGACCCGCCATTCATCACCTCCGTAGTCCAGAAGCCTCATTCTACTACGAGGGGAATGCTTTTTGGGATAGGCTCATATGGACAGTACCACCAGCTGGCATGAAGTGAGGTCCAGGTGTGAAGTCAAGGGCAGACCAGTGGTAAGTATGGAATGAGCCAAAAGGATCATCTTCATTTCTAACATAACATCTGGGTGATGTGATGATTTCCGCTCCCAAGCTACCTACATCCGCAGGGGTGGACCAATCAGTCGGCCTGTCATCTGCGTTGCCAGATATTGGATCATAGCCATACTCTACGCAATAAACATGGTTTTTGCGCATTCGGGCAGGGTTGTATTCGCGGATGATTGCGGATGACGGTCCATAGTCTCCAGAATTCGGGTTGTTCACATCATAATATTCTACCTTACCGGGATCAGGTGCTGTATCTGATAATCCATCTCCATCATGTGTTTCGCCTGAATATGGGTCGAAATATAAGGATGTTGATTGAGAACTGAATGTATGGTCCAAACCAAAATAGTGACCGAGCTCATGAGCAACCACTTGCCCCCATTGTCGCGCAAGCCACATACTAGTGCCTGGATCTGCTGGATCGAAGGCGAGCATGTATGTGTAGACTCCTTGTTGGCCACTGTAGCCAGAGAAGGAAGCTGAGCCGCTAAAATTTTGTGGAACTATTATTGGGATTGTATTTAGATTGTCTGATGAAAGTAATTCTAGAGCATGCCTTTCCGCATGTATTCGGGGACAGCCACATAGGCCATCAATGCAAATGTGCGGGCTTACTCCTGGTGACTCGGAGTGCGAGCAATCTGTTGTGGATAGGCAACTAGTATAGCACCGTCCTGAAACGCAAGTATGACCTTCCGAACAGTCTTCAGCACTGTTGCAATTGGGAGTTGCTTTGTAACAATCGCATGTATCCTGCCCATCATCTGAGAACGGCATTCCCTGATTGTTGCATGGGCAATCTGGGTTCTGAAGGTCACAGTACCGTTTATCCTCTCTCGACTCCGATTTTCCTGGGTAACTAGATATATCTGGGTCCGCATGACTGCGGAACCTCATTCTGAAAGAATAGCCTGTATCGCTCCACAGTCGATTAATCGCTGGTAGAGCATTATTCAATAAAAATGAGCGAACCTTTCCTCTATCACTGGGGCTTGCATAGCCACATGATGGGTCTTCACAGAAATAGATTACATCTAATATGAACGTCTCAGAACTTGAAATGTTGGGCAATAATATTGCCGCTAGAACTAATGAAATGCCCTATATGCTGTTTTATTGACATAGGTTTGCCCCTCTATGGAACAGTGTGCGTTTGGCAGACTGTTGGTGTTTTTCGTGTAAGCAGATAGTTGCTTTTTGTGCTTGAACGATAGAGTTAAGGTTGATTGTATTTACAACACCGAAACCCATAATTATAGTTAAACCCTGTTTGTGAACTTAAGATGTTATGTTGGTGTACTGATTCAACGGTGCACCCTGTTTGAACCCCCACAACGGCGAGTTGAGGCCCTCTGTGCTCACGTTCCGTTGTTGTGAAGAGGCTACCGACGAAAGGCCCTTCACATGGGTAATTTGGTTGATGACACTCTCTGATACGTTCATCTGAAGGATATGGATACCTGTGCATCCCATGATTCGAACAGGCGATATACCAATCGTCCTCCGAACTGTTGAGCCCATTCGGAATGGGCGCTCCAGATGTGTCGAGTGGTATATCCTCGAATTGCTCATACTGACGGTTTTGGCAAAGTGATTTGCCAAGATATGAGCAATAGGCATACGCATCGCACCAGTTCACACATACCATGGGTTTAATCTGCTCCTCTTCGAGAGGAGGCCAGTTCATGCCTGCTGGTTGTCCAAATTCGTCTGATAGTCGACATGGGCCTGGCCCTACATCTTCAACCCTTCGTGGTGCACCGTTTGCTGGCTGCCCACGACATGGCCCTTCTGAAATTAGGGCCTGTTGTACATCTTCCTTAGACCAGTATGAGTAATAGTCATTTCTTGAGACAGGGCGTGAGTCGATGAGGAAGCATGTGCCATCCGGCCTCTCGATGGCGATCATACCTTCAACCTCATCGCATTCTGCAGTTGGTGTCAATTCACCATAGACTTTGACACTCAGACCACCAAAGTCTCTTGGAGAAGGCCTGAACATCGCATCCAAGTTATCTAAGTGGGCGTCGGCTACGCTCGCATCGGTGACCTCAGACTGTCTGTGACGGCCTGAGCCCGAGTCGCAACTTACAAGTGAGAATGCGATGATACTAAACACGATGCCATTTCGAGGCATACGAGTACGCTGATTCACTTCAAGCTGAGTTGTGAATCGCAGTGTCATCTCAACAGAAAGCTGGCATCCACTTGTCGATGTGCGTTTGTCCACCCTGCTCCCCAGATAAACCCAAATTCCACGCTTTTGACGATAGGCTCTGAAGTCTCTAGGAATCAATGGGTGAAAAAAGAAACTTTGAAATGTTAATGTTTTTAGGTGCTTTTGCTGACAGCGGATTGCTACAGAGGAGCTGTTCTGGGTGAGTGGCTGCTTCGCCACGGCAGGGCGTACAGGCTCGGGCCTGATGATGTAGCCGCCAGAGCCCTCAGGGCGCCGGCAGATCGCTCTCGGGCTGAGCCGGTGGGGGCGCCGTGTCGCCGTAGAACATGCCTTCTCGTCGCGGGTCGGCGCCGCCCTCGTACCCATCGGCGGTCTTGCGTAGGGCGTGCAGGCCGCTGTTCAGATCCGTGATCTTCACCCCGTGGCCTCGGGCCTTGAGGCCATCGACGATCCCCTTGATGTGATGCTCCTGCCCCTTGAGCGGCGTCTCCACCTCAGTGCAGGCCCCGTTGCGGTTGAGCACGTGGGCCGCGTTCACGGCGGCCTGTGGATCCTTCCCGCGGTGCAGGACCTCGAAGAGCGTCTGAGCCACGTAGCCGATGATGCGGCTGCCCCCAGGGGAGCCCGCGGCGAGTTCGAAGGCCCCAGTGCGGCCATCGAGCACGATCATCGGCGCCATCGAGCTGCGGGGGCGCTTGCCCCCCTCGACGCGGTTGGCCACGGGGCGGCCCTCGGCGTCTTTTGGCAGGAAGCTGAAGTCGGTGAGCTCGTTGTTGAGCAGGAACCCGTGCACGAAGATGCGGGATCCGAAGGCGTGCTCGATGCTGGCGGTCATCGAGATGACGTTGCCGTCTTTGTCTGCGGCCACGAGGTGGCTCGTGGAGGGCAGCTCAGGCGACGCGTCGCGGCCGAGGTGCTGGCTCAGCTCGATGGGCTTCACCGGCCCTGTGCTCTCGTCTTTGGAGATCGCCTCTGCCCGTGACTTCAGGTAGGTCTCGTCGATCAGCCGGGCTGGGTCTACGGTCATGGCCTTCGGATCAGCGACGTACTGATTGCGATCAGCGTAGGCCACCCGGCCCACCTCGGCGATGTAGTGGGCAGCGTCGGTCTCGCTCATCTCGCCGAGGGCCAAGTGATCGAGGATGCCCAGCATCTGAATCACCGCGATGCCACCAGAAGTGGGCGGCGGCATGCCGCAGACTGTGTAACGAGACTTGCCATCGGTCTTGGGGCCGTGATCTCGACAGATGGGCTCGCGGGCCACGGGTACGTAGCCCTCGAGATCGGCCACGGTGAGGCTGCCGGGCATGCGAGGGGCTTTGGCCACGGCGTCGACGATGTCCTGGGCCACTTTGCCGGTGTAGAGGGCGTCGGGGCCCTTCTCGGCGATGTCGGTGAGCAGGGCGGCGAGGGCCGGGTTGGTGCGCACGGTGCCCGGAGTGAGGGCCTTGCCTCCAGGGCAGAAGTAATCCCGGGCGCTGGGCTGGCTGCACAGCTGCAGCTCTTTGGGGTATTGCCCCTCGGATTTCAGCAGGCCGTACATGCGGGGCGACACCACGAAGCCCTGCTCGGCGAGGCGGATGGCCGGGGTCATCAGCCGGGACCACGGCAGCTTGCCGTGGCGCTCGTGGGCCATGGCCAGCATGCGCAGCAGGCCGGGCACCCCCACGCTGCGGCCGCTCACCACCCCGCCCATGTGGGCTTTGAAGTCCCGCTTGCCGCTGGGGCCGATGAGGTGGGCGAACATGTCGGGCTTCGCCGCCGCCGGCGCGGTCTCGCGGCCGTCGAAGGCGGTGATCTTCTGGTCGCCGGCGTTGTAGTGCAGCAGGAAGCCCCCACCGCCGAGACCCGAAGATTGCGGCTCCACGAGGGTGAGCACCATGGCCATGGTGACAGCGGCGTCCACGGCGCTGCCGCCCTCGGCGAGCACCTCGTGACCCGCCGCGGCGGCATAGGGGTTGGCGGCGCCGGCCATGAACTCTTTGCTCCTGGCCAGGGGCACGTGGCGCCGGCCAGTGTCACCTTCTGGGGGCACCTCGTCGTCACACTTGGGGGCCGCCTTGGCCTTCGCTTCTTGTGCTGGGGGCTCGGCCTTTGCCTCGGGGCGGGTGTCGGAGGCGGTCTGCCCGCCTCCGCATCCGTGGAGCAACATCGCGAGGGCGCAGAGTGCAGATACACCGGGCACAGACACACCAGGCACAGACAAGCGAGATCTCGAATCAGTCAAACTTCAGCTCCAAGGCAAAGAGCACAGAGAAGGGCTCGCCATCACCCGCGAGGGTGGATTCACCGGCGAGGGTGAGCGAGAGCCAGTTGAGGTGCAAGCCAACCACCGGCCCCGCGGCGACGGCGGTGAGGCTTTCTCCCCGCAGTCGGCCCACAGAGGCGGTCCCCTGCACGCCGAGGGCGAGGGTGTCGAAGATCGTCACGTCGACGCCATACCCCGACATGTAGATCCACTCTGAGACGTCGACCCCGGCGCTCAGCCCCTGGCGGGTGCGCAGGACCCACGTGGAGCCCGGACGCCACGAGACCGAGGCCGAGGGCCTCAGGCGCAGCCGCTGGGTGTCGTCAGAGCTCACCCACTCTTCGAGGCTGACGAGGGCCGACCAGGGGCGGCCTTCGCCAAAGCGTATGCCCTGACCCAGCCAGGTCCCCGCGAGGTGCGCCGGGGTGCTGGTGACGAGATCGGCTCGGAGCACCCGCACGTGGCCCACCTCGAGGCGCAGGCGGCGGTCGCCGAGCAGGTGCCAGTGGGCGCCGAAGGCCATGAGGGCCTCTGGGGAGGCGCCGGTTTGGGGCAAGCTCTTCGATCCCGCCCAGTAACGGCTCGCCCGTTGAGCGTCGTCGAGCACGGCGAGGGCCCGGGGGCTGCCGAGCCGGGCGAGGGTGCTCTGAGCGTGTGTGTTGGGGGCCAGGGGCACCGTGGGGGCGATGGGCAGATCCGGATCGCGGACGATGATCGACTCTTCACCGAGCGGATCTGCCGCGGCGGCCTCTTCAACAGTGAGGACCGGCAGCTTGATCTCTCCGAGGGGCAAGCTGTTGGGGTCTGCCCCGTTGGTCACCACCTTCAAGATCACCTCTTTGCTGCTCTGGGGGCCAGGGGTGACGTTCACCCCCCACACCCCAGTGGGCTCGAAGGACAGCCCCTGCACCTGCACACCCGGGGGCCCGAAGACGCCGAAGCCCTGAGGCAGCTCGGCGACGCTGTCGATGCGCAGGAACACGCGCTTGGGCTGCGCTCGGGTGAGCAGCTGCGGGGGCCCGGGGGCGAGGGCCACCTGCACCGGCGTCACCTGGAAGGTGGGGCCCTCTACAGGTCGCCCGGCGGTGTCGGTGCACATCAAGCGCGAGACGCCAGGTCGAGTGAGCAGCAGGCTCTGCTGTGGGGTGCCCGCGCCTCCGAGGGTGCAGAGCATGCCATCGGGGGCAGGCACCGTGTTGCCCATGGCCACCATCAGCTGGCCCTCGGCGTTTTTCTGAGGCGAGACGTCGAGGGCCAGGGTGCCCACGTCGATGCCCAGGGCCCGTGAGGGCGGGCCTTCCATGCCGTCGACCACGACGGAGACCCGGGCGGCGTAGCGGCCAGGGCTGATGCCCACCAGTTTGAAGCGATCGATGTTCGCCGGGGCCTGATAAATGGCCACAGCCCCTCGGCCGCCCCCGGCTCGGGAGAGCTCCACCCGGTACCCTGTGGCCTTGGGCGCCGGGGCCCAGCGGGCGCTCACCTCGGCGCCGCTGCCCGGGCTGGCGATGAACCGCAGCGGGCCCGGATCAGACCACGCTGTTGGCGGCGGCAACGGCTTGGGCGGGGTGGGGCGCTTGCCCTTGCGGACCACGGTGCCCGTGCCCGCCGCCACCTTCACTGGCGGCGCTTTGCTGCCCTTGGGCTTCACCTCTGCGGGCTTACCGGCGTGGTTCACCACCCGGGTGGTGCCGTCTTTCTCGGAGACGTCCACGAGGGCGCGCCCCTCTCTCAGGGTGGCCTCCACCGAAGGGGTCACCACCTTGAGCCCCTCCTGGCCCGCCAGGGCGTCGAGGTGACTGAGCAGGGCGCCGCGGTCGAGGGTGGCGCTGGTGGTCTGGCGGCGGATTGGCCGCACCGTGTCGCCATAAATGATGACCAGCGTGTTCTCTCGCAGGCGCACCTGGGCGTTGTTGGAGAACGAGATGTCCGCCGAGGCCTCTTCGAGGGTGTTCACCCGCCAGCCGCGGTAGAGATCCATGCCGGTGCGGGCGCTGGCCCAGTCCGGATCCTTCGGCGCCCGGGCGTTCACCTCGGGCTGCATGGCCTCGAGGCGAGCGTCCGGCGGCCGCACAGGGCCAGTCTTCCCCGGCCGCGTGCCAGAAGCGCCCCCTGACGTGGCCGTGGTGCCTGAGCCGGAGTGCGTCTCTGAAGGTGTTGTGTTGCCAGCATTCGGATCACGGGTCTCGGGCGCATTGGGGCCGATGTTCGCCTCAGAGCCCCCGGAGCCAGTTTTGGTGTTGACCGTCTTTCGTCCTGGCTTCGTCGATGCCCTCGCTGGGTTGCCCTTGCGTGGCCTGGTGCTCCGACCTGTTTTGGCGTTCTGACCCGAGCGGGCGCCGCGTCGGCCCCCAGTTGCCTTTGGCTCTGGCCCGCCATCGGGGATGCGGATCACCACCCCCGGCGCCATCTTCTTGTGATCGCACATGCCGATGTGGGGGTTGAGGCGGGCGATCTCCCGCCAGCGCATCGGGTTGCCGAGGTAGCGCTCGGACAGCGCCCAGCACGTGTCGCCCTTCACCAACGTGTGGGTCACCCCCTGGGCGAAGGCCCCCTCGAAGGGCAGCAGCAACAGGGCGGCGAGCACGGGCCACGCCTTCATGCGGTCAATCCTCACCTATGGGGTGCCAGGCGATCGGTGAGCGCGGAGAGCGTGGGCACCACCGCTGCCCGAAAGTCGTTGAGCCAGACTACTTCTACCACGACGATTCGATCCTCGAGCAAGCTGACGAACATCTGGCTCTTTGCGCCGCCCAGATCGCGCTCCACGGTCCAGAAGGGCGCCCCCGTGCCGTCGTCGCGCCGCGGAACACCTAGCAGGCGGCTGCGCTGCTTGAGGGTCTGCTCAAGGTGCTGAATGTCCCGCTCGAAGATCTGCCGACGCTGGGCAGGGTGAGCGGTGAGTGTGTCTACGCCCACGGTCACCGCGTGCGTGCGATCAGGTGTTGATTGAAGCTCGCCGAACTTCAGCGTGAGCGCGCTGTCAGTGCCCTCACGCTGTGGGGCAGGCAGGTCGCCGGGCAGGGGAAGCGTGAGCCCGGTGTCGGCGATACGGGTCTCCTTCACGAAGACAGGCTGACCGAGCTGCCAGGGCTCGCCCTGAACCGTGGCCATCGCCCCAGAGCCCGCAAGCGTCAGCAGCGCCAGGGCACCGAGCCCCCAGGAGGCGAGGGAGTCCGGAGGCTCGCCCGGTCGAGGGCGGAGCAACCCGGTGAAGGTGAGGGCGAAGCCAGCGGCGCCACCGAGGAAGTGCGCATAGAAGTCGACCCGGGGCAGGAACGAGATGGCTACGTTGAGGATGAGCAGAGGCATCAGCCGACGTCCGATGGCTTTGGCGATGCCCCCAGGGATCAGGCCCCCAGGTCTCACCACGAGCCCACCGATGGCCCCCATGAAGCCCCAGATCGCCCCAGAGGCGCCGACGCTGGCGCCTTCGCCCAGGAACGCAGATCCCAGGGCGCCCACGAGGGCAGAGAGCACGTACAGCATCAGCATGCGGCCGCGGCCGAGGATGGGCTCGACGAACTTACCCAGCATCACGAGCCCATAGAGGTTCATGAGCACGTGTACCACCCCACCGTGGAGCAGAGTGCCCGAGAGTAGCCGCCAATACTCACCCTCGAGGATGGCGTCTTTTCGCACTGAGCCCATCAACTCCAGCACGAGGTTGAAGCGGGCGGAGCGCTCGTCGAAGCCGCCCCAGAGCATCGAGGCCCCTGTCACCAGCACGACGAGCGCCGCCAGCAGCCATGTGGCTCTGGGCCGAGCGTCGCGCATTTGCTGGAAGAAGCGCCGCTGCGCCTCCAGGCGCGGGTCGAAAGGGGTGTAGCCGGGCGGCCGTTGAGAAGAAGTGTCCATACCGGAGGGTGATGCCTGGAGTCGGTACGGGTCGCAAGAGGGAAGGGCTCGCGATTGGGCTGGTGGGTGCTCTCACAGGCAATAGAGCGCTGACCGAACATCATATTGGGCAGTGACGGAGGTGGTGGCTGGGCCTTTGTAGGCAGTCGTCGCTTCGCTTCGCCTGCGTAGGCAGCTTTGTCGGCCGGCCTTCGGCTCGCCTTGGAGCTGCGTACATGTCGGCGGGCTCGCTGAGGCGAGCAGGCCTCCGGGTAGGCAGGGGCGCTCAGGGCTTCGCCCTTCTTGCTCGCTCCCCTGCGTAAAAAGTCAGTTCTGGTGTGGCTTCAGGGTGCTTCCAATGTTGTTGGGGCTTACGCCGAGCGTTTGATGTTCGGAAGCTTGTACGTTCGCGGTAGGTCGAATCCCGGCGGGCATGAGCAGAAAGATACAGAAGAAACTCTTTACGCAGGGGAGCGAGCAATCAATGCGTCAGCATTGAGCGACCCTGCCTACCCGGGAAGGTGCCTGCGTCAGCAGGTGCCTGAACGTGTACGCGACCGACGAGGCGCATCGAAGATGTGCCGAAGGCCGGGCGCCTACGCAGGCGGAGCGCAGCGACGACTGCCTACAAAGGCCCAGCCACCACCTCCGTCACTGCCCAATACGACGCTTGGTCAATTCAATATCGATGGAGGCTTGAGCCATGCTCATTCATATTTGCAACAGCGAAACCCATAGGTGGCGTTAAAACCTGTCTGTGAGCTTGAAGGGGTGTGCCGATGGATCGATTCAACGGTGCACCCTGTTTGAGCCCCCACAACGGCGAGTTGAGGCCCTCTGTGCTCACGTTCCGTTGTTGTGAAGAGGCTACCGACGAAAGGTCCTTCACAAGGGGAATTTGGTTGATGACACTCTCTGATACGTTCATCTGAAGGGTATGAGTACCTGTGCATCCCATGATTCGAACAGGCGATATACCAATCGTCATCTGAACTGTTGAGCCCAATCGGAATAGGCGCTCCAGATGTGTTGAGTGGTATATCCTCGAATTTCTCATACTGATGGTTTTGGCAAAGTGATTTGCCAAAATACGTGCAATAGACATACGCGTCGCACCAGTTCACACAGACCATGGGTTTAATCTGCTCCTCTTCGAGAGGAGGCCAGTTCATGCCTGCTGGTTGTCCAAATTCGTCTGATAGTCGACATAGGCCTGGACCTACATCTTCAACCCTTCGTGGTGCACCGTTTGCTGGCTGCCCACGACATGGCCCTTCTGCAATCAGGGCCTGTTGTACATCTTCCTTAGACCAGTATGAGTAATAGTCACTTCTCGATACTGGACGTGAGTCAATCAGAAAGCATGAGCCATCTGGTCTCTCGATGGCGATCATGCCCTCTGCCTGGTCGCACTCGGCGGGTGGTGTCAGCTCACCATAGACCTTGGCCTGCAACTCACCAAAGTCACTGGAGGAGCGTCTGAACATTGCGTCCGACTTATCTATGTACGCATCGGCGATGCCCGCATCATCAGCTTCAGGCTGTCTTTGGCGAGTTGGGCTGGTGTCGCACCCCGTAATATGGAGAGTGCGAGGACGATATATTGTAGGTAGCTGGCTGATTTCTTTGGCTTCACTCTGCACCCCAATATGCCCCGGATCTATGGGGAAGAATCTAGATGTTGAGTGGGAGTGGATCAATTGCTGAGCCGTGGGGCCTGCAATTTGTGCATGTTTCTACCTATTGCTTCACCAGTGGGGCTCTTTGAAGGGCTGGCGAGTGCTGTGGGGGTCAGGTGTCGCAAGCGGGGAGCGTATGTGTCTTCACGAAGCACAGTCGACCAGCTTCTTCTTCGCCCTCTCCAGCATTCCGAGTTGCGTGCACCGGGATCTCGTACACCGTGGGGTGGTTGCCCGATCGGGCCTCGGTGCGGGCGCACTCGTCGTTTTCCCCACCACGCCAGCGAGTGCAGACCTCACGGGTATAGGCGATCGATGTACGCAGGTGCGCGTTTTCCGTGGCCACACACTCATCGTCGTCACCACGGCTGCGATAGGCCGTGCAGCGCTCCACCTGCTTGATCGTGCGTAAGTCGGGGCCGTCGACGCAGATGCCCGTCACCGGCACGAAGGTGTTGCCGAGCTGCACCTTGGGGATCTCGGTGAAGTAGCCGGCCCGGCGTTGGATCGCCGACCAGCTGTCGTCGGGGCTCAGGGGCTGGGCGTTCACGTGTCGGCACGCCGATCCGTCGAGCGGACCGTCAGCAGGGAGGGCAGAGCAGGCCCCGAGCAGAGGCAGAGTGACGAGGGTAAGGGTGAGACGCATAGACGGGCTCCAGGCAGTGTACGTGCAGAGGAGACCTTCTCGAGAGAGCACCTGTTCATGGCGCAAGACTGGCAGATCTACCGATTTCGTATGAGCAAGGCCCAGTCTCTTGCCGAGCTGCCCGCTCAAGACAAGGGCTGAGTCCGTCTCAACGCACCTCACCTGGGCGATAATCATCGAACAGATTGGGCCGGGCGAAGTTGCTGAAGGCGATGCTCACGCTTACGTCCAGGGCCCGGACGTGGTGCCACCAGCCCACGGGGATGAACAGCGTGTCGCCTGGGCCCACCGTCACCTCGAACTCCACCAGCTGATCTGTCGATCCCGGTGCTTCCGGGTCGATGGCGCCGTACATGCTCCGGGCGCCGTGGAGCAGTCGGCGCTCACTCGGTGGATAGAGCTTGAAGCGCTTACGCCCTCGAATCTGGCAGAACATGATGTTGCAGGTGTCGTGGTGCAGGGGCGTCACCGTGCCTGCGGGGCCCAGCCACAGAGCCACACAGCCCTTCAGGCGATCCGGGCGCAAGATGCCGTGATTGAGGCGTACGTCGTCGAAGATTGGCGCCAGCTCAGGGCGATCAGCGTTGCGGTTGTTCGCCACCATGTAGAGGTCGTTGCTCTCGCCGGCGGCGAGCAGCGCGTCGACGTAATCGGCCATGGCCATCGGTCGGGTGTGATCCCGGTGGCGCATGTCGTAATCCGGATCCGACTCCCGGTCGAGGGTGACCGCTACCTCCACTGCGCCGAAGTGCGACTTGAAGAAGCTCGGTGACCAGCGCTCCAGGGCGGGCCAGCCCTCGGTGAAATCTTCGAGGATCACCGGCCGGTTGGCGGCGTAGTGGTGGGCAAAGAACGCCTCGGCGCTCAGGCCAGAGCGCCGCTCGATGGCACCACCAGGCGCTGTGCGCCACATGCGTTGTTGCAGGCCGAGGATCATCTCCGCCTGGCGCGCTCGACGAGTCATCTGGGCGGTGAGGCGACGGTACACCTCGGCAGCAGCGAGGACCTCGGGCACCCCGGATTGCACCAGCCCTGCGATGACATCGGAGGCTTCGGCACGTTGAGAGAGGTTCTCGTCGATCCAGTGGCCCCACTCTGGGGCGAGCACCCAGTCGCTCATCAAGGCTCTTCGGGGGGCGGGGGCATCGGTGGGGGCATCGGGGGCAGGACCTCGAAGTCGGGCAGGGGCTCTGCGTCGGGGAGGCCCATGTCTTCGGGAAGCTCCATGTCGGGATCGGGCGGCGGCATGGGGGCGTCCACCTCCATGTCGGGCTCCGGTGGGGGCATCGGCGCGATGATGTCCATATCGGCCAGGCCCATGTCTTCCTGGGGCACTGGCATGGGGGGGATGGCGTCCGGCTCAGCTATACCCATGTCATCTTGAGGGGGTGGCATCGGCGCGATCATGGCGTCTGGCTCCGGCGGAGGCATCGGCGAGTCGACGTTCATGTCGGGCTGAGGCGGCGGCATGGGGGCGATGATCACATCGGGGCTGCCACCATCGAGTGGATCATCTTCTACGAGGCCAGAGTCGTCATCACAGCCCAGCGCGCTGGCTGCGAGGGCGACGCCCAGGGCGGCGCGGCGAATCAGCGCCGGTGTCCGTGGGGGTGGCGTTAAGGGTTTGCCCACAACATGCTCCTGAATCGGTGAGATCCTGTGTGTACGCGGCCATCATTCTTCCATGATGGCTCGGTGAGTCGCCAGCCCAATACGGGGGATTTTGTGCGTGGGGTGAACTGAAATGGTTGCGCACAATTCAATTGTGCACAATGAATACGGCTATGCAGCGCACGGATAACGACATGGCCAGTGATCCGCTCCACCTCGACCAGCAGCTCTGTTTTGCGTTGTACGCAGCGAGCAGGGCCATGACCCAGGCCTACCGGCCCGGCCTCGATGCGTTGGGGCTCACGTATCCGCAATACCTCGTGATGCTGGTGTTGTGGGAGGCCGATGACATCAGCCTCAAAGATCTCGGCGGCAGGCTCATGCTCGACAGCGGCACCCTCACCCCCCTCGTGAGGCGCCTCGAAGCCCAGAGGCTGCTGCGCAGGGTCAAAGACCCTGAAGATGAGCGCCGTATCCGGATTCGGCTGACCACCCAAGGGCAAGCGTTGCGTGCACGTGCCGGCGAAGTACAAGGCGCGGTGCTGTGCAAGATGACCGATCCGCTGGACCTCGAAGGTCTGGTGGGCTTGCGAGAGCAAATCAAGACCCTCACCTGCATGCTCCGGGGCGAGACCTCGGGCGACACGGAGAACCCATGAGCACGATCTACAACTTCGATGTGGAGACCATCAGCGGCGAGCAGAAGAGCCTCGGCGAGTACCAGGGCAAGGTGATGCTCATCGTCAACACCGCCAGCAAATGTGGCTTCACGCCTCAGTTCAAGGGCCTGGAGGCGCTGCACAAAGAGTACGGGGAGCGCGGCCTGGCGGTCTTGGGCTTTCCCTGCAACCAGTTTGGCCATCAAGATCCTGGCAGCAATGACGAGATCAGCGAGTTCTGTCAGATCAACTATGGGGTGAGCTTCCCCATGCACGCCAAGATCGACGTCAACGGCAAGGATGCCCACCCCCTCTACAACTACCTCAAGGGTGAGGCCAAGGGCGTGCTGGGCTCCAAGGGCATCAAGTGGAACTTCACCAAGTTCCTCGTCGATGCTGAGGGCAACGTCATCGATCGCTTCGCCAGCAAGACCGCCCCGGCGAAGCTCAAAGCCGAGATCGAGAAGCTGCTCCCCGCTTGAGGGTGAGTCTGCCTCACTGATCCCGTTTTGTAGGTGAGGCTTCTACGGCGATGACCTCGAAGTTCACCAGATCACTCCACTGCGCGATCCATGGCTCGAAGAGGGACGCGTCTGCGGTCTCCATCAGCTGAAAGCACTGACGCTGATCTGCTGTGAGCCAGGAGTCGATGTACACCAGCCCCTCGGGGAGCATGCGCCCACGCTCGGCATATCGCGCATACACCTTGGGCATGCACCCTGCCTTGAAGGTCTCGATCACCATGTATTTCACGTGTCTACAGCCAGGGCTCGCACACGCGGACCAGCTCGGTCTGGTTGCCTGTGTTGGTTTTGTGGCGGGCGCTGCGGAGCTGGGCTTCGATGGTGCGGATCGACTTGTTCAGCGTGGCGGCGATGGCTTTGTAGCTCAGGCCCTGGGCGGCGAGGCGGATGGCGTCGAGCTCTGACGGCGATGGCTTGACGATGTCGTCGGGCTCGGCGATCTGCCGGCTGATGGTGATCAGCGGCGCAAAGAAGGTGGTGCAGAAGTCATAGACATAGGCTCGATCACAGTCTCGCCAGACACGGCCGTACTCGACGTCGTCGATGCAGATCACACCAAAGCTGCCTGCATCGTTCGAGAGTCTCTGGGCGAGCATCGCGTGGGCCGCACACTCGAGGAAGGCCTCTTTGAGCGAGGCCACCATGGGGTTGTTCACCACGTCGTCGTAGGCCACCGGCTGAGCGCTGTGCCACACCCGCTGCAACACCTCATGACGGTTCGGCAACGCCCGGCCCACCATTTTCGGAACGTCGTCGCTCACAGAGACCTCGGCCGCTGCGGAGAAGGTGCGCTGTTGCGCTGTGCCGAAGCCTACATCGACGCGTCCGGCGCCGAGATGGGCAGAGAGTGTGCGCAGGCCGACGTGGAGCACATGGTCAGGCCGATCGATCTCCAAAACCATGCGTGCCACGGCATCGAGGGTGCCCGATTCGGTGTCATTGACGTGAGCGTCGAGGAAGTGTTTGCGCAATGCCCGGTGAGACCAGGACGACATCTCCGATGAGAGCATACGAACTCCTGTGAAGCAGGGGTTCGACCCCTACATCAGCCTGCAGGTCTCAAAAGAATATCGAAAAAATAGAGCGGGTGACGCCTGGTGCTCGGTGAGTTCACCATGGAAGCCCGCATAGATCGAGTGCGCCGGTGATGGGCGCCTCGAGGCCCACCGACAAGGTCATGGGCCGGTTGAATGTAAACGGCACACGACCTCCTGGCTGCTGCACCCACAGAGTGTCTTCGAAGACCTGCCAGCCCGCCCTGCCATAGAGCGTGAACAGCTCAGGTACACAGACCAGCACCGCGAAATCGACCTGCTGCTCTGCAAACCACGTGGGTGCACGATGCATGGTGGCGGTGGCGAGCCCCTGGCGACGATGACCGGGGTGAACCATCACACCACCCACGCCTCCGAGGGTTACGGTGCGATCGTCAATGCGACCTGAGCGGACCAGAAGGCCAGCGTGGGCCACCAGTACATCGTCTGACCAGCAGCGAATGCTGTGGGTGGTCCTGGCCCACTCGATGTGGCGACCTGGCCAGTCCGTCATGGCCTCGGGCGGGTAGACCTGTTGCGAGAGCCCTTTGAGCTCGGCCTCGTCGTCCGGCGAAAAGTCAGCGCGGCGCGTGATGGAGAAACGTTGCGTCATCTGCATGCTCTCTTACCCGATGCGAATCTCTTTGCATCTATACGTCGAGCAGGTAACACGACCCCTATGACCAATCTACACCGCCGTAATCATCTCGCTGAGCTGTTGAAGCAGCATGCCCCCGCCGACACTGCAGAAGGCACGCATCGCACGGATATGCTCGCCCTCGCCGAGGTGGAGGGTGATCCGTTTCATCGCGATCACTTCGAGCCCGGGCACTTCACCGCCAGCGCCTTCGTGCTCTCGCCCGATCATTCGGCCCTGTTGCTGATCTTCCACGGGAAGCTGCACCGCTGGCTCCAACCTGGGGGGCACTTCGAGCCTGATGATGCCGACATCTTCGCCGCCGCCCGACGTGAAGTGGCCGAGGAGACCGGCCTCACGGAAGTGAAGCTGCTCGGCGACGGGCTGCTCGACGTCGATGTACATGAGATCCCTGCTCGAAAGTCTGATCCGACACACAAGCACTTCGACGCTCGGGTGTTGTTCGAAGCCACCACGTGGGACTTCGAGGCGGGCTCGGACGCCAAAGATGCTCGGTGGGTGCCGCTGAGCGAGATGCACACCGTGGAGTCCGACGATTCTGTAATGCGGGCGGTGGCCAGCGTTCAGCGTGTGATCGCTGGGTGACGGCTCCGTTGCGCTGCGCAGCGACGCCCTAGAACTCTCCGTGTAGCCACGGCACCGCGAGGCCGACCCCGGCGCCCACCGCGGCGCCCACGACCACGTCGGAGGGGTAGTGATTGCCGGCGCTGATCTGAAACACGCCTGATGACAGCGCCAGGGCGGGGCCCACCACCCAGAAGACCCACCGCATCGGGTCGTGGGGTCGTCGTCGCTGGAACTGCCACGCCGCGGCGACGGCGGCGGCCATGGGGGTGGCGGTGTGCCCCGACCAGAAAGCGGCGTAGTTCACCCCGTCAGCCTCCCGAGCGGGATCAGCACCTGGGCGCAGCAAGTAGGGGTAGGGGCGGCTGGTGGCGGTCTTGACCCCTTGGGTGAGCAGCCCGGCGATCATCATGGCTTCTGTGCTGAGCAGAGCGTCTTCAAAGACGTCGTCCATGTCATCTGCGCCCATGGCTGCGGCGCCGAGGCTTACGAGCAGAGCGGCGCCGAGGGTGGCGTCGGCCATGGTCTCTCCCTGACGCCAGGTGCCATCGACGCCGATACGATCCCACCGAGGTGCGTCGGTGCGATCACAGGGGCACGAGGGATCTGCCCAGTCGTCATGTTGGCGAAAGAGCGCGTACCAGCCCACAGCGGTCACGAAGGTGAGGGGTACGTCGACAGCGGGGACCGCGAGGGGCTCGACGTCTACCCGACTGGGGACTTCGGCGAGGGCAGGGGGGCTGTGCAGCAACCCACCGATCAGCAGAAGGCTCAACATCAAGGGGCGCGCATCACTTGAGCGCGTCGACGGCGGCTTGGGCCTCGGTGACTTTGGCTTTCGCCTCTTCGAGGGCGACCTGAGCGTCGGTGCGGGCTTTGAAGTGGGCGCCAAAGGGCACCACTCGAGCCTTGTGCACCGCTGCCGAGAACGCCTTCTCTGCAGCCTCCTGATCGGCGATGGCCTGCTTCAACGCCGCCTCGGCCTCGGCGCGGCGTTCCGCGAGGCTGAGCGTGGGCAGGGGCTCGGCTGCACCTGTGTCACCGGAGCCACCCTCGGCCCTCGAGGTCTTCGTGAGCCCCACGCCGGGGACGAACTCGGGGTTGCCCGGAAACAAGGGAGTGTCGGCAGTGCTGGTCGTGCTGCGCTTCGACGAGGCTTTCTGAGGGCGCGCCTGGTCTTTGGCGTCAGGCGTGGAGGGTTGAACCGGTGGTCCCACCAACACGGGTGGCTCAGGCTCGGTGACGTATCGCGTCCTGCCATCGGGGCCCGTGACCTTGATGATCTTGCGTTGAGCCCAGGTCGGGCAGGCGATCAGCATCAAGAGGCCGACCCGAAGCAGATGGGCAATGTAGGGTGGGCGCATAGATCCTCCGAAGTTCTGAATTTAAGCAAAACACAGCGTCACCGCGGCCCTCAAGTCGGGCCTGAGATCGGCCCCTTGTGCTATAGCCAGAGCATGCGTCGCCTGCCTGCGTCTCTCCTGTTGCTCTTGTCCGCCTGCGCCGTGCTCTCTCACAGTCGAGCGCACGCCCAGCAGAGTGGCGCCTCGGCCGATTTGGCGCCGAGCATCTTTCTCGACGGTCGCGATCGCTGGACGCTCTTCGAGCAGCGTCTACTCAATCGACGCCTCTACGATCAGCTCACCGTGCCCAGCCAGAGCCACCGCCTGAGCCCGCAGACGCTCCCCGAGCGGTTCACCATGGCCGCCGACGGCCTCACGGGGTTCCGACTCAATCTCACCCCTGGTGGCGAGCTGCCGCACTTTCACGGGTACTTCATCCTCGACACGTTTCTGGCGCTGCGGGCCTTCGAAGCCCTCGAGGTGAACCTGAATCTGGTGACGTTCAATCCCAGCGCCAGCGACGGCTACCGCTTCTCGAGCGATTTGATCAGCGGCCTGGGCCTGCATGCTTCGGGCACCCTCGCCCAGATCGATGGTGATCCCCTCGAAGGCGAGGCTGTGCTTTTCGATCTCGACACGGTGACTCTCGGCGCCGGCCTCTGGGTGGAGCAGTTACCCCTCGAAGGCAACGCGGGTGGCCTGAAGTGGCGTCACTGGTCTCTCACACAGGTCATGGCGGGGCGCATCATGTGGCCCGATGACGATCTCTACTCGCTCACCCTCGGCGCCCTCGATGGTCGGGTGAAGCTGCACTACATGGCCTGGCTGCAGAGCGCCGCTACGGAGAACAGCCAGCTCGTGGGGGCCAGCGTCGATCTGCCCTTTGGGGCCTTCAGGGTGGCAGCGGAGTATGGGGTGAAGGTGTCGAACACCACCTCTGACGTCGACGCGTTCCCTCAGGCAGCGATGCTCCGCCTCGACTGGCGGCAGCGCGCCCTCGCCGGGGGTCGCCTCGATCTGCATCTGGGTCAGCAATTTCGTTACTACGGTGCGGGCTCAGGCCCCCGACGTACGCCCCGTGAGACGACTACGGGCCCTCAGCTGCCCTGGCGGGAGCAAACCTACGTCACGCACCCGTACGAGTTCTTGTCCATCAGCCCCGACTATGATCAGCGCTCGTATACAGCCATGGGTGAGGTGCGATGGCGCTTTGCCCGGCACTGGTCCCTCATGGCGCAGGGGGAATACTGGCTGCGGCTCGTAGAGCAAGGATCCGACGGCCCGATCCGGGTAAGCTCTTTGCCACGGGGGGATCGGTTCCCAGGGGTGTTTCACGACTTCTACTATCGGGCAGGGCTGAACTGGCAACTCTGGTACGGGCTGCCTCACCTGGCCCGGATTCACGTCTCGAACAAGCAGGTGCACTCGCTCATCTTCGACGCGGCGTTCCAGGTGCAGCGCCGCTTCATTTATGATCCGGCCCTCATCTTCGAGGTGGAGGTGAACCTGTGAGTCGTCACATGCGCCTTCGCTGCTGGCTGTCAGGCCTCGTGCACGGGAGCACGCTCCTCGCGGGCTGTACGGTGGAGACTCAGACGCTCTCTGATCCGATCAGTCTGCCAGTGAGGATCTCTGATCCCGACACAGTGCCCCGAGAGGCGCCGCTGCGGGTGGCGGTGGCCTGGCGTCTGATTACGGGACTCTACATCGTGAGCGACGAGGCGATCACGCTGGAGCCCGAGGGCGACACGCTGATGTCGCTGCAGGTGAAGCCTCTGAGCCCTGAATTGGCAAGCCTGTTGCTGCCTCTCAACGCCCTCACCCTCATCGAGGACGAGACGATTCGGGCTGCGGCGCTGGCCCACCGTGTCTGGATCATCGCCTATGAAGACGTCGACGGAGACGGCCGCTTCGGCCCGCCGACGATCAACCCCACCCCCGGCGCCGATCGGGTACTCGCCGTCGATGCCCGCAATGGCCCGGGCCTGGCCTATACCCCTGATCTCGACGCCCTGCTCGATCTGGTGGGCCTCGAGGTGACCGAGCGGTTCTATGAACAATATGGCCCGCGCTACAACGGCTTCTTCCGCGTGACCGACGACGGCTCGGAGACCCGGATGGCCGTGGCCCCGGAGCCTACGCCGCCGGTGGCGCTCACGCTGGCAGCGAACCCGGGCCTCACGGAAGCGGTGGCCTGCCGCACACGCTCGATCCCCTTCATCCGAGGCTTCACGGATCGCACCATCATCTTCGACCCAGAAGTGGTGCCCCTCTCCGGGGGTGCGAACCCCTGCGCTGGAGTGCCTGAGCCCGACGGCGCGGAGCGTACGCTGTGTCAGGTGGCGATCCTCGACGAGATCGAGCCCCCTGAGGTGGAAGAGCTGCCTCCAGCGCAGCGCACCCGCCGCCTGGAGTGCGAGACAGATGGCATTTTCAGCCTGTTGCGCGTGCGGGAGGGCATCACGACGTGCTCAGGTTGTACCTGCATTGTCGACGTGGAGCTGAAGGAGTACGTGGTGCCCCGAGCGATCCGGCCGCGCTGGTGGCCGTGTGGGGCTGAAACTGCGCCTGAGTGCAGCGGCGGGGTGATTACGCCGTGGTTGGATGTGTGTGAGTGAGCGGTCTGAGCGGACGGCCGTGCCTTTGGCACCGCCTGTAGCGGACGACCCAGCAAAAGCTTTCGCTTCGCTGCGTCTGTAGCGGACGCCTGAACCAGCTGCGCTGGCGCAAAGCTGTAGCGGACGCCGAGTCTGCCTTCGGCAGCCTGTGCTGTAGCTTTTTTAGAGACTTATGGTGTGTCTGGTGGGCCTCTCAACCCAGGTTGGGGCTTACGCCGGAACTGGTGCGTCAGGGGCCAACAGCGTCTGCGGTAGATGAATTCACACACGCCCCCCCAGAGTGATCTTCAAAAAAGCTACAGGGAATTTGCCGTAGGCAAATGAGCGTCCGCTACAGCTCTCGCCGAAGGCGAGGCGTCCGCTACAGGCTGTCGCCGTAAGGCGATGACCGTCTGCTACAGGCGGCCCGAAGGGCGGCCGTCCGCTCAGATCGTCCGCGCCTCAGCCCAGCCACTCTCGAATGCGCCCCAACACCTTCTCCGTCGTCAGCCCGAACTCTTCAGCGATCACCGCCATCGGGGCCGAAGCGCCGAAGCGATCGATGCCGATGCGCAGGCCGCTCAGGCCCGTGAGCACTGCCCAGGGGTCCGTGATGCCCGCCTCGATGGTGCACACCTTGGCGCCTGCAGGGATCACTGAGCGCTGCCAGGCCTCGTCCTGCTCCCGGAAGAGATCGAACGAGGGCATCGACACCACCTGTACGCGGTGGCCATCGGCCGTGAGCGCCTTCGCTGCTTCACAGCAAAGCTGCAGCTCTGAGCCCGTGCCCACCAGCACCACTTCGGGGTTCTCCGCGGCAGTCACCACGTAGCCCCCGCGCCAGACCTCTTTGGCGTCGAAGTCGGCGCGGCGCTCGATGGCCGGCAGCTTCTGACGGGTCAGGGACACGCCGATGGGCAGCTCTGCCTCGCCGAGGGCCCAAGACCAGGTCATGGCCACCTCTACAGCGTCTGCAGGGCGGAAGTAGTGGAAGTCAGGGATCGTACGCAGGGCCCAGTGATGCTCCACGGGCTGGTGCGTGGGGCCGTCTTCCCCGAGGAACACGCTGTCGTGGCTGAGCACGAAGACGTTGGGCAGGCGGCTCAACGCCGCAAGGCGGATCGAGGGCCGCAGGTAGTCGCTGAAGACCAGGAAGGTGGCGTTGAAGGGCCGCAGGCCCCCGTGCAGCAACATGCCGTTGGTGATGGCCCCCATGGCGTGCTCGCGGATGCCGAAGTGCATCTTGCGGCCGGCGAAGCTCATCTCGTTGCGGCGGCTGGAGCCCGGGTAGCCCACCATCACCTCGGACTTCATGTTGATGCCGTTCGACCCCGTGAGATCGGCAGAGCCACCCACAAAGGCCGGCATCGCCTCGAGGGCGGCGTCGATGACCGCGGCGCTCAGCTTGCGGGTGGCGTCTTCTTTGCCTGCCACAGAGGCCAGCAGACGCTCGGCGAAGTCTTCTGGGGTCTTCGCGGCCCAGAGATCGTCGAAGCGGGCGGCGGCCTCCGGCTGGCGGCTGCGCCAGGCGGTGTACTCCGCCTCGTAGGCTTTGCGATCGGCGGTCTTGGCCTGCTGGGCCTCGGTGAAGAAGGCCTTCACCTCGTCGGGCACCAGGAAGGTGGGCTCGGTGGGCCAGCCCAGGACCTCTTTCGTCGCCTTGATCTCGTCGGCTCCGAGGGGGGAGCCGTGGGCCTTCGACGAGTCGACCTTGTTGGGGCTGCCGTAGCCGATGTGGGTCTTGCAAATGATCAGCACCGGCTGATCGGGGGCGCCAGCATCGGTGGCCCGGGCCAGAGCGGCGCGGACCTCGTCGGCGTTGTGGCCATCGGCACGCAGCACCCGCCAGCCGAAGGCCTCGAAGCGCTGGCCCACGTCTTCCGAGAAGGCGATGTCGGTGTCACCGTCGATGGTGATGCCGTTGTCATCGTAGAGCCAGATCAAGTTCGAGAGTCGCCAGTGTCCCGCGAGAGAGGCGGCCTCGCTGCTGATGCCCTCCATCAAGTCGCCGTCGGAGCAGATCGTGAAGACCCGCTGGGGCATCGGGTCGAAGTCCTCGCCTTCGGCAGCGAGGCGGGCCTGCATCATGCGGGCGGCGAGGGCCATGCCCACCGACTGTGCCACGCCTTGACCGAGAGGGCCCGTGGTCACCTCCACACCCGCGGTGTGACCGGCCTCGGGGTGACCCGGGGTCAGGGAGCCCCACTGGCGGAACTGCTTGAGATCATCGAGCTCGAGGGGGTAGCCCCAGAGGTGCAGCAGCGCATATTGCAACATCGAGCCGTGGCCGCAGCTGAGCACGAAGCGGTCCCGAGCGGGCCACTCGGGATCAGTGGGGTCGAAGCGCAAGAACTCGTGAAAGAGTACATGGGCCAGCTCGGCCTGCCCCATGGGGGCGCCGGGGTGGCCCGACTTCGCTTGCTCCACGGCATCGACGGCGAGCATGCGGATGGTGTTGACGATGGTGCGGCGCAGATCGGCGGTGATCTCCATGGGGTTCCCTTCGCGTCTCGTTGGCGAAGCGAAGGTACAGGGGCGCGCGGCCAGAGTCATCACAGATGTGTGCACTGACCTGCTCGGGGTTCACAGATCTGCGCGCACCCCGTCGAGGAAGGTAGAGACGTGATCGTTGAGGCGGGTGGCCTGCGTGCCGATGTGGGCAGCAGCGTTGGCCATGGCTTCTGCCTCTCGGGCAGAGCTCGACGTGGCATCGGCCACCCCGGCGATCTGCTGTCCTACAGCCTGAGTACCCATGTGCGCGTGTTGAATGCTCTGGGCGATCTCTTGTGTCGACGCGCTCTGCTCTTCCACCGCTGCGGCGACGGCAGCAGATGCATCTTGGAGCTCACTCACCACCATTGCCACCTGGCGCATCGAATCCACTGTCTGGCCACTCGAACTCTGAATGCGTCCGATGATGCCGCTGATTTGTTCGGTGGCCTTGGCGGTTTGACTGGCGAGGTTCTTGACCTCGTCGGCGACCACCGCGAAGCCCTTGCCAGCGTCGCCCGCTCGGGCGGCTTCGATGGTGGCGTTCAAGGCCAGCAGGTTCGTCTGCTCTGCGATCTCCTGAATCAGGCCCACCACCGCACCCACTGAGTTGGCCTCTTCCGCGAGCATGGTCATGTTGCCCTGCGCTTCATCGAGCGTGCGTGCGGCGCTGCTGGTGGCCGACTCGGCCTGAGCCATCTGTCGGCTGATTTCGTTGATGCTGTGACTGAGCTCTTCTGCGGCAGCGGCGACACTTTGAACACTGTCCACGGCCTGTGCGGTCGAGACCGTGACTTCGGTGGTTTGTTGCCGAGCACCTTCAGTCTGCTTGCGCACCTGTGCAGCGCTGCCAGAGACCTGCTGGGCACCGGCGGCGACCTCTGCCACGACCCCCTTCAGCTCTGACTCGAACCGATCGGCGAGGGCCCGCATCTCGGTCTTCCGCGTCTCCTCTGCTTTGGCCGTCAGCTGGATCTGGTAGGCCTTGAGCGTCTCCACCTGTAGCAGGTTTTTCTGGCAAATCGAGATGGCCTGGGCCATCTCGCCCAGCTCGTCGCTGCGGCCTTGATGGTCGATGGGCTTGTCGAGTTTGCCGTCGGCCACATGCTTGATCGCATGGGTGAGGCTGATGACCGGTCGAGAGAGCGAGCGCCCCATCAGAAAGGCCACGAGGGTGGAGAGCAGCACACTCAACGCGACGATGATGCCGCTCCACACTGCAGACGATTCAACTTGGCCTGTCGCCTGCGCCCCCAACGCGCTTTGGGCGCTGTTGAGGCGCTCAGCATTCGCGGCCAGCTCTCCAGTGACAGCAGGGCCGATGATGTCCAGGATCTGCAGCACCTTGGCTTGTTGTTGCTGAGTCTGCTGCTCCAGAAGATCCATGGCTTCCCGGTAGGCCTTCATTTGTCCTGCGAGGGTTTTGGCCTTGGCATCGACCGGACCGCCCATGAAACCATAGAGGGTGGTGGCAGCCTGCTCCATCGATGAGCGGGCCTGGGTCAGATGATCAGGCGACTGACTCTGCATGTACTTCACCACCGCGAGGCGCGCCTTGAGGGTGGACTCGATGAGCCGTGCACCTCGGGTGGCCAGCTCTACATCCCCGCTGTTGACGGCACTGAGCATCAGCTTCGAGGCGGTGGTGGCCATCTCGGGGCCGATGACGTCGAGCTGCTCCGTCATGGTACGGCGCCGCTCGTCGAGCAGGGTGGTCACCTCTCGGAAGGTCCGGGTATAGGTTTCGAACCGGCTGAGCTGGTTCTGGGCTTCTTCGCTGTCGGTTTGAGACAACAGCGCACGCACCTTGGCGAGATGATCGAGGACTGCTGCTTCTGCCGCATCATCATTGCCGGCCTTGAGAAGCAAATGCTTCATCTGCACCCGTGCGCTGAGCGTATTGGCCCAGACACTTTGAGTCTGAGCGGTCTCGTCGACGAGCCTGGCATAGGTGCGCAAGTCATCTGAGGCTGTGCCCAGACCACTGATGCTCAAGGCATTGCTCGCTGCGAGAATGGTCACAACGGCAGCGAAGCCCATACTGATTCGGGTGGCGATGCTGATTCGTCGGCCCATGATGTCCCCCGAGGAATGAAACACGTAAAAGCATCTTTTAATATCGTGATGCTGTTGTTTTATTTACGAAAAGAATGTCGTGTTTTTTGGCCATCGGTCGGGAAGGCAGTGGGGTTGAGCGAAGGGTGGGTACTGTAGAGTTGTCAGGTCATTATCTGGCGATGGCCTGGACCTTCTTGGGCTGTACGCCAGCGAGGGTGGCGGCCTTCTCGGCGAGCTTGACGAAGTCGTAGCGGTAGCCGTTGGGGTCCTTGC
>JBKAGE010000015.1:0-37515 GCA_046290225.1 Bradymonadia bacterium | reverse complement strand
GTTCGAGCTGGGCTGGCTCGCCGCTAACCAATCCACCACTACACCAAAAGATGTGTAGGACGATCAGAGCCAGCGGCTACGGCGACTGGCTTTTCGTGATGTCTGTGCGGAGGATCGTGGGCCTCACGGCGGCTGACGCCGCCGTAGCGGCGGAGCAAAAAATTCGGGGGATCTGGCTGATCTTTGGGCTGAGGGGGAGGGGAGGATACGAGCCGGACTGGGTGTGGCTCGTAAAGCGATCGGCCAGACCCCCCGAGGGGTCGCTGCGTCACCGGGGGAAGGTGACGGACTCACCATTGCAAACTGCGGATGGTGAGTAGATATTCGATACGAGCCTCAAAATTTGAAGACTCGTTGATTGTTTGCCTGACGACCATCGTATGGGGTCGATGGTTAGCAAGCTAACGATTCCCAATCTTGGCGAGTCGCCAAGGATTGTCAAGGCGGAAAAATCGCATGCGTCCCATATCGGAACATGATCTCGAGAGGCAACGCAATACCCAGACTGCCATCTGGCTGGATATTCAGCGGATTCGTGAACTCATCGAGGGGCGGGTATCCGTATTGTTTCGTATGGCAGGGCTCGAGAATCTCACATCTTCTCAGGCGAATGTGTTGGTGGTTCTCTACAAAGCAGAGCGCCCCATGAGCGCCCGAGACATCGCCCGGGCGCTCAGTTTATCCGGGGCCACTGTCAGCCGGCTGGTCAAAGCGCTCATGTCACATGGCTGGATTCGGCGAGAGCAGCACCCTGAAGACAAACGTACCTGGTTGATTCATCTCACCGAGCAGGCTCACGAGACGCGGCCCCGTTTGGTCGAGGTGTCCAAGCAGTTTCTGAGTGAGGCTTTCGGTGGGGTCTCCACTGAGGACATGGAGGTCCTCAGCGAGGGGCTGGCAGGGTTGAGAGAGCGGCTCATCGCCGCAGGGATGGGGCCAGAGTAGGCGGCGGGTCAGGCCTTCTCGAGGTGCACCGAGATCTGATGGCCTTCGAGCTCCAGAGCCGTTGAGCCCTCGGAGGCGTCGGCAGATGCGCCGAGCTGAACCGAGGCCGCCAGGACCTCCTTGGCGAGGTAGGCCTCGTGGGCCGTGAGCGCCTGAGTCAGAGCGTCTTCATCGGTGAACAGCGCCACGTTGATTCGATCGGTGACGTTGAACCCGCCGTCTTTGCGCATACGCTGGATCTTGCTGATGGCCTCACGGACCAACCCCTCGGCGATGAGATCCGGGGTCAGGTGGGTATCCACCGCCACCGTGAGGGCGCCCTCGGTCTCGATGACCACCTCGCCCTTGGGGGCTCGGGTCACCATCACGTCGCCGAGGGTGATGGGCTGACCGAGCACGTCGATCTCACCACCGCCCTGCAGCACCTCGAAGTCCGCCCGGGTGAGGGCGCCGATGGCCTGAGCGCAGGCCTTCATCTGCTTGCCATAACGGCGGCCCAGGGTCTTGAAGTTGGCCTTGAAGCTCAGCGTGGCCAGACCCGCGTCGTCGTCGGTGATCACCACCGACTTCACGTTGAGCTCCTCGGCGATGAGCTCGCTGTGGGTGCGCAGGGCCGCGAGGGTGGCCTGATCGTGATGCACCACCGTCAGCTCCCCGAGGGGCTGGCGGGTCTTGAGCTTGTGATGCTCCCGCAAGGCGCGGCCGAGGCCCACCGCCTGACGGGTCACCGCCACCGCCGCTTCGAGCGCGGCGTCGATGCGGGACTCGTCCACCTGGGGGTAATCGCAGAGATGGATTGAGTCTTTGCCCTCTGCGGCCACGCCGGGCTCGACCACCAGGCTCTGGTAGAGGGCCTCGGTGATGAAGGGCAGCACCGGCGCCATCACGGTGCCGAAGGTGACGAGCACCTCGTACAGGGTGGCGTAGGCCGAGGCCTTGTCGACCCGAGCGGCCTGATCGGCGGCGCTGCGCCAGAACCGCCGGCGGCTGCGGCGGATGTACCAGTTGGTCAGGTGATCGATGAAGCCCAGCATTGGAGGGATCACCTGGTAGAGGTAGTATCCCTCCATCTGGGCGTTCACCTCTTTCACCAGCGATTGCATCACCGACAAGATCCAGCGATCGAGTTCCGGGCGATCGGCGGCATCGGGCGTGGCGACGTCTTCGAAGCCCGTGCCGGGGTGCCAACCGTCGATGTTGGCGTACTGCACGAAGAACGACCACGCGTTGCGCAGAGGCATGAGCACCGTGCGCACCACCTCGCGTACGCCGCGCTCGCTGAACTTCAGGGGCTCGGCCCGCACCACGGGAGAGTTGATCAGGTAGGCCCGGATGGCGTCTGAGCCCAGGGACTCCATCACCTCCTCCGGAGGCGGGTAGTTCTGCTTGGACTTCGACATCTTCTCGCCATCCTCGGCGAGCACCATGCCGTTGACGATGACGTTCTTGAACGGCGGCCGATCGAAGAGGGCCGTCGACAACACCAGCAAGGTGTAGAACCAGCCGCGGGTTTGATCGAGGCCCTCGGCGATGAACTCCGCGGGGAAGTTCGCCTCGAACTGCTCAGCCCCCTCGAAGGGGTAGTGACCCTGGGCATAGGGCATGGAGCCCGACTCGAACCAGCAGTCGAAGACGTCGGAGATACGCTGCGCTTCGCCACCGCAGGCGCTACAGGGCACCGTGAGGTGATCGATCTTGTGGGGGTGGATGTCGTCGATCTCTGCCCCGCTGGCCTTCTGAAGATCGTCGATGGACCCGATGCACTCAGTGTGATCGCAGTCGTTGCACTTCCAGATGGGCAGCGGCGTGCCCCAGAAGCGGTTGCGGGACACGTTCCAGTCCCGGGCGTCGCTGAGCCAGTTGTGGAACCGGCCGCCGCCCACGGATTCAGGCACCCAGTGGATCTTGCTGTTGTGCTCCACCATGCGGTCTTTGAGGGCGGTGACCTTCACGAACCAGACCGGCATGGCCTTGTAGATGAGGGGCGTGCCCGATCGCCAGCAGAAGGGGTAGCTGTGGTCGATGGTGGCCTGCTTGAACAAACGGCCGCTGTCTTTGAGGGCCCGGATGATACCCCTGTCGGCCTCTTTGATGTTCTGGCCGGCGAAGTCGGGTACCTCGGCGGTGAACTTGCCCTCTTCGTCCACCGGGTCCACCACGGGGATGCCTGCGGCAGTGCTGGCGGTGTAGTCGTCCTCACCGAAGGCCGGGGCCATGTGCACCAGGCCGGTGCCGCTGTCGGTGGTGACGTGGCCGCTGGCGATCACGAAGAAAGCACCGCCGTTGCCCTGAGGCTTCTCTTTGAGATCGGCGTAGTAGGGGAACAGGGGCGTGTAACCTCGGCCCACGAGCTCACTGCCGGGGAAGCTGGACAACACCTCGGCCTCTTTGCCGAGGGTGGCTTCGACGAGCGCCTCGGCGACGATGACCACCTCGTCGCTGCCCTTGGGTCGGGCCCGCACATAGGTGATGTCGTTGCCCACAGCCACAGCGAGGTTGCTTGGCAGGGTCCAGGGGGTGGTGGTCCAGACCAGCAGCGAGGCGTTGTCAGGATCGCCGTCGAGGGGCATGCGCACCGTGATGGCGGGGTCCTGCACGTCGCGGTAGTCCATGTTCGCTTCGAAGTTCGACAGCGTCGTCGACAGGCGCCACGAGTAGGGCATGACCCGCATGCCCTGGTAGACGAGGCCCTTGTCCCAGAGCTGCTTGAACACCCACCAGACGCTCTCCATGAACGAGGCGTCCATGGTCTTGTAGTCGTGGTCGAAGTCCACCCAGCGGCCGAGGCGGGTGATGACCTGCCGCCACTCCTCGGTGTACTTGAGCACGTTGGCCCGGCAGGCCTCGTTGAACTCGGCCACCCCGTACTCGCGGACGCTCGAAGGGCCGCTCAGGCCGAGCTTCTTCTCCATGAGCATCTCGATGGGCAGGCCGTGGGTGTCCCAGCCGAAGCGGCGCTCCACCCGATGACCGCGCATGGCCCAGTATCGGGGCACGATGTCCTTGAGCGTGCTCGCCACGAGGTGCCCGTAGTGCGGGAGCCCGGTGGCGAAGGGTGGTCCGTCATAGAAAACGTAGGCGCTGTCCTTCGGGCGCTGGTCCACCGACTTCTGAAACGCGTCGAGGCGCGCCCACAGGTCGATGATCTCGCGCTCGATGGTGGGGAATGGGGTGTCGAGCTGAATGGGGGCGAAGATCGTCATTGTGGGCGCTCCTTTCGCGCTGGGGTTCGGCCTGCGTCGGCAGGCTCGCAAAAACGCGCCGCAGTATATGCACAGTAAACTGAGGCGTCAGCAATCTGCGCGACAGGCTGCCTCATTTCTCCTGATGAATGTATTCTGAGGCCGTGTGGAACATGGGGGGCAGACGATGAGCCCGTTGACGCGCCTGGGTCACCTGGGGTGGCTCACTTGTGGTGATGGGCCCTTCGAGGTCATCTCTGTCCTGCTCATTGCCCCTGGGGGGGACGCGTTCTGCCCACCAGAGGCGGAGGTGTGCGAGCGCGTGTGTGAGGTGCAGGGCGGTTTTGGCCAGAGCGGCCCGTGAAGGTGCACATTTCTTGAATCTCCAGGGCGCGGGGACAGTATATGGCCCCGTACGTTCACTCAGGAGATACACGACATGTTGCGTCACACCCTCGTACCCTTCTTCGCCCTGACTCTGGGCGCTCTGGCGTTCACCGCTTGCGACGACGATGACGGCGATTCCGGCAGCTCTGGTGGGAACGGCGCCGCGGCGAACTGCCAGTCGCGTTGCGAGGCCAAGCTCGTGGACGATTGCGGTCAGGGCAGCCAGCTGGCGACCCCCTACTGTGGCGATGTCTGTGACGCTGCGCCCACAGAGGAGCAATTGTCCTGTGCCGAAGCCAAGAGCTGTGACGATCTGCTCGGCGAGATCGCCAGCGGTGAGGCAGTGTGTGGCATCGTCATCGGCAGTGGTGGCAACGGCGGCGGTGGCGGTGGCGGTGGGGAAGAGTGCCCCGAGCTGATGTGTGATTGCGACGGCACCCCGGTGAACGGCTCCTTCGAGTTCAACGGTGAGTGCATCGAAGAGTGCGATCGGGCCTGTGAGGTGTTGCAGCAGATCGGAGGCTGAGCTGGTCTGGCATACCCACTCAGCCCTCGAAGGTGTATGAGGCCCTCGATCTCTTCAGCTGAAGACAGACTCTGGCGGCCTGTGAGGCACTGAGGCATCTATACCCTACACGAGCGACGTGAGGAGATGCTGTGAGTCGCCCCTGGGGCCTCGCCACTGAAGAAGAGCTGCAACTCGACAAAGACATCGAGTGGTTCCGCCCTGATCCGCGCAGTCGCCTCTACCCACTGTGGACCCACAACTCTCTCTGGATGGCCCTCGGGCTCTTGATCTCGGGCTTTGGTGTGAAGGGCCTCATCGATGGCAATGATCCGCTCAGGCTCGCGGCGCTGTGCGTGGGCCTCGCGATCATCCTCTACAGCATGCTGAGGGTGGTGATCCTCACGGTGCGTATTCTGAGCAACGAGACCTGCGTCGGCGTACGCCTCGACGGGCTGCTCCGGCGAGAGGCGGGGGGAGAGATCCTGGTGGTGCCGTGGCGCGCCATCGACGCCATCACCGCTGAGCAGAAACAACAACGTCTCGTCGTGGCCACTGACCTGCCCGAGGTGGGCACCTTCAAGGTGAGCACGGAGTGCATGGACATCGACGCCGAGGGGCTGTCGATTCGTCTGCTCGACGCTCGGCGCAAGGCGTTGATGGGGTTGTTGTAGCCAGAGTCTGCGTGACAGCGAGGTGACGCGCTTTCAGAGAGAGCGTTGCAACATTCGTGGGCTTCGGGCTTATATGGCCCCCCAAATTCACGCCCCCGAGAGTTCGCAGATGCATCGCACACGACGCACATCTGCTCTGCTCGCCACGCCCCTCGTTGTCGGGTTGTGGTCCGGACAGAGCTTCGCACAAGCCCCCGATGAGGCGAATCGCCTCAAAGACAGCGCCAGCAGCCCGCTCGAGGCCAGGAACGCTGATTTCTACATCATGGCGAATGGCCTGGCCACGGGGCGCTATGAAGCCTTCGATGCGATCGTGGTGGATCCGGACGGCAACACCTATGACCCGGACGCGGCGATCAACACTCAGCTGCGTTTGGGCGCCGAGGCGGGGTTCAACCTGCACAAGGCCTTCAAGCTCAAGGCGGTCTACGAGCACGATGTCTACACCGGCGTCGCCAGCGGCGGAGAGACTGATCTCGAGGCCACGGGGCTGCCGAACGACGAGCAGCAGCCCGACGATGAGCTGAGAAAGGCCTACGGTGAGCTGACCACCCCCTGGGCACGGGTCACCGCAGGATTCCAGACCAGCCACTGGGGTCTGGGTTTACTGTCCAACGACGGCGCCCACGGCTGGACCCCGGGCAGCGCCTACTTTGGTGATCCTCGCTCTGGGGATCGGGTGCTGCGCTACGCCCTGGGCACGGGGCTGCCCGACGACATCCTGCCTCTGAAGGTGTTCTTCGCCTACGACGAGGTGCAAGACGACGACATCCTCGTGGGCGATGACGAAGCCAACCAGTTCGTGGTGGCGGTGAAGTACGACGACCAGTTCGGCAAGGGCCCCAACCCCACCCGCTTGGAGATGGGCGCCTACGCGGCTTTCCGCGAGCAGACCGCCATCGACGAGCAGGTGACCGACGTCACCGCCGTCGACGTGTTCCTGCGCTACCGCACCCGCCTCGACGACGTGCAGATCGACACCGCATTTGAAGGGGTCTACATCACCGGTGAGACCGAGTGGGCCCCCACCGTCAACCGGCAGACCCACGACGTGCGGCAGGCAGGTGGCCTTCTGCGCCTGAACCTGAGCTGGGGCAGCTTCGGTGTGAACACCGACATGCTCTACGCCACTGGCGATCAGAACTTCGACGATGATCAGCAAAACGCCCTGAAGCTCGATCCCAACCTGGAGATGGGGCTGATCCTGTTCCGGCAGATGAACGCTGCGGCAACGGCCCGGGCGGTGACCCGCGCTTCTGATCCTGATCTGCTCGGTGTGCCCAACGAAGATCTCGATCGCTTCCCCACTCGGGGCTCGGTGTCGAACACCGCCCTGGTGTTCCCGCGCTTCTGGTGGCGCGTGGCCAAAATCGAACTCTACGGCGGCCCTCTGGTGGCCTTCTCCGAGGTGCAGGCTGCTGATCCGCGCAATACCCGCCTGAACGGTGGCGATCCTCAGACTGCTCTGGGCGGTACGCCGGGGGTGTACCTCGGCACCGAGTTCGACCTGGGCATCCGCTACCGGACCAACATCGGCTTCGCGCGGATGATGTTCGGCCTCGAAGGGGGCTACTTCGCCCCGGGCTCGGCCTTCACCGACGCCACGGGTGGTACCCCTGATCCTGTGATGGGCGGCCGCTTCATCGGCCAGATCCGGTTGTGAGGAGAATGATGATGAACGCACGCTCGATGATGTGCCTCGCCGGTGTTCTGACGATCTCCGGCTGCTTCTCCGATGCCCCCGAGGGCCTGGCACCGGCCCCCACGGCGCAGACGGTGGTGAAGCTCGACTTCGAAGCCCGCCCGCTGCCGGAGATCCCGCTGCCCAACGACATCGCCACGCGCTACGACGAGACCTCGCCCACGAAGCGCCGCATCAACGCCTCGATGGTGGCCCCCACCGAGATGGAGGTCCGCACCCGGACCAAGATCGACGAGCTCGACGGGTGGGGGGTGTTGCAGCCCATCACGATCCCCTTCACCGGGCCTTTGAGCATCGAGTCGATCCTCGAAGGCCACCGGGACGCGGACTACGATCTCAGCAACGACGTGGTCTATCTGGTGAACATCGATCGGGACTCTGCGGAGTTCGGCAAGGTGCACCACCTCGACGTGGGCAACGGGAACTACCCCGTGGTGCTCGAGGACTACTCAGGCTACTGGCGCAACGATCCCCGAGGCTTCAGCAACAACATCTTCTTCGAAGAGATCAACGAGGATCTCGACGGCGATGGTGTGCTTGACGACGGTGAAGATCTCAACGGCAACGGCACCCTCGACGATGGCGAGGATCTCAACGGCAATGGCGTGCTCGATCCCCCAGAGGACACCGACGCCGACGGCGTGCTCGACCAGCCCAACTGGTACCCGGGCGCCAACCCCGCCATGGATGATCTCGCCGGCCGCGCCGACGCCCTCATGACCTTCTACGAGCGTCAGACGAACACCCTCATCTTGCGGCCCATGGTGCCCTTGAAGGAGCGCACGAAGTACGGCGTGGTGGTGACCCGTCGGCTGAAGGACGCCGAGGGCAACCCCGTGGGATCCCCGTACCCCTTCATCAACCACGATGGCCAGACGCAGGACCTGATGCCCCTCAAGGAGGTACTCCCCGAAGGCCTGGCCTTGAGCGACGTGGCCTTCGCCTTCAGCTTCACCACCCAGACCATGGAGTCTGACTGGCAGGCGGTCCGTGACGGCCTCTACGGCCACGGCGTGCAGAAGCACATCGGTGAAGAGTTCCCGCCGGTGGTGAAGGGGCTGATGCCTTCGCTCGACCTCGATCACAGCAACTTCAGCGATCGCTCCAACCCCTACATCATGTTCGTCGAGGATTTCATCCCGGCGTACCGCCTCATCGCCACCACGATTCTGGAGCAGGATGCCACGGCGCCGAGTTTCCAGAAGTTCGAGGAGACGATGCTCACCGGTGACTACCTCGTCGAGGGCACCTTCGAGTCGCCTCAGCTCTTCGAGCGGTACGACGAGGAGGGGAACTTCCTGCCCCTCGACGATCAGGCCTGGCCTGTGGATCTCAGCCGGAAGCCTGCCCCCACTCGGCGAGAGGATGTGCACTTCTGGTTGATGATGCCCAAGAAAGACGTGTCGCTGCGGGCCGAGGGCAAGCACGTGCCCGTGATGATCATGGGCCATGGCTACACTTCGAACCGCTTCAATGACATCGCGGGCTACGGCGGCTACCTCACCTCGAAGGGCATGGCGGTTCTGGCCATCGACTGCGTCTCCCACGGCCTCAACGTCGATCAGGAGACCAAAGACATCGCCACCCGTATCCTGGGGAACTTCGGCCTGGCCGCTTTGTTCGAAGCGGTGTTCACCGATCGGGCTCTGGATCAGAACGGCGATGGGGTGAAGGACTCCGGCGCCGACTTCTGGACCGGTTACGTGTTCCACACCCGCGACGTGGTGCGGCAGTGCGGCCTCGACTACATGCAGCTCATCCGCATCGTCCGCAGCTGGGACGGCACGAAGCGCTTCAACTTCGACATCGACGGCGACGGCGAGAACGAGCTCGCCGGAGACTTCGACGGCGACGGCGTGGTGGACATCGGCAAGGATTCGCTGATCGGCATGAGCGGTGGCTCCCTCGGCGGCATCATGGCGTTGCTCATGGGCAGCCTCGAGCCCGAGCTGTCAGTGGCGATCCCCATCGCCGGTGGTGGCGGCCTCGGCGATGTCGGCGTACGCAGCAAGCAGGGCGGCGTGCGCGAGGCGGTGATCCTGCGGGCCATGGGCCCGCTGTTCCTCGCCACCCACGATGCCGCCACGGGCATGACCCAGGTGGAGACCATCGTGCCCGAGCTCAACGACGACGCCTCGCGCACCCTCGCCGTCGTCGACGGGGTGAAGCCCTGGGACACGATGAAGGTGGAGAACCTGCGCACTGAAGAGGTGGGCTGTGGCTACCTCAACGGCGAAGGCAAGACCCGAGCCCACGTGGCCACCGACGTCGGCGATCCGATCCGCATCACCTTCTACTCTGGCCCTCAGCTCGTCACCGGCAGCGAAGAGTGCGAGATCAAAGAAGGTGTGCAGCCCTCGGTGGTGGTGGACACCTTCGAAGAGGCTGTGGAGTTCCAGACGAAGATGTACGAGGCCGGGTCCCCCCTGGTGGCCCTCGCCGAGGGTCTGGGGCTGCGCCGCTCCGATCCGGAGTTCCGGCGGTTCCTGGGCCTGGCCCAGCTGGTCCTCGATCCCGGCGATCCGGGCTCCTACCTGCGCTTCATGTCGGAAGAGCCCATGACCTACCCCGGTACTGGGCAGACCACGGGCACCCACGCCATGATCATCACCACCATGGGTGACATGAACGTGCCGGCGAGCACGGGTCTGAGTGCGGGCCGCAACGCAGGCATCATTCCGTTCACCGAGGTGGACGAGCGCTATGGGGTGCCGATGAACCAGCAGGTGATCAACACCTACACTGCAGAGGCCGTGGACACCTTGGGCCGCTTCACTGGCCCTGACGGCAGGCCGGTCCACATCGACATCGAGAACTTCTCCAACGGCATGGACACCTTCGGCGACGTGCCCCGTCTCGATCCGCCGCTGAGGGCAGGCTTCGACAAGAAAGACAAGCTCGGTGGCTACTCCGTAGCCATCTTCCCCTACACCGACCCGGGCGGCGCCCACGGCTTCGACAACCCCGGAGCCATGATCGACGACCACGTACGGGCCTGCGAGGCGGCTTGTCCGGAAGGGGAGACCTGCGATTGTGATCCTTCGCAGTTCTTCGACATCGCGGTGTTCCTCTTCGACATGATGGGGGACTTCATGGTCAGCGGGGGCAAAGAGCTGAAGATCGATCCCTGCTACGGGTACTTCGACTGCAAGTGACATGAATGGCATGGAGGGGCCGGCGTCGGGAGTCTACGGATTTCGACGAAAGGCCCGACTCGATGCCCTTGAGCTCCCCCCGACGCACCTGCCTCGCATTCTCCACCCTCCTCATTCTGAGCACCACCGCAGCAGAAGCGCGGCGTCATCCACCGCCCGATCGGGGCGCACGTGGTGCGCCTCGTGTCGTCGAGGTCACCCCGGATGGCACCGCAGACGGCGCGGTGCGCACGATCCGTGTCACCTTCGACCAGCCCATCGAGAGAGGGCGGGTGAAGATCAACGATCACAGCGGTTACGTCGTGTGTCACCCGTCGTTCTTCGAAGAGCAGACCTTCACCGTGCAGGTGGAGCTGAGCAAATCGATCTCAAGCTGCCCCGGGGGCAAGATCAGCACCCGCGATGACCAGACGTTCACCATTCGACTCGCCCGGCCCATTGACGAGAAGCGACAGGTGAAGGTGAGCCTGAACCCGAGCCACGTCCGCGGGCGAAACGGCGTGCAGATGAGGCGGCCCTTCGAATGGTCATTCTACACGAGGCCCAAGGCCCGGGTGCTCGTGCATGCCGTGGAGTCTGACGGAGCAGGGGGATACTTCGTCGCCGGCGAAGTCATCGGCGCACTGGAAGGCACCCGGAGCAAAGGCAAAGAGGATGCCTTCATCGCCCGCTACGACGCCCGAGGAGAGCTGCTCTGGGGCAAACAGTTCGGCACACCCCAAGCAGACGCAGCCCTCGACCTGGCCTTGGGTCCCAAGGGGGTCGTGGTGGTGGGCTACACCGATGGAGCGATGCCCCGCTCGTCGAGCAAAGGTGAGCGAGACGTCTTCGTGCGCACCTACAGCCTCGACGGACGCCCGACCATGCACACTCAAGTGGGCAGCCCCCACACAGAAGCAGCACACGGTGTCGCCGTTGATGCCAAGGGCATGATCTACATCACCGGTCGCTCCACTCGAGATCTCCCTTCTGAGCTGCGTCGCAAGTTGCCCCACGATGCCTACGACATCCTGGCCATGAAGCTGGCCCCCGACGGCAAGGTGAAGTGGCATCGCACCTACGGCACCCACGTCTGGCGAGGCGACAAACTGCCCGCAGACGAGGGCTACGACATTGCCCTGGATGCCCGCGGCAGGCCGGTCATCGTCGGTGAGACGTATGGCGCCCTGCACGGCAAGCGCAATCGCGGCGCGCCCTCAGGGTTCGTCATGGCCCTGAGCACCTCGGGCAAGCACCGCTGGACCCGACTGAGTGAAGACCGGAACGCCTACCAGTCGATCAAGCGCCAGGGGGACGCGTTGCTCGTCGCCGGGGTGGGCCCGACGATCAAAGGCGGCACCTTCGTTCGATATTCTGCCGCTGGGCGGCGCCAGGCCATCGAACACTACGCGGGCGGTGGCGCGAACAGCCATCAGGGTGTGGTCTTCAAACGGCTGGCCACTGCCGGCCGCGAGGCGTGGCTGGTGGGGCATCAGCGCCGACTCGATGTCGCCGAGAACACGTGGAGGGTGGTGGGCATGAGCTGGGCACGAGTGAGCCGAGACGGCGAGCGGAAGGGTCGAGTACACACGCACAGGCTGGGTCAACGCGCCTCTGTGCTGGACGCCGCGGTCAACGACGAAGGGGCGCTGTGCATGGCTGGCACCGACGCGATGAAGGGCTTCGTGAGGTGTGTCGACGACTCCGGGGCTCATACGGTGAACATCTCGCTTAGATCTTCACATCGCCGCGCTCCGAGGGCAGATATGCGCATGACGCGGCGCTGAGCTGCTCTGTGAGGACCTCTAAATATGCAACGCATGTAAGATCGCCCCCACTTTCCCTTCGGGTAGAGCACACAAGACTGGGGGCCCATATGCGTTCGATCCTGATTCTCACTGCACTGTGTCTCGCCGCGTGTGACGCCGACGATGGTGTCAGCCCATCAGTCAGCCCATCAGGTGGGGGAGGCTCCGGTGAGATGCCCGCTCAGCCTGATGGGGCTGTGAATGATGCACCCCCAGCCTTTGAAGAGGTCTTACCCAACGCGCCTCTGCCAGAGCCAGCGGAGGCACAGGCCGAGCGGCAACGGCTGAACAATCTCGTCGATGACAGCCTGGCGCTCGACGCGGATGGGGTGCTCGAGCGCTTCAAGGTGCCTTTCGCAGACGATCTTGGATACGACCCCCTCGACGCCGAGAACCTCGAGATCATCCAGGCCAGCCCATATGCGCTGAATGATGACGAGCTCGCCGTGTTGGAAGCCCGCGGCTTCGTCATCAGCGCGCGGCAGAGCGAGGCCTCTTTCATTGGCCTCTACGAGCGCATCTACAACTTTGATTTACCGGTCTACATCAGCGCTGACAGTCTGCTCCACGCGCTTCATCGAGCCTACGGCACCCTTTTGAAGAGTGTGGAGGTCCGTACCCTGAAGCCTGCGATGAATCGCTGGCTGAGTCATCTGCACGGGCGGCTTGCTGAGGGAGAAGGCGCTGACTGGGGTCCCGAGGTCATCGCTGACCTCGACGTCTATTTTGCCGTGGCCCGCAGCCTGCTCAATGGCCGATTCATCCCGCCGGAGGCCGGTGGGGATGCTGACACAGTAGAGGCGTTGATTCAGGCAGCAGAGGCTGCTGAGGGCATCAAGGGGATCACTCTTTTTGGCGCTCAGCGCCGGACCGACATGAGCCAGTTCAAGCCTCGTGGTCACTACGCCTCAATCCAGGAGCTGGAGCAGTATTTTCGAGCGATGATGTGGCTCGGGCGCATCGATCTGCGATTCATCGAGCTCGATCAGAGCGGCGACTGGCAGGTGCATCGTCGGGCCATCGCCGCAGCGCTGGTGATCGACAAGCTCATCGACGCGTCGGCGCGGGCGGATTGGGCCCGCATCGAGGCCGTGCTGCGCAGCTTCGTCGGACCTCAAGATTTCGTCACCGTGGACACGCTCGAGGCGCTGCGGGATGCCCTACCTGGAGAAGCTCAGTCTCTCAGCGACGCTGAAGATGCTGATCTCATCGAGACGCTCACTACGGCAGCTTTCAATGTGCAGCGCATCCGCGGTGACTTCTTCCGAGGAGGGCTCGGCGAGAACAAGCGGACCGCACTCCCCGTGAGCTTCACCCTCTTCGGTCAACGCTACATCGTTGACAGCGAGGTGCTCAGCAACGTGGTCTGGGACTCGCTCCAAGCGCCTCGCATGATGCCTGATCCGCTCGATGTGGCCTTCGCAGCACTGGGCAACAGTCAGGCAGCTTCTCTGCTCGAAGACGAGCTGCGGGCATATGGAGACTATCCGGGTCATCTGGCAGCCATGCGGGCGCTGATGGACGATCGCCCCAAAGACGCGTGGACCGAGGACCTCTACTCAGGATGGATCAACGCGCTACGCGCACTGTCTCCTGATCCGGAGATCGCTGCTGATCCCGCAGGGCATGGTCGACCGGCGGTGATGGGCACCGAAGCCTTCGGCCGTCGTCTGCTCAACGCACAGCTCGGGAGCTGGAGCGAGCTGCGCCACGACAATTTGCTGTACGCCAAGCCCAGCTACACCGGTGGTGAGGGCTGCGACTACCCTGACGGTTATGTTGATCCCGTGCCTGAGTTCTATGGGGTCCTCATACAACTTGCCGAGATGGGGCTGGCCGTCAGCGAAGGCCCCCTCGCGGCGCTCGATCCGGAAGGGGGGGCGTTCTACCGAGACTGGTGGCAACACATGCACATGGTGGCCAGCGAGCTGAAGGTGCTCGCGGAGCAGCAGGTCACCGGCGAGCCCTTCACCGACGCGCAGGTCATGTGGCTGGAGCAGGCCGTGGACATCCGACCTGATGATTATGTCGGCTATGTCACCGGCGGTTGGTACGGCAAGCTGCTCCTGGTGCTCGACAATGGAGACCCCTATACAAGCGATCTGCTCACTGTAGACATCCACACGCAGCCCACCGACGAGATGGGTGCTTTGGTGGGCAAGGTGATGCACATGGCTACGGGTTTCCCACGCCTGATGGTGGTCACGGTAGAGAGCTGCACCGGCCCCCGCGCATATGCTGGCCCGGTGTACTCGACGCACAACTTCGTCACCGAGAACTTCGAGCGGCTGACCGACGGGGACTGGGCTGAGAGGTACTACCAGGAAGGTGCTGTCGAGTTGCCCTGGCTCGAAGATCTAGTTGTACGCTGAGGGGGCTGGTGTCAGCTCACCGCCGCCAGAACTGCGGTGAGAGCAAAATCAACAACGTGTAGATCTCCAACCGCCCGAGCAGCATCAGCAATCCCGCGATCCACTTCGCAGCATCACCGAGCACCGACCAGTTGTCGTAGGGCCCGATGTCGCCGAGGCCCGGGCCCACGTTTCCCAGTGCAGAGGCCGACGCCGTGAAGGCCGTGGCCATGTCTTGCCCGTCGAGAGCGAAACACAGAGTGCCGATGGCCAGCAGGGCGATGTAGGCCCCGATGAAGCTGAACACACCGCGCATGACCGCCGGGGGGACCGGGCGCCCCGCGAGACGCACCGGTCGCACACCTCGAGGGTGGATCAGCAAGAACAGCTCACGGACCCACTGCTTCACCAGCAGGATGTGACGGACCACCTTCACGCCCCCACCGGTAGAGCCCGCCATGCCTCCGAAGAAGAACAACAACATCAAGAAGCCCAGGGCTGCTGGCGCGAAGGTCCAGGCTTCGAAGTCGGCGCTGGCGAAGCCCGTGGTGGTGATGGTGGCCAGCACTTGGAACGCCGCGATGCGCACGTTGGTGCCGAAGCCGTGGGCGTGGCCCTCGGGGGCCTGATCCGCCCCTGAGGTCAAGGCCAGGGCGATGATCAGCGTGAAGGCCACGCAGATGAAGGTGTACACCCGCCATTCCGGGTCTTTGAGGGGGGCGAGAGGCCGACCGCGCAGCGCGACGAAGTGCAGGTTGAAGTTGATGCCCGCCATGTACATGAACAGGATCAACACCCACTCCACATAAGGGCTCTGGAACGAAGCTGCGCTGCCGCTGTAGAGGCTGAAGCCTCCGGTGGCCATGGTGGCCATGGTGTGGTTCACCGCGCTGAAGGCGTCGATGCCCCCGATCATCAGCAGCGAGAACATGATGCCGCTGAAGAGCAGGTAGACCTTCCAGAGTAATTTCGCCGTCTCGCCCACCCGGGGAGCCAGCTTGTCGGTGGTGGGCCCGGGCACCTCGGCCTTGAACAGCTCCATGCCGCCGACGCCGAGCAGGGGCAGGATCGCCACACCGAGCACCACGATGCCCATGCCCCCGAGAAAATGGGTCATCGAGCGCCAGAGCAGCACGCCTCGGGGCAGGCCCGGGCGATCCCCCGCCATCATCGTGCCCGGGCCGTCCCAGAGGCCGTCGGTCAGGATGCTCGAGCCTGTCGTAGTGAACCCGCTGATCGATTCGAAGGCGGCGTCGGTGAAGCTGCAGAACTCTCCGCCGATGGGCAGGCGGCCCTCACCGAGTGCGGCCACCTGCGCAGCTGCCTCGCAGATGCCCTCTGGCGACAGATGGGCGTACAAGAAGAAGGGCAGGGCCCCTACGAGGCCTGCCACCAGCCAGGCCACGCCCACGATCAAGAAGCCCGCCCGGTGGCTCAGAGAGCGCTGACGCGCTTGGCGGCGCGTGCCCAGGAACAGGACCAGGCCTACCACCGTCGTCCATTGCACCGCTGAAGACAGGCCCGCGAGATCAGGACCATTGTCCAGCGCCGCGATCACCCAGGAGGGCACCATGGCCCCGGCGAGGATCAACAGCAGCACCCCCACGAGGTGGCCCAGGTGCAGCAGCTGCATGGGTTACTCCCGGTCCACTCGGCGCTGGAGCAGTCGCTCCACGGCAGCCACCGCAGGCTCGAGGGCCACCACCAGCACGTGATCATCTGCTTCGATGCGGGTCTGGCCCGTGGGCAGGATCACCTCGTCGCCTCGCTGGATCGCGGCGATGAGACTGTCCTTGGGCATCTTCAGAGCGTGCAGTGGCACCCCCACGGCATCGGAGCCCGCCACCGCTTCGAATTCCATGGCCTCGGCGTCGGCCTCTTCGCCGAGCATGCTCGCCGCCACAACCCGACCCCGGCGCACGAAGTGCAGGATCGAGTTCACCGCCACCATGCGGGGGCTGATGCCCACGTCGATGCCGATGGCCGACAGGATCGGCAGGTATGCCCCCCGGTTCGTCGTGGCCATGACCCGCGGCGCCCCGAGGCGTCGAGCGAGCAGGGCAGACATCATGTTCAGCTCTTCGTCCTGGCCCACGGCGATGAAGGCGTGCATCTCGTGGATGTTCTCTTCTTTGAGCAATTCCGCGTCGGTGGGCTCCCCGTGGATCACCACCGTGTGGGGCAGCTCCTCCGCGAGGATTTGCGCCCGGCGGGCGTTGGGCTCCACGATTTTGACCTGCACCCCCACCGCCTCGAGATCAGCGGCGATGAAGCGGGCGATGCGCGAGCCCCCAGCGATCATCACCCGAGAGGTACTCTGACCCTTGATGCCCACCCGCTCCAGCATCACCTGGCACTGGTTGGGCTGGGTGACGATGTAAGCCTCGTCACCGGGCAGGATCACGTCAGAGCCTGTGGGGATGATCAGCTGATGATCGCGATGCAGGGCGGCGATGAGCAGCTGGGTCTTGGGGAACCGCTCCGCGAGATCGACGAAGCGCAGCCCCGCCAGCGGGCTGGTTCCCGTGATAGGCAATCGCACCAGCTGCACCTGCCCTTTGGAGAACTCGGCGATTTCGGTGATGGCGGGGTACTTGAGCAGGCCCACGATTTTGTCCGCGGTGACCCGCTCGGGGTTGATGGCCCGGTCGATGGTGACCCGCTCGTCGTTGAAGAAGCGCTCGTCGAGATAGGCCGGATCGCGCACGCGAGCGATCTTGATGACGTCGGATCGACCGAAGATGGCGGCGTTGAGGCACGCCACCATGTTCACCTCGTCAGAGTCGGTGACGGCGATCACCATCTCGGCGTCTTCGATGCCCGCTTCCTGCAGTACCGATGGTCGGGCACCGTGGCCGCGGATCGCCTGAATGTCGAGCGCCTCGGAGATGCGATCGAGGATCGCCTCCTGCTGCTCGACGATGAGCACGTCGTGACCTTCGGTCACCAGCCGCGCGGCGATGTTGAAGCCCACCTCGCCCGCTCCGATGATGATGATGCGCACCGCCTCACCCTCGCTCGCTCAAAGTCTTCGCTGCTCTAACACCCCTGAGCCCTATGGGCAACGACCCAGCGCCTCCACACTGTGCCTTGACAACTGCGGCTCTCTCGCCATGAAAGAGGTGGTTGACGCCACGCAGGCAGACTGCGACAACCGGCCATCGCACGGCAGACCCCCTGTGAGAGTGGGGCTGTGATTTCTGTGAGAATGAAACCCCGAGCGCCATCGTTGAACGGCCCCACACACACGGTAAGGCACAGGTGAGCGGCATCTTCCAGCGGATGACCACCAGCACGAAGGGGGCTGTGGAAGGCATCGGCGCCTGGGTCATCGGGCTCACCGAAGGCATCGGGCAGTCAGCCATCTTCTTCGGCAACTTCCTCGCTTGGACGATCCGGCCCCCGTACCGGTTCCGTTTGCTGTTCCAGGCCATGGAGTTCGTCGGCGTGGGCAGCCTTTTCATCGTGTTGCTCACGGGGCTGTTCACCGGGGCCGTCTTCGCCCTGCAGGGGGCCATCGCCTTCCGGCTGTTCAACGCCGAGAGCCTCGTGGGCTCCACCGTGGGTTTGTCGCTCACCCGAGAGCTGTCCCCCGTGCTCATGGGCCTCATGGTCACCGGACGAGCCGGCAGCGGCATCGCCACCGAGCTGGGCACGATGCGGGTCACCGAACAGATCGACGCCCTCAAGACCATGGCGGTGAATCCCGTGCAGTATCTCGTGGTACCTCGGGTGCTCGCCGGGCTGATCATGGGGCCGGCGTTGTGCGCGCTGTTCACCATCGTGGGCATGTTCGGGGCGTGGTTCGTCGGCGTGGTGTTGCTCAACATCGACGAGGGGCAGTTCCTCGCCAACACCTACTGGCTCGTCGATCCGGCTGATCTCAACAGCGGCATGATCAAGGCCGCGGTCTTCGGAGTCATCCTCACCCTTGTAGGGTGCTACAAAGGCTTCTACGCCAAGGGGGGCGCCCGTGGCGTGGGCCTGGCCACCACGCAGTCCGTGGTGGTCTCCAGCGTCCTCATTCTGATTGCAGACTACTTCCTCACAGCGGCGATGTTCGAATGAGCGCGTTCTTGACTCCTTTCAAAGTGGGGCTGGTGGTCATCACCGGCTTCGTGGCTTTCACCTTCATGTTCGGCAAGGTGCAAGAGGGCATCGGCGACGACCCCTCGGGTTACAAGGTGAGCGCCACCTTCAAAGATGTCAGCGGCCTCGTGGAGAAGTCCCGTGTGGTCATCGCTGGCATCAACGTGGGCCAGATCGACCGCATCGAGCTCGTGGGCCGTCAGGCCCGGGTGTGGTTGTTGGTGAACACCCCTCTCAAGAGCGACGCCACCATCGCCAAGCGGCAGGCCAGCTTGCTCGGCGAGTACTACCTCGAGCTCACCCCCGGCAAGCTCGGCGAGCCGCTCAAGGACGGCGCTGAGATCTCCAACGTGCTCTATGACGCGTCTACCTCCGACTTGATCAATGAGTCGAAGGAGATCGTGGAGAACGTCAAGGAGATCACCGCCAGCCTCAAGCGGGTGGTCTCCGACGAGGGTGAGCGCCGCCTCGTGGCCATCATGACCGAGGTGAACGAGACGGTGGCCCGCATCAACGACATCGTCGCCGCCAACGCCCGGAAGGTGGACGTGGTCTTCGACAACGTCGTCGAGGTGAGTCGCAACGCGCGACTCTTCACCAATGAGTTCCGCCGCGACGCCCGGGTCATCATGACCGACGCCAAGCGCATCGTCGGTGAGGTGAAGCAGATCGTCGGCGAGAACAAGGGCGACGTGAGAGAGGGCTTCGAAGGGGTGAAGGGGGCGGTCTCGCGCCTGAACACCGCCCTCGACAAGCTCGACGGCACCTTGGAGAACACCGAGTCCATCACCGGCAAGATCGACGACGGCAAGGGTACGCTGGGCCGGCTGGTGAACGACGACAAGCTCATCACCAGTATCAACGACGTCGTCGACGACACCGGCACGCTCATCCGCCGATTCACTCGATTGCAGATGGTGGTGGCTCTGCGCAGCGAGCTCTACCTCGCCGACAACTCCACGAAGAACTACTTCAGCCTCAAGATCCAGCCCCGGCCCGACAAGTACTACCTGCTGCAGCTCGTGGACGATCCGCGTGGGTCCACCATCTTTCGCGAGCGGGTGACCAACTCCACGGCCTCTGACACCGATCCGGTGGTGCGAGAGCAGGAGACCGTCACCCAGAGCGCCTTCAAGTTCTCGCTGCAGTTCGCCAAGCGGTTCCACTTCGTCACCGGCCGCATCGGCATCATGGAGAGCAACGGGGGCATCGGCCTCGACATGCACTTCTTCGACGACAAGCTCTTCATCAGCACCGATCTCTTCGACCTCGAAGAGGCCGCAGCGCCCCGCATGCGCACCTGGGCCTCGTACACCTTCTTCTCTCACATCTTCATCGCCGGTGGTGTCGACGAGATCCTGAACCCCGAGCGTCGCGGGGGCTTCATCGGCATCGGCATCGAGTTCACCGACGACGACCTGCAGTCTCTGTTGTTGGCGGCCCCCACACCCCAGCTGTGAAACCCCTGGCCTGAGCTGCTTTACGCCGGACTTCGCACCCCATTGACATCCGTCGACCTCGCCGGTAAGGTCTCGCGGCTTTTCGACCCATGGCAGAGCACATGCGTACCCTTCCACTGAACTTCACCCTGCACGACCTCGCCGAGGGGGCTTGCCCTTTCAAGGGTGAGCTCGATGCCGAGAAGGTGGGCCTGCGCGTGAGCGGCCTGGTGGGCAAGCTGGGGTATCGTGTCGTGGGCCCTGCGAGCGCCGAGGGCATGGCCTACCTCGCCCAGAAAGAGGTGGTCATCGACGCGCAGATCAAAGCCGAAGTCGGCTTCGACTGCGTGCGCTGCCTCAACGGCCGGGCTCTGTCCGTCTCTCAGCGCGTGCACGTGGTCATCGCCCCCGAGCCCGAAGGTGGCGTGCCCGAAGAGGGCGAGATCACCGTCGAGGACGGCGTCGAAGACACCGACATGGCCTATTACACAGGCGATGAGGTCAAGCTCGAAGAGCTGCTGCTCGAGTACATCGTGCTCGAGATGCCCATGAACCCTTCCTGCGAGTCAGAGGGCATCATGCCCGGTGAGTGTGGCAAGGCGGCCCTCGAGGCCTTGGAGCAACAGCAGCAAGAGCAGGTGGACCCTCGTTGGGCACCCCTGGCGGCGATGAAGGCCGCCATGGAGGCCGAGAGCGACGAGGGTGAGGAAAGCAAAGACTGATCACGCCGCCGGGTGATCTCGGCGGTCATTCAAACGACTGAAACCTATTCAGCTCACTGAGGAGAGATATCATGGCAGTCCCGAAGAGGCGCAAGTCCAAGAGCAAGCGTGACAGCCGTCGCGCCACCCACAAGATCAGCGCCGCCGTGTTCAACGAGTGTGCTCAGTGTGGCGCCCCCAAGCGCCCCCACCGGGTCTGCAACACCTGTGGCTGGTACGGCTCCCGTGAAGAGGGCCGCTACATCCTGCCCGTGGTCGAGGTCGAGGCCTGATGGCCGGCGCCCCCGAAGCCTCGGGGGCTGCTCAGGGGTCCAGCACCCCATCGCCCCAAAAGCCTTCAGCGCAGAACTCTTCAACACTGCATCCATCCTCACTGCAGCGCCTGCCCGTCGCCCTCGACGCAATGGGTGGTCCTGGGTCAGAAGTCCTGATCCGGGGTGCCATCCGCGCATGCCGTGACGGCCATGGTCCGATCCTGCTCGTTGGCCGAGAAGCAGAGCTGAGCGCAGATCTCGACCGCTTGCTCGGTCAGGTTCGTGACGCCGATGCGATCCGCGGACAGCTCACCCTCGTCGACGCGCCGCAGATGATCGGCGCCGGTGAGCACCCTGGCCGCGCCGCGCGCACCAAGACCGACAGCTCGATTCACGTGGCCTTGAGGGCCGTACAGCAGGGCGACGCCTGCGCCATGATCTCCTCAGGGAACACCGGCGCCCTGCTCGCCTCGGCTCTGCTGACTTTGAGGCGGGTGCCCCAGTGCGATCGGCCGGCCGTCGTGGGCTGCCTGCCCACCGAGCGGGATCCCATCGTGCTGCTCGACGTCGGGGCCAACCAGGAGTGCCGCGCCAGCCACCTGATGCAGTTCGCCCTCATGGGATCAGCCTTTGCTCAACACGAGCTCGGCCTCGAGCGTCCTCGGGTGGGCCTGCTCTCCGGCGGCACTGAACTCTCCTGGGCCACCGAGACCCATCGCGAAGCCCACCGACTGCTCGTCGGCGCCGATCTCAACTACCTCGGACCTCTCGATGCCCAGAGCATGCTCAAGGGCGAGGTCGATGTCGTCGTGGCCGACGGCTTCACCGGCCGCATCGCTGCCAGGGTGGCTGAGGCCGCAGCGAAGGCCCTGATGGGTCGGATTCGTCAGAGCATCACCGGTGACTGGATCGGCGCCCTCGGGGCCCGATTGCTCAAGAAGAGCATGCGTCGGGTGAGAGAGGCCCTCGATGACGCCCGGACCGGTGCTGCACCCCTGCTCGGGGTCGAAGGCGTCGCCGTTGCCATCCATGGCCAGGCCGCCGAGATCTCAGTGGTTCGCGCTGTGCAGATGGCCCGCCGTCACCACGAGGCTGATCTGGTGAGCGCCCTGAGGGCAGCCCTGCTCAACACACCCGGTGACGGGGAGCCTCTGACCACCGCCGAGCTGCCCATCACCCGGGCCACGGGCGCGCATTCTGGAGGTGGGTCGTGAAAGGTGCGTCGCGTTGACACACAGGCCCATCGCTGATACCCATGGCCGGTGGTCCCAGGCGCTGTGGTCCCATACTCAATGGGCTCGAAAGCGGAGCTGAGGCACTGTGGGCCGATGCGCTTGGAGCCGAAACGTTTCAAGCGCTGGCGCAGTGAATTCTGTGGAGTCGTGATGGCCAGAAAAAACGAAGAACGAGTACGACAAATCATCATCGAGCAGCTCGATGTGCATGACAAAGAGCTCTCTCCGGAGACCAACTTTGTCGATGATTTGGGTGCGGACTCCCTCGACATCGTCGAGCTGGTCATGGCCATGGAAGACGCCTTCGACATCGAAATCCCCGATGAAGAGGCTGAGAACATCCGCACTGTGCAAGACGCCATCAACTACGTGCAGGAGCACGCTCGCTGAGCGTTCGGGCGATCGCCTGAATGTACAGTGGGCCCGAAGGTTCTCATGCGGTACGGCCCTCGGCGGGTGGCGATCACCGGCATCGGTCTGATCACCCCCCTCGGCCTCGGGAGAGAGGCCAACTGGTCTGCCCTCCTGGCAGGCCGCTCTGGTGTGGGCCCCATCACGCGCTTCGACACAGAGGGGTACAGCGCGCGCATCGCCGGTGAGGTTCGAGACTTCGACTTCACCCGGTGGGGCAGCGCTCGAGATGCTCGCCGCTGTGACCCATTCATCCAATACGCCATCGCCGCCTCTGCCCTCGCCATCGAAGATGGCGGGCTCCCTCAGCCTTTCGTCGATCCCGAGAGGGTGGGGGTGATCATCGGCGCTGGCCTCGGCGGCCTCACCACCCTGGAAGAGACCGCTCGCACCCTCGCCACCCGCGGTCCCCGTCGGGTGAGCCCCCTCACGATCCCTCGACTCATCCCCAACCTCGCCGCAGGGCAGGTGTCGATTCACGTCGGCGCCCAGGGGCCCAACTTCGGGACTGTGAGCGCGTGCGCCACTGGGGCCCACTGCATTGGCGACGCCGCCCGGATGATCGCCTGGGGTGAGACCGACATCATGCTCGCCGGGGGCGCCGAGGCCACCATCACCCCCATCGGGGTGTCAGGCTTCGCCGCGATGAAGGCGCTCTCGACCCGAAATGATGAGCCACAGAGCGCCAGCCGACCCTTCGATGCCCGCCGGGATGGCTTTGTCTGCGCTGAAGGCGCTGGCGTTCTGATTCTCGAAGAGCTCGAACTCGCACGGGCCCGCGGGGCCTGCATCTATGCCGAGATCGCTGGCTTTGGCCAAAGCAGTGATGCCCATCACATCACCCAGCCTGCGCCTGGGGGGACAGGGGCCGCTCGGGCCATGACCGCTGCGCTGGCAGATGCTGGTGTCGCCCCTGAGCAGGTGAGCTACATCAACGCCCACGCCACCAGCACACCCGAAGGTGATCTCGCCGAGACGCAGGCCATCAAGCGGGCTCTCGGTGAGCACGCGGGCCATGTATGGGTGAGCAGCACGAAGTCGATGACCGGCCACATGCTCGGTGCCGCTGGGGCTGTGGAGGCTGCCTACACCGCCCTGGCCCTGCATCATCAAATCGCTCCCCCCACCATCAACCTCACCGAGGCAGGGGAGGGGTGCGATCTCGATTACCTCTCTGAGGGCCCCCGAGAGGGGTCGTTCGAGATCGCGTTGACCAACAGCTTTGGCTTTGGCGGCACCAACGCCACGATCGCGTTGCGCCGAGGAGACGTCTCATGAGCAGCCTCGTCACCCACGAGGTCGTGGCCATTGGCTCCGATCACGCCGGCTTTGCCCTCAAGACAGCCCTTGTGGCCCACCTCGAAGCCCTCGGCTTCGAACAGATCCTCGATTTGGGCCCTGGGAGCGCCGATCGGGTGGACTACCCCGACTATGGTCAAGCTGTGGGCCACGCCATCATCGAAGGGCGTGCCCGTTTTGGCATCCTCATCTGTGGCACCGGCATCGGCATCTCCATCGCGGCGAACAAGGTCCCCGGTATCCGGGCCGCCCTCGTGCACGACGACGTCACCGCCCGCATGGCGCGGGCCCACAACGACGCCCAGATCGTGTGCATCGGTGCCCGGGTCGTCGGAGACGAGGTGGCCAAATCCATCGTGGAGCAGTTTCTCTCCACGGCATTCGAAGGTGGCCGACACGCCGGCCGCGTCGCTAAAATCCACACCCCCGAGCGCGCCTGAGCCTGTTCAGGCCCCCTTCAGGAGATCCCTCTCCTCAGAATACGAGGTCCCGTGCGCTGCCCCTTCTGTCGATCTGAGCAGACCAAAGTCGTCGACTCCCGTTTCAACCGTGACGCCAACGCCACCCGGCGCCGTCGCGCGTGCGAGACGTGTGGGCGCCGGTTCACCACCTACGAGCGGGTCGAGGCCCTGCTGCCCGTGGTCGTGAAGCGAGACGACAACCGAGAGCCCTTCGACCGCGAGAAGATCCGACGGGGTGTCGCCCGGGCATGTGAGAAGCGTCCGGTCTCTGTGGACGCCATCGACGCCCTCGTCGACGACGTCGAGCGGGTCTTCGCCGGCAAGGGAGACAAAGAGGTCAACTCCACCGAGATCGGTGAGGTGGTGATGCAGGGCATCAAAGATCTCGACGGCGTGGCCTATGTACGCTTCGCCTCCGTCTATCGAGATTTCAGAGACGTCAATGAGTTTATGCAGGAGCTCGACCGGTTCCTGCACCATGGGAAGGGCAGGCCGGAGTGAGCGATCCTGCACGCTTCATGCGGCGGGCCCTTGAGCTGACCCGAGAGGCGACACACCGCACCAGCCCGAACCCCCGTGTGGGTTGCGTCATCGTCAAGAACGGCGAGATCGTCGGCGAGGGCGTGACGCAAGCCGTCGGTGGTCGCCACGCCGAGCCCATGGCCTTGCTCGACGCTGGTGCGCAGGCACGGGGAGCCGAGTTGTTCGTCACCCTCGAGCCCTGTTGCCATCATGGCCGCACGCCGCCATGCACCGACGCGATCATCGCCGCGGGCATCAAGAAGGTCTGGGCAGGGGTGATCGATCCCAACCCGTTGGTGGCCGGTAAAGGCATCAGCCTGCTCGAAGCCGCCGGCATCGAGACGCACGTGGGACTTGAGTCGGGCGCCTGCGCCTGGGCCATCGCGCCGTTCAGTCGATACATGTTGCACAAGCGACCCTGGATTATCCTCAAGGCCGCAGTCACTCTCGACGGCCGCATCGCGACAGCAGAGGGGCACTCCCAGTGGATCACTGGTCCTGAGGCCCGGGCCGACGTCCACCGCCTCAGAGCCCAGGTCGATGGGGTGATGATCGGCGCCGGCACTGCCCGTTCAGATGATCCCCGTCTCACTGTGCGGGGCGTGCCAGGTGAAAACCCACAACGCATCGTGCTCGATCCTGCGTTGAGCCTGAGTCCTGAAGCAGCGTTGCTCGGACCTCAGGCCATCATCTTTCATGGCCCTGGTGCCGAGCAGAGTCGAGTGACTGCCCTCGCCGCCACAGGCACCGAGATGCTGCAAGTCGACGAGGTGGCCCCTGGTCGCCTCGATCTCGACGCTGTCATGGGGCATCTGCATCAGCGAGGCCTCGTCTCGATCATGGTCGAAGGGGGCGGCGTGCTCCATGGCAGCCTGCTCGAGGCAGGCCTCGCCGACGAAGCCCGCATCTACATCGCTCCCAAGATCATCGGTGAAGGGCGCCCCGTGGTGGCGCTGCCTTCAGTGGCCACCATCCCCGAGGGGTGGCAGCTCGACGCGCCAGAGATCAGCATCCTCGGCAGCGACGTCAAGGTGGCAGGCATCATCCAGAGGCCATCTTCCGCATCATAAGGATGCGCACGAGAAGGAGCACTCCATGTTCACCGGGCTCATCGAGGTCACCGGACGCCTGCGACGCAAGACCCACACCGGCCTCGGCGCCACCCTCGTGATCGAGGCCCCTCGCTCCATGGTGAGCGAGCTGACCCTCGGCGAGAGCGTCGCCGTCGACGGCGCCTGTCTCACGGTCACCCACTTTGGCGGCGATGCCTTCGAGGTAGAGGCCTCAGCAGAGACCCTCGACAAGACCACCCTCGGCGATCGTCAGGCGGGTGACGGCGTACACCTCGAGCGAGCCCTCAAGGTGGGCGATCGTCTCGGTGGTCACATCGTCAGCGGTCACGTCGACGCCACGGGCACCGTGCGCACCATCACGCCCCTCGGTCGGGCCCAGCAGATGCACTTCAACGTGCCCCGACATCTGCTGCGCTACCTCGTCCCCAAAGGCTCGATCACCATCGATGGCATCAGCCTCACGGTGAACGAAGTCGATGACCAGGGCTTCTCTGTCGTGCTGATCCCCCACACCCAGGACATCGTGCAGTTGCACACTCGGCGGGTGGGAGAGCGGGTTAACCTTGAAATGGACATCCTGGGCAAGTACATCGAGCGCCTGCTCACCGTCCGAGAGGGCCGAGCAGAAGCCGAGCATGGGGGTGTCGATCTCGAGGCCCTCGTCCGGGGTGGCGTATGGCCCTCCGGCGACAACACGTAATCGACGAGAGTTCACCGACAAGATCTGCGGAGCCAGACGCCATGAAGCGAGAAGACGCTGAGATCATCGCCCGGGTCGAGCAGGCCCTGGGGCGCATTCGCGACGGCCGCATGGTCATCCTCGTCGACGATGAAGATCGTGAGAACGAGGGCGATCTCGTCATGGCCGCCGAGAAGATCACCCCCGAAGCCATCAGCTTCATGGCCGTACAAGGCCGAGGCCTCATCTGCCTCGCTCTGACCCCTGAGCGGTGCGATCGACTCGATCTGCCCCTGATGGTGTCGAAGAACCGCAGCAAGTACGGCACCGCGTTCACCATCAGCATCGAAGCCGCCGAGGGTGTCACCACCGGCATCAGCGCTGCTGATCGGGCCCACACCATCAAGGTGGCCATGAACGATGATGCCCGGCCTTCCGATCTCGCTCGCCCTGGCCACGTGTTCCCGCTGCGGGCCCGGGCCGGTGGGGTGCTGGTGCGCACCGGCCAGACCGAAGGCTCGGTCGATCTCGCCCGCCTCGCAGGCCTCAAGCCTGCCGGTGTCATCTGCGAGATCATGAACGACGACGGCACTATGTCCCGGCGCCCCGAGCTCGAGGTCTTCGCCGAGCGTCATGATCTCATGATCGTCTCCGTCGCCGACATCATCCGTTACCGTTTGCTTCGAGAGAGCCTCGTGGAGCGCGTGAGCGAGGTCATGGTGAATCTCGACGGCATCGGCGAGTTCAAGGCCGTGAGCTATCGGAACCACGTGGACAGCCTCGAGCACCTCGCCCTCGTCAAGGGCAGCCCCGTAGAAGACGAGCCTGTGTTGGGCCGTGTGCATCAGGAGAGCGTCATCGGCGATGTGTTCCGGTGCGCTCAGACCGACAGTCGGCGCAAACTCGAGTTCGCCTTGCGGGCCATGCACGACGAGGGCTGTGGTGTGCTGGTCTATCTGCAAAAGCCCGCGCCGCGCATGTCTCAAGAGCTCAAGGTGCTCGCTGGAGGCCCGGTGAAGCCTCGTGAGCCCGAGCCTGGGGCCATCGGCTTGCCCCCCGATCTGCGAGAGTTCGGCATCGGGGCCCAGATCCTGCTCGACCTCGGGGTGAAGCAGCTGCGACTGCTGACCACCAGCCCATCGAAGATCAAAGGCATCGAGGGCTATGGTATCCAGGTCGTCGAGCACATTCAGATTCCGACCAAAGAGAATCCAGGAGAAAGCCAGTGACGGCCTCGCCCACCAGCATCGAAGGACACATGAAGGCAGACGGCCGGCGCTTCGCCATCGTCGCCGGCCGCTTCAACCACTTCATCGTCGACCGGCTCGTCGAGGGGGCCATCGACGCTGTGGTGCGTCACGGTGGTGATCCCGAGCAGATCGTCATCGTGCGGGCCCCGGGCTGCTATGAGCTGCCCATGGTGGCCAAGCGCGTCGCCGCCAGAGGCGACTTCGACGCCATCATCGCCATCGGCTGCGTCATCCGAGGGGCCACCCCGCACTTCGACTATGTCGCCGGGGAGTGCGCCAAGGGACTCGCCCAGGTGTCCCTCGACGCCGATCTGCCCGTGGCCTTCGGCGTGCTCACCTGCGACACGATCCAGCAGGCCATCGAGCGCGCCGGGACCAAGGCCGGCAACAAGGGCTGGGAAGCCGCCACCTCGGCCATCGAGATGGTCGACCTCTACGAGCAGCTCGATCTCTCCACTGAAGAGATCAGCACTGAGAATGCTGTAGAGATCGCCGCCGACAACCCCTACATCAGCGCCGGCGCCGAGGCGTCCGAGAGCGAAGAAGAGGCCTGAGCCATGTCCTCCGCCCGCCATACCGCCCGTGAGGCGGCTCTACAGATGTTGTTCGCCCTCGACCTCGCCCAGGAAGACGACGCCGGCACTGCCCTCGAGCGTTACCAGGCAGTCTTCGCCGGTGACGGCGAGGCCATGGCCCACTTGCTCGGGGGTGATCCCGACGCGCCCGAAGACAGCCTCATCGAGCGCGCCCAGTCCATCTTCGATGGCGAGGCCCGTATCTGGCAGTTCACCGAGCGGCTCGTCCGTGGGGTCATGGGTCACATGACCTCCCTCGACGAGCTCATCGGTCGGTGCTCCCATCACTGGAAGATCTCGCGGATGGGCCGTGTCGATCGCAACGTGTTGCGCCTCGCCGCCTACGAGCTCGCTTTCGAGTCCGACATCCCCACCCGCGTCACCCTCAACGAGGCCATCGAGCTCGCCAAGCGGTTTGGCACCGAAGACAGCGGCAAGTTCGTCAACGGCATCCTCGATCACATCGCTCAGGAGCTCGAGGCCAAGGCCTGAGGCCGACTCTCGAGGCCAGATCCCCCATGAAGCTCAAGACCGGCGCTCTCATCATCGGCCCCCATCGGCCGCCGCCCCAGCGAGGGCGCAAGACCGCCCGGGTGTTCATCCTGCTCGCGATCATCGGACTCGTCGTCGCGCGGCTCTTTTTCTTCGAGCTCGTCGTGATCCGGGGGAACACCATGGCCCCCACAGCCCTCGACGGTGACGTGGTCCTTATCCATCGCAGTCGCCCGCCCAAGCTCGGGGATGTCGTGCTCATCGACACCGAAGAGGCCGGTGCCGTGGTCCGTCGGATCCTCGGCAGCGCCGGTGACGTGATCCAGACCGAGGATGGCCGGTTGATCCGAAATGGTCAGCCCATCGAGGCGCGCAAGGTGGGCTCCTTCGCCTACCAGGAGCTTGAAGAAGCAGAGATGCCACCAAGGCGTCAGCACTTCATCAGAGAAGGCGCTGCAGATGCGCTGCTCTACCATGTGCTCGGTGATCACGTGGGCAATGTGCGTCCCTGGGCGCTGAACTTCGAGCCCATCACCGTGCCGCCCGGGCACGTCTTCATCCTGTGCGACAACCGTCCCATCTGTCCCGATGGTCCGCCTGGGCTCGCCGTGCCCGAGTCAGCCATCGTCGGCGTCGTCGGCGTACCCTTGTGGCTGGGCAAGGCCAGAGTCGACCAGCCCGCGACTCAGAGCCAGGCCCAGTAAGCAGGCCCAGTAAGCAGGCTCAGTAAGCAGGCCCAGCAAGCAGGCCCAGCAAACAGACTCAGCAAACAGCTCAAGTCAAAAGGGCCGGCCAACAGGCACAACAGGCCATCACGACAATCAGTACATTTGAAGGGGCCAGCGAGAGAGGCCAGCGAGAGAGCTACGGAAGAAGGGCGGCAGGCTACTGGCGGCGCTCACCCGTGAAGTCACCGGGCAGGCCGTCTTCCCAGCGACCCTCGGAGATCTTGTCGGCGAACTGGTTCCCCGTCGTGTCTCGCAGCTTCGCCGTCCCCGAGATCTCGAAGACGCTCACGTTGAGGCTATCGGTCAGCTGACGGGTCAGGTAGTTGCCTGCCGCCTCCAGACCACGCTCACAAGCACGCTCCACGAAGGGCCCCACAGCGAAGCCCACGAAGGGCACCCCACTGAGGTAATCGCGGGCCACGTCACCCACCGCATCACAGGGGATGATCAGCCCCAGCAGCTCGCCGAAGCTGTTCACGTTCAGGCGCTGAGGCAGCACATAGTTCTCCACGAACCAGATGATGGCCACCGCCAGGTTCAGGTTCATGGGGTGGGCGTCGATCTCCATGTCCGCCACCGGACCGATGGTCCGAGTCAGACGGGCATCGAACTCGCTGCGGGACAGGTCGACACCGATGCGGTTCATCTCCACCGGGTAGCGGCCGCACATGTCGTTCCCAGCAGGGCAGCCAGCGCGCCAGATGAAGACCAGGGTGTCCCAGGTGTGGGCCCCTCGGAGCCGACACTCCATCGGCTCCGGATCGCCCAGCTCCAGCGTGCCCTGAATCTCGAGGTTGGTGAGGATCGCCGTCACGTCTTCGACCACCAGGAGTGTCCAGCGCACCCAGTCCGGGGCGTAGTTATTGAGCACGTAATCCACCACGAAGTTGATCACCGGCTCGATGGCCGCCCGGATCACCGAGCCCCAGAAGCCGTCGATGCGATCTTCGATGTAGCGGCCGGCAAAGCGGCCGGGGTTGCTCACCGCCTCGTAGATGTCGTCGAGAACCTCGAAGACGCCCTGATCCACCGCAGCGGCGGGCTCGTAGAGGTTGGTCACCGAGTACACGCCCTTGGTGCCCAGACATGCGCCGCTGATGCCCCCACCGGGGATCATCCCGCCTTCACCCGGAGGCTGGAGCGGATCGCCTTCGGGTCGCTGAATCACGCTGATGAAGTAGGGGATCCCCTCAGTGTCGGGGGAGGTCATCTCCACCTTGAAGTAGGCCGGCCGATCACCGGCCACCACTGTGGCCTCGGCGACACCGAACTCGTTCGTCGTCGCGCGGCGCACCGCCAGGGCAGAGCCGAAGACATCGCTGCTGTCTACGGGGAGCAGCTCGAAGTTCACCTGGCGGTCAGGGGCGGGCTCACCGTAGCCATTGGTGACGCGGACGCGGATGTCGAGGGACTCGCCAACGTAGACCTCGTACTCCCCGTCCCCCTCCTGGTTCATAAACCAGGAGGCCTGATCCTCAATGATCGTGGGCTCCTCGAAGGGCATGTCGGGGGTCTCGACATCCTCCGCAGGGGCGAGCGAGGGGATAGAGCACTCCCCGTCACCACCGACGGTGTAGCCTTCGCGGCATTGAAGCTCTTCAGGATCCTCTTCCGCCTGATTCGCCGAAGCGCAGCCGGCGAGTTGAGCGAACACCAGCAGCCAGCACCAGTGCCGAACATCAACTCTTCTGGCCATGATCTACCTCCAACTCTTCAGGGAGCGCCTTCAGTGTCTCGACAGGGTACACAAGGGCGCACACCCGTTGAAAGCAAAGATCATTCCTCGAAGGTTGATGGGGGCAGGTCTGGCTGAACGATGATGGGCTTGCCGCCAGCCGGGGTCAGTTGACCGGCCGATGGATCTGCCACTCCCTGGGGCGGTAACACCACACCTGGCTCGAAGCCTTCACCGAGGCGGTTGGGGCGGCCAGTCGTGGGCGGAGGGAGCCAGAGTGGGCGGCTCAAAGGCCTCTCGTCCTCGAACAGCTCTCCGATCCAGGCGATCGGATCATCTGTGAGGCTCGTCGTGCTCTGGGCCTCCGTCGTCACCACCGAGAAGATGTTGTCCCGGCGTTTCCAGATGTAGACCCGAAGCTCGCCGGTGTTGAAGCCGAAGTGGCTCCATTCGTCCATCAGGCGGCGCCGATCAGATCCCAGCAGCACCTGCGCCGTCGAGTCGAAGACCGACAACAACGCGATGTTCTGACCATCACCGAGGATGACCACCGCCGTGGGGTGTTTGCCCACTTTGGTCGTCAGCACCCCATCCACCGCCATGGGCATCGAGGGCATGGGGCCGTTGATCTCGAGGTAGTCGCCAGGGAGCTCCAGCTCAATGCGCTGGCCCTTGACCCACGCCGGGAGATCCTGCAGGCGTTCGATGTCGGCCTTGGAAGGAGGCAACCGGCCCGCACGCCAGCCTTCGAACTGTTGAAGCGACATCTCCGCGAGGGGCACCGAGGGCCGTCGAGGATCACTCTGTCGCCACCACCACGCAGCGAGGATCATGAGCACGATCAGCGACAGGCCAATCACCCAGCCCGTCAGCCCCTCACGTGACTGCTTACCCCCGAACTCTCCAGCCATGGACGCTCCCGTGCCTTGCTCTCATCACCGCCGGTAATCTTGCGGCAGCTCCTCGAAGACGATCTCTACACGGCGATTGCGTCGTCGGCCAGCACGGAAGGTGTTGGGCACCTTGGGGTGTGTCGCCCCCATGGCCACAGCCTCCATACGATGAGGATCCAGGCGCGCATCTCCAGGCAGGCCCGCGGCGAGCGTCTGTGCCCGCCCTTGGAAGTAGCGGACCACCGACACCGCCCGAGAGCCGGAGAGGTGATCATTGCTCGGAAACTCTGCTGTCCGGATAGGAGAGCTGTCAGTGTGCGCTTCCACCCGAATGAAGGACGCATTCTTCAGCGCGATCTCGAGCACCTCGTCGAGAAAGGGCCACACCGCAGGTCTCAGCTGCGAGCGCCCCTTCTCGAACATCGCCTCTTCGCCGATTTGCAGGACGATGCCGCGGTAGTCCTCGAAGACCGCCACGTCCACTGTACCTGGCGCGCTGCGACGGGCGTGCTTCTTCGCCGCCGTACGCATCCCGTTCATCATGCTCTTCGACGTCGTGGACCAGAACTCAGTGGCCACCACGTTGTGTCCCTGAGGGCGGTTGAAGGCCTTCACCTTCTCCTGCACCCCGAAGGCCTGCATCATCGCCCCGGAGACCATCTGGTACTTCACCTTCTCCATCTGGGCGAAGGACAACAACAAGATGAAGAAGGTGAGCAGCAGCGACATCATGTCGCCGAACGTCACCAGCCACTCAGGGGTACCCTCCGGACACTTCTCGTCCGCGGGCATCTCCGCCGACTCTTCCTCTTCGATGTCGAGCAGCTCGTCATCCATCGATCACCCCCTCACCGCCTGCCAGGGTTGAGGGGATTCGACAAGAACAGGAAGTTCACCGCGGGCCCTTCCAGGGCCGGGATTGAGCCATCCTCCCTGCGCTCGAGCAATGGCGCCGAGCCTCGGCCCACAGCGTGCACCTTCGCCGCGCCGAGCGTATACCCCTGTGTCTCCGCCGAGCTGCGAATGTATCGGGCCGCCACCACCGCCTGCGCGGTCGTCAGCTCCCAGTGATCCGAAAAGCGGACCGCCCGAGGGGCGTCCTCTGGTGCGCGGACCTCCACCACCAGCTCGTTGGGTGAGTTCGCCGCCTCCTGAGCCAGATAGGCCAGTATGGGCAAGGCAACAGGCTTCAGCGTGTCCGTACCTGCCTCGAAGATGTCGTGGGCCGGCATCAGGACCGTCACCCCTCGATAGGTCTCGTAGACCTGGATGTTGACCTTGCCCTTCTTCTTCGAGTTCGAGAGCGGATCCATCTCGCGCTTGAGCTTCTGGGACATGTTCATCGCGTTGTAATCAATGCTGAACTTGATCGGGATGACCTTCTGGGCCTTCGGTACGATGATGACCTGCTCTTTTTGCTCCACGCCGAGGGCTTGCTTGATCGAGCCCGAGATCTGCTTGAACTTCAGGGCGTCCATGTTGGCGAAGGACAACAACAGGATGAAGAAGGTGAGCAGCAGCGACATCATGTCGCCGAACGTCACCAGCCACTCAGGGGCACCTTCAGGACATACGAGCTCCTCCTCGAGCCCGCCTCCGCCATCACCCTGATCTGCTTCGTCTTCCATGACATTACCCCAGAGACATCAGGCCGCTGAGCGCAGGCCCTCTCGGGTCGCCGGTGGTACATAGGTGTGGAGGAGCTCCTCGAGCATGCGGGGGTTCTCCCCTTTCTTCAGGCCCAGGATCCCCTCCATCATCAGCATCTTCAGATCCACCTCTTCGGCGCTGCGATACATCAGCTTGTCAGCGATGGGCGTGGCGATGAGGTTTGACACCACCGCGCCATAGAGCGTGGTCAAGATGGCCACAGCCATGGCGGGGCCGATGCTCGCCGGGTCTTCCATGTTCGCCAGCATCTGCACCAGGCCGATCAGGGTGCCGATCATGCCGAAGGCCGGCGCCGACGTGTTCACCGCCCGCAGGATCTCCTGTCCGGCGTCGTGGCGGGCCTTCATGTACTGAATATCTTTCGTGAGGATCGCCTCGATCTGGCGTGTCTCCGCCCCATCGACGCAGAACGCGATGCCCTTGGCCATATAGGGATCATCCAGTTCGATCCGCTCCAGAGCCAGCAAGCCCTCCTTACGGGCGATCTGAGCGAGCTCACCGAACTGTTGGATCACCTCTTCCTTCGTCTTCAGAGAGAAGAAGAGCGACATCTTGATGAGGCCGAGGGTACGGATGGTTTCGGGGATCGAGAACCTGACCAGCAGGGCCGCGATCGTCCCTCCGATGACGACGGTCAGAGAGGGGATGTTGATGAACAGGCCCAGCTCGCCGCCCATGAGAATGGAGACGATGATCAGGCCGAAGCCGCCGACCAGTCCCAGGAGTGTTGAGATATCCACAGTGCCACCTCATCGAGTCCGGCTGCTCGCCAGGACATCGTCCGAAGTGGCCTGAAGCTTAAGAGAAAGGGATTTGAGGCAGGAGAGAAGAGGAGGGGATTACTTGTTGCCGGGGACAGCCTTGGGGGCCAGCTTCGGAGGCGTGGCACCGTTGGCCTTGGGGGCCGGCAGGTTGATGCCATCGACGAGGACCTCGATCTTGGCCTCTTTGTGCAGGTTGGCCAGCAGGGTCTGCTTCGCCTTGCGGGTCTTGCGGGCCTTGATGTTCTTCTCGATGGGCTCCTTGACCTCGTCGAAGGGGCGCTGACGGGCTTCCTTCTTGTCGGTCACCTTGATGATGTGCCAGCCGAACTGGGTCTTCACAGGCTTGGAGATCTCCCCGACCTTCATCTCGAAGGCCACCTTCTCGAACTCGGGCACCATGCGGCCCTTGGGGAAGAAGCTCAGATCGCCACCGCGGGGGCCAGTGGGGCCCTGGGAGTGCTGCTTGGCCAGAGCGGCGAAGTCAGCGTCCTTCTTGGCCGCCTCTTTGTAGATGCTGTCGGCCTTCTTCTTGGCTTCGGTCACCGCAGCCTCGTCGGCGTTCTTGGCCACCTTCAGCAGAATGTGGCTGGCGCGGACCTGCTCCTTCACGGCGTAGCGGTCCTTGTGCTCCTCGTAGTACTTCTGCGCCTCGTCGGGGGAGACGTTCACGTCCTCCACCTTCTCGAGCAGCTTGGTCACCGACTGGTTGTGACGCACGTTGTCTTTGATCTGGTTTTCGCTGATCTGCGAGCTCTTGAGGTACCGCTGGAAGTTCTCCTCGGTGCGGAACATCTTCTTGTACTTCTCGAACTCGGTGGCGATCTCCTCGTCGGAGATGGCGATGCTCTCGGACTTGATCTTCTGCTTGAGAAGCTCTTTCTCCACGAGCTGCTTCAGGATCGACTCCTGGTAGCGCTTGGCCAGGTTCGGCGGAATCTCTTTGTTCCGCGTGGTGAAGGCCTTGGTCATCTTCTCGTACTTGCGGTTGAACTCGTCACTCTCGAGCGTGACACCGTTCACCTTGGCGATGGGGCCAGTGAGAGCCTTGACGGCGGGGGCCTTATCGCCACTCGCCGTGGGGTCCGCTTTGGGGTCGGCCTTCGGATCAGCCTTTGCTGTCCCCTTGGGATCTGCCTTGGGGTCGGCCTTCGGGTCGGTCTTGGGGGCCTCGGTGGCCGCCTTCTTGGTGTTGTCGGCAGCAGGCTTCTTGCCGTCGTTGCCGTCTTTCTTACCGCCACAAGCGACCAGCTGAGCCGCCAGAAGGCCGGTCAGCGTCATGCGCCAGGTCATCGAGAACATGAAACGACCTCCTTGAGAGTCAATTTGGGCGCGTTCGCCGCGCCGTAGGGCGGTATCCGATAGCATCACCACTGCTCAGGATCAAGCAATGGGGCGGTCGAACGCCGTGTTTAAAGCGTTATGCGGAAGAAACTGACGCTGCAGACAGAGAACATCGGTGAGAGGTCGAGGGAAGAAAACGCAGGGAGCCTGTCTGGCCTGAGGCCAGACGCTTCGGAGCCGACAGAGGCAAAGCCGGCGGAGCGCAGAAGCGCCCGAAGGGCAGGCTCTGAAGAAGCACCGAGCATTTCTGAGTTCGAGATCTCGTCGATGGGCGAGTCTGGTGTGGCAGGTTGTTCCGCATAACGCTCAAACTACATCTGACGCCTGAAGGCCCGTGCATCCCCGCACACCGAACCAGAGGCACGGAGCATACGTAGGGCATTCAGATGGCCCACAAGCGCTCTGAACAAGCCGACGAGTACCTCATGCCGTACTGAGCCTGTGCAAGCGAGGACAGCCAGCCTGGTGGGTCGACTTGAGGCCAGCAGCAGGGAGTACGCTTCACTGGCCTCCCAAATGCGAAGTCCTGTTCAACACGTGAAGTCGTCTCATGAGGTCAGTCTGGCCCGTGCACCTGACAAAGAGGTGTGCTGTGCACGTGTGCCCTCTTCCGCTGCTCTGCACACGGCCGATGCGAGTGAACGAAAACCGTGGAAATAGACAGTATTATATATAGGGGCTCCAATCCGAGGCGAAAAATGCGGGCTCCACGGCACCCTATGAGGGGGAATTATCGGGCTGCCTACAGTGGAGACACGATACGGTGGTCAAAAAAATCGAAACAGTAAGTGTTTGAAAAGATAGGGGATGAGCCTCTTTCGGGAAGAAAAAACGCAGGCCGGTGTTTTTTTCCGTTGAACCTCGCCGGGCAGGTCCGTATAAACCGCCTCCGTTGCCGACGCGGAAAACAAACCGCCCCGGCGGCTCCCAAAAACAACTCACCGAGTTGAAAGGGGTTACACCCCAGGGAGCCCTACGGCAGCAACCGACAGAATTATCTTTCGGGTCGGTTCTTTGAAAACTTGGTTGAACGCAAGCTAAAACTGAGCGGGCGCCCTGATAACATTTATTTATCAGCTCGCAGACGACTCGGCTTCTGTCGAACATACCCTCTAATAGAGAGTGTCTGTCTGTGGGCAAGCCTGTGTTGAGACAACCTGCTTTATATTTGGTGAGTCTCTTCATACAGCAAGGATTCAACTGGAGAGTTTGATCCTGGCTCAGAACGAACGCTGGCGGCGTGCTTAACACATG
>JBKAGE010000014.1:0-43550 GCA_046290225.1 Bradymonadia bacterium | reverse complement strand
AGCCTCCACCATCACACACCCACGAGCGGAGTCATGCAGGGCCACAGGTCCACACCCGAATCAACTCGTGCCCGTGCCCGTGCCCGTGCCCGTGCCCGACAAACTCTCTTACCCGCGGAGCTGGAGTGGAGACTCAACTGCCCAACTCCACAATGCGCATCTGCGTCGCCCCATTGGCATAGACCACCCCACCCCGCTCGATCTGCTGCCCCCCGTGCTCGTGTACGTGACCAAAGAGATGTAACCGAGGTCCGCCCTCCATGGCCTCGGCGAGCCCAGGCGCCCCGAAATGATCCCCACAATCGAGACCATCGAGCACACCCCTTGGTGGTGAGTGGGTCACGAGCACGTCGGCGCCATGGCTCAGCGCCTCGTCAGAGAGCGCCCACAAGCGGTCATCATCGACCTCGCCCACCCAACGGCCGTTGATGGTCGACACCTCGCGAAACCCGCTGAACCGCAATCCACAACATGTGGTCACCGCGTCAGGGCTGATACCGTGAGCATCAACCCCGGCGTGCCGCAGAGCACCCACGACGGGGATGAAGTCATGGTTCCCCTGCACCATCACCGCTGGGCGCCCATCGAGGGCCTCAGCGAGGCGGGCCGCGAGGTCTTTGAACTGCATCCAGCGCCGCTGATGTCGTTGCTGACCAGTGGACCACATCACGGGATCTTGTGAGGGACGCCCGGGGTTGGGCAGAAAGTCCCCTGTATCGATCCAAAGATCGTAATCGCCCTCGGCGAGCCGCCGGAGCAGTGGTTTGTAACGACCGTGCAGATCGCTCGTGTGCAATATGCGGATCACGACATCCTCCCTGCCTCGAGATCTCGTGACGTGAGTACTCAGCCCCTTGGACCGTGAGGCGGCTCATGGCCGCACACGGAGGGCTCCGTGGACCATCGGTGGATCGTCACCGGGACCGTGTCTGGGCAAGCATGTCGGGCAACACTTGATCTCTTGCGTGATCTGGGTGCCATTCCCGCCGGGATCAGGATTCCGAGGGGCCCGCTTCCGACGCTTCTTCGGCGCCTTGTGGTCGACCTGGGCGTGCTTGCGCTGTGGGTGGAGATGCGCCCGCGTGTTCACGGACAGAAGGGTACACGGTGTATGTGGTGCTTGGGTTTGCCCACAGACCTCGCATATGTACATGGATCAGCCGCCAGAAATGCAGTGAACCCCACAGGGAGGCGACGGGGCCTGTGGGCGCAAATGACCTGCGATGTGCAGGTGTTTTTGACGCTAGTGGAAGCATCCGGCCTGCGCAAGCGGCAATCCATCAACGACTCGTTATACATAGACGGTGCCCAAAGCCTGCGTCAGGTGCTGAGCGCAGATCGGACGCGTTCACGATTCGACACAAATCTGCCCTGGACGCGGGGTTTTCCAGAAGATTCAATGCCCCCATACGTCGAGGCCTCGGTGGCTCTCCACCGCACCTCTCGATCAACGACGAGTTCACCTGCGTGCCCAGCCCCTCAAAGCGCCTGCCCCCGATCGCCCTGATGGTGACGTGCCTGATCGGGCTCGCTCTCGCAGGCGGAGGCTGCATCACCGTGTACCAGCCCGTCTCGGGGCTGCATCGACCCATCGCCATCGACACGGGCTACGCCAACTTCGCCGACCTCGAGATCGATCTGCACTGCCTGCCCGGCGAGGTGCTCGACACCAGCGAGGCCCGTGAGCTCTGCCAGAAGCTCGCCCGGCTCTTCGAGAACCAGGGGGCTACGGTACAGACCAGCACCCGCATCAAAGCGATCCGGGCTGAAGATCGCGTCGTGCCTGCTCAGGGTGAAGGTGAGGCCGCGCAACAACCTGCAAAGAAAGATGAAGGGCGGCTGCAGATCGAGCTGAGCGCCCGTATGATTCACAAAGAAGAGAGCGCGTGGTTCTTCTTCTGGACCCGCGTCGATGAGTACACCTTCGCTCAGGACATCGTGATCCGCGATGGGCAGGGCTTCTTGTTGGCGAGGGACAGCCTCATCGGCCGGTTCATGCAGCGTGTGGGCTTCACCTCGGAAGCCGAGGCGCAGTTCTCCAGAGACTACTACCACCTGCTCAGCCAGCTCACGCTCAACGCCAGGGTGCGCCAGCAAGTCCTGACCGAGTCACCTCTGGGGGCGCCATGACCACGATCATCTTCCTGATCCTGTTCAACCTGCCCAACCTCATCGAGGGGGCCCAGGACCCTGTGGACGGCTGGGTGGCTCCCGACGTCGACCTGCAGGCCCTCGACTGCACCCCCATGCCCATCGAAGCGGCGCGCCAGGCCCTACCTGGCCGAATACCGCCCCCGAGCGCTCGAGGCGACTACATCGACCGACGGGCAGTGATCTGTCGGGAGCGCCTCATGCCCAGGGGTGTGCGGGTGCCCCGGGACGACGCGCTGCTGCTCGAATTGCGGAGCACGGCGAAAGACATGGCAGGTCTCGTGGCAGGCCTGTCCGAGGATGAGCGTGGCCGACTCTGGATGGTGGAAGCGTTCCACCCTGATCCGCGCATGAGCCACAAGATCAGCTTCGCAGTGAAGAACGCCCTGCTCGATCAAGGCGTGAAGGTCTCGGACCGTACCCCCACCCTCGCCGCTGGTGACATCGCCGTCATCGGTGGCGTCGAGGCCGCCCGGGCCTACCCCCTCGCCTGTACCCGCTATGCCGCCGCCGGCAGCCTCGGATCAAACCACGGGCTCCTCGCCGTGGTCTTGCGCGATGCGCGGGAGACCACGCTGCACGGCGGTGTATGCCTCGACGGGCGGTGGCGATGGCTTCGATGATCCTCAAGCCGCGCGCCCTCGGATTACTTGTCGTCTTTGGCGCGCTCTCGCTGGCCCACACGGGCTTCGCTCAGGAGATGCAGGCCGCAGAGCAGTCGCAGCGGGCCGAGCTGGAGCAGCTGCGCACGCGGGTGGCCGGTGAGGTGCAGTTGGCTGCGTACGACCTGCTCGACGAGCTGGTCTACCAATGGACCCAGTCACCGCCGTTCTCGCAGAAGACCCCCGTCTTTGTCGCTGACGTCACCGTGCCCGTGGGCATGGGCACCGGCCTCGGCGGGCTGCTGGAGAACCACCTCGCCACCCTGCTGATCGCCAATCCGTCCACGCAGGTGAAGTTGTCCCACTGCCCCGCCTGCAACGCCGTGATCACGCACTCCGGCCCCGAGGGCACAGTGATCTCCCGGGGGGTGGACAACCCCGAGGCCCTCAAGCGGTTCGCCGGCGAGGGCAAACGCTACGGGCTCTACATCGACTTCGCTGCAGAAGGCGCGTGGCTGGTCTTGCGGGCCCGCATCACCGAGCTGACGCCCGATCTGCCCATCGTCTGGAGCCGCACCCTGTCGAGCGCTGTGGGCACGCCTTCGCTGCTGCGACACCCCAAGGGGCTCAAATCGGCCTCCGAGGCCCGAGAGGAATATCTCGACGCCCTCAACGACCGCAGCCCCTACGTGGTGCCCATCAGGTTCGCCGTGCGCACCTACGCCGCGGGCACCGACTCGAACGTCACCCCCCCACCGGTGATCTGGCTGCAGACGGGGGTGGAGGTGGCCCTCACCCAGGCCCGGGCGTGGACCGCCAGCGTGCTCGTGGGCTACGCGTGGCTGCCCCAGGCGTACGAGGGCTTCATGGTGCAGGGTCGCCTGAGCCGCCTGCTCAGCGGGCCCACACGCTCGCTCACCGGGCCTGACGTGTATCTGTTCTTCGGCGGGGCGGTGATGACCCTCGAAGGGCCCGCGGTGAGCCCGTTTCAGAACTTCGACACCGATCTGCTGCTGCAGACCCTCGGGGAAGACGCCCCGATCCGCACCGCCTTCGCGGCGATCCACCTCGGGGTGGAGCTGCGCATGGGGAACCGCATCGGCACCTCGTTCTTCCTCGAGACCATGCCGGCGTTCTCGAACAGCACCAACATCGGCGAGTTTTTTCAGAACGATGTCATCGACTTCCACAGCTTCGGCGCCGAGGTGACGTTTTGCTTCTGAGAAGCGCCATACCGCTGAGGATCTGGATCCTCGGGGTGCTGCTGGCGTCGATCGCCAGCCCGGCGACGGCAGAGCGACTCACCACCCGAGATGCCTTCGATCGCCTCGAAGAGGTGCTTGAGATCCGGAGCGGCGAGGGGGTGATCAACAAGCGCGAGGTGGTGCCCATCATCCTGGTGAGCGCCCGGCCCATGTTCCAGGAGTCTGCGGGCTGGTATCCCGTGCGGGCCATCACCGCCCTCACCCGGGTCTTCGGTCGCAGCAGCGTCCGGGCCTGTGAGGCCTGCATGCAGCCGCGGACCGACGTGAGAGAGGGCCACCTGAGCTACGCCAGCGGCCTCGTCACCCTCGACGAGGTGGTGCAGCTCGACGACCGGTACCGCGGCACCTCGGCCCAGGCTCGCACCGCGGTCTGGCTCGACGAGACCCCCACGGGGGTGGCGATCCGCATCGTCGATCTGCGCACCGCCCAGATCGTCTTTGCACAGAACGTCGATCCGCTGTTGTCCACGGCCACCTCCTCGGCCCGCAGCTTCAAGCTCGCCGCGGAGCTCGAGCGCCGGAATCGCGGGGAGTCGATCACCCACGCCATGTACGATGTGGCCCTCTATCCGGGACAGCACGTCTCCCTCGAGTGGGACGATCAGTGGGGCGACACCAACCGCAACCTCTCGGGTTTCGCGCTGTCGTTCTTCGATCCGATCCTCGGGGTGGGGGCGAGCTATCACCGGGTGCTCGGCTGGCGGGACGTCACCGTCGGGGCCAAGGTGTTGCTCAGCATCCCCACGGCCATCGCCGGCAGCCAGATCGACGAAGACATCGAGGTCCTCGACCCCATGCTCAACGCGGTCTTCGTGATGCGCATGCCCTTTGGCGATTCGAACTACGCCGCCTTGCTCACCGCCTCGACGAACGGCAGGGTGGGCGTGGGCATCACGTGGCTCAACACCAGCTTCCTCCCCTTCTTGCCATGAAAGCGCACTTGCTGATGAAGCGCGCGCTGATGCGTGAGGGCACGATATGAGACAGATTCGCGCGTACATCGCCCTGGTGGGCGCCTTGCTGGCCCTCGGAGCCTGCTCCGCCCGCAGCTACACCCACTACCTGATCGAGCCGGCGCCTCAGAAGAACCCCGCGCTGCTCGAAGAGGAGGGCACCCTGCTGCGGCCCATGGGCTTCGGCTCGACCACGGTGATGAAGGTGCGCTGGAACGACGGCGACGTCATCACCGAGGTGCAGATCCCCATGCTGGCCAGCGGGCAGCGGATCATCGTCGAGCACTCGAACGCCTCTGATCAGGTGAAGACGCTGCCGGCGACGAAGCTGGTGCCGCCGAAGCCGAGCATCGCCGACACCGCCCTCGTCGAGGCCTACCGCGCCCGGGGGCTGAAGGTGAACGAAGAGGCCCCCGACGTGAGCATCTCCGGCGCCCGGACCAAGATGGAGACCGCCCTCAAAGAGGGCAGCTATCAGGTGGCCCTGGAGTGGTGCGAGCTGGTGCTGAGCCGTTACCCGAACCACCCGGAGTTCATGCGGGCCAAGGGGTCGATCCTGGTGCTCATGGGCGAGCGGGAGAAGGCCATCGAGATCTACGAGGCCGTGGAAGAGATGGAGAGCGACGCTCAGGTGCGGCGCATGCTCGAAAAGCTCCGCCAGGGCCAGCGGTAGAGGGAGACGACACGATGCAGATTCTCGGGCTGGTCTTGTTGGTGGTGGTGCTGAGCTTCGGCTTCACCGAGCGGGCGATGAATCAGATCTCCGCCTTCGACCTGCACGCCCTGATCATGGTCCTCGGCGGCTCGACAGCGGCGATCATGATCAGCTCCACGGCGCGGGCGGCCTTCGGCACCTTGCTGTGCATTCGTGAGCTGATCCCCTTCGCTGGCACTCTGCAGCGGGGCACAGATCGCATCGAGCGGCAGCGTAAAGAGTTCGCCACGCTCTGGCGCGGTGGGCAACGGGCCCAAGCGGTCCAGCTCGCCGAGCAGAGCACCGACGCCCCCATCAAAGAGATGCTGCGCCTCGTGCTGGCCCGGGCCTCAGAGAAGGCCGTGGACAGCGCCTTTTTGGAGATCCGCCACGACATCCTGGGCCGCTGGCAGCCGGCGACGACGAACTGGGAGCTGCTCGCCCGCCTGGGACCGTCGTTCGGGCTGGTGGGTACGGTGACGGGCATGGTGCAGCTGTTCCGCAACATGGCCGACGACAACCTCAACATCGGGGCCGCCATGTCCATGGCCCTGATCTCCACGCTCTACGGCATCGCCTTCGGCGCCGGCATGGCGGGCCCCATCGGTCACTATCTGCGCGGCCTGCTCGACGAGCGCCTCGGGGCCATCGCCCGCTGTCGTCAGAGCGTGGTGGAGCTCGCGGAATCGTCTTCTGTGCTGGAGCGCATCTAATGGAGCGGCGCCCGCCAGAGAGCGGGGAGAGCTGGCTGCTCACCTACGCTGACTTGATCACCAACTTGTTGATCTTCTTCGTGATGCTGCTGGCGGCTTCGACGTTCAGCGAGAGCAAGATGCAGGAGATCAAGGAGAACCTCTCCGGGGCCACGAGCCCTACGAGCCTCTCGACGATCCAGAAGGAGATCGACAAGAAGATCCAATCTCAGGGCCTCGAAGCCCTGGTGGCCACGGATCTCACCCGCGAGGGCCTGGAGCTGTCGCTGAACTCGGGTCTGGTCTTCGCCTCGGGCAACGCCGAGATCCGCGAGGCCGAGGCGAGGCTGCTCGACTCGATGCTGGAGACGCTGGTGCCCTACGAGAAACGCTACCGCTTCGCCGTGGAAGGCCACACCGACAGCCGCCCCATCTCCGGGGGCCGCTTCTTCTCGAACTGGGAGCTGTCCACGGCCCGGGCCAACGCGGTCCGCCACCGCCTCGAGTCCATGGGGGTGGCGGCATCGAAGATCAAAGTCGAAGGCTACGCCGACACCAGGCCCCTGCCGGAGAAAGCCCTCGAAGGGCTCACTGAAGAGGAGCGCCTCGCCCGACACCGTCGGGTGGTGCTGAGGGTGTACTGATGATCCGTGCTCTTGCCCTGAGCATCGTATGTGTGCTGCCCACGCTCGCCCTCGCCCAACCGGCGAAGGTGCCGGAGCGCCAGATCCCCCAGGAGGTGATCAAGGGCATGCGCCTGTTGGAGCGCGACTTCAACGCCGCCCTGGCCCAGGACTGCGCCCCGGAGAAGTGCTACGCCAAAGGGTGCGTCTATCTCTCTCACGAGGTGGTCGATCAGCCCTCTACGGCGTCTCTGCCGGGCCTGTACCTCGAAGACGCCCCCAAAGACACCCGCCGACAGCTCTATCTGACCTCTGCAGAGTGCAGCTTCGCCCACGAGCGCTCGGTGAGTGGCCGCAACGCCCGGGCCCTCGCCACCCGACTCAAGGCCAAGCTGTCTCGGGGCTGGACCCTCGTCGACGTGAAGTACGAGAAGCTCAAGCCACTGCCGGCCTCGCTCCGAGAGTCGCCAGAGCCTCCCCCTGAGCCACCTCCGCCGCCTCCGGCGCCAGACGCCGAGGTGCCCGAGCCCGACGCAGGGGTAGATGCTGGGATCGATGTGGCGCCGGTGACGGACCCCTGGGCCGACGATCGCGCCTCGAGGGAGCTGTGGGTGAGCTTGCTGCCCCACTTCTCGTGGATGATCGCGCTGGTGCTGGGCACCCTCGTGGCGCTGATTCTGATTTGGGCCATCCGCCGCCTGGGTCGCCCTTCTGCGGAAGAGCAGGCCCTGCTGGCTCAGATGCTCGCGCAGCCCGAGGGGGGTGGTGACGGTGGCCCACCTGAGGGTGAAGCCGACACAGAAGCAGACCGCATCGCCGAGCAGCACGCGATCTGGAAGGCCCGGCTCGAGCAATCGGGGGCAGAGCACGATCCGGCGCTGCAGGCTCTGGTGGCCGACTTGCTGCGCAACGGCGAGCGCCGGCTGCTGGCCAAAGCCATCGTGGTGTTCCCCGAGGCCTTCTTGAAGGCTTTCCCCACCGACGGCGCCCTGGCCTCGGCGAAGTTCGAGGTGGCCGAATACCTCAAGCACACCGATCCGTCGTTGCTGCCCTCCGACGGGGCTTTCTTCGACGCGTTGAACCGCTACGCCCTGGCCTCGGCCCTCACCGCCCACCCCGACACGGATCTGATCCGCGGCCTGCACGACGACTTCGGCCCCACGGCCCTGGTGGATCTGGTGGGGGCCTTGCCGCCACGCCACGGGGCCCTGCTCTTCGCCCTGGCGCCCGAGGCCACACAGCACGAGGTGGTGCCTCTGCTCAGCGGCGGCCAGCGGGCGGCCATCGTCGATCAGCTGCTGCGCTCCAACCGTATGGATCCTGCGGAGACCGACTATCTGCTGCAAGTCCTCGGGGCGCTGAAGGCCCAGCAAACCCTGCCCCGCCCACCGGCTCAGGGCACCGTCTCTGATCGCGGCACCGAGTACAACGCCACGGCAGCCCTCTCGGTGCTGCTGCCACGACTCGACACCGAGACCCGGCGTCAGGCGGTGGCCGCAGCAGCGGAGCGCCTCAACGGCAAACTCCCCACCTGGATCAGCGGCACCCTCTACGGCGAGATGCTGCTCAAGCTCGACCCACAAGATCGAGCAGACCTGTTGCTGGAGATCGATGTGCGCCCGCTGTCGAGCTGGCTGAAGGTGCAGGCAGAAGCTACAGCGCAGCAGCTGGTGAGCGAGGCCCCGGCGGCTCTGCAGGCGGCCCTGTCTTCTGTGGAGCCCCCGGCGAGCGAGGGCGCCCGCTTCGCCCTGGTGAGCGAATGTCGAGGGGCGCTCTCCGCGGCCTTGCAGCGACGCCTGCTCCGTGGCGACGTGCCCTTCCAGGCGCTGCTGGCCTGATGCAGGCCCCGGGTCGATACGGCCTGTGGCCGATGCTCGCCGCAGCCCTGTGCGTGTGCGGCTGCAAGGTGCACATCAGCGACGTCAACGCGCGCTTCGTCATCGCCGATGTCTCGTGGTTCGAGGCCGAGGAGACCCTGTTCGTGTTCTACGAGGTCCAGGCAGAGCAAGGCCTCGGCGACGAGAGCCTGCTCGAGATCAGGTACACCACCGACGACGGCGTGGTGGACTGGATAGATCTCGCGGATCTCGAGCCGGTGCACACCCACGTGGCGGTGGACTGCGGCCTCACCGCCCGCTGCGGCAGCGTGAGCGTGCAAGTGCCCCTGGAGCCACGAAACGTGGGGCTGCGCCTGCGCTACAACGTTGACGGCGAGTTGAGCCTCGGCAGCGACCTCGTTTTCAACGTGGTGAACCGCGGCCCGAGCCATACTCAACGCAGCTTGCTGGTGTATGGGGTTTTTGACGAGACCAACCACGGGATCCAGTGGCGCGCTCGGCACAGGTTCCCCACGATCCGCAACGAAGAGGCCCAACGGCTGGGGCTGCGCCGGCGCTTCATCATCGATGAGCAGCGCTTCGGCCCGACGCTGCTCGCCGGCATCGACAACCCATACCTCTACGACTCCAACTGTCTGTCTCTGACGAACGCTGTGCCTTGGGCTGATCCGGCCCAGGGCGTGGTGGACACCGAGGAGCGGGCGGTGTTCAACCCTGCTGATCTGCCCGACGTGGTGGCCGACGCCCCTGGCGTGTGCGGCCGCTCGACGGTCTTCGACGCCACGGGGCCCTTCGTGGCCAACGCCGTGGCCCGAAAGAACCCCGAGACCCGGCCGGCGTTCCCGGTGCTCCGCAGCCCCACCGCCGACGCCACCCCCATCAAGTATCTGCTGCAGATTTGCGATCAGGCCCTGTCGAGCGATCACCTGCAGATGCAGCGCCAGCGCCTGTTTCTCGAAGACGTCGACGCGCTGTGCATCGACGACTGGGAGGCCATCGACTTCGTCGACCGCCTCACAGAGCGCATCCGAGACGATGTAGACGTGGTCCGGGCCGAGGGGCAGGACATGGTGCTCAGCATCGCGATTCATCACAACGATCGCGCCCTCGCCACTCAAGTCGAGCGTGCCCTGGAGCCAGTCCTCGACAACGATCGCGACCGCAACTCGCCCCGCCTCGCCGGCGCCTTTGTCTTCGACACGTTCCCCCACCGTGTCGACGTGCAGCGGGTGGCTCAGACCACCATCTGGTGCCCCGCCACTCTGGAAGAGACCGGGCAGGCGAGCGAGGCCTGCGCCATCCCCGACTTCAACCTCGCCTTCAGCCTGGGACCCCTGAGCACCGCCGTGCTGCCGATCCTGCCGTCACGCAGCCAGTACCTGAACTTCCTGGAGACTTACTCGGAGAGCCAGTCGGGTCGCATGCGGCGCCTGGCGTTCAGGACCCCTGAGCGCCCCACGATCGCCGATCACGTGGATCTCGGTGACTTCGGGGTGGCCACCTTCTTCAACGACGAGGTGATCACCGCCGACGCCGACGACGCTTTCTCGTACTGCGCCGACACCGACGAGCTGGGCAACTTCGTGTTCCGCAGCGTCAACACCAACGACGTGCTCCCCGTAGAGGCCTTGCCCGGCTGGCACAACACCATCCCCGACGCCACCTACGATCTGGGGCTGGGCTGGGACTTTCCCTTCTCGATTCAGCTCGAGTACGCCGTGGGCATCGCCAGCGCCATCAACGCTTTCTCCTTCAGCCTGCCCATCGGCATCTCCATCGGGGCCACGGAGGAGTACGGCAGCGGCCTGTGGTTCCAAGAGTCGTTCTCTCTCGAGGAGCAGCTGCTGCACTGCCGCCGCTTCTGTGATCACCCCACCTTCGACGCTGCTGGGGTGTATCAGATCTTCGACCTCTTCCGAGGGACCTACCAGACCAGCTGCTACCGGCCCATGTTCCCCCAGCGGGGAGATTCGGGGTTCCCCGATGATCCATAAACCCACGCTCTGGCTGCTCTGGCTCGTGCCTGTTTGGGCCTGGGGTCAGGCCCCTGAGGCGGGCGACGCCGAAGAGGCACCCTCTGCAGAGATGGCGAGCGATGCCACCGAGACATCGACGGCAACACCTGAGCAGACGCCATCGCGGCCACCTGTCGACCACACGCCCGATACAGCCCTCGAGTCACACCGCTCGGCCTTCGACGCCCTCACGGAGCGGGCCATCGGGCAAACCTCGCGGGCGGTGCGGTTCGACTGGCGCCGCAGCCCCATACAGGTAGGCATCAACGCGGGCCTGCCGGCAGAGCTCAACAACTACAACAGCATCCGCACAGGGGCCCTCGTGCGGTTCCCCACGGATGATCTGCTCTTGAGCCTGGGGCTCTCGTGGGTCTGGGTGCGCCGCAGCCGGAGCACCGAGCTGCTGGCCCTCACCCCTTATCGCCAGCCCGGGCGCCCGAGCCGCCTTGAGCTCGACTTCGACATGGCCTACCCCATCGCCGAGGGGGTCTCTACATCGTTCCTGGGCTTCATGCCGTCGACGGAGCTGGTGCTGAGCGGGGTGCTACGCGTGCGCTACTACATCTACCCCGGGGCCTGGTCGGGGCTGAGCCTGCAACAGAGCCTGCAGGCCATCGTTGATCCGACGCTCTCGGACAAAGAGGTGGGCAACCTCGAGGACGATCGCCTCCCGGGCATGGAGATCGACAGAGCCCGCTATGGCGCCCAGGCGGGGGTGAGCAACGACTTGTACTTCCAGTCGGGCTTCTTCTTCTCGAGCCAGCTCATGCTCACCCTGCCCCTGCTCGACTTCCTCACCGAGACCAAGCTCGGATGGGGCTACGAGATCGACCTGCTCCTAGGGTTCGCCTTTTGAGTCCTCGGCGCACGAGGGCCTTCATGAAGGCATGTACCAGCGTGTTGGCGGTGAGCCTCATGGCCTGCGCAGGTGAGAGCAGAGCTCAGGCCCCAACGCAGACGCCCGAAAAAGCCTCCATCCAGTCGGTGATCCACTACAACGCCCGGATGGCCCTCCGAGAAGAGGCCCCCAGAGAGGTGCTCAAGCTCTGGCTGCTCCGCAACGCCGTAGAGCATCAGACCCACACGGTGAGCGCCCGGGACGCGGACTTTCGCTCGGTGACCTGGGCGGCCCTGGGCGATCTGGGCATCTGCCCCGACGGGTTCCCCACCGACGAGGGCGGCGCGGGCCTCTGGCCTCTGGCGCTGCACAACTGGCTGCTCGACGCCATGCGGCGCTCTGATCCGGGCAGCCCGGGCAACCCCTGGGTGGCGTTCAAGCTGGGGCGCCAGATGCGCCACGTCTCATTGCACGACGTGCTCGACGCCGAGGAGCTGACCACAGTCCGGTTTCGCCGCGCGTCGTGCTGGCAGCACCTGTGGCTGCTCTGGGACGCCAGCGAGTCGCTCTTCTCGCCCATCAACGATCGCAGAGTGAACGGCCGCCTGATGCGCCACCTGCTCCGTCAAAGCCTGGAGCACCTCGACGTGGATCACGTGGTGGGCCGGGCCCTGGTGCAGGCCCGCATCTTCGATCTCAACCTCGCCCTGAGCGGCCTCAACCGCAAAGCCGCCCGCCGTCAGGCCCGAAAACAGAGACAAGAGGCCATGGCTGCTGGCCTGGCCCGAGCAGATGTGTCCACAGCGCCAGCGAACCTGGGCATCAACCCCGACTCTGAAGAGGGCAAGATCCTCGCCGAGAGCCTGACCTGGTCTGCCGAGGAGTGGCTCACCCTCTCCAGCGAGCGTCGGCAGTTCCTCTTCGCCCAGGCCATCTACCTCTCGAAGGATCGCCCGGCCCTCGAGACCCTCATCATCTCGGTGATCGACGCCCTCATCGAGGCCCGGGCAGGGGCCGAGGTGCAGAGCTGGATCGCCCACCTCGACGCTGAGGGTGACGAGGCCACCCGCGCCCTGATCTGGTCCGGAGATCGCGGCGAGCGCCTGCTCTCTCTCGATGAAGAGACGGGGTTCCGCGAGCGCGGGGCCCTGGCGCTGCATCAGGGGGTGGATCACCTTGCCGGGGGCCACATGGCCGCGTCGATCAGATCGCTGGCCCTGGCGATGAAGTGGTCCGAGCGCTCTCGCCGCCCAGAGTCGGTGCGCAACCTCGGCCGCCGCTGGCTGTCCTTCGTGGCTGCGCAGTTCAAGGTCACCGACGAGCTGTTCGCCATGCTGCGCAGCACGCTGCCCCGCACCGACTACACGGTGGTCCTCGAAGACCAGCTCTGGCACGCCGCCCTCGGGGCCGACGCCGAGTCTTTCGAGCGCTGCGTAAAGCATCAGGTGGGCCGAGGGGCCCTCAAAGATCGCGTAGAGTGGCTGCGGCCGCTTTCTCAGGGTGACGGCGATGCGTGGACGGATCTGATCAAGGCCCAGCTCGCCGACTCTCCTTACGCCACCTATCGGTTCCTCAAGCAGTTCGTACAGCGCCTGCAAGTACAAGGGGTGTCGATCCGCACGCAGTATGTGCCGCTGATGCGCGCACTCAAAAGTCAGCTCGACGCCATCGCCGCCGAAGCGCGTGCGGCCCGCCGGAAGGCCCGTCAGGCGGAGACGCTCTCCAGCGAGCTGCAGGCCCTCGTGGAAGGCCTCACGGGCCTGGAAGGCGCCAACACTCTCGAGCGCGCCGGCACGCTGTCACCCGATCACACGCTCTTCGCCGGCCCAGTCAGGGTGGCCCCCGCGGACACGCTCCCCTGGCCCTTCGTGGTGGCCGAGGTGGAGTCACCGCCGGTGTTCACGCCCATCAAGCTGAAGCCCGAAGAATGGCGTCAACGCGACAACACGCTGATCTTCGGCTGGCGGATCTCTGACTGATGCCGATGGACCGCCGCGCCCTCAAAGCTGAGCTGAAGCGCCAGAAAGCCGAGCTGCGGCGCCGTCGTGACGCGGCCCGGGCCCAACTCGTCGCCCGCCGTCGAGCCCTCGTGGGAGATCGAGACGAAGAGCGCCGCCGTCGGCGAAGACGCATCATCTTCTGGCTGCTGCTCTTGCTTCTGATTTTGCTGCTGTTGAGTCGCTGCGACTGTGACGAGGCGCCTCTGACTCTGCCCGTTCCTGGCCCCGACGCGGGCGCAGGCGTGGCGCCGCCCATCCCAGTGAAGCTCACCCCAGCGCCGCCGCCCAAGCCATCACGCCGCCGGGTGCGCAAGAAGAAGCACCGCATCAAATCGGATGAGCGCCCGGATTACATCACCAAGCCGCCGGGGCCGCCAAAGTGGCTGTCGCGCTTCCGCCTGCAGGTGGCCGCCCGCAGCCCGAGGCTGGCGGCGTGTTTCGAAGGGGTCTCGGCGCCGGGGGCGCTGAAGTGGACAGCCCGAGTGAACGCTTCGACGGGGGTGGCGTCGGATCACGTTCTGGAGCCGATGCTTGGCGGGGAGAGTTTGAGCAAAACGCAGCGGAAGTGTCTGGTGGGGGTGCTGTCTTCGCCGCGTTACACATTGCCCGAGGGGGCTTCGTCGCGGGTGTCGATCGTGATCGAATTCTAGAGTGCTGGCCGAGAGTCATTTTGGGCAGTGACGGGGGGCAGCGGCTGGGCCTGCGTCAGCAGGTGCCCGAACGTGTACGCGCCGGACGAGGCGGCCCGAAGGGCTGCCGAAGGCCCAGCGCCTACGCAGGCGGAGCGAAGCGACGACTGCCTACAAAGGCCCAGCCGCTGCCCCCCGTCACTGCCCAAAATGACTCTCGGCCAACGCTCCAAACAACGATTCTGACGAGGAAAACACGCACAGCCCGGCCACTCCCGCGAAAATAGAGTTGACACCCCCCATCCCGATCTCGCTACCGTAAAGCCCATGAGCTACGCACACCGACACGAGTAGGTACACCCACCCCGAGGGCCTCCTGTCTGCGCCGTTTTCCGCATCTCTTTCGAGCAAAACGGCACAACACACAGGAGATCCTCATGAAGCCGTACCTGTCGAACCTCAAGCACAAGATCGAAGAGCTGGCCACCCAGGGTCGCGCCCTGCGTCATCAGGCCAGCGAGACCAGTCATCAAGCACGTCATCAGCTCAAGGCGGAAGCCCGAGAGCTGGGGCGGCAGACCCGAGCGCATCTGCTCGCCTACCACATTCTTCGTGGCCGCCACCCGGCCCTGTCAGAATCTCCACATACACGATGGGACGAGCTCGGCTTTCTCCGCACATCGAGGGTGGTGGCACTCGTAGAGCTGTTCTACGAGGGCGCCGAAATAGAGCGCGTATCCACGCTCGAACGCGCCAAGGCAGAGGTCGACGCCTGGCGTGCAGCCGTCGCCGAAGGGCGAGGTCCTCAACTCCACGACGGACTGAGACAGGCCCGCGCCGATGCTCGGACAAAGCGAGTCGCGTAGATGGCACCTGAGCGTCTGTACTTTGTCGTGCGCACCGATCTGCCAGAGGGTCGACGGATGGCTCAGGCGATTCACGCCATGGATGCCTGGGCCGCCCGGCATGGCCCCCAGCAAGGCATCGTCGTAGTGTACGGCGTGCCCTCCGAAGCCGAGCTGATGGCTCATGTGCCCAGAACAGGCCGCACGTGCGTGTGGAGAGAGCCTGACCTCAAACATCAGGCCACGGCGTTTGCAACAGACGCAGGGCGAATGGCGCTGCCATTATTGGGGAAGGGCTGATACACCAAAGGCTGGGGCACAAAATGCCCCAGCCTTGTGCCCCCGTAGCTCAATGGCCGAGCGGGCGACTCTAAATCGCTGGATGTGGGTTCGAGTCCCATCGGGGGCACCTTCAGGTGCCAGCCCCAACAAGATGTGAGCTGAGGACGCCGCTTCACTGCGGCAGAATACAGCGGAATGCCATAGATCCCTTACTTGCTCGGCTGAGCCTCAAGGATCATGTCGTACTCGCGGGTGTACATCACCAGGTTGTCGGTCACCGTCATCAGGTTGTGGCCGTTCTGGTTGTTGTCCTTCACCCGGCTCATCTCCTCCATCTGGCGGCCGATGTCGTACAGCTCGTCACAGAGGGTGCGCATCAGGGCGATGTCGCGGGTGCCTCGATCCTGACCGGCGAAGTTCTTCGAGTAGATCTCGAAGACCGCGTTGGCGCCAGCGCCCAGGGCCCCCACCAGATCCTCGAAGCGGGTGTCCTGGCGCACCTGGCGCACCTCTTCGAGCTCCTTGGTGTAGAAGCCCAGGCGGTTCTCCACGATGCCGATGTTGCGATCGTTCGCCTCGGAGCGCAGGCCCTGCTGCTTCAGGGTCTCCATGCGATCCTTGATCTGGGTCAGGTTGTCGATGATGCGCTGCAAAGTGCCCGGGCGGCGGGAGATGCGGGGCTTGCCGGCGAAGTGGGCCTGGTAGAGGCCGAACTGCTCGTTGGCCACCTGAGCGAGCACGTCGGACTGCTGCTCCAGGGAGCCAGCGCCGCGGGCGGCGACGATCTCGCCGCGCTCCTTCTTGTAGACCTCGAGGTTGCGGGCCAGGGTCTCCCGGGCGTTGGCGAAGGGCTGATCAGCCTGCTCCATCTCCTCGGCCAGGGCGCCCATCTCACCCTGAAGGCGGGTCAGATCTTCGATCGTCTCTCCGAGCAGGCCCAGATCGCGGGTGCTCCGGGAGTGGCCGGCGAAGTGGCGGCGGTAGACGTGGTAGCCGAAAGAGGCCCACTGCATGAGCATCTGCGCCTCGACGGCGTCGTCGCCCCCCTCGGCCTGAGCCTTGGCGATGGCCTCCCGCTCGTTGCGGTACATGTTCAGGGCCTCGTCGATGGCCTTCGCCGCGCTCTGCGCGTCGGCGTCGCCCATGCGGAGCTTGGCCTCGCTGAGCAGCCCGGCGGCCTGCTCGATGAGGTTGTCCATGATGCCGATGTCACGCGTAATGCGCGCGTGACCGGCGAAGTACACGCCGTACTGGTTCTGGAGGTTGTTCAGGCGGCTGATGAGGCTGTCGGAAAATTCGGACATGTCCGAGATCCCTTCGATGCAGGTTGAGATGAGGCAAAACGGTGCGCAGTGTAGTCAGAAGAGGGGGGTAAGGGAAGCGGGGCTGGTCTCGGCGGTGCCGAATCAGCACACCACCACACGAGCATATGTAGGCCAGAGCAGCCTGACGCACGACCTGAGGGCGCCCCAGACCGGGCCTGGCACTCAGTTCAGATGGCCACCTGCTCGGGCGGCCTCGAGCGCAGCAGAGAGTTGCACACCGAACTCCGGCATCGTATCCGGCACACCCACCGCGAGGCCGGCGCCGTGGGTGCTCGCGCCGTGATCGTGATGACACGCGGACTCTTCTGAAGGTGTGTGCTCAACATCATCGACGGGGGCGCCTTCATCGAGGTCGAGCGCGGCCACCTTCAGACCCCGACCCGGCTCCCATTGGGCCACGATGGTCTCCGGCTGCTCGATGGTGATCACCGTCGGGCTCACCATGTAGACGAGGCGAGCGATGACATCGGCGTCCCTGCCACCCTTCTGGATGTAGTGCTCGAAGTGACGGGTGGCCGCCTCTTCGTCGTGCAGCAAATCGGTGTAGAGGATCCCAGCGGCGCGGTGGGCCCGCTTGGGGTTCAGATCGCGACGGACTGCCGCCTCGAGATAGGCCGGCGCACGCCAGGGGGCGTATCCAGCAGCGAAGAGGACCGCCAGGGCATAGTAGGCCTGGGGGGCCTCGGGCTCCATTCGGGTGGCTGCCTCGAAGGCACGCACGGCGTTCTTTAGACGGCCCTGCGCCATGAGGCTGATGCCCAGCTCGACATAGAGTCGAGGCTGCTCCGGCTCAGCGAGCAGAGATGACTTGTAGGTTTTGGTGGCCTCGGACCAGCGGCCCAGACGAACGTACTCCCGGGCCATCTGCGCCAGAGCGGTCGGATCGCCCGGGTTGAGCTTCCTGCCAGCGTCGACGACGAGTTGATGCTCGGGGCAGTAGGCGTTGGGCAGATATTCGATGTCGTGCACCGTACGGGTGGTGCGCATGATGCAGTGCTTGCTGCAGTGATCAGCGCCGTAGGTGTGGCCGAGCTCGTGGGCCACGATGCGCTGAATCCATCGCCGCCGCGTCGTCTCGGAGATCTCTTGAGGCACTCGGGCGGTGGAGTACACCAGCGCACGCTCGCTGTGACGGGCGTATCCGATCACATAACGGTAGCCCGGCGCGCTCAGATCGACATCGGTGACCCCGAGAATGCGGAAAGTGTCCACGGGGGCGGTGTCCAGCAGCTGATCGAGCAAGGGCCACACGGGATACTGGCCCACCTCGGATCGCGTCGAGTGAGGTAGGGGCTGGCGATTCAGAATTCGGGCGGGTCGGCCGGTCTCCATGGTGAGCGCCTTGGCTGCGCGCTCCACCTCTGCTCGAGGCACGTGACCGATGGGCACGACATAGACGGTGCCCTCGACGAGCTTGGGGGCCTCGGGCTCGCTACAGCCGAGCGCCGCCATCACGACGCAGTACGTCACCACGATTTGTTGCCATCGCACCATGTATGGTCGCCTTCCCAAACGCTCCTGCTCCATCGGCGCCGGTGGATGGAGGTTTGAACGCCCGGGTGCAGTTGAGACACCACGCAGGGGCTGGTGTTCCCGCCATCGAGGCACCTTTGAAGGCCCTGCGCGGCGCCAATGCAGCCAAACGGCTGTTTATGAAAGCAAAAACACACCACCACATCCGTCGAAAAGGTGGGTCTTCAGTGACTCCCGCTTGACCACCCACCCCACACGGTCGACTTCACCTTCGTGGTGTAAGGAGACAGGCGACACACATGCGGACTTATCAGTGGGCTTTATGGTGTGGGCTGATCCTTGTCCTGACCGGGTGTGGAGACGACGGGAGCTCCGCTCCAGCATCTCCAGACAGCGCGGTGCTGACGGCTGACGCCGAGGTCTCTGCGACTCGAGATGCGGAGACAGCCGAGCCTGATGCCACAGTCAGCCCTCACGATGAGGGGGTGGAGGCAGAGGTGGACGCGCAGCCATCACTGCCCGACTCGGACACCATCGATGCCGAGGTGCCTGATGCAGAGATACCTGATGCAGAGATACCTGATGTAGGGCGGCCCGATGCGGACTTCCCTGATCAGGATGAGGGGCTGCTGGCGCCAGACGGGAGTATCGAGGACGCTCAAACGCCCCCCGAAGACCCTGACGCAGACGTGCCAGACGCCGAACAGCCCGACGTCGGGCAGCCTGATGCCGAGCTGGCTGATGCTGAGCTGCCCGATCCAGAAGTACCAGACGCCGACACCCCGGACGCTGCGCCCGTTGATGTCTGCGCAGACGGCATATGGTCCCCCATCCATGGAGAGCTTGCAGTGGATTGTGGTGGCCCCTGTCCGCCATGCCCGGTTGCTGAGCCCATGGATCCCGAAGTGGTCGATGACCTGCCTGACCCTCAAGGGCCCGTGGGCCTTGTCGACGAGGTCTCATTCTTGTTCGAGGGCCCTGAAGCCTCTCAGCTGGAGGTCATGCCCGATGCCCTCGACACTGATCGTCTGGCCGTGGTGCGTGGGCACGTCATTGTAGCGGGTGGAGCAGCCTTCGCCGGCGCTCGCGTAGAACAACCCTCTGATCCCGACGTGGGTTGGACCCTCACTGATGCTGATGGCGACTTCGACCTGGCGGTGAATGGTGGTGGTCTGGTGCGCATCCGCGTCACCGCTCCGGGCTACCTGCCCGTCGATCGCACCGTGGAGGCGCGGTGGCACGACTTTGCCCTCGCTGAGCCCATCGCGTTGACCCCACTCGACGCTGTGGCCAACCCGGTGATCTTCGACCATGCAGAGCCGCAGGTGGCCCAGGGGTCGACCGTGGAAGATGAAGATGGGGCCCGCACACCGACGCTGCTGATGCCCCCGGCGGTTCAGGGCACGCTGGTGATGGCCGACGGCACCCGACAGCCTCTTGAGGAAGGGGTGATCCGCATCACCGAGTACACTGTGGCGGAAGACGGTCCGGCAGCCATGCCGGGGCGCCTGCCACCGACGAGTGCCTATACCCACGCCGTAGAGATGAGTGTCGATGCCGCGCTGGCGTCGGGCGCAACCCGGGTGGAGTTCGACCGGCCGCTCTACTACTACGTGGAGAACTACCTCGGCTTCCCCGTGGGGGAGATCGTGCCGGTGGGCTATTACGATCGCAGCCGTGGTGTCTGGGTGCCCTCGGACAACGGCCGCGTGATCGCCGTCATAGGTCACACCGACGATCTCGCTGATCTCGACATTGATGGTGATGGGGCAGCGGACACAGATGACGCCCTGAGCGCCCTCGGCATCACCGACACCGAGCGGGCAGAGCTGGCGACACTGTATGCCCCCGGCACCTCGCTGTGGCGCTCGCCGATCCCCCACTTCACGCCATGGGATTTCAACTGGCCCTTTGGCCCACCAGAAGGAGCCGAGCGCCCGAGCATGGCCCCATCGGCCCCTGATCGCGTCACGGATCCGTGTGAAGAAGACGGCTCGATCATCTACTGCGATCAGCAAGCCCTCGGAGAGCACTTCCCCATCGCCGGCTCAGAGATCACGCTGACCTATCGCAGCGACTTCGATCCGGGCCGCGGCGGGGACTATCACCTCGACGTGCCGCTTCTGGAGGATGAGATCCCAGAAGCGCTGCAAGCGATCGAGATCACGGTGGAGGTCGCCGGTCGATCCTTCGTGCGCCGCTACGCGCCTCAGGCAGGGTTGACCCACACCTTTCAATGGGACGGGCGAGACGGCTTCGGTCAGGTACTACAGCGACCGACGGATGCCCGGCTGCACGTGGACTTCATCTACCCCCTGGTCTACTACAGCGCCTCGCAGGACTTCGAGCGCGCCTTCGCCGCAGTGAGCGGCGAGACCGTGTTCGAAAACGTGAGAGACACCCAGGAGATCACCCTCCGGGAGACCCACCACCGAGTGCTCGGTCGTGGTCGGCCGCCCTTGGAAGGCGGCCTCGGTCTGAGCGTGCTTCACCGCTATGTGGATGATGCCCTGCTGGTCCGCGGGGACGGCACCCAGGAGAGCCTGGAGGCTCGGGGCATCATCGGCGTGAGGCGCGCCGCTGATCTGCCCACGGGCGTGACTGGCATGGTGGGCCGACCTGATGGCCGGCTCACGGTGTTCTATCAGCAGTCTCTGCTCGACGTGACCTCCGAAGCCATCGACACAGTGGCGCCCCCACCGCTTCAAGTCCGGTTCTCAGGAGAAACATTGGAGGGCCCCGCAGGGCTCGATGTACAGGGCGCGGCCCTCGATCCCGTCACCGGGCAGCTCATGGTACGCAGCCGAACCGCCCGCGGCGAAGGCGTCGCGGCTCTTGGGCCCTTCGAGGGTGCAGTGGGGCCAGATCATCGATGGCTCAGCGGTCTGGAGCTCGCCCTCGAAGATGAAGATGGAGGTGATGGCGTCTCGGCCCAGCAAGCACGCTTCGGGGACGGCAAGCAGCTGGCCGTGGGGCCTGACCAGACGATCTATGTCCCCGAGCGTCTGTACCACCGGGTGCGCATCATTCGCCCGGATGGGGTGGTGGAGACCTTCGCGGGCACCGGCGCGGCGGCCTTGGGGGCGTTGGATCGCCCCGCGACAGAGGTGGCGCTTCGAGGCCCCACGGGGGTCGCCGCCTGTGGTGACGATGTCTTCATCGCTGACAGCCTCAACCACCGCATCGTGCGCGTCGACGCCGAGGGCATCGCCCATCTCTTCGCCGGGACAGGCGTCCAGGGCCCCCGCAGAGCCACCACCCTCTGGGGCCCTGCCACCGAGGTGGCGATCCATACACCAGAGCTCCTCGCCTGCGACGGCGACGGCGGTGTGTTCTTCGCCAGCTCCACCAGCCAGTATGTCGGCCATGTGAGTCGCTCGGGTCTCTTTCAGCCCGCCTTCGGCGATACAGATCCCGACGGCCGCGAGGCCGGACCCTTCGATGTGCCCGTGCATGCTGTAGGTGAGTCGGGCAACGCGCTGCGTACCCCTCTGATCAACGTACAGGGTCTTGCCGTACTGCCCGACGGGCGGCTGGCGGTCGTCACCCCCGCAGGGTTCTTCGGCAGCACAGTCTGGATCGTCGAACGTCGACGAGGCGTGAACCGGATCGTCGGCGAGAGCGTGGTCGCCGATGGCGGCGTCGAGCACGTCTTCACCCCCGCAGGTCGCCACCTGCAGACTCGGGATCTGTTCACTGGGGAGACCATCCGCCACTTCGAGTATGACGACGATGGCCGCCTGAGTGCGGTGAGGGCGGCCAGAGGCCCCGATGTGCTGGTGCTCCGCGACGATGCAGGCGACCTCACGGGCTTCGTCGCCAGCGGACACCACACGACGGTGGCCCTGGGGCCCCTCGGCCGCGTGATCACGCTCAACGGCCCCGAAGGGCAGTACGATCTGCGCTGGGATGTCGCCACGGGACAGCTCGTCGAGATGCAAGATCCCGGCGGCGGCCGTCACCGCTACCGCTATGACGCCGTGGGGCGTCTCGTGGAAGATGTCGATCCGGAGGACGGCACCACCACCCTCACCCTCATCGAGGAGTCAGGGCACCGGCACGTGCGGGTGACCGACGGTGAAGGACACGTCACTGACTACATCGGTGGGGTGGATCCTGACGGTCAGCAGCGGCGCACGGTCATCAACGACAGCGGCGCCTTGTCTCTGGTGGAGATTCTCCCGGATGGTCGCCACCGGGCCACCCACCCCGACGGCACCATCACCGAGATCACCTATTCACCTGATCCTCAGTGGGGGGCTCAGCGCGCTTACATCTCCGAGATGGTGACGATCACCCCAGGGGGCCGCCGTCTGACAGTGAACCGCGAGCGGCAGGTCGAGCCACCTGATCCCGAGCACCCCATGGCACCCACACGCCGCACCACGCTCACCACCACTCAGGGCGCCACCACCACCCACGTGTGGGATCCGGAGACGCTCACGGAGACACGCACCAGCGCCGAGGGCGTGGTGCAGACGAGCCGATATTCCGTACATCGCCGCCTTCGCAACCGTCAGGTGGGTGATCGACCCCCTCTGCAATTGAGCTATGACGACAGCGGGCGACTCACCTCGGCCACCCTCGGCGAAGTGACCACCGAATACGCCTACACCGAAGACACAATCACGGTGACCGACGGCCTCGAACGCGAACGGACGCAACAGCATGATGCCTCAGGGCGCCCCCTTGCAGGTACTCTGCCCAGTGGGCGCACCTTGCGCTATGCACGAAACGCCCGGGGTCTGCTCACCGACATCGACACACCGAGCGGTGATGTACACACGCTGCGCTACGACGGACGTGGGCGCCTCGCTGGATACGATCCTCCAGGAGACGCTCCGGGGCTGACCCGCACGTACACCGCCGCTCGACGCTGGCAGGGGTATCTCTTCCCTGGTGGCCGTCGCCTAGAGCGCACCCTGGACGATCATGGTCGCTGGCACCGCACGGTCACGCCCGAAGCGACCATCGAAGTCCAATACCCCGATCTCACTGATCGCCCCCAACGTCTGAGCCGAGTCCCCGCAGACGACGCCTGGCCGATCCAGCACATGACGTTTCGCAGAGACGGCGGCCTGCTCACCGGCTTCAGCCTCACCAGCCCGAGCCCGGATCATCCAGGTGCGGTGATCGCCGCAGTCGATTACACCTTCGACGATGACATGATGCCCACAGAGCGCACACTCGATGCCGGTGACACGACCTGGACCGAGAGCTGGACCTTCGATGGTGACGGGCGGCTCGTCGGAGAGGGCCCGTTGACCTATACGCGAGGCGGCGCGGCCCGAGAGATCACCACCATCGAAGGGGCGGGCTTCCGCTGGGACTTCACCCTCGACGATCAAGGGCGCCCACACACAGTGATCTTGAGCGCAGGCGGTGTAGAGCGATGCCGGCGCACACTGAGTCGAGACGCAGCCGGGCGCATCGCCTCGATCACTGAAGACCTCGGAGAGGGCCCTCGGCAACGTACATTCGAACGGGACGCAGACGATCAGCTGCTCGCCGTGCGTGCGGGTGATCTCGAGCTCGAACGCTATGCCTACGATGAAGACGGCAACCGCACGGGGGCGATCCGAGACGGTATCTTCCGCCCCAACCTCGCGCTCTACGACGCTGCAGACCGGCTGCTTGAGCTCGACGGCGCGGCGTCGACGTACGACGCAGATGGCCATCTCGTCGCCCAGGGTGATCTCGCGGTGCACTACGACACTCAAGGGCACCTCCTGAGCGCTCAGCGGGGTGAAGCCCCCATCGTCCGATATGGCGTCGATCCCCTGGGTCGCCGCACCTCACGGTGGACCGACGGCGAGACACAACGGTGGCTCTATGCCAATCCCTGGTCTCCGTTCACCCCCACGCACCATCAACGAGATGGCGGCTCGTGGGATCGGTTGATCCATCACCCCGACACCGGCCATCTGCTCGCCGTGATCCGCGGCGGCTCAGTCTTCGCGGTGCTCACAGACCATCGCGGGAGTCCACTCATGGTCGTGAGCGCAGAGGGCGAGTCGATGCGTCGCCTTGAGTGGACGGCTTTCGGTGAAATCACCGCCGATGTTGGCGACTTCGAGCTGCCCGTGGGCTTCGCTGGGGGGCTGCCCGACGAGGAGACAGGGTGGACGCACTTCTTGTTCCGCGACTACGCGCCCCGCGCCGGGCGCTGGACCATGCGTGATCCCATGCTCTTCGACGGTGGGCAGTTCAACCTCTACGCCTATGTGCACAACAACCCCGTGGACTGGCGAGATCCCACGGGGCTGTTCTGTGTAGGTGGTGACTTCTACTTTGGTCTTGGTGGTGGTCTCAAAGCCTGCTTCACCGAAGACGGGTTCTCACTCTGCAGCGAGTTCGGCGCCGGGTATGGCGCCGGCATCGAGCTCAACCCCATCGGCGGTCTCGATGGCGAGAAGAACCGCCTCAAGGGTGAACTGGGCTGGGGGTGTGGCCCTCTCGGGTTGGATGGCGAGCTGCACTGGGACGCCGACTGTGGCCTCGGTGCCAACATCAAGGGCAACATCGGCCCCTTCGAGTGGGGCACGGACGATGGCGCCCAGCTGACCCACGACACCATGGACACCATCTACGATCGCGCCGAGCGAGACAGCGGACCTTCGAGCGATCCAGAAAAATGCGGCGCCTCAGGCAAGCTGGCCTACGAGTATTGTGATCGTGCCCCGTGGTGATCCGCAGACTCTGATCGAGCACACACGCCTTCATCCACCACGGAGACGCCTCATGTTTTGCAAAGGGCATGGCATCGCACGTATACCTCGATGCCCCGAGGATGGCGTCACGGCCCCTCGGTGATCACCGGCAGGATTCTGGCCATGACGACCCCTCTCGAAGCCCATCAGGCGGCCCTCGCCCACGTACACGGCACCGACTTTCGGTCCGCGAACCTCTACCGCATGGTGAACGACCGCCTGCTCGAAGGCTCAGTGCTCGACGTGGGCTGTGGCAGCGGCGGTCTGGTGAGCTGGCTGCTCGACCAGGGCCGCGACGCTCGGGGGATCGATCACAGCGACGCCACCATCGACACCGCCCGCGCCCATTTGAGCCTCTGCGGCCATGATCCGGCGAGGGTGAGCACTGAAGATCTCGCCGCGCTGGTGGCCCAGGGGCATCAGGTGGACAACGTCGTGTCCATGGACTGCCTGGAGCACGTGGCCGACGATCGGGGGTTCTTGTCTCACATGGTTCGCCTGGTGCGCCCTGGTGGTCGACTCGTGATCACAGTGCCTGCGCTGATGGCGGTCTTCGGGCCCCGTGACGAGGCCGTGGGCCACCACCGACGCTATCACCGGGGCGATCTGCTCGATCTTGTTGCCGACGAGCCCCTCGACCTGATGGAGATGCGCTACTGGAACCTGCTGGGCGTGCCCCCAGCCTTCCTCTACGCCAAGGTACTCAAGTCTCAGATGAACGAGTCGTTCCGTTGGGGCAAACCCAACCTGCGCAAGCGACTGCTCCGCAAGGGTCTGCACACGTGGTTTGCCCAAGTTGAGCGCCGCATCGTGCCTCCTCTGGGTCTGACGCTGCTGATGGTGTGCACTCGCCGCTGATCGAACGCTTGGCAGACCTGGCTTCGCCTCTGGTCAGACCGGCTGATCGATCAGCCACCACCGCCACCACCTGCCTACCCAATAAAATCAACAACTTGAGATCTGGCACGGGCGATGCTTCATGGATACGCCGAACCCAACCCGTCGTGGATGCACCACGCGGAGGTCGTCATGCGTTGCCACATCATCATCACCCTGCTCACCGCCTTCACCTCCAGCGCCTTTGCAGGCCCCGGTGACGGCGTCGTCAGCCAGTCAGGCGTCGAGTGGCTGATGAAGCCCGTGCCCAAGCAGACCAGCGAGGCACATCACATGCAGCTCGTCGAAGCGCTGCTCCAGCAGAAACAGCGCCGTCAGGCCCGACAAAAGCAAAGCACACAGATCGCCGAGCAGGTCTGGGTCAAGACCGAGACGTCTCAGCCCAAGACCCAGAGCGAGCGCCCTTCGAATGTGCCGGAACGCCGCGAGAGCATCGACAGCCTGCTCCGACGCTTGTGGGTCGGCCCCGAGGCCTGACACACTGCGGGCCTCGACCCCTCGGAGGCCCCATGACCACCCTCAGACTCCGCACCCTGTCCACAACCCTGGTCACTCTGGTGGCCATGTTGTTGCCCGGCACCCCCGCCACAGCGCAAGATTGCCCGACCACCAAACCCTCGGTGGCACTGAAAGGCATGATGGCAGCATTTGACGCCCAACCGTTTCATGTGACCCTCTCGGGCCCCGATCTCGAGAGGGCAGCCCCTGTCCTCGAAGCCCGCATCACCGGCGCTGGGGGTCGGGTAGAGCGCATAGAGGTCAAAGATGGCCTGATGCATGTGAAGGGGGCGCTGGAAGGCGGACTCGCCCATCTCGAAGGGTTGTTGCAGCCGGGCCACCTGGGCCTGCACCCCATCACCGACGCCGAAGTGCAGCCTCTCATCGAGCAGTGGCGCCCCAACCTGCCACCCGAGATCAAGCTCGGCAGCATCAACGACCAGCGCACGCTGATCTCGGCTGATCGCGCAGCCCTGGAAGGTTTCCTGAAGAGCCACCCCCTCACCGAGGGGCGCACATGGGCCATCGAAGACGGGGGTGGCACCGGATACCCGAGGTTCCAGGCTGTGCCCCTCGGGCCCATGGCCCTCGGTGAATCACAGCTGAGCCGCTGCGACACCCGCTACACCGACAGAGACAGCATGGGTATGCCCCACGTGAACCTCACCCTCACCCCAGAAGGTGCGCGTACATTCGAGGCCCTCACCCGTGCTCAGGTGGGTAAGCGCGTCGCCATCGTGATCGACGGAGAGGTCAACAGCGCCCCCACTGTACGGGAGCCCATCCCCGGCGGACGGCTCATGATCACGCTGGGTATGGCGGAGAGTGACGCGCTCAGGCGTCGAAAGGCCCTGGCGCTGGTGGGGTTGCTGCGCTACGGAGCACTGCCCGGGGCGCTCAAGGTGCAGAAGTGAGCGGACGGCCGTGCCTTTGGCACCACCGTCCGCTCACTTCGGCGCAGGCGCCTGCTTGAGCAATGGCTTGAACGACGGCGGGTTGAGCACGTCCAGCTGGGCCGCAAGAGCCTCAGCCCAGGCGCCCCGCATGGCAGCGTTCATGCGATGCCCCACGCGAAACAGCTGAATCTCGGCGGTCGCACCATCTTCGGCGAGCTGCTTCACCATCGCCCGCGCTGCAGCCACGGGCACCCGCTGATCAGTGCCGCCGTGGAACGCCTTGATAGGGGGCATCTTGGTGTCCCCCTTCACCCAGAGCGATTTGGGCAATGCACCAGAGATGGGCAGCGCCATGGAGATGCTCTCGGGGTGATGGAGAGCGATGGCGAAGCTCAGAATGCCCCCCTGTGAGAACCCGGTGACAATGGGCTTGCCGAGGGTGGCTTTTTCACGGGCCACCTGATCCATGAGCCGCGTGATGCGGATCGCGGACTTCAAAATGCCGTCGGTGGTCTCTTTGGGTACGTCGTCCCCCTTGAGGGCCCCCACAGGGAACCAGCTGAAGCCAGGCCCATGTGCAGTGGGCGCTTTGGGGATGATGATCCGTGCAGGCACGTTGAAGAACTTGAACAGCCCCTGAAACCTGTCCGGGGCGTCGCCCAGACCATGGATCGCCACCACCAGGGGCAGCGCCTCGCTCTCTGGCGCGTTCCCAGTGATCACCTCGAGGTACTCGAGGGGCTGCTCGTCGGCAACGACAGTGACCTGTTGGGCTTTCTGAGTGGTCGGGCCATCAGGGGCCGGCGGTGCGGCCTTGCAGGCCACACACAACGCAACAAAGGGCAGGAAGGAGAGGGCGCGCCGCAGAGCGCTCAGAGGCTGGGGGCGCGAGGGGGTGGGATGCATCAGGCCTTACTCACCTTGGACGGGGTACCCCTGCAGAGTGGCCGGAGCCGTGGTGAAGCTCAAGCACATGCTGTAGGCGTCGGCGGTGCCGTCGTTGTTGGTGTCGACGTCGGGCTGCAGCAGGCCGGCGGCGAGATCGCGGAACTCCTCGTCGACGACGGCGATGATGGCGTCGAAGGCGGCCTGGCTGAGCAGGCCGGAGATGTAACCACCCTGCAGCTGCAGGCCCCCGTCGGGGAGGGACATGGTGCCGCTGAGCAGCGTGTCACCGAGGGTGACCTGCACCGGCGCACCGCCGAGGGGGAGGTCGAAGGTGAAGTCGCCGGGGCCGGCGGTGAAGTCACCGTCGTTCACAGTGGCGTCGCGGAGCAGCACCCGAGGCTCGCCGTTTTCGTTGAGGGCGTCGGGATCAACGATGTAGGTGTCGAAGGCCTCGAGGGAGGGCTCCGCGGTCATGAGGGCCACGTCGAAGGTGTTCATACCCGCGACGGACTCGAGACCCAGGGCGGAGATCACCAGGTTGAACTCTTCGTTGTTGATGGCGTCGGCGAGGGAGCCGTTGGCCAGCAGCGCCCCGAGGGCGAAGGAGTTGTTGGGGCTGCCGTCGCCATTGAGATCGCGGCAGTTCATGTCGAAGCCATCGGCGATGGCCAGGCTGTTGATGCGGCCGCTGGGGAGCGCGCCGGGCTCGACGCCACCGCCCATGCCGCCTTCGCCGCCCATGCCGCCAGCACCACCGGGATCACCACCCATGCCACCGGCACCACCGGGATCACCGCCCATGCCGCCTTCGCCACCCATGCCGCCGGCGCCACCGGGATCACCGCCCATGCCGCCTTCGCCGCCCATGCCCGCTTCACCGCCGGCGCCGCCGGCCTCACCGCCAGCACCACCTGCGACCATGCCGCCGGCACCCGCGACGCCTCCGCCAGCGCCTCCGACGGCACCACCGCCACCACCTTCACCGGTGGCGGCGCCAGCGCCCCCAGCGCCGGAGTCAGCTTCGCCCTCGGCGGTGGCCGCCTCGTCGTCACAGCCCACGAGGGCCGCTGCCGAGATCATCATGGCCAGAGGGATCTTCTTCAACAGGTTGAAATTGCTCATCTCAAAGTCTCCGTCGAGTGGGGTCTTCTCTTACCGCTCTCTTCCCTGAGCATAAAAGATATATGACCGAACAGGACTACGACGAACTGGCAGTTCAGATCAATCAGTCGTCTTTTGAAGGCCTGACAAAGTCACCCTCGCGCGGGCCTTCTTCCGAGGGCCGCACATCGACTCGCAGATCCCCTGACTGATGTGTCAGCGCGCCGAGAATGGTTGTGGCATACGCCCCCGAGGGCAACGTGAACGAGAGCCAGAGATCGGCCCCCTCCACCGAGGCCGAGAGTCCCTCGGGGCGCAGGCAGGCCACCCGGCGAGTGCCTGGGGCCAGAGGCTTCAACGCCGCGAGGATCTCGTCGGTCATGCCCACAGCCTCTGCTGCGCGCCCCTCTCGGGCCAGCGCTTCGCCGGCTGCGCGGAAGGTCTTGGGCCCGATCATTGGCCCCATGATGTCGAGCTCGCCGGCGTCCATGCGGCCTTGATCCACCGCCGCGTCTTCGCTCTGGAACACCCCACCCGTGGCGCGCTTCTGACACACATCACCGGCGAGCACCGTGTGAAGCAGCCCGTCCACCATGCGATCCCCCAGCCAGCGGTTGAAGACCACCGACTGCACCACCGAGGCCACGAAACGCACCTCCCGCGTCGGGTTGCGGCGCCCCTTGAAGCGGGGCGACATCAACGGCGGCGTCAGGTCGGCCATGCTCTGGGGCGGCTCCCGACCAAAGCGCTGGGCGCCGAAGTAATTCGGCACGCCCATCTTCACCCGCGCCAGCAGAGCTGGCAGGCGCGCCTCCACATCCTCAGCCCCGCCTCTGAGCCGAATGCGGAAGGTGTTCCCCTTCACATGGCCCGTCTTCAGCTTGTTGCGGTGACGACTCACCTCGACGATCTCGAGTCGATCATCCTCTGGATCCACCGGCTCTTTCGGCAGCGACATCCATTGTGTGGTGATGCCGTGGCGATCTTTGCGACCCGCCATGCCCACGTCTCGGGACTTCACCCCCGAGGCCCGAGCGAGGATGTCCCGGGCCCGCTCGCTGGTGAGATCGCGTTTCCTCAACTTCACGTACCAGTGGGATCCCTCTCCAGAGGGCAGATACGCAGGGATCTCGTCGACGATGAAGTCCTCCGGGCGCCGCTCGAGGTGGCCGGAGAGTGGGGTCAGATCAGCTGTGTTCCAGGGGCACTGAGCCCCCCCGGGCAGGTAGAGATGTTCCATGGGCCTCGGCAGGGTGAGCGCTCAGGGCGCCAGCCCCTCGGAGACCTTCGGGGGCTTTTGCTCCGACCGCAGCGCAGGCAGCAGCGTCGGCGCCATCCGGGACAACGCCTGGGCCACCAGCCCGCTGGTGTATTCATGGGCGCCGGCGTGGCTCCCGGTGACCACCGCGGTCATCGTGCCGAACCACCGATCGCCCAGGGTGAATACCACTGTGGCCGTACGGCTGTGTACTGTCTCCGACAACACGCGGCCCCGCTTGTCGGTTCGGCGGTTGCGGTTGTCGCCGGTGCCGGTCTTGGCCCGCAGCTTCAACGCGCCGCCACCAAAAGCCCCTTTCAAGGCCTTGCCCGTACCCCTGCGCACCACCCCCTCCATGGCCTCGAGGGCTGCTCGGGCCACGTCGGGCGACAGCACCCGCTGGCCCGCTCGACCCGGAAAATCCACCACCATGTCGTAGGGCGTGTCGGCGGCGAAGTGCATGCGGTTCACCCGGCTCATGGGGTGCCGCACCCCCTCGGCGCTCAAAATGCCCGCCAGGGTAGCCAGCGACTCCGGACGATCGCCAGAGCTGCCCAGAGCCGTGGCGTACGAGGGCACGAGGCTGTCGAAGGGGAAACCCAGCTTCACCCAACGGCGGTGTAGTCGCTCGAAGGCCCGCTGCTCCAGCACCTGCTTGATGCGGTTCTTCTGCGCACGACCCTGCGTGGGGCCATAGAGCCAGCGATAGGACTCCGCCACCGCGGCGCCGCTCTCGGCAAGCAGGGCCGAGAGCTCGCCCTCAGGGTGAGCCTCACGCCACTGCGCCGCCCACAGCTCCAGCGGATGCACGCTGGCGATGTAGCCCCGATCTTGAAGATCGAAGGCATCACGGGCGTGCTTGTCGTAGATCGCCTGTCGCGCTTCGGCGTCGAGGCGATCCCAGAGACGAGGCTTCATGTGAGCCTGGGCGTAGGCCTCGAAATCCGCCAGGGGCGCCTCGGGCCGTACCGTGCGAAAGATCACCGCCAGGGCCGCAGCCGTGCCACCGCTCCGGCTCGCCATCTCCCCGAGGATCTCGTCGGTGGGCTTGCCCTGGTGCCGGCGCCAGAAGCGCCGCACGAAGACCGCCCCCTCTTGCTGCACGAAGACGTCGAGCAAAGGCCGGCGGCCCGGGTGGTTCTGATCTTCGAGGAGTACCCGGGCCCCGCCATCGGCGTAGGTCAGGTGATGCACCACCTCTTCCATCATGCGCACGAAGGGCAGGTTCACCGAGCGGGCGAAGGCTTTGCGCACCGTGTACTCGCGGCCATCGTCGCTGCTCTTGAAGTTGTGGAACTTGTGGCGCCCGCCCCCGGTGAAGAACCACTTGTCGGGGTTCGCCGAGAACGTGCGCTCCAGCGCAGCGTCCATCAGATCTGTTTCAGTGCAGGCGTCGTCGCAGTGGCGCATCCACCGAGCGACCCAACGACCCAGAGCATCGCGGGGATCGAGCTCGGTGCGCTTGGGCACCCCACGCTTTTCGAACCGCGAGCGGGCTTCAGCCATCAGCGACAACCAGCTCACCAGCGTGCGGAGCTTCGCCGTCGAGCCCAGCTCCAGCTTCATGCTGTCGTTGTAGCTGAACTGCCCGGGAGAGGTCTCCGCCTGCACCCGCAGCCGGTTCACCCCGCCGCGGCGCTCGTACAACGTCAGGCTCCAGTGCACCTGCCCGGGATCAGCCCCACCGGGGAACCGACGCAGGCCGATCTCCTTCGTACCGTCGGGGGTCCGCAGGCGATGGAGAAACTGCGTCACCGCTTGCTGAACCGGTACATCGAGGGTGGTGCTCACCGAGAGGTCGAGGCGATCGAGATCGTAGTCGGCCTTGTCGAGATAGCCCCGCAAGACCCGGCGCACGGCCTCCGCCCCTTTGCGATCAGCCTTCACAGGCGGCCTCGGCGTACGCTCCACCACTGGCCGCAGCCGCACCCGCTTCGCCGCCTCGGCGAGGGGCCACGACACGAGGCCGGCTTTGGCCATCTGCTCCAGCTCGAAGGCCAGTCGCTGATGGATCGCCTCTCGATCCCCAGCGAGGAAGGCATTGGGGCGCCGGGTCGACACCAACAGCGCCACCGTGTGGGCCAGGGCCTCTGCGCGGGCGGAGAGCATGGGATCATCTGCCGAGACCTCTCGGGCCCGCTCCAGCAGCGGCCCGATCTCTTGCAAATCGAGGCCGAACCACGCCCACAAGCCAGGGCCGAGGCCATTGACCTCACCAAAGCCCGGCACCGCCCCCAGAGGGAAGGTGTTCAAATAATCGACGAGCACCTGCTGCCTGTGCTCGGTGGTGTCCACCCCCTCGGCATATGCTCGAAGCGACGCCGAGAGCATCTGCTTGAGCTTGTCACCCGCGCTCCGAGTCCGGCCGCCGTCGGCGTGGCGGAACTTCTCCATCTGAGTGGCCAGGGTGCTGCCCCCAGGCACCTTTGTGCCGGGCTTCACCGCGCTCTTGATGACCTGCGTCACCGCGAAGGCGGTGCGCTTCAGCTCGAAGGCGGGGTTCTGATACGGGCTGCGGTCGTCGAGCAGCTCGCGGTTTTCGAAGAACATCAGGGCCTCACCCACCACCGGCGGCACGTCGGAGAGCGTGGTGAAGGCGCTGTCATATGGATCGACCGCGTCGTAGAGCAGCTCTCCGCGGCGGCCCTTGATCTGCAGACCCGCGAGGGATTTCTCGGTGTAGGGGGGCGACAAACCCAAATCGACGAGATCTTTGAGTCGATCCGACCACCGCGCCATGGCGGTGACCACACCCCCACGGGACTCGAGGCGGCTACGGAGCCCGGGGATCTCGGTGTACCCCATGCGGGTGTCGAAAGGCCCACCAGAGGGGTAGCGCACGCCAAATGCGGGCCCCTGGGCCAGATCGAAGCGCGCGTCTTTCACGGACAAGCTCATGACCGTGGCCTGGATGCGGCCGCCCCTCAACTCGCTGACGGTTAAACCCCCGATGAGGCCCACGACGAAGAGCCAGATCCAACGCTTCTTGAAGCGTCGGGTCTTCTGTGTAGGTGGAGATGTAATTTTTACCTCCAATCACCGCGGGGGAATCACATCATGGGTTCGTGGGCAACACTCGCAACAATCAATCCAGTCCTTACGTAGACATTAACGGCACCCAAAAGGTCACATCTACAGGGAGAAACACACTGTACCCAGATGACGATGTGACTCGAGGGGTGCCTTTCTGGTCTACTAGATACGAAACGCTTTTCTTCAAGGTTACCGGCTGCCCGCGGACATTGCACACATGTGATGCCATGGCAGGCCCATGTATTGTGAGGTGTCATATGGCTTCCATCAGTGATTCGACGTCGAAGTCCCGCCGACCTTCTCTGATCAAGCGACTCTTCGCCCCCCTGGGTCGCTTCACCCTGCACTTGTCCATGCTGGGCCTCGTCACCCTCGGCGGCGGCGTGGCCGCGGCGGTGCTCTACGACTGGGCGGTCCCGCCACCGCAAGCGCCACGGCTCACTGCCACAGGACCGGGGATGACCCTGCCCCCGGCAGAGCCCGAGGCCGAAGGGCCCGACATCGACCCGCTGATTCAAGCGGTGATCATGGCCCGAGCCGACATGCCCCCGCTCGCCCTCGTAGACGTGCAACCGCGCATCGCCGGTGGCGTGGTCTTCCTCGAAGGCGAGGCCGACAGCCGCAAGACCATCGACCAGGTGGTAGCCGCCGTGGGCCGAGTGCCCGGCGTGATCGCTGTAGATGCCCGAGCAGTCGAGCTGGCCCCACGACTGCACGTGGTGGCCAAAGGCGACACCCTCATCAAGATCTCGAAGCGCTACTACGGCAGCGGGGGCTACTGGCCCGCCATCAAAGACGCCAACACCCGCAACGAGGGTGACCGCGTGTTGAAGCTGGGCGAGACGATCCTGATCCCCCCCATCGAGTGAGTGTAGGGGAGCCCCTCAGAACGACAGTCCTACTGAGATGTAAGGCTGGACGATGGGCTCAAGTTCGAAATCAGATGCCCCGAAGGGCAACTGCACCTGCATCCCACCTTCCGCAAAGCCGCTGCCCAAGTTCACCCGGCCACCTCCGCGCAGCGAGAACAAGCCCAATGTATCGCGGGTGTCGCCTCCACGCTCTCGGCACAGGTTCGCCTCTTGAGCGTCTGCGGAGCACGACACCCCGCCAATGGCCAGGCGGGTGCCCGTCACCAGCTCAAGACGTGGTGTGCCCAGCGGCACCGACATCAGGTACGAGTACCCCACGCTCCAACCAGGGATACCCCACGGATCGTCTTTGGCGCCGAACCCCTGGAAGCCGAAGTCGAAGAAGGCCCCCTGACGCAAACGCCAGGGGCGGCGATCATCGAACCAGCCTCCGAAGCCAAAGTAGTGAGCGCCGAGGTGAGGGTTGGTTCTGTAAGTGAGATCGAGGGCCCGGTCCTCAGCGGTGAACGCCCGGGTGGAGAGCTCGTCCTCCATCACCCGAATCTCCCCCTCGGCCTCTTGAGCCACGCCACAGCCCACGGTGATGTCGTGGCGCCCCGCCTGTAGCCTGCCACGCCAGGGCGCGCGGCCGACCTCGCGGCCGTCCACCTCCACATAGCCCGTGCAGGGGCGATGCAGAAAATCCTCGGCGGTGATCTCCGCCTCGCCGAAGAGCGGGGTCATGGGCAAGCCCACCTGGGCCGTCTCTCCAGGCTTGATCTCCACCTCGATCTCCTGACTGCGGTAGCCCTCGAGGGCGACACGGATGACAAAGCGACCGGGGGGCAGCTGATCGAATCGATGAGGCGTCTTGAAGCGGTCTTGATCTCGATATCGAGCACGGTAGCTGTAACGATCCTGCCGGTTCGTGGTGAGGTCGAGCGTGTCTTGAAAGGGCGCGTAGATCGTGGCGCCGCTGGGCTCGCTCTGCACGGCAAGGGCCCCACAATGGGACTGAAGATCAGCCCTCACGTCGAGGAACGACTCGGTGCCTCTGACCATGATCTCCCGCTCGAAGGCGTTCTCGGCACATGGGTGAGTGACCTTGATGCGGTAGGCCCCTGGCGACAAGGCCCGTGTTGTGTGGGGTGTCCGCCCTGCGTGCTGGCCGTCGATGAGCACGATGGCTCCAGGCAGCGTGCTGTGGATCCGCACCTTGTCCCAGGCGGGGGCCAGCGGCACCTTCACCTCCCAGGCTGCCTTGAGCCGGTTGGGCGACACCACCTCGACCTCGAGCGGGTGATGGCCGCTCGCCCGCACCTGGAACGTCCACTGTCCGTTGGGGCTCGGCGGCAACCACAGCGGAGCACTGCCCAGGCTGCGACCATCGACGAAGATCTGAGCGGGCTTGAAACGGTCGACGATGACGTGCAGGCCCTCTTTGCCTGCCTCGCGGTTGTAGCTGGGGGCCACGAAGGGCCTGGCCTCCATGCGCTTGCGCCGAATCTCGCCCACGGCGCGCATCGTCGGCGCCGCCTGCATGATGCCCGCTTCGGCAGAGCTGAGCACATTGGGCAGGGCATCGAGCAAATCGTCGACGGCGCTCTGTAGAGGCCGCTCCAGCGCCCCGAGGCCATCGGCCCTCACCAGGTGGGACTTCAGCAACGCGCCAGAGTCGGTGTCGTACAGGTGCAGGTTGATGCGCCATCGGCCCTCCACCGAGCTCAGTGTGCCGGTGAGCAGGGCGTGGGCGCCGATGTTGCGGCCCGTCTCGACCTCGCAGTCCCCCTCGCAGCTCGCGAGATCCACGCCTGGGGGCAGCATGGCGAGGATGTTCTCCCGGGTGATGAGCAGCCAGTGGTCGCCCATGCGGCGAGCGGCCCGGGTGCGGATTGTTTCGCCCAGCCAGACCGCAGCGGCGCTCTGCTGACCGGTGGTGTCGGTGAGCTCAAGCACAGCGAGGCGCTGGCGCACCTTTGGGGCCTGAGCCGATGGTTTGGTTTGGGCAAAGACAAGGGCAGGCAGTGTGATCAGCGCGAGGGTGAGCCACCACATCACAGTGTGGTGCCCACGACACGCTCCAGGGGGGCAAAGCGGCATGTTTCTTCCCATCTGCATCTCCTGGCTGATGGTCCTACCAAGGACCGTGCCACGCCATGTACGCCATCGCACATTGCTGATCGACGTTCGGTCGTGACTGTGACACCTGCAGATGCTACGCAAGAGCTGACGAAGGGCCGAGCAAGGGCTGAGCAAGGTTGGGAATGAAGCAAACTCTCAAGAAGATCTATCACACCACCCAGAGCACGCGCCGCTGGACCTCGGAGCGATACTGGAAGTCGAAGGTGGAGCCTGTGCTGAGGGCTGGCGGCACCCCCGACACCTCCCGGGCCGAGGCCGACTTCGAGCAGCTCACCCGCCAGGGGTCAGAGCTCCTGCACCTCGACTATGGCTATGGCGCCCGGGACACGTGGCACCGCGCGGTGACCCGTGTGGAGCAGCTGATCGACCTGCCAGGCCTCGCAGAGCCCACGAAGAAGGTCCTCGAGGCGTGCTGCGGCGACGGGAGCGTCGGCGCCGCGCTGCGCATGTACGGCCACGACGTGCACCTCTCGGACATGAACGACTGGCGTCACGCCCGGGCCAAAGATCTCCCCTTCACCGAGGGCTGCCTGGAAGACGGGCTCCCCCTCGAGACCGCCTCGATGGACGCGGCGTTCAGCTACAATGCCTTCGAGCACGTCGACGATCCGCGGGCCTCTCTCGAAGAGCTGGCCCGGGTGGTGAAGCCCGGGGGCGTGATCTACCTCAGCTTCGGACCGCTGTACGCCAGCCCGTGGGGCATGCACGCGTACCGCACGATCCCTGTACCCTTCCTGCAGCACATCTTCTCGGAGCCCTTCACCCTGAAGAAGCTCAAAGAGGTCGGGATCGACGATCTCGGCTCGAAGTTGGACGAGTTGCAGCCCATGAACCGCTGGACCGTGTCGCAGTTCGACAACCTCTGGCGGTCCGCAAAGGGCCTGAAGATCGAAGGCTTGAGCTGGATGCGCTCCGATCTCAAGACGGTGCCTGTGTTGTTGGCCTACCCGGAAAGCTTCCGTGGCCGCGGCCTCGTCTGGGAAGACATCGCGTATTCCGGGTGCGTGGTGACGCTGCGACGCACCCGGTAGGTCAAGCGCCTCAGCTCACCACGGGCAGAGCGTCGGCAGCGGCGCGCTTGTTGGCGATCTCCGCGAAGAAGTCGTTGCCCTTGTCGTCGACCACGATGAAGGCGGGGAAGTCTTCCACCTCGATGCGCCAGACCGCCTCCATCCCCAGCTCGGGGTACTCAAGCACCTCCACCTTCTTGATGCAGTCCTTCGCCAGACGCGCGGCGGGGCCGCCGATGCTGCCGAGGTAGAAGCCCCCGTGGGTCTTGCAGGCCGTGGTCACCTGCTTCGAGCGGTTGCCCTTGGCCAGCATCACCATGCTGCCCCCGTTGGCCTGGAACAGATCAACGTAGGGGTCCATCCGAGCGGCGGTGGTGGGGCCGAAGCTGCCCGAGGCGTACCCCTCAGGGGTCTTCGCCGGCCCCGCGTAGTACACGGGGTGATCCTTGAGGTACTGGGGCAGGCCGTCGCCGGCGTCGAGGCGCTCCTTGAGCTTGGCGTGGGCGATGTCCCGGGCCACCACCACGGTGCCGGTGAGGTTCACCCGCGTGCGGATCGGGTACTTCGACAAGATCGCCCGGATCTCGCTCATGGGCATCGACAGATCGATGTCCACCACGGTGCCGCTGAGCTGATCGGCAGTGACCTCGGGCAGGTACTTCGCCGGATCGGTCTCGAGCTTCTCCAAGAAGATGCCCTCGGCGGTGATCTTGGCCTTGGCCTGACGATCGGCAGAGCAGCTCACGGCGATGCCCACGGGGCAGCTCGCCCCGTGACGGGGCAGCCGGATCACCCGCACGTCGTGGCAGAAGTACTTGCCGCCGAACTGGGCGCCGATGCCCAAACGCTGGGTCATGGCGTGGATCTCGGCCTCGAGCTGCACATCACGGAACCCGTGGCCCAGAGCGCTGCCCTCAAGAGGCAGGGCGTCGAGGTAGCGGGCCGAGGCGTACTTGGCCGCCTTCAGGTTGAACTCCGCCGAGGTGCCGCCGATGACCACGGCGAGGTGGTAGGGCGGGCACGCCGCGGTGCCCAGCTTGGCCACCTGCTTCTCAAGGAACGCCATCATGCTCTTGGGGTTGAGCAGGGCCTTGGTCTCCTGGAACAGGTAGGTCTTGTTCGCGGAGCCCCCGCCCTTGGCCATAAACAGGAACTTGTAGGCGTCGCCCTCGGTGGCATAGAGCTCGATCTGCGCTGGCAGATTGTTCCGGGTGTTCTGCTCTTTGTAAGTGGTCAGGGGGGCCATCTGCGAGTACCGCAGGTTGGTGGTGGTGTACGTGTCGAAGACGCCCCGAGCGATGGCCTCTTCGTCGTTGAAGCCGGTGAAGACCTGCTGCCCCTTCTTGCCCATCACAATGGCGGTACCCGTGTCCTGGCAGCTGGGCAGCACCCGAGCCGAGGCGATGATGGCGTTCTGCAACAGCTCACGGGCCACGAAGCGGTCGTTGTCGCTGGCCTCAGGATCTTCGAGGATCTTCGCCAGCTGCTGCAGATGGCTGGACCGCAGCAGGTGCGCGATGTCGCCCATGGCCTCGCGGGTGAGCAGAGTGAGGGCCTCGGGCTCCACCTTGAGGAAGGTGCGCCCCTGAGCCTCGAAGGTGCTCACATGATCGCTGGTGATCTTGCGGTACTCGGTGGTGTCGTCGCCGAGGGGCAGCAAGGGGGTGAACTTGAAGTCGGACATGCTCATGGTCTCCACGCGCTGGGCATTTGGGCTCGTCTATGCGGCGGTGAAGATAACCCCGGGTGATCGCGGTCGTCGACGGCTCAGTTTTTTTCGTCGCGCTCAGATGGCCAGTGATAAGCTTCAAGCATGTACATCGACTCGATCACGCTCAAAGATGTGAAGTGCTTCAAGGGTGAGCACACAGTCTCGTTTCGCCGACCAGAGGGCGCGCGACACCCCTACGCGGGTTGGACGGTGGTGGCCGGGCGAAACGGGACAGGGAAGAGCACGCTTCTTCGAGCAATCACCTTCAACACATATACTGGGCACATACGCTCTTTTATTTCACCTCATCTAACATCTTGGACAACACAAGGATCGGATGAGGCCGTAGTCACAGCCACATACCTTCTTCATAGAATGGAAGATGTAGTTGAAAAATCATTCACAACCACCAACACAGCCCCGCCTAAACTAACCATTGGGATTGACACGAGAATTGACCATATGTTCCTAGCATCCTATGGTGCTTCCCGTATGGTATCCAATCAGGAAAGTGAACTTTCCCAGTACAGAAACTCGTCCCCCCAGATAGACAGGTCGATATCTATTCTGAGAGATGGTGAGCCTATATTGGATCCAACGGTATGGCTAAAAAAAATCAATTATGAAAGAATTAGCCAAAACCTACCTATAGAAAAGCACCTAGAAGGTGCAGTAATTGATCTACTCAATGATGGCTTGTTTCCAGACGGGTTTCAAATTTCAAAGGTAGACTACGAAGGGCTGTGGTTTATTAAGAATGACACACTGATCAACATAGACAGCATGAGCGATGGGTATAGATCAGTATGTGCTTTAGTACTAGATATTATACGAATGCTAGTTATCCATGTTCCGATGGGCGCCAAGGAAGGCTTCTATATTCTTGATGGACAGGTAAAAACTGATATTGGCATAAAAATTAGATACGCTGAACCAGGTTCAAATGTGAGTGTGTACGTAGACAACTGCGGAACAGTTTTGATTGATGAAGCCTCAACCTACCTACATCCATCATGGCAAAAAAAGCTCGGCTTTTGGCTCAAAGAGCACTTCCCCAATATCCAGTTCATCGTCACGACCCACAGCCCACTCATCTGCCACGCCGCCGATCCCGGCGGCCTGATCCGACTGCCTTCGCCTGACGAAGATCGCACCATCGAACGTGTCGAGGGCGAACAGTTCAACCGGATCGTGAACGGCACGATGGATCAAGCAGCCACGAGCGAGCTATTCGGTCTCGACACCACCCGCTCGGAGCACTCTGAGCAGCTTCGACGCGAGCTCGCGGAGATCGAAGCGCGCATGATGCGAGGCAAAGAGACCGAGGCAGACATCCGTCGCCACGGGGAGTTGCTCTCACAGCTGCCTTCGTCGATGTCCGACGACGTCGAGCGCACACTCAAGGCCGTCAACTCTCAGTGATCCGCATCCACCGCCAGCCCTTGAAACCTGAGACCCTTCGCCGTCTGCAGAAGCGGACAGCGCGTGTCATCTCAGCGGGAGATGCCGAAGCCCAACGCGCCGAGGTCGAGCGCCTGTGGGCAGGCGGATACCTCAAAGCCAAGGCCTTCGATGATGTCCGAGCGACGTTGTGCACGTCGATGGCACCAGGGCTCGGACGGTGCATGTACTGTCAAGACAGCGCCGGTACGGACATCGAGCACTTCAGGCCCAAAGCCGACTACCCTCACCTCGCCTTCGAGTGGTCGAACTATCTGTGGGCGTGCAGCTTCTGCAACAGCAACCAGAAACGAGATTCGTTTCCCCTCGACGATGAGGATCAACCGCTGCTCATCGACCCAACCGTTGACGAGCCTCTCGATCACCTCACCTTCTCACCTGCAACTGGCATATTTGTAGGGGACACCCCCAAAGGCGAGACCTCCATCGAACTCCTCGGCCTCAACCGTGACCTTCTTGTAGAAGGTCGATCAGATGCGTGGGTGGCCTGCCAATCGTTCTTCGAAAGATGGGCGACAGCAGCAACCTCCGAAGAGGCGCTGAGCACTCAAAGAGTGTTGTGTCGGTACCCGTACGCCAGCGTCGTTCAGTACATGGTATTACTGCTCAAGCGGCGACCTGAATCACCCTTTACCATTCGCATCGTCAGTGAAAAATGTCGGCGGCTTGCTCAAGAGAGGCCTGAGCTCTTGGACTGCGTTTGAGATCTGCTCTTACTCAAAGATCGAGGATGTCGGGCAAGGCGATGAACAGCGCCACGTAGATCACCGTAAAGCCCAGGAGCGCGTTGATGCTCCAGCCGAACGACAGCGACCAGAGCAGATACACCGCTGTGGGCCATCGCAGACGCCGAAACGCCTTGATGCCGAATTGTTTCAGCGCGCTGGGGCGTTGCTCGGTGGGCGTGGCCGAGACCACGTGGGGCACAGGCCGCGGCCGATGGCGCTGGACCACAGGCGGTCGTGGTGGTTGTTTGATGGGTGCGTCAGCCATGGTGACTCCACAGAGTTCGACGCCGTGTAAGGAAAGGATAGCGTCTGCATGCGCAGTTGTACCCCTCTGATGTGCCTCGGGCTTCTGGGCAGCGTCTCTGCGCACGCCGAGCCCCCCACACCACCCGAGGCCACCCCGACCGCAGAGGCGCCCACCTCACAGCCCGCACCAGAGCCCCCCAAGACGCGCTGGTGCACCATCTCGGGCAGCATGCCCTACCGGTCGCTCGAGAAGGCCCAGGGCGTCGCCGAGCAGGCCCGTAAGATCGGATTCTCCGACGCCGCGGTATACGACACACGACAGTTCACCGATCTGCGGTGGGGGCTGCTCTCGGTCATCGCCGGTCAGTTCGACGATCAAAAGGCCGCAGTCCAAGCCAAAGAGAAGCTGCAGGGCAGATTCATCGCCAGCTACGTGCGTCGGTGCACCCCCTCTGCAGAGGCCAAACCCATCCGCCCTGAAGCCATGACCGCCAAGGCCGCGAAGCTGCCCAAGCGTGTGAAGATCTCCGCTGAGATGCAGACGGGTTGTATCGCCTACTCGCCGATCCATCAGGCAGCGGCGTGCATCGTGGGCCAGGGAGGTACCCAGGTGGGCCAGCACTTCGAGCTGGCGTTCTTCAACTGGCCCCAGGGCAAAGGCGTTCGGCTGCTCGACTCCGACGAACAGATGACCCCCACGGAGTTCGAGATCCCCCGCAAGATGCGCAAGGGCATGGCCAGGCAGCTGAAAGCCGGGGGCTTTCTGTCCTGGAGTGAGATCCCCCTCGTGGAAGAGCGCGATTACACCCTCGAAGAGACATCCAAGGTGGTGGGCCATCACAGTGAAGAGATGGCAGGTGAATGGGAGACCAACCACCACACGGTCACCCTCAAGTGCGCCAACGGCAAGTCCAAGGTGGTCTTCGAGAAAGACGTCGAGGGCTCCACGGGCCTGATGCTCACCGATCACCTGATCCCTCGGGAGGATCTCATCTTCCTGCACGTAGAGATGGGTTGGGGCTTCGAGGGATCTTACGGCGGGGCAGACGAGGTGGTGGTCATTGACCTGAAGAAGGTGTGTGGCAAGTAGCCTGCCTCAGAAGGCCTCTCAGCGAAGCCAGAGGGTGATGGAGTTGTAGTAGCTGCCCCAGTAAGGGCGGCCCTCACCGTAGATGGGGTTGATGGTCCAGCAACTCTGGAACCACCAGCCGTTGGAGTACAGACCGCCACAGTGGCCGCTGTAGCTGTCGTTGTCACGGTCGTGGGTGCTGAACATTTGACCGCTGTGATAGGCCAGGTTGCCATAGCTCCCGCCAGAGATGACGTTGCCCACAGTCATGCGATAGTTGTTCGCCTCGTTCTGAACATTGAAGCTCCCGTAGGTGGAGCTGGTGTTGATGTCGTCATTGATACGCACCTGCATGTCGTTGGCACCGTTCGCCGTCAAAGCATGCAGATTGTCGTTCCCAATCCAACCGTTGTCCCGGTTCGCCGTGTTGCCGAAGCCCGCTTTGTAGGTCGCCCAGTTCTGGTTCCACAGAGCGCCGTTGTTGTTCGTGTTGTTGAACACAATGAGGGTCCACCCACCACCATCGTTCGTCATGTCGCAGTACGCCTGGAAGGGGTCGACACCCCCATCACCGTCTGGGTCAATCCAGTACGTGCCGCTGACATTGACCCCCTCTGCGAGAAGGGCACCGCAGTCGAGGCCCGCGTTCTCTGGAGCGTCGCCGCTGACGCAGTCGCCGTCCATCAGCGCTGCGGGATCCATATCAGCGTTGACCTCCTGACACGCGCCGATGGTGACCTGACCACACACGCGGGTGTTGCAGTCGTCTACACCAAGCTCCACGCCCTGGCGGATGGTGGTCTCGTTCCCGATGGTGGTCTCGGGG
>JBKAGE010000013.1:0-43815 GCA_046290225.1 Bradymonadia bacterium | reverse complement strand
TCCTGGTTTGGCTTGTCCTCCGCTACACCACAAAACCTACCCTCAAAAGGGGGGTTGCGAATTGATAGAGAGTCCGTGCCCGTGCCCGAAAAACTCTCTTACCCGCGGAGCGCCCCAAGAGATGCAATCCCCCCCACTCAAAAGGTAAAGTGTTCCCCTTGCTGTGCCCACCCATCAAGCCCGCAACGGTGTACGCCGTTGTGCCCTCTTGAAACACCCGCATCAGGAGAGGGGTGATGCAGGTGGTCCATGCTCGGGAGAGGAACATGGAGTTCAGGCGAAAGTTCGCTGCAGGCGAAATCATCTTCGAAGAAGGCGACGTCGGTGACTGCGCGTATGTCGTCGAGCACGGCAAGGTCGAGATCTTTGCCGGCAAGCGCAACACCCGAGTCCAGCTCGCCACCCGAACCGGGGGTGATCTGTTCGGCGAGATGGCCATCATCGACGACGAGCCTCGCTCCGCCGGTGCGAGGGCCATGACCGACACCACATTGCTCATCATCACCCGCGATCAGCTCAACCAGCGGATCGAGCGGGCCGATCCCATCTTGCGCATGTGCATGAACGTGCTCCTCAGCCACCTGAGAGACACCCTGCGCAGGCTCACCCAGCGCAACACGCTCGAGTTCGACCGGCCCCTCATCAACGACGAGGCCCTCTCACAGGCCTTGTCCGCCATCCGGCTCGAGCAGGCCTTGCAGACCGCCCTCGACCAGGACCAGTTCGAGTTGTGGTACCAGCCCATCGTCGATCTGCAAGATGGCCAGATCGCAGGCTACGAGGCTTTGATTCGGTGGCGGCACCCCGAGCGGGGCCTCATCTACCCCGGCGCCTTCATCGGCGCCGCCGAGCGGTGTGGGCTCATCATCCCCATGACGCGGTGGGCGTTTCAGCAGGCGTGCACCGATCTCGGCGCCCTCGGCACCGATCGCTTCGTGAGCGTGAACTTCTCGGGCAAGGACTTCGCCGCCCCGGACTTTCTCGCCTACATCGACGCCACCCTCGCCGCCCTCGATCGCACACCGAGCCAGCTCAAGCTTGAGATCACCGAGTCTCTGTTGATGCACTCGCCAGAGACCGCCCGGCGGGTGCTCAAGGCGTTGCGGCAGCGAGGCGCCAGCGTGGCCATCGACGACTTCGGCACTGGATACTCGTCGTTGTCGTATCTGCACAGCCTGCCTGCCGACACGTTGAAGATCGATCGCTCCTTCGTACAGTCGATGCTCGTCGACGAGTCGAGTCATTCGCTGGTGCGATCGATCATCGGCCTCGCCCAGGGCCTCGACATGACCATCGTCGCCGAGGGCATCGAAGAGCCCGCACAGGGCCGAGCCCTCAGAGATATGGGGGTGCAGCTGGCCCAGGGCTTCTTCTTCGCGCGGCCGGCCCCCCTGGCTCACATCGTCTCGCTCACCGAGCAGTGGGTGCCCAAGAGCCTGGCCGGTAGCCAGGACAACAGCGGACCCCTGTCGCTGTAGCAGACGGCCGAGCTGACGTTGACTTGAGCACCCCCTGCACTTCACCACAGTGCTGGTGAAGTGCACTGGCCACAGATCGTCATCGCCTGAAATCCCCCATCACTTCTGCTAACCTGTGCGCCCTTTTTCACATGCTCAACGGCAGATATGCCATTCGAGCATCGCACGACAGGTATCAGATGAAGCAGACGTTGATTTGGGGCATCTGCAGCGGCGCGCTGCTCGGTGGGTGCAGCAGCGACTTGCCACAACACGGTGATCCCATCGTCTTGCCCGGAACGGCCAGCAGCAGCCAGGCCATCAAGGGCGGCGAGCGGGATGAAGAGCACACCGCCGTCGTGGGCATCGCCATCCAGCGCAGCTTCGGCATCAGCGGATGCACCGGATCACTGGTGGCGCCCAACATGGTCATCACCGCCCAGCACTGCGTCGCCGACTCACCAGAGGGCGGCGTCATCTGTGGTGAGACCACATTCGAAGAGCCCTTCATCTCGTCTCTGCTCCTCGTCACCACCGAGCCTGAGTTGCCCTTCAACCCTCGGGACTACTACCGGGTGAGCGACGTCATCGTGCCCGACGAGGGCGGTGATTTGTGTGGCGACGACATCGCCGTCTTGATCCTCACCGAGAACATCCCCACCACCGAGGCCATCCCCCTCGTGCCCCGAGTCGACGCCCCTGTGGAAGCCGGTGAGCGTTTCGACGCCGTCGGCTATGGCCATGTCGGTGACGGGAGCGGTGCCGGCACACGGCGCATCATTCGGGATCGAGAGGTGATCTGCGAGGGCCAGGACTGCGTGCTCGGCGGCGCCCCAGTCACCCGCAAGGAGTGGATCGGCAACGACGGCACCTGCGAAGGCGACTCCGGGGGGCCCGCCCTCGACGCCCAGGGTCGCGTCCTTGGCGCTCTCTCTCGCGGCGGCGGCAACTGCGACTTCCCCATCTACTCTGCGGTCTACAACTGGGGTGACTGGTTGCGTCAGGTGGGCCTCGTGGCTTCAGAGCAAGGGGGGTACAGCCCGCACGCATGGGTCACCAGCGGCATCACCGAGATCCTCGACGACGATGGTGATGGTGTGGACGACACCTTCGACAACTGCCCCGACGTCGCCAACGCAGGCCAGGAAGACATCGACGAGGATGGCCTCGGCGACGCCTGTGACATCTCCGACGATCGCCCCATGGAAGATCCTGATCAGGGCATCCCCGACGAGACCCCTGACGCCGGCGGCGTGCCCATGGAAGACGTCGATGGCGGAGGCGGGGTGTCGCGGTTGCCTGATGGAGATGGCGGTGAGAGCGGAGATGGTGGAGGCGGCAGCTGTGTCGCTGCCCATGGCCACCCTGGATCAGGTACCTTGATCGCGCTGATGATGCTTCTGGGTTTGGGCATCGTCAGGCGGCGTTGACGTCGAGTCGCTCTCGAGGAGGTCAGATGCGCGGTGGATCCCTTGCAGCGTGGGTGATGATGGTGAGCCTCTCCGGCTGCGCCACCCAGGATGGTGGGCCCGCAGACCTGCCGCTGGGCTCGATCTGCGAGGGGCCCTCTCAGTGCTCGAGCAACCTCTGCATCGCCACAGGCGGCCCTGCCTACTGCAGCCAGCCCTGCCCTGATGGCAGCTGCCCCACGGGCTATCTGTGCATCGACAGCGCTACGGGGCCTGTATGTGCTCAGGACGCCAACGCTCGACCACCCATGAACCCCGACGCAGGCATGCTGTTGCCCCCCACCGGAGGCGCTGGTGGAGGCGGTGGCCCTGTAGGGCTGGCCTGCCCGGACATCGTCACCTGCACCAACCCGTGTGGGAACGACCAGGGCTGCTTCGACGCGTGTGTGGCTCAGGGCGACGCCGAGGGTCAGGGCCTCTTCAACGCCGTCATCGAGTGTGTGGTGGCCTTGTGCCCTGACGGCAATGCCCAGTGTCAGCAGTCCATGTGTGGCGCCGAGCTCAATGCCTGCTTTGCCGACATGGCTGATCCGGGGCCTGGCCCAGGGCCATCGCCTACCCCATCGAGCGCATGTCAGTCCATCGACCTCTGCATTTATGGCACCTGCACCGTGGACAGCCAGATCGACGCCAATTGCGCCCAGGGGTGCATCGACAACGCCGAGGTCACCGCACAAACCCAATATCAGGCCGTCGCAGATTGCGTGTCTTCTCAATGTGCCGGCAGCGCCGATCCGGCATGCCTGATCAATCAGTGTGGCGAAGCCTATCAGGCCTGCTTTCCCCCTGGCGCGACGCCCTGCAACGACGTGATGGACTGCGTGCTGCAGTGTGACGACTTCGCCTGTCAGCGGCAGTGCCAGCAGGGCGGCACGCTCGAAGCTCAAAGACAATTTTTGCTGTATGCCGACTGCTTCAACCAGAATGGTTGCGAGGCAGTCAATGATTGTGGGGCCTGTGACACTGCGCTGGCAGTCTGCCGGGGGGGCTGATCGCCTCAAGTCCACAGGCCCATTCACCGTGAGAACAGGCCATGGACACTTTGATCCTTTTCTCAGATCGAGTGGTTTTGGGGGGGCAAGCCCTGCCACTGAGCGTGGGACCCGCCCAAATTCGCATCGAAGGTGATCGACTCGCTGACGTCACCCCACTCTTTCGCTCGGCCTTTGAGGCCTTCAACGAGCAGAGTGAAGATGGCGTCACTGTGCTCGATGTGGGCGACAAGCTGATCACCCCTACCTGGGTGAACAGCCACACCCACCTGGCAATGACAGCGTTTCGCGGCATCGGCGGTCTCGCCGCCCGCACCGGCAATGTGGTGGAGGCGCTGTTCTATCAGCTCGAGAAATCACTGCAGCCTGGTGATGTCCGCGCCTTCGCCCGCCTGGGTGCCTACGACGCACTGTGCACGGGCACCGGCGCAGTCTGGGATCACTACTACTTCGGCGACGAGGTGGCCGAGGCCATGCTCGACGTCGGCCTCACCGGCGTGGTGGCCCCCACCTTCCAGGACAAGGGCGGCCTCGGCGAGAGCACCGAGAGCAAGGCCTGGGCGGCTCTCGAGACCATCAACGGCGAGCGCTTCGCCAGCCATGGCATCTTCTCTGCCCTCGGACCACACGCCACCGACACGGTGACTGATCCGCTTTGGCGCCGCATTGCTCGATACGCCACTGAGCACAACCTGCCGATCCACACCCACTTCGCCCAGAGCATGGAAGAGTACGCCCGCAGCCGTACCCGCCATGGCATCGAGCCTGCGGTGCGCTTGCATCGGCTCGGAATCCTCGACGCGGGCCCTGCCTGGTTGCTCGTGCACAGCCAGCTCGTGAGCGACATCGGCCGACGCTACTTCAACACCGAGCGTCATGTGCTGGGTCACTGCCCCTGGTCTCAGGCGCAGTACATGTTCCCCACGGACCTCGAGCCCTGGCTCACGGACGGGTTCCAGGTGGCGGTGGGCAGCGACTGTGGCGCCTGCAACGACACGAACAATGTACAGCAAGAGTTGCGGCTCATGAGCCAGGGGCACAGCTACAGCACCCACGGTGGCGATCTATGGCAGCGATTCCGCATCGGCGCGGCGCCTGCCCCCGCCCTCAGAGCTCAGCGCGACGCAGTGCGCAAGCCACTCCTGCCCCACTTGCAACCCGACAAGCTGTTGAACTCTGTGTGGTCCGTCCCGGGTCGCCTGCATCCTGCGCTCAATACCGGGGTCATCGAGACCGGCAGCAGGGCCAGCATCGCCATCTGGGACCCAGAGCACCCGTCGCTGTGGCCCTGCCTCGACCCGCTCCAGAGCCTCGTCATGAGCGACACCGCCCCAGCGCTGTGGGGGCTCATGGTGAACGGCCGCTGGCAGGGAGAGCGCGGTCACGTGCAGAGCAGCCTGCTCGAGAGTGACGATTACCGCGAGTCGCTCACCGAGGCCCGCGCACGATTGAACAGTCTGCTGGAGAGAGCGGGCATCTCGATGTAGATCTGGGCCCATGGCTCAGACTACCTCCTCCGAAGGGCGTCCCTACGACGTCATCCTGTACGGCGCCACCGGCTTCACCGGCCGGCAGACCGCCGAATACTTCCTCGCCCACGCCCCCGCTGATGTGAAGTGGGCCGTTGCTGGCCGCAACCTCGGCAAGCTCAAGGCTCTGCTCGACGATTTGGGCCCCAAAGCTGCCTCAGTAGACGTGGTGGTGGCCAACAGCGCCGATCCCGCATCGGTGGACGCCATGGCTGCCCAGACCCGAGTGCTGCTCACCACCGCTGGGCCCTTTGCGCTGTACGGCACCCCGGTGGTGGAGGCCTGTGTGCGCCACCAGACCGACTATGTCGACATCACCGGGGAGACCCCCTGGGCCCGGGATATGATCGACGCCCACCATGACGAAGCAGTGCTCAACGGCACGCGCATCATCCCCTTCTGTGGCTTCGACTCGGTGCCGTCGGATCTGGGCACGCTCTGGATGGTGCACGAGATCAAATCACGCTTCGACCAGCCCACCCGTTCGGTGCGGGCGGCCTTCGTGGCCAAAGGCGGCTTCAACGGCGGCACCCTCGCTTCGGCGACGAACATGGGTGAGGCCGGAGTGAACCGCCGCATGGGCGATCCGGTGTTGCTCAACCCCAAACCCCACCGCACCAAAGCAGCCCGTGAGCGCAGCAAAGATGTGCGGGAGCCTGCCTTCGACGAGGATCTGCAGACCTGGCTCACGCCTTTCTTCATGGCGCCGGTAAACACCCGGGTGGTGCGACGCAGCCACGCGCTCTTCTCTGATGCCGATGCAGGCTATGGCCCGCACTTCGTCTATCAGGAGACGATGGAGGTGAAGTCGAAGCGGCAGGCCTGGGCCATGGCCCTCGGTCTGGGCGCCTTCGCCAAGGCGGTGTCTTCCCCTCTGGGCCGCCGCGTGATCAAACGCCTGGCCCCGGCTCCAGGTGAGGGGCCCTCTGATGAAGCGATGGACAACGGCTTCATGCGGGTGCGCTACATCGCCGAGTCGGAAGACGGCCGAAAGCTCCTGGGCACCCTCAAGAGCAAGGGTGATCCAGGGAACCGCATCACGGTGAAGATCCTGTGCGAGGCGGCCCTGATGCTGGCGACAGATCGCGGGGCGCTGCCCGAAGCCGCTGGGGTCATCACCCCTGCACTGGGCCTCGGCCTCGGCCTCAAGGATCGCCTCGAAGCCGCAGGGATGTCTTTCTCTGTGGACGAACTGCCCTGAACATCGAACCGACCACTCTGGTGGTGCTCACCACCGAGCAGGAGCCCTCATGCCTACATTGATCGAGAAGCCCACCCGCGTCGCCGCCGTCGGTACTCCACCCAAACACATCGACGAGTTCGTCGGCGCGGTGAACACCGGCGAAACCCGTCTGAGCGTCGCCCGTATGCGCTCACCGGAGGGCTGGTCCGAGCCGGGCCAGCGCCCGGAGTTCGACGAGTACACTGTGGTCTTGAAGGGCCTGCTCACGGTGGAGTACGAGGGCGGGGTGATGAAGGTGGGGGCCGACCAGGCGATCCTCACCAAAGCCGGTGAGTGGGTGCGCTACAGCACCCCCGACGGCGACACGGAGTACGTGGCGATTTGTCTGCCGGCGTTCTCCCCCGATACGGTGCACCGCGACGCGTAACGCACAGGGTCGACAATGTGGAAGTGGCTGCTCTTGTGGGTGCTCATGGCAATGTCACCCTTCTTGCCCGGATGCGCTTGCGGCACCTACGAGTGCTCGCGGGCTCAAGAGAACACCAGCTGGTGCGAGGACGACGTGCTGCTGAGCTGCAGGGGCGGTGATGATCCCGATGGGGGTTGGAACCGCTACCTGTCTCGGGTGGACTGTGCCGGCATGGGCATGGTGTGTCTGCCCTTTGAAGCTGATCTCATCGCCACCTGCGCCCCCATGGAAGACCTGTGTGTCCCCGAGATGGAAGCAGCAGGTGCATGTAGAGCCGAAGGCGACGCAACGACGCTCTACACCTGCACTCCACAGGAGACCTGCGAGCCCTCACTGGAATGCCGCGAGCGATATTCATGCGAGGCGCCCCCACGGTGTGTGCAGTGGGGCATCTGGGAGAGCTCGGGGCAACTCTGCGAGGCATGCACCTCTCACTGTGGATGCGCAGCAGGCTTCTCGTGCTCAGAAGACGGCCTCTGCCAGCCAGGAGAGCCCCCTGCAGACTTGAGATGTTGTGATCGGGCGCGTGGTGGCACTTGCCCGGTGGGCGAGGCCTGCACCACCTTCGAGGGCGAAGTGTCGACCTGCGCTGGCGGCGAGCGCTGTGATGTCTGTGAAGGCATCGGAGACTGCGCCGAGCTCGACTGTGTCACCCTCGAGGGTCGACCCACATCGGTCTGTCTCGATCCTGTCGAAGGCTCGATGGTCACGTCGACCTGCGTCGTGAGCGACGAAGGCGCCCACGAGATCTGGTCCCAGAACATCTGCGGTGATCTGATCAGCCTCGAGGAGACCTGTGACGCCCAGTCCATCTGCACTGACGCGACGTGCGGGCGACTGTGGCCGGAGATCGAGGTCAACCCCACCCTGCTCGACTTGCCCGACACCATGGTGGGTGACACGAGCACACGGCAGCTCTCCATCGGCAACCTTGGTGACATCGTGCTGAACGTGTCATCGATCACGCTGATGTCGGAGACGCCCGATGTCTTCGAGATCTCGCTCACCGAAGCCACGGTCATGGTGGACGAGATCGTCACCCTCGATGTGTCGTTTACGCCCATCGAAGCAGGTGACTTCACCGCCCGGATCTTGATCGAGTCGGATGACGAAGACGAGCCCGAGGTTCAAGTGCTGGTGAACGTCACCGCGCTCTGACCACGCCAGGTCAGGTCAGGCCATACTTCTTGAGCTTGTCGTAAAGCGTACGCTCTCCGATGCCCAGCATCTCTGCGGTCTTCTGACGGTGACCCCCGCAGTGACGCAGGGTCTCTTCTACGGCCATGCGCTCGATGTCCGCGAGGGTGCGACCCACCAGCGTGTTGCCGCCCTTGCCTGCATCAGGGTGTAGCGCCAGACACTCGGCGTTGATCGCCAGGTCATCGCTGAGAATCGCCGCCCGCTCGAGGGCGTTGGCCAGCTGCCGGACGTTCCCTGGCCAGGGTTGATCGGTGAGCCATTGTTTGCCATCTGGGGCCAAGCCGAGGCCCGGTCGACCCAGATCACGGCCGATGCGATGCAGCAGCGACTCGGCGATGGGTACGATGTCCTCCCGACGCTCGCTGAGGCGCGGCAGCTGCACCGGGAACACCGCCAGACGATGGTAGAGATCTTCCCGGAACCGGCCCTTGCTCATCTCCTCGTGGAGATCGCGGTTCGTCGCCGCCACCCAGCGCACGTCCACCTCGAGGGTGCGGTTGCCACCCACGCGCTCGAAGCGGCGCTCCTGCAACACCCGTAAGAGCTTCGCCTGCAATTCGAGCTTCAGCTCGCCGATCTCGTCGAGGAAGAACGTGCCACCGTCGGCGAGCTCCACCCGACCACGACGACGTTTCTGGGCCCCAGTGAAGGCCCCAGGCTCGTGGCCGAAGAGCTCGCTCTCGAGCAAGCTGTCCGACAATGCCGCGCAGTTGATGGCCACGAAGGGGCCCGCTGATCGCTTGCTCCAACGGTGCACCGCCCGGGCAGCCTCTTCCTTCCCGGTGCCGCTCTCACCCACGAGCAGCACCGTGGCGTCGGTCTGAGCCACCCGCTTCAGGGCCTTCACCACTGGGGCCATGGCGGGGGCGCCATAGGTGAGGACCACCTCGCCAGGGGCCTGGGCCTCGGCCCGCTCCTGAGCGGACTTCAGGTTCACCCGCTCCAGAGCACGGGCAGCCACGAGGCGCAGCTCCGCAGGGCCACTCAGGGGCTTGTTGAGATAATCCAGAGCGCCGTACTTCATCGCCTCGACGGCGCCATCCACCGAGCCGTGGGCGGTGAGCATGATCACCTCCATCTCGGGGCGATCCGTCTTGACCTTCTTGAGCAGCTCCATGCCATTCATGCGAGGCATGCGCATGTCGGTGAACATCAGGTGGAAACTGCGGGCCTCGAGCTTCACCACGGCATCGACGCCATCGACGGCCTCTTCCACCTCGTGGCCCTCGTCTTCGAGCACCTCAGCCATGAAGGCGCGTATGCCTTCTTCATCATCGACGATCAGGATTCGAGCCACGGGCTACATCCAGCGGGTTTGGGGTTCACGACATCAATGCGTTGTTTGCGCCTCGGATCCACATTGTGATCCACATACAAGGAGATGGCGACTCTTCACGGCCTGGGGATCGTAATCGTAAAGACCGCGCCACCCTCGGGGTGGTTGTGGGTCACGATCGTACCGCCATGCTGCTCCACCACGCGGCGGGCCACGGCGAGGCCCAGGCCCGTGCCACCCTTCACCTTGTTGGTGTGGAACGGCTCGAAGATCTTGTCCACCACATCTGCAGGGATCCCGGGGCCATGATCGCGGACCACGAAGATCAGCTGGCCACCCTCCAACTTCGCCGTCACCTCAGTGGGGGCTTCTTCGGGGGCCGCCTGCATCGCGTTGCGCATCAAGTTGATGAGCACTTGCTGCATACGGCCTGGATCCAGGGGCCAGTGACTCGGCGCCTCATCGAGGTGCAATGTGAAGCGCTCGGCGCTCACTGACTCGGCAGAGACCTCCACCACCACCTTCGGATCTGTCTCCACACGCTCGATCTGCCCCGAGCGCACGAGGCTGAGCAGATCTTCGCAGAGCTTCTCCAGCCGGATCGCCTCTTTGATGACGAAGTCTGCTTTTCGCTTCTTGCGGGGCGCCTCACCGAGGCCTTCGGAGAGCAGCTGCGCGTGGCCCTTCAACGATGCCAGGGGGTTCCTGATCTCGTGGGCGAGGATCGCCGACATCTCACCGAGCATGGCCAGCCGTCGATCGCGCTCCTGGGCCTGCTGGGCGAGCTCGGCCTTCACCGAGAGACGCCACACACCGACCGAAGCGCCGAGCAGCAACAACGCCACAAAGGCGCCCACCATCAAGGTCTGCTCCCCCTGAACCTGCAGGCTCATGGCCGTTGTGGGCTCAAACTCGATCATGATGGATTTGGCCGGCGCGTTGCGCACCCGAGCCCCACCCGGCGGTGGGGGGGTGTCCATGAAGGTGGGCCCCCGGGGTGGGCCATCGGGCATTCGCGCACCCAGAGGTGGCCCGCCACCGCCCGGCGGAGGCAGCTCGGGCCGCGACATCACCCGCAATCGCCCGTTGTCGAGCCTCTGCACGCTGCCAGGGCGTGCGGAGATGCGCACCTCTTCCAACACAGGCGGTGGCGTGCCCGGGTGATCAGTGTCGATGTGGAACTTCACCTCGCCGCTGGCGGCATAGACCACCACCCGCCGAAGACCAACATCTGAGAGATCGCGGGCCACTCTGGAGAGAAACCTGGTGTTGAGGGGGAGCACACGCTGATGATGCAGCGCTCTGAGCAACTGATCACCCTGGCTTCGAGCCACGGCATCAGAGGTGCGCATCACGGCGCTGTACATCGCCCAGACCGTGATCAACAGCGTGGCGGCGGCGGCGAGCAGAAGCGCCCCTTGAAGCCAGCGAAGACGTCGTTGCGGAGAAGAAACGGGTTCGGTCATGTCATCGATATACCACCTGGCCTGCAGTCACCGCAGGGCGATTGCCAGATACACACACTTGACCACTTGCGTCGCCCCATACAGCCAAGGCACAACCATAGAGGAGACGTGGTTGAGGGCATCACCCAGTGTCGTACGGAGGGACGCATGGGGGAAGCAGACATCGATCAGTGGGCCGTGTGGTTGCACCCACCAGAGCCCGCTGACGCAGAGCTCGTCAGAGCCTTTGCCGAGGTCATGGCCCCGGCAGCAGGTTGGGGTCGCAATGCACTCACACGGGCCTTACTACAGGGGCCGTGCGAGATCGTACGGTGCGCCACTCAATCCGAGGCAGAGCAGTGGGTCACGGTGATGGAGTCCCTCGGGGGCATCGCCGAGGTCTCTCTCTACACACCGCACAAGGTCCCACTCACCCCAGAGCCTACGCCCATCGACGCGCGACCGAGCCGATCGCGCCAGAGCAACACGCTGCTCGGCGCCGATCCGATGGGCACCCCAAGCCTCGACCTGTTGCCTCCACCACCAGAGCGCACACCGGGCGGACCGCGTCGCCAGACGCTCGACATCGAGCCGTCTCCCCTGCCCTCACTCATGGAAGATCCGCTGATCTCCAGCGATCAACAACCTGCGGTGACCCCCGAGGCGGTGATTCAACGCCAGGAAGCCCCTCGGATCCATCGTCCTCAGGCCCAGCCTCGCCCTCGAGCATCCATAGGCGCCTCCATGCCCGAGGCACCGCCTCGACGCAGCGGGGCCCTGATGGTCACGGCCCTCGCCGCCTCTGCCCTCCTCGGCGTCGGCATATGGCAATGGTCACAGTCGAAGCGCACACACGCAGCGCCAGCGGCCTCGGCCACACCCACAGCCCCCGCGCTGCTCACACCCGAGCCCCTGCCCGAGCCCACGGCCGAGCACATGGCGTCTACAGATGAGCAGTTGGTCGAAGAGCCCCCTGCAGAGCCTGCAGAGGATGCGCCCATGGCTGCGCCCGCTCGCACCCCAGTGCAAGTGGAGCTCTCCGTCGACGAGTTGTTCCACTCGGGCAAACAGGCCTGCGCCAAGGGGCTCTATCAAATCTGCAAAGAGAACATGGAGCGGGTGATCAAGGCACAGCCTGGTCACCAGGAGGCCTACCAGCTCATGGTGCAGGCGGTGCAGCACCAGAAGGCGGCACCTTGAGGTGAGCCTGCTTCACGGGGGTCAGGTTGCCATTGGTGGCCACAAAAGCCTCGACGAGGGGGCGGGCCTCGCCGATGAGCGGCCGGCTCACCTGCCAGTGGTGGGTTTGCCCCTTGGCCAGTTGATGTGCCGCCCGTGACTCGGGGAAGGCGAACTCCCCCTGATCAGTCACCACCACCATGATGCCCGAGATGCCCGGACCATAGCGGCTGATGTTCGTGGTGCGGTACAGCGAGCGCACCGTCACCTGCACCGTCTCGGTGACCCGGGCGTTGAGCGCCCAGGTGGCCCCGGCGCCGGCCAGGACGATGAAGATCAGAATCATCCACTTCTTCATGATGGCCTCAGGGTAGCGAGCGCGGCGCAGACTTCAACGCCGCTCGGCGGGCAACCCACCAGAACCCCCCGGCGATGACCATCACCAGGGCAAAAATCCAGAGCATGTTGTCCAGACGCGCCGCGGTGGCGCCGGTGACGGCATACAGCGCCGCAGCGGGGATCGAGCCCAAGGCCATGGCCAGCACCGCAGGCCCCGCCCGCAGCGATGAGGTCCCTGCGAGGATCGCCAGCGTCTCGGCGATCATCGGCACAGGACGAGTGATGACGAGGGCCACCAGGCCATAGCGGGCCAACAACGCATCGGCCCGAGCGCGATCTGACTCCGACACGAGCCTCTGCAGCAAAGGGCCACCGCGACGGCCCAGCCAGAAAGCCACGGCGCCGGCGAGGGTGCTGCCCACCAACGAGAGTGCAGTGCCGCCCACCACACCGAAGAGGGCGCCGTGGGCGAGCATCACCACGCTCGAGGGCACTGGCAGCAAGACGTCGACCACCAGCAACACCACCCCGATGAGCGCAGCCCCGGCCCCCGAGTGCTCGGGCAACACCAGCTGCCCTTCACCGTCGATCCAGCTGCCCTCGCTCAACAGAGGCACGCCAAGGGCCTCCACGACCCCGAAGAGCGCGAGGAAGACCACGATCATCCCCAGTGAAATCAGGCCATATCTGCCCATCGTTCCACGCTCGCAGTTGCGCGCCCGCATAGGCGGCGCTAGTTTATTGGTCAACCAACCAATTTATGGAGTGCACCATGGCCCGGCCGAGCAACACCGCTCAACGCCGCAGGCAGATCATCGATGCCCTCGGGCGTCTGCTGGTGCAATGCGGCTATGACAAAGCCACCATCCCGGCCATTACCCGAGAGGCGGGGCTCTCCTCTCCTGGGCTGGTGCACTATCACTTCCCCAACAAGCACGCCATCCTCATGGGCCTCGTCGAGCAGGTCTCAGCCCAGGTTCAGGCGCACTTGAGCGACGATGCCGACTCACCGGCCGACGCGCTGCCCACCCTCTTGAGCCGCCTGCTCGGCCTCGAAGATGGAGATCGAGCCCTCGCCGCGCTCTGGTCTGCCCTCGGCGCCGAGGCGGCACGCAACATCGATGTGCAGTCAGCGTATCGGGCGGGCCTCGACCAGTTGCTCGAACAACTCACAACGGCGACAGCCACCACGCTCGAGGCCCGCGGTCGATCCACCGAGACTGCCCGGCCATGGGCGGTGATGCTGCTCAGCACCATAGAGGGGCTGTTTCATCTGAGCCGGGCGGCAGCGGGCGTGATCGAAGAGGGTGATGGGGCCCGACGCATCACCCAGCTCGCCGAGGCCCTCCTGGCGCACGAGCCCATGGGCGTGTCGTGATGCGTACATCCCACAAACTCGGGCTCCTCGGCGCGCTGTATTTCTCCCAGGGGCTGCCCTTTGGCTTCTTTACACAGGCGCTCCCGGTGTTCTTGAGAGATCAGGGCATCTCGCTGGCGGGGATCGGGCTCACCTACCTGCTCGCCCTGCCCTGGGCGCTGAAGTTCATCTGGGCCCCTTTCATCGATCGCCACCAGGGCGGCCGCTGGGGCCCACGGCGCAGCTGGATTTTGCCACTGCAGTGGCTCGCCGCGGCCCTGATGGCGGTGCTGTCGGCCATCGATCCGTCGGTGCTCTGGGTGCTGCTCACCGGAGTGATGCTCACCAACCTGCTCGCCGCCACCCAGGACGTGGCCACCGACGGCTTGGCCCTCAGCCTGCTCACAGTCGACGAGCGCGGCCCGGGGAACGGCGTGCAGGTGGCAGGTTATCGGGTGGGCATGATCATCGGTGGTGGCGCGCTGCTGGTGGCGTACGAAGATCTGGGCTGGACGGGCACCTTCCTGTCGATGTCGGGGCTGCTCCTGGTGGCCACGATCCCCCTGTTGCGCCATCGCGAAGCGCCTCGCCGCCAGGCGCCCTCGAAGCCCCTCCGCTGGGGGCGCATCTTGAAGGGCTTTGTGGCCATGCCTGGCGCCTGGAGCTGGCTGCTGGTGCTGATCCTCTACAAGGGCGCCGACGCCATGGCTTCGGCCATGGCCAAGCCCATGCTCAAAGATCTGGGCCTGGGCCTCGGCGACATCGGGTGGCTCATGGGTTTCGCGGGTTTCGGCGCGGGTTTGCTCGGGGCCATCGGCGGTGGCTTTGGGGTCAAGTGGCTCGGCCGTCGCCGGGCGCTGCTGATCTTCGGGGCGCTGCAGAGCACAGCGGTGGCCGGCTATGTGCTGCCGGCTTCGGGCTCGGTGAGCCCCGAGGTGCTCTATGGCGTGGTCATCGCCGACACCTTCGCAGGCGGCCTGGCCACAGCGGCTCTCTTCACCTTGATGATGGACGCCTGCCGCCCTCACACCGAAGCCTCTGACTACACACTTCAGGCGAGTGTGGTGGTTCTGGGCACTGGGGTGACCTCGGCCCTGAGCGGCTTCCTCGCCGAGGCTTGGGGGTACGCCGACTTCTTTTTGTTCGCCGGCATCACCACCTTCCTGGGGCTGATGCTGTGTCTGTTGATTCTGCGCCGCGGGCGGTTCCGGTTCCCCGGACTCACACCCGAGGCCCATGACGATGCCACTGTGGAGGTGTTCTCGTGAGCGGTTTGACGTTCACCCCCCTGGGGGTTGGAGATGCGTTTACGGCAAAGTACTACTCGGTGAGCACGGTCATCGAGGCTGAAGGGGCCACCCTGCTCGTGGACTGCCCCCACCCGATCCGCAAGATGATGGCGGAGTCGGAGATCGACATCGACGTGCCTGATCTCACGGGGGTGATCCTCACCCACCTGCACGGGGATCACGTCTCGGGGCTCGAAGGGCTGGCCTTCTTCAACCACTTCGTCTGCAAACGCGCGCTGCCCCTGCTGGCACACCCCGAGGTGGTGGCACCCCTGTGGCATCGCCACCTCGAAGCGAGCATGAGCTGTCTGATCCACCCCACGGATCATCACCCGATGCCCGAGAAGGGCTTTGCGGATTACTTCGACCACACACCGCTGTCGCTGACCTCGTCGGTGCAGTTCGGGCCCTTCACCATCGAATGCCGCCGTACGATCCATCACATCTTTACGACGGCCCTGCGCATCACCGCTGGCGGCCGCACGCTGGGCATGAGCGCCGACACGGCCTTTGATCCAGGCCTGCTCGAGTGGCTCAGCGCTGCCGACGTGATCATCCACGAGACGAATTACGGCGCTCATACACCTTATGAACGCCTCGCGGAGCTGCCTGCGGATCTTCGAGCGAAGATGCGGCTGCATCACTATCCGGATGACTTCGATGTGTCGGCGAGTGTGATCGAGCCTTTGGTACAAGGTCGGCGATACTCAGCCTGATGCCTTAATGGGTATATGACCTTGAAAGAACTGGCAGCTAAGATTTGCAGTGTATTGCAGGACCTGTGTAGGCAGTCGTCGCTTCGCTCCGCCTGCGTAGGCGCCGGGCCTTCGGCAGTCCTTCGGACCGCCTCGTCTGGCGCGTACACGTTCGGGGATCCGCTTACGCGGAACCCCTCCGGGTAGGCAGGGTCGCTCAGGGCTTTGCCCTGTTTGCTCGCTCCCCTGCGTAAAGAGCTTCTTCTGTATCTTGTTGCTGAAGCCCCCGGGATTCGACCTACCGCGAACCTGCAAGCCTCTCAGTATGAATGTTGGGCGTAAGCCCCAACAACGTTGGAAGCAGTACAAAGCCACACCAGAACTGACTTTTTACGCAGGGGAGCGAGCGAGAAGGGCGCAGCCCTGAGCGACCCTGCCTACCCGGAGGCCTGCTCGCGCCAGCGAGCGTGCCGACGTGTACGCAGCTCCAAGGCGGGCCGAAGGCCGGCCGACAAAGCTGCCTACGCAGGCGGAGCGAAGCGACGACTGCCTACAAAGGCCCCAGCCCAACGCTGACACATCACGGCAAAGCGTCCAGTCACGCATCGAGTCGTGCATATCCGCAACGTCTTTGTCAGACGTCAGGTCACGATGTGCAGGCAAGTGGTTCAGGTGAGAGCGCGGCTGCCGACACCTTTCTTCATGAGGTGCTCTGCGAGCTTATAACCACCCAGAGCGGTGGCCAGAGTGCTCTGACCAGGGAACATCGTGTCCCCCACCATGTAGAGGCCGGGCTGAACAGGCTTGGGGAACAGCCCGGTGTAGTTGATCAATCCCGCGCGCCTCGGGATCCCACCCACGTATCCGCCATGACGGCGCGTGAACCGCTCGAAGGTTCGGGGGCTCGCTGGCATCTCGCGGTGCACCGCTTCGCCAGAAAGCTCTGGGGCGAAGCGATCGAGTCCGTCGCGCATGTGCTGCTGGATCGACTCCACGTGCACGCGCTGATCGTCTGCTGACATCGCCAACAGCTCTGCGAGTCTTACGTGCGTGCTCACCGTCACCGTGCGGCGGCCTTCAGGGGCGCGATCTTCGGCCACGTCGCTCACGGAACAGAACAGGTGGTTGCCGTGGATGAAGGGCGCAGCAGGATCTTGTACGATCTCAATGTGATGGGCCTCGGGGCGCACGGGGGCATCAGGCTCGACCACTCGATAGAGCATCACCGCGCCCCAGCCCTCTTCCACACGCTCGGAGAGTCGATCGAGTGTTCGGTGGCTGCCCTGCTCGATGCCCGCCAACGCCCGCACGTCCTGCGGCAACATGTTGGCCACCACCACCTGAGCCGTAAGCTCACCCTTGCGGCTCTTCACCCGCCAGCGATCCCCCTCCCGGGTGATGCAGTGCACCCGATCGGGCATGCGCACCTGGGCGCCGAGATCTGTGAGGGTGTCGGTGATGGCCCGGGCGAGCACCCCGACTCCGCCTTCCACGTGGCCTGTGCCCCGAAATGTGTAGTCCATCGTGGCCATGGCAAAAGGCGCCTCGGCTGCCTGCACCCCAGCCTGCACGGTGATCTGGCACAGCGCATCGAGGGTGATGCGCAGGGGGTCGAAGTCAGCGACACCATACCGAGCCATCACAGCGCCGAGGGGCCGACCGATCACCCGCAACAAGGGTAAGTAGCGTGGACTCCGCCGCAGGTGCGCCATGAAACCCCCCGGGCCAAAGGGGGGCAGCAGCGCCGGATCCGAGAAGAGCGACCACAACGTGTCTGCGATGCGGCCCTGATCAGTGAAAAATCGTCGCAGCGCCTGCTCTGGTGCCCCTGGCATGGCGCACAGTCGATCGACGAAGGCAGCTCTGTCGTTGGGGATCTCCAATGTGAAATCCGGCGTACGCAGCACCACGGGCGGATCGATGAAGTGCATCTGCACCGGCATGGCGTGATCATCGATCCAGCGGCGCATGAGCTGGCCTTCACCGAAGCCCGAGAAGAGGGTGGCACCCGATTCGAATCGGCATCTGTGACGGGTGAATGTGCTGGCGCAGCCTCCGGGGTAGTTCAGGGCTTCGTACAGGGCCACTGAAGCACCGCGCTCTGCGAGACGCAGGGCACAGCCAAGGCCGCCGAAGCCCGACCCGATGACCGCGACGTCGACGTGTTGTCCGTGGTGGGGTGCGTTGTTCACACTGGCAAGGATGTCTCGCCGGTGTCAGCGTCGCACATGATGGTCGATCAGGGCTTCAGCACCTCTCGACCCAGCGTCGACGAGATGGCCGCCTTCAAATCCGAGAGCGAGCACTGGATCGCGTCGAGCCCAACCGGGCGCTCCCCCGAAGCGCCACGAGCGAGGTGCTCCAGCTGTGACTCGAGGCGATGCAGGGGGGCCTCGATGGCCCGGTTGAGGCTTTGAGCCAGGGCTGCCTTCTGTGTTCGGGGATCGACCTCGGCCTCTCTCAAACGATGGGATTCGACGCTGGCCAGCGCTTGAGACGCCACCAGAGCGAAGCGGCTCACCAGGGAGACATGAGCCCGAGTGAAATAGCCCGGCTTCACGTGGATCATGACGAAGAGCGCCATCTCTCCATTGTTCATGGGGACCGGCGCATACAATGCAGAGCCAACACCCAACCGGACTGACTCCGGGTGAAGCTGCCACTCTGGCAGCTCGGCGATGCTGTAAGTGGTGGTGCCTTTGCCGCGGAGTACCCGCTTGAAGAGCCGCCGCGGCCACCACCGAAGGCCCGAGAAGCGTGCCTCCGTACTCGCCGTGCAGACCAGAGAGCCCGGCTGATCCGGATCAGGCTGCAACATGAAGGCATGCTCGAAGCCAATGATGCGCTCGAACACCTGGAACATGTCCTGAAAGATCGCGTCGGGCCCCTTGGGCTCGAGAATCGCGCCGAGGCCTTCGAGCAGCGCCTCGGTCTCCGAGCGCTGCCGTTCGGCCTGATCTTTGAGGCGTTGCAATGTAATCAACGCCTCTCGGAGCTGTTCCTGCAGACTGCTCATCGACTGAACGTCACCACCGAGATCATCAAGTTGCCGTGCCGATTGGCACCCGTGCTCAAGCAACCCTGCTCGCCAAAGGTGAAAGCCCCCAAAAACGGCCGACCCTCGAGGGTACCGTTGAGACTCTTCACCACCCGAGGCATCTCCTCGCGGATCGTGAGCATGCACCCGGCGCAAAAGATCACCAGCGCCCCGGCGATGTCGTCTTTGTCTTGTCGACCGAGCTCCATGGCGTCTGCAGCCACGCGGCCAGCGCGGGTGGCGAGGCTGTCTCGGGTGCCGGTCATGAGCGTGAGGGCCTCACCCTGAGCGATCTCGGCGAAGGTGGCCAGCACCCCTTCAGGGCCCACCCGCTCCGGATGCACCAGCAAATACTCGTCGAAGCCGCCCACCTGACCGACCGTGCGACCGAGGGGGCTCATCGTGGTCACGCCCAGGACGTTCCCGCCCTCCAAGGCACCTGAGCCTGCCAACAGGCCATCAGTCCATCGATCGTACACCTCGGCGGCAGGCTCACCGTCGATCTCCACGATGGATCGGCCCTCGACCCGAGTGACCGTGCCTGTCTTCTCCGTAGGCTCGTAACCACTGCGGAAGGCGAACCCTACAGTGCCCGAGGGGAACAACACCGCCACGGCGACGCCTTCCTGCTCCACCTGTGTGCCCGCGAAGTGGGACCAGCCCCCAGCGACCTCATTGTCGGCGGCGCTCCCACCGATGATGGGGGTGCCAGGGCCCAGCACGCTCTGAAGTCCCTCGATCACCGCCTCTTCGTGTCCGGGGCTGGGGCTGCACCACACCAGCTCGGGCAGCTCGCCGGGTCGTTCAGCAGCCTCAAGGGCCGCCCTCAGCGCCTGACGACCCGCTTCTTGTGGATCATCCCCCACCGGGCTGATGCCAGCGCCAAAGTCTCCATCGGGATCACACATCAACAACGCTGCAAGGCCTCCAGCACCCGCATCGCCCCACACCCCCGCCTCGGTCATGGCGCCGAGGCACGATGATGCCCCGAGGATGGCGAAGTCTGGAAACGCCTCTCGGAGCCCAGCCGAGATCAACGTGGCGTCGTGCTCTGCGTTGTACGCGATGGTGATGAGGCCTCGAAGGCCATCTTCGTCGGTGACACACCCATCCTCGCCGGACTCTGCAAGCTTGGCATTGAGGGCGTCGATGAGGGCCTGCACGGCATCTGCGGTCCCGACGTGAGCCGAAGCGGCGGTGGTGATCAACATCATGTTCCCCTGCTCGTTTCGACACGTGCGTTTCGTAGATCGTCGGCACGTATTCGACTCGCTCTGATCTTCGGCCCGTCAATTGACAGTCTTGAGGATGACTGTCTCAGATGTCTCACGCGTGTTTTGGGAGGCTGCGCAATGTACACATCATCACGAGCACACATAGTGCTCACAACGCTTTGCTTATGCGCCACTTCTGGCTGCATCGCCGAAAACCCGGTCTCAACCACCGACCCGGATGCATCAATTTCATCATCAGTCGACACCGACTCACCCGATCAGGGGGGTTCAGACGGCACTCTCCCCGATACACCAGACACCACTGTGGCTCAGGGGCCACCCAGTATTGCAGTCGACGAAGATCCAATCAGTTTTCCGCTCGGAGGTGGTCCTGCAGTCTCTCTGATGATCGCGAATACAGGCGAGCGTCCACTCAACCTGGTGAGTATGTCCATTGTCGGTGACAGTGGATTCGAAGTGGCCCTCAATGGTCTCAACCCCACAAGATTGCCCAGCGCCCTCGAGGATCCCGACGTCGACGGAGCGCCGGGCATCGGCCCGGGCAATGCCGCCACATTACACATCAGACAAGTCGGCGAATCACTCGACGCCCTCTCCGCAGAGCTGGTCATCGAGAGTGATGATCCCGAACGTGCCGAGGTGCGCGTGCCTCTTCTGGGTAACCATCAACCCCCTTGTTTGACCGTGTCACCACCCACCATCGACTTCGATGCTGCAGAGCTTCAAGGCGCCCCTCGACAGCAGGTGCTCACGCTCACCAGCTGCGACGCGCAGCCCATCATCATCAGAGCCCTCGATCTCGAAGGTGACGATGTGTTCTCCCTCGCCCGCAGCGAGACGCCAGCACCTTTACCACCTGGGGGCACGACAGCACTCGTCGTGGGCTTCGACCCTCGATCGTATGGGGAGTACAACGCCTCCATCTCGTTCAACATCGACAACGATGAGGCGCAACGCACGATCAGAGTACCTGCCCGGGGAGTCGCCGCAGAACGGCCCTGCCCGGTGGCAGTGGCTGATCCCATCGAAGCGACGGTGGAGGTGGGGGCACCTCTGACCCTGAGCGGAGCTGCGAGCCATCACACCGACGAGAACCTGCAGGTGGTCAAATGGGTCTGGTCGATTCTCGACGCCCCAGAGCGCTCTCAAGCCCTGCTGCGAGAGCCCCCCGGCGAAGGCGCTGATGATCCCACTACGCCCGAGGTCCTCTTCATCGCCGATCAGCCAGGCCTCTACCAGCTTGAACTCGAGGTGGCAGACGTCCGCGCCTGTCAACGCACCACCACGGTGAGCATCGAAGCCACCGAGCCCCCTCGAGGACTCCGGGTGGAGTTGTTGTGGGACACACCTGGCAACCTCGACCTGCACTTCTTCCACCCCTACAGCACCTTCTGGTTTCACGAGTTCTGGGATTGCTACCCCGCGCGGCCGACCCACGACTGGGGTGAGCAGGGGGACCCCCTGGACGATCCGCGCATCGTCGTGGCGAGCGAAGCGCCTGGGCAGCCCGAGATCCTGGAGTTGACCACTACAGTGCCATTCGAAGAGGACTGGACCGGCTACCGACTCAATGTCTACGCCGCCGAAGTGCCCAATGGGCAAGCGGTGATCCCACACGTGCGCGTGCTCTGGGATGGCGACCTTGCCTTCGAGGGTGAAGGGCCACCCCTATTCGAGGATCGAGGCTTTGAATGGATGGACATCCAACCCACGGGCGATGGGGTGTCGCTCATCTTTGTGGAACGTGATTACCAGGGCCGCCGGTAGTGGTTATGCTGCGCTCCCCCAAACGACGAGGAAGTGCAGATGACGATCCAGACCGGCAGCCTTGCAGGTAAGACCCTCTTCATCACCGGTGCGAGCCGCGGCATCGGCAAGGCCATCGCCCTGCGGGCCGCCCAGGATGGCGCCAACATCATCCTGGCAGCGAAGACCGCCGAGCCTCACCCTCGGCTGCCGGGCACCATCTACAGCGCCGCAGAAGAGATCGAAGCTGCCGGCGGCAAGGCTCTGCCCTGCATCGTCGACGTGCGCTCCGAGGAAGCTGTGCAGGCCGCCATCGGCAAGGGCGTCGAGGCCTTCGGCGGCATCGACATCTGCGTGAACAACGCCAGCGCCATCTCCCTCACGGGCACCCTGCACACCACGATGAAGCGCTATGATTTGATGAACCAGGTGAACGCCCGAGGCACTTTCTTGTGCTCAAAGCTCTGCTTGCCTCACCTGCTCAACGCCAGCAACCCTCACATCCTGAACCTGTCACCCCCCCTCAACATGTTCGCTCACTGGTTCTCGAACCACGTGGCCTACACCATGGCGAAGTACGGCATGAGCATGTGCGTGCTGGGCATGGCCGAGGAGTTCAAGGATCAAGGGGTGGCGGTGAACGCGCTCTGGCCTCGGACCGCCATCGACACTGCCGCGGTGCGCAACGTGCTCGGGGGCGAGGAGATGGCCAACGCCAGCCGCAAGGTGGACATCATGTCCGACGCCGCACACGTGATCCTGACCCGGCCGAGCCGTGAGTGCACGGGCAACTTCTTCATCGATGACGAGGTGCTCGCCGAAGCAGGGGTCACCGACTTCGAGCATTACGCCGTAAAGCCCGGCACCCCCCTTGCCCCTGATTTCTTCCTCTGATTTCAAGGCCTGAACTCAGGCTCTGGCATCAGAGCATGTCGGCGTCGGCGAGCATGCGATCTTTGAAGTCGGTGCGCACCTGCACCAACGAGCCATGACGCCCACCAAGCCGGATCACGGTCTGCTCGAGCCAGGGACTCTCAGGGGTGCTGGTCACCGTGGACCCCCGCTCGAAGTCGATGACCTTCACAGCAGGCTCACCTGGACTCGACTCGTCGTTCTGGGCATGTGCACTGCTCAGCGCCACCGACATGGCCACCACCGCGCACCCAACCTGGCCAATGCGTCGTCTCATGATCTCTCCAATCGTGTTGTACGCCCGCCTTTGCTGGCGTACGCACGAGGCATGCGTTCGATCCATCACGGCCCGAAAATGATCAGGAGCCCTTCTGTATGAGCCGTCGAGACCTCCACCTGAGCGCCCTGCGTGCGCGCATCCCGGAGATCAGCCCCGCCACCACCCAGGCCCTCGACGGCACCCTCGTCGACGTGCGTACACCAGAGGAGTGGTCTCAAGGCAGCCCTGAAGGCGCAGTGCGGCTGGGGCGGGACGCCCTCGAGCTCCAGATCGAAGATCACGCCCCTGACCTCGACACGCCGGTGGTGGTCATGTGCGCCAGCGGCCGGCGCTCGCTGCTCGCCGCCGACGATCTCCTGCGCCTGGGCTACACCGACGTGCGCTCAATGGCTGGCGGCTTCACAGCCTGGAAGGCCCAGGGGCTGCCCATCGAGATCCCACAGCAACTCGGCGCAGACCTGCGGGCCCGATATCACCGACACCTGCTCATGCCCGAGGTCGGTGAGGCCGGACAGCGGACTCTGCTCAAGAGCCGCGTGTTGTTGGTGGGTCTCGGCGGCCTCGGATCCCCAGCGGCCCTCTACCTCGCCGCCGCTGGCGTGGGCCACCTGGGCCTCGTCGACGACGACGTGGTCGATCGCAGCAACCTGCAAAGACAAGTGATCCACGTGGATCACGCTGTGGGTCGCCTCAAAGTGGACTCAGCCATCGAGCGCCTCACGGCGCTCAACCCTCAGCTGAGCCTCGCTCGTCACCCATACCGGCTCACGGCAGAGAACGCCGCCGCCCTGATCTCCGGCGAAGCAGAGCCCGATGGCAAACCCTACGATCTGGTCATCGACGGCGCAGACAACTTCACCGCCCGATACACCCTCAACGATGCCTGTGCAGCTCTCGGAGTCCCCTGTGTGCACGGCTCGGTGCACCGCTTCGAGGGTCAGGTCTCGGTCTTCGCGCCTCCCAAGGGCCCTTGTTATCGCTGCTTGTTCCCCCATCCACCGCCCCCCGAGCTTGCACCGAACTGTGCCACCGCCGGGGTGCTGGGCGTGCTCCCAGGGGTGATCGGTCTTCTACAGGCAACAGAGGCGCTGAAACTGCTGCTCGGGGTGGGCGAGCCTCTGGTGGGCCGCTTGCTGGCCTATGATGGCCTGAAATCCACCCTGAGGCAGACGGCTCTCCCGCGAGATCCAGCCTGCCCGACCTGCAGCAAACTTCACCAATAAAAACAACAACCTACCACCACAACCCGCCAAAACACTGAACAAACGAGTGCATAAAGTTCAACTTTACCCTTGAGAACTGCACCTTTGTTCAGTAACCATAGCTCTCGTCACAGAAACACGAAAACCTGGGAGGTCTACATGGCGACTTACACACTCCAAGTTCGACTGAGTGAGAAGCAGATGAGGGCCATCGACCACCTGGCCCAGACCCTTGCCGACGAGGTGTTCCTCTTCGGCGAAGACGGAGGTGCGAATCGCGCGGTCACCCTCCGTCTGGCCCTCGATCGGGGGATCCGGGCACTCCGTTCGGAGTTCGGATTGGGCGCCACGGCTTCTCAGGTTCCCGGCGATCAGGATGTGGCTCAGCGAGCCGCGAGTTGAATCACACCTGATCGGTCTGATTGCCACGACGGGTCTGCCGGCTTGTCGGGGCAATCACAGCGGGGTGGCGTTGCGGTGAGGGGTTGCCGCGCCACCCCGCTGGGGGTTTTTTTTCGGGCTCCGACGCTGCGGCGGCGTCAGCCGCCGTGACGTCGGCGATTTCACGCACAGCCGCGACTTTTCCGTCCTCGAGGTAGCGCTGCTACCTCTGTGGGTGAAAACCCGCGTCTGCACGCAAACTCACCAGCATCACGACGACTGCCACCACCTCCGCGTCTCCGCAGGGCACGTGCATACGTTCACTCCAACTTTGTGGGGTGGCGTTGTTGGTTGTTCGGACAGCATGGGTTGCTGTGCTTGCGAGCCCTACCACACACATACCACCTCAACATTCGAGACAGCTAACCCCTCCTCCATCACATTCAATCTGCTCCCACCCTCACTTCAGCTTCAACAACAACCCTGGTCCTGAATCCAGGACAGGCCACGGGTCCAGGTGTGTGTCAACTCGTGCCCGTGCCCGTGCCCGTGCCCTTGCCCGAAAACTGATCTGCGAGCGCCAGCGAGTCACCAAAGAGCAGCAGCCTCACCGCCGCAGCCCACGCAGGGCGCAACCTGTCGAAGCGCACCCTCAAATCCGAACAGGTCATCGTCTGGCAGCTCGACACCGGCAAAGCAAATCGTCTGAAGCTCGACAAAGGCAAGACGTTGAAGGCATTGAGCTGGCTGGATGACACGACAGTCTCCGCAGGCAGCCAGAAGTGGTCATTGGGGTAAATCGAGCGGCACAATGTGCCACGTACACACGCCGCCTCTACAACCGCTTTTGATCCAGCCTCTGGTCTGTCGACATCATCCCCCTGGATTTGTGATGGATGATCACCGATCACTGTGGCGCCGCGATGACCTCATCGTTGGTACAGTGCGTCGGCGAGTCGTGGAGGCATGCACGTGAAGATGTTCAAGTGGCTGATCGCATCAGCCTTGCTCGGTGCGTCGTGGGGATGTGGCCCCGTAGAGCAACAACAAGAGGGCGAGCTCGGCAAGGGCGTGTTCACCTATCGGTGCGCCACCGCCGCCGCTGATTTGCAGTGTGATCCGTATACCGATCCCACCGCCTTCCCAGAGCACATGGCCGTGGGCAGCACCATGATCCTCGACTATGACGCCAACGAAGGATCCACTGCCGGCGTCGCCCCGGCTTCCCCCGACTTCGCCGAGTCTCAGGGCAACGGACAGTTCAAGCTCGTCAAGGCGGGGCAGATCGCCTTCGTCGCCCGGGCCTTTGGCGAAGTCGTCGACTTCATCCACCTCGATGTGCAACCCATCGCCGACGTCGTCGTCTTTGACGAGACCGGTGAGCGGCAACGTACGCTCGACCTCAAGACCGGCGCAGCGAGCGAGCTGTGGGCCCGGGTGGTTGACGCACGGCAGATCAGACTCAGCGGCGCCCTGAGCTACACATGGTCCATCGAGCACCCGGCGGTGGCCGAGCTGAGCGAGGACGAAGGCCATGGGCAGGTGACCATCACCCCCAAGGCCGCTGGGGAGTCCACCGTGTCCATCGAGGTCGAGGGGCAGCTCTTCGAGCTGCCACTCACCGTGACCGACTGAAGGGGAACGACATGTCGAAGTACACCAAATGGATGCTCTTCACAGCGCTCGCCCCCCTCGTCGCCTGTGGCGGTGGCGGAGGTGGCGGCAGTGATGCCCCTGCATACGAGATCACGCTCTCCAGCACACCGCCCATAGATGTGGAGATCAGCCGCGTCGCCATCGAGATCCCCGAGGGCGTCGTCGTCCGTGTGCAGGCCATCGACGAAGAGGGTGAGGCCGTGGGGCTCGAGCCTGATGATCCAGGCATCCTCGACGCAGAGCCCACTCAGACCCCCGGCGAAATCGTCTTCATCGCTGTGCAGCCTGGCGAGACCTGCGTCAACGTCATCTTCCAGGGCGGCGGCAGCGCCCCCTGCATCCCCGCCGAGGTCGTCGCCCAGCCGTGAGCCAGCCTCTCCTCAGCCTGCTCGGTGAGATCCGGGCCCCCGGAGAATGGGTCGCGGGGTTCAGCCCCATGCCCTTGCTCCCCCGAGGTGACAGACACCAGGTGCTGGTGATCCCGGGCCTCGGCACAGGTGACAGCGCCACCCTGCCACTGCGCTGGCGCCTCAAGGGTCTTGGATACGGTGTGCGTGGCTGGGGGCTCGGGCTCAACCGCGGCATGCGCCCTCACGTGGTGCAGCACCTCATGCGCACGCTGCACGCCCTCCACGATGCCAGCGGCCCCGTGAGCATCGTGGGCTGGAGCCTCGGTGGCATCTTCGCTCGGGAGATGGCCCGGAAGGCCCCAGAGCAGGTGCGACAGGTGATCTCTCTGGGCAGCCCCTTCGGCGGCAGCAACGGCACCAACATCGAGCGCCTCGTACAGCTCGTCACCGGCAAGGGGTTTTCACCTCAGGACGATCGCAAACGCACCCGGCTGCTCACGCCACCGCCGGTGCCCAGCACGGCCATCTACAGCAAAACCGACGGGCTCGTGGACTGGCGTGAGTGCGTGGAATGCCAAACCCCACTCACCGACAACATCGGCATCTACAGCAGCCATGGTGGTCTGTGTGGTCACCCGCTGGCCCACTTCGCCATCGCTGATCGACTGGCGCAGCCTGCGGACGACTGGCAGCCCTTTCACCGGGCAGGCTGGCGGGCTCTGGCTTACGGCGACAGCCGATGGGGCACGCTGTAGCGGCGCACGATCAAATCTCCACGACACCGACATCGAGCACGTGGGGGTGACCCTTGATCTCCGACACGAGCGTCTCGCCCGGGTGGCCCTCCACCTGAACACGGGCGCACGCAGCGCCTTCGTCACCTGAGAAGATGATGTTCTCCATCTGCTGCACGTTGATCTGTGCAGCGCTCAGGGCCCCGAGCACGTGGGCGAGCACCCCCACCTCGTCGGCGTGCCGCACCACCAGCATGTGGGTGGCGGGGGTCACCCGGGCGAGGTTGACACAGTTGGGCGCCTGACCGGTGCTCTGCCACTGCTCCACCACCCTACAGGCCTCGTCGGCGACCGCTTCTTGAGCCTGCAGGGTCGAGGCGGCGATGTGATGGGTGCCGTATACCCCGGGCATGTCGGCGAGGGGGGTCCGCCATTCGCCATCCGATGAGGGCTCACCACAGAACACGTCGAGGCCCGCCCGGATCCCCTTCTCTCGTACTGCCCTGGCCAGAGCCGCCTCGTCGAGGACCTCGCCTCGGGTGGTATTGATCAAGATGCTACCGGGTCGCATGGCTTCAAAGATGGCCTCGCCGATGAAGCCCCGAGTCGCCGGCGTCAGCGCCACATGCACCGTGAGCACGTCGGCCTGTCGCGCCACCTCCACGGCATCGTCGGCGTATCGAACACCCAGCCGCTTGGCCTTCTTCGGGGTCAAGCTCGGGGACCATGCGAACACGTCCATCTCGAAGGCCAGAGCCCGGGCGATGACCGCCTTGCCGATGGCGCCACACCCCACCACGCCGAGGGTGCGCCCCTTCAGGCCGCGGCCCGCCTTGCCGTAGGTCTTCTTCCGCCATTGCCCCTGTCTCAAATCAGAGACGTTGTCGGCGATCTGACGGTCCGCGTTGATGATGTGGCCCCAGGCCAGCTCAGCCACAGCGACGGCGTTCATGCCCGGGCAGTTGCTCACATACACCCCGCGGCTCGAGGCTGCATCGAGATCGATGGTGTTCACCCCGGCGCCGGCCCGCACCACCAGCTGTAGCTCGGAGGCAGCCTCGACGTGCGCTGCGGTCACCTTGGTCGAGCGCACGATAAGCGCTGCAGGCTGAAACCCCTTCAGGGCCTCGAGCAGGCTCTCGTCTTTCAGGCTGGCGTCGGCCTGGACCTCGAATCCGGCAGACTGCAGCCGGGTCCGGGCGGCGGGGGGCAACTTGTCGGCGATGAGCACGCGGGTGGCCATGAGGGGGGCTCCTTGGGGTGACCTGATGCGGTGAACATACACCCTGCTCAGTGACGAATCACTTGATCTCAGGCCCTTTGAGAGCTAAAACCCTTCGGCCCTGCTGACCCCGGCGCCAGCAGTGCAGTGTCGTGCGGTTCAGGCCAACGGCCAAATTTTTATCAAGCTTTGCGCCGGATGAGAGTACTGCAATGTTGACCCAAGTGACCCGGTCCACCTCCGTGGCCGACGCTCAGGCGAACGCCAAGTGGTTCGTCGTGGACCTCGAGGGCCAGACCCTCGGGCGCGCCGCTTCGAAGATTGCCCACGTGCTCCGTGGCAAGCACAAGCCCACCTTCACCCCGCACATTGATGACGGCGACTTCGTGGTCATCATCAACGCCGAGAAGGTGAAGCTCACCGGCAACAAGCTCCAGGACAAGATGTACTACAAGCACACCGGCTTTGTAGGCGGCATCAAGGAGACCAACGCCGAGAAGCTGCTGGCCCGTCACCCCGACGAGCTCATCCGCAAGGCCGTGAAGGGCATGCTGCCCCGCGGTCCTCTCGGTCGCGCCCAGCTGCGCAAGCTCAAGATCTACGCCGGCGGGGAGCACCCCCACAGCGCTCAGCAGCCCACCGTGCTCGATCTGGGCACCGTGCTGAACAAGGCCAGCTGAGGCTGAGCGCGCTTGCGCGCTCGAGAACACCCTGAGCGCATGCGCCCAGGAAGAGTAGACGCGAAAACTTTATGTAAGACTCTGATCGCGCCCAATAGACAACCACCCTTCGGGGTTCAAAACGGTCTCGATTGAGACCCGGCGCGACCAGCCCCAGAAAGAAGAGAACATGTTCGAGCAACCTGAGCAGTACTACGGCACCGGTCGCCGCAAGACCTCCGTGGCCCGCGTTTACCTTCGCCCCGGCGAGGGCAAGGTGATCATCAACAAGCGCGCCATCGAAAACTACTTCCCCCGCGCCATCACCCGCATGCTGGCCCTGAGCCCCCTCGAGCTCACCGAGAACCTCGAGAAGTTCGACGTGATCGTGAACGTGAGCGGCGGCGGCCAGACCGGCCAGGCCGGCGCTGTGCGTCACGGCATCACCCGCGCTCTGATGGAGTTCGACCCCGAGCTGCGCCCCGCCCTCAAGCGGGCCGGCTTCGTCACCCGCGACGCCCGTAAGGTGGAGCGTAAGAAGTACGGTCAGCCCGGCGCCCGTAAGCGCTTCCAGTTCAGCAAGCGCTGATCCTCCAGCGCCGATCTGTACGGCGCAGGCGCGCCCCGGGCGCGCCGCACATCCCCTCCCTCAGCAAGGGTCTCATCTATGGCCGACCACGTCTCCGTGGCCCTCGTCGGGGCCAGCGGTTACACCGGGGCCGAGGCCCTGCGTCTCATCCGCCAGCACCCTCACGTACACCTGGCCCTGCTCTGCGCAGGTCGTCAGGCGGGCAAGGCCCTTTCTGAGGTCATGCCGGCGTTCCACGGCGTGCAGATGCCAGATCTGGTGCCCTTCGATGCCGATCAGGTGGCCAGCGAAGCCGACTTCGCCATCCTGGCGGTGCCCCACGGGACCGCCCAGGAAGCTGCACGGGCTCTGCTCGATCGTGGCGTGCGGGTGATCGACCTCAGCGCAGATCATCGCTTCTCTGATGCTGATCTCTTCGCCGAAGTCTATGGGCCACATGCCCACCCGGAATCGCTGGCACAGACCGTCTATGGGGTGCCCGAGCTGAACCGGGACGCCATCGCCACGGCTGAACTCGTGGGCTGCGCGGGGTGCTACCCCACGAGCGTCATCCTTGGGGCCATGCCCGCGGTGCGCGCTGGCTTGCTCTCAGCAGGGGCGCAGATCATCGCCGACTGCAAATCGGGGGTCACCGGCGCAGGCCGGAACCCCACGGCGAACACCCACTTCCCCGAGACGAGCGAGGGCATCAAGGCCTACAAGACCCTGAGCCATCGCCACGCCCCGGAAATGGGGATGATCCTGGGCCACACGGTGCGTTTCGTACCCCACCTCGTGCCCATGAGCCGCGGCATCTTGTCGACGCTCTATCTGCCTCTTCAAGATGGCATCTCTGAAGAGCAGATCAGGGCGATCTACGACGAGGCCTACGGCGATGAACCCTTCGTCACGGTGCTCCCCGAAGGGCATCACCCCGAGACACGTCACGTGCGTGGCAGCAACCGCTGTCACATCGGACTGTTCCCTCAAGGTGATCTGCTCGTGGTGCAGTCGGTCATCGACAACCTCGTGAAGGGGGCCGCTGGCCAGGGCCTGCAGTGTCTCAACCTCATGGCAGGGCGGCCCGAGACTGAAGGTCTCGAGCACACTGCCCTGTTCCCCTGATCTCACATGTGCGGTGTCATCTTCATCGGCCTTGTGGCCTTCGGCGCCCTCGAGCTGAGCATCTTGCTCGAGGTGGGTGATCACATCGGCGGCTTCGAAGCTGTGGCGCTGGTGATCTTCACCGCCATGGTGGGCATGTACTTCGCCCGTGTTCAGGGGGCAGAGACGCTCCAACGCATGCAGTCCATGGGCATGGGCCGCGGGATGAACCCGAACATGATGATGGGGGGCCTCAACGAGGCGGACTTGCTCGAAGGGCCTCTACTGGTCGTGGCAGCGCTCTTTCTCATCGTACCGGGGTTCATCAGTGACGGCCTGGGCTTCTTGCTGCTGGTGCCCCCGATTCGAGCCCTCGCGGGCCGTTGGGCGATGAAGCGACTCGCCGGACGCGCTCAAGGCGTGCACACCCACCCAGGGGTGCCTCCACGGCAGGAGAGCTCTCCTTCGATCATCGTGGTCAAGCCCCGGCGTCCGGATGAAGACGAGGATGCTTGAGGTGCTGGCTGAGAGTGATGGCTGAGCCCTGGTAGGCAGTCATCGCTTCGCTCTGACTGCCTACCAGGGCTCAGCCACAACACTCATAGCAACTTCTTGAACCCAGCTTCAGCACACGTTCGCCACTCAAATCGTAGTTACATGTAATTGCCGCAGGGCCAGCCTTGACCACGGCTGCAGCCCGTCGTAATTCACACATTTACACGCGTGAATCCTCGGACTGGGTGTCATACCCCATCGATCGGACTGGACCCCATGATCAGCAAGCGACGGCGACCCTTTGTTTATGCCCTTCTGCTCCTCACCCTGTCGTGGGGGTGCAAAGATGAATCGAAAGACTTCATCCCCCGTGGTCGTCGGGCCCTGATGCAGGACAACCTCGACGAGGCCGAGAAGCTGTTCGAGGCCGCGCGCAAGGCCAACCCCAACAGCTATTCCGCCCAGTGGGGCATCGCTCAGGTACTTGGCAAGCGGGGTAACTTCGAGGCCCAGGCCAAGCAGCTGCGCGACATGCTCGCCAATGAAGATTTCAAAGAGCGCAAGCCCATCCTCGACGAGGAGCTCGAGAAGGCCATCATGGCCCTCGTCGCCGCCGCCGAGAACGACACCACCCGGGAGAAGTTCCTGCGAGAGGCCCTCGCGGTGAACAAGAAGAGCGCCGCCAACGCCCAGCTCGCCGAGCTGCTCGGCAAGAAGGCCAACAAGGCCATGGGCCAGGGCAAGCCTGGCGACGCGCATAAGATCTACGAAGAGATCGGCACCCTGCGCATCTCCCGCAAGGACAAGCGTGCCGCCAAGCAGAAAGGTGAGCTCGCCAAGTTCCTCGCCTTCCGCTCCGGCTTCATGGACGGCGAGTTCGCACAGATGAAGGCCGGCCTCATCGAGCAGGGCCTGTACGACGAGAAGAACCAGCAGTTCACCGTGTCCCTCGAGCTCGAGGTCGTCGGTGATCCCAAGGCCGAGGACTTCCAGAAGATCAACCAGAGCAACGCCATCGCCTACGCCGCTGCAGGCTTGCGCCAGCTCGCCTTCAAGGTGGCCGGCAAAGACATGCCCGAAGGCGCCCAGGTGGGCTTCTCCCGCTCCGACGTGAGCATCGTGGAGCAGGGCTTCGACGACGAGAAGAAGCCCAAGATGTACCGCATCAAGGTGGCCGTGCCCGAAGACGCGATCATCAGCAAGATCGAAGACCTGCGGGCCGGCAAGTTCGAGATCAAGAAGCCCGAGCCCCCCGCCGCCGATGGTGGTGTGCCTGCTCCGGAGAACGGCGCAGCAGAGGGCGGCGAGAAGGCCCCCGAGGACAAGGGCGGCAAGTAATCGACCCCTTCACCCCATCGCCCCCGCCCCAGGCTGGGCCTGCCCCTTGTTCTTGGGCTACACCTCTTCTAGATTCCAGTCGATAGCTCTCACTGACATCTCGCAATGAAACCCGACAGATCGGGCCCCGGAGGGACACGTGTACGACAAGATTCAGGCCTACCTCGGTGACGAAGCAGAGAGCCTGCTGACCCACAAAGCCGCCATCTCTTCTGATCAGCTGCACCTGCCCGGGTCCGACTACATCGACCGCGTGTTCACCCACACGGATCGTTCCGTGCCCGTGCTGCGCAACATGCAGAGCATGTACAACACCGGTCGTCTCGCCGGCACCGGCTTCCTCTCGATCCTGCCCGTGGACCAGGGCATCGAGCACTCCGGCGCCGCCAGCTTCGCCCCCAATCCCCGCTACTTCGATCCCAGCGCCATCGTCGAGCTGGCCATCGAGGCCGGGTGCAGCGGCGTGGCCAGCACCTTCGGCGTGCTCGCCGCCACCGCCCGGAAGTACGCTCACAAGATCCCGTACATCGTCAAAATCAACCACAACGAGTTCTTGAGCTACCCCTCGAGCTTCGACCAGATCATGTTCGGGCGGGTGAAAGAGGCCTTCGAGATGGGGGCCACGGGCATCGGGGCCACCATCTACTTCGGCAGCGAGAACTCGAACCGGCAGATTCAAGAGGTGGCTGAGGCCTTCGCCCAGGCCCACGAGCTGGGCATGTTCACGATTTTGTGGTGCTACACCCGCAACAGCGGCTTCAAGAAGGACGGCGTGGACTACCACACCTCTGCCGATCTCACCGCCCAGGCGAACCACATCGGTGTCACGATCAAGGCCGACATCATCAAGCAGAAGCTGCCCACCCTCAACGGCGGCTACCCGGCCATCGGCTTCGGCAAGACCCACGACAAGGTCTACAGCGAGCTGACCACTGATCACGCCATCGACCTCTGCCGCTGGCAGGTGGCCAACTGCTACATGGGCCGCATCGGCCTCATCAACAGCGGTGGTGCCAGCGGTGGTGCCAGCGATCTCGCCGACGCCGTGAAGACCGCCGTGGTGAACAAGCGCGCCGGCGGCATGGGCCTGATTCTGGGCCGCAAGGCGTTCCAGAAGCCCGTGGCTGAGGGCGTCGAGATCATCAATGCCGTGCAGGACGTCTACCTGTGCGACGAGGTAACTGTTGCCTGAGTGATAGCGCCTGAGTGATAGCGCCTGATTGATGGCGCTTGCTCTTCGGGGCCTAAAGCGGCCGCCGATGAAGGATGAGCACAGGCCCGCCCGACACTCACAACGTTGCTATGCGGGACTTGAACCCGCAATTCCTGGATGATGAGCCGGGTGTCTTTACCAATTAGACGAATAGACTTGAGTGAGCTGCCCACATGGCGAAGACCTGTGCGCAGAAACCTAGCGCGCAGATCTGCACTGCGCAACGCGAGAGCCTGTCATGCAACTGCCACGCATCCTGCCGATTCTCTACCTGCTGGCCAGCCCGCTGGCTTGCAACACCTCGAAGACGCCTGCCCCCGCCCCTGATCCCATGGGGCCCGGTCATGGTGAGTTGACCCAGGCCTACGTCGAGATTCAAAACGCCCTCTGGGCCGTAGAGACCCCCGACGGGAACACCCAGCAGATCTTCGATCAGGCCCTGCCCCTGCTCAAGACCCACCTGGGGCCCCTCAAGGACACACTCAAGAAGCGTGGCGACTGGCGCCTGACTCAGGTGCCCGATCTCAAGCTGGATCGCGCCCAGTACGACCAGTACCGGGCCGAGGAACTGAAGATCGTCAACGAGATGTTCACTCCGGAGAAGCTGGAGCAGTTCTTCCCGGGCATGGAGCAATTCATGTTGCTGGCCTGGGACGCCACTCGGGTAGCCCAGATGACCCGCACCCAGGTGCACCTCCGCTTCCTGGGCCCCGCGGGCATGGGTCGACGGGCCATGATCGACAACCTCGCGCCGCCGGCCTTCTACGCCATCGATCGCACCCCCGACGCGCCGGTGTTTGCCATCGCCACCGGGCCCGAGATCATGGTCGTGCACCTGAAGCGCACCAACGGTGCCTACCTGCCCACCTCGGTGGAGTGGCTGCTCAAGAAGGGCGTGGCTGCACCTGAAGGCGCCTCTCAGTGAGAATGCGCTGAGCCAGGCGCCCTCGAATCTCACAGGCCCCTTGAATCTCACAGGCCTCTTGAATCTCTCTGGGGGCATCCCCCATCTTCCCCCCATGAGTACGCACATCATCCGAGAGCGAGAGGTCCTTGAGCGGTTCCTGGTGGACGAGTCTTCGTACACCGGCCACGCCGAGGGGGTGGTCTTCGTCGAGAGCGCCGAGCAGGTGGCGGCGGTCCTGAAGCAGGCCAGCGCCGAGGGCACGCCGATCACCTTCAGCGCACGACGGACCAGCCTCACCGGGGCCGCGATCCCCGAGGGCGGCCTCGTGCTCGCCTTGCCAGAGCCTTCAGAGCCCGAGATGGTCTCCGTGGACCGCGACAACGCCCGGGCCACGGCTCCGGCCCAGGTGCTGTGGTCCGACGTGGAGCTCGCCGCCGAGGCCGCGGGGCTGTTCTTGCCCCCTGATCCTACGAGCCGCAAGACGTGCAGCATCGGCGGCTCCGTGGCCTGCAACGCCAGCGGCGCCCGCAGCTTCGCTCACGGCCCCACGGGAGCCTGGGTCGAAGGCCTCACCGTGGCCCTCACCACCGGCGACGTGGTGAAGCTGCGCCGCGGAGAGCACCCACCCGTGAACGGGCATTTTCACCTCGACCTGCCCTCCGGTCCCCTGAAGATCCCAGCGCCAGGGCCCCGTCGAGCAGACATCAAGAACTCTCTGGGGTACGCCACGTTCCCCGATCCTGATCTGATCGACCTGTTCATCGGCAGCGAAGGCACCCTCGGCTACATCCACGAGGTCGACCTGCGCCTCGCCCCTGGGGTCGAGGTCTTCGCCGCTCTGGTCTTCTGGGACGATCTCGACAAGGCGCTGTCATTCGTGGAGCAGCTCCAAGGCACCCGCGCAGCCGACCACACCGGCCCGCTGAAGCCCATGAGCGTCGAGTGGTTCGACCGCGCCAGCCTCGAACTCGCCGCCGCTCGGCATCCACGCTTTGCCGTACCTGAAGGCGCTGTGGCGGCCCTCTTTGTTGAGCAGGGACACAGCGCGGCAGAGGCCGACGACGTGATGGAGGCCTGGTACATGGCCCTGCTCGAGGCCGGAGTGCCAGAAGACGAGGCCTACCTGCGCATGCCCACCTCGAAGGCCCAGCTCGACGCCTTTAGAGATTTTCGCCACGCGGTGCCCGAGTCGATCAATGCCCTGGCTCGACAACGGGGCCTGCGCAAGCTGGGGACGGATCTCGCCTACCCCGCAGGCTGGCTCCAAGACATGGTGGCCCACTATCACGCCGCCCTCGCCGATGTGCCGGGCACTCTTGGTACCGAGGCGGCGAAGGCCTTCGAGGCGGAGTGGGGCCGACCGCTGCCCCAAACACTCGACGCCGCAGCCTTCGGCCACATCGGTGACAACCACCTGCACGTGAACATGCTGCCCAACGACAAGGCAGAGGCCGCAGCAGGCAAGTTGATGTATGCGGCGCTGGCGCAACACTGCGCTCAAGCAGGCGGAGTCATCAGCGGAGAGCACGGCATCGGCAAGTCGAAGCGCGATCTGCTCGCCGCCACCCTCACCGAGGATCAGCTCGAGCAGATGCGGGCGATCAAGGCGGTGTTGGATCCCGCAGGGATTCTCGGGGTGGGGAACCTATTCGCCAGCCGTTGAAGCGCCGGCCCAGTCTCTCGGCTTGATGAAGTCGAAGATCTCCGCCTCAGGGCTCCCGGGCTCCGGGCGATAATCGTAGGTCCACGACACATTGAGGGGCAGCGACATCAAGATCGACTCGATGCGCCCGTTCGTCTTGAGCCCGAAGATCGTGCCCCGATCGTACATCAGGTTGAACTCCACATAGCGCCCCCGACGCACCAGCTGGTGGCGACGCTCGCGCTCGCCGAAGGGCATCTCGTGACGACGCTCCACGATGGGCATGTAGGCTTTGAGGAACGAAGCTCCAGCGTCTTCCACGAAAGCGAAAAGATCGTCGTAGCTCTTGTGCTCATCGGCCATCAGGTGGTCGTAGAAGATGCCCCCGACGCCCCGACACTCTTTGCGGTGGGGGATGTAGAAGTACTCGTCACACCACTGCTTGAAGCGGGGATAGTACGTCGGGTCGTGAGCGTCGCAGGCGGTCTTGAGGGCCGTGTGAAAGTGCGTCGCATCTTCGGCGAAGGGGTAGTAGGGCGTCAGATCGGCCCCGCCGCCGAACCAGGCCCTCTGCCCTTCGCCCTCACCTTGCACAATCATGCGGAAGTTGGCGTGGGTCGTGGGCACGTAGGGGTTTTGAGGGTGCAGCACCAGGCTGATGCCCGAGGCCCAGAACGCGGTGCCCTCGCCAGGGAGCGTGGCGGCGAACTTCTCTGGCAGGTTGCCGTGCACGATGCTGGTGTTCACGCCACCCTTCTCAAGCAGTTTGCCCTCCTCGAGCACGCGGGTTTTGCCACCACCGCCGCCTTCTCGCACCCAGGCATCCTCGCGGAAGCGCGCCTCGGGCTCATAAGCCTCAAGGGCGGCGCAAATCTCGTCTTGAAGGCGGTGAAACAGCGCGACGGCGCGATCTTGCATGGCCTGCATGGGCACTCCTCGGGTCTGCAGACAGCGTCGTTCGGCAAGGCCTTTCGACGCCTTTGCCCATCGAGGTGCCACAGAAGCCCGTACAGGAGCAAGGATCAGGCTTGCCTTCGACGGCGAGTCTGATCAGGATCCACCACGTGAAAACGCTGATCTACATCTCGACCCTCATCGCCCTCGGTGGGTGCAGCCTCGTCCTCGAGGATCCTGCCCCCTTCATCGTCACCGATGACGCCGCCATCGAGACTGACGCCGAGCCCGACGCCGAGTCCACGCTCGACGACGCCTTCGTGCCCAACGATGCCCAGATGGTGGACTTCCCCGACGCCCGCCCACCAGCGGACGCCGAGGTGAACGACGCCATCGTGAGCAACGATGCACAACCTGACGCACAGCCTGGCCCTGACGCCATGGTGGTCGAGGACGCACAGCCTGTACCCGACGCCAGGGTGGTAGAGGACGCGCAGCCCGAGCCCGACGCCGAGCCCGACGCCATGCCCATGGGCGACGCCATGCCCCCTGAGTGCTTCCCTCAGGACGAGCGCTGCAATGGCGAGGACGACGACTGCGACGGCGAGGTCGACGAAGACGACCCGTCGATCTGCGTACCCTGTGGCATCGGTGACGCCACGGGCATGTGCGGCTTCGGCGCCTTCGACTGTGTCGAGGGTGAGCTGATCTGCCAGCGCTGGCTGCCCCCGAGCGCAGCGGGCGTACCGTGCGATCTGATCGACAACGACTGTGACGGTGAGATCGACGAGGGCGAGGAGATCAGCCCCGAGCGCACGCCGGAAGAAGGCGCGCTCTTCACCCGTTGCGGGCCCAACCCTCGGAGCACGGTGGAGCTGCCGGAGCCCCCCTGCAACATCGAGCCCCGCATCGTGGGTTGCGATCTGGCCCACGCCTGTGTGCCTGCAGACTGCCGCGGGCGATGCGAGACCAGCCGCACAGCCACCTTCGCCCCGTGCTTTGCACAGTGCCCCGACGAACCTGAGCTCGCCCGGGCCAACTGCATCGGCGCCTGTCGAGAGGCCGTCGAGGGGGCACACATCGCCTGTCTCGAAGCCTGCAACAACGACGCTGAGGCCCGCTTCACATGCGAAGACGGCCCCATCTGCGCCCCCGCCGACTGACGGTCTGCACAGGCCCTGCTCGACTCCACCTCGACAAATCCTCAACAATTTCATCGACTGGCCAGCACAAGGCAGATTTTACCTTGCGCTCAAATGTGTCTTCACTACACTTACGGTGTTCAACAAACACAAAGAGGTGATGACATGACACTGCGTAATCGAGCAGAGCTGATCGAACACGTGAGCCAGGGCAAGAAGGTGAAGTGGCTGTTCTTCTGGGGCCACCGCCCGAGTCAAGATGGGCGCATCACAGCGAGCTGTCTGAGTCAGTGGTGGGTCTCACCCTTCGACCACCAGGGTGTGAGATATGCCACGGCAGAGCACTTCATGATGGCGGGCAAGGCGCGGCTCTTTGGCGATGACGAGATGCTGGCGCAGATCCTCGACGCCTCGAGCCCTGCCCAGGCGAAGAAGCTCGGCCGCAGGGTTCGAGGCTTCAACCCCGCCACGTGGGACGCCCACAAATCGCAGATCGTCACTGAAGGCAACGTCGCCAAGTTCGCGAGCGATCCCGCACTCACAGACTATTTGCTCAGCACAGGTGAACGTGTGCTCGTCGAGGCCAGCCCTGTGGATCGGATCTGGGGCATTGGGCTCAAGGGCGATGATCCGAAGGCAGAGAACCCCCGACAGTGGCGTGGGAAGAACTTGCTGGGCTTTGCGCTCATGGCCGCACGAGATCAGCTGAGAGCGCGCTGATCTCACGCAGCGCGCTCACACTTCGGGTTCGAAAAACCCCGCCGCCACGCGATCGTCGATGGCTGATCACCGGGCACTCCCGTATACTCCCGGAGTTTCGCAGCTTTCGGTCCGTTCTGTGCTCATCTGTCCCAAATGTCAGAGCGTGTTTCCGCCGGGCACCCACACCCGGTGCCCGAACGATGACGCGCTGCTCTACGCCCTCGGCGACTCCGAAGGGGCCACCCGTGAGGCGCTGGGCCCCGGGAGCATCATCACGGACAAATACGAGCTTCGAGAGCAGATCCCCCACCGCACGGGCCCCGGCCGCACCTTCCGCGCCACTCAGCTCAAGCTCAAGCGCAACGTCGAGCTGCGGATCCTGCCTGCCGACAGCCTCGTACGACCCTCGGACCACGCGCGGTTCCAACGCGAAGTGGCCACTTGGGGTCGTCTGCGCAACGACCACATCGTGCGGCTCTTCGACTCGGGCTTCACCGATCAGCGCTCGCCATACATGGTGTTGGAGATGGTGGGTGACTCCCTCGGTGACCGTTTACGGGCCGAAGGACCCCAACCCCTGGTTCGGGTATACGCCGTCGCCGGTCAGGCCCTGAAGGCCCTCGTCACGGCCCACGAAGCCGGTGTGCTGCACCGCGACGTGAACCCCGACACCCTCGTGGCCACTTCAGGTGCTGGGGGCCGCCTGCATGTGCGCCTGACTGGCTTCGGCCTCGCCAAGCACCTCGCAGGAGAAGACGAAGACCCGACGGCCATCACCATGACCGGCCAGGTGGTGGGCAACCCTGCCTATATGGCGCCGGAGACGGTGCTTCAGGGCATGCTCGAGCCTCGGACCGACCTCTACGCCCTCGGGGTCACTCTCTATGAGCTGACCACGGGCATCCGCCCCTATATGGGCAAGACCCTCGCCGAAATGCTCGACTACCACGTGCGGGGTATCCCTACGCCGGTGAAAGAGCTACGCCGCGACTGCCCCGACGATCTCGCGTGGCTCATCTCGCTGATGATGCACCGCGAGCCCGATGGACGGTTCGCCAGCGCCGAAGAGGCGTTGAAGGCTCTGAAAGACAAAGTGCAAACGCCACGACCCGTGGCGGTGGCGATCCCCAAGTCCGAGCCTGAGCCTGAAACGACAGATGTGCCCGACATCTTCACGGCTGATGCCCCCGCAGAAGAGACGGGGCCCGTGAGTCGCCCCGAGTCTCGGGGCAACCTGAAGCCGCTCATGTTGTTGATGGCGTTGTTTCTGGCGGGGGTGCTCGGTGGGGGGTTGTGGCTCTGGCTGCGCAGCCAGGGTTGACGCTCACCGGTGAGTGATCACCAGTTGGCCACATTCTCCATGTCGAAGCCGTAGCTCTCACCGAGGATCGCCCGGGCCTCGTTCAGGGCACCGCGGTAGGCCTCGATGGCCTCGTCGCCAGCGTTGGGCAGTACTGGGGCATTGCCGATCACAGCATGCAGGCGCGCGTACACAGCGGGATCCTGAATGATGGGGCTGCGGGGGTTGAACTGCAGGCTCAGAGCGAAACCCTTCAGCTCGGACCAGTGCTTGGCGTGATCAGCGAAGCTGTAGTCGTCGGTGCCGAAGGTGTCCATGTCACCGAGGACGTCGTTCACGTAGTGCACCGCGGTGGCGGCGATGGCGGCCTCCCAGGCCCCTACAGCGACGTCACGGTGCATGCGCAGCTCGTCGAGCTGCTCAGTGGTCAGGGCGCCATCAGCGTTCACGATGAGCGTACGGCCCATGAGGAAGGCGTCGATGGCGTCCTGGGTGAAGTCGGTGGCCACCGTAGCACCGAGATCGCGCTTGGCGGCGTTGGCCGAGGCCCCGAAGTTGTACTCCGAGCCCAGGTCGATCACGCCATCGCCGTTGCTGTCGTGGTAGCCACCTGACCAGCCGTCACGACCACCCTTCGCAGCGAGCTCCTCGTCGGTGTAGAGGCCGTAATCCTGAGCCGCGCCAAAGTAACCAAAGCCCTCGTCCCACACGTGCTCGAGACCCGTGTACGACTTGCCCTCTACAGGGGCCGTGTTGTCGGAGAGCAAGCCCTTACCCTCAAGATCGTCGTCGAGGTAGTCGTCGGCGCCCTGAGAGAACGCCACGGCGCCGAGCAGGTACTTCTGGATCAGCTGCTGGTAGTCCACCCCATCCGCCGAGACGTAGACCTGAGCGATGTCCTGGCCATTCGGATCTTGCGGGATCATGCCGTTGAACCGGGCGATGACCAGAGCCTCGAGACCCACGAACATGTCGTTGAGCGCCTCGGTGGGGTTCATGGTGCCATCGCCGTAGCCCACGGCGGGGCCTTCGAAGCCGGCGTCGACCTCGGCCATCTTCTCGGCAAGGCTGACGATGCCGCCGATGTCGCCGAAGGTGCTCTGAGCGAGGGGCGCGCCGATGGCGGTCTGGAGTTCGATCTCTTCGGAGCCGCCAGCGTTCTTGAAATCGAAGAAGTAGTTCAAGGCCGCGACGACATCGCCCTCGGCGGGGTTGGTGAACGTCTCGTCGGTGAGATCACCGATGTACCCCTTGAGATGATCGAGCAGCACATGGCGACCGGTCTGGCCCGTGTAGACGACGCTGGTACCGGCCTGAAAGCGGCTCTGGAATGCGTAGGTCTCGGGGACCTCGATGGGCAGCTCAAGGGTGGAACCGCCGGCACCAGCCTCACCACCGGCGCCACCAACATCACCGCCAGCGCCACCGCTCATGCCACCGGCGCCGGCCTCACCACCCGTGTTCCCATCACTGTCATCGTCATCACAACCAGCGAGGCCCACGAGGGCGATCAGGGCAAGGGTCTTCAGCTCACGGATCATCAGTTCGTTCCTTCTTGTCTCGACGGACTGAAGGAATAATTGAAACCGACTTTCAGAATCAAGCAGCAAATGAAAACAAATTTCATTTTTGGTGCGAGCGTAAGACCAACCGCCTGGCCTTGAGCACCCTGGCGGGATCAGGGGATGGGGATCATGTCCTCGTCATCGGGATCATCGAGCAAGGGTGGATCAGCGAGCGGATCACTCCCCAAAGACGGCCGTGCCTTGTTGCCTGCCGTCTGACGGGGCGGAGACACCTGTACCTCGAAGCGACTTGCAATGGCGCCGCCCTCGAGCTTCACCAGCGCGGGGGCGTCGTCGATGAGATATCGCACCGGCACGAACTTGCGTCGGTGAAACACCTCGAGACGAGCATTCTTGATCTGCCAGGGGCCCAGCAGCTTGGGCAGCGGGAGCGCCTGCTCACCTTCTCCAGGCTCAGGCACTGAAGGCTTCTGCCCTGGCCGGGGGTAACCCACACCAGCCTTCCAGGCCTGAGGAGCGATTTGCCAGAGGCGGCCATCAGGGGCGAAGCCGAGCACCTGCTCTTTCGAGACGAGGTAGTTGCCCTTAAGCACCGTCTGCAGGCCCTGTTGCAAGAACCCACGGTGTGCCTTGCGGGACTTGACCAGACGCTTCACCGGCAAGCGGGCTTCCTCGAACCACATTTGCATCTCGGCGATCTGAAGCGGCTGCGCCTTTCGGTCCTGACGGCGCACGACGAGCACCATGCCATCTACCGTGAGGGGCGCGGGGATGTCGTACTCATCGTACCCCTTCGCCTGACGGCGAGCCCCGAACTCCGGGTCATCGATCAGGTTGGGGCTCCACTTCAGCGTGCCCTTGAGGTTGAGATCGAGGGTGTTGCGCTCGGTGTTCAGCTCCAACGTGCGAAAGAAGATGGGGATCGATGACAAGTCGGAGCGTAGAAAGGCCACCTCGACTTGAGTCGCCACGCTGTGATCGTCAATGGGATGAGCCTTCGAGGCCAGCTGAATGCGCAACTGATCGATGGTGATGGGCTTTTTGAAGCGTACATCAATGGCGTAGTCGGGCTCGTCCGAGGCCTTCTGACACAACACCCAGGGTTTCCCGAGATCACCATCGAAGAGATTCAAAGGCCCATCAGCATCTGGATCAGACCACTGCTGCTCGGACATGCAGTGTGGAGGGTTCGGCGCTCGAATCGTGTCGATCTCGATGGGTGTGGTCTTCCCCTGAGCGATGGTGGCCCCCAAGAGGGACATCATCACCGTCATCGCAGAGTGCATCCTCATGCCAACCTCCTTGGCAAACAGCCTCGACCTACCTCGAACAGTCCGAGGGTCTCGAAAAATGCCCGGCGGGCGATACACATATATGTAGCGCGGGTCAATCAGGTATTCAAAAAAACGACATGTCGCACCCACCTGACCTCAAGCAAGATCATGGGCGCTCACCGACGAAGAACACGTAGGCTCGAATCCGTCAGGCGACTCTTGGAAGGCAATGAAAGAGAGGGTGCCTGAGTTGAGCAGATCTGGCTCAACTCAGGCAGTCTGGCAGGGGGTAGATGCGTGACTTACTGGATGTTGGCGAAGTCAGCGACATCCTCGTCAATGTCGACGCCGTCACCGATGGTGACCTGGCCGTGACGGTTGCCGATGTTGCGGGGGGTGTTGGGGGCGCCACTGTTG
>JBKAGE010000012.1:0-47807 GCA_046290225.1 Bradymonadia bacterium | reverse complement strand
TCGTCCACAGCCTGGCGGTCTACATGTCGAACGAGCAATTCACATGGTCAGCACCTTTCATCTGACATGTTCAAACAGGCTTGGCCTGACGTACCGGAGACGCGGAGATGACGGCAGCCAGAAGCTCCAAAGAGCCCTAGAAAGTCCCACAAAGCCATAAAAGCGTTGTGCACGTGCCCCGCGGAGGCGCGGAGGTGGTGGCAGTCGTCGTGAGGTCGGTGAGTTCTCGTTCAGATGCGGGCTTTCACCCGCAGGCGCAGCAGAGCTGCGTCGAGGACGGAAAGGTCGCAGCTGGGCGGGAAATCGCCGGCGTCACGGCGGCTGACGCCGCCGCAGCGCCGGAGCAAAGACTAAGCCCACTGCTCCACGACCTTGATCAATCGCTCCCCGTAGCGCTCCCAACGCGTGGGGCCGAGGCCTGGCACAGCCAGGAAGCTGGCCTCGTCGAGGGGTGAGCGTGCGGCGATCTGCATCATCGTCTTGTTGGAGAAGATCGTGTACGGCGGTGCATCTGCGTTGGCGGCCTCTTCTTTACGGAACGCCCGGAGCAGATCGAGGCGGCCGTCGTCGAACTCGGGGGCCTGCTCGTCGAGCTCTATCGTGGTGTCATTGCCGCTTGGAGAGACTGTGCTCATGACACCTGCGGGGGCGCTCGAGCTGGATTTACGGGGCCGCACCTTGATGGGGATCGGTGTGCCCGGGACGAGGTGTGGTGGCAGGCGGAAGCCTGGGGGGGTGTGACCCTGCATCACTGCCCAGCCCTCGGCGTTGATTTGGATCAGCGGGTATTGGCCTCCGTCGAGCTCACAGACGCCCTGCTCGATGAGGATGCGCAACAGCTCGCCGCAGCCTGCACCACCGAGCGCCTTGAGGATGCCGAAGGTGGACAAGCCCGACAGGCGGGTGTTGGCCACGCCCTTCGCTCGGGAGCCCGCGAGCATGCCCGCCACCTTCTTCATGCCAAAACGGCCCTCGGCCCGGGCGACGCCGGCGAGGCCCTTGCGGATGATGAGCACCTCGGCCTCGGAGGGGGGGCCGTCATTGAGCGGCGCAGGGCGAGAGCTGCGATCAGGGTGGCAGCGATCACACCCTGGGCACTCTCCGCTGTAGGCCTCACCAAAGTAGTCGAGGATGTAGCGGTGACGACACGGAGCCGAAGTCACCCAGGCCTTCATGCGGTTGAGCTTCTCCATCTCGGCGTCGCGGTGGGCGGCCATGTCGTCGAGGTTGAGGCCGAGCAAAGAGACGTCGGCGGGAGCGTCAGCACTGGCCCATACATTGTTGTCCGGATCTCGACCGACGACGTCGACGCGGCTCAGGAACCGCAGCGAGGCGTCGAGGCTGCTCTTGATTTGATCGGGCACCAGCCGCTCGAGGGTGTCGAGGGGTACGGGACGGTCGACGGCGACGTTGCGCACCAGCCGCCACACCTGGGCGATGGCCCCAGGGCCAGGGTTGCTCTGGTCGATGAGGAACTCGTGCACTCGAGTATCATTGGGGTTGAACAACAACAAGCAGTGAGAGGGTTGCCGGTCACGGCCAGCGCGGCCCACTTCCTGGTAGTACCCCTCGACAGTGCGGGGCAGATCAGCGTGCACCACGGCGCGCACGTCGGAGCGATCAACCCCCATGCCGAAGGCGTTGGTGGCCACAGCGATGCGGGCCTGACCCGACATGAACTCTTCCTGGGCCATGGCCCGGGCGTTGTCGTCCATGCCGCCGTGGTATTGCACGACGCGCTGGCGGCCCTTGAAGGACTTCCAGAGACCCACGGCGAACTTTTCGACCTTCTTGCGGGTGCTGCAGTAGACGATGACTGCGCCCTCACGACCCGGGCCGTCGGTGACGAACTCGACGATACGCTCGAGCTTCTCGTTGTCACCGCTGCACAGGCGCGCCTCGAGGTAGAGGTTCGACCGCAAGAAGCCGTGCACGTGGATGCTGGGCTCTTCGAAGCCCAGAGTACGGGTGATGTCCTGCCGGACCTCTTCGGTGGCGGTGGCGGTACATGCGAGCACCCGCTGAGGCTTGATCTTGCGCAGGGCCTGGCCCAGGCGCATGTAGTCGGGGCGGAAGTCGTGGCCCCACCGGCTGATGCAGTGGGCCTCGTCGATGGCCATGAGGGCCACCTTCGCCACGGAGAGCGCTCTGAGGAAGGCCCCATGACGGAAACGCTCCGGGGCCACATAGACCAGCTTGGTGATGCCGCTGGCGACGCGGTGCAGGGCCGCCATCTGCTCTTCGGTGCTCTGAGTGCTATTGATGAAATCGGCCTGTACGCCACGCGCTTGTAGACTGTCGACCTGATCTTTCATCAACGAAATCAGTGGGCTGACGACGACCGTCACCCCATCGAGCAACAACGCAGGCAGCTGGTAACAGAGGCTCTTGCCAGCCCCTGTGGGCATCACGGCCACTGTGGGCAGCCCGGCGAGTACGTCTTCGATGACTGCTCTCTGGCCCACCTGGAAGTCGTCGAAGCCGAAATGGTGTTTCAAGGCAGCGACGAGCGAGTCTCCACCAGGTGGTACGGCCATCAAGGGTGGCGTGTTGTTCGATGTTGTTTGGGAGATGGGGTGGAGATCATCGTCCATGACCAATTGCTCGCTCATCATTTGGTTTACTCCTGATGATCACCCATCACGCTGTGGAGACCCATAAGATTCCTCAAATCTGCAGATTCGAGGTCTTGAGGGGATGGCGGGTACTCCACGGTCGAGCCATACGCTACCGACAGACTGAACAAAAGTACAGCAAACAAGGGCATTTTTCCATCGCCTGCATTGCCCCACCGGCAGAGGCGATGCATGCTCCCCTTCGCAACGACAGACAGGGCATGATCTGATGTCACACGATGACGACATGGAGGCCATCAAGGCCATCTTCCGGGCGGCGGGTCGCTCTGACGACGACACCTCCGAGCAGGCACCCAGGGGTGACACGCCCAAACGCGAGGCACCCACGAGCCGGGTCACGCTGCCCGGGATCAGCCCCAGGGCCTATGAGCATCCTGCCGACAGGGCAGCCCTCACGGCCATGCGCAAGGTGCCGGGCTTCGAAGCGGCGCTGCGCAAGATGGTGGGCTTCGTCGACGAGCGCAGCTTGCGACACCTCTATCTGGCCAGCGCGGTGAAGGCGAGCCCTCGCCAGTATACGCGGGTCTACCGACTCTTCGAGGAGAGCGTGCAGATCCTCGATCTGCACGAGGTGCCAGATCTCTTCGTCGCCCAGACGCCGCTGGTGAACGCCGGCGCAGTGGGCGTGGAGCGCCCCTTTGTGGTGCTCAACTCGGGCACAGTCGATCTGCTCGACGATGATGAACTGCGCTTCGTGCTCGGCCACGAGCTCGGCCACATCCTCTCAGATCACGTGCTCTACAAGACCATGCTCCGCATGTTCCTGCGCATGTCGATGGTGGCCTTTGGCCTGCCTCTCGGCCGCCTGGCTGTCATGGGCCTGCTCGCGGGCCTCAAGGAGTGGGATCGCAAGTCGGAGCTGTCGTGCGATCGCGCAGGGCTGCTGACGACGCAGAGCCCCGAGGTGGCGTATCGGGTGCACATGAAGATGGCCGGCGGCCTCAAGCCCGGACAGTCCGACATGGATCTCGGTGAGTTCATCAAGCAGGCGGAGGCCTACGAGGCTGCAGGCGACGTCACTGATGGCATGGTGAAGCTGCTCAACCTGCTGGGCACCACCCACCCCTTCCACGTGATCAGGCTGCTCGAGCTGAAGCGTTGGGTCGACGCTGGGCACTACGATCAGGTGCTCAAGGGTCACTACCCCGAGCGAGAGGATGATGGTGAGGCTTCAGTCTACGACGGGGTCGCCGAGGGTGCCCGCAGCTATCGTGAGGCCTACGAGCGTTCGAAAGATCCGCTGGCGCAGTTCGTCACCGACCTGGGGCAGTCGCTGTCCGAGGTCGGTCAGCAGGTGAAGGGCTGGTTCGGCGGGAAGGACGACGATCGAGATCGACGCGGTTGATCACCACACCACTTGCGACCCCACCGAACCGCGCCTCAAGATGACCGCATTGCCCCATGCCCAAAGGGATCTGATGACTGACTCCACCCACCCCGTCACCACGCGCCACGGCAAGGCGCTGTCCCCCACAGGGGCCCCTGCGACACATGCCCCATCGTGGATCGAGGGCATCGACAACCCCTACTTGCACGGCCACTTCGCCCCCATCATCGACGAAGTGGAAGGCGATGATCTCGAGGTGGAGGGTGAGCTGCCCAAAGATCTCTTCGGCGCTTATTTTCGCAATGGACCCAACGCCCGCCATGCCCCCACGAACCGGTATCACTGGTTCGACGGCGACGGCATGGTGCACGGCATCTGGTTCGAAAACGGCAAGGCCCGCTATCGCAACCGGTATGTGGGCACTCCAGGCCTGAAGATGGAGGCCGAGCGAGGCTCCAGTATCTGGCCGGGTGTATTGGGGCCCTTCGACTTCTCGCTCCCTCTGGGGCCTCTCAAAGACACGGGCAATACAGATCTCATCTGGTTCGATGGTGCGCTGCAGGCGCTCTGGTACGAGTCAGGGGCCATGTTCCCCCTCGACGGACGCACGCTTCAGACAGGCACAGGAGCGACTTTGCCCGGCCCTGGGCGGCTCTCGGCCCACTCCAAGGTAGACCCGGCCACTGGTGAGCTGATCTTCTTCGGGTACGGCGATCGCCCACCCTTCATGTGGTACGGGGTGCGATCCCCCGAGGGCCAAACCCACTTCACCGAGGTCGAACTGCCGGGGCCGCGGCGCCCCCACGACATCGGAGTGACCCCTCGGTATTCGATTCTGCACGACTTCCCGGTGTTCTTCAGCGAGGCGCTCTTCAAGAAGACTGGCAAGCGTATCCCTTTGTTTCACCCTGACGTGCCCACGCGATATGGCGTGATCCCCCGCCATGGCACCGAGGTGCGCTGGTTCGAGTTCGCCCCCTGCTACATGTTGCACGTGGTGAACTGCTGGGAAGAGGGCGACTGGGTGGTGATGGTGGGCTGTCGCACGGACGATCCCACCCTGAAGCCCGACAAGGCGGATGGCCCGCTTGCGAGCATGCTCTCCGGGTTGAAGCTGCAGGCCAACCTCTACGAGTGGCGCATGAACATGGCCACGGGTGAGTCTTCTGAGCGCAAGCTCGACGACTTCAACGCCGAGTTCCCGATGATTCACCCAGACATGTTGGGGCACGAGAACCGCTATGCGTGGCTGCAGCACATTCCTTACGAGATCCCGGCCACCTTCGAAGGCCTGGTGAAATCGGACCTGCAGACCGGCGCCCGTGAGGTCTTCACCTATGGCCCTGGCATCTACGGGAGCGAAGCGCCTTTTGCCCCTCGTCCTGGAGCGACAGCGGAAGACGATGGCTATGTGGTGACCTTCGTCACCGACACTCGAGACTGGCAGAGCGCCTGCTGGGTGTTCCACGGCCAGGACATCACCTCGGGCCCCATCGCCAAGGTGAAGCTGCCCCAGCGCGTGCCTGCGGGCTTTCACGCCCAGTGGGTCCCAGGAGATGCCCTTCCGTGAGCCCCGACGATTTGGTGGGGGCCTGGTCCCTCGTGGACTTCACCCTCGACTTCTCTGATGACCGGCCACAGGTGCAGCCTTTCGGCGCCTCACCTCAAGGCCGCATCGTCTATGCAGCCAGCGGGCACATGTCAGCGGTGTTGTCACGCTCAGATCGGGCGCCCTTCTCACAGGGTGGGCTGGAGCGCGGCGGTCACGCCACCACGGCGCAAAAGGCCCAGGCCTTCGATGGCTACCTCAGCTATGCGGGCCGTTGGCACCTCGAGGGTGACGAGGTCGTGCACATGGTGCAGCTCGCCCTCAACCCCGACGCCGTGGGGCAACACCTCAGGCGGCACGCGGGCTTCGAAGATGAGACGCTCGTGCTGACGTACGATCTGACCGCCCGCTCTGGTGTCACACGACACTATCGACTGACATGGCGCGCCCTCACCACAGAGGAGAATTGATGCACCCGCTCTTCGAACGCCACCTGCCCCGCCTCGAGGCTGCAGTGGATGCTTGCCGCACTCGCGGTTGCTGGAGCCCCTTCGTAGAGTCACCGAGCCGTCGCTTCCACCCTGAGGGTGCCAAAGCTGAGGGGCTGGCGTGGTTCGAATCGCAGTTGAGCCAGCCCTTCGATCTCGACTTGCCCGGATCCACTGGCCGCGTAGGCGCCGAGATCTCGCCATACACCGCAGAGCCTTTGGGGGTGACCTATCCTGAGGTGCAGGTGGAGCCCCTCGTCGCCGCCATGGTGCAGGCGATGCCCACATGGGTGCAGGCAGGCCCCCAGACTCGGGTGGGCCTCTGTATGGAGATGCTCGACCGCATGGCGGCTCATGTATTTCACAACGCCTACGCCACGATGCACACCGGCGGGCAGGGATTTATGACCGCCTTCGCCGGGAGCGGGGCCAACTCGCTGGATCGCGGCCTCGAGGCCCTGGCCCACGCCCACATCGCCATGTCGGCGATCCCAACTGAATCCACCTTCGAGCGCAGCTTCGGCCATGGTCCCGTGAAGCTGCGCAAGCGCTATTACTTGCGGCCCCGCGGCGTGGCGGTGGTCATCGCGTGTGGCAGCTATCCGGCATGGAACGCCTGGCCCGCCCTCTTCGCGAACTTGGCCACGGGGAACCCGGTGGTGCTCAAACCCCACCCCATGGCGATCTTGCCGGTGGCGCTGGGGGCACGCATTTGTCGTGAGGTGCTCGCCGAGGCGGGCTTCGATCCAAACCTCGTCACCCTCGCCGCAGAGGCCCCCGACGGCCGCATCGCGCAATCGCTCGTCGGCCACCGCGACGTGGCCATCATCGACTTCACCGGCAGCCCTCGCTTCGGGGCATGGCTGGAGCAGAACTGCCGTCGTGACCAGCTGCTGTACACGGAGACCGCAGGGTGCAACGCCGTGGTGCTGGAGTCGGTTCGAGATCTGGAGCCGGCGCTGCAAGCGATCGCCCAGAGCCTGTGCTTGTTCTCGGGGCAGATGTGCACGACAGCGCAGAACATCTTCGTGCCCCGCTCGGGCGTGCGGATGATCGATGAAGAGGGCGGCGAGCAGGTGGTGCCCTTTGAGGAGGTGGCCCAGCAGCTCGTGGCCGCGGTGGACGCCCTCGTGGCGGAACCCGCCCACGCAGCTGGGCTCTGCGGAGCGCTGCACAGCGCTGATACACAGCGCACTTTGGATCTGGTTCAAAGCCGTGCGGCTGACGAGGACGCAGTGCTGCGGCCATGGTCGCCATATGACCACCCTGAACACCCCTCGGCGCGGACAGCGACGCCGCTGGTGGTACAGGTGCCGGTGGGATCAGAGCTGTATCGCCAGGAGTGGTTCGGCCCCATCGGCTTCGTGATCCCCACAGCGGATCGCGACGAGGCCCTACAGCGCGCGGCGGAAGACGCGGCGGCGCATGGTTCGATCGCCGCGTACGGATATTCGGTGGACGACGCGTTCTTGGATGAGATTGAACAGGCATACATCGAGGCGGGGGCCAGCATCGGGCTGAATCTGCTGGGACAACGGCCAATCAACTTCGCTGCGGCATACAGCGACTATCACGTCACGGGGCTCAACCCCGCGGGAACGGCGTGTTTGACCGATTTGGCTTTTGTGGCAGACCGCTTTCGGGTGGTGCAGTGCAAGCGGGAGATTTGAGATGCCCTTTGAAGACAACGACGTCCTGCTCCTCGAAGCCGCCCGCACCCCCGTGGGCCGGTTCCTCGGGGGCCTCAAGAAAGTCAGCGCCACCGACCTCGGTGTCGTCGCCGCCAAGGGCGCCCTCACCCGGGCCCGTGTGCCCGCTGACGCCGTCGACGGCGTCGTCGTGGGCAACGTGCTGCAATCCTCCAAAGACGCCGCCTACATCGCCCGGCACATTGGCCTCAAAGCCGGCGTGCCCGAGGGCGTACCCGCCGTCACCGTGAATATGGCCTGTGGCTCTGCCCTCGAGGCCCTCGCCGCCGGGGCGCGGCGCATCAGGCTCGGCGAGTGCAGCGCCGTGCTCGCCGGAGGCGCCGAGAATATGAGCATGATGCCCTACGCCATGCGGGGCGTGCGCGAGGGCTGGCGCATGATCAAATCAGATGTAGACGACATGCTCTTCAGCGCCCTGCACGACCCCATGGCGGGCTGCGCCATCGGCGAGACGGTGGAGACCGTCGCCGAAGAGTGCGGGGTCACCCGGGAGCAGGCCGACGCCTGGGCAGTGGAGAGCCAGCGCCGAGCAGCGGCGGCCCAACAGGCGGGGCACTTCGCCGAAGAGATCGTGCCCGTGGCGGTGAAACACCGTCGTAAGCAGATCGAGATCAACGCCGACGAGACCCTGCGGCCCGAGACCACCCTCGAAGGCCTCGCCGCTCTGCCCCCACTCTATGGTGGGGTGAGCACCGCGGGGAACTCCACGGGGCTCAACGACGCCGGGGCGATGTGGGTGATGGCCTCTGGTGCGTTCGCCAAAGCCCACGGCCTGAAGCCCGCCGGCAGGCTGCTGTCATGGGGTGCAGTGGGGGTGGCGCCGATTCGCATGGCCATGGGGCCCGTGGGGGCCATGAAGATGGCCCTCGACCGCGCGGGCAGATCGTTGGACGACGTCTCGGTCATCGAGCTCAACGACTCGTTCACCGCACAGGCCATCGCAGTATGTGACGCCTTGGGCCTCGATGGCGAGCGGGTGAACCCGAATGGTGGCGCAGTGGCTTTGGGCCACCCCATGGGGGCCACCGGGGCGCGGCTGGTGCAGTCGGCCCTCTACGGTTTGCGACGGGGCAACGGCGGACTGGGGTTGTGCACCGTTTGTGTCGGCGGTGGCCAGGGCATCGCCGTGCTGGTGGAAGCCCTCGACGGGTGAAAACGCTCTATCTCTTTGCTGCGCTGTTGACAGGTTGCGGGGCATCGCCTCGACCCATCGAAGGTGCCCTGGTTCAGGGCCCTCTCGACATGGCCCGAACCCAATCGACGCTGGCGGCGCTCGACGCCCACCTCCGGGGCAAGTCGATCATCGCCGTCGGTGAGAGCACCCATGGCACCCGCGAGCTCTTCCTCGCCCAGAGCATGCTCTTTCGTCACGCCGTAGAGCATCATGCCGCTCAGGTGCTGGCGATGGAGATCCCAGTCCACACAGGTGAGGCTCTCAACCGTTGGGTGCATGGTGAAGATGTAGAGCTGCGGCCGCTATTGCAGGGTGTGTGGTACTGGCTCGACTGTGAAGCCATCGCCGATCTGCTGCGCTGGATGCGGGCCAGGCACAGCAAAGCACACCCGTTGTACGTGGTGGGCATCGACCCGCAGGGTGCCCGGGGCTCCGCGAAGATACTGCTCGCCACATCTCCAGAAGACGCACTGACCCCTGTCTGGCGCACAGTCGCTGACCAAAAGCTCGAAGCGATCGCTGATCTCGACGGCGCGGTGAAGTCGGCGTGGCGTGCTGTCGAGGCAGCCTCGACCCCCCTTCGACGGCGCGCGCTTCGGGCAGTGGCGCAGGCCCTCGACGTGGCGCGCTGGTGCCGCAATGACGGCTGCCGAGCCGTCAAGCGCGATGTGTTTCTCGCCGCCAACGCCCTCGGCGCGTTGGAAGAGCTCGGCGGGCCGGTGTTTGTCTGGGCCCACACAGGCCATGTGAGCCACCGGCGCCATCAGGACGGCTGGGCGCCCATGGGCTGGCATCTGCGACAAAATCTCGGTGACGCGCTGCTCACCGTGGGCCTCGACGTCATCGAGGGCGAGGTGCTCGCCCCTGCTGGCGGCGAGGGCGCGCTCCGACCACGAATCATCGCCCACTTGAACGACTTCACCGTAGCCACCTACCGCCTCGAAGGCGTCGATCCTCGAACGCTTGGCGCAACCTTGGCCAATTCGGCAGGCATCACGCTCGTCACCGCAACCCACCCTGCAATTCAGGATGCTCGTCTCCATGCGTATGGCGCCTTTCCCCCAGGCCCAGATCGCCATCTGGCCACGGACAAGGCCGCTCAAAGCTTCGATCTACTCGGCGTCGTGTCTCCAGCCTCGGCCATCCGGCAGCCCTGAGAGTCTTGGCATACGGGCTGCACTTCATTTTCGCCAACAGCACACGCCTTCAGCCCTTCGGAGACGCTCACCATGACTCATCGTTCAGCGTTCATGCCGCTCCGCACGTTGCCCCAGGCCCTCGGCCTCCTGCCCCTGGCCATGCTCCTGGGGTGTGGTGAGCCGGCGACTGAAGGCGACGGGATGGCTTCTGAAGTTGCCACTCGCGACACCGAGAGCGCAGGCACCCCCGAGCTGGTCGTCGGTGGAGAGAAGGCCGACAAGGTCGGTGGGCGCATCCTCGATGTCGCCACATGGGGCGTCGACGCCCGGATGCGCAGCGCCAGCCACGTGGGTTACACCTCGGTGCTCGAGGCCTCCCGGGTCATGGTGCAGGTGCAGACCGAGCGGCTCGTGTTCCAGCCCGATCACGACGAGACGGTCATCGACATCCGGGTGAAGCCCAAGGGCGCCCTCGCCAGCATCCGTGACGAGCTGCTCTTCATGGTGAAGGTGCGCCCCGCCGGCAGCGACGAGGGCTGGACCCCGGTCTACGTCAAAGAGGATCTCGAGCGTCTGGAGCACTTCCGCCGGTTCACCTTCGACCTCGGCGCCCAGACCCTCACCCTCGACGGCAAGTTCCTGCCCGGTGATCGCGACTTCAAGCACACCCTCGACCTGCCACAGCCCTTCTCCAGCGATGTGGAGTTCGCTGTAGAGGTGTTCCCGATCTCCACGTGGTTCGGCCTCACCGGGCATTACACTTACACCGCCACGGTGACCTGTGACGGCAAGCCCTGTAAGGGTCACCTGCAGCCCACCGAGCACAAAGACACCTACGCCCTGCCCCGCGTCGATCAGCACCCTGAGAGCTGTGATTACGACCCGGTCGGCGATGCCATGTACGTGGGCACCCTCAATGGCGGGGGCATCACCCAGATCGACGCCGATGGTAGCCTCTGGCCCTTCTCCGATGATGAAGAGGGCATGGGCACTCTGGGCATTCGCGTCGACGCCGAGAAGGGCCGCCTGTGGTCCTGTGCTGTGCGTACCGACGTCGACGGGGCCTACCCTGGAGTGGTCCGGGTACACGACATCGAGTCCGGCGAGCTGCTGCACACCTTTGATCTCACCACGGCCTACGACGATGGCTCCTGCAACGATCTGGCGCTGGCGTCTTCCGATGTGGCCTATGTCACCGACCGCGAGAACCCCAACGTGTACCGGGTGGACCTCAGCACCGGCGACATCGAGATCTGGGCCTCGGACGACGATCTGCTCGACTCCATCGGCGTGGGCACCAACGGCATCGCCATCAGCCCCGACGGCCAGAAGGTGCTCATCACCAACTACCTGCCCTCACGGCTGATGGTGGTCGATGTGGACGAGCCCGGGAAAGTGGAGAAGGTGGACTTTGACGGGGACTGGTTCCACGAGGTCCTCGGTGGGGCTGACGGCATCCGCTTCGTGGACAACACGCTCTACATCATCTTCCCCAATCACCTCGCCCGGGTGCAGCCCCGGGATGCTTCCTGGACGAAGGGTCACCTCTCGATGATCGATCTGCCCGAAGGCGGTCACAGCGGCCTGATGGTAGTGCACGATGATCTCTACATGGCGAACGGTCAGCTCACGACCTATGTCACTGGGGGTACGCCGGATGCGTTCAAGGTGAGTCGGTTTGATTGGGCTTCGATCGACCGGTGAACGCGTGCACTCGCTGCGGCTGACGCCTTCGCTCGCAGAGAGAGTTTTCGGGCACGGGCACGGGCACGGGCACGGGCACGAGTTGATTCGGGTGTGGATCCACTGTCCTTCCTGAACTCAGGACGAAGAATACAACTGAAACTGAGATGATGTGTTTCCGAACGACTTGAGAGTTCAGGTCTTGGGATGTATGGAGGCCAAAAGCCTCCATTGAGAGGAACGTGGGGCCGAGTAGAGCCTCCACCATCACAGACCTACGAGCAGAGCCATGTAGGGCCACGGGTCCATATCCGTAAAACTCGTGCCCGTGCCCGTGCCCGTACCCGTGCCCGAAACTCTCTCCAAGCAATGAGATGGGCCATCAGATCGAATCAAGCATCGCCTGATACATCTCCCGTGGATCCATCTGATCCGGCAAAATCGCACACCCTCCATCGTTGATCTCGATCACCGTCCAACCACCAGAAGCCAACCGCGCCACATCGGCGATGAAGAACGGCGACTCGATGGCATCCCCGATCCAGGCGAAGTCATCCGGGTCGAGTGTCGACATCTCCACCCCGTCGAAGTACGGCGCATGGGCCACCAGCTCACCTTGCCAGAACACCAGACGATGCTCCTCGTGGGTCGGTCCCGAGACGCTGGCATAGGGCAGACGCACGAGATCGAGGTATTTGCGGATGACGATGCCCCCTTCGAAGCGATCCCCACGAATGTCGATGAGGGCCTGACACATCGTCTTGAAGGTCTCCTCGTCGACGCTCCGAGGCACGAAACAGGCCTGATGCCAGTGCTCCTTCGCCGACTTCACGTGATCTTTGATGATCCAGGGGCCTTCACCGAGGCTCAGCGCCAGCAGCCAAGCCTCGTCGAGATCTTCACCGTAAGTCCAGCGGCTCGGAGCCGTGCGATCGCCCAGGCACGGAAGGTACTCGGGCATATATGTGGCAGCGACAAACTCGTCCGGGTGGGTGACCAGTACATCACCTCGATCGAGGATGGCTTCGTAGAGCCCCTCGTACTCTTCACCGCTGATCATCCACCCACGGTAGACCCATTGGCGCCCACAGCCAGGGGGCAAATGCCACAGCGCCCGCTCCGGGGCGAGGTTGACCACCGGATCGAGGGGGATGGCCCACGATTCGATGCCCAAGGCCTCTGCAGCATCGGCTTCATAGTGGAAACGGTCGTCGAGCGTGGGACCCTGCCAGGGTCGCCCGAAGAGGATGGACAGCTCACTGTGCATCATGACACACCTCCGCATGGTGAGTGCCGGAGGGTGATGGTATCAATGAGTGTTTAATAGGATGTACTTACAGTTTGTTTTCCTGATAATAGATACGCGTCCTGCTCAGGATGGCCCATCGCCCCAAAAGTGCACATCCCCCCACCTCAAAAGTTGTAGCTCTCAGGCAAGTCTGCGCCACAAAGCGCGCACTCGAACCACTGCTCTTTCACGAGGTTACGCTCACCACAGGCCTCACACCGACGGAAGACCGCCTCGAAAGTGAAGCGCCCGGGGTGTTCGATGCCCGCGGACTCTACTGCGGCTTTTACCGCAGACCAACACGAGGCATCAGGACAATATCCTGTGGAGTTGTTGGTCAACTCGATGATCTCGCCCTCGCCCACGAGCAGCTCTCCAGCGCCGAGTACTGGCTTGCCGCTGGCGCAGGCCACGTGCTCGCTGCCCCGTGGCGCAAGGTGCAACACACCATCCAGGCTGATGGTGTATGTGGCCCAGAGGCCAATGGGGGTGCTCAAGTGCTGATGAGCAGTGATCCATCCTGACCAGGCCTGTGGATCGCGAACGGGCGTGCCGCCGGGTTGATGCCTGGCATGCGCAGCGATCTCCGCCGGGCCCACATATTGGAACGATCTCACAACACCGACTCGTGCATCTCCACCCAGAACACCCCACGGAACTGACCGGGCTTGAAGCCCATGGCTTTGTCTTCGGGGTAGCCCTCGGCGATGGCCGCCCGCACCACTGAGCTGACCCGATCGCCATGGCAGGTGGTGCACAGATGACCGGTGTAGATGGGCTCGACATAGCCGTAGCGCCGGCCGGAGATGGGGATCACCTCGTAGGCCCCCGAGGCAGCAGGACCTGTGGCGTATTTTTCGATGACTGGCTTGAGCCAGTCTGCGGGGGCGTTCTTGGGATTGCGCAATCTGGCAGCGCTGCGGCCCAGCTTGATGAGCTTCTGGTTGGCCCCTGCGGTGATGGCCGGCGCCTTGATGCGGCATGCCTCCACTGCGCCCTCAGGACCGGTCTCGCTGATGGCCGTGGTGAGGGCCTTCTTGAGCTTCACCTTCACCGGCTGTAGCACGCCGCGAGCGCGGGTGCGTACATCTTCTTTGATCAGCTGGTTGAGAGGCGGCTTTTGATCTTCAGGGGACTCGGCTTTCTTGCCACAGGCGCTGGTGAGCAGGGTCAGACAGCCGATCAGGATCAACACAGGGCGCATCAGAAACATCTCTCCACTTGAGCACAAGACTGGGCGGGCTCCACGCAGGCGTCGAGGGTGAGCACGGCAAGCTGCCCCTGCTGCCGCTGGATGCCATAGCAGGCCGAGAGGCAGTCATAGATGTCGGATTGTACTGGCAGGCAGATTCGGCGGCCGGTGGTGGTGCCAAATCGATCGACCTGGGCAAGGCATCGCTCCCCCGGGCCAGCGCAGGGCTCGAGCGGACCACACTGCGCACGGCACACCCCTTCGACGCACAGCCCACCAGACATACAGGCTCGATCAGCGTCACAGAGCGCCCCCAATGGCACCACGGGGCATGCGCCCTCGTCGATGTGGCCATCGAGGTCTTGATCGGCATCATCACAGATCTCGTCTACGACAGGGGCGCACCCGGCCTCTGGGTAGCACACGCCATTGATGCAAGTCCCTGAGGGGCACGCTCCATCTTCACATGGCAGCAAACAGAAGGCCTCGGGGGCCCCCGGCGCCACCGCGCACAGGCCGGGGCAGCGTCGATCGAAGCTGCACGTTTCGCACTGTGCATGTGGCCCGCCCTCGCCGTCACAGCCACCCTCGAAGAGCCCTGGGGTGCCATCTGGACACGCATCGCCGAGGGGGACGCAGCGATCGTTCACCTGCGGATCACACCCTCGAGCAGCGGCGAGCACAGCCGCTTCGACATCGAGCATGCCGTAGCCGTAGAGCGGGGACCACCGCCGGCCCTCTCCGTCGTCTCGCCACTGACCGTGCAATGGATCGATGGGGCGTGCTGTGAGACGCAGCAGATCTTTCACCTGAGCTGCGGTGAGCTCGGGGTTCACGCTGATCATGGCCCCTGCAGCCCCCGCCACGAGGGGGGCCGCCGCAGAGGTGCCGCCAAAGCTGTCGGTGTAGTCTCCGGGGCTGTAGCCCCACAGCCCTGTGGCGTCGGTGGTGAGCACCCCTGAGGTCTCTCCCCCTGAAGAGGGGGCGCTGATCCAGAGTCGGTGACCGAAGTTGCTGTATGGCGATTTGAGGCCATCGTCGGCGATGGCCCCCACAGCGATCACCCCATCGGCGGCAGAGAATGGATCGAAATCCACAGGGGCATTCCCATTGCCGGCCGAGAAAACGATCACGGCACCGAGGCCACCACGCCCCGCGGTGGCGACGCTTTCGATGGCCTCGGCGAGTACGTCGGCGAGGGGCAGCACCGCCGGACCGCCGGGCACTCCATCGGGGTCGAGTACGGGTACGCGGCCTGGGGCTGCCCCCCAACTGTTGTTGACGACGGCGACGCCTTCATCCCGCAATGTGAGGAACACCTCGGCGAGCTGAGCGATGGAGCTCGTGGTGGCGCCAAAGGCAGGCACCAATGTGCATTGTGGGCATACTCCGGCGACGCCAGCTCCGTTGTCAGTTCGGGCGAGGGCGAGACCTGCCACAGAGGTGCCGTGATTGGCGAGGCCGATGGGCAGCAGGGCCTCGGGGTTCGCTGGGGCGTTGATCAACCACCTCTGCCCTGGGCGCTCCGGATCTTCGGCGTACGGCAGATCGGGGTGCTCAAGGTCGAAACCGTCGTCGAAGACAGCCACGGGTACCGGCTGGCCCGCTTCCATCAGAGGCCAGGCCCTGTGGGCTCGCACGTCAATGCCCTGCCGGGCGAGGGTGGGATCTTCGACGCCAGGCTCATGGCCCAGATGCCATTGAGCGGGGTACAGGGGATCATCCACCTCGGTGTGGGGCACCTGATGCAACCAGATGTCAGGGTGTGCCCACCGCACCGCGCCGTCTGTGTGCATGGCGGCGGCGATGTGCACAGCGTCGACTTCACTGTGTGGATCGACTGTCATCAGCCAGACGCCAGGCAGGCCGCTGACAGGCTTGCTCACTTGCAGCCCATAGTCGTCTGCGAGGGCCTTTGCGGCGCTCGGACCACCGTCGCCGCGCACGCGCGCCACCACGGTGCCCGTGAGCCAGATCGGGCGTCCGTGGGCGTCGCGATAGATCGACTCGGCACGGCGCACGGCGGGGTGGTGCTTGAGCGCGCTCAGAGCGCCAGGGCTCTTGAGGCGCACCCCGTACACTCCCCTCGGGGTGAGCCTGCTGGGGATCACCTCAAGTACTCCGGGCAAGTCGGTCACGTCGACACCCGCGTCGAGCTGAAGCGCCGCACGATCAACGACGAGATGTAAGGGGTAGCTGCCCCCTTGATGTACGAGATGGGCCAGTCGGGGGCCGCCATCGACGACAGGGCGCTCACCACACAGGAGCGTGCGGGTGCTGCACACCGACACACACTGCTCAGCCCGCGGCTGGGTGATGGCGGTGAGTGTATAGAGCCGTTGACCGCCATAGGTGCCCTCTGCAGAGGTGATCCGCAGGAAGTATTCGCCAGAGGCGCTCGGCGCCCAGTCCAAGCGGGTAGGCAGACCATCTTGCGTGGTCAAGCTGGCCAGACGGGTGGCACCGCCATCGCGACCTCTGATCTCCAGACTGACACCTGCGCCGACGAGGGTGAGGCTCAAGCCAGTGCCCTCCTCGATCTCGAACTTCATCCAATCGGGCTGGCAGAGCTGCCGAGCGACGACGCGGCCATCGAGGGGGATCGCAGAGGCAAGCCAGGGGGCGTTGTCGGGCTCAGCCTGATCGTCGAGACATGCAGGTCGAACGACGACCGTGTGGCGACGATCATCTTCAGGGGGCTCAGTCTCCACCACTCTGACTCCGAAGGTGCTGGAGCTGTCCGGTCGCCAGAGGCTGATTTGGGCGCCGTCCACCTTGGGGACCCCTTCGGCGAGGACCTCCTCGGAGGCAAGGTCGACGAGTTGAATCTGGACCGCTCGAGGACCGCGTACGCCATAGACCTCTACGTCATAGCGCGTCGCCTCGCTGGCCTTGAACCTCAACCAGTCCTCGGTGTCGGCGCAGTGATTGAGTGCATACCCTCGGCCCACCTGGGCGAGCCAGGCCTCTGACCAGGCATCATCTTCTTCTCGCAGGTCCGGCCCACACTCGGAGAACGGCACGCACTGACCGAGCAGGCACGTAGATCCCTCGGGGCAGATGGGCTCGCTCACACAGCGAGGCCATGCCGGTGTGCTCAGCTGCAGCGTGTACCCACGGCCTGCGCCATAGCGCGCTGTATCAGGGGCCCCCTCGGCGGGCCGATTGAGCACCCGCACGAAGTAGCTGCCCTCTGCCTGGGCCTGCCACCACAGCTGCGCGGCGAGGCGGCGCCCGCTGTCCCGATCGACGCGGAGCAGGGTACCCTCAGCATCGTACAGCTCGAGGTAGGGGTCAGCCCCTCCTCTGAGGTCATGAGCGTCGAGGGCATAGATCGTACCCGCCTCAGCCTCGATCCGGACCCAGTCCGGACCGCCACAGAGTGTGCGGATTTGCATCTCGCCCACATCGATCCGGCTCGCCCGGTCACGCACATCATCGGGCTCGTACACATCGTCGTCACAGGCGAGGCCGCTGTGCAGCGTGTACTCACCGCCCTCCACGGGACCACGCAGGCTGGTGGCCCTCACCCACCACTCGCCATCCCGCTGAGGCCTGAATCGAGGGATCAGCGCCTGCCCACCAGGGCCAGTCCCCTGATCGGCGCTGTGCAGTGTGCCGCTGACGGGATCGTAGATCTCGATCATGATCGCCCCAGCCATCACCTCGGTGGGTGTGGCGGCGAGGCGGTAGTCCACCCCCGCGCGCCCCTCGAACCGGTGCCAGTCCTCGCCGTCATCGCAGAAGTTGAAGGTGTTCGCGCTGCCCAGCTCGAGGCGCTCGCCTGCCCCAGGCACATCGTTGGGCTCTGCGGCATCCGGCTCACAGGCAGGTGCGACGCATCCATCTGCCTGAGGGCCACCGTCGGGCACGCAGCGCATGGCGCCTGCATCACAGCCCCACACACCAGAAAGGCCACACAAGTCGCCGACGGCGCACGGTGTACCGAGGGCAGGCAAGTGCTCGTCAGCTTCACCATCGCAGTCGTTGTCGAGGCCGTCACACACCTCTGCCGACGGTACGCCGGCAGAAGCATCACACTGCGGGCCATCAAGGCCAGCACACACCAGTACGCCCACGCTGCGACACACACCGACCCCGACAACACAGGCAGCGCCAGCATCTGGCCAGTCCTCGTCGGTGGCACCATCGCAGTCGTTGTCGAGGCCATCACACACCTCTGCCGACGGCGCGCCCGCTTCTACGCTGCACACCACACCGTCGCCGGCATCGTTGCAGGTGCGCACGCCCTCGCGGCGGCAGAGACCCACACCCGGTGAGCAGGCGCTGCCGAGGGTTGGGAAGTCTTCGTCGACAGGCCCGTCACAGTCATCATCGATGGCATTGCACGCTTCGACACCCGGCACCCCTTCGATGCCATCACACAGCGCGCCGGCCCCATCTGCAGTGCATTGCCATTGGCCGATGGCGGTGCATGCACCGCGACCCACGACACACCCTTCGCCAATGGGGGGGAAGCCCTCGTCGGTGACGCCATCGCAATCGTCGTCCTCAACGTTACAGCGCTCTTCAGCGGGTGCGCCTGGCGTGCCATCACAGCGCGTGCTCAGACCAGCCTCGTCACACACCCACACGCCTGGCGCTGCGCAGAGGCCTGCGCCGACGACACACACGCCCCCGAGCACCTCGAAGGTCTCGTCTGCTTCGCCATCACAATCATTGTCGAGGGTGTCGCACAGTTCTGGGCCAGGGGTCAGAGGTGCAGCATCACAGACCACCTCGTCGCCTTGCGGGGTGCACACGAGCACGCCCTCGGCGGCGCACTGGCCGACCCCGACGGCGCAGGGCCCGCCGACGCCTTGAAAACCCTCGTCGGTGCGGCCGTCACAGTCGTCATCTTCACCATTGCAGCGTTCTTCACCGGGCGCTCCGGGCTCCGCGTCGCACGTCACTCCATTTACGCCGCAGACAAAGCGGCCTTCAGTACGGCACCCACCTCGGCCGGCACCGCACACACCACCGAGGATGGGAAAGTTCTCGTCAGTGCGGCCATCACAGTCGTCGTCGATGCCATTGCACTGCTCCCCAGAAGGCTCACCAGCCACAGCTGTACAGCTCACTCCGAGGCCGTCGGCATCACAGGCCAGCATGCCCTCGGCACGACACGCACCCATGCCAGCCGTGCAACGCTCGCCCGCACCAGGGAACTCTTCGTCCACCGTGCCGTCACAGTCATTGTCGAGACCGTCACACACATCTGGTGTCGGCACCCCACCGATGGCATCACAGGTGAGCACGCCTCCGACACCACAGCGCAGCACCCCTTCTGTGGCACAGTTGCCCTGACCGACAACACACTGCGCTCCGAGACCAGGGATGCCCTCGTCGGTGTTGCCATCACAGTCATCGTCGATCTCGTTGCACACCTCTGGCGTGGGCGCTGGCTGCGCTTCGATCTGACATTGGGTGCCCTCAAGGGCATCGCAGACTGTCACCCCCTGCGCCGCACACGCCCCCAGGCCTGTGCTGCACTGCGCTCCGAGGTCGAAGTCCTCGTCGGTGGCACCATCACAGTCGTCATCGGCGCCATTGCACAGCTCTTCGGTGGGATCACCTGCGGCAGCCGTACAGATCTCCTGGCCCTCGGGGCCACACACCCAAGTGCCGCTGGCAGAGCAGATGCCAACACCGATGACACACAGCTGGCCCACCTGAGTGAAGCCCTCGTCGGCTTCGCCATCACAGTCGTCGTCAGCGCCATTGCACTGCTCTTCAGCCTGTGGGCCCGGCGTCGCGTCGCACCCTGCTTCGTCTTCGGTCAGACACAACACCGTGCCCATGCGCGCACAGAGCCCGATCCCAGCGATGCAGGACTCTCCCAGCTCGAGGTAGTCTTCATCGGCGGTGCCATCACAGTCGTCGTCGATGCCATTACAACGCTCAAGGCCTGGCTGCCCTGGCTCTGCGTCACACAACAAGGCGCCTTGAACACACCTGATCTGCCCTGATGCGGTGCATGGCCCCAGGCCCGCTTCACATGCAGTGCCTTCGTCCATGCCTTCATCGGTGCTGCCGTCGCAGTCGTCGTCCACACCGTTGCACTGCTCATCTGAGGGGGCAGCAGCCGCGGCATCACACATCACCGCTCCAGCCTCGTCACATACGCGGACGCCCTGACCGACACAGGCACCGATCCCCACCGTGCAGGTCTGCCCCAGCTCGAACCCCTCGTCGGAGGCACCATCACAATCATTGTCGGCGCCATCACAGACTTCCGCTGGAGGCTCACACGTAGACCAGCGCCCACCTTCACATTGGCGAGTGCCCCCGGCGCAGGGTGTGTCACACGGTGCTTGGGCCCCTTCGGTACAGCCCTCTTCGGCCATCAGGCCCCCATCCGCTGAGGGGCTCGCCCCATCGTCGCACGCCACCAGCACCCAGATGCACAGCGCCAGGCTGCTCAGTGAGCGCTTCAGGGTCATGCGTGGGGCCTCTCTCGACGTGACGAGGCGCCGAGACTACCATGAAGCACTATGCACATCCCCAACCATATCCACGCCTTGCATTCAGACATGACGCGCTGGCGCCGTGACCTGCATGCCCACCCCGAGACCGCATTCGAAGAAGTCCGCACCGCAGAGCGCGTTGCCGAGGTCCTCCAGAGCTGTCCGGGGATCGAGATTCACAGCGGCATCGCCCGTACAGGTGTCGTGGGCACCCTCGTGGGTGACGTCGAGCCCACGGGAGACGTCTCGGCGGTGGCGCTCCGTGCGGACATGGACGCGCTGCACATCGAAGAGTGCAACGACTTCGACCACGTCAGTACGCATCACGGACGCATGCATGCCTGTGGCCACGACGGCCACACAGCCATGCTGCTCGGTGCTGCGCGCGCCCTCGCCGAGCGACCCGACTTCGCGGGCACCGTGCACTTCATCTTCCAGCCCGCCGAAGAGAACGAAGGCGGTGGCGCAGAGATGGTGAAAGAGGGCCTCTTCGAGCGCTTCCCCTGCGATCTCGTCTTTGGCCTGCACAACTGGCCCGGGCTCCCTGCAGGCCAGATCGCCGTCCGCTCCGGGCCGGTGATGGCCGCCTTCGACATCTTCGAGATCACCCTCACCGGCAAAGGGGCCCACGCCGCCATGCCTCACCTGGGCCTCGATCCCATGGTGGTGGCCGCTCAGATCGTCACTGGCCTGCAGACCCTCGTCAGCCGGCGCACCGATCCGCTCCAGGCGGCGGTGATCACGGTGACGCAGATCCACGGAGGCCACACCTGGAACGTGATCCCGGAGCAGGTGACGCTCCGGGGCACGGTGCGAGCCCTCGACCCGGAGGTGCACCGTCGCATCCCGGAGCAGATGGCCCGATTGATCGACGGCATCGCCGGCGCCCACGAGGTGCAGAGCGATCTGCGTTATGAGCGCCGCTACCCGGCGACGGTGAATCAACCCTCTGCGGTGGCCATCGCCGCAGCAGCCGCGGCGAAGGTCGTCGGACCAGACCAGGTCATCGGTGACCGACCACCGAGCATGGGGGCCGAAGACTTCGCGTTCATGCTCCAGGCCAGGACGGGCTGCTATGCCTGGCTCGGCGCCGGCGCGGGCCATGGGCTACATCACCCACAATACGACTTCAACGACGAGATCCTGCCTGTGGGCGCTGCCTGGTGGTGCGCTGTGGCCCGGCAAGCGCTTGAGAGATCGCCCTGACTCTGGTCACCTGAGGTCTCGGGCATTATCCTCCAACGAACGACACTGTGGGAGCGATGCCCGATGATCATCCGTTTGTTCCAGCGTCTGCCCGCTGGCCTCACCCCCACCCATCTGGCCACAGCGTGTCTGTCGGCGGCGCTGCTCAGCGGGTGCGGCAAGGGTGACACTCCACCCAAAGACCCACAGAAGACGCCTGCATCCACAGATGCGCAGAAGGCTCAACACACGCCCGTGAAGAAGGCCACAGCCAAGGCAAGGGTCATCGGCGGCACCGGCGTCACAGTGCAGCGTCAAGATGTGCCGATTCCTCAGGGGGTGGATGCGGCGATCTTCAAGGTGACCATTGACGGCCTCGACGCATTGTCGAAGTGCCCTCAGCCGAGCATGAGCCCCATGCGTCGCCTCACGGAGTGTGATGACTGGAAGACCCTGATCAAGGGCGTCTCGGTGGACATCGGCGCCTGGAGCCGCGAGCCGGAGAAAGGCCCTGTCGCTCTGAAGACCCGAGCCGACGCAGCCGTCGTGCGCCTCGAATCGGACGATCCACTGGTCCGGTTGGGGGCCCAGCGGATCCTGGAGCTGACTCTGCGTACGTTGCAGTACAGCAAAGACGCAGTTGAAGAAAAGAGGCGATACAGCAATGCCATGGCCGGCCGGCTCAAGCACGCGCAGAGCGGTGAAGAGCGGCTCTCGATCATGACCTTCATGGCCAACTACCCCAGCCCGGCGATGACCGAAGCTCTCGTGCACGTGCTCACCACGGCCCCAGAGAACACAGTTCGACGTGCTGCAGCAGCGGCCCTTTCCCGATGTGTGGGTACGCGATGCACCTTGCCCAAGCCCGAGCAGGTGGAAGCCTGGTACGCAGAAGCCCGCGATCCGGCACTGCGCAGCGCGTTGATCCAACTCGCCGGCGCAGTGGGGCGCACTCAGGTCCTCACCTGGTGTGCAGATCAGCTGCCCAACGGGCCGCTCAGCCACGGGTGCCGTGGTGGGCTCCGCCGGCTCGGGGACAACAGCGCGTTCGAGCTGCTGCTCAAGAGCACACGAGAGGTCCTGGCATCAGACCCGGCTGATGGTGATTCGGCTCTCGATCTCGCAGGACGCATCGCCGATCTGACGCCCTTCTACAGCCAGCCAGAGGCCAAGAAGGCCTGGCCCGGCCTCATGGAGCAGGCCTTCGACAAGGTGCAGAAATACCCCAACGCGGTTCAGCTGGCCTCTGAACAGTTGGGCCTCATCCCTGATCAAGAGGTAGGGCAGCGTTTGCTGCTCAAGCACTACAAGGCGCTGCGCAAGGTGTGGGAGAAGCCCGACAACGAGCAGGTGGCTGCTCTACGCCGTATGCGCAGCATCATCACCCGGCTCGGTGGCGAGGCGCAGCTCGACGAGTTCAACGAGGACAGCATGCCCACGGGCCCGGATGGCAAGCCCATCCTCCCAGGCCCCGGCGGAGCCTTCCCCGGCATGCCGCCCGGTGCAATGCCCCCAGGTATGATGCCACCGCGCAAGCCCGGGGGTGCCTTGCCGTTCCCTGCACCTCAGCGCCAGGACGCGCCCAAGGCCCCTGGTGGCGCTCTCCCCTTCCCTGCCCCGCCTCCAGCACCGCCCGCCCAGAACGGCGCCCTCCCCTTCCCCGCCCCGCCGACCCCCTGAGATCTCCCCCACCGACACCTTGCTCCGAAATCGTTGTCCAACCTTCACGGACAAACCTTATACACGGGCAACAAATTAAGTATCTCACCAGAAAAAACATTGAACAAAGCTCTGTATAAGCTTTTTAAGAGCCTTGCTCAGGACCGGCCAAACACAGAACAAACCCCAAACAAAATCAACCAGATAAACCCAACACAAAATCGAATCAAAATATAAAAACATGCATCAAACCAGAATTAAACAACCCTGAACAAGGTAAACAAACGTTTGACATCACCTTCTACGCTGCTTAGTCTCAGCCTCAGTTGTTCGCATGTGTCCCCAATTCGGGAGAGCAGAGATGAAAAGGCGACGCGCACCTGTCATCGAGCCCGAGCTCGAAGCCCGGCTGGTTCACAAGGCTCAGGCCGGTGACAAGGCATCAATGAGTCGGCTCCTCTCGGCTCACTACGAGCGACTCTTCGCGCTGGCGATGAAGCTCACTCGCGATCCAGACGCCGCCGTCGAGGTGACACAGGAAAGCTGCTTGCAGGTCCTCCGCAGACTGCATCAGCTCCGCGAGCCCTCTGCGTTCTCGTCCTGGCTCTCCCGCATCGTGGTCAACACGGCCCTCCTCCGTAAGCGTCGCTCGGATCGACTCATCCCTGTGGGTGACGAGTGGCCCCGGAACGGCACCTCAGCCCCAGCCCGGCAAGAGGCCCTCGCCTCGAGCCGTGAGGTTCTCAAGCAGGTCGAGGCGTACCTGAAGAGTCAGGGCAACGGTGAGTACGAGCTGTTCACCCGCCGCTTCGTCGATGGCGTGTCACTGCAGCAAATCTGTGACGAGACTGGCTTGTCGATGCCCGCAGTGAAGAGCCGCTTCCACCGCGTCCGTCAACGCCTGAAGGACGAGTTCCAGGTTGGGCTCCAGGACTCCATCGCGATGAGCCTTCGCTGAGCGGCTCCAGGACTCCGCCGCCGTGAGCCACCGCTGAATCGGCGATTTGGCGCACATCTGTGGCGCTTCCGTCCTCGACGTAGCCGCTGGCTTACGCCTGCGGGTGAATCACCCCAACTGCACACCAACTCACCGATTCATCACCGACTCCCGTCGGCTCCGTCCTTCCGCGGGGCAGTCTTTTACGTTTCTTTATGTTGGTGTTCTGGCTTGATGGCTTCGAATACAGCATGGGCTTTTTCGGGCAGATGCTCGTCGATTTGGGCTTGGAAGGCAGCCTTTGCGTCTTCGTTTGCTCTGGACAAAGACACAGCAAGGGGCACCACGAGATCAGGGTAGAAGCTTGCCGTGCTGCCGAGGGCGCTGGCTTCTTCAGGCTGGATGTCCATTGACCTTGCCCAACGGTCAACAAGGTCGATGACTGCAGGATCAGGGTTGGGGCCTGTGAGCAGGATCGAGGCAGCTGCGTAGAACTCACCATGAGCCTCGAGCAGCCAGACGAGACGGGGCGTGTCTTCGGGGATGCGTGTACGCACACCATAGCTGATCGTTGAGAGCGCGCGCTTCGAGAGCGCATCGTGATCACCATACCAACGGGCATCGGGCATGTTGCCCGAGGCGATGCGATCCATGATGGCGCGGAGTGTCGCCGGTGAGCCGCGGCTGCCTGTCAGCTGAATCGCTGGGTGAAGTGCATCGCCAGAGGTGCTGTGCTCGATCAGCACGGCGCACGCCTCCAACACTGCTGCCTCAATTTTCCCAGAGGTGTCTTCCCTCATCCAACGGGCATACCAGTCCCATGGGTCGAGGCCGCTTCGCTCTGGCAGAACACAGTCCTCACCACGACGTGTAATGTCGGCGGCGAGGTCTTCGACCGTCTCAAAGCGGGTCTCCGCGATCACAATGGGAAATCGATCACCCATCTCACCACACCTTCTCTCCCAACCCAGTCCTCCCCCACCCCCTCCTCCCAACGACCCTATCTCAATCCACACCAGGCCGGCCCCACGGAGCACCGGAGGCCATCGCAGTGGCCAGCTGAGTGGTGAGACGTGGTGGCTGAGCGGTGACGCACACCGCAGGCGCAGCGAAGGCTTCTGCCAGCGCTGCGTCGAGGATTGCGGCGCCGCTCAGACGCCGCGGATCGCCACTCAGATGGCCACTGCGAGGGCTGGAGGTGCGGAGGAGAACTCAGATGGCCGCTGCGAGGGCTGGAGGTGCGGAGGAGAACAACCGGGTGGCGATGGACTCGACGAGCTTGATCAGCTCATTGCGGCCAGCGCAGGGGGGCACAGCGGCCACCGTATCTTCGATCAGCTGGTTCATGCGGCAGATCGCACCATCGACCCCCAGCTCACCCACAGCGCTCGGGCGGTGGAGAGACGTATCCTGACCTGTGGGCTTGCCCATCAGATCAGGTGACGAGAGCACATCGGCGAGATCATCCGCCACTTGATACGCCTCACCCAGGCGCGTACCCAGGGCGCGCCAGCGGTCGGGATCAGCCCCCACCGCCGCAGCACCCGCAGCCACAGCCGACTCGAAGAGGGCCGCAGTCTTGGCGCGGTGATACGCCGTCAGCTCCACGTTAGGCTCAGACTCCCAGGCCTGACCCGCCACGATGCCACCTGGTGCACCCACCCCAGCAGCGATCTCCCGCATGATCAGGGCCATACGTTGAGGGTGAGCCGTTGGGGCGCGGGCCACCAGCTCGAAGGCCCGGACGATGAGGGCATCGCCCACCAGCACCGCCATCGGCTCACCGAAGCGGCGATGTACCGTCGGCTGGCCACGGCGCATCGTCGCGTCGTCGAAACAGGGCAAGTCATCGTGCACCAGGCTCGCGCAGTGGAGGAGCTCCACCGCCACCGCCGCAGCATCGACCAGGGCCGGCTCCGCGCCCCCCTCCGCCGCCGCCACCGCCATGCACAACATCGGGCGGACCCGACCCCCACCAGAGAGCACCGCGTGGCGCATCGCCTCCAGGAGCATCGGCGGACATTGCGTATCCGATTCGAAGGACAACGATGCGGTGACCGCCCGCTCCACGCGTGTCTTGAAGTCAGTCTTCATACCAGTCACCTCACGCCCGCTTCAGCCCGAGCCAGCGTCGCAGGGTGCAGCGCCGCGTCTTCGGGGATCATGGGTTCAATCAAGATCTTCGCCTCTTCCAACGGGGGCGCGTCACAGGCGCGTCGCCACCAGAGCGCTGCTGTCGATGCCCGGGCCAGCAGCCAGAGCTTGCGGGCCTTCGATGTATATGCCCGCCCCGACACCGAGTCGTGACCGCGACGGCGGATCACACGACCGATGTCGGCGTAGATCAGCTCTGCAGCGCGGATCGCCAGGCGGCAGTCCCGAGGCAGAGCCGTAATGCCCGCTCGAGATCGGCGGTACAGCACAGCGGCCTCGTCGAGCAGAGCCGAGACCATAGATGCGATCTCCGGGGAGAAGGTCGGCGACGCCAGCCAGTTTTCAGGATCAAGGCCCCGCTCACGCATCCATGCACGGGGCAGATAGATGCGGCCCATACCTGCATCTTCTCCCACATCCCGGGCGATGTTTGTGAGCTGCATCGCCACCCCCAGATCACACGCCCGAGCCAGCACCTCGGGATCGCGCTGGCCCATCAGCAGGGTCATCATCACCCCCACCGTGCTCGCCACCCGAACCCCATATGCCCGCACATCTGAGAGGGTCTCGTAGACCTTGCCCTCCGCGTCCCAGGCGAAACCCTCGAGCAGCGCCTCAGGCACCGCTTGTGGGATCGCATACGCCTGCACCACTCGGGCAAACGCCGTATCCACCGGATCATCGTCGGGGGTGCCCGCATACGCCTGAGCCACGCGGCGGCGCATCAGGGCGAGCCCCTCACGGGGATCTTCAGCGTCGTCCACCGCGTCGTCGGCCACCCGACAAAACGCATAGAGCGCTGCCGCCGGCTGCCGCATGTGTCGGGGCAACAACAGAGCCGCCGCGGCGAAGCTCTTCGAGCCTTTGCTCAAGAGCGCCTGACAGGCCGTGGACTCTCGCTCGGTCAGCAGCGCGCCGTCCGTTGGGATGACGCGCTGGAGTGTGCCTTCGGGTTGCGCCTGCATCTCAGCCACGACGAATCGATGTGGGATCGGGCACCACAGTGTCGAGGACCCGAGCAGAAGACAACACCCCCGGCATGCCGGCGCCAGGGTGAGTGCCCGCGCCCACGAGGTAGAGGCGGTCCAGCTCTTCGCTCTTGTTGTGTGGGCGGAACCATGCGCTCTGGATCAACACCGGCTCCAGGCCAAAGGCCGCGCCCTTGAGGGAACTGAGGCGATCCTGAAAATCCTGAGGCGTCAGCAGGCGCGAACTCACGATGCTCTCTTCCAGGCCCGGCATACAGGCCTGCTCGAGGTAACGGCTCACCGCCAGACGGTATTCTTCCGCCTTCGTCGACCAATCCACCCCGCTGTCGAGGTGAGGCACCGGCGAGAGCACATAGAACCCGTCACAGCCCTCGGGGGCCAGAGAAGGATCAGTGGCTGTGGGGCGGTGCAGGTAGAGGCTGAAGTCTTCTGCAAGCACCTTGTGCTTGAAGATGTCGGTGAGCAGCCCCTTGTACCGGGGGCCCAGCAGGATCGTGTGGTGGGCGATGTCGTCGTACTTGCGGTTGGTGCCGAAGTACCAGACGAAGAGGCTCATGCTGTAGCGGGCCTTGTCGAGGCGCTTGTCGGTCCAGCGCTTGCGGTGCTCCGGGGGCACCATGTGGCGGTAGGTCGTCGCCGAGTCGGCGTTCGACACCACCACGTCGGCCTCGATGATCTCACCATCGGCGAGGCGCACGCCCGTGGCCCGCTTGCCCTCGACGGTGATCTCCTGCACGGCGGTGTTGTAGCGGATCGTGTTCCCCTGCACCTCGGTGATGAGCTTCACCAAGCCGTTCACCAGGCTGCCGGTGCCGCCCATGGGGAAGTGCACCCCCCACTTGCGCTCCAGGAATGCGATCAACGTGTAGATCGAGGTCGTGGAGAACGGGTTCCCGCCCACGAGCAGGGGGTGGAAGCTAAAGACCTGCCGCAAGCGCTCGTCTTTGATGTACTTCGAGACCAGGCTGTACACCGTACGGTAGCTCTGCAGCTTCACCATGGCGGGGATGATCTTCGCCATGTCGCTCCACGAGCCGAAAGGCACGTGAGCCAGCTGCTCGAAGCCCACCTTGAAGATCTCTTCGCTCGCCTTCAGAAACCGCTCGTACCCCTTCACGTCGTCGGGGTTGAACTTGTTGATCTCCCGACGCATCGCCTCGGCGTCACCGGTGTAGTCGAAGATTTTGCCGTCGTCGAAGCGGATTCGATAGAACGGCGTCACCGGCCGCATATCGATGTCTTGGGACATTTCCCGGCCACACAGGGACCACAGCTCTTCGAACAAGAAGGGCGCGGTGACCACCGTAGGCCCGGCGTCGAAGACAAAACCATCCTGAGCGTGCACGTAAGCCCGGCCCCCTGGGGCATCGAGCTTTTCGAGCACCGTGACCCGATACCCGCGGGCCCCGAGGCGCACAGCGGCGGCGAGACCACCGAACCCGCTGCCGATGACCACGGCGTGTGGTGCGTTTTGATCCAGGCGCTGAGGAGCAGGACGAGTTGCGGGGCTGTTCATGATGACGTACAGTCCTTGTCTAACCTTGCATAAGGTTCGTACAGCGAGCCGGCGCAGGGGGTTGCCCACAACGGCAGCTTTCGAAGTCGCTACACAATATGGATGACCCTGGTCCAGTGAAGTCGTTTCCGAACACGTTAAATTCCGTCAAGCGTGTTCATAAGCTTTGTAAACGCTTCGTTGCGACCACCTCTCGCTCTGAACATCCATGTAGCAGTAGCAACTCTTTTATGGGGGTTGTTGCCACCTTGCTCACTGGAGAAGTTCGAGAACCGTGAACACCAATGACGCCACACGCCGCGGGCGATACCGCATTCGAGTCGTCTCCGAGATGACCGGCATCCCCTCGCCCACGCTCCGTGCGTGGGAGCGGCGTTACGGCATTCCCTCGCCAGACCGCAGCCCGGGTCAGTACCGGCTCTACAGCGATCACGATGTCGAGACGCTGCGTCGCATGCGCGATCTCTGTGATCAAGGTGTTTCGCCCTCTGAGGCCGCTCGCCTCATCAAACAGAGGGCCGAAGAGGTGATTGTCGAGCCGCCGGCCACAACACCTCCACCACCCACCGGCCTCGACCCTTCGCTGCGCACACCCTGGAGCGTCGCCGTCGACCGCATCCTGACCGCAGTCGAAGCCTTTGACCCGCAGGGCCTCGCCGAGGCCACGCGCCATGCGCTGTGCCTCGGGCCTGCCCGCTCGGTCTTCGAATACGTCTTCGCCCCTGCTCAACGCGAAGTGGGGAACCGCTGGCATGCAGGGCGCATCTCCGTCGCCCACGAGCACCTCGCCTCGGAGCACCTCACCGGGGTGGCCCGCGACCTGCTCAAGCTGATGCAGCCCTCTTCTGATGAGCGTCTCGCGTTGCTGGCCTGCTTCGACGACGAGCAGCACGTACTCCCGCTCTATGGCTCGGCGCTCTACTTCGTGGAGTGGGGGTTCCGCACGGTGGTCATGGGGGCTCGCACCCCGCCGGACGCCCTTGCCGAAGCCGTCACCAACCTCGATCCCGACATCGTGGGCCTGTCACTCACCATGCCCCCTCAGGTGAGCGACCTGCCGGCAACACTCGACCAGTACGCCAAAGCCTGCAAGGGGCGACCGTGGATGGTGGGCGGTCGCGCCGCAGAGCCTCTGCGTGAAGACTTCGAGAGTCGAGGCGCCACGGTGGTGGGCCTCGATCAGGTGAAGCTCCGGAGCATCCTCGGCAAAATCGCCCGGGGCATCTGAGCCCTCGGCCCTCACTCCATCCAGCAGCTGTAGTCGTAGGTGGCGATCAGATCGATCTGGCCGTTGTCTCTGCGATCTTCCTCTCGAGTGATGATGTTGCCCGAGGCGTCACGCCACCAGCGCTCTTCGTGATCGATGATGCCATCCCCGTCGGTGTCCACCGAGCGTCGGTTGGGTACACGGAGGCCCTCGTCATAGCGCCAGATCGTCCAGCGATCGACCTCGCCGTCGTCTTCTACGTCTTCGTTGATGCGGATGAGGCGACTCTGACGGTCGTAAATATACGCCTCGGAGCGTCTCAGCTCAGGATCTCCACGGACCACCCACCGGCGAAGGCTCACGCGACCGGCGAGATCGTATTCGAGGGTGAGGGTCTCGTCGATGCGCCCATCGAGGCCTCGATCGGTCTCCACCCGAACGAGGCGAGCCACGGGCTCTACGGGGTTGTACCACCACGTCTCCCGAGTGTCGGTCTCCTCACCAGAAGAAGCGATGTCGGTGCGCACGTGCAGATCGTCGTCGTACACGCGGGTAGCACGAAAATCGGGGCGGTCGTCGGCGCTGAAGTCGGTGACGATCTCCAACAGCTGGCCATCAGGCCGCCAGCTCTGCAGTTGGCGGTAGTCGGGATCACCATCGTCATAGAGATCGAGGGTGGTCTCCACCAGCAATGCGTCTGCGTACTGGAATCTCCACCGATGCTGCACCCCCTCGCCGAGATGGGGGCCAGTTTCGAGGATCTCGCAGGGCCCGGGCCAGGGTGCCGGAGGCGCTTTGGCGTCGGGCATCATCAAGGCCGCGTCGAACATCTCTGCGTCTTCTGACCCCCCAGCATCTTCTGGAGTGTCGACATCAGCGTCCCTGGAAAAACCCATGTCCACCGGGCCCCCAGAGGCGTCGAACAGCGCGGCATCGCAGTCCTCGTCGCACACAGGGGGGTTTTCGCCGAGCTGCGCATCTGTCACAACCCGGGTCGTATCTTCACAACCCCAGGCCAGTACACACCACACCCACCAGCAACTGTTCCGCCTCACGAGCGTCCTCTGATCATGTAAACAACTCTGATGGTGGGCATGTTGAGGCCACCGTTCAAGGTTCACTTCTCAGGCACCGTGATCGATGGGTGCCCGACATCGCTCAAGGAGCCTCTGTGCCCCCGTTCACTCTCAACCCTACGACCTTGCCCCCGGTGATCTTCGTCACCGGCAAGGGCGGCGTGGGCAAGACCACTCTCTGCGCCCTGCTCGCAGAGCGCGCCTGCGCCGCGGGCCGCCGGACGCTGGTGTGCGGGATGGAGGTCACCGAAGCTCTGGGGCCGCTCCTTCAAGCACGAGATCCCCTGGTCCACACGCCCACGGCGATCCGGCCAGGCCTCGATGGCCTGCACCTCGACATCGAGCGCGCCATCGTCGAGGCCGTTGCCAGGCTGCTGCCCACCCCACGGCTCGCACGGCGCCTGCTCGACAACCGGGCCTTCAAGCGCTTTCTGAGCACCGCCCCCGGCGCCCGAGGCTTCTCGGCCCTCGAGGCGGTGGCGGAGCACGTGGACAGCGGCCAGTGGGATCAGATCATCGTCGATCTGCCGGCCACCGGCCACGCCCTCTCCCTGCTCGACGCCCCCAGAGCCCTCGCTGAGGCCATCGGTCGGGGCTCAGTGGTCGATCGCGCCCACCGACTGCAGCGCATGCTCACTGATCGACGCCAGAGCGCCATGTTGCTGGTGACTCTGCCGGAAGAGATGCCAGTGAACGAGACCCTCGAGCTCTTCGAGAAGGCCGAGACCCGCCTCGGGGTACACCCGGCGATGGTGGTCTTGAATCAACTGCACGCCCCCCCTGTGCGCCCAGCGCTGCACGGGTTGCTCGACCGTGTGTTGAGCGCCGAAGATCTCACGCCCGCTCAGCAGGCCCATCAGCGCCTCGTCGCTCAGGGCCTGCTCCGGGCACAGTCCGAGTCGGCGCAGCGAGATCGACTCGGCCATGGCCTGGGCACCGTGCCTCTGATCACGTTGCCCTGGCGCCCGGCCTCTTCGGAGCATGCGCGCCTTCGAGCGTTGCTGCCCCACCTCGACGATCTCGCCGCCACCTGGACCCCGGCACTGGAGGCCCTGGCGTGAACGCCCCTGTCCGCGATCCGCTCTCCTCGGCCCTCGACGAGGCCCGCCTGCTCATCTGCGCTGGCCCTGGCGGGGTGGGCAAGACCACGGTCTCCGCAGCCCTCGCCGTCGCCGCAGCCCGCGCAGGCCGCCGTACGCTGGTGATGACCATCGACCCTGCCCGCCGCCTCGCCGACAGCCTGGGGATCGGCGCGCTGAGCGATGTGCCTCAGCAGGTTCAGCTCCCTGTGGAGTGCGCCGAAGGCGGTGGGCTCTGGGCCATGATGCTCGACGTCGAGAAAGGCCTCACTCGCTTCGTCGGAGAAGAGGTGGCCGACGCTGAGACGGCGCAACGCCTCACGGAGCACCGCCTCTACCGTCTGGTGGCCGACGCGATGCACGGCATGCAGGAGTACGTCGCTGTGCAGCGCCTCTACGCCCTGTACCGCTCCGGCGACTTCGATCTCATCGTGGTGGACACGCCCCCGGCGACCCACGCCCTCGACTTCCTCGACGCCCCGACGCGGCTGGCCCGCTTCTTCGACCGCCGCTTCGTAAAGTGGCTGCTGCCGGCCACCAAGCGCACGGGGCGTCTCTTCCGGCCTGGGGCCGCCCTCTCGAAGATGTTGGGGGCGCTGCTCGGCGGTCCCTTCGTCGACGAGATGATGACTTTCTTCGCCGCAGCGGAGCCCGTACTGCAGCCCTTGCACGATCACGGTGAGGCGGTGATGGGGCTGTTGAAGTCCCACGAGACCCGCTTTCTGCTGGTGACCCGCCCCGAGCCTCGACGGGTGGACGAAGCCCGGGCCTTTGAAGAGGCGCTGCGCCCCCTCGACCAGCAAGCAGTAGGCTTCGTCGTGAACCGCACCCGCCCGTACCCGCCCCCAGGCGATCTCACCGATCTGGCCACAGCCCTGCCACCAGCAGATGCCGACGACGTGGCAGCGCTGCTCTCGGACCTCGAGGCTTTTCAAGCAGATCAACGTGCCCGCGCCGAAGCCGACGCGCAGATCTGCGAGGTGTTGGGTCAGGCGGTGGGCGCCGATCGTGTGAGACCAGTCCCCCACCTGGGCCTCGACGCCCACGATCTGAAGGCGCTCACTGCCATCAGCGAGTCACTGCTGAGGCCATCGGCCCGCCCATGACCGGGGCCATTGGCCTCACTTCGACCTCACAGCACAATGCCAACCGCTGGACCCGCATCCCTTTGGGGTGGCAGGGTGGCGCTCGGTGAGACCTGGAGCTCGCCAGAGAGGCCTGGTTGAACATGGACGATGTGGAGCAGTTGCCCGATCACACCCACCTGGTCCTGGGGCCGGGCTCGAAGATCCTCGGTGACGACGGCGTCGTCACAGTGGAGTGGCCCATCGGCGACGCACGCCCCACCCTCACCCTCGATGGCGTCAACCTGAGCGGCGGCGTCGAGGCATTGCTCGGGCACACCAGCTTCGATGACGACGCAGGTTTCGAGCCTCCAGCACCGGGCACCCTCGTAAAGAACCAGCATCGTCAGGTACTCGAATTCTCGGTGGCCCGGCTACTGTGGCTCTTCGAGCGCTCTGGTGGCATGCGCACAGATCCCCATGTGCCCCATGAGCTCGCCGCGGAGCTGAATCACGAGATGGCCCGGATGGAGATCCGCCGAGCCGTGACGCCCTGTCACTATGAAGGTGATCCAGAGGCCCCCGTACGCGTGCTCGTCACCGGGTTCGCCCCCTTCCCTGCCCGGGCGAGCCACGACAACGTCTCCTCTGTGGGTGTACTGGCCATCCGCCCGGAGGTCCTCGTCGGCGCACAGCTGATGCGGGCGGTGCTCCCGGTGGAGTACGACCACGCCGCAGCGCTGGTCACCGAGATGCTCGAGCGCTGTCGGCCCGACGTGGTCATCAACTTCGGTCAGGGCAGTGGCCCTCTGGCCCTGGAGCAGATCGCGTACAACCTCAAGCACACCCGCAGCCATACAGCAGACAACCGGGGCGTCGCCGCTTCAGGGCAACCCATCGATCCTGAAGGCCCTGCAACACGGGCGACAACACTGCCTCTCGCTGCCATTGCCGAGGCTCTCGAGGGCATCGACGAGCCCTGCCTCTACAGCACAGATCCAGGTCGCTACATCTGCAACAACGTGTTCTATGTGGTGACCGGCCTCGTCGCAGACACACATATCAAAGCAGGCTTTGTGCACCTGCCCCATGTGACCCGCTTCGACGACGAGGTGGCAGCCCACTGGGGCAAGGTGATGGAGACCATCGTGCAGGCGGTGGTGGATCACGACGGAGCAAAGGACGACATAGACGATGAGTGATCAGCATCCTGATGGCATCCGCTCGATCTTCGACGATGTCGATCATCAAGCCCTACAGCTCGAAGCCCACCCCCACCTGATCTGGTCTCTGGAGCGTGTGGCCCACTTGCTCAAGAGCCACCCCAGCCGCCCCAGCTGGAACACCGACGATCGCGAAGCGGTGCGCCTCATCAGGCATCTCGCGAGCACCCTGCGAGGGGCCCACACCCGCAACCAGGCCATCGACAAGGCCCGCGAAGGCATCTAGTTCATTGCCTCACACAACGAACTGACGCCAGACTGGCGACTTTGACTGTACTCGTTTATCTAGAATGCAGAACGGGAGACAGTGAGACGCCCATGCACACGCTGAAATCAGCCGCCCTCGCCGCCGCCACTCTGAGCCTCGCGCTCACCGCCTGCGGCAAGAAAGACGATCCCAAAAAAGAGGGTGCCGATACCAAAGCAACAGCGGGTCAGCAAAAAGAGGCGCCCAAGGCCGACTCGAAGACGCCTGCGCCCAAGCCCGCAGAGGCGAAGCCTGCAGGCATCGATCGCGGGCAGCTCTCGATCTTCGCGCAGTTGCCCACAGACATGCCCTCGGCAAACAATGCCATCACCGAGGAGAAGATCAGCCTCGGCCGCATGCTCTACTTCGACAAGCGCTTGTCGAAGAACCATGACATCGCGTGCAACAGCTGCCACCAGCTCGACAAGTACGGTGTGGACAACAAGCCCACGAGCCCTGGCCACAAGGGCCAGCTCGGAGGCCGCAACTCCCCCACCGTCTACAACGCCGGGGGCCACCTCGCTCAGTTCTGGGACGGGCGCGCTCAGGATGTCGAGGCCCAGGCCAAGGGCCCGGTGCTCAACCCCGTCGAGATGGCCATGCCCTCTGAGGAGGTGGTAATCACCACCTTGAAGTCGATGCCCAAGTACGTCGACGCCTTCAAGGCCGCCTTCCCCGAGGAGGCTGATCCGGTGACCTACGACAACTTCGCCAGGGCCGTGGGTGCCTTCGAGCGCAAGCTGGTGACTCCTGGCCCCTGGGACAAGTACCTCGCTGGTGACGACAACGCCCTCAACGACGCCCAGAAGGCAGGCCTGGCCAAGTTCATGGAGACGGGCTGCACGGCATGCCACAACGGCGCCTACCTGGGCGGCAACCTGTACCAGAAGGTGGGTCTCGTGGAGCCGTGGCCCAACCAGAAAGATCAGGGCCGCTTCGACGTCACGAAGAGCGACGCCGACAAGATGATGTTCAAGGTGCCCAGCCTGCGGAACATCGACCGGACGGGGCCTTACTTCCACGACGGCTCGGAGCCTGATCTGGCCAACGCCGTGAAGCTGATGGCGAAGCACCAGCTCGGGAAGAAGCTCAGCGACGCTGACACGCAGTCCATCGTGGTGTTCCTTGGCGCCCTCACCGGGCCGCTGCCGACGGATTACATCACCGAGCCGCCGCTGCCGGAGAGCACTGACGCCACGCCCAAGCCTGATCCGAGCTGACGCTCCGCTGCTTTGCAGCGGAACGCGGCAGGATCCGTCCTCAGCGCCTGCGTCGCACCCACCCCAGCCCGAGCATCAGCATCATCCACCCCAGAGACGTCTGACCGCCCACCGCTTCACAGCCACCGCCGCTGGATCGAGCGCGCTCACCGCCCGCATCTGGGAAGAGCGAGCCAGCATCGGGGGCCTCGGCGTCCGCCTCCTCCATCACCATGGCATCGGGCAGCTCTGCGTCAGGCTCTGGCAGCGCGGCGTCAGGCACCTCGGGGTAGTCGCAGAAGCCACCAGAGCAGGACACCCCGTCCGGGCAGTCCTCGGGCTCGAAGCAGCGACCCTCGAGGGCACAGCGATAGGCCGGCGGGCACACCCCTTTGCGCAGCCACTCGGGGTTCATGCAGAAGTCGCCCGTGCCGGGGATCTGACCGCACACCGAGTCGCCAGGGCAGCTCGCGTCTTCTTCGCCTTCACAGGGTGACAGGCAGCGGCTGCCGCGGGCCGTGCGTACGCACTGGTACCCCGCGCCACAGTCCTGAGTCCGCTGGCAGGGGGCACAGATCACACAGCCCTGAGGGTGCGGATCGATCTGGCACTCGCCGTCGACGCAGAACAGGCCCCCAGGACAATCCGTGTGCGCTTCGCAGGTGGGGTTGTAGTTCGGGTCGGGCACACAGCTCGGGAAGTAGTTCCCCTGACCGCTCGTGGCCTCGCACAGGATGCTGTTGCGGCCCGCTTCGCAGATCACGCTGGAGCACATGAAGCCCTCGGGGCAGGCGCCGGGGCTCCCGGGCTGGCAGCTGCACGAGCAGTAGCTCGTACCGCCGTCCACCACCCGCACGCTGCTCTGGCAACGCTCCTCACCCCAGAGGGTGCCGCACTCGGCGTTCCCCGGCACGCAAAGGCGCTCGCCGTCTTCCACGAGGCGACAGTCGAAGCCGAAGGGGCAGCCCTCGTCGTCTTCACAGGTGGCGGTGCACACGTCGACGAGATCGAAGTTGCTGTCGAAGGTGGGCAGGCAGTTCTCGCAGTCGGCGCTGCAGGCCTCACCGATTGCGTCGGGGGCGATGGGCGGGCGGCGACAGACCAGGGTGTTGGTCTCGTCCCCTTCGAGGCAGCGCCAGGCGCCGGGGCAGTCCGCGTCGGTCTCACAGGCCGTGGCGCAGCGGTTGTCGATGCACTCGACGCAGTCGTCGGTGCACGCCCCCGCCATCACCGGCACCTCAGATTCGGCGATCTGCGCCGCGAGCAGCACCGCTCCAGCGGCGTCGACCCGGCCATAGCCGAAGCCCCGGCTGAAGCCCTGCTCGTCATAGGCGAAGAACTCGGCGAGATCCTGCCCCACGAGGCGCTCCCAGGGGTTTTTGTCCGCGGTGATCTTCGCCGCCGTGGACTCGAGCACCCACCGCACCTGCTGAGCGGTGAGATCAGGGTTCGCCGAGAGCACCAGCCCCGCCACGCCAGAGACCACCGGGGAGGCCGCGCTGGTGCCGCCGAAGCTGCTGGTGTAGTCCCCGCCGGCATACCCGTCTTCGCCGGCGAAGTCCGTGGTCCAGATGCCATCTTCACCATCAAAACAGCCCCGGCTGGGGCCCGCCACGGAGATGACGTCGCCGTAGTTGCTGTAGCAGGCGAAGTCGTCGTTGCGGCTCGAAGCCGAGACCGTGATCACCTCGGGGAAGGCGGCATAGGGGTTCGCCCCTGCGGGGGTGAAGAAGTCGTTCCCCGCGGCGAAGACCAGCGCCACACCGAGACCGTCACGGGCCTCCCGGGTCACATAGAAGAACGCCTCCCGCTCTGGCTGGGCCAGGGGGAAGAACTGGGTCTGGGAGGGCCCCCAACTGTTGTTGATGATCGCCGCGCCGGCGTCGGCGGCGCGACGGAAGGCCTCGCCAGTGCCCAGGGAGCGCTGACCGCCACCAACACCGATGATGCGTACAGGATAAAGCGAGCACAGCGGACACACACCCGCGCCGCCCTCACCGTTGTCACCGCGGGCAGCGGAGACCCCGCTCACCGCAGTGCCATGGCTCTCGCGGTAGGGTGCGTTCGCGGGACAACCCGGCGCTCGGCCACGGCCGTCTTCGCTGTTGCTGCACTCCGCCGAAGGGTCATCGTCACCGGAGATGGCGTCGAAGCCACCGACGATGTTCTCCACCAGATCGGGGTGATCCATGTCGGTGCCGGTGTCGAAGATGGCGATGATCACGTCAGGGCTGCCGGTGGTGGTCTCCCAGGCCTCGGCGGCGTTCACGTCACCGGTGTTCGCCGCGTTCTCGAGGTGCCACTGATCATTGATCTGCGGATCGTCGGTGAGGGCGTAAGGCTCCACGTGGCGGATCAGATCGGGGGTGGCCCAAGCCACGCCGGGCAGACCCGTGAGCCGCCAGGAGGCGCCGATGGCGTCCTGGTCATCGGCCCGAGCCCGCCAGACACCGGGCAGCGCGGTCTCCTCCACGAGGGTGACGCCGTGGGCCTTGAGGCCCTGGGCCGGCGGCCCGTCGACGAACTTCACCGCCAGGGCCTCGTCGACATAGCCCACCCCGGAGCCCCGGGTGAGGCCCGGCCACGCGCCGGTGAGGTGGCCCTGGCTCACGAGGCCCATGGCCAGGCGATAGAGCCCCGGCGCGTCGAGGCCTTCCACGTGCACCCGCATGCGCCCTTCGAGCAGCGTCGAGGTCTCCACGAGCACCGCCTGGGGGTTTTCCTTGAGCAGCGCCTCTTCGATGTGACGGGCCACCCTGGCCTCGTCGAGGCCTGCAGCGGGGGCCACGAGCATCCAGCCCTTCGACAGGCCCACCCCCACCTCGTTCACCGCGCCGACGTCTCCAGCGCTGTGCGTCTGGGCGACATCAGACTGACGGGGGCCGTTAGGATAGGCACGCCAGCCCCAGGTGGGGTTGGCCTCGGCGACACCGAGGGTCACCAGGCTCAGGAGGCACGCCCCCATCACGGTGGGCACAAGTCTTTGATTTTTCATGGGCTGTGGCCGATTGGCGCTCTTCACAGGGGGGACCTCGAGGGGGATGTTCTGCGCAAAGAAACGCGTTTAACTGCAATCTCCATGCACTGCCAACCCCCTGTAGACGTGCCCACCAGAAAACCATGGCACAGGTCTGGCTACATATGATGACATGAGCCGCCGTTGCCCTTCGCACACATTTCCAGGTGCATCCGTCATGTTGAAGACCTTCGCCTACGCCAGCCTCATCGCCCTGCTCACCACCGCGTGCGTGCAGGAGACCAGCAGCAGCGCTGACGATCCCGAGCCCGACGCCACCGCCCCGGACGCCGAGGCCGCCCCCGACATGGGCCCGGTGCCCATCCCCGACGCCGAGGTGGTGCCCGACGCGCAGCCGGCGCCAGAGCCCGACGCCGACATCATCCCCACGACCTGTGAGGACGAGGACGACCGGGCGCCGAACCAGACCATCGACGACGCGGTGCCTGTGGAGGTGGGCTACACCGGCGAAGGACTCTTCATCTGCCCCGAGACCAGCGACTTCTTCCGGGTGACCCTCGCCGCCCGTCAAGTGGCCCTCATCGTGCTCGACACACAGCCCGCTCGGGTGGATCTCGACCTGAAGGTGCTCAACGCCGAGGGGGTGATCTTGCAAGAGTCCGCCGGCGAGACCGGCCGGGAGTCGATCACCTTCAACGCCCCCGAGGCCGGCGACTACCTCATCGAGGTCACCGGCTTCCGCATGGAGTCGGCTCAATACACCCTGGCCCTGCGCGGTCAGTGCCAAAGCGACGGCCAATGCCCTGACGATCAGATCTGTGATCCCTTCGAGCGCCTGTGCATCGGTGCCGCCCCGGCCCGCTGCGGCGTCGACGACTTCGAGCCCAACGATCGCGACGCCGACGGCGCCCCCCTCATGGTGGACGGTGGCCCGGTGGAGGGTCTCTTCTGCCGTGACGATCGCGACTGGTTCACCTTCGAAGCCGCCGCCGGCGACAGCTACGATCTGCAGGTGTCGGTCCCGCAGGGTGAAGACGTTGACGTGGTGGTGGTCGATCTGGCCACGGGCCGCCGCGTGGGCACCGCCTTCAACGATCTACGCACCAACCCCGAGTTCATCTCGCTGTCCTACCTGCCCGCGGGACGCTACGCCGTGGGCGTGTTCCTCTTCGTGCCCGAGGACGAGCCCGACCGCGAGGTGAGCTACCGCCTCGATCTCGTGGGTCGCTCGGGCCAGTGCATGAGCGACAACGACTGTCTCGCCCCAGAGAACCCCCGCTGCGACGTCGACGCTGGCACCTGCGGCCCGCCAGAGAACGCCGGCAACGTGCCTCTCGGCGGCCAGTGCGCCAGCGAGGAAGACTGCACCGCCGATGCTGATCTCTGCTGGACGGGCCGTGAGGGCGGCGGCGACAACGTGTGCACCGTGGGCTGCCGCGGGAACCAGGACTGCGCGGCCCTGGGCGACGGCGCCACCTGTGTGCGGGTGAGTCAGCGCTTCGCGGTGTGTCTGCCCGCCTGTGAATCCGACAACGACTGCAGCGACTTCCGCAGCTGTCAGGCGGGGAGCTGCGAGCTGTTCGGCGGCTGCCGCAGCGACGCCGACTGCCCCGAAGAGACGGTCTGCCGCCAGACAGAGTTCGGCCCCTTCTGCGGCCGCGCCCCCACGCCCACCTTCTGCGGCGACGACGGCGCCCCCAACGACGTGGCCGCCGACGCCACCCCCATCGCCCTGGGCCTCGCCACCGAGGGGGTGATCTGCCGCGACGACGAGGACTGGTACACCCTGGAGGTGCCTGCCGAGTCCGCGGGCTTCCTGCTCTCGGCCACCCTGGAGCCCACGGGCGAAGGCGCTGAGGGGGTAGATCTGGCCATGGCGGTCTACGACGCCCAGAGCAACCTCGTGGGTCTCGCCGCGGGCGACAACAACACCGAGGTAGCGGAGATCAGGCTGATCCCCGCAGGCACGCACTATGTCCGGGTGGTGCTCCAGGGGGCAGACGCCCTCGGCGATCACCCCTACGCGCTCTCCCTGGAGCTCATCGACAACGACGAGCGCTGCGACGCCGAGAACACCCTGTGCGACTTCACCGAGCCCCTCCGCGGTGCCTGTGATGTCGAGACGGGCGCCTGCACGCCCATCGAAGGCAACGGCCAGCTGGGTCTGGGCGCCCGCTGCGACAGCGCGGATGACTGTGATCCGCAGCAAAGCGATGTCTGCTGGAGCTTCGAGGGTGGTGAGAACGGTCGGAACATCTGCACCATCGGCTGTCAGCGTGATACGGACTGTGATCGCATTCCGGGTACGACCTGCGTGCCCTTTCAGGGGTTTGCGGTGTGTCTGCCGGGGGAGTGATTTTGATGGGGGTTGGGTCTATATGAGTGGGCTCGCTTCGCTCGCAGATCAGTTTTCGGGCACGGGCACGGGCACGGGCACGGGCACGAGTTGATTCGGGTGTGAACCCGTGGCCCTGCATGACTCCGCTCGTGGGTGTGTGATGGTGGAGGCTCTACTCGGCCCCATGTGCTTCACTGTGAAGGTTTGGACCTCCACCCCCTCCCCAAGAACCTGTAAACCATGTCCCCGGTTTGCTGACGACCAATCTGTAAACCATGTTCCCGGTTGCACACCCAGGACCTGAAGCCTCCGGCCATTCTGAAGTGCATCAACTCAGCCTCAATGACAACCATCGCCCTGAGTTCAGGATAGGCCACGGGTCAACACCCGAATCAACTCGTGCCCGTGCCCGTGCCCGTGCCCGTGCCCGAAAACTCTCTTACCCGCGGAGCGGGACCTCTCCCCCTCTAAAACCGCCCAGCCACCGCAGCTCCATTCGTCATAGGCACCACCCAAACACTCGACTCATCAGGAATCTGTTGTGGAGATCCCCTCCAGCCGATCAACCACGTGATCACCCCGATGCCCTGAACCGCCCCCCCAAAACCCGCCATGATGCGTGTAGGGAGAGGTGAATCGCCCACCCCCGCCGCCACGAGCGGATCACCCACCACCGGCACGAGCACCCACCACGGGAAAGGGCTCTCGTCCGCGAGGCTGATCACCATGCTGGGGATCAGCGGCACCGTGTACCCCACGAAGCTCATGATCTTGCCGCCCACGATCGTGTCCTTGTCCGATCGCCACTCGATGTGATGCCCCTTCAGGGGTTCCGGCTCGTCGAAGTCGATGATGGCGCCCTCACTCCCGAAGTAACCCCCCACCAGCAGGCTCACACCCCAACGCTCGGTGAAGGTCTCCATGTGGGCGCGGCTGCATTGATCGCACTCGAACTCCGCGGGGCCAGCGTCCACCGTGAAGTAGGGTGAGAGACCCACCATGAACCCGTTTCGGCCCTCGCCGAGCCCCACGGCCATGGGCACCGTGAGGCGACTCTCCATGCGCTGGATGTAAAGCGAGGGCCCCATGTGCAGATCAGTGCCTTCGTCGAGGCGCGAGGGGATGTTGCTGATGCCGTGGCTGTGGGGGCCACGGCTCAGCCAGAGGCCCAACATCCATTGATTGTCCTCGTCCTCGAAGAGCGGCCCGCTCCCCTCGAGGCCTGCCCGCCAGCCCACCCCCTGGTTCGGCAGCTCTATCTGCAGCAGATCGACACGGTGGGTGATGCCGCCCGAGATCGCCAGCGACATCGAGTCACCCCAACGTCGCTGGGTGATGCCGCATCGCAGCTCCGCTCCCTGACGAAGAAGCCCCGCAGAGCCGCCGATCTCACAGGGCTCGAAGACACCGACCCGGAGCGACAGCTCCTCCCATGAGGGAAAGAGATACGCCAATGGGTGCAAGACAGCGACCCCACCAGAGTGGCCCTTGATGGTCAGCGGTTTGGCCTCGCCCACAGTGTCCCCGGTGCGATCGACGGGTGGGCCTTCGGTGCCCTTCGCCTCACCAAACGCCAGCGTATGCACTGGGATGTAGATCTCGGAAGAGACGCCCACCGGGGGCGCGACGTCGGCGGGGCGTGGTGCCCCCACGGTGGTGCAGCCCAGGGCCCCGGCCAGCGAGAGCAGAGCCCACAGTTTGAGACAAACGTTCATGACAGCACCTCCTGCACAGAGGTTGAGCAAGGGGTGTTCCAGCAGTCTGTGTGCAGTGGAGATGCGGGCAAAACAGGCAGAGGGAGGTGTGGGGTTCACAGAGATTCTGTGAACCCCAGTCCAGGCATCACTGTCGAGGCATCACTGTCGAGGCATCAATGTCGACACATCACTCGCAGACAGGCGTCTCTTCGATCCAGGTGCGGATCAGGTCGAGCGCGGTGCCGTGCACGATGCGGGTCGCCAGCGGGGGCATCTGCAGCGAGTCACGGCGGGACACGCGGCTGAACATCACGCTGTTGTCCGCATCACCCGGGTTGAAGATGCGGGCATCTTGCAGGCCCAGAGTGCCGTACACCGGCTCCGCGTCGCAGATGTTCATGTCGGCGAAGGGCGTGTAGCCCCGCAGGTCGAAGGTGGTGTTCACCGTGGTGCCCGGGCGGTGGCAGGTGGCGCAGTTGGTGTGCAAGAGGCCACGGGCGCGCTCGCCGGCGGTGTAGCTGTCGTCGTGGTAGCTGGGCCACGCCGGCAGGTTCGCCGCCTCGGTGGGCAGATCCACCAGCTCGATGCCGGCGAAGGCGTCGAGCTGGTTCACCATCTGACCGTCGATCTCCACGTCGCGGTTGAGCTGGCGCACGCTGAGGCCGATGGCGAAGTTCGCCGCCTCGTTGTGGCACCGGAAGCAAGCGCTCCGGGAGGGGTAGTTCCAGACCAGCGGGCCGTCGGGGGTCTCGATGGTCTCCTCGGCGCCCTCTTCAGCCACCAGCTCGGCGTCGGTCTGATCGGCGTTCCACTTGTAGGTGTACGCCTCCCAGCTATCGGCCCGCTTGATCATGAAGCGGGTCTCCAGACGACGCTGCTCTTGTCGACCCACCTCGTCGATGAAGAACGACTTGATGAGCACCGTGTCCTTCGGGAACCCGAAGGCGTCCTTGTCGGTGTACGTCGCCTTGCCGTTCTCCGGCAGGGCCAGGTAGCGGCCCTTGTCGGCGTCGTCGCTCCAGAGCGGGGCGTTGAGGGCGTAAGGCACCACGCCGGCCGCCGTCTCCATGGTGGCGGTGTCGGTGAAGCAGCCCGTCTCCGAGAGCAGCTGCGGGAAGGGCTCCGCGGCCTCCTGGTCATCGGCGACGATGAGGCGCCAGCCGTGACGGCCCGCGTTCATCGAGACCACCACCAGCTCGCCGTCCTCGTCCTCCTGCATGTCCACCAGGGCTGCGACGTTGAAGAACTTCTCGGTGGCCACGGCCGTGGCCACGCCGAGCTCATCCTCCTCGAACCAGACCGCCACCACGTCACCAGTGGAGCAGTCACCGTAGACGTAGGCGCCGAACAGCTCGGGGATGGCGTCGCCGCGGTAGACGTGGCCGCCGATGATGCAGGCGCCCTGGCTGTGGTCGTACCAGTAGACAGGCTGCACCGCGCCGTCATCGATGGTCGGACACTCTTGCGGGCCCGAGCCGTCGCACAGATCACCTTCCCAGAGGCCCCAGCCGTAGAAGAGGCCCGGCAGGATCTTGTTGACCTCTTCACGCTCGGAGCCACCCACGTCGCCGATCCAGACGTCGCCGGTGAGGCGGTCGATGCTCATACGCCAGGGGTGACGGAACCCGTAGGCCCAGACCTCGGGGCGGGCGGGGGCGTCGTCCCAGGGGGTGATCACGTCGCCGGCGGCGAAGGGGTTGTCCGGCGGAATGCCGTACTGCTCGCCTGCGCCAGCGTCGTAGTTGTCCACGTCGATGCGGATCACGGTGCCCTTCAGGTTCGAGGGGCGCGTGGCCTCCATGGCGCTGAACTCGCCGCCGTTGGTGTCACCGACGGTCATGTACATGTAGCCGTCGAGGCCGAACTCCAGGTCACCACCGTTGTGGCCCGGGGCGTCCTTCTCGATCTCGAGGAGGATGCGCTCGGAGTTCGGATCAGCCTGCATCGGGTTGTTCGGATCCCGGGTGTACTCCGACAGCCTGACCCGCAGGGGCTCCTGCACGGTGTAGCTCACGAAGAACCGACCGTTGTTCTGGTAGTCGGGGTGGAACGCCATCGACAGCAAGCCGTCTTCGGGGCTGTTCTGCCAGACCACCTGGGGCAGGTCGAGGAAGTCCACGGGCTCACCCATCGTGAGGCCGTTCTCCACCAGCCAGATCTTGCCGTGCAGACCCACGCCGGCCTTGTAGTTCGCCATGCCGGGCACGTCGTCGATCCACACCAGCCAGTCGAGGCCGAGGCCGAGGTAGATCTGCTGCTTCTGCACCGGGCCACCGGCCACCTCGGGGAACTTACAGGTGGTGTTCTCCTGGCGCGGCGCCAGGGCACCGGTGCCGGGGGCCAGCAGAGGCGGCATGTGCCAGCGCACCGTGAGGGTGGGCCGGTTGGTGGCGGTGCCCGCCTCGGAGCTCGAGAGCCTGTAGTCGTTCAGGTGCAGGATCTCGCCACGGACCATCATGCCGTAGTTCGCCGTGTTCCCCGCCACCCAGTCCGCCACCAGCGAGGTGACGGGCAGGTCCACCTTGCCGCTGCTCGGGGTAGACGTGACCGAGATGCGCTCGGCGATGTCGCCGTTGGGGTTGATCCAGTTGCTGAGGTTGACGCCTCGGCTGAACGAGGTGGCCCCGTCGGCCTGGCACACATACTGGTTCACGCAGGTGCCCTCGTCCCACTCGCGGTAGATGCGGAACACCGACAAGGACGGATCGTCGCTGGGGTAGTTCAGGCTCTCGATGTTCACCGTGAGGAAGGCCTCTTCGATGACCGCCAGGCGGGGAATCTCGCTGACGTCGAACTTGATCAGCGCGTTGCGCACACCATCGTTGGAAACCCGCATCTCCTCGGCGCCGCCGAAGTTGCCGGTGTTCTCCGGCACGCCGGTGGCGGAGACGGAGCTGAGGAAGGTGTCGCCCACGCCATCGTACCCGTTGAGACCCCGGCGCAGCGTCGTGGTGGTGGTCACCACGTCGTAATCCAGGGTGCTCGGGTCGCAGTCGTCATCGAGGCCATTGTCGATGATCTCCACGGCGGCGGGGTTCACGTTGGCGTTGTAGTCGTTGCAGTCCGAGAGGATGTCGTAGCCGTCGCCGTCGTCGTCGGCCCCGTCGAAGGTGCTCGGATCGCAGTCGTCGTCGAGGGTGTTGTTCATCACCTCGTTGGCGCCGGGGTTCACGCTGGCGTTGCTGTCGTCGCAGTCCACGTCAGAGGTGTAGCCGTCGCCATCGGCGTCGGGGAAGTCCGACGTCGCCGGATCACAATCGTCGTCGATGCCGTTGAGCAGAACCTCGTCGGCGTCGGGGTTCACGCTGGCCCGGGCGTCGTTGCAGTCCACGTCGGAGGTGAAGCCGTCACCGTCAGCGTCGGGGAAGTCCGACGTGGCGGGGTTGCAGTCGTCGTCGATGCCGTTGAGCAGGACCTCGTCAGCGTCGGGGTTCACCGCGGCGTTGTCGTCGTCACAGTCCGCCAGGAAGTCGAAGCCGTCACCATCGAGGTCAGGCGTGTCGTCGGTGCCGGGGTCGCAGTCGTCGTCGATGCCGTTGCCGAGGATCTCGTCGGCGTCGGGGTTGATGGCCGCCACGGCGTCGTTGCAGTCCACGTCGGCGTCGAAGCCATCGCCGTCACCATCGGTCACGCCGGGGGGCAGGTACCAACGAATCGAGAGCTGGGGCCGCAGGGCCTCGTTCGCCGACTCGGAGCTGGTGATGCGGAAGTCGTTGGACCACTGCCGCACACCGCGGAGCATCACGCCATTGTTGGCGGCGGCACCAGAAGCCCAGTTCCGCGCCAGGTCGGTGACGGGCACCGACACCGAGCCGCTCTCCGGGGCGTCGACCACGGCGTACTGTGCGCCATAGTCACCGCCGGGGGTGGCCCAGTCGCCGAGGCCGGGGCCCCGGGTGATGTGGGTGGCGCCGTTGGGCACACAGCCGTACTGGCTTTCGCAGGTACCTTCGATCCAGGAGACGCTCATCGGGTAGACCGCGATCTGCGGGTTGTCGATGTAGCTGATGGACTCGATGTTGAGCACGATGTTCGCCGAGTCGATGACCGCCAGCGGGGGCACGCCCTCGAGCTCGAACTTCATCAGCAGCTGCCGCTGGCCGTCCTCAGCGATGCGGAGCACGGTGTTGGCGCCAAAGTTCCCGGTGTTCTCGGGGATGTAGGTGGTGGACAACCGGCTCACGTGCACATCGGTCACGCCGTCGTAGCCGTTCACGCCGCGGCGCAGGTTGGTCTCCACGATGGTGACGGCGATGTCGAGGGTGTTGGGATCACAGTCGTCGTCGATGCCGTTGCCCACGATCTCGTCGGCGCCGGGGTTCACAGCGGCGTTGGCGTCGTCGCAGTCCGTCGTCTGATCGTAGCCATCGCTGTCGTTGTCAGGACCATCGAAGGTGCTCGAGTCACAGTCATCGTCGAGACCATTGCCGGGGATCTCCACAGCGTCGGGGTTGACGTTGGCGTTGGAGTCATCGCAGTCGGTGTCCTCGTAGAAGCCGTCACCGTCGGCGTCGGGGAGGTCGTTGGTTGCGGGGTTGCAGTCGTCATCAATGCCGTTGCGGAGAATCTCGGCAGCACCGGGGTTCACAGCGGCGTTGTTGTCGTTGC
>JBKAGE010000011.1:0-50786 GCA_046290225.1 Bradymonadia bacterium | reverse complement strand
TCGTCGATGTTGTTGCGCAATACCTCGGATGCGCCAGGGTTCACGCTGGCATCAGTATCATTACAGTCGACGGACTCATCGAAGCCATCACCGTCCAGGTCACGGGCATCAACAGTCAGGATGTTACAGTCATCATCGATGCCATTGAGGAGAATCTCAGTGGCGCCGGGGTTTACCGCAGCATTGTCGTCGTCACAGTCAGCGGGGAACTCGAAGCCATCCTGGTCGAAGTCCAGCGAGTCACGGGTGCTGGCATCGCAGTCGTCATCGATGCCGTTGCCAGGAATCTCGGCGTTCCCGGGGTTGATGGCCGCAACGCTGTCATCACAGTCCTGAGGCGGATCGAAGCCGTCACCGTCACCATCAGTGACGCCCTCGGGCAGATGCCAGCGGACAACCAGCTGAGGACGAAGAGCTTCGCTCTCCGCCTCGGAAGAGCTGATACGGAAGTCGTTCGACCACTGACGCTCACCCTTGAGGAGCACGCCATAGTTGTCGGCGCTGCCGTTCAGCCAGGACTGAACCTGACCTGTCAGCGGGATCGAAACGCTGCCGTTCAGTGGGGCGTCCACCACAGTGATGCGTGCGCCGAAGTCGCCCCCAGGGCTGGTCCAGTCACCGTTGCCACCACCACGACTGAAGTACGTGGCCCCATCCGCAACGCAGCTGTATTGGTGAAGACAGGTGCCTTCGGCCCAGGGCTGCGTCAGAGGGTGTGCGGCGAGTTGAGGACGATCGACGTAGTTGATGCTCTCGATGTTGAGCACCAGGTTCGCCTCATCGATGACCGCCAGAGGTGGCACGCCGGTGAGTTCGAAACGGATCAGCGTCTGCCGCCTGCCATTCTCGGACACACGCAGCTGAGTACTGGCGCCGAAGTTGCCAGTGGTCTCGGGTACATGTGTACTGGCGTTGCTGCTGATGTGTACATCAGAGACACCATCGTACTGATTCAATCCTCGACGGAGGATCGTCTCGTTGATTTCGGGATCACCGCCCTGAGCAAAGGCAGCCCCAGGAATGAGCACCGACACCGATGAGAGCGCGCAGAGCACCATCATGCCGAGAGATGTGTTTCGACGCATATTCAAACGACCTTGTGGGTGACCACAATGAAGGGAAGTTTGGGAGTGATTTCGGGTATATGCTTCAGACATCCGTGTCGCCCCTGATTCGAGAAATATCCGAGCGCCTACCATAAGGTCCTACTTCTACCACACCGTGAGCATTCCGTATACCCTCAATGGGTCTCAAAACCGGCTCGAAATGGCCCATATCGAGCGTCCTGTTTTGGGGCACTCGAAGCCCCTCGAGTGGCTGTCGATTCGATGGAGAGTCGTATGGATCGCACCCTGCGTTTGATGAACCTCTGGAACTGGCTGCCCGCCTTCCGCGTCGTGGCGCAGACCGAGCATCTGCCCACTGCCTCGGAGCGGCTCAATGTGAGTGCTTCTGCGCTTTCGCGCACCATTCGGCTGTTGGAGGACGAGGTCGGTCGGCCGCTCTTCGATCGGGTGGGTCGGCGACTGGTCCTCAACGCCGATGGCCGCGCATTGCTCATGGGCATTCGTGACGCCATGCGGCGGGTGGACGACGCCCTCAACGTGATCAGTGCCGATGTCTATCGAGGCCCATTGAGAGTCAGCGCACCAGGCGCGTTCACCGCGCTTATGGTGCTCCCAGCCATCGATGCTCTGGTGACCGCCCACCCGGCCATCGTACCTCACTTGCTTCACGAAGGTCCTCAGCGCGCCAACGAGAAGCTCCTCGACGGACGGCTCGATCTGGCCCTGCTCGACGACCCCATCTTCGACGAGCAGCTCCAGGCGGAGCGCCTGAGCGCGCTTTCATATGGCGTGTTCTGTGGCCCGGAGCACCCTTTGTACACAGCTGAGGTCACTGACTTGGAGACGCTCTGCCCCTACCCCTTCGTGGCCCCCCCAGAAGGCGCAGATGATCACTGGCCCGAGCACCTGCCCCGGAAGATCTCTCTGGCGGTGAGCAGCTTGCAGATGGGGGCACAGGTCTGCGCCCGGGGGCATCACCTCGCGGTTCTGCCCACGATGGTGGCCCGCCCACCCCTCAAGTGCTTGTGCTCGGTTCCTCAAGAGACAGCGCTCTACGTCGTGCGTCGTATCCCACTGGGGGTGCACGGTGTGGTAGACGAGGCGCTGAAATATATTGTGGAGCGGGTGGCTGAACTCAATGCTCAGAGCCTGCTCTGAGTGACGTGAAGGTCGATGTGTGACCACCCTCGATGATTTTGCCCAGGAGAAGCTTCACCGCCTCTCCGCCGCCCAGCTCCGACGCCGAATCACGCCCACAGCCAGGGGCCCAGGGCTCGAAGCACTCCGGGACGGTCACAACCTCGTCTCATTTTGTGACAATGATTACCTTGGGTTGAGCCACGACCCTCGGGTCAAGGCCGCCGCCGTCGAGGCCATAGAGCGCAGTGGAGCGGGTGCCGGCGCCTCACGGCTGATCACGGGTGACAACCCGCTCTACTGCGCCTTGGAACGCCGACTGGCTCACTTGAAGGGCACCGCTGACGCGTTGGTGTTCGGCAGCGGCTATCTGGCCAACACGGGGGTGATCCCTGCCCTGATGGGCCCTGATGATCTCATCGTCATCGATGCTCTGAGCCATGCTTGCCTCTTCGCCGGAGCCCGCCTCGCCCGCAGCCGATGCGAGATCTTCGCCCACAATGATGTCGATGCCGCAGCAGCGATCATGCAGGCCCACCGCGCTCAAACCCGGCGATGTATGCTGATCACCGAAGGTGTGTTCAGCATGGATGGTGATCTCGCACCTCTGAGCGCACTCGCAGCCCTCGCCCGCAGATGGGATGCATGGCTGCTCACAGACGACGCCCACGGTCTCGGAGTGATCGGCAATGGCCGCGGCAGCGCCGCAGCAGCCGGGCTGACGACGGAGGACGTCCCGCTGCAGATGGGCACGCTGTCGAAGGCGGTGGGCAGCTATGGGGGCTATCTGTGCGCCAGCGCTCCGGTCATCGATCTGCTCCGCACTCGAGGGCGCACTCTGGTGTACTCCACGGGCTTGCCGCCGGCGACGCTGGCAGCCTCCGAGATGGCATTGCGCATCATCCACGATGAAGCGGACACCTTGTGCGGCCGGCCGGTGATGCTCGCCCAACGCTTTGCCGCCGCCCTGGCTCTGCCCACACCGGAGACCCCCATCGTGCCCTTGATCATGGGCTCACCGACCCGGGCCCTCGCTGGTGCGGACCACTTACTCGCTGAGGGTTATCTCGTCTCAGCCATCCGAGCCCCCACAGTACCCGTGGGCACCGAGCGCTTGCGCCTGACCTTCAGCGCTGCTCACACCGAAGCCCAGGTCGATGGCCTCATCGAGGCAGTGAGACCCCTCCTGACACCCTGACTTGCTGGAGCACCGAAATGCGCACCCTCTTCATCACCTCGACGGGTACCGAGATCGGCAAGACCTTCGTCACCTGCGCCCTGGTGCGTCGCCTGGCGCTGATGGGCGTCCGCGCTCGAGCGATCAAGCCGGTCCTCAGCGGCTTCGACGGGCAGGCGCCCTCGACCTGGGCGGAGAGTGATCCAGGGCAGCTGCTTCAGGCCATGGGGCACCCTGTTAACCTGCAGGGCATCGAGCGTGTCTCACCGTTCAGATTCACAGCACCTCTGTCACCTGATGTCGCCGCAGCGCGAGAGGGCCGGGGCATAGATCTCTATGGTGTGGTCCGCTTTGTCACTGATTGCCAGGCAGGGCCGGAGCAGGTGCTCCTCGTAGAAGGCATCGGTGGCGCGATGGTGCCGCTCACTGATCAGGCCACAGTGCGAGACCTGATCCGGCTCCTGCAAATGCAGGCCCTGGTGGTAACGGGCAGCTATCTCGGCACGATCAGCCACACCCTGACCACGGTGGAGGCGCTCACAGCCAAGGGCGTGGCAGTTTCGGCTGTAGTGCTCAGCGAATCACTGTCATCCCCCATGCCCCTTGACGAGACCCGTCTGGTCTTGGAGCACCACCTCAACGGCATTCCAGTCATCGCTCTCCCCCGCTGTAGCCCTGGCCCTGACGGCTGGCTTCAAGCCCCCGATTTAGCAGCGCCTCTGGGCCTCGCCTGGCACATAGCCCAATAAGAGCGACTCGACAATCCGGCACGCACTTTGCGGAGACCATATGTCGAGGCAACGATATGGCTGCTCTGGTCGCCAGGTGGAAGATGGCGCTCAGGGGGAGGAAAACCCAATGTCCACGAAGAGTTCGAGTTTGATGCGCACCGCGGGACGCCCGCTGGTGTTGATGGCCACTCTACTGGCCACTGTGGCTGGTTGTGGCCAGGAGGCCGACGATCAGGGCGCGCCGACGCCTGGACCGGGCGCGAGCGCACCGCCAACGCCCTCGGCAAAGGCCGACTCGACCGACCTCGCGGACAACCTCCGCCCTGAAGAGGTGGAGGCGCTGCACAACCACCCCCGCTTCGTGCTGCGCGATCGGCTCGACCTCTCGGGCAACCCCGTTGCAGAGCGCCGCGCTCAGACCTTCAGCCATCGCAGCCGCCGCTGGCACGTGTTCCCCTTCGCCTCTTACGGCCAGGCCACTTACACGGTGGAGCTGAAGACTGAAGACGCCCGGATGGCAAACACGGCGGCGGTTTGGGTCTTCGGTCCTCGCCTCGCCGATGGCAGCTGGGGCAAGCCGGCGCCGGCCGTGGCCGAGAACGGCACGGTGAAGGTGAACCTCAACACCCGCGAGTATGGCCAGTACGCCCTGGTGGTGGGCCCTGAGACGGGTCAGGGCTTCCTCCCCCGCTACCCCGGCCACCAGGCGATCGTCCGCTATGAGGACGAAGAGGGCTTCCACGAAGAGGAGCGGGTCTACATCGTCTCCGAGCAGGGCCCTGACGGCGCTGAGATCTTGTCTCTGGGCTTTGCCAACGCCCAGGACGAGATCGTCGAGAAGCGTCCCATCGCCAACCCCGTCAACGCCCCTGACTACGATCCGGAGGCCAACGACGGCATCATCTGGGCCGAGGGCCCCGACGGCGAGCTCGACTGGTACAGCCCCGAGGCCTGGTCCCGCTCGACCTGGTTCATCTCCAAGGACGGCGGCGATCTCCGCCTGGGCCTCTTCAACGAGCCCTACGAGGGCATCACCACCCTCATCGATCCCGACAACCCCGGTGCTCAGGAGACCTTCCACATCCTCGAGTCGGTATCGGGCGACGGCAAGCTGCTCTCGCTGAGCGGCGACGATCTTATGGATGCTGCGCTGGTGGCCTTGGTGCCCGAGGTCCACAACGGCGAGGAGATCACCCTCACCAAGGACGGCAGCTGCGATGCAGATCCCGACCTGCACAACTGCATGGTGCCGGCCTACATCAAGGACGACGCCATCGTGCCCGTCGAGAACGGCGACGCGCTGATCACGTACTACCGCCCGCTGCACATCGACGTGGATGAGTCTTCTCTCTACGACCTGAAGGTGACCTGCGAGGGCACCTGCAGCCCCAAGAGCCAGATCACCAAGTACCCGATCTACTTGGCCCACGGCTTCAACACGAGCCGCGTCAGCTGGACCTACTTCATCGACAGCCTCGCCAACGACGATCGCTGGCAGAGCACGGTGTTCTTCGACGACGCCGCTGACGAAGATCAGGATGGTTGGAAGGAGCCCCACGGTTGGGTCTACGCCGACTCGGTCCCCGGTTACCAGCCCGTGCCGGTCCGCGCAGAGCACCTGCGCCGCAACATGACCGACTTCCTCGCCCGGCTGAAGGCGGACAACATCCCCCCTGCGGCGAACGAGGCGTACATGCGTCTGAATGTCATCGCCCACTCCATGGGTGGCCTCGACAACCGCTTCCTGCTCAACCACCCCAAGTACAACAACGATCAGTGCCACCAGGTGCAGATGTGTGCCCCCGACGACGCTGCTCCGAACTCGCAGTACTGCTGCACCGATGCTGACGGCGAGCCCGAAGCCTGCTGCCTCACCGACGATGACGGTGTGGTGATCCAATGGCGTGATCGGGTGGTCTCGGTGACGACGCTGTCGACGCCTCACTGTGGCTCGAGCTTCGCGAGTTGGGGCATGCGCCAGCTCAACCGCGACTTCCTCAACTGGGCCTTCCGCAAGGTGGTGAAGCTGGTGATGGGTCTGAGCCCTGAGGACACCCAGGCTCTCATCGACACCTTCTACGCCCTCTCGGTGGAGTACTGTGAAGATGTGATGAGCGCCCACCTGGAGCCGGTCCCCGAGCGCAAGTACACCTGGCAGTGTGCGCAGGATTCCACCTGCCGCGCCGAGCTGGGCCTCGACGAGGCTGATCTGCCCTCCACCGATGCCAACGGTCAGCCCAAGCTGCCGGCACCGACCCGCCGCGGTCCCACCTTCTTCTCCTGGAGCGCCCAGAGCTGCGTCACCGGCTCCTGCGGTGACACCCTGGCCACGGAGCTGCTCCTCCCCTTCCGCATCGTGCGCGACAATGAGGGCGAGAACGACGGCGTCGTGGCGACGGAGAGCAGCATCTTCGGCATCTGGATGGGCACCCGGGCCAACGATCACTTCCGCTGGACTCAGCTCAAGCCCAGCAGCATGGGTCGCTTCACCCGCTGGCTCTTCGGTGTGCCCGACGAGCCGGTCCTGGACTGGCACTTCTACTGGCTCGATACCCTGAGCCGCTCGGGTTACTGAGGCTCCGCCCCTCCGGCGACGCCAGTCATCGTGAGGGCGGCGATTACGCGCACAGCTACGACCTTTCCGTCCTCGACGCAGCGCTGCTGCGCCTGCGGGTGAAAGCCCGCATCTGCACACGCACTCCCCACCCTCACGACGACTGTCGCCACCTCCGGGGCTCCGCGGAGCACGTACACAACAACCTCCCAATCGCATAGGGCACCTGGCTAATCGAGCAACGCCTAGCGCACCCACCTCCAAGATGTGCAGCCTCAGACTGCACTGTCAGGTCGCGTAAAACTCGTGCCCGTGCCCGTGCCCGAAACTCTCTTAAAAACCCTCTGCAACATCCCCCCACCCCCTACGTAAACAGATACGAACCCCACCCAAGGAGTCTGTATCATGCGCACCTTCCTTCTCGTCTCTGCCGCCGCCCTCAGTCTCGGGATTCTCTCTGCAGCCATCACCGAAAGCCACGCGGACGCCAGCAACCTGTTGCCCGCCAAGGCCAACAGTGAGGCCGTTGCAGTTGTCGAGCTCTATACATCCGAAGGCTGCAGCAGCTGCCCACCCGCCGACGCTGTACTCGACGCCATGGGCCGCGAGGCCAGGGCCAAAGGGCTGCCAGTATTCCCCCTGGCCTTCCACGTAGACTATTGGAATTACATCGGCTGGGACGACCCGTTCAGCCACAAAGCGTGGACTCAGAGACAAAATCAGTTTGCAGCCAGCCGGGGCAGTCGGCGCATCTACACCCCGCAGATGGTCGTAAACGGACAGCGCGAGTTTGTAGGTTCGAGTGCGGGCAAGGCACGGGCTGCGCTTTCAGAAGCCCTCAAGTCCCCCGCCCAGGTCAAAGTGAAGATCGGCGCCCTTGCCTCACAGGGCCGAACAGTGACAGCGCAATACAGCCTCGACACAGTACCTGAGGGCAGCAAAGTCTTGCTTGCCGTCACCGAAGGCGGCCTGACGTCAGAGATCGGCGCCGGTGAGAACCATGGCCGCACCCTCACTCATGGTCACGTCGTCCGGGCCCTCGGCACCGACTCAGCACAGAGCAAAGGCACCATCAAGGCTCGGCTGCCTGATGGCGTCGATACCAAGGGACTCACCGCAGTGATCTATGTGCAGCACAACCGCACATGGAAGGTCCTCGGTGGTGCCGCCCAAACGCTGTAGACCCTTACTCCTCACCCATCTCCATCTCAGGGACAGGGAAACAGATCCCCCACGCCCAGCCAGGCTGCTCGAAACACACCGAGTTCGGGCCACAGCTCTCAGCCCCCAGCTCACAGTAATCCATACACACCAGTGTGCCGTCTCCGAGATCGTTGCAGAAGCCATCAGCACAGTCTTCAGCGGTCTCGCAGGGCCCACCGAAGGGCGATGCACCGGCAGGCCCGCACTGGCCCTCTTCGATCAGTATGGTGAGCGGGCGGCACGTGCCGCCCTCTTCACAGCTCTCCTCGCCCACAACCGAGCAGTCTGCCTCCAGGCAGATGCCCAGCACGCGGGTCTCGTCATAACCCGGCGTCGTCGGATCGTCGCCGTTGCTGAAGTTCACGCAGGTGCGCCCCTCAGCGCAGGTGTTCGCCGCCAGCGGATTGCACAGCGCCGCGCATTCGCCTCGACCATCCTGAGGTGCCCCGGGCTGTAGCGGATCATCCGGATCACCAAAACAGAAGCTGCCCGCAGCACACCGCAGGGCAGTCTCTGCTTCGTCTCGGGCTTCCGCCTGAGCATCACAGGTCTCTCCTTCGAGGGCAGTGCCGCCTTCGATGCAGATGCCGAAGTTCGTGGGGTTCGCCGGATCACCGAGGGGCAGCGGGAAGCACGCCCCAGGGCTGTCATTGATCGTGCACTCGCTGTTCACCTGACCGTTCGCCAGCACCATGCCGCAGTAAGTGTAGTTGCAGTATCCCTGCGTGCAGCTCTCGTTGATGGGACAGTCTTCATTGCGGGCACACTCGATCACGCAGTAGCCCGGCTGCAGGTTCCCCATCCCGAAGCGCTCACAGCGTTGGCCCTCGTCACAGTCATCCGCCCCTTGGCAGCGGGCGAACTGAGCCGGTCGACACTGACCCTCACGGCATGTCTGTGTCTCTGCCTCACAGTGATAGTCAGTGTCGCAGGTGCCGTCTTCTCGTAGGCAACGCCCGCCGATACAGCGCTCGCTCTCGGCGCACTCATATGGACACGACATCGGATCAGGCGGGGGCAGATCTGGGGTGCAGGCCGCCTCGTAGGCATCGTCCAGGCCTTGCCCAGAGGCAAAACCCACCACATCAGCGCAGGCATCAGAGCCATTCACCACCACAGCCACCGAGGGGTTGTCGGCGCAGACGTTCTGGCAACTGGCGTCGAGGGCGTCGAGATCGAGGTCATCGGCGCCAGGGCACAATTGCACTGTGCACGACACAATGCGCTCACAGGCCTCGGGGCATGAATCATTCGGTGGCGGCATCATGTCGGGCATCTCGCCCCCAGCACCGCCCGCAGCATCAGGCAACGCCGCGTCGGGCATCGCGCCCCCCTCACCTGCAGCACCACCCATACCCCCGGCACCACCTCCAGCGCCGCCAGAAGCCGCATCAGGGGCGGCCATCATCATGTCTGGTGTGGGATCACTCCCAGTCTCGTCAGCGTTCTCTACACATCCCATCAGGGCCATGGCCGCGATCATCGGCCAGGGATTCAATCGGCTCATCCTCGCGCTTCTCCGTTTTGCGTGGGTGCCTCTTCGTGGGATCTACATCGCCGTTGTTGACTTAAATGTCACCCAACCTTGCGCCATGAGGTCATCAGAGTGGCCTGCCCCGTGGGTCACACATGACCTGTAGCCCATCCTTCACATGCGTGCCGCCAGCCCACACATCTTCGATCCGACATCTATGTGTTCAGGCCGTTTTGCCGCCCTCCTCACCTTTGGCACGGGCCATGCGGAAGGGAGCCGCCGACTGTTCACATACATCTCGTGGAGGAGATTCGATGAAGCGCCCCCTGATTCGCGGCCTAGCCCCTGCAACCCTCACCGCCCTCGCCATCGCCGGCTGTGGCGCTGAAGACGAATCGTCTTCCGGCGCGCCCATCACCGCGGCAGAGGCCCGGCCTCAGGCCAGCGCCAACGCCCACGGCGCCACCACCGCCACCGCAGACGTCCTCGACCAGCTCCGGGCCATGTCCAATGGTCTCGACGAAGGCCGTGGTGAAAGTTTGAGGCTGCTGCTCGGGGCCCTCGATGAGCTGAGCTGCGATGCCTCTGTCGGTGTCGGCTTGGACGAGAATGGCGAGCCTGTCGACGAAGAGTTCGACACCATGTGCGCTCTGGAGCGGGCCGATCTCGACGGTATGGCCCAGGGCATCGACGAGATGCTCGCCGAGTTGCAGGAGAAGGCAGAGCTTGAGTCGGACAACGGTCGCTCAGTGGTGTACCGCATCGGCCCTGATCTGCTGTGTGAGTCGGAAGAGGTCCGCAGTCCGGTCCCTGTGGGCGAAGAGGGCGAGCCCGAGATCATCTCCTCCGGTCCCGACGAGGCATGTGTGCAGCTGTTCACCGACTTCCCTGTTCGAGTGGTGATGACCTCTCCTGCCGAGGGCGACATCAACCTCACATTGCAGCTCGGCGCCGGACGCCATCAGCCTGTTGGCGTAGCATTGCACAGTGATCAGCTCGCTGGCTGGATCGATCTGGGCACCATCGCCCCCATCCTCGGCGATCTCAGCACCGCCTCTGGTGAGGACATGCAGCTGCCCATCGAGCTGACGGGTCGCATCGAGGCCGCTCTGCAGCACGACGCCGACGCCATTCACCTGAGCATCGGCGCCCCCAACGGCGTAAATGTCGAGGGTGAGTTCGACGGTGAGCTGGTGAAGATGGCCGTGTCGTCGGGCACGCAGATCAAGGCCAGCCTCGATGGCACACACGCCGAAGCCCGACTGAGCCTCTCTGGTGGCCAGATCGAGCTCGACATGCCCTCGGAGCTGGAGCTCGAGGTCGGCGCCTCTGAGGAGATCGATCGCGAGTTCGGGATGGAGGCGCCCGCAGAGCCCAAGCGCATTCAGGCGAGCATCGGCGGCATCGGCGGCGAGATCGTGGCTCAGCTCGCTGAAGATCGCCTCACGCTCTCCGGGCTGCAGCTGGCCCCCTGGACGCTCGACATCGACGGTACCCAGGCCCTCGAGATGCTCTTCAACCCTGAGCACGATCATGAGATCAACGGCACGATGCAGCCTGTCGAAGGCGGCGTGGAGATCGCCCTGAGCCCGGCCTTCGATCTGCGCCTGACTGTGGACGCCGAGGCCATGGCCAAGCTCGACGAGGGCGACGACTTCGCCGAAGAGATGCCCGAAGATGAAGCCATGGGTGTGGAGTGGATGCAGATCAAGGTGGACGGTGCCAACGAGCCGCGCATCCGCCTGCTGGACAGCTTCGACGCTGGCCAGGTCCAGATGGTGGAAGGCAACCTGACAATCAGCACCTCGGCAAGCGATGAGCCCCTGATCGTCGAGGCGGGTATGTGTATGGCCCCCCTCGCCGACGAGGCGCTCGAGGGCGTCGACGAGAGTGCGGATCCCTTCGCCGGTATGCAGGTCACGGCCTGCGAGTAATCTGCACTCCCACGGGGGTTTCTGGCATCCTCCCTGCGCATTCAGAGTGTCTTCACACAACCGCACAGGATGACCGATGGCCCTTACCCCCTCGACAATGATGCTCTCCCCGGGCACCCCCGCCCCCGACTTCAGCCTCCCCGAGACCACGACAGGTGATCAGGTGAGCCTCTCTGATTATGCCGGGCGGCCTCTGCTGGTGATGTTCATCTGCAATCACTGCCCCTTCGTCGTGCACCTCGAGGCTGCTCTGGCAAAACTCGGTCATGACTATGCCGAGACCACCCTGGGCATTGTGGCCATCAGCGCCAACAGCATCGAGTCACACCCTCAAGATGGTCCGACGAAGATGGCGGAGAAGAAAGCATCGGCGGGGTATGTGTTCCCCTACCTCTATGATGAATCCCAGGAGGTGGCGAAGGCGTACACCGCGGCATGCACGCCGGACTTCTTCGTCTTCGATGCATCACATGCGCTGGTCTATCGCGGTCAGTTCGACGAGACCCGCCCCGGGAAAGGTACAGCGCATGGCGGTGATCTCCGAGCCGCCCTCGACGCTGTACTCGCAGGCCAGCCTGCCCTCGACAACCAGCTGCCGAGCATCGGGTGCAACATCAAGTGGAAGCCGGGGAACGCACCGAGCTATTTCGGATAGCGCCCAAGTTGCCGCCCAGCCGCCATCTGGTTAGCCTTCGACGCAATCGAGGAGGCATTATGGGCGATTCAGACAACCCGGTCATTCCATCAAACTACAGCGCCCTGCTCTCCGACCTGAAGGCCTGTATCCACGGCGCACGGCTACGAGCCACCCTGGCAGCCAACCAGGCGCTGACCCTCCTGTACTGGGATCTGGGCCGAGCAATCCTCGAACGACAAGCCGTTGAGGGCTGGGGTGCCAAGGTCATCGACCGGCTGTCAAAAGACCTTCAACGGGCCTTCCCCGATATGAAGGGACTATCGCCCCGCAACCTCAAGTACATGCGCCGCTTCAGCGAAGCGTGGCCCGAGCGTTCAATTGTGCAGCAGCTGCTGCAATTGAACGCTGGGCACAACGTGCGCCTGCTGGGCTAGAGGCTGAGCTGGAAGTCGCCGAAACCGGCGCTGAAGAGGATAAACGAGATGCCGAACACGCTCCAGCAATGGCTCCTGACCCCACGTGATGACCTAGTGAAAGCGGTCCAAGAGGATGTCCTTTTCCACGTGAACCAACTCCGCACGCAGGGACACCACTTTTGTTGCTATGCTTTGGGTTTCGACCCCGAAGCGACAGCGCCCTTCCCATGGGTCATGACCAATATGAGGAGAGACATAGCGGAGCACGAAGGGTCGAGTGACTACGACTATTTCATGTACTTCCCCAATGAATGGAAACACTGGTGGAACGAGCCACCATTTGCCAGAACGAATCGAGTCATCTCAGTATACGAGACAACATATTTGAATCTGGCTCCTCCCCAATCAGAAGAACTTGTGATCCCTGAACATGCACTCGCTCATTTCCACGCAACACTTCGAGCATCCATCAAAGCTCTTTTCAACCTTCGCAGCCAAGGCACCTTCACGGACGATATATTTTTGCTGGTCTGGGTGGGTGCAAGTCATTGGGATGAAGACTGGCCCATCGAACGAGATTCGGTTCAACAATTGAACGCTATCGAACATGTGACACGATACTGCCGTATTTTGGATGGCGAGGATGATTGAAAAAACATACTCACCTGCCCTTGGAGTGAGTCTTTGCATTCCGCTGATGTTGTGCCTGATTGGGTGCAGCGACAAAGGGGGGCAGGCCCCAGCCCATCGAGCGTCGAAGAAGACCGACGCTCAAACCCAAAGCACCCTAAACACCAAAGCCGTAGCGGGCCCCACACGCAGAGAGCGCGACCCCCGCGTCTTTCATCGCAGCCTGAGCGAGCCCGACACATTGGATCCAGCCCTGATCTTGAGCACGGAGGGCGCCACCATCGCCTTCGACACCTTCGAGGGGCTCTATATCAACGCTGCTGATCATACGACGTGGCAGCCAGGGGCAGCTCTGCGTCACGAGATCTCGAAAGATGGCCTGGTGTGGACGTTTCACCTGCGCGAGAACGGCCGCTGGTCCGATGGCACGCCGGTCACCGCCAGGGACTTCGAGTATGCCTGGAAGCGCGTGCTCGATCCGAAGACCGCCTCCAAGACCGCGAGCTGGCTCGCGGGCTTCATCAAAGGGGGTCAGGCTTACAACAGCTCCACAGCGAAGGATGACCAAACCGCTCTACGCGAGGCTGTGGGTGTCAAAGCGCTGGACGACGTCACGTTGCAGGTCACCCTCGAAGCGCCGCAGCCGCTGTTTCACGCCCTGACTGCATACCAGGCCTTCTCTCCGGTGCCCCGACACGTGGTGGAGCAACATGGTGATGCGTGGGTGAAGCCGGCGCACATTGTTTCAAATGGTCCATGGAAGACCGTGGAATGGAAGAGTAAACAGCGCATCACTCTGGAGAAGAACGCTCACTATTGGGGCGCTGCTAACCTGCCCTTCGACACAATCGTGTATCACATCACTCAAGAGGCAGAGCCGGCACACAATCTGTATCTGGCCGGTGAAATCGACTTCTTGCAGGGTAAAATCCCCCCCTCGTCTCTGCCGAAGTACATCGAAGAGAAGCGCCCTGACTTGAAGGTCTCTCCTTATGTGGGCGTGTATCAATTTCTCTTCAATACACAGGTGCCTCCTCTGAACGACAAGCGGGTACGCCATGCATTGAACATGGCAATCAACAAAGCCGAGGTGGGCAAGTACGTGGTGAAGGGCAACCAGCCTCCGGCCACCAGTATCGTGCACCCGGCCCTCGAGCACATGGGCTACGCCCCGGTCGCCGGCGCTGGCTTCGACCCTGACAAGGCCCGCGCCCTGCTCGCCGAAGCAGGCTTCCCCGATGGCAAGGGCTTCCCCCGCCTGAAGCTCAGCTACAACACCCTCGAACGCCACAAGCTTGTTGCCCAGTACCTGCAAGAGCAGTGGCGCAAGCACCTCAACATCAACATCGAGCTCGAGAACATGGAGTGGAAGGTCTTGATGAGTCGCCAGAGGCAACTCGACTTCCACATCAGCCTCGGCGGCTGGGTGGGCAACGCCTTTGATCCGCTGGCGTTCCTGGTTTTGTGGGAAGGCGACAGCTCCTTCAACCGCGTCAAGTGGCGCAACGCGGACTATGACGCGCACATTGCCGAAGCGAGGCAGGCGCATACCCTCGAGAGCCGAAACGCCGCGCTCCGCAAAGCCGAGCAGGTCTGGGTGGACGAGCTACCAGCCATGCCTGTGTACTTCTTGAACAATTACGATCTGGCTCAGCCCTGGCTAGACGGCTACCAGGCACACATCACCGGGACCCACCTCTCCCGCTACTTCAAGGTCAAGCAGTAGAGTGCTCTGATCACTGGATCACGTGGCAGCTGCCGCAGCTGAAGGTCTCGGGGTTGAAGGGCTCCTGCTTGAGCAGCTTGGCCATTTGCGGGAGCCTACTCTGAGATCACTTCATCGAGGTGCTCCGCAAGGGGTTCTGAGCATATACCTGCGGCCATGGTGTGGTGTTTCGACTGAGTCCAGTGGCAAGGTGTGCAGGCACAACCGCTTCACGGAGCCCTCATGACCGAGCTCATCATCGAGGCCCCAGGCAAGAACGCCCTGGGGCTCGCCCTCATGGATACCCTCATCGACGGCATCAAGGCCGCTGGTGATGGCCCTTTGCTCCTGACTGGCGCCGGTGACGCCTTCTCTGCAGGGTTGAACCTCAAAGAGGTGCTCGCTGCTGATCTCGACGACATGCGGGTGTTCTTGCACAAGCTCACGGAGCTGATGGCGCTGCTTCACCACCACCCCGGGCCCACGGTGGCGGCGGTGAACGGCCACGCCATCGCCGGGGGCTGCCTGCTGGCGCTGCTGTGTGATGTGCGCTTTTGCACTGACAACGCTCGAGCACGCATCGGCCTGAACGAGGTGGCGCTGGGTTTGCGGTTCCCACCACGGGTGCTGCGTTTGGCAGTGTCGCGACTGGCGCCGTGTCATGTGTCGGAGGTGATTCTGGGCGCGGGGCTGCACGGGCCGACAGAGTCTCAACGTCTGGGCCTGGTGGATCACGTGGTGTCGAATCCGCTTGCTGATGCGCGGGGGATGTTGAAGACGCTGAGCAGCTATCCGGCGGATGCATACGCGGCGGCAAAGCATGCGCTACGTGCGCATACGGATCCGGACGATCCGGAGGGGGACGCGCTCTTTGAGTCGGATGTGCTGCCGATTTGGGCGGGGCCAGAGGTGAAGGGACGGATCAAGGCGTTGCTGAAGCGTTGAGCAACTGACAGTGATCATGGTTAGGGTACGCAAAATCGTGGTACTCGCTGAAAAATGGGTTCATAAAGCAGAGAGCAAGGGGCAGCGCCATGGTAGTAAAAATAATCGAAGCCAAAACAATCATTCAACTGAAGGACATCTTGAGTGGATCAGGGTACGTATCTAAGCGCCTTCAGGCCTACTACACCTCATATCAAACCATCTCCAGGCCCTCAAGGACACAATCTCAGGTGAGTGCATGAAGTGGGATGTGATCATCATCGGAGGTGGACCTTCTGGTAGCGCAGCGGCTATCTCACTTGCGCAGCATGGTGTGAAAGTAGTCCTACTTGAGCAGCGTCGCACGCCGCGGCCGAAAGTGTGTGGTGACGCTCTGCTACCAGATGCAATACATGCACTCAAGACACTGAACCTACTGCCGAAAATACATCAACATGCTTACGCCATCCCCTATATACGCCTCTCTTCCCCAAGAGGCTTTCAGACATCTCTCGAATTGCCCGTCCTCTCACTCGCCAGACAAGATCTAGATGAAGTCTTGCTTCACCATGCTCAATCTCTAGGGGTAGAGGTTCTAGATCAAACACGAGCAGTTGGTTTTGATAATAGAGGTCGAGCTTCGGTCATTGTAGAGGGTGAGATGGGGTGTGAGACTTTGCACGCACCCATTGCACTTCTGTGCACTGGGGCATCTACAAAGGCCCTCAAGTGCTTTGGTGTGCCTCATCGCTCGTCAGCTTCAGCCTATGCCGCCCGAACATATGGTGTCGTCAAAGGTCTTGCCGAAAATACACTGCATGTTTGGTATGACCGTACACTACAACCAGGCTATGGCTGGGCCTTTCCTATGGGTGGGGGCCTCTTCAACATTGGTATTGGTGCCTTTGCAGATACATCAGGCAACTTCCCATTCAACCTCCGCGAAATTTGGGACCACTTCGTGGGTGCAAAAAGCGCTAGGCCATCAGCACTACGCTCTGTACAGTGGCAAGGAGCACTCAAGGGTGCGCCCCTCCGCACCAGCCTAAAGGGTACCGCGCTGGCACGAGATCACCTCCTGATTGCCGGAGAAGCCATAGGTACAACTCAAGCGCTTACAGGTGAGGGCATTGGCAAAGCACTTGAGTGTGGTCGATACGCAGCTCAAGTCGCCCTCAATGCGTTGGACTCTGGGCAACTGAGTAGGGTCGCTCTGTCTTCAGGCATGCAACGAAAAATAGCTCAGCTCACACCCATCTATCGGGGCTATGATCGCCTGCAGCAACTCGTCAGTCATGGCTGGCTCACCGATGCCTTGACACTCGCGGCACGTAGTCACTCAGGGTTTCGCAGGGCGCTTGAGGACATGCTCACCGAGCGCCAAACTCCATCCGAGACAATCTCAATACGGGGAGCACTATCCTACCTACCACCTAGCTTCTCCTCTCGAAGATGAGGCATTCACCTCCAACATTCGGAATCAATCGCTAAGTCGTGGTACGGTAGGCGGCCAGGGCACACCAAGCTCATCCATCAAAGCATGGGCTTGAGCTGAACTCTCAACTCGAAGCTTCTTATCCATAGAGCAAGACGCATACCCAGCAAGTGCCATCGCTTCATCATAGGGCATATTGTAGCGCTGAGCAGCCTTCAAAGACCGAGCATAGAGCCGATGTGCCATTGACGTCTTACCCATCGCCGCAGCATACCGAGCCTTGTAATAAAGATATCGGGCACGTCCATTGGGAAACACCCATGCAAACCGTCTAAACTCACTCAAAGCAGCGCGAGACTTCCGCTTCCACTCTTCACAATCAGACTGACGCTCTAGATGGTGGATGAACACCTCACACATCCATCCGTTAGAATCCAAGGTCAAGTTACTTGAGGGCAGGCCTTTTTTGATGTGTACAAGAACCTTGTCCGCATACTCAACCGAAGACAGATACTTGCCCTGATAGAGATTCACAATCCCCACCCTCGATAACGCGATGTACAGTGATATATCATCGTAGAGACGATTAAAGATCTCCACTGCTCTGGACGCCCTCATCAGGGCTTCTTCATAGTTACCGAGAAATACTAAAGCATTCCCACTGACGTTGTAACTCCACCCTTCATGCTGTAAGTTTGCATCTGCGATTGCAGATGCTCTGACCCGACTCATAAGCTCAACACTATCCCTATACTCTCCAGTGAATAAATGGTTTGACGCAATCAAAGTCTGAAGCATCCGTAGTTCAGTACGTGCATCGACAGATGCTGCGACTTCGGCTCCCCGCTCTGCACTTTGATAGGAGAACTCCCACCGACAAAAACATGAGTGCCACATCGCCTCGTGAAACAGCCCGAGGGCCAGCTCACTCGGCCGCCCTTGAGCCCGTCGCTCGAGCTCAGAGAGGTACCAACGCGCGAGCCAATTCAGCCGCATCATACCGAACGCCACGCCCAACATGCCATACGCCGAGGGCACGGGCTCTGCCCTATCACCCTTCTCCAGGAGGTTCACCGCCATCAGACCAGCACCAGCCATCGCGATCGGCGCATGCAAGAAGTATTGCGCTTGGCTGAGCCGACCTGCGGCAAGGGCCCCCTCGTAACACAGGTGGCCCAGGCGTTCAGGCGCCTGACGGCGCCACCGGCCCAGTGTACGGTGGCCCAGTTGACGAATGAGGCCGCCGTAGAATCGACCCAACCACACGACTTGACGACGAGGCACGGACCAGCCCGCCTCCTCGATCGACCGTCGGGCGGACGTCGCCCACCGCTCGACATCTCCGAGGCCGAACCATGCATCACTCAACAACCTGAGCCAGGAAGCTCTCCTGCTCGACGACACCAAGTCGTCCTCTCGCTGACCGCGGCCCTCGTCTCTCTCCAGCGCGTGTTTGAGGTGCTCCGCCGCCTCGAAATATGCGCCAGCGTCCAGTGCTGCGCGGCCTGCCGCTTCGAGATAGTGAAGCGCCCGCTCGTCATTGTCCGTGTGGCGCCAGTGGAAGGCCAGCGTAGAAACCTCTTCTGTCCCTTCCGTAGAGTCTCGCTCAAGAGACTTCGCCGCAGCGGTGTGCACCACCTCTCTCTGCGCCTCGGGCAGAGAAGAATACGCAACCTCTTGAACATAGCGGTGCACGAACACAAGCTCTTCAGAGGCGGATCCACTCAAGAGGCCCACCTCGTCGAGGTGCCGTAGCGCATCGTCCAGCTCGACATGTACGTCGATGGCGGCAAGCACCTCTAACAGGTAGCCATACTCACACTTTTGCCCCAGCACGCTGGCCACGCGCAGGACGTACTGCTCAGGAGCGCGGAGCTGATCTACACGAAACCCCACCGCACCCTCGATCGTGTCTGGTAGGTGTGTGTTGGCCAGCTCCTCCCGCGTAGGCGTCCGGATAAGTTGATCGCCCACGGTGTCAATCAATCGTGAGCTCTTGAGAACGTCGAGGAGCTCTCGGGTAAAGAATGGGTGGCCCTGCCCGCGGGTGTATAGCCAAGACAAGACCTCTGGGTGCACGTTCGACACGCCCACACTCTCTTTGATGAGTGCCTCGACCTGCGCCTCCTCAAGGGCCTCCAACACCAATATGTTCGTACGCGGATCTAACTCGAAGCGTACTCGTTCCCCCACGATGATGCTGCCTCGAGGCCGCATGACGAGCACCACCCCCAAGCGCTCCATCTTCTGCATCGAGAAGGTGAGCAAGGCCCAGGAGGCGGTGTCCATCCAATGAGCGTCCTCGATGACGAGCAGCTTACGTGGGCAACACTCGAGGAAGTTGACGATGAGGTTCTTGGTGTTGTCGATCCGAGTCTGACCATCAAGCAGCACGGTCGCGGGCGTCTCCGGAAACCGAGTCCCCAAGACGGTGTTCAAGAGAGGCAACAGCTCTACGCTCTCGGGAGAGGTGCTCAACATGCTCTCGAGGGCGGTGTGAATGTCGAGTCCGAGCTCCAGGCGCTCGGACAACATCTGTCGTATGACATCCCCCCAAATACGATACGGCTGAGTCGAGGTCATCGCCGACGCCTCGCATGCACACACCGGCAACGCCTCTTCACCCAACGAGGAAACGATCTGTCGTATGAGCGTCGACTTCCCAATGCCCGCTTCACCGATCAACGCGAAGCCACCACCATCTTCCCAGAGCTCTCGACATAGACCGAGGGCACGCTCGAACTCATTTGCCCGCCCGATCATCTCCACCTGCGGTCTGTGCGCCGTCGGCCCCAGCTGGGTGACCTCGAATACGCTCACTTGGTGGCTGTGCTTCAACGTGATGGTCTTGGCGCTGCGTAGGTCGATCTGACCATCACACCCCCGCGCGGTCGCCTCGTCACAGATGATCGCGTCGGTGGCATATTGCATCAGGTGGGCGGCTCGGTTGACCGCCTCGCCCATCACGGTGAAGGTGTGACGCGCCTTGGCCCCGATTGGGCCGATGAACATACGCCCCGTCGCGACCCCCACTGAACACTTTTGCCCCACCTCCTTGAGCTTCGCACGAAGAGCCAGCGCCCACTGCAACGCATGAACCGGGCCGGCCCCCGCGCTCCCTCGCATGCCGAACTCGGCGACGACGCACAGCCCCTTGTCATCCTGACTGAGCCGGTCCAGGACCCCATGGTGAGCATGGAGTGTGCGTTGTGAGCGCTCGACGACTGCTTGCAACGCTTTCAGCGCGTTCATATCCGCCACGGAGGCATGATCCAGCCTGACGAATACAGCGGTCAGGGTCCTCAGCTGAGCAGCCCAATGCACATTGAGCAGTACCGCATCTCGAGCATGAGCCGGCACAAGCTGCTCAGACTGAAGCGGCGGTGGCGTAGAAGGCACCTCAAGCGGCATCAGTGATCCCTCGACGCCTAGGAGGATGCCTTCGTCGTCCACTATAAGGCCGCCGCATCTCGCCCCAGAGGCGACCTTCAGCTGCCCTGGAAGCGCCGTCGTCATTGCCACGGACGCTTGAGAGATCGCGTCGCCTGCGCTCAAGAGTGACCAGACGTCTTCGTAGCCTCCGAGCAGTACAGTACAAATGTCGCCCCAGGCGACGCTCCCGTGCACGCTCAACCCATCGACACAGCCCAACGCGTCTAGACCTGCTCGAGCGGCACAGCTCAACTGGCGTTCGCGCTGTTGAGCCGCCTCGGCCCCCCAGAACGCCAGAAGGGCATCACCCACGAAGGTGAGCAACGTACCTCCATACGCCTCGATGACGCGCGCGAGTTCGTCGAAGGCCTCGTTCAGGAACCCCTGAAGGCGCCCGAACCCATCTCGCTCGTCTTCTGCCTGGAAACGCCGCGTCAAGGCGGAGAAGCCCGAGATGTCCAGAAACAGCACCGCCCCAGTCCAATGCATGGAGGGGTGCTGGTGGTCTCGAAGTCTATGGAGCAGGGGCTGAGCGATCCAGCGTGGGAAGTAGGCCGACAGCTCCTGAGCACCTGGCTGGATGTTCATCAGGTGGCCATGACGGCACGCGCAGCGGCGAGCGCCGACGAGACCGCCCCCTCGAGGTTGCAGCTGTGACCGGTCTTGACATAGTCGCCAGCGAGGAAGAGGCCTCGGGCCCTGGTCTCGCAGGCGGGGCGGAGCCTCTCCGAGCCAGGCTCGGAGAAGTGAATGGAGCGGTACATACGCACGATCGACACCTTGCGCACCTTGGCCCCCCAGGTGGACCTCACCCGCGCCCGCAGCTCACCCGTGACCAGAGACTCGAGCTCTGCGGTGGTGCGCTCGATATACTCGGCCGCAGGGGCAATGACGAGATGAAAGACCGATGGCGCGTGCTGATCGTCGGGATGATCGTACCGGGTCACGTCGGCGCCGCTGTTGAACATTGCCCCTGGGAAGAACCACAGTCCCGGTGAGGTGTCCACACGCCGATCGAGCCAGACCTGAGCCGAGATGACGGGCACACTCGACAATCGCAGCGACCACAGCAATCTAAACCTTGAGAGATCGGCCGCGGAGATCAGTGTGGGCAGCACATGCGCCGGAGTCGCACAGATGACAGCTTCTGTGGGGATCCGCTCACCATCGCTCATGAGGACCCCGGTCACAGCCTCCTCACCGAGCTCGATTTGCTGCACCGTCTGGTTGACCCTCACCTCAACCCCGAGCGCTCGGAGGCGCTGCACGAGGGGCTCGATCAGCGCCTCGAAGACGCCCCCCTGGAAGAACCCGATGCCGAAATCCTGTCGGCTCCTCGCCACCTGACGGACGTATCTCAACATTGTTGTCGCCGAGACGTCTTCGGGGTTGATGAAGGTCAGCCCCCTGGTCATCGGCTCGAAGAGCTGGGTAACGACCGCCTCTGGCACCAGCCTCTTGCGCAGCCACGCCTTGAACGAGATCGAGTCCTGAGTCTCGAGCCAGCGCCATGGAACGGTGGCGGCTTCTGCAGCAGCTCGAATCGACGCCACCCGATCGCGCATACGCAGCCCAGGGTAACGCAGCATGACTGCCACACCTGGCAGAGGTGGTGGCAGAGGGGGCATCTTCAGTTCGAATGTGGAGCCATCCTCGAAGGCATAGGTGAAGGCCGCTGGCTGCCACGCGACCTTGTCCTCCACCTCCAGCTCGCGCATCAATGAGAGCAAATGCGTGTAGTGCGCAAAGCAGATGTGCAGACCAGCTTCGATCACGTCACCGTCGGCGTCTCTCCAGCCTCCTGCTTTTCCACCCAGATACTCTTCGCTCTCAAGCACGATGACGTCACGGTGGCCGCTCTTCGCGAGGTGCCATGCGGCGGTCAGCCCCGCAATCCCGCCACCGATGATAACGGTCTTCATGACTCAAGCCACGCTTCGCGAAGGCTGACGCGGGCACCGAGCTGCTCGAACAATCGATACATGCCAAAGAGCGCTCGGTTGACGAGCACGAACTCGGATCGAAGCCCCAAGTGCGCTCGGTGCTTGATAAAACTGAAGAATAGGTCACGGCCTCGGCTGATGAAGTCTGGATCGGCCCCGAAGTCGAACCGCTCGACTCGAAGGGGCTCGGCGAGCCACTCCCTGAAGGGTAGCAGGTGCTCAGCCTCCATCGCCTCTGCCTCATGCGTGGGCATATTCTTGAACAGGCCCATCTGCTCGTAGAGCGACCACAGCTCACTCGGCTCAGGGTGAGCGAAGGTTCGCCACAGCCTCAAGACCAGATCTCGATAGTCTTCACTCAAGGCGCGCACGCACCCGAAGTCGAGGACTGAGACCTTGTCATCGGTGAACAAGAAGTTCCCGGGGTTCGAGTCTGCGTGTAACCGTCCGTGACGCCGAATCGCATCGACGAAGACCTGGTGCACCCGGCCCGCGACGCGCTCGCGCTGCGCCTGAGAAGGGTCACCTTGCAGCCACTCGCACAGCGGCTCACCGCTCATCCGGGTCATGGTCAGGACCCTGGAGCTGCTCAGTTCGGGCACAGGCTCGGGCGTACTGACGCCCTCGATTTGGCCATGTGCGGCAAACCACGCCAGTTGCTCCGCTTCGAGATGATAGTCGCACTCTTCGAGCAGCCGCGCCTTGACCTCGTCGACCAGTGACAACAGATAGGATGAGTTGGAGGTGAGGCGTATCAGGCGACTTAAGGTGCGCATGTCGTTGATAATGGTCTGTTCGATGCCTGGATATTGCACCTTGACCACGACGGATCGGCCATCGTGGGTCGTGGCGGCGTGCACTTGGCCGATACTCGCCGCGGCCATGGCCTTGTGGTCAAACTGCACGAACATCCGGTTTGGGCTGTGCCCAAGCGCTCGCCTGACCTCTGTGCGGACGAAGGCAGAGTTCATCATTGGCACCCGATCACACGTCTGTCGTAGCCGCTTGGCCATCTCTGGTGACACGAGGTCGGTCTCCATCGAGAAGAACTGCGCCACCTTGAGCGCGCTCCCCCTTAGCCTCGAGAGCACCTCGAAGATACGATCAGCGGTCTTCGCGTCGAGGGCAGCATCTGCACGCGCCTGAGACTCGGCGCTGCGGAACGGACGCGCCAAAGACGCGAGCGCTTTGTCAGAGGCGACCCGCGCGGCGCCTTGCCCCGCGAGCAGGTTGCGCCGCCATGCGGCGGTGGGGACGTCACCTTTCAAAGGGCCACTTCCCCTTCAAGAGATCTTTGAGCAATGGCACGACATAGTCTTCCATATGAAGAGGTACTACCGACTTGACGAGGCTGGTGAGTTGACGATCTCCCAACGTGTTGAAGAGAGATTGCCCCCGAAGGATAGGGCTGTCCTCAGGGCACTCCGCCTCAGGTCTTAGCACCCCTGCCAGCAGCCAAACCCCGTCTCGACACACGCGGTGTGTGTAGAGAGATCCGGGAGAAGTATCTTCGGCCCAGTACCGAAGCGTCGCTGCGAGCAAGACCATGAGAAAGTTGATGAAGTTTTCCCTCATCGCCTCAGGGCCATTCGCCAGCGGGTCAGTCAACCTGAGGGAGGGCAAGATGTAGCTCGGCGTGCAACCCCCGTCCTTTGGTGGGCAATCGACGAGCTTGAGCAGCTTGTCGATCTCTTCCCAAAGCTGCCGCCGAAACTCCTTCAGTTCTGGCCCCTGCATGGACCAACTCGCTTGTGCGTCACGGATGGCGGCCACAGAAAACTCTCTGCGTATGGTGAGCTTGTCTATGAGATCGGAGATGACCGACTCCAGGGCATCCCCCAACGTTGGCCGCTCATCACAGATGTCGGCTTTGTAATTGTTGATGACGAGACTCAGCGTGCCCAAGAACCATGCTCGGGCCAAGGCCTGCTTGTCGGGCACGATGCTGTAGAGCTTTTTGAGCGCGAAGGCTTCAGTGATCACCCCCGCATCTCTCGCGGCGCGCTCGAGCGTCGTCCACTCGTAACCGAGCCCGTTCAGCTTCTCTACAATGGTGTCCCATTTTGAAAATAGATCCATGCGTCACCCCTCTCCAGGCTCTTTGTAGACTTTGATCTTTTTGGCGAGCTCTTCCAGGCCCACTTGCTTAAGTGCTGCTTTTGCAGCCAACAAACCAGAGACCACGGCCGCCTCGGCGGAGCCAACGGAGAGCGCGGTGCGGGTCCAGTCCCCCGCCACCATCATGTTGCTGACCCCTGATTCGTCGGCCCGAATACGATGAACTCGCGTGCCAGGTGTAGACAACACGTAGCGCTCGTGAGGTTGGTCTCGTTTGTAAGCGACTGACCCCACGAGCTTGGGAAGCTGGCCCGATGTGCTCGTCTCGACCAAGCGGCTGAGCTTCTCTGCCCCCCCACTCTGAACCCATTGATTGAGCATCTGACCCGGTGAAACAGATAGAGGTTCAACTGAGGGACCGTCTGCAAACCCGCCACAGAGATAAACCACTGAGCCGTACCCAGGCTCTGCATCCTTCAGGTGGCTCATGTCAGCGAGCACGTCGAGTGGCGCCACATCGCCGGAGACGACCGCGTGCTTCTGATCCTCCTCTCGTTCGCAGGGTTTTCCGTCTTCATCCACACACCTCTCGTACCAGAGTTGCGCAGAAAGGACCGCCGTGTCTTCGATGCCATTGACGGCATTGCGCAGGCTCTCGGGCAAGCTCTGTGACGTCAGCATCGGCCTGCTCACAGCAGGCGGCAGCGTGAGGATCACGACATCGAAGTCTTCCCCTGCGGCAAGGCTGGTCTCGTTGGGTAAAGCCTCCAGCTGGTCCGTTGCGTACCAAAACTGCCTCCCATAAAACCCAGTACAGATCTCCGGGAAGTGCTCAAGGGGCACTCGATGCGTACCGGGCAACCCTCTACCTACGGGTCTTTCATTGTTTGCAGCGTGAGCCACCTTCACTTCGTCGACCGTCGAGACGCCCGCCTCCGTCTTGATGGAGATGGACTTGATGTCTGCATCCAGCCAAAAACGCGTCGATGTCTCACACTGTAGATAATTGAAGATGGGGGCGATGACGATCTCGCCCATGCCACCTTTCATTTTGTAGAACGGGCTACCAGAGTACCCGAACAACATCCGCCAAGCGCCATAAATGAAGGTCCCCGCGCCCACCCCTCGCCTGCCGCCCTTTGCCTTGGCGTGCTCGAGGGCGAAGAGGCCGCTCTCTATCGCGCGGATCACGCCACAGTTCAGCGTCGGCTCATGTGCGCCGTGGTGACGCAGCCAGCCTCGGTAGGAGCGTTCGTCGAGGCCGGCCAGGTTTTCGATCCACTCTGACTCACCGAGCTCTCCCTGACCTGGTTCGGGTAGGTACACCTCATCGGCGATGAGACCGATGGCTGTGGTCGAGAGCACGTCGATGATGTGCCATACGTCTGACCGCTCAATATCTCCATCTGGCCTCAAGGTCAGATAGAAAATGTCTCGAAAGAGTCTGAGGTAGAACAGCAGATCTTTCAGAACGTCCCGAAACTCATCTTTGTCTTTGCAATCGTCGGTGCAGGCTTGCCTTCTCCAGTAACGCGCGGCGTATGAGAGCGTAGAGATGGCGACGGCGGCGCTCGGTTCGATCCCCTCAGGGACGCTCTTCAGATCGAGATCTTGCCCCTCGGAGAGCGCAGAAGTCAAAACACCGAAGGCGTCACCTGGTGGCTCGCTGCTCAAAAAACCTATCGCGCCCTGACAAGCGACCGTGTGAGTCGCGATCAGAATATGCTCGAGCATCTCGTAGATCTGGATCCGCGTCTCCAGGGCAGGCTCCTGTGCAGATGGCTCTTCTACAAGCAAACCTGCTCCAGTCAGCGTCGCCCCATCACCAACAATCGAGCCTGCTGCTGAGCAAAGCTCGCCGGGGCGGCTTTCTCTCTTCATGAGCTCAAAGCGTCTCCACCGTGAGGGGCGCCCATCTTGCCCAGGCTCGCTAATGGTCATGGAGTAGTCCGCCTCGAACATGTGGCTCAGCGCGGTGGGCCAGTCCTCCCGAGAGTAGCCGTATGGCTCTGCGGTATACACCTGACGCAGCAGGCAAAAGGTGTTCTCATAAAACCCCATGAGGACATGCAGGCCGTGCTCGATGATCCGGTCAGGCTCAGCTGGAGCGTCTTTCTTTCTCGTCCGCGTGCTTGCAGCCTTGCCGCCTGGGTAAGGCATCTTTTCGACCACAGTGACCTGAATCTGCTCCTCGAACTGAGACAGAGCTGCGGCCGCAGCGAGACCGCTCAGCCCGCCTCCGAGAATCAACACGTTCTTCTTTTCACTTGCGGCCATGCGATTAAACCCTGCTGGAGCGCGCATGATACGCGATTTGGAGGACCCACATCATCAGCGTGGCCTGCATGACGATCGGCACCGTGTTCTCGAGCTCTTCGAACACACCCCCTCGGATCCTGATGGATTTGTGAACAGCCACGATGGTGGAGTGTTCGTCACCTTGCGCGACGATATAGCCCTCGTCTCGCAGAAGTTTCTCGTCGTGGCTCTGCACCAACTCGTGTTCCAATAGATAATAGTCTGGGTTTCGGCGAGGCAAGGACTCATATTTCATGTATATCGAGTCATCAAATCGATACGCATTCAAGAAGAAGGGCCAGAGCAGGTTCGTGACCTTGCGCAGATTGAACCTTCTCCTTGTGGGGCCGCGACTCATGTTAGACAGAATCGCCGACTCTACGCTCCCCACAGCGTCACGCCATATGCGTGGGTCTTGTATATATGGCGCGATGTCGCTCACCCCCACCGGGATAAGCATAGGTGATGCCTTAACCGAGAATGAGCGGCTCTGCACACCACCCGAGTCCGAATACTCGACCTCGGGCTCTCTCATCAACCCTCGCCGCATCGCTGCGGCAAACTGACTGTAAGTAGAGCCTCGATTACGCTTCAGCATGTCATGCACATTGGCAAGGACTGCCCTCTCGGCTTCGAGCCGACGACGGAGGGGTATCCCTTCGTAGAGAGCAGCTGGACGCGGCAACCCATGAAACTCGTGAAAAATGTGGGCGATCTGCTCGTTTGCCTCATCAAGTAACAGGTTGAACTCTTTGAGCGTCTTTTGCTCACCCTCATCTTGCTGCTCTTCTTCATCAGAGTCTTCTTCCGCAAGACCTCCGATGACCGACTGCCCTCGTCGTACCTTACCGGCACGGCTGATGATGTTGACGATCCCATTTGTGATCAGTGCAGCATCTCTGGACCCTTTTTCTGAGACCTCTCCAACGGCGCGATTGAAGACATCGATGGCATCTATCTTCTCTTTGTTCGACACCCTACCCTCCAAGGTCAACAGTGACACGCGGTGACAGCTATCAGGCGGTCTGACCGTCCGTCAAGGGACTCAAATGCGAGAAGAGCTTCATCAATTCCTCTCAATGCGCCTTTCACCTTCAACGGGTTGGCTCTCACCAAAGAGCTCTGACAGAATGCCCACGCCATGGCCAACCACGCCCCCCCACCAGCCCCTGAGCCCACCAACGAGTGGGTCAGCGCCGTGCTCGTCGAGGAGCGCGCCAGGGGCCTATCCACCGACGCCCCCATGGCCCATATCGAGCGTGCCTTGGAGCGCATCGTACCGCTCTGCCTGCCCACCCTGCTCAAGGCTGCCCATCCTGTCAGAGGGCTCGCCTCAGTGGGCCCAGAGGACGTCGTTCAAGACGTATTGTGCAAGTTCGCGGGACTGCTCGGCGAGGCAGAGTTCCTCCAGCGGATGATCGAAGGCAAGCCCTTGAGCTTCCTCCGAACCTCGATCCGCAACCGCGCCCTCGACGTCAAGGCGAGCCAGCGCGCGCATCATCAGGCCGGTCTCAGGCAGCATGCGCAAACCCCTGTCCCCCCGACGCCTTTGCCAGATGACTTGCTTGCAGCGGAAGAACAACGTGTCGCCGTGCACAGGTTGCTCGAGCGGCTGAACCCCCTTGATCGCGAATTGGTGCAGATGCGCTTCATCGAGGGCCAGAGCAGCGCAGAAATCGCCGCCCGCAAGGGTATGACGGCGCCCAACGTACGTAAGCGGATCAGCCGGGCATTGAGCCGCATCGATCACAGCGACCTGCGCTGACTGCACACCATTCGCAAAAACGAATCAAAAATTGTCACGCTCCGACCCTGGCCCTCGTTTCCTCATTGAACAGCAGATATGGGGACAGAATGTCGACGCATTCGGAAGCAGAGCAGGGCGCCTTCTCCAGAGCGGTGGGCTCCATCATGCAGGGGGTCTATCGAATCACGCGTACACGTCAGGGCGCAGCTCCAGTCATCGACGAGCCCCCTGAGGGCTCGCAGGCCAACCTCGCGCTCAGTGCACTACAGCGGTTCGCCACACACCCCACAGCCAGTGGGCTTGCCCGGTCCATTCAGCTGCTCGCCATGCTCGACGGGTTTCCCAGAGTCCGGTCCAGGGGGCTCGAGTGGGTAGGCGGGATGGCGGTGGCCTTGGGCGAGAAAGAGCTCGCGTGTCAGATCCACGCCGAGGGTATGCAGATTGGCGACGCCCTCGGTGATCCTGAGATCGAGGCGCGCCATCTTGCAGCCATCACCGCTCATGCCCCCTCCCCTGCGTGGAAGCGCTTCGCAGACCGAAATGCCCCCAGGGCATTGATTCGGGCTTCAACCCCTCTGACTCAGGTGACCGCTCATCCACTGTTTCAGCACATCTCTCATGATCTCAAAGCGCGTTTGGCCGATGAAATCGAAGCACTCAGCTACCAGGCCGGCGAGCACCTGGCCGTGGCAGGCAACCCTGCAACAGCGCTCTATATTCTTCGGAGTGGCCAGGTGGCAGTCTGGGCGCCTTTTCAAAAACATCGCCGGTTTGTGTGCTATCGCAGCGAAGGCGACGTGATCGGAGAGATGGGGTGGCTGTCAGTCGATCGAGATCGCACAGCAGACTGCGTGGCCATGTCACCCATCGAAGCCTGGAAAGTGCCATATTCGCTCCTGGACGAGTTGCAGTCAGAGCAAGGCGGCCAGCAAATGTCCTCCATGTTGCAATGGCTCTACCTTGAGCGTCGGGTGCAATCGCTGCTCACCATGACTCTGGCGCTGCCAAGCAACCCTCAGTCTGGTACCCCAAGGCTTGGGGCGTTGAGCCTCTCGGAAGCAGTACAAACCGTCGTGTCTGACCCACGGAACTACACCCCTCGCTTTATTGATGGTGAGACACTGCTCAAAGAGAACGACACGCTGGAGGGCGTCTTCGCGATTCTGGATGGGAGCGTTTCCGTACAGATCGACATTGGGGGTGGCGAGCACATTGAGGGTATACGCACCGCTCGTCATGATCACCCCATACTGCTCTCTGGCTCTGGGCAACAAGAGTCTTCAATGCTCGGATGCACGGTGAAAGGGTGTGGATCGGGATACGCGATCTATATTCCACCTACCGTGCCCATCAGGGCGCTCCATGCAGAGCAGACCTCTGCACTGCTCATGAGCTCGCGCCCCATGGAGAGAGCCTGGCGCTGAGCGCCACACGGATCATACAAGCAGTCTAACCCCCTACCACCTGCCCGACTCAAGAGAGATGACATGAACGCTCACATCCGTGCAGTGTACCCGTACCACCATGATTGTGGTCAGACCATTCAGGAAGGGCAAACACTCTCATATGGGGACGCGGCTTCCTTTGATGAGTATAACGGGCAAGCGCTATCGAAGCTCAGCATCCCACTGCGCCTCGCACCTCTACCTCCTGGCACGCTCTTCGATCAACGCTATCGGATCTTGTCTTGTTTGGGTCAGGGCGGGATGGCGGTCGTCTATCATGCTCTCGATCTCAAGGGTGGTCAGGTGGTGGCGCTCAAGGTCCTGATCGACGACAACGAGGACAGGGTACGAAGGAGAAGGCGGTTCATTCGCGAGTTTCGTATGGCGCGTATGCTGAGCTCACCTCATACAGTGAGGGTGCATCGCTGGGACACTACCCCTGAGGGCCAGATATACATCTGTATGGAATATCTTGACGGACCGACTCTGCACGAGCTTCTCAAAGAGAAAAAATGCCTCGAAGCAGAAGAAGCGGTGCAGCTCATCACTCAAGTCTGTAGCGCTTTGGAAGAAGCACACAGTCGGGGCATCGTACACCGCGATCTGAAGCCCAAGAACCTCATTGTCTGTGAAGGGCCTGATGGTCGTCCCCACATGAAGCTTCTCGACTTCGGCATCTCAAAAATGGGAAACATCGACGGGGTCAACACGTTGACACGTGAGCACACCCTGTTGGGCTCGGTTGGGTTCATGTCACCTGAGCAGATTCGTACACCTCTGAAGATCGATCATCGCGTTGATATCTATGCCATCGGGATGATCCTGTACGTACTGCTCATGGGCATGCACCCATTTCAACAACTCAAAGAGCATCCAGCTGCCATGCTCTTTTCTCAGCTCAACAGCATGCCAGAGCCCTTCAAATATTTCCGTCCCGACACAAGTGTTCCGGAAGCACTCGAAGCCATTGTATTCAAAGCACTCTCCAAATCACCTGCACAGAGATATCAGAGTGCATCTGAGCTGTTGTCCGCGCTGCAGTCAGTGGAGTGCTGAACGACCAGGTCAGGAGAGCCTTCTGACAAAGAGGTCCTCACGAAATACTTTCCAGTGACACCCAGCTGCTGAGGCTCATTCGACTCTCTCCAACTCCGCACGCACCTGCATCAAGATGCGCCCCAGCATGTTCTTCCCCCGGCCATCACCGCCGTCGCCCCAATAGGCGTCGTTCTCAGTGTGCTCGATGATGCGCGCATCCCCCGTGCTCAGCAGCAGCGCCCGAAGATCGTCGTGTTGGGTGAACTTCGCCCGCACCGCATCGCGCATGACGTTTACCTTCGCCGACTCCCAGTCGCGACGCAGGGGCAGCTTGCGATCACGGCCCATACGCGCGGCGAGGCTCGGCGTCCTGGTGCGCCTCACCTTTTCTTGCAGGGCCTTGTCCTTGAACTTCATCGCCTGGAAGTAGTGCTCCACCGATGACCAGGTCTTGCCCGCAAGGCGAATGGGGTACTCGGCGAAGTTGGAGAACTCCCCCCACTCCCCTTGCACGCTGTAGAATTCGACGCGTTGTACATGTTGGCCCATAGCCAGTGTGTACCGACAACACCAACGCATTTCAACACGAAACACGCATACGCCAGTCAGATTCGGAAACATCCCCTCGAATGTCTTCTGTGGGTGCCTGTCGAGGCACATCAATCACCAGAGCAGGAGAACCATATGTATAAGTTCCTTACACTGACTGTGCTCGCCGCGTGCGTGTCGACCCAGAGTCATGCCCAACTCGGCAACCCGGGGGCGTTGTTAAATCAGGATGCAGTCCGGGCCACATCATGCATCGGCGACCGGGTCATGTTCGATGACGCTTGCCGATCTGAGAGCTGGATCGAGAGCAACCTGACCGATGGCGTTGAGGTGGAGCAGTTCGGCCCGTGTGAGCAGGCAGAGGTGTGCGATCTGTATTACACGACCATCACCAGCAGCTCGTCCTCAGGTGATCGACTCAGACAAACATCTGAGGTCGTGATGCTCAAAGATGAAGCCTGTGATGGCGGCAGTGGCTGTATCAACGGCCATCAGATGGCTTTCAAGACAGTCTCGGAGTTCACGATCGACAACGGAGATCGAGAGGCCACTGGCCGCTTCGACATGTATCTCGGAAAATACAAGCGTCGGATCGGCAGCACTCGTGTAGATGCAGAGCATCGGGGATACAGCCTCCTCGAAGTGACCACCAGCCGCCGTACTGTGGGCCACTACGACTCAGATGGTGTGTACCTTGGTGGAGAGCAGGCCGATCTGGAGCTCTTCTCGGCCTCGGATCGGGAGACCTTCTGTGAACACTTCGTCGACTATCTGGGCAATGACTTCATCATTGGCAGCATCTCCACCGCAGTGGGTGGCTATGCAGCGTTTCTGATCTCGAGCAACTCCACCACGCTCTCCATCGGTGCCGGCCTCATCGATCCGGTCATTCTGGCACCCTCAATCTATGTGGGCGGCCAGGCGCTCGCTCTGGCCACCCTCGGCGTGGTCTCCGCAGGCACCTATGCGTTGCTCAAGACCCTCGCCGACAAGGTCAATGCAGCGCAGCTGTGCGACGACATCGATCTGCTCGACAACACTTTCGACGACGACATCGGCGAGGGCTTCGACGATGACGACATCGAAGAAGAGGGCGTCTACATGGGCTGCCGGGAGTGCACTGCTTGGGAAGACACGGATGAAGGTTTGCAGGTGAGCGTCGATACTGACGAAGGCATCGACATCATCTTCTATGATCTGTCCGGCCGGGTGTGCACCGAGTGGACCATCGACATCTACGGCCTCGACACCAACGGCGATGGATGGTGTGACTGAACTCTACTCCCTACACCCCCATTCGAAACGCCTGATGCGCGATACATAAGCAGCGTCTGGCGCCGGCTCTCCGTCGATCTTGGGCACATAGGTCCGCGACATCGTCTCGATTCGCCCTGCTGAGTCGTACTCGATCGAGTCGGACCATCCTTCGAGCGGACGACTCACCCCCACGACTCGGCCATCACGCCACACATAGTGCTCGACGATGTCGCCCTCCTCGAGGGCGTCGATGAAGGTTTTGCGGCTCAGCTGTCCCTGATCATCGTAGTCGTATGCCACGTCGATCCAGATACCCCAGCTCTTCCACGCCTGCTTGCTGACGAGTTGCCCCTCCGAGTCGTACGTGTATTCGAGTCGAAAGCCCTCTGCGCCCTGAGCGTCGAGTTGAAAGTCGAGCTGAGCGATCCGACCCTCTGCGTAGGTGTAGACCCACAGATTGTCGCGACCTCGCTGATCGACCTTGACCAGCACCCCGTCTCCGTCGTGCTCGATGTCCATCTCGTTGGGGGCAAAGTCCTGGTACTGGCTCGAGAACACGGTGGGCAAGCCATCAGCGCCCCACTCGATACGCCATGTGAACTCCGCAGGCTCACCTACGACGCCCGTCTGGCGCGTGAGCAGGCGACCCTCGTCATCGTACGTGCGCACCTCTTCTCGTCCGTCACCGCTCAGCGGCTCGTCGACAATGCGGCATGCCCCTTCGCCGAAGATGGGCACTCCAGTGTGCGGGTCATGGCCGCCGAGGCCCGGGATCAAGGCCCGCACATCGCTGATGGCGTCGGACATCGAGGGGTATTGATTGTTCGGCGGCGGATCAGGGGCCGGGCACGCCGCCAGCGTGGCCACCAAGCCCACCAGGAGACACCAGTGATGGGTGTTTCGGCTCATGGGTACACGGTAGCCAAACTCCGTTCACGATGCACATCACGCTCGGGGAGTACACATCTCGACAACCCAACCTACGTACGGACCGTGTGACGCCTCGTCGTTCACGTCGACCACCACCACCTCCGGCACATCGTAGGGATGTGCTTCCAGTAACGCCACTCGCAACGCGCCCACTTGTGCCTCGCTGGTCTTGATCAGCAACGTGGTCTCCACGTCATCGCAGATCTCACCTTCCCAGCTGTAGATGCTGCGTACTCCGGGGATCAGGTTCACGCAGGCGGCGACACCCGCCTCCACCACCGCTCGGGCGATGGTGGGGGCCGCGTCAGGGGGGCAATTGCACAGCACGATCTTCACGAAGGGCTCCTTGGTTTATGCTCACAGACCTGATAGCTGTTCGCAGTTTACAGATCTCCGAGGCACGCATGAACGAGCTGACCTTCAAGGCCGCCCTCCGGGACGAGGCCGCCGCCCGCGCCCTGGTGGGGCTGGTGTTCGACTTCGCCAGCCGGCAACCCGTCCGGCGGTTTCTCAAGCCCGAGCGGGTGCTGGTGCACCTCGACGCCGCCCTCGACGAAGGCGCGCTGGAGACCCTCGTCGAGCGTCATCTGAGCCCCTGGTTCGACCGTGAAGAGGTGCGGCTCGAAGGCCGTAAGGAAGAGCGCCTGCGCGACTGGCTCACCGCTGAAGCCATCGCCGAGCTGCGGGCCCTCGCGGCAAAGCCCGTACGCCTCGAGAAAGCCCAGGTCGAGCGTTTCGTGCAGCAGCCCGGGGTGAAGTCGATGATCACCTCGGTGGTCAAGGAGTCGATCGAGAAGTTCATCTCGGCCTTCAACCCCAGCAACCTCTTCGGCGGGCGCCGGGGGCTGGGCCTCATGGGCAACATCACCGCTCAGTTCGAATCGCAGATTCAGCGGGCCGCTCGCAGCTTCATCGACAACTCGATGGACATGATGATCAGCCGGGTGGTGCAGATGATCACCAGCCCCGAGACTGCTCGACAGATGGGGCGCGCCAAGCTCAACGCATTCGAGCAGGGCCTCGAGCAGCGCATCTACGATCTCTGGCGGATGAGCGCCGACAACCTGCCCCGGGCCGATCTCATGGAGATCCTGCCGGGGCTGATCGCCCACAACCTCGCGCGGCCCGAGCTGCGCGACGCTTTGCTCGAAGAGATGAACGTCTGGCTCGAGATCGAAGGCGATCGCACCACCGCAGATCTGCTCACCGAGATGCACGTGCTCGAGGCGTGGCGCACCGAGATCATCGACATCGCTGCTCCCGTGCTGGTGGAGCTCGCCGACGACGCCGACTTCGACGACTGGATCGCCCGCTTTGTCGCACCGGAGTAACGGCCCGCCGATGCAGAGCCGCCGCGCCATCGAGCTGCTCGACGCCTGGGCCCGAGATCCGCAAAAGGGTGAGCCCTTCGTGGCCCGCCGGGCAGAGCCAGAGCAGCCAGCAGAGATCACCCCATGGCCGGACTGGCTGCCAGAGCAGCTGATCCGCGCGCTGGAGCGTCGGGGCATCAGCGGGCTGTATCGGCATCAGCGCCAGGCGATACAGGCAGTGCACGAAGGGGCTGACGTGGTGGTGGCCACCCCCACGGCGAGTGGCAAGAGTCTGATCTACACGCTGCCCATCCTCACGGCGCTCATGACCGATCCAGGGGCTCGGGCACTCATCATCTGCCCCACGAAGGCCCTGGCCCACGACCAGGCGGTGGCCTTCAACGCCCTCGCCGAGGCCTGTGGGCTGATGGTGGCGGCGGAGACCTATGATGGTGACACCCCACGAGACGCTCGCCGACGCATCCGCGAGCAAGGGCGCGTGATCATCACCAATCCCGACATGCTGCACAGCGGCATCCTGCCCCGGCACGACCGCTGGCGGGGTCTCTTCGCCGGGCTGCGTCATGTGGTGATCGACGAGAGTCATGTGTATCGAGGGGTCTTCGGCAGCCACGTGGCCAACGTGATCCGCCGCCTGCGTCGGGTGACCGCGTTCCACGAGACTGATCCTCGCTATGTGCTCTGCTCGGCCACCATCGCCAACCCTCGAGCCCATGCCGAGGCCCTCTTAGAAGGTCCGGTCTTCCCCGTGCTGCGGAGCACGGGGCCCACGGCAGGGCGAGCGCTCTACATCTATCGCCCACCTATGGTGGATGCGGAGCGTGGGATCAGGGCGAGCTATCTGCAGGCCGCACGGCGGGTGACGCTGGCGTTGCACGAAGCCCGCGTGCCCACCATCGTCTTCGCCGACAGCCGGGCCCGGGTGGAGCAGCTGGTGAAGCTGCTGAAGACCGACGTCGAGGCGCTCGGGCTCGATCCGGAGTCGGTGGCGGGCTACCGCGGAGGCTATCTGCCAGAGCTTCGGCGGCAAGTGGAGGCCGGCCTGAGATCAGGACAGATCCGCACGGTGGTGAGCACCAGCGCCCTGGAGCTCGGGGTGGACATCGGCCAGCTCGAAGCCTGTGTGCTGGCGGGCTATCCCGGCACCATCGCCAGCGCGCTGCAGCGCGCGGGGCGAGTGGGCCGATCTGGTGTGCCCGGGGCCGTGGTCCTCATCGCCCGGAGCGCCCCTGTAGATCAATACATCGCCGGGCACCCGGAGTTCTTCTTCGAGGGCGCCCCCGAGCAGGCCCGCCTCGACGCTGACAACCTGCTCATCCTCGCTGATCACCTCAAGTGCGCCGCCTTCGAGCTGCCGATCCCTCGTGGGGCCGCTTTTGGTCGATGCGCCGCCGAAGATGTAGAGGAGATCCTGGGGTTCCTGGCCGATCACCGTGTGGTCTATCCGGGGGCTGATCGCTACCAGTGGACCGGTGAGGACTACCCGGCCCGTGGAGTGAGCCTGAGGCGCATGGCCGACGGCGGGGTGATGGTGGTGCACGGCGGCGGTCCCAGAGGCGGTGATCGCGGCAAGCCCCTCGGCGAGGTGGAGTTCCACCGCGCCCCGTCTACTCTGCACCTCGGGGCCATCTACACGATCTATGGCAAGACCTACGAGATCACCGCCCTCGATCTCCAAGGGCGTCACGCCGAGGCGATCCCCACCGATGTGGACTGGTACACCGAGGCCCACGCCGATCGAGACGTCTCGGTGCTGGAGACCCACGCGGTACGCCCCATGGGGGTGATGGAGGCGGGCCGCGGCGAGCTCAAGCTCACAGAGCAGGTGATCGGCTTCAAGCGGGTGCGCTTCAGCACGGGTGAGGTGGTGGGGCGAGGGGACGTACACCTCGATCCCCGCACCCTGCACACGACGGGGTTCTGGTTGCGGCCTGCCGGGTCGCAGCCACTGCCACCAGGAGAGGTGCCCATGGCCCTCGCTGGCGTCGCCGAGGCTCTACGGGCCACGGCAGCGGTGCATCTGATGTGTGATCCTGCTGATTTGGGGGTAGAGACGGTGAGCCCTCTCTCACACGATGGCATGACGCCGGCCACGCCTGATCCGTGGATCTTCGTTTATGAACGCCAGCCAGGAGGCGTGGGCCTGTACGATGCCCTCTTCGAGGTGGCGCCCCAGGTCCTCGAGGCCTCGGCGGCGTTGCTCGCCGCCTGCCCGTGCGCTGATGGATGCCCGGCCTGCACCGGTGGGCCAGATCGCAGTCGATCCCAGAGCCTGTCGCTGCTCAACACCATCCTCAAGGCCTCCTCAGGTGAACCGCACCACGGGCAGTAGACGGATCTACGGCACGACCACCCTGGAGCATGAGCAGCTCGCCCCGCGCCACCAGCCGCCGTGCGGCCATCAGCGTACGCTCCATCAGAGGCATCCAGCCCAGAGGGGACACCTTCTGAGCGGCCTCGGAGAGCATGAAGCTCTTCCGTCGCCCTCGAGCTCGGGCCATGGCGATCAACGCCTCTTCGAGGGCTTCGTCGGTCTTGTCGAGGCGCATCTTGCGACAGCGCTCACTGCACCGCGTGATCTCGTGCCACTGATCGGCCCACTTCCGGCGCCACTCGATCCGGCGGCCACAGACGACACAGGTCTTGTCGTCGTCGAGTTCTATCTGTAAAGCGCGCAGACGGCCCATGGACGTACGTCTCCTGTACCCCTCGTGGTCGGGCTGAGGGTGCTCTGCAATGGTCGGTGTACGCCTACTTAGAAGCACGACATCAAATTCAGTCGCACAAAAACACGAATCAATTGTCGTGAATGCGTTTGCGCCAAAGACGAGTTTTTTTGGGCCCGGCCCCATGACATGGCAAGATTGTCGACTTGGTTCGGCGTGTCGAGACACACCTCTGAGCGGGTGAGAACGAGGCAAATTCACGGTGGCTGGCGCTCAACAAGACGATCAAACGCCCCTGCCTCGCCAGGAAGGCGCACGGCAGGAAGGGGCTCTCCGGCGACGCCTCGAGCGCCTGCTCGGTGATCGCCAGGTCAGCGGCCCGTCTGATGGCCAGTCCAATCGACCCTCCACGACACCCACCACTCGCCCTGCACCTGTGACCCCCCTGCCTGCGTCCCCCAATACGACGCCAGGGCCCCTCACGCGACTGAGCCGGGCCCCGGAGATGGGCGTGGCGGCGCGACGCACGGTGGCCCGTCATACTCGAGCACTGCGCCGCGGCCATGAGGAGCACCGCCCTCCCCTCGTCGCCGACGAGCTCTCGGAGCCCGCGCCCAGCGGCGTCCGCGGTCGGCTGGCCCTGCTCCGACGCGACACTGGCCTCGACGCCCTGCCCGAGCAAGGGCCCATGCCTCTGCACGGTGGCCCGGCGCCGGCGCTCTACCCTTCGATCCGCGGTCTCATCGGCGCCCGTGAGAAGGTCACCGAAGATGGACGCTGTCTCTTCATCGAGGCCCCGTACGGGCCAGAGGCGGTGCACGGCGATCGACCCCTGCATCAAGTTCTCGCTCGGCAGGCAAAGACCGACACGGCGTTGCTCTACAGCCAGCCCGAGCTCGACGACTTCGACCCCCGGGAGGCGTTGTTCCTCGACATCGAGACCACGGGCCTCGAGAACGCCATGGGCACCTTGGGGTTTTTGGTGGGCGCAGCGCGCTTCGTCGACGGGGTGCTGGTGCTCGAGCAGTGGTTCCTCGAGAACCCTGATCACGAGCGGGCGATGCTCGCCGATGTGCACGCCCGTATCGAAGCGGCAAAATCTCTGGTGACCTACAACGGGCGTCGCTTCGACCTGCCCCTGCTCGTCACCCGCATGCGAGCGCACCACATGGCCGCGCCGAAGTCACCGCCCCACCTCGACCTGCTCCCAGCCTCGCGCCGTATGGTGAAGCACACCCTCGAAAACTGCCGCCTCGCCACCGTCGAGCGCGACATCTTGAAGGTGATCCGCTACGGCGACGTGCCCGGCGCCGAGGTACCCGGCATCTATCGCGCGTTCCTCCATGGCGGAGATCCGGCCCCACTGGTCTCAGTGGTGAACCACAACCGCGACGACGTGCTCTCGATGGTGACTTTGCTCGACGAACTGCTGCTCCGAGTAGAGCAACCTGCCCAGACGTTGATGCGCGATCCACAGTGCGCGCTCCACGTCGCGAGCCACGCTGAGAAGCTCCGCCGATGGGACTGGGCGGAGCGCATGTACGAGATGGCCCTCACCCTGCCCGAGCTCGCCGACGAGGGCCGCCGCGGTCTCGCCCGGGTGAGAGGCAGCCGCAAGATCGCCAAAGGCTGATCCGCGCCGACGACGTCTTCGAGACCGAACCCCACCGACCGCTTAGAGGTCCTCACGCCTCACCTCCCTGGCTCGGTCCGCCGTTGTGTGAGGACCTCTTACAGCATCATCCCCGTCTTCGGGTTTGAACCCGGCGGCCGGATCCCGGTAAATACGAGCACCAAAATCCGCGCCCCAATGAATCGGGGGCGGCTGTGGTCGGTCCACATCGGCCCACAGCACGAACGCAGCTGTCAACACAGAGGTACGACACATGTACAAGTGGATCGCCATCATCGCCCTCGTCGCTTCCCCTGCCTTTGCTGATCCCCCGAGCTCTCAGCCGGGCTCGCAGCCCAGCTCCCAGCCCCACACGCACAGCCACGATCACGGTGGCAAGGCCCACGATCACGCCCACGGCAAAGATCACGACCACGGCCACGCTCAGGGCAAGGCAGGCATGCACCGCGGCGCAGCCTTCACCCTTGGCGCTGACAAAGAGATCAGCTTCGATACCGTCGCAGCGTCGCCGAAGCAGTACGCCAGCAAGACCGTGCGGGTGAAGGGCAAGATCTCCAAGGTCTGCCAGGCGAAGGGCTGCTGGATGGCCATCAAGACCGCCGACGGCAAGCAGTCTGCCCGCATCACCTTCAAGGATTACGCCTTCTTCGTGCCCAAAGACGTCGCCGGTCGCGAGTGCTCCGTGGAAGGCGTCGTGGAGCTGAAGGCCCTCTCCGAGGCCGCCCGCGCTCACTTCGCCAAGGACGAAGGCACCACCATCGACAAGGTGCCCGAGGTGGAGCTGCGCATGGTGGCCACCGGCGTGGACATTCTCTAAATCCCCACCTCTCTGCTACCGTGATCCCAGACCCTTGAGGGAGGGATCATGCACACCCATATGCTCACCGCCACGGCACTCGCGCTGTGGACTTTTGCTTTGCCGGCCGAATCACACGCCTCGGACGACGAGATCATCGTCGAAGCCGACATCGGTCTGTTCTTCGCTCGACTCAGCGCTGGCATCACCGACATCGATCTCGATCTCACGGGCCAGTCCAAAACCGGCGTCGATCGCGCCATCGACTCCATCGGCACAGGAAAAGGGAACGTAGGTCAGCTCCGGGGGCGGGTGCAGGCCTACGGACACGATCTCTTCTTCAGTTATGTCTCCGAGAGCATCTTCGACGCCGGCGCCCGCCGCGTCGTGGAAGACAACGTGGGCAACACGCTGGCGCAAGACGCACTGCTGCTGCTCGCCGGAGAGCTACGCCCCGACATGGACGACTTCCTCTTCGACGACATGACACCTTATGTGCGGGTGGAGTTCGGCCGGCTTGAGGGGGTCATCGACGATCCATATCGGTTCGCCACCCGGAACGGGGATCCGTGGTTCCCTTCTCGTAATGGCGCGAAGTGGCGGACCAACCTGCTCACCCTCGAAGCGGGCTCCTTCGGTGAAGACGGAGATCCCGAGTCGTACGAAGGGCGAGATGGCTTTGGCGTCTTCTCTCGCTATACATCCTTCGAGCGGCCTGTGGTGCTCGGCTTCGGCGACAACCGCGGCCGCGGCTTCGCGATCCAGGACGGCGAGATGAACATGGTGGCCATCGGCGTGCGGGCCCTCATGAAGACCTGCGACGACACCTGCTGGACGGTGAGCGGTGACTTCATCCCGATCACGGGCCTGGTCTGGCTCGATCTTGGCCCCTTTGGCACGCAATGGGGCGTACCCATGGCTGGCTCGGTGGACATTCGCTGGTCATGGCCGTTCACCATCGGCAAGTTGATGGTGCTCGAGCCATACGCATCTTTTCGAGCGGACTACATGCTGCCCCTCATCGGTAATTACTTCAGCGCAGAAATCAACGACGCGAACTTGTGGCCCCCTGATTACCTGCTCTGGGGGCCCTCCATCGGCCTGAACATCGAGATTTGAGGGGGCTCACGATGATGAAATGGTCTTCGTTGATGCTGGCGCTGGTGGGTGCGTGGGGCTGTGGCGATCTGACGATCGTAGAGGGCAACCCCTGCAGCCAGGGGCCTGACTGCATCTACCCCTCGGTGTGTTGCACCAACCCACGCATCCCCCCCATCGGAGCATCGGTCCCCTACTGCGAAGACATCGACTACTGTGATGGCTTCATGCCTGTGCTCATCGAAGGCAACCCCTGCAATCGCAGCGGTGGCAGCAGCATCGACAGCTGCGCCGATCCGTGGGTGTGCTGCCCGAATACGCTGACTTGCCTGACGCAGGAGGCCTGCACCGAGACCATGCCGCTGATGCCACCAGACGCCGGCCCGCCACCTGAAGTGGCCGATGATGGGGTGCCACAGCCGATGTCACTGCCGTGCACAGCCGATCCGGACTGCCCGCAGGGCCTTGTCTGTATGGGCATCAACATGGTGGTTCGCGGCAATGGCATGTGTCAGCCGATCCCCCAACAATCGTTCTGATACTCACCCATGTCCCTGGCCATCAGCTTCCTTCTGGTCGCGTTCTCGATCCTGACGCTCATCGTGGTGATCTCGGTGGGCATCGGATACCTGCGCCAATATGGCCACGGCCGCGCCCCCAAACAGAGCCACAGCTTCGACACTGAGATCTGGCGCTCGCTGGCCCTTCAGAACGTGGAGGTCTCTGAGCCCGAGGTCTCTGGCAGCCCAGGGTCGTGGCGGCTCGAGGGCACGGTGACGAACCGCGGGCAGTTGGCCCTACGACAGCTCATCATCCACTGTCAGGTGCAGGGAGAGTCGGGCCCTCTGCTGGCCTTTGTGTCGGTGTTGGCCCCAGGGGAGGAGGCTCGATACGTGATCGAAGCACCGCATTTGCGGGCTGATCAGTTGGATGATGTGCTTGTGTACCCGGCGAAGGTGGGGTTGCCGGAGGATACGTTGGTTGGGTAGCTGGATGTGCCTTGACATTCAAGATATAGAAGCAGGCTGACAATGACAGCCATACACAGTAGGCTCAACAGGCTGATTTGGCTCCACTCCAGCGTTGTGAGGAAGAAACTGATGCGACAGGTGAAGCACATCGGCGAGAGGTCGAGAGCAGGCTCTGAAGATGTACTGAGCAGTTCTGAGCTTGGGATCTCGTCGATGGGCACGTCTGGTGTAGCAGGCTCTTCCTCATCACGCTGTAAACGCTCGGAGTTGTGGTTGTGAATGCACGAGATCCTCTCATTGGCCATGTGCTGGAGGGGCGATATGAGATCCAGTCACTCCTGTCTACAGGGGGAATGGGCAAGATCTACATCGCCGAACAACAATCCACCAAACAGCAAGTGGCCCTGAAGTGCATCCTCGACCAGTACGCCCATGATGACCAGTTCATGGCGCGGTTTCGCCGAGAGGCGATGATCATCTCCAAACTGAAGAGCCCTCATACGCTCCGTTTGCTCGATCAGGGCGCTTTACCGAGTGGTGGCTTGTTCATGGTGTGTGAACTCCTTGAGGGCCAACCGCTTGACGAGGTGATACGGGCAGAAGGCCGCCTTTCTGCTCCACGTACTCTGAACATCATGCAGCAGGTATTACGCAGCCTCGCCGAAGCTCACCGCCATGGGGTGATCCACCGTGACTTGAAGCCGAACAACCTCTTTGTCACCAACCATGACGGCGAAGAACATGTGACGGTCCTCGACTTTGGCATCGCTAAATGGAAGGCAGAATCGACCCCACTGACTCGGACAGGTGCCCCTTCACCGGGTACCTTGGAATATATGTCCCCTGAGCAGATCAAAGGTCTGCCATGTGACCCCCAGGCTGATCTCTACGCTTTGGGTGTCGTGGCCTTTGAATGCCTCACCGGAAAACGGCCATTCCAGGGCGTACCTTTTTATCTGAAGCACCAACACCTCAATGAGCCTCCACCTACGTTCAACGCATTCTGTGATGCGCATCGACTTCAATCTGTGGATGTCCCTGCGGACCTTGAACAGCTCATCCACTGGTGTCTCGAAAAAGATCCTGTTCAGAGGCCTGAGAGTGCTGCAGCGCTTCGGAAAGAGGCAACTGACATCTATCACCGGCTCGTCCTGAACACACCCGCTTCGGACATCAACGAGGTGAGAAGGACGGGTGAGCTTGCTCAACAAGCCCTCGGGATCGCAACGACAGCTTCGAGTCAGCTCGCTGATGAACCCAAAGCACACAACACTGTTGTACCTTCACCACCGAGCCAGCCAGTGGCTGCCCCCGTGGACTCGGCCACAACACGTATTTTACCACCTGAGCAGCCTGCACCAGCACCAGCGGTGGCATTTAAGGATGCTGGCCCACAATATTTGAAGCCATGGGCACTGGCTTTAGGTGCAGTACTCACCATCGGTGGACTTGCCAGCCTCACCCTCGTCGATTGGGCGACTCCCTACAATGAACAGGGAATTAGTACTGGCGCAGATCTCACACGCCAAAGTACCCCATCGAAATCCGAGCCACGCGGCCCCACCGCACTTGCTTCTCACAGCACCGAGTCTCAACCGGAGCAACCTGGGGCGCGCCCCAAACATGTTGTGCCCGATTCAAACAGACCAGTTTCCCCAATGGCCGAGCAGTCTGCCCCTGAGCCTGCGGCCCGGCTCCCATCTAAAACGGCCGAAGCTGTGATCTCGGCAACAGAGATGCAGCCTCTTGTAGAGGGAGGCACACCAGCTCGTCCTCGAACAAAGCCTAAAAAAGGTCAGAAGACGAAATCTGCGTCGAAAGCGCCTCGACGAGCTTCAGTACGTGAAGAAATAAGCGAGAACACAACATCGGTGACTACGCCCACCCCATCTCAGTCCAAGATCAACCTCAACCTGGGCCAGGTCGGTAAGCTCAAAGGCTCCGATTCAGAGTCCAGAGGCGAAACACAGGGCAAAAAACCTCTGATCAACATCAACGATTTGGGCACGGTAAAGCAGCCGGCTCCTTAGAGTTGAGTCAGCCTCCCATATACCTCAAAGGCGTGTCAGGGATCGGTGATGGCGAGCCGAAAACCGAGTGAGTTCCCCTGAAACTCGGGCTCCCCGGCATTCCTGTCTGTTGTCCGTAGATTGCTTCCTCCACTTCTCCAACCGCCCCCACGAAATACTCTCCGTGCATCGCCTTCCAAAAGTGCACTGCCATCTACAGGCACACCCTCATAGGTGCCTACATAGACATCCTCGACCCACTCCCAGACGTTCCCTGCCATATCACACAGCCCCTGAACGGTGTTGCCTGCTTCCCGACTGCATACGGTCGAGGTCGAATCATCGCCACACCCTCTGAGATCCCCCTGGTACATCACAGTACGTTCACAGGTGGCACCTCCTTGCTGTCGAGGCCAGGGGTAGAGTCGATCCAGGCCCCCACCACGGGCGGCATACTCCCACTCTGCCTCGGTGGGCAGCCGAGCACCCACCCATGCAGCAAAAGTACGTGCGTCGCTCCACAGTACACAATTGATGGGATGCTCTTCTCGACCAGGTATGTGTGCGTTGCATTCCTCTTCTCCAGCAGAAGGCGCACACACGCCTGCAGACACGCATGCAGCATACTGGCGCACGGTGACCTCAGTTCGACTCATGCGAAACGCGGGTATGGTGACCTCTCGGATCGGCAATTCATCTGCCGGGCCGAAATCGGATCCTCTCAAGAAGACACCGGCTGGAAGCTCGATCATCTGGATCTCCCCACCGCCAGGGATACTCAGCGGGCAGTTGAGCGCTTCATCAACCACACCATCACAATCATCGTCGATCTCGTTGCACACCTCCATCGACGGCATAATCTCCCCGGTGCACTCTGCCGCGAACTCGCCTTCAGAGCAGGCCTGGAATCCGCCCATGCAGGCACCCACTCCCTCAGTGCCCTCAGGGCCGAGATAGCATGCACGAGTCACGTTCTCGTCCACAGCCCCATCACAATCTTCATCGACACCGTCACAGCTCTCTTCTGAGGGCAGCACTTCTGACTGACACGCCCCAAGGATGCCATCACGGCACACCCTCAACCCGGACTGGCATTGACCGCGCCCCTCAGTGCCCTCAGGGCCTGAGTAACATGGCTCACTGAGCGGCTCCCCTTCTACACCTTCGTCAACCTGCTCATCACAGTCATTGTCCATTCGATCACACACCTCAGGAGTCGGCTCACAGGGCATGGGCTCTCCACCCATGCCGCCCATGCCACCAGCACCACCAGGCTCGCCGCCCATGCCACCCATGCCACCCATGGCACCGCCAATGTTGCCACCGGCGCCTCCAACATTACCACCAGCCCCCGCAACGTCACCGCCAACTCCTCCAATGTTGCCGCCAGCTCCGCCAACATTCCCACCCATGCCGCCCGCACCACCGGGCTCGCCACCCATACCTCCGAGAGGGCCCATATCTTCTTCGCCGATCCCCCCAGCTCCGCTCATTCCACCTGCACCAGCCATACCTCCAGCACCCGCCTCTCCTCCGGCACCGGCCATCGGCCCAGCATCCGACATCTGCTCCACACAGACATTCTGAATGCACATCTTTCCAAGCGGACACTCAGAGCCAGCCCCTCCCCCGGGAAAACACTCTGGTACGTCTGGTGCTTCAAGGCAGCCACTCACAAGAAAGAAGCATCCAATGAGCAAGATGGCCGAGGGGCTGACAGGCATCACGCGCCTTGAATACACATGCATGGTTGACTCTCCGAGAGGCTGACTGTGCTTCATTTTCAAAATTTCACGGACGCCATCAAGTGGGTAGGCTCTACACCCTGCGTCACCGAGAGGTGTTGCTGTTCCGAGTCTTCGCCGCTCCAGACCAGGAGCAGCAGCGCCGTAGTCAGCGCCACTCCACCGACGATGTATCCACCATGAGCCCAGTGACGATGATTCGACTCATGCGCAGCATGATGCCAGTAGAGTTCACGGTGTGTGGCAATGTCCGCCTGACGGTGATGCCACTCTTGTTTTTGTTGTGAGATCAGCCCAGTCATTGTGCCTGCGACACCGACACCGAGAAGCAGGTAGCCCATGAGGGTTTGGGATGTCTCCTGGTCAGCCTCCTGTACAGCGGGTACTTCAGCACAAAATGGCTGCTCAGGGACAATGGGGGGTGCACCCAAACTGGGGTACGGGACAAGATGTGCAAAACAGGTCAAAATGAACACTCTCATGGCTGGCTGCTCCTATAAGGTCTGGCTCTTATGAGCAACCTGCCGACCAATCTCACCAACCGCTTAAACTCTGAATTGAGTGCTCGTATCCGGACACGGGGGATGCAGTCGATGTCCGGATACGTCAAAAACGCCAGCTCAGCCCTGTACCGAGGCTGCCCTGCGGGGCACTGGAGACTTGAGCGTCAGTGGCAGTCGTGCTGGTCACGAGCAGAGTCACCGCCGTGATCAGGGCCACACCACCCACAACCGCGCCGCCAATGGCCAGAGTTTCCTGGTCTTCCATATCCGCCACATGCCCATTGAACTCCGCCAGACTCTGAGCGCTGGAAGCGTCCTCCTGTGATGTCCGAGCGCCGTCCAGCCACACATAGCCGCCCGCCAACGCCGCCACACCCACGACAAGGAGTGAATACCCTGCAATGGCTTGTCCCGATGTCCACCGAGAATCAGATGGAGGCACCTCTGCGCTCAGCACAGGGCTCTGCGTCTCTGGGGCGACGGGCGTTTGGGTGACAGGGGGTGCAGTGGATGCTGGATGGATGCAACGTCCGGTAAAGCTCTCCCTGACCTGCGAGATGATCTCCAGCTGCTCGAAATCGCACTTTCGCCCGCACGCAGCCTCGTACTCCCCCCATGCCGCCTGCTCTTCTACGCATGCACCCGCCCGGCTGTAGTGAAGCACCTTGAGGCCTGTAAGATAGGTGGCATCCCACAGTTCAGGCTCAAGTTTTTCTACAAGTAGTAGACCCACAGCAGGGCATCCCAAAGGGTGGGGGCCGCACATTTGACCACGCACACACTCGGGGTCAGCCTCCTCACAGCTGCCATGAGCAGCGTAGAACATCATCATGCTCCAGCTGAAAAGAGACTTCTGAGAGGCTTCATCCTGTGTCTTCGCTGAGGCCTGGCTCCAGACACAGATGCATACACACACCCAACACAGTGTTCTCAACATGGATACCCTTATGATGAGGGACTGCAACCCCCTATGCCCTGCAGGTGAATATTCTGTGCTCATTCAGATTTATTCCCGCCCTGAGGCACATACGCAGACAAACCAAGACGTTCGATCAGTCGGTAGACCGACTGTCGAGAGCGGGCCCAATCTCGAGCGAGCAGAGAGACGTTGCCTTCATAATGGTCGAGCAACCAACGCATACCTTCGGGCGTGTCAGGATCAACCCAATCAGGCCAACGCTTCTGGCGCCGTGGTCGCAACTGAGCCACCTCTAGAAGGTGAGGGACGTCAAGCTGCTCTTGACCGAGAGCGCTGATCTCCAAGGTTCGAGCGAAATCCCGTACTTCTCTGATGTTTAACAGCCAGCTCCGATGAAGCAACCACCTGGCGGCATCGAAGGTCAACCATGCTCCAGGCCTGTGAGGATCACGATCGAGGAAATGGGCCAGCAATGGCAAGATGTCGGCCCGTCGGCGGTCGAGCCCGTGGAGGGCAACACGAACGCCAGCGAGTCGAGCGAGCAAATCTGTACGAAAATGGCCTTCATCAGCGAGTGTCTCGATGTCGAGATGGGTGGCCGCCACCACCCTCACATCTGCTCGCTCGTCTTTCGACGCCCCGAGTGGCCGAAAGGTGCCTTCCTCGACAGCACGGAGCAACGCTGGCTGAATCGAGGGCGGCAAGTCGCCAATTTCATCGAGAAACAACGTGCCTTGATGTGCTTCCCGAAAGAAGCCTGCATGATCAGCCACGGCGCCTGTAAACGCGCCTCTGAGATGTCCCCAGAGATCACTGCCCACCCGCTCTGGAGTCAACGTGGCACAGTTGACGGGTACAAAAGCCCCCTGACGCTCACTCTCGGTATGGGCGATGTGTGCAAGCCGCTCTTTGCCTGATCCGGAAGGGCCCAACAACAAGAGTGATGGAGGGGTCTGCACACTGCTGTACTGACGTACTCTCGCTTCGGCAATGGCAAGGCGTGGCGACATCAGCTGCGGCACATGGATGTGACTCGGGGCCTCGGTGATGACCGAATACACCAGAGCATGCTCACCGATGCAGATGACCGCTTCATTGTTGAGGATCTGCTCACCGACCACTTGAACACCATCGACGAAGGTGCCGTTTCTGCTGCCGAGATCTTTGATCGACCAGCTGGTGAGCTTCCGTGCAGAAGCCAGCTGACAATGAGCACCACTCACCGTAGGATCGTCAAGGCGCAGAGTGCCGGGCCCCCCATTTCGTCCGAGTGTCAGCTGTCGGCCCAACTCCACACTGCGCCCTGCCCTGGGATATACAGGGGTCAGGAACCGCCTGACCGTCGAGACATTGATTGTCTCAGGGTGTGAAGGGTTTATCGTACGGGTACGTGTCATCGTGCCAGACGTCGTTCCTCCAACGTTGAGGGATGAGATCCCATACGGAGTTGCTGCGGTGAATGCAAGTGATCCCCTGATCGGCCAGGTACTGGCAGAGCGATATGAGGTGCAGTCGCTCCTGTCCACTGGTGGGATGGGCAAGATCTACATCGCCGAGCAGCAGTCCACCGGACAACAGGTGGCCATCAAATGCATCCTTGATCAGTATGCCCACCACCCCAGCCTCGTGGAGCGCTTTCGCCGTGAGGCGATGATCATCTCCAAGCTGAAGAGTCCTCATACACTTCGCCTGCTCGATCAGGGGGTCTTGCCAGGCGGGGGCCTGTTCATGGTGTGTGAGTTGCTCGAAGGGCGACCCCTCGACGAGGTGATAGACACTGAAGGGCGCCTCTCTGTCATCCGCACGTTGAACATCATGCAGCAGGTATTACGTAGCCTCGCCGAAGCCCACCGTCACGGTGTAATCCATCGAGATCTCAAACCGAACAACCTCTTTCTGACAACCCACGATGGTGAAGAGCATGTCACAGTGCTCGACTTCGGCATCGCCAAATGGAAGGCGGAGTCGGCCCCGCTGACCCGAGCAGGCTCCCCCTCACCTGGGACCCCTGAATATATGCCGCCAGAGCAGCTCAGAGGTCTGCCGTGCGATCCACCTGCGGACTTTTACGCCCTGGCTGTGGTGCTTTTCGAGTGCCTTACGGGCATGCTGCCATTTCAGGGGGATTTGTCGGATTTGCAGCAACAACATTTCAGCGCTCCCCCCCCCACCTTCGGCGAGTTTTGCACAGCCTACCAGCTCAAGCCCGTCCATGCCCCTCAGGCCCTCGAGACACTCATCCACTGGTGCTTGGAGAAAGATCCGGCGCTTCGGCCACAGAGCGTTGATGAGCTCAGACATGAGGTGAGCCCCCTTTATCATCAGCTCCTCCTCGGGCGCTCGACAGCAGTAGACATGCCCCCGGAGACACAGCCTCTCAGATTTGAGAAACACCCAGGACCTGTCGAAGCGGAGCCCCCAGTTCTTCCACCACCCTCCGGGCCTTTTACAGACCCGGCACACGACACGCCTTTGTCTGAAACGGCGCCACTCAAAGACTCAGCGCTTGAGCATGCCCACTCTGCCGCGCCGCCAGCGACTTCAGTGTCTCCGGCACGGCCTCATACCGTCCAACACGGCCCTCTGCGCCGAAAACACCTGCTTGTGCTGGGGGCCACATTCTTGCTGCTTGCGGGTTTTGCAGGCTTCAAATTGATGAAGCACACATCTCGCGATGCAGTGATGCACATACCTCCCTCTTCGCCCCGAGCACATGCTTCCTCAGGTACAGCACAAGCAACCTCGGAGCTTGCATACCCGAAGGCGACATCGAACCAGCCCTCTGGAGAAACAGGGCCCATCGATGCCTCAATTCAGCCTGCCCAGCAAGCCCTGGCACCTGTCAACGCCCCTGAACCTTCAGTGATGCCACTCGTTGATGCAGGTATGGCCTCCCCCCTTGAGGATGCTCGTCAAGGATCCGCTCGGTCAGCGCCCATCAAAAGACTCAATGGAAAACGAGCAGTTTCATCGAAGCGACGACATGCGACCTCGCCCTCCAAGCCAAGACCTTCGGTGGGCACACACACCTCAAAGGCTCTCCAGAACGAGCCTCAACCGGCCAAAATCAACCTCAACCTGGGTACCGTAGGGACGCTCAAATCTTCCGGGTCATCCGATAAATCCCGCTCAAAGACGAAACCCTCTCTCATCGAGATCAAGCATCTTGGAGAGGTCAAATCGACCTCTGACGAATCGCCCTGATCACAACACTCATCTCTGCCCCAATTGCAGCATGCCGCGACTCTATCTGCGAATGGTCGAAGCTCTATTCCATATCCTCAGCGATGAAGATTGAGGTGGACCCCAAATCTTGGACATGTAGGTTAAATAAGACCGACATGTCGGATAGGGGTTCAAGATGGGTCGCAGGAAGCGACGAAAATTCAGCAGA
>JBKAGE010000010.1:0-52031 GCA_046290225.1 Bradymonadia bacterium | reverse complement strand
CGCCTCAGCACACGCTGGGAGAGGAATCCTCGCAACTTTGAGGCCTTCGTCTATGTCGCGTTTGCCTGGCTCTGGCTCACGAAGCTGTTAATGGGATAGTCTCCTAGATAACTCAGGTATAGAGCCATATGATAGCCAGCAATACTCCACTGGTGAACGCGTAGGACCAATTAGAGCATCTAACATCATAGACCCACGAGCGGAGTCATAGACGGGCCACGGGTCCAGGTATGTATCAACTCGTGCCCGTGCCCGTGCCCGTGCCCGTGCCCGAAAACTCTCTCGCGAGCGCAGCGAGACCGAAGCGAGACCGAAGCGAGACCGAAGCGAGAACTACCGCAGCCTCATCACCATAAGCCGAATCTCAGTCATGTCCTCAATGGCGAACTTGATCCCCTCACGACCAAGCCCTGAATCCTTCACTCCACCATAAGGCATGTGATCCACCCGCCAGGACGGTGCATCGCCGATGACCACGCCACCCACATCGAGCGTGTCCCAGGCCTTGTGCGCCTTGTAGATGTCTCGCGTGAACACACCCGCCTGCAGCCCGAAGACACTGTCGTTCACCTCGGCCAGTGCTTCATCGAAGTCATCGAAGGGCGTCAGCAGCGCCACAGGGCCGAAGGCTTCTTCGGCGTACACCTTCTGATCCCGGGCCACACCTTCGAGCAAAGTGGCGTCGAGCATGGCGCCATCGCGGTTGCCGCCGCACAGCACTGTGGCGCCGGCGTCGACAGCAGACTGAATCCAGCCGTGCAGACGCGAGGCCTCCTTCTCGCTGATCATGGGCCCGACGAAGGTCTCACGATCCTTCGGGTCGCCCACCTTGAGCGCCTTGGTGGCTGCCACGAGGGCCTCTTTGACCCGGCCGTAGATCGAGCTGTGGATCAAGATGCGCTGTACTCCTATGCAGCTCTGCCCCGACTGATAGAACGCCCCGATGATGAGGCGCTCGATGGCGTCGTTGAAGCTCTCCTCCGTGTCAGCGGTGTCGGCGTCCACGATGCAGGCGGCGTTGCCCCCCAGCTCGAGGATCACCTTCTTCTTGCCCGCCCGGGCTTTGAGATCCCAGCCCACACCTGGTGAGCCGGTGAACGACAGCAGCTTGAAGCGCTCGTCGGTGGTGAACAGATCGGCGCCGGTGCGGTGGCAGGGGAGCACCGAGAAGGCCCCCTTGGGGAGATCCGTCTCGGCGAGGGTCTCGGCGATGATGAGGGCCCCGATGGGGGTGCGGCTCGCGGGCTTGAGCACGAAGGGGCAGCCGGCGGCGATGGCCGGGGCCACCTTGTGGGCGGCGAGGTTGAGCGGGAAGTTGAAGGGCGAGATGAACGAGCACGGCCCGATGGGCACCCGCTTCCACATGCCGAAGCGCCCTGCGGCTCGGGCGGAGATGTCCATGGGCATCACCTCACCGGTGATGCGCACGCTCTCCTCGGCGGCGATGCGGAACGTGTCGATGAGGCGGCTCACCTCACCCTCGGAGTCTTTGATGGGCTTGCCTGCCTCGATACACAGGCTCATGGCCAGCTCGTCGAAGCGCTCGGTGAAGCGCTTCACGCAGTGGTTGAGCACATCCTGGCGGACATAGGCCGGGAGGGTCTTCATGGGCTCTGTGGCATCAACAGCGGCGGCGATGGCCCGGTCGATGTCCTCGGGGCTCGCCATGGCCACCCGGGTGGCGATCTCACCGGTGAACTTGTCGGTGACCTCTAGATCGGTGTTGGGCTGCTCGGGGGCGTTGGCCAGATAGAACGGGTAGGTGGGGTTGAGCATGTAAGGGCCTCAGATCTGTGCGCTGCGGGTCTTGATGTCGTGGTTCAAAATATGATCGTTTTCGCTGTAGTCCACCGGGCAATCGATGAGATGTACCCCGCCGGTGTCGAGGCAGGTCTGCAGCAGCTCGCCGAGGTGCGCTGACGAGGTCACCCGGTGACCATGGGCACCGTAGGCCTCGGCGTATTTCACGAAGTCGGGGTTGCCGAACTCGAGACCCCAATCCGTGAAGCCCATGTTGGCCTGCTTCCACCTGATCATGCCGTACGCGCTGTCGTTGAGGATCAGCACCACGAGATCGAGGCCCAGCCGCACGGCGGTCTCCATCTCTTGAGAGTTCATCATGAAGCCGCCGTCACCGCAGATGGCCATCACCTTGCGGTCCGGGTGCACGATCTTGGCGGCCATGGCCGAGGGCAGACCCGCCCCCATGGTGGCCAGGGCGTTGTCGAGCAACACGGTGTTCGGGGTGTGGGCCCGGTAGTTCCGGGCGAACCAGATTTTGTAGACGCCGTTGTCGAGGGCGATGATGCCATCGGAAGGCATGGCCTCGCGGACCGCCGACACGAGCCGCTGGGGATAGATGGGGAACCGGTCGTCGTCGGCGCCTTCGAGCAGGTGGGCGTCTACGTGCTGCTTCACGTGCATCAGTGTGCTGAAGTCCCAATGGGGTTGGGGATCGAGGTGCTCTTTGATCTGCCAGACGCTGTTGGCGATGTCGCCCACGACCTCGAGCTGCGGGAAGTAGACGGGATCGACCTCCGCGGAGCTGAAGTTTACGTGGATCACCTGCTTGCCGCCGTGGTGCATGAAGAAAGGCGGCTTCTCCACCACGTCGTGGCCCACGTTGAGGATGAGATCGGCCCCCTCGATGGCCCGGTGCACAAAGTCACCAGAAGAAAGCGCGGCGTTCCCCATGAAGAGCGGGTGGCGCTCGTCGACGACGCCCTTGCCCATCTGCGTGGAGAAGAACGGGATGCTGGTGTGCTCGATGAAGGCGGTGAGCATCTTCGAGGTGAGCTTCCGGTTGGCCCCGGCCCCGATGAGGATCAGCGGGGTCTTCGCCTCTTCGAGCATGGCCACGGCGCGGCGGATGGCCTTCTCCTCGGCGATGGGCCGCCGTGTGCTGCTCGCCTGCATCAGCGGGGCCTCGGTCTCCTCGGCGGCGATGTCCTCGGGGAGCTCGAGGTGGCCTGCCCCGGGTCGTTCTTCCTGAATCACCCGGAACGCCTCTCGGATGCGGGCGGGGATGGTGTCGCTGCTGACGATCTGTCGGGTGTACTGCGTGATGGGGCGCATCATGTCTACGACGTCGACGATCTGGAACTGGCCCTGTTTGCTGCTCTTGATGGGCTTCTGCCCCGTGATCATGAGCATGGGCATGGCCCCGAGCTGGGCATAGGCCGCCGCGGTGACGAGGTTGGTGGCGCCGGGCCCCAAGGTGGACATGCACACCCCGGCCTTGCCGGTGAGGCGGCCATAGGTGGCAGCCATGAAGCCCGCCGCCTGCTCATGTCGGCAGATGACGAGCTCGATGCTCGACTCTCTGAGGGACTCGAGCAGGTCGAGGTTTTCCTCCCCTGGGATGCCGAAGATGTGTGTCACGCCCTCGGCTTCGAGGGCTTCGACGAATCGATCTGATGCTTTGGCCACGTACGCCTCTCTGACTGAATTCAAGACCCTGCATGTGGATGCCGCTGTTGGGGGGTGGGTCGTCGACGAAGTGCAAGGCCTGGGAGGTGTGCGATGCAAATCGGCGAAATCATGTCCACTGATGTGGTCACCGTAGAGGCAGATACGCCGCTGGTCGAGGTGCAACGCGTGTTGGAGGAGCACGGGTTCCATCACCTGCTGGTGACCTCGTACGGCCGGTTGGTGGGGGTGATCTCTGATCGAGATGTCATCAAGGCGGTGAGTCCGTTCCTCGACACCCTCGCCGAGAAGCCTCGTGATCTCGACACCCTCAAGCGCCCGGCCCACCAAATCATGACCCGCGCGGCGATCTCCGTCGATGAGCGCTGCTCGGTCCAGCGCGCTGCCGAGGTGCTGCTCAGCGAGGACATCAGCAGCCTGGTGGTCCTCGGTAAAGACGGCAAGGTGGCGGGCATCGCCACCTGGCGTGACTTGATGCGCGTGCTCGCCTCTGCGGAGGGGTAAGTCTGAGCGCAAACGCGAACTGAACAAGAATCAAGGTGGGCTGTGATGGAGGTTGGGGCTGTGCCTTGGTAGGCAGTCGTTGCTTCGCTCCGCCTGCGTAGGCGCCGGGCCTTCGGCAGCCCTGCGGGCCGCCTCGTCTGGCGCGTACACGTCGGCGTACTCGCTGGCGCGAGCAGGCCTCCGGGTAGGCAGGGTCGCTCAGGGCTTCGCCCTTCTTGCTCGCTCCCCTGCGTAAAAAGTCAGTTCTGGTGTGACTTTGTGCTGCTTCCGACGCTGTTGGGGCTTACGCCCAGCGTTGAGACTCCGCGGTTTGTAGGTTCGCGGTAGGTCGAATCCCGGCAGGCATCAGCAACGAGATACAAAAGAAACTCTTTACGCAGGGTCGCTCAATGCGTCAGCATTGAGCGACCCTGCCTACCCGGGAAGGTGCCTGCGTTAGCAGGTGCCTGTACGTGTACGCGACCGACGAGGCGGCCCGCAGGGCTGCCGAAGGCCCGGCGCCTACGCAGGCGGAGCGAAGCAACGACTGCCTACAAAGGCCCAACCACAACATTCGTCACTGCCCAAGTCTCTAGATAGAGATACACGGAATCACCTAAAGCCCTGCGGCGTAGTCCCCTGTGTCACCCATACAGAGGAAACGTCCATGCCCATCACGCTCGAGGCTTCCACGCTCACGCCAGGCGATGTCGTCGGCGGCTACCGTTTGATTCGTCCGTTGGGCCGCGGAGGCTTCGGCGAGGTGTTCGAAGCCCGACACCCCGGCGAAGACCGACTCGTGGCCATCAAAGTGCTCACTCGATACGAGGCCGCCGGCGCTGGGTTCGTACAGCGATTTCGCGACGAGGCCCGTCTGTTGAGCCGCATCGACAGCCCCCACGTGGTGCGCATCTATGCCGTCGGGGAGCTGCCCGGTGGGGCGCCGTACATCGTGATGGAGCACTTCGCCGACGGGGCGCTCTCGTATCTGCTCAAGCGTGGGCCGCTGCCCTTGGAGCGGGCGGTGAAGATCATGGGCGACTTGCTGGTGGCCCTCGACGCCGCCCACCGCCAGGGGGTGATCCATCGAGATGTGAAGTCGTCGAACGTGCTCATCGACGTCGCGGGTGATCGAGCTGCCCTGTGTGACTTCGGCATCGCTCGATCCGCGATCCCCATGGAAGGTGAAGCCCCAGCCACGGGCCGCTCGGTGCTCGGTACGCCGCACTACACACCGCCAGAGCGTCTGCTGCGGGCGAGAGATGGCAGCACACGCCGAGAGGATCCGCGGAGCGATCTCTACAGCGCTGGGGTGATCTTCTATCGCATGCTCGCAGGCCAGCGGCCCTTCGAGGCCCACAGTGGAGACGCCCTCGCTGTGGCCCGGGCGGTGCTGATGGGCGATGTACCGCCTCTCCCGGAGATGGTGCCGCCGGAGATGCAGGCGGTGTGCATGCAGCTGCTGGCCCGTACCCCTGATGGGCGGTATGCCAGCGCCCGAGAGGCCCTCAAAGCGCTGGCCCGGACCTGGGCGCGGGTGAGCCGCACCGAGGTCATGCAGCGCGCGCCCATACCTGAGGAGGGCCACTCGATGCAGATCGCCGACACGACACCTTCTCCACCACCAGGATTGTCGGCGGGCTTGCCCGCAGCGTGGCTCTATACCCGAGAAGAGGCGCCCACTGTACGCACCCCGACGCCGGTGGAGCTGCTTCAGGTGGACGAGCCCTCAAGCTCACCCACTCGCCAGAGCAAAGCTGCCTCGTGGTGGCCCGTGGTGATCCTCACCGGGCTGTTGCTCGTGGCCACGCTCATCGCGCGCTGGAGGGCACCAGATCTCTGAGGCGGGGATCAGAGGGCCGCAGCGAGCGCGCCCGAGCGGCGTGACGTCGAGCTGCTGCCCGCTCCCCACGGGCTTCGTAGAGTCGTGAGAGGTTGTAGTGCCCGGCGAAGAGTCTCGGTTGTAGCCGCACAGCCTCGCCATAGGCGGCGATGGCGGCCTCTGGGCGATTGCTCGCCGAAGCTGTGGCGCCCACGAGGGCCCAGCCCGGCACTGAAGGTTCGAGGGCCACTGCGTCGGTTGCCAGTCGCCATGCCGCCTCCGGATCTGTGTCGAGCAGTCGCTGTGCGTGCAGGCGCCAGGGGCGCTCGGCCCTCAGGCTCAGCGTGGCGGTGAGCGCTGGCGGCTCGGGCCGAGTCAGCCACCGATCCGTGATCAACTGGGCGGTGCACACCAGCGCCACTGGAGCCCAGAGCCAACGCAGGTGAGGGTTGAGTATGCCGCTGGGTCTTTCGGCTTTTTGCGCTGGCCCCTCTCGGCTGAGGGTCAGGCCCACGGCGAGGCCAGCGAGCCACCCGAGGCCTGCTGCGGGGAGGGTAGGGTTCACCAGAGACCATACGACTGCCGCACACACCACGACGCTGAGCGGGTGGCGATGCAGCTTGAGCAGGGCGGCGCCTACAGGGGCGGCGAGCAGGCACACCCCGATGAGGCCTTGCTCGACCCACGTGTGCAGCAGCGCGTTGTGTCCGTGGTAGGCGTTGGTCCACCACGGGCCGGCATAGCCCGCTTGTGCTTCGAGGAACGCCCGGTGGAACCCGCCTGCGCCCACGCCAAAGGCGCCTCCGTGGATCTGCCATGCGATCTCGAACACGTGCAGGCGGCCCGCGATGTGGTCCGATAGCCCCGAGAGGTCGTCTTCGGGGGCAAGCCATATCAGGAGCCCGGCAAGGACGACCATGATCAGCAACAGAGGCCCTCGTCGGCGCAACGGGCACAATGCCAGAGGTGTGCCCATGGCCACCGCGGCCCAGGCGCCGAGGCTGCCCGCCCGCCACAGCCCCACGAGCATCAATGACATGCCCAGCCCCGAGAGCAGCACCCCTTGCCAGGGCGCCCCTCGCAGCCCCGTGGCCGACCAGACCAGACACAGGGCGAGCCAGCCGGCGAGGAAGTCGGGGTTGCCGAAGCTGCCTGCAGGATCGAGCAATTGAGTGAGGGCGGCGAGGCTCCCGGAGATCAGGGCGAGGCCGTGGCCGAGGGAGCTCAGGCGATGCCCTGCGGCGAGGCCACCCATGAGGCCCACGGCGAGGCTCAAACGCTGCAGAGCGCCCTCGATGGCTGCACCTGGGTGGGCCACCCACAGCGCCGAGACCGCCGCGGCGCCGGCCCAGAGCAGCCAGCACACCGCGGGCCACCGATGGCCTTTGGGCGGCACGAGGGCCACCCCAAGCCACAGCGGCCCCCAGGCGAGGAGCCACCAGAGGCGGGGCATGCCTGCCGTCGCCTGACCGGGCAACCAGATCAGAGGGGCCATGACGAAGAGCAGGCCCATGCCTCGAGCGGCGATGGCGTCGAGGGGAGTGGCCTCTTCAGAGGGCGTGTGGGGCTCAACCCTCAGCGTACTTCTCCAAAATACGGCGGAGGTCGCGGCGCAAGTGCACGTCGACGTCTTCGAGCCAACCAGTGATCACCTCGGCGCGGACCTTCTTCGGGGCGCGCTCCACGATGTCGAGGACCTCGTCACGGATAAAGGGCACCCGCTTGTCGAGCTCTTTGCTCAGCGCCGCTGTGGCCCGAGTAGAGCCCGTCTGGAGCAGGACCCGGGCGACGTACAGACGCACGTAGACGTCAGCGTGGGTCAGCAAGTCGGTGAGGCGGCTCTGCAGGCCGTCGATGTTGGCCACGTCGAGCTCGGTCATGCGCTGCGCAGCCACCCGCTTGAGCTCCACCGGGGCGATCTCCAGGGCCTTCACCAGGGCATCTACACCCTTGGCGTCACCGAGGGCTGCCAGATAGAAGGCGGCGTAGAGACGCACGCTCGCCCGCTCTGTGGACTCGAACCACGGCATCACCTTGCCCTTGCTCTGGGCGTCTTTCAGTCGGCCCATGGCGCGGATCAGCTGATCCACCTCGCCTCCTGGGGCCGAGAGCCACTGGCGCAGGATGAAGCGGGTGCGATCGTCGGCCCACCGGGCCAGCAGCACCAGGGCGCGATGGCGGTCCCCGCTGCCCGCGGCGAGTCGGAGCAGGAAGGCCACGGCAGCCCCAGAGGCGGGGCCCAGCTCGTCGAGGGTGTGGAATCGGCCCAGACAGCGGAGCACCTGCGTGCGCCCCTCGTAGTCGTCAGGCCCCACCGCCTCGAGGATCACCGGCAGAGCCGTGGGGTCAGCACCACCACACAGCTGAGTGATGGCCCGGTTGCGGACAGAGCGGATGTTGCTGCTCACCAGCTCGTCGAAGACCCGCTGGCGATAGGCGGGGTAGTCGATCTTCGCCAGGGCCAGCAGCGCGTCGCGGCGCACGATGGGGTTCTTCTCCTTGCTCGCCCCCTCGAGGGCCTGCCGCGCTTTGGGATCGGCGATCTTGCCCAGGGCCACAGCGGCCTCGGTGCGCACGAAGTCGTTCGGATCGGACAAGGCGGAGATCAAGTCGGGCACCAGAGCGCTGGCTTTGAGGTCACCGACCACGAAGGCGGCGTTGAAGCGAATGTAGGCTCGACGATCGGTGAGGGCCTTGCGCAGGAACGGCGCCACGTCGACCCCGAGGCGCTGCAGGGCGAAGGTGACGTTGTTGATGAGGCGGGCAGAGGCCGTGGCGTCGAGCAGCCCGGTGAGGAAGCGCTCCGCTTTGCGATCACCGATGAGGCCCAGAGCCCGGACGATGCGGTTCTGTAGGCCGGTCTGATCGGGGAAGCGCTTGATGAGAGGCTTCACGGCGTCGCGGATCTTCAGCTTCGCCGCCAGCTCAATCGACGTGCCCAGCACCCAGCCTGGAGGTTGGGGATCGGCGTTGTAGGCCTTCAGAGGGGCCACGACGAGCTGGGTGATCTGTCGAGGGTTGAGGTGGCGGCGCAGGTCCCACAGCGCCTGCTGAGCGGCGTGATCCCAGGTCTTCTTGAAGTAGTTGAGCAGGGGCTTCACCGCCGAGGGATCACCGAGGCGTCCGAGGGCCTTGATGGCCGACTCTCGCAGGCCATAGCTGAGGTTGGGCTTGTCGATGAAGGCGAGCAGCCGGGCCGTGGCCTTGCGGCTCTCCACCTTGCCCAGAGCCTTGATCGCGGTGACCCGCACCGAATGCTCCGGGTCGTCGAGGGCGTCCATGAGGGCGTCGAGGGCCGCGGGATCGCGGGTGCCCGTGAGCACCGCGGCGCAGGCCTCGCGCACCGTGGGGTTCATGCTGTTGACGAGGCCGTTGATGATGGCCGGGGTGGCCGAGCGGCCCAGGCGGATCATGTCGGCGGTGGAGGGCATGTCGATGGGATCGAGGTTGATGAGCACATCAGGCCGCGTGGTGAGCTCCGCGAGCACCTGCTTGCGTCTCGCCTCGTCACCCTGATGCCAGCTGTTCCGTCGCCAGCCTCCACCCCAGGCCTCGGAGATGATCCAGATCAACACCAGCAAAGCCACCCCGCCAAAGGGGGCAATTCGTCTGTTCACGCCACGTTCCTCCCGATATCCGACTTCAGCCTGGCGCCGAAACGCTGGCTCTTTATGACCCAAGTGGGCAGATTGCGCGATATGAAGCCGAGGCCACCTGAGCACGCCGAGTCGGGGCCTCGCCTGCAACGCAGGCGAGCGTACGGCTGGCTGCGTCTCACGATCTCATTTGGGGCGTTTTTTCTGCTCGTGGGCCTCGTTGCTCTGGGCTGGTATGCCCTGCGACCTCACCCTGAACCGGTGCAGGGGCGCCCTCTGTTCCAGGGGGTGACACACACGCGCACGGTGCACTCGGATCCGCCTCAGGTGGTCAATCTCATCACGGTGGATCTCACCGCGCCGGGCCTGCGCTGGCGGGTCACCCCGAGGGCCTACGAGGGTGAGCAGCCCTATGGCGGGCTCACCACCGGAGACTTCCTCGATCGCCATGGGCTTCAGGTGGCGGTCAATGGCGGCTTCTTCGAGCCCTTCTATTCGAAGTGGCCCTGGGACTACTACCCGAAGACTGGTGAGCCGGTGACGGTGTTGGGGTTGAGCGTTTCTGGGGGTGACGTGCACACCCCCCATCACCGAGGCTACGGGACCTTCTATGTGAGCAAGGCCGGCAGGGTGGAGATCGCCGACACGCCGCCGTGGCCGATGTCACAGGTCGAGCACGCGATCTCCGGTCGGGAGATCATGGTGCGCGATGGGCAGCTGGTGCAGAAGGCGCAGCGTATCTCGCGGCCGGAGGAGCGTCACCCGCGGACCGCCGTGGGCATAGACGCCGAGCGGAAGCGGGTGTTCCTGCTCGTGGTGGACGGGCGCCAGTGGCGCTACGCCGCAGGGTTCACCGTGGCCGAGATTGGGGAGGCACTCATCGAGGCCGGGGCGCACACCGCGTTGCTGTTGGACGGCGGCGGCTCGACGACGATGGCTGTGATGGGCGATGAGGGAGAGGCAGAGTTGCTCAACACACCCGCCCATACGCGCATCCCCGGGCGGCAGCGGCCTGTGGCCAATCATCTGGGTCTATACGCCAGGCCCCTCGACGCCGCACCCTGAGGCGGTGTCAGGTCAGGGCGCCTTCGATGACCTGCCCACCCTGGATCCGGACGTCGACGGTCTCGCGGTCGTGGCCCAGGGCCACGGCGAGGGTCTTCGCCGCCGCCTCCATCGTCTCTTCGGCGACGATGCCCGAGCCTCGAGGTACGCCGGCCCCCGTCACCGGGTCGATGTTGAGACACCCCGTGTCGGCGACGAGCCCACCGTACACACCCCCCCGGAACCGCGGGCCGAAGGCGGCCATCACCGCATGATCCGGGTTGTGGTTTCGGCCGCCCGCGTTGTTGCGGAACAGCCCTCGGCCGAAGACGTTGAGCAAGGCGAAGCTGACCTGATCTTGCAGGCCTGCGGCGTTCAGCTCGGTCCAGAGCCGGCCGATCTCGCCGACGCTCGCCACGGTCTGATCCGCCTCTTCGACGAGATCAGAGTCGTTGTGGTTGTCGCCGCCGAAGGGCAGACGGATCACCATCACCGGCGCCACCTGCAGCTGGGCCATGGCCACCGCGGCGATGACCTGGTCAGCGGGGCCGTCTACATCGTCCGGATCGATGGGCAGCCGGTCGAGCAGCGCGCTGAGCTGCTCTCCGATGGCCCGCGCCTGCTCACGACTCAGGGCGTAGCGATCGAGGAACGTGCGCTGGGCGCGGCTGCCGTTGGCCCGAAGATCACCATAGAGCCTGTCGAGGGCCTGATCCCGTGTGTTGCGCAGGTCAGCGAGGGCGCCGTCGCGATCGGCGAAGAGTGATTTCAGCTCTGAAGGCTTCACTGACTGCAGCGGCGCTCCAGACACTGTGATCGAGTTGTTGCCGAGGGGCACCGGCTGAGACTGCAGCGTGCCCAGTCGGGGGAAAGCCATCTCCGCCAGTGCCGAAGGCAGCATCTCGCTGCCATTGCCCTGGGCGTTCTTCATCGAGCCTCGAAGCGCCAGGGTGTCAGGCTGCTCAGGGTGCGCCACCGAGCGGGTCTTCACATGGAAGAATGCCAACCGCTGGCGCAGGGCCTCGGGCAGAGTTTGCCAAGGCTGCGCGCCGATGGCCGAGTTGCCGCCGAGCTGCACCTCCACAGGGGCCATGCTGGGGTTCGGGTTGTTCTCTGCGCGATCAACATAGCTGCCGGGAGCGTTGCAGTTCACCGGATCGCCCGCCTGAGAGGTGGACAGGATCAACATACCCGGAGGGGCCAGGTCCTGAGCTCGGGCCCGTCGAGGGGCGAGCAGGAAGCCAGGGGGCAGCCCTGTGGCGAGGCCTCTGAGGAGCAGCCCGCTGGCGCCCCCGAGCAGCATGCGACGACGGTTCAGATCGAAGGTGCTCACAGGCCGACCCCCATGACATCAGGTGAAAGACAGGCGAGGGTGAAGGCCGCACGCAGCGATTGAACGCGGCCCTGACCCAGCGCACGGGCTGCGTCGTATTGAGCCGTGAGCTCGGCCGCCACCGCGTCGTGGCGTGGGTGGCCCACGGGGAGCGCCATGAGATCACGGGCCATGGCGGTCATGGCCGCAGGGATGTCGTCCCTCGGGAACTGCTCGCTCTGGGCGTTGATCACGCTCGCGGCCACAGCCTCGCAGACAGCCTCGGCGGCGGCGAACTGGAAGGCGCTGGGCAGCGCAGGCTGAGTGAAGTCCTCGGCGCCCCGGGCGAAGTCGTCGTCGGGGATCAAGCCGATGACCTGGCTCACGCGGCTGATGGCGCAGGTGCCCTCGCGGCCGAGCCGCTGATCGAGCAGCGCGCAGAGGTGGGCGCGACGGGTGATGCTCACGGGGACCTCGCGGCCGTCGAAGGTCTCGGTGACCTCGAGGCCCGTCACCAGGGGAGAGCTCATCATGTCCACGACGAGGGCCCGGAAGTCGAAGCCCCCGTCGGCGAAGCTCGACGCCAGCCGCTGCAGCTCGGGATCGTTCTCGTCGCAGCGCTCGGCGTTGGCCCACAGACACAGCTTCTGAGTCCACGAGATGGGGAAGCGAGGGTGCTCTGCGAGCAGATCGGCGAAGCGGTAGAGGTTACCCCCGTCGGCGGTATGGCCGCGGAAGGCGAACGAAGGCACCCAGTCGTCGTCGAAGACATCCTCCTCGGGGCCGCCGTTTCGCGCGCGCTGGCTGTCGAAGCCGTACGCCGTGAAGTAGAGCCGCATAGGATCGAGGTGCCGATGGCACCCGTGACACGCCGTGTCGGGGGCTGCGTGGGCTGGATCGAGGCCGTCTTCGCTCAGCGGCTCAGTGGGCTCGGTGGCGCCGAAGCCCACGTGCAGGGCCCCGAGCACGGCCTGGTTGGCCCAGACCCGGAACTGGTTGTCGGCGTTGCTCTCCCAGTTGTTGAAGAACGAGCTCGTGGTGAAGAAGCCCACCCGGGGCAGTCGCGTCACGACGCGATCGGCCTCGCGCAGCCGGGGCAGATCGTAGAACCGGCGCTGGACTTCGCCGTCGAGGGCCTCGTTGGTGGGCACGAACTCGACCATCCGCCAGTCCTCGAAGTCTTCCAGGGTGAGCGGGGGGTTGCTGAAGTTGATGTTCCGCTCGGGTCGCGGATCACATCGTCGGGCGAGGATGAAGCCAAAGAGCATGTCCAGAGCATCGGGGCCCGGCACGTCACAGGTGGTCTCGAGACCCTCGACGTACCAGGTCCGCTGTGCCACCTGCTCCGCGAGGGTGGCCGGGGCCTCGTCGGGGTTGCCTACGATGATGTGGCGCTGACTGCGCTGGTTGTTGCCCTCTTCGGTGTAGAGTAACAAGACAAGGTTGGCGGTGGTCACCATCCAGCGGCGGGTGGTGAGGATCTCGGTAAAGGGGGCGCCCCGGCTCACGATGTCCACAGCGGTGCGCACGAAGGACTCTTCGAGGATCCGTCGGTAAGGGACGGTGCGGGTGCGGTTGCGACGCAGTCGATCGAACTGCTCTCGATTGTCGACCTGTACGCGCTGCTGGAGGGCCACCTCCATGAACTCCGCGAGCTTGACCTCGAAGGCCGGCGTGCGAGTCCAGCCGTCAATGAGGCCCCGCAAGGCTGCAGGATCTGCCTGCACCGCCGCGAGCTCCTCTGCCGTGGGCGACTGGCCCGTGAGCAGCGTCTTGGCTTTGCGCAGAGCCGAGTCGATGGGGGTCGGATCAAAGGGATCGCCTGGAGGCTCCGGATCGACCTGGCTGGCGAGATCGTGCACCCAGACACGCAAGCACTCGCGATCTGCCTCGGGCACCTCACCCACAGGGGGCATGACGACCTGACAGGCATCTGCATCTCCCCCGGGGGGATCTTCGGCGCCGATGACTTGCAGCAGCAAGCTGCGATCCGGCTCGGCGCCGTCGATGATGAGGCGACCGTCACAGCCCGGGGAGTGGGCGGGGGCATTCACGAGCCGGTTGGCCATGTCGTCGGCGACGAGATCGAGCCCCGCAGCCACGGGGACGGCGTGACACCCGGCGTTGGCGCACCCATGGGCAGCGAGCACCGCGGGCGGATCGCACTCGGGGGTGCCCATGTCGGGGTCAATGCCCATATCTGGGGTGACCCCCTGATCGGCCATGTCACCCATGTCGGGCTCTGCGCCCAGATCGGGATCGTCACCCATATCGGGGGCTGCACCCATGTCTTCTGAAGGACCCTGGTCAGGCGGCGCGCTGCCATCAGGCATCACGCTGCCATCAGACATCACTGCTGCGTCGTTGCCAGGCTGCCCTGGATCACCGCCATCAGCCTGTGCGCCCACATCAGCCTGCGTGGTGTCGTTGCCGGTATCGCTCGGATCGCACCCCATCGACAGCATCAGGGCAGCTGTCATCAAGAGTGTGGACCGTATCGGAACAGTCATGCGGGCTCCTCCCCGAAGTCGGTGGTTCAAAGGCGAACACTTTGACTTCATTGAATTTCGGCACATCTCAGCCTGATGTGTATGCATGAGTCTCAAGACCTCGAGGGGTGTCACAGTGCAATGCGTCGCACCGCCTCGAACTGGGCCATGGGGTTTCCAGGGCAGCGTCACCACGAGCTGATCTAAGATGCGCCTCATGATGCCCTTTGATCCTGATTTGAACCTCATCCCCGACGACCCCCGAGTGGACTGCTTCCGCTGGACCACCGAGTGTACGCTCGATTTGCAGAATCCGCCCGAAGCCTGTGGCCTCGACGAGATGAGCTGGGCCGAGGCCCTGGCCCACGAGGCGGTCTGGGTAGATGGCTACCCTAGAGGCATAGACGCCCCTGGCGAAGCCCCTGCCGGTGCCAGGATCGTGGTCTACACACATCAGAGCACGCCGCCAGCGCTCACGCTGCCCGACGGGGCCATTCTGCATGACGCACACGGCGTCGTCGCGGTGAACAAACCTGCGGGCATGTCCACCCAGCGCACTCGGGCGAGCGCTCGGCGCTGCATGCAGTGGCTGTTGCAGGAGAAGCTCGGCGATTCGGGCCTGAGGGCGGTACACCGGCTCGATCGGGACACCTCGGGGGTGGTGCTCTTCGCCCGTGATCGAGAGACCACGGCGGCGCTGCACAAGCAGTTCCAGGCGCGCCGGGTGGACAAACGATATCTCGCGGTGGTGCCGGGGCTGCCGAAGGTGGCCACTACGGTAGAGGGCCATATGTATCGCCTGCCCAAGGGTCACCAGCCCACACCCCCCGAGGGCCCGCAGCCTCGAAGCCCAGTGCAGCTCAAGTTCACCATGGGCCCCGAGCCCCGACCTGAGCTTGACAGCCGCCCCAGTGAGACCCGTTTCACCCGACTGCGCCAGCTCGGGGCGCGATCGCTGGTGGAGGCACGACCCATCACCGGCCGCACGCACCAGATCAGAGTGCACCTCGACCACCTCGGGCTGCCCATCTGCGGAGATCGCCTCTACGGCCCCGGCGAAGCGCTGCAGCGCGCCCCTCGGCTGATGCTGCACGCCGCCCGCATCGAGGTGCCCCTCAATCGCAACCCCATCGCCATCGAGTGCCCGGCCCCGAAGGCCTTCACCGCAGGCTGGACCGAGGAGTCCGAGAGATGACCCGACGCGCCTTCCCCGATCTCGACGCCCGGGGCATCATCCACCCCCACGACGCCAAGGCACAGAAGACACTGCAGGCCCTGCCGGGCTTCAAGGCCCTGGGCCGCTGGGCTTCGGACAGGAGCCCCGAGGCCCAGGTCCGGGCGCAAGTGCAGTCGCGCAGCATCACGGGCGATGACTACGATCGCCTCGAGGCCCTCTATCGAGAGGCGGTGCGGATCCTGGACGTTCAGCAGGTGCCGGATCTCTTCTATGTGAACCACCCGAGCGTGAACGCCGCGGCGGTGGGCTGGCAGAACCCCTTCATCGTCGTCACCACAGGTACAGCCGAGCTGCCCGATGAGGCGCTCATGATGATCCTGGGCCACGAGCTGACCCACATCATCTGCGATCACATGCGCTTCAAGTTCACGGCGATCCACCTGCGCACGGTGGGCTGGGCGGCCTTCTTGGCGAGCCCGCTGGTGGGTGGGCTGTCGGTGGCGGGCCTCTCTGCAGGCCTGGCCATGTGGGACCGCCGCAGCGAGCTGACGGCGGACCGCGGTGGGCTGCTCACGGCGCAGTCTTTCGCGGCGCCACGTACGCTCTTCGAGCGCCTCGAGCGCCAGATGCCCTCCACCGACGAGTTGCCCCCAGGTCTGTCGCAGCTGGTGCAGGTGATGAACACGCACCCGGACCTGCCTGATCGCATGAAGGCGCTGGACGAGTGGGTCGGTTCGGGGATCTATGAGCGCATGGTGAGCGGTGACTATCCACGGCGAAGCTTGGAAGGCCGCTCAGCTGACGACGCAGAGTACGGGGCTCACCTGGACGCGTTGGCTGAGATCGCGCTGCTGGAGCGCGAGGTGGATCGAGGGCCTTCGGCGGCAGAGCTGGAGGCCATCGCGATGAAAGAGCTTGAGGATTTTTGAGCATCACCCTGAACTCGGGAGCTTCGTTGGCGCCAGCAACGAATACACCCCCACAATCCGTCCTGTGCCATCAGGCTGCACGACCAACAGTGAGCGAGGCGCCTGCCGCTTCGCTGGGGCGAACCTCAAGTCCAGCGCTGGCAGGCCGTTCACCTGGACCACATCCACAGTCACCACCGGTCGCTTCTGCGCCAGGCCAAGATACATGCGTGCCACGGGCCGAGCGCCGATCACGGGCCGCATCGCCGCGCTGAACACACCGCCGCCATCGCTCAACGAGAGCACGTCGGTGCTCAACAAGCCCATCAGACCATCCAGATCGCCCGCCGCGAGGGCGGCCATCATCTGTCCCAGGGCGAGTTGTGTCTGCTCTGGCAGCGTCGCAGGATCACATCGGTGACGATCATAGGTCGCCAGGGCTTTACGGGCCCTGTGCAGCACGACCTTCACGTTGCCCGGAGACATCTCCAGGCGAGCGGCCGCCTCCGGTCCGGTGAATCCGTACACATCGCGCAGGATCAGCACCGCCCGCTGTTGGGGCGTGAGCGCCTCGAGGGCCGTCAGGAAAGCCAGCGTTGCGCTCTCCATCAAGGCATAGCGGGCTTCGGGCTGGTTGTGGGAGAGCGGCACCTGGAGCGCTGCGTCGTCACCCACAGGCGTGGGCAGCCAGGGGCCGGGGTAGCGCAATCGCCGTCGGGCCCGCAGGCGATCTCGGGCGAGGTTGAGGGCCACCGTAATCAGCCAGGGGCGTAGGGGCTCTGTGGTCGATGGGGGTCGGCTCAAGGCCTTGGCGAAGGTGTCGTGCACCACGTCCTCCGCCTCGGCGGCGTCGCCCAACATGCGATAGGCCATGCCCCACAGACCGCGGTGGTGGGCTTCGTAGAGTGTGGTCAGCTCAGCGGAGATCACGCCACCGCCTGTCTCGGCGCAGCGTCGAGGTTCAGCGCTTCGAGGGCCAGCGTCGCTGCGGCACGCCCTGAAGCAAGAGCCGCGTCGGCGAGCAGGCCCTCTGGACCCACCCAGTCACCCGCGAGGGTGATGCCTGGCGCCACGTGCGCTTCGGGCCGGCCTGCGAGGCCACCGGAGATGGCCATGGGGATCGCCGGCAGTACGGTCATCTTGCCCAGTCGTTTCTTCACCACCATGTGATCCCGCCAGTGTGGATGCTGTCGCGTCAGCATGCCTTCGAGCGTGTCAGTGTGGCCATCTTCTCCAGGGACGCGATTGCGCGCAGGACCATCTTCTGTGGGGCTCAGGTAGCGCGCCACGTGCACCACGGCGTGATCTGCGGGGGCTACCTTCGCGGCGCGGGTGAACTCGCTGAGGTACATTGGAGCGTCGAGGCCGAGGGCGAAGTGGGCTCCGCTGAGCCCTCGAGTGTGCATGCCCACGGCGAGGCACGCCGCTTTGCTCGGGCACAGCTGTGTTCGATATGTGGTCCCCATCAAGCTGTCGACGACGCCAGGGCCCGTGGCGAGCACGAGCTGCCGGCCTCTGTGGCGTACGCCCGTGCGGTCTTCGACCTCGAAGGCCCCCGCCTCGCCGTGAATCGTCGTGACGCCGCAGCCGGTGTGTAGTTCGAGGCCCGCCCCAGCGCTCGCGGTGAGATCATCGACGAGCCTTCGCCAGCCGCCATCCAGATAGAGTACGCCGCCGAGCCCCATCCTGATCTGGTCAAGGACCACGGCAGCGCTGATGTGATCGGGCGCGTGTGTGTACGTCGACAACCGCCCGAAGGCGGCCATGAGCGCTCGGGCATCAGGGGCCGTGAAGTGGTCGTCGAGCCACGTGCCCCATGTGGTGTGTGACCAGCGCGACGTCTCCATACGGCCGAGGCGGGCCATCACGCCCATGAATTGCCAGCGTCCACGCCCTTTGAGCAACGAGGTGGTCAGCAGGGACCACATGCCCATGGGCAATGGGCCGATGTGATCAGCGCGCACCCCGACGCCGCTCACGACAGGGGCGCCGCCCCGAGGGGTCACGCCCAGGGCATCGAGGGCCGACATGCCTGCGCCCTGCCGGTACAGCGCGTGAGGGCCCAGGTCGAGGTCGAAGCCCTCCACTTCGATGGTGTGGGCGCGGCCGCCGAGATGGGAGCTGCGTTCGAGCAGCTTCACCGTGGCGCCAGCGCGGGTGGCGAAGGCTGCCGCGGTGAGGCCAGCGAGGCCGCCGCCGACAATGACGAGATCGTGTGTGGTGTGCATATGAGCGCCTTTCGGCAGGTGGATCTGACGAAGGCACGTTTGAGGCAGGCAAAGGGTTACATGGCGGCGCGATTTTGATGGGCAGGGGAGGAAGTCAGCCCCCGAAGTCAGCGTCCCAGCCCTTCTTCACGCCGGGGCGATCCTTCACCTTGGCCACCCAGGCCTTCACCGCGGGGAAGTCGTCTACCAAATCGTAGATGCCGTAGAAGTCCAGGGCCTCGACCCAGGTCACCGTAGCGATGTCGGCGATGGTGAAGTCGGCACCGGCGAGGTAGGCGTTCGCCGCGAGCTGCGTGTCCATCACCCCGAGCAGGCGCTTGGTCTCGTTGGTGTAACGGGTTTTGGCGTAGGGCACGTCTTCCGGGGCGAAGCGCACGAAGTGCCCTGCCTGACCAAACATCGGGCCCACGCCTCCCACCTGCCAGAACAGCCACTGTAGGGTCCTGGCTCGGCCCACACCGTCGGTGGGCAGCAGCTTGCCGTACTTCTCGGCGAGGTAGACCAGGATGGCGCCGGTCTCGAAGAGGGCCAGCGGCTCACCGCCGGGGCCCTCGCTGTCGACGATGGCGGGGATCTTGTTGTTGGGGGAGATGGCCAGGAACTCGGGCTTGAGCTGATCCCCCTCCAGGATGTTGATGAGGTGGGCGTTGTAGGGCACGCCGAGCTCTTCGAGCATGATGGAGATTTTGCGGCCGTTGGGGGTGTTGAAGCTGTAGAGATCGATCATGGCCTGATGGCTCCCTCGTCTGTTCACATGGTGAAGTGGTGTTGAGATGCAAAGCAGAGGGGGAAGGGTGTAGCCGAGGCTGAAAAAGTCCTCAAAAGGCTTTGAGATACCCGAGGAGCTGCTCGATCTGCTCAGCAGAGAGCGTCGATGTCACCCCATGTCGATCGTCGGGGTTATGGGTGGTGAGCACCGCGCGTAGATCTTTGGCACGGCCATCGTGCAGATAGGGTGGGCGCGTGCGCACCCCACGAAGCGACGGGGTGATCACCTCCATCAGTTGAGCGTCTGTGTCTGTAGAGGGCTCGAGCACCGTATGGCGAATGTTGTCGGTGCCCATGTCTCCACGGTGACAGTCAGCGCAGCCCTGCGATTCGAAGAGCATGCGCCCCGGGCCACGCGCAACGCTGCGCACATCCCCTGGTGGCGGCTTGAGCTCGTCCATATAGGCCACGATGGCATCGATGTCGACGAGCAGGCCGTCACCCTCCATGAGGGCTAGAATCGTGTCGTGGGTAAGTGTGGCGGCGTCTTCGAACTCACCATCCCAGTGAAATGGCTCTAGACCAGGCTTGGTGTTGTAGACCGGCGGCGTGCGTCTCAATTTACGCTCGACGGTCTCAGTGTGCAGGAACCACGACAGGCCGTCTTCTCCACCGTGAGGGTGGCAGGTGGCGCAGGTGACCACACCGCTCGGGGTCAGTCGGATGTCGAGGGCGTCGTGAAAGAGCGAACGGCCTTTCAGAGCCTCGCTCGACATGTCCGTGGGCCCCAGATCGCGACGTCGCTCCACGGTGGGGTACACCACCCGGTCTGTCACGGGCGCTGTGGGCAGCTCGAGGCGGGCCACAGCGTGGTCGAAGCCCACGTCGACGTAGGCGGTCTCGCCGTCGGGGCTCACCACCAGCCCCCGAGGGCCTCGGCCCACCTTGAAGACCGCTTTGATGGGCAAGAGCCCGTCAGCACCTGGCGTACATCCGAGGGCCACGACGTTGTCGGTGTATTGATGCGCCACCCACAGCGTGTCGCTGGCAGAGGCGTATGCCAGATCGCTGGGGCCGCTCATCACCCTCAACCCCCCGTCGAACCGGGTATAGCGGCCTTCACACGATGATCCCCAGAGCCGAGGCTCGATGCGGGGCGCGTCGTCGACGACCGAGCCGTAGCCCCCCTCTTCCGGGGGGCGGGCGCGATCGCTGTCGTGCTCGACCTGCTGATACACCGCTGTGAAGCCTTGGCCTGCAGGTGACAGCGCCACCATCTGGCTGGCGGAGATCCCGTCGGGCAGGGCGCCGGTGACGTCGGCGAGCTGTTGGGTGGGCGTCATGTCGTTGGTGAAGGCGTCGATCAGGTCGAGCGTGTGTACCTGACCGCCCGTGAAGTCGGCCCAGGCCAACGTGGGCCCGTTACGGGCGAGGCCCATGGGGCGGCCTTCGGTGTACCAGACCCGCGTGTGTTTGATGATGCCCCAGCCGTCGGGCACGCTGCGCTGGAGCACCAGCCCGTCGTGGGGGCAGGTGACTGTGACGTGGATCGCGCCGAACACCCAGGGTACCCGGTGCGCCAAGATGCCGTAGGTGCCCGAGCACACGCTGCTGATGCCCGTAGAAGCCATGGGGCCTTCTCGGGCAGATGAGAACGTGTACATCGCGATCTGCTGGCCCCTCGCGAGGCTGACAAACAGATGATGCTGTAGGGGGGCCTGGTCTGTTTCAACGCCTTCGACGAAGGCCACGTGCGTGGGCTCGCCCTCCACGGAGGTGCGCCACAGCTCTTCGAGGGTCTCGGCGTCGAGACCCACCACCGCGTCATCATCTGGGGAGGTCACGACGATCACGCCATCAGGCAACAACGCGATAGACGTGCTCCGAGCAGCGGCGGGCTCGATGGGTGATGGCGTGTTGTCTCGCTCGGAGTGAGAAAGACACCCTGCAAGCAGACCTGCGCAGAGCAGCACGGCGTATGAGGCGCGGGCGCACATCATGGGCGAGGGATGGCGAACTCCACCGTCACCGGCTGCACCGCGCACTCCAGAGGGTAGCTGCCGATGGGCACCGTCACCGGATCACCAGAGTCCGGATCCGGATCGTCGAGATCAGCGTTCCCGTCGATGTCGATGAAGCCGAGGATCTGATACTCCCCGGCGAGCAAGCGCTCAGGCAGTTCGAAGGCCTGCAGGTCGTCGGGATCCGTCAGGTCGACATCCTCGAACTGGAACGAGGCCACTGAGCGCGCCCCCTCGATGGGCCCTGTGCCTCGTACATCTTCGGCCTTGAAGACCGAGCCGTAGATGTTGCCTCGCAGAGGACCGTCGAGGTTCTCGTTGTTCCGGATGGTGGTCGAGGCGTCGAAGGTGACGCGGAACTGCCCCTGGGCGGCGTCTTCAGAGCCCAGATCGGCGCAGCTCGTCTCCGGGGCCTCGAGGGTGTCGGGCAGGTCGAGCTCACCCTGGTAGCCGAGGAAGTCCACCGGCCGCAGGTAGTTGTTCGGCGCGTCCACAGCGTAGGCGATGCGGAATACGCCCTTCTCGCCAGTGGCGATGACCTTCACGAGGCCGCCCCCGTCGGGATCGTCGTAATGAAAAGGCACCGTCCAGCGGGTCGAAGAGCCCGGCATCAGCTCTTCTTGAGCCATCATGTTGTCCACCATGCGCAGCACGTTCTGTTCGAACTGCTCACCAGCGAGGAACGAGGCTGGGGCCCGCGCGAAGGGCACGCGGCTGCCGTCGAGGGTGACCACGTCGAAGGCGACATCGACGAGCTCGTCCTCGAGCATAGGGGTCACCGTGAGGCGCAGCCAGTTGTGGGGCAGCAAGTAGAAGTCGCTGAAGTTCTGGTTGGCCCCGGCGCTCACCCCATAGGCCCGTCCCACGAAGAAGTCGAACTGATCGCGGGCCAGCTCGAAGAACACCGTGCCGCCGATGGTCTCGTAAGGGTCACCGGTGAAGGCCGGGGCGTTCACCTTGCCTGAGAGCAGCGAGGTCGGTGGGGTCTCGGTCTTTACGGTGAAGCTACTCTGATCCGTCGCCGGATCGTAATCCACCCGCAAGATGAGCGAGCCACCGTTCACCGAGTGCACCCGGTGCTCGAGGAAGAAGGTCTCCGCGTCTACAGGATCGGCGGCGTAGACCTCGTGGGCCCGGGCCAGGGCAGCTTGCACGGTGGCGATGAAGATCTCGCCGTACTCCAGAGAGGCCGGGGCCCGGAAGATGGTGCGCTCCGTGGGGCCGTTCCCGGTCTTGGGTGCGGTCATGTCGAGGCGGATGATCACCTGACCTGCCGTGCGCTCATCGGCTTCTACAGTGAGACTGAGGCCCGATTGCAGGGCGAGGCCGTCGTGCAGTCGCCCTGCCTGAGCATCTTCGCCGTACACCCCACTGAGCACGTCGACGATCTCTTCGGTGCTCATAGGGGTGGTGATCGACAGGCCCACGAACTCGATGGGCTGCGCCCGTGGCCGGCGCACGGTGTCGTCGGGCATGCACATCGCCGGCTCGCCACCCCCGGCGCCACCTTCGGGGCTGCCCCCTGCACCCGCTTCGCCACCAGCGCCTCCGCCGGTGTTCTGGTCAGAGGTCTCGTCGTCGTCACATCCCATCAAACAGAGGGGGGCACACACGAGGGCCACTCGGAGGAGAGACAGGGGCATCCGGGCAGGTCGAGTCATGGGGGCTCCGGCCAGCTGTTCTGTGTTGAGCGGTGGCATCGTAACGGATCCCACCTGACCAGGGATAGACCATCCCGCGTCACTGGAGGCGCTGCCCATGCGGCCCTCGTGCAGTCTTTTCACCTGTGCGCTGCGCCTGTGTGCAATCTCTGCACGAGTGCACACGCGTCGATGTGCACATGTTGGGGTAAGGGGTTGAAATGATTGGGGTGCCGTCTTTGGCATACGGGCTGCTCTACTTCAGGGCGTCGTCGGAGAGATGCTCCGACAAAGAAATACATCTACGCATGACAGGAGATGAACCCATGAAGCGCATCAACCCTCGCAGTCTGCTCGCCCTGATCACCCTCGCCGGCGTCGCCTTCGCTGGCCCTGCCCTCGCTCAACGGGGCGATGATGGGTCCCGCCGAGGCGCTGACCGCCGAGCGCGGGTAGAGGCACCAGTGAACGTCTACGTCGACGTGGGTCCGCAGCGTGCGGCGCGGCAAGCAAAGCCCACTCACGCCCGTCGAAATCGCGTCAAGGCCATCAAAGCTCGCCGGCTGGCAAAGCGGCTCTACCTACAGCAAGAGCTGAGAGACTCACAGCTGCGCCAGCAGCGCCTGAAGAGACGCCTGCGCTACGTGCACCCGGCGAAGAAGCGTGCCGCGCGTCAGGCGCTGCGCAAAGAGCGCAGGCGCAGTCGTGAGCTTCAAGAGGCCCTCGCCCGTCTGGCCACCCCACGCCATCCGTACGTCTACCGTCCGGTCTGACCAGCACCACAGGTCTTGTCTCTCCATTGAAAACGCGTGATAAGTGCCCCCATCAATGACAGGCGCGCCCCAGCGTGGGCGCGCCACTCAGGCATGGAGGCGCGATGAAGCTCGGCACTTTGAAAGACGGCACCCGTGACGGCACCCTGGTGGTGGTTCGTGGAGACAACGCGGTCTACACCCCCGCCACCGACATCGCCCCGACGATGCAGAGCGCCCTCGACGCCTGGGCCACCGCCGAGCCCGCCCTCCGGGCCCTCGCTGCGAAGCTCGACTCTGGTGAGATCGCCGGCGAGGCCGTGGACTTCTCCAAGTTCCACGCTCCGCTGCCCCGGGCCTACGAGTGGGTGGACGGCTCGGCCTACATCAACCACATCGTGCTGGTGCGCAAGGCCCGCAACGCCGAGCCCCCCGCCACCCTCGAGACCGATCCTCTGGTCTACCAGGGCGGCAGCGGCGTGTTGTTGGGCCCCACCGACGACATCCCCCTGGTGAACCCCGAGTGGGGCCTCGACTTCGAGGCGGAGATTTGTGTCATTCTCGGCGACACCCCCCGTGGGGTGACTCAGGAGAGCGCCAGCGAGCACGTGAAGCTGCTTACCCTGTGCAACGACGTCACCTTGCGCAACCGTATCCCCGCGGAGCTCGCCAAGGGCTTTGGCTTCTTCACCAGCAAGCCCGCCACAGGCTTCGCCCCTCTGGCCATCACCCCCGACGAGCTCGGCGAGTCCTGGTCCGGTGGTCGAGTGCACCTGAACCTCGTCACCGAGCTCAACGGTGAGGTGGCCGGTGACGTGGCCGCGGGCCCTGAGATGCACTTCTCCTTCAACGATCTCATCGCTCACATCACCCAGACCCGGGCCTTCACCGCGGGCACCATCCTCGGCAGCGGCACTGTGTCCAACGTCGACGAGACCGCCGGCGTGTCCTGCCTCGCCGAGCGCCGCATGCGGGAGATCATCGCCGACGGCAAGCCCACCACGCAGTTCCTGAAGGTGGGCGATCGGGTGCGCATCGAGATGAAAGATGCCCAGGGCCGCAGCCTGTTCGGCGTCATCGAGCAGACCGTGGTGGCCCCGTGAGCGACACAGCGCCACAAGGCCTCGGCGAGCTGACTCTCTACGGGTACTGGCGCAGCTCTTCAGCGTGGCGGGTGCGCCTCGCGCTGCACTTGAAGGGCCTGCCCTTCGAGAACGTGCCTGTGCACCTCGTAAAGGATGGCGGGCAGCAGTACTCTGCCGAGCACCTCGCTCGGAACCCCATGGGGCAGGTGCCTGTGCTCACGGGCACCCTCGGCGGTGAAGCCTTCACGTTGTCGCAGTCCGTGGCCATCCTCGAGTTCCTCGAGCAGGTGGGCGGGGGCCAGGCGCTGCTCCCGGAGCATCCTGTCACTCGGGCCAGAGCGCGCCAGCTCGCCGAGATGGTGAACAGCGGCATCCAGCCTGTGCAGAACCTCACGGTGTTGCTGCGGGTGTCCGACACGCTCGGCGGCGATCGTGTGGAGTGGGCGCGCTGGGCCATCGGCCGGGGCCTCCAGGCCCTCGAACAGGCCGTGGCGCACACCGCCGGAGAGTATCTGGTCGGTGACACCGTCTCTTTTGCTGATCTGTGTCTGGTGCCACAGATGTATAATGCTCGGCGTTTCGGGGTCGATCTCACGACCATGCCCACCCTCACCCGGGTGGACGCCGCGCTGTCTGCGCTGCCCGCTTTCGAGGCCGCGCATCCGGACGCTCAGCCAGACGCCCAGCCCAAGGCCTGACCTCAAGGCCTGATCACCGGCCCACGCCTGCCCGAGCATCCCACCGGCGGCACACATCGTGAATGGTGCGACGCCGATCCGAGATATTCGACCCACCCCCACCCATGTGGGGTTTGACCGTATGGAGTCACTGCCATGTCCAGCCAGACTGCTGATCTCGCCCCCCTCGGCATCAAGCGCATCGAGGCCCTCAACTATTACGTGCACGATCTCGAGCGCACGCGTCATCTGCTCGTCGACCAGCTCGACTTCGCCGAGATCGGCGAGAGCAGCACCGAGATGAACGAGCGAGGCCGTCAGCGGGCGGTGGTGTTCCAGGCCGGCGACTGCACCTACACCCTCATTCAGCCCATCGGCGAGGGCGGCCGGGCGTGGCGGTTCCTGCGCAAGCACCCTGAGGGCGTAGGCACCGTCATCTTCGAGGTGGAAGACGCTGAGGTGGCCTATAAGCTGCTCGACGAGCGTGGCGGCACCTTCATCACCGAGATCGAGCGGTTCGAAGATGCTGGGGGCACCCTGGCCACCTTCTCCATCACCACACCGTTCGGTGACACCACCTTCCGCTTCGTGGAGCGAAAGGGTTACACGGCTCAGTTCCCGGGCTTCGTAGCCCACGAGACCCCCAAGGGCGGCCAGAACCGCTTTGGCTTCACCCACATCGATCACGTGACCTCGAACTTCCCCACCATGAAGCCCGCCCTGCTGTGGATGCAGCACGTGCTCGGCTTCAAGCAGTACTGGGATGTGGAGTTCCACACTGTCGACGTGACCGAGAAGCAGGATCATGGCTCAGGCCTGAAGTCGGTGGTGATGTTCGACCCGCACTCCGGGGTGAAATTCGCCAACAACGAGCCCGCCTCACCCTTCTTCAAGGACAGCCAGATCAACCTGTTCGCCGAAGATCACCGCGGCGCCGGGGTGCAGCACACCGCCCTGGTGGTGGGCGACATCATCACCGCCGTGCGGCAGATGCGTGAGCGGGGTGTGCAGTTCATGCCCACGCCGGGCACCTACTACGACATGCTCCCCGAGCGCTTGAAGACCATCGGCGTCGAAGAGATCGAAGAAGATCACGCCATCCTGCGCGAGCTGCAGATCCTCGTCGATGGTGACGCCAACCGTCAGTACATGCTGCAGATCTTCCTGAAAGACGCTGCAGGCATGCACAACGACCCGGAGGCGGGCCCCTTCTTCTTCGAGATCATCCAGCGCAAGGGTGACAACGGCTTCGGCGCCGGGAACTTCCGCGCCCTCTTCGAGAGCATCGAGCGTCAGCAGCGGTCCGAGGGTCGTCTCTGATGCTCGACCGCATGGCGGCGGGGGAGTATCCCGCCAAGCACCACATCGCCTTCAGGGGCCCCGACGGCGCTCTGCGTCACGAAGAGTGCATCACCCGCGAGGGCTTCGACGGCGGCTACACGATCGCCTACCACACCCACCGGCCCCACACAGCGCAGGTGGAGCATACGCGTCATGGTTGGGCGGTGCCCGCCGCAGGGCAGATCGACGAGCGCTTGCTGGCCCGTCGGCACTATCTGTCGCAGAAGATGACCCCCACAGGTGGCGCCCCCATCGACTGTCGAGTGCCTTTGCTGCACAACCCCGACGTGGTCATCTCGGTCCTGCACCCCGACGCCGCGGATCCGGTGTACTTCGTCAACGGCGATGCTGACGAGCTGTACTTCATCTTCGAAGGCTCTGGGGTGTGCCGCACCGTGCTCGGTGACGTGCGCTTCGAGGCCTTCGACTATGTCTATGTGCCCAAGGGGCTGCTGCACCGGATGATCCCCGACGAGGGGGTGAAGCAATACTGGCTGTCGATGGAGTGCCTCGGTGGGTTGGGCCTGCTCAAGCAGTGGCGCAACGCCCTGGGTCAGCTCACGATGGACGCGCCGTACTGCCACCGTGACTTCCGCCGACCCACCTTCGTGGGGCCCTTGGATGAGGGCATCCGCCACACTGTGGTGAAGCGTCAGGGGCGGTTCCACGGCCAGCTGTACCATCACGCCCCCCTCGATGTGGTGGGCTGGGATGGCTCCATGTACCCGTGGGCGTTCCCGATCCTGAACTTCCAGCCCCGGGCGGGCTTGGTGCATTTGCCGCCCACGTGGCATGGCACCTTCGCCATCCGCGGGGGGCTGGTGTGCAGCTTCGTGCCCCGAGCCGTGGATTTCCACCCCGAGGCGATCCCTTGCCCCTACCCACACTCCTCAGTCGATGTAGACGAGTTCTTGTTCTACTGCCGAGGCAACTTCACATCTCGCAAGGGCGTGGGCCCCGGGAGCATCTCCCATCACCCTGCGGGGATCCCCCATGGCCCTCACCCTGGGGCATACGAGGCCAGCATCGGCCACCGCAGCACCGACGAGCTCGCCGTGATGCTCGACGTTGTGCACCCGCTGGTGCCCACCGCCGCGGCCCTCGCCGTTGAAGATGACGGGTATCACGCCGCTTTTGCCCATTGAGCACATCGAGCCCGGAGGGGTGGGTCCACACGACGCATCGGCATGACCCAGTTGGGCCTGCCCCTTAAAGCCGACCCCGATCTACACCGTAGCCCATCTTGTCAGATGGAGCAGATCGAAGATGAGCAGGCCTTCTGGAGGCCCGCCGCTTCTGTCTGCACCTGGAACCTGTGCTCGTCAGGTGAGCGCGTGTCTCGTTCTGGGCATGTGTGCACGGCGGGCCAAACCGAGGGCCCCTCGGGGGTGCCTCGAGGGTCGGCAAGGTGGATAACGTGATCACCTTCCCCTTGTTGTTGGATGATGCACAGGCCCAGGGGGCGCCAGTCGACGTGATCGATCTCGGCACTCCGGGCTGGCGGACCAGTACGGGCCGCATCCGGGAATCTCGTGGAGAGTATCTGGAGGTGGTCTTCGACGAGGCAGACTCGCCGCCTCCGGCGGTGGGTACGCGCATCGTGCTCAACCTGCGCAAAGGCGGCGGCGAGCGTCACTCCGGCGACGTGACTCGGAACTGGCCCGGCGGGTTCGAGATCAGGAAGCGTCGCACGCGCTTGCCCGAGCGGCGGGTCTATCCCCGCCTGATGGGTGGGGTGCCTCTGACCTATACGATCATCGCCGCTGACGATGCTGAGGCCGAAGCGCTCGGTGAGCAGTGGGTGGAGCTGGGCATGCCTGCCCCCGACGACACATGGCGCTCGCCTGATCCGCTGATGAACTTCAGCGTCACGGGGTTGTGTTTCGAGGATGCCTACGAAGGGGATGAGCCCCCGGGTATGCCTGGGGATGTGTTCCTCGGCTGGATGGCCGTGGGCAGTGACGCCCGTCGCTACCGCGTGGCAGGCCGGCTCGTACGGGCGGCACCCATCGATCCCGAGCAACAGAAGTCAGCCGATGGCGTCGCAGCTCCACCGACCCATCGCATCGCTGTGAACTTTACGGCGATGGAGGACGAAGCGGTCGAGGCGCTCACCGCCTATACGCTCAAGCTTCAGCTGGCGAATCTGTAACGTCTATCCCGAGCTGAGCGAATCGTGGCTGATAGTCTCGGCGCCATGTGCGCTGGAGGATCTCGGCGTACCGGCTCGAATGCATCAACCCCCACGCACATTCGTCGTCGGTCATCGCGGGCTCACCGCGATCGCTGTAATGCCCTGCCACACGAGTGAGCAACTCGGGCAGTATCCGTGCCGCCAGGCTCTGGAATGTGTCGCCTTGAGGGTGCGCTTCGACGAGCCATGTGAGTGCATCCCAGCCAAAGGCGCGGTGACGGACCTCGTCGACGAGTACGCGGTCGAGGCAAGCACGGGCTGAAGGCACTGTGCATTCGGCCCTCAGCGCGCTGAACAGGGGCACAGCCACCGTCTCACCCAGGCAGAACACATCGATGACCACCCGCAACACATCGTGCTCGAGGGGGCCACCACGGGCCTGGAGCCCGAGGCTCTGGCGATCGAGAGGACCAGGGAGCGCGCCACCGGCGTTGAGCAGCACTTGATGGCTCATCTCGGCGTGTACGAGCTCGTCCTCGGCGATGACGAGGCCCGCCCGGATCAGATCAGGCGAAGCGCCGATCTGGGTGAGCCACAAGGTCAGATGTTGGGTGATGGCGCTGGAGCGATACTCGGCTTCGACCCGCCGGGCCCACTCCACCTGCACACGCTCGGAGGCGGGCGGCGTGGACATGCGTCACTGCTCCGAAGGGGTGCCTGGAGGCGGAGGAGCGAACTTCTGGTTGCTGGGCGCTTCGGGTTGCTTGCGCATATGTGGCGGCAACAGCGGATCGGGGCAGGTGACGGGCTGAGGCGGCGGTGGGTTACACAGCGCACCCTCAGGGCACTTCACGTTGAACATCTGCTCGCACTGGCCGTTCGGCAGGCGCCAGATGGTGGACTCACCCTGTTTGATCTGCGTGGGCAATCCCAGCGACAGCTCAGGGGGGCAGGTGACCGGGCGCGGCGGTGGTGGGTTGCACCGCGCCCCTTCGGGGCACTTCATGCTGGATGATTGCCAGCATGTGCCGTTCTGCCTTCGGGTGATGCGCCCGCTGTCGGTCTCGATCGATTCGATCTTGGGCTTTGGGATGGGCTTGGGCTTTGGCCTGGGTCGCGGTGGGTTGCGCCGGATGGGCTGCTTGAGTCGAGGGGGGTCCTGCGCAGTGCTCACGCTTGGCGCCATGACCGCGGTGACCAGGAACGGCATGGCCAGCGATGCCTTGGAACGCTTCTTCTCCGACACGGACGCTCTCCCATCTGTGCATGTGTGGATGGACGGTAGGCAACTTGGGTGGTGTTGGCAAGGCCAGGGCCACAGGTCACGTTGGGCGAGTGCGTCGGCGCTCTACCGGATCACCTTCCGGCTGAAGGTCACCACCAGCACCAGCATCACGAACACCCCTGTGAACGACTCCACCATGATCAGATAATTCAGCCACGTGTCCACGAGAGGCTGAGCCGAGTCGACCTCGGCGTTGGTGAAGGTGCGGAACGACAGCTGGATGCTCTGCCCCAGGGTGATCTTGCCCCCCTGGAACTGGCTGGGGTTGGCCCAGAAGAGCACCGCGAAGGCCATGAGGATGCCCAGCGAGGTGAGGGCGATGCTCTTCGGTTTGGTGCCATAGCCGCAGGCGAGATCGAGGAACAACCAGTTCATCGCTCGCCGGACCATCTGCATGGGGGTATCGGTGGGCAGCTTGAGCCGCTCCATCCGCTTCTCCATCAGATAGGCCCAGTCCTCCTGGGTGTAGTCGCTGTTGTCCCGCCAGCAGTTCTTGAGCAGGCCGAACTCGCGGCGGGCGGTTTCGAAGTCACCTGTGCGCACGCTCTCCAGTCGGCCCTCGATCTGCTCGCGGCGAATCAGCAGCCGCCTGAAGTGGGCGTGGTGGATGGCGAAGAAAGCCTCGTCACCGAACTCGGCCCCCTCGAAGGTGACGTTGCGCTCGCTGTGCATCGACACGAGATCGATCACGCCCTCGAAGCGGGTCTTCTCAAAGACCGCGTCGCCCTGACTCTGGGCCCCGCGGAACTGAGCGCCCTTTTTGAAGACAGCCTTCTTGAACTGGGCGCGTTTGACGAACTGGGTGCTCTTGAAGGCGCCGTCATCCCCGAAGACGACCTCGTTGAAGTCGGCCACTTCTGCGAGGCGAGCGCCGCTGAACGTGCAGCCCCCGAGGAACTTCACCTTGCCGCACTGCAGGCGGTGATCGCACTGGATGCCATTGAAGCTCGCCTTGGCGTCGAAGGTGGCCTCGATGAAGTTGGCGCCGGTGGAGAACACGGCCTGGGAGATGACCACCCGGCCTTTGAAGTGGGTCTGCTGGAAGGCGCCATAGCGTTTGAACTTCGCGCTGTTGAAGTGCACGTTGTTCTCGAAGACGCCGCCGATGAAGTCGGCGCCCTGGTCGAAGGTGACCCGCCGAAACAGCGCCTGCCCTTTGAAGGTGCACCCTTTGAAGTGCACCTTGTTCTTGAAGTGACACCCGTCGAAGTCGATGTCGTGCTCAAAGGTGAGCCCCGAGAAGTCGGCGACCCCTTCGATGACGCACCGCTTGAGCACCGCCGGACGGTTGAACTGCGGTGGTCCTGGGGGGGGCTCGGGATGTTGGGCGGCCTTGAGGGCTTTCTTCTCTTCAGTCTCGGCGGCGTGTCGTGCCTTATCCGCTGCGGCACGGCGGGCTTTTTTGGAGCGATGCCGTGGCCCTTGAGCAGGCTCCGAGGCCTCGGCAGAGGTGTCGGGGCTTTGAGCGCTGCCTGCTGCGGGTTGAGGTGTGAGGCCGGCCTTGGGCCCTCGCATGGAGCGGGTGGCGGTCTCTTCGTCAGAGAGATCAGGGCGGGGCAGAGCCCGGGTGATGATCGCACCCTCGACGCGGCCTGTACGGGCGAGCTCGCTGAGGACCTGAGGCCAGGTCAGCGTCGGTGGTGCGGGCTCATCGGGTGCTGAAGCATCAGCGGGTTTATGGGTCATCGAGCAGGGCCCCGACGCCCCCGATCTCCGCGAGGGCGACGCTGTCTTTTACGGTGTCGATCTCAGCACCACAGGCCGCGGCCTGATCGAGAATGTGCTCTTCGAGAGGTACACTGGCCACCGTGGCGCCGCAAGCTGTACACGCTGGAGGCGGCTGATGGGCCCCGAGGGTGTCGCAAGCGTCGCACAGCCAGCCGTAGCCCTCGTAATCCTGCAAAATGTACAGAACTTTGAGCTTGCCCTTGTTGATGGCTGCGAGGGTGGCGGGCAGACCAATGGCCGCTTTCTCGGGGTTCGAGCGCAGCGCCAGGATGCGGGCGACGCCCTGGGCCTCGGCCCGGCGCTCGTAGGCCTGCAGGCTGCGGTGCATGGCCCGGAGGAACCCCTCGCTCTCAGGGCCTACGGCCTGACCAGAATCCCCGATGGCGTGACCCATCTCGTCCACAGGCTCGATGCGATCGATGATGCGATCGAGCACGTCGCGGCTGAAGACGTCTTCTGCAGCCTTACGGGCCTCGGCGTTGCCCATCAAGATGACGTGCAGCTGCGGATCTTCGCGGATCATGCGGCTCACGTGGGCGTTGAGCTCACTGGAGAGATCGCGCCGCTGGCTGGCCTTGACCTCGTGCACCTGCACCACATCGCCCACGTGCAGCTCGCACAACAGGGCGGTATCGGCGTCGGGGTAGCCCACGAGGGCACACACCGAGCGCTCGTACTCTTCGGCGATGTAGAGCAGCTGTCGCAAGAACGGATCGCGGCCGATGAGCAGCTGATCTTCGAAGCCGAAGCGCAGCTGCACGATCTGCCGGAGCTGCGGCTCGGGGCAGAGGAACACAGCGAGGCCATCGTAGTCTTTGTCGCGGGCTGCCTGCACGATGTCCTCGAGCTCCTGCTCGAGGAAGACCTCGACCTGCTCGCTCAAGGCGTCGAGAGCCTCGGCGGCGTGGGTGGAGTGGCTGCGGGCGCTGGCCTGAGCCACGGCGTCGGGCCAGGCGTTGCGGGCATAGTCCACCGCCGCCTCCACCCCCGACCGCGCAGAGATGTCGAGGTAGAGGCTGAGCACGGCGTGCTCAGGGGGGGCGGTCCAGGCCACGAGGTGGCTGAGGGTGTCGTAGATGTTGGTGCTCATGGCGTCCCCCAGGCTCACAGGATGATGAGGTCTTTAAGGCCGGCGGCGGCGATGGTCAACATGGCCTCGGCGGCCCGGATGGCCGACTCGATGCGGGTCGGGGCGTCGTCGGTGGCCTTCAGGGTGCGCCAGACGTACAGGCCGTCGACGCTCATCTGGGCCAGCTTCATGCGGTCGAGGGTGGCCCCCACGCGCTTGAGATCGGCCACGGTATAGCCGTGCCGGTCGAGGCCCTCGAGCTGGGCCCGGGTGTCGGCGAGCTGGAACAGCTCGAGCAACTCGGGGAAGGCCATGGTGGTGCGGCTGCGGCGACGACGCCCGGTGCGGGTGTGGCCGAGATCGCCCAAGTGACCGTTGAGGAAGGTCAGGGCGGTCTCCATGGCCTTGTCGGGATCCTTGGCGCGGCCGGCGAAGGCCGTGGTGAGGGCCCGGGCACAGACCAGCCCCGGAGTGGGGCTGGAGATCTTCTTGCTGTACCGCTTCTTGAGGGCGGCCAGCTCGCTGGTGATGTCGTCCAGCTTGCCGATCTGTTCGACGAGCCACAGGGCCTGATAGACGTGGAGATCTTCCACGAGCTCGACGTCGCCGGAGCTCGCCGGGCGCCCGAGCACCTTGCGCAGTGCCTTCAAGGGCACGTGATCGCCCGGCGACAGGGTGGCGATGGTGAAGGTGGCCCGAGCCACCTCGAGGATCTCGTCTTTCTCGGCATCGCTGGGCTCCGCGCCAAGGAGAAACCGCGCCAGGCCCAGGCCATAGAACTCGTCGAGGCCCACGCACTGGATGTCGCTGAGGCGATCACGCAGATCGTCTTTGGCGCTGCCGCTGGCGCCACCGAACATGTAGGCCGTGGCCTGGAGCAGGGCCCCGATCATCGGGGGGGCGCCGTCGTCGGCGAGGGCCTTGGCGGTCTCGTTGGCGTTGCTCGCCAGGGCGTTGGTGCTCAGACGATACGGCGTGGGATCGAGGGTGATGAACCTGCGCCCGTCGATCTCGGTGGTGAGGCTCAAAATACGCAGACTGTCTTCGTGGGGCCGTACCACAAGGTCGAGATCCATCATGCGCTGTTGCTCCCGAGCGAGGAGCTTGGTGACGTTGAAGCGCACGAGATCAGAGGTCTCGATGGGTGTGGGGGTGTCCCAGTACTGACGGCCCGAGCGGTAGAGCACCTTCGAGGTGAGGGTGGCGGGGCCTTCGGTCTTGTCTTCTTCGTAGGCCTGCAGGGCAGGGGGCACAAAGTTGTCGGCCACCCCCAACAGGGTGGGGGCGGTGCGGAAGGCGGGCCGGAACAGGTGCACCTTCTTGCGCTTCACCACCGGGTGGTTCTCGAGCCGGATCAGGCTGCTGAGCACCCCGTCGAGCTGTACGGCCTCCTGAAACAGCCGGCTGATCGACTTGCCCAGGAACAGGTTGTCTCTTTTGAACTCTGCCAGCTGATCTCTCAAGATCACGAAGGCGCCGGTCTCGGCGTCTTGCCCGTAGATCAAGATCATGCCGCTGCCCTGGGTCTCGATGCCCAGAGGCCAGACCCGCATGGTGGCCGTGGGGTAGGCCTTCTCGCGCTTGCGGGTGTCGTCGCCGGTGGAGTCGGTGGTGAGGTTGCTCTCGATGACCATGAAGTCGAACTCGATGGAGAACAACCGCAGCCAGCTCACCAGCTTCTGCGTCTCTTGCCAGGCCCCCTGGGTGTAGAGGAAACGGCTGGCGGTGTCGGGGTGGCTGTTGATGCCCTCTACCCAGACTTTGAGCCGGAGCAGGCGCTCCATGGCCCCAGGCAGGCCGTGACGCCGCGCACGCTCGGCGAGGGCCACGAGCTCGTCGGGCAGCTCGGGATCGGGGTAGCTCAGCCCGGCGACGAAGACCTGACGCAGGGCCTCTTCGGTGTCGGCGAGGAACCGCTTGAGCAGCATACCGCTCACGCCGACCTCACTGATGTCCTCTGCAGTGCCTTCGTCGGTCTTGCCGGCGGCTTCGCGCTCGGCCTTGAGCTTCTGCACGCCCTCGGCGAGGGACTGGCCGAAGCCGTTGGCCTCGTCGGTGGCGGTCTGCAGGGCGCTCTCTACCTCGGGCTCGAGGGTGGGGGCGCTCAGCGTCAGCGTAAGCTCTTGCTCGCCTTGAGCCTCTTCGTTCTGAGGTGTCTCGCTCACGTTACACTCCCCCGACGTTCTTCATGGATTCCAGCGACAGGTGCACTTCGTTCACCCGCTTCTGGCCGTGATCTTTCACCACCACCGCCTGGTTGTAGACCGCGGTGTACGGGAACAGCTTGAGGCGGCCTTCAGAGGTCCAGGCCCGGCCGAAGATGGCGTTGGGCCGCACCTTCTTGCCCTTGGGCCCGAGCATGAACTCGAGGTTGTCGATCAGGAAGTTGTTCTCGGCCCGCAGGGGCACCTCGATTTGCAGCCGGGCGCCCTGATCGTCGTCGAGCTCCGCCGTGGCCCGGGCGTTCTTCTGATCGATGTTGAGGGGCCAGTAGTTCGTGGGCTCGATGAACACGAGCGACGCGGCGCTGGCCCCCACGGGGTTGGTCTGCTTGGACTTGAGCCGCTCGAGCAGCTCCTTCCAGTTGTTCACCGCCAGGGCAGAGTAGGCGCGGCCACCGATGTAGGGCGCCTTTTTGATCTCGAGATCTTTGTGCAGCGACAGCCGGCCGTCTCGGGAGATCTTGGCGTTCCTGAAGGTGTAGGCCCCGTGGGACATGTCATAGATCGACTGATAGACATAGTCGCTGATGGGCTGCGTCATCAGGCGCCGGGGGTTGGTGCCGAAGTACATCGTGGGCTTGCACGACGAGGCCTCGTAGATCTCGCCTTTGCCGTCGACATAGAAGTACAGCGTGATGCCCACGAAGTCGGTGTCGGTGACCCATCCCGAGGCCCCGAGGGGCTGCAGGGTGATGTCTTCGTCGAGCATGGTGTAGCTACGACGCGTCTCACCGATGACGTCGATCATCTGGTCGGGCAGGGCCCCGGTCTCGAAGAGGGCGCGAGCCTGCTTGTTGAGCAGCCAGATCTTGTTGATCGTCGACATATAGGCGTCGAGGGTGAACAAGGGATCTTTGTCGAGATACCGCTGCACGTGGGTGGCGAGGATCTCGATCTGGCGCTCGATGGTGATCAGGGCGGCGTTGTGGGCCGTCTGCTGCAGGGCTTGCAGTTCTGTAGCGCTCGAGGCGCTCATGCGCTGCAGCCCCTGCTGCCCAAGGCGGTACAGCAAGCGATCGATCTTGTCGAAGGCCACCTTCATCCGGGCCATCTTGTCCCGGACGGTCTTCGGGAGCTTGACCGGCGCTTCTGCCGCGGTGGTTTCTGCTGGAGTCTCAGCCATGGTGGTCTCCCGGGTTAAGCGATGATCTTGGCGATGTGCTCTGCCAGCTTCTTCGGGGTGAGGGCGGCGACGAACCACCCACAGCCTGCGAGCTGCTTGGCAAAGCCTTCGTCGTAGATGGGGCGAGCGTCGGCGTCGAGGGCCGAGAGGCCGATGCCGATGACTCCGGCCTCGTGAAGCTCGTGGGCCAGGGCGAGGCACTGTTTCTGCTCACCCCAGATGTACCAGTCGCTGATGAGCACGAAGATGGTGCGCTCGGGCTCGGTGATCAGGCTGGCGCTGTACTGCATGGCCGGCAGCATCTGCGTGCCGCCGCCCATCTGGCTGGTCATCAGCACCTCGAGCGGATCGCTGGCGATGGCCGACATGTCGACGAAGCGGTGATCCCACAAGACGAGGTGCACATCGACGGCGGGCAACGTGGTGAAGATGGCCGCCATGATGCTGCTGTGGATCAGGCTCTCGGTCATCGAGCCCGACTGGTCCACGGCGACGATGATGTTCCAGCTGTGCTTCTTGCGCTGCTTGTGCTTGTAGAAGATGCGATCGGCGATGAGGCGCTCGCGCTCTGCGTCCCAGTTCTTGAGGTTGCGCTGGATCGTCTTGCGCCAGTCGGTGTTGTTGAACGTGCGCAGAGGCGGCAGCTGCTCGGGATCGGTGGCCCCGTGCAGAGCCGAGCGGCACTCGTTCATGATCTTGTCGGCGATCTGAGCCACGACCTCGTTGACGATGCGCCGCGCTTCGTCGAGCACTGGGCCCTTCATCATGTGCTTGAACTGCAGAATGGTCTTCAGCAGCTCTTCGCTGGGCTCCATCTTCTTCAAAATGTCAGGATCGGTGACCAGCTCGGTGAGGCCATAGCGGGCCAGAGCGTCTTGCTCCATGACCTCCTGGGCCTCTCGAGGGAACAGGTTGCGCACCCCCTTGAGCCACATGGGCACGCTCATGCCCTTGCCGCCGCCGCCACCGGCCTGACGGTGTGACCGCTTGGCCTGCTCCCGGTCGTAGATGTACGACAGGGTCTTGTCCATGGTCTGGGCCTGATCGAGCATGCCGCTGAGATCAGAGGGCACGCCCCCGGCGCCAGGCTCGCCGTCGAGGCCCGCCTGGAGCGAGCTGTCGCCGGGGCCCACGGCGCCCTGAAGGCGGTTGTACCCAAGACGCTCGTCAGAGAAGCCGCCGAGGATCAAACGCCAGCGCAGCGCCTGCTCTACTTGACCCTCGTCGGTGCCCTCAGGGCTCAGCTCTGCCGGCAGCTCTTCAAATGGAGAGACTGTGTTCGGATCACTCACGACGACCCCCTCAGATCCACTGCTCGAGCAGGGCGGTGACCCGGGCGTCGGCCTGAGCGCTCACGCGCTGCAGCGCCTCGGGCACCGGCTCGTCTGGTGAGGGCGCCTCGTCGAGGCCGATCTCCTCGCTCACCTTCACCGAGATCTTGTCAATCTCGCTGGGGATGAACTGGGTGAAGGCGCGACGCAGATCGGGGAGCAGGATACGGAACGTGTCCCAGTCGAGCTCCGCGAGTACCCGGTTGATGGCCCGCAGCAGGCGGGGGCTGCCCATGAAGATGCTCTTCGAGCTCATGAACAGGCCCTCGAGGAAGGCCCCTGCCTGCACCACCCGCTGAGGGGGCCCCATGAGGTAGCCGCTCAGCTCGCGGGTCACCACCTTCTCCCGGGTGGCACCGAAGGAGAACAGGATGCCGAAGCCCGCCCCACGCAAGACGGGGGAGCCGTCCGGATCGCCCACCATCTCGTGGATGCGCTCCACGAGATGGCCACGATCGAGCTCGGTGCCCTCGAAGGTCAGCGAGATGCGCACCAGGGTCTGCAGCCGGTCGAGCAGCAGCTTCGCCTGATCGCTGGCCACGCTGTCGTCGGCGTTGGCGATGCCCGGCAGCACCGCCAGCGCCCGGTTGTAGAGCGTGACGATGGTGTTGAGCATGCGGGTGTGGCCCTGGGTGGCCAGGGCGTCGCGGTAGGTGTGCAGCACCACGAAGTCGCTCAGGGCCTTCACGAGGTGATCGAAGGCGGCGTCGACGACGATGGCGTCTTCCACGGCGTCGAGCACGTCGTCGAAGAGATCGAGCAGCATCATCTGGGCGCATTTGAGCAGCAGCCGGGTGCTGTCCTCGGCGTTGCCCACGGCGCCGATGAGCTGCTCTTTGAGCAGATCCCCCGCGGCGGCAGCGACGCTGGAGCCACGATCGGACAGCTCGAGCAGACGATCGTCCACCTTCTCCTGCCAGCGCACCGCCCAGGTCTCGCCGATGAGGTGCATGTTCTCGCCGGTGACGAGATCAGGGCCCTTGTAGTGCGAGTAGGTGCTGTTCCAGCCCCCGGAGTCGAGCACCCCGAACATGGGCACGCTCAGGTGGTTGGCCTGATGCAGGAACGCGCTCTTGAGGCGGTGGGCTTCCTGCTTGTGGATGTCGCAGCGCACCACCTTGCTCACGCCGGTGATGTCGAGCTTGAAGGCGCGGCACTGGGCGTAGAAGTCGCGGATCATCGGCGCCTGACCGGCGGCGCTGGTGACGCGGCCGAGGCGGGTGCCGATCAAGATCTCCTGGGTGCACTTCTCGATGACCGTGCCCTTGATGCGCCGGTCGCCCTTCACGTAGCCCATCTGCACAGCGTCGGTGAGATCTTCGAGGGTGACCTCACCGTTCTTGCGCAGGGTGGCGAGGTTGAGGGCCGCCTTGTAGGTGCCCACGGCGTCGGCGGTGCTCACCCCCTCGTCGTGATCTCGGGCGGAGCGCATGATCTGGATGGCGAGCTGCAGGGCCGCGGCGTCGAAGGGCTTCTCGACCTGACCCTCCATTTGATCCCAGACCACCTGCCCGTAGGTGGGCAACCGGTTGAGCGAATAGAGGTTGGCCAGGGCGTGGTACGAGTGGCTGGTGAGCAGCGTCTCGAGGTTGGCGTCCTTCTTGTACTTGGCCTTCTTCTTCTTGGTGGTGGGCAGCGCCACGGAGTGGAAGGCCCCAGTGACCACGATGACCGTACCCTCGAGGTTCTCCTTGAGGAACTTGTCGATGCAGTACTTCATATGGGCTTCGCGGGCGAGCGTGCCGTCGGCCTCGAGGGCCTCGAAGGGGTTCTCGGCGTTCGGATCGATGCCTGCGAAGCGGGTGCACCACGCGAAGAGCAGCACCGCCCGCATGAACTGCTCGGTCTCGGTGCTGAAGCCCGCCACCTCGAAGTTGGCGTTCCAGAACTCGTCGAAAGACCGCCGCCGCTGCTGCTTGCTCAGGGCGTCGAAGAAGGCGTTCTCCGCCAGGTGGCGATCTTCAACGACCTGATTGATGTTCTGTCGGGGCACGTGGTTGAAGGGGATCGTGCCCGAGAGGGGGATGTCGATGAAGCTGAGCTTGGCCCCCACGGCGGCGCCCTCTTTGAGGGCCACGTACTCGGGACAGTACTCGGTCATGGGCCACCAGCCCCGGTAGCGGGCGGGCACGTCCACGCTGGGGCTCAGCGTGCCGTTGAGGCCGAACATGTTCTTCTTGTCGACGTAGGACGAGAAGATGGTGAAGGGCGGCCGGGTGTCGGCGTGCACCATGTACTCGATGAGCTCAGTGGCGTCTTCGGGGCCCTCGACGAGCACCCCCACGGGCTGAACCTCGTGGATCAGTTGCTTGAGCTGCCATGCGCAGACGGGGCTGAAGTGCCGCACCGGAAAATAGATGACGCGGTTCTTCTCCCGCTCCGCGAGGACTTTCTCCACCCCCTGTTGAGGCGTGAGCTCCTTCTTTTTGCGGGCGGCCATGACGTTCCCCTCGGTGGGTTAGGGTGTGCGCAAATGAGGATGAAGGGCGCACCAGCTGGCGCCCCTGCCTGCGTCGGGACGAGGTGAGGTGTGCGGACCGAAACGCGCGCGGCACGACGCCAGTGGCTACGAGGGCAGGCGAGACGGCGGGGGCAGACCTCTCCGCGGCCTCAAACCTTGAGGTACTTGCGGGCTTTGTAGAAGGCCTTCCAGAGGCCCACGTCCTTCTGGGCTCGGGGCTTCACGGCCACCTCCCAGTAGTTGCGCAACACCTTGAGATCGTCGGCGTTGTCCTTCACCACGGCGCCGGCCATGTTGATGGCCACGTGCTCGGGCTTCACCACCTTCTCGTCGAAGAACTTGCTGTAGAGGCTGCTGTGGAAGCCCACGGAGACCGCCTCGGCGGTGGACATCACGCTGCTGGCCTTGTCCACCTTCACGCCCTCGGTGGTGCGACCCTCGCGGATCTCGTGGAAGGTGGTGACGATGAGCTCGAGGATGTCGTCGCCGAGCTTCACGTCTGCCGAGTCGGCGCCCTTGAGCAGGCCGCTCACCTGGCCCTTCACGATGCGGATCTCCTCGTTGAGATCGTCCACCGGGGCGATGGTCTCGAAGTTGAAGCGGCGCTTCAGGGCGCTCGACATCTCGTTCACGCCGCGATCGCGGGTGTTGGCGGTGCCGATGATGTTGAAGCCGCGCTTGGCGAGCAGGTAGCCGTCGTCACCGGCGAGCTCGGGGATCACGAGCACCTTGTCGCTCAGGCAGGTGAGCAGGGTGTCCTGCACCTCGTGAGGGGCGCGGGTGATCTCCTCAAAGCGCACGATGCGGCCGTGTTTCATGCCCACGTAGAGCGGGGCGGGGACCAGGGCCTTGGGGGAAGGGCCCTCGGCGAGCAACAGGGCGTAGTTCCAGCTGTACTTGATCTGGTCTTCGGTGAGGCCCGCGGTGCCCTGCACGGTGAGCAGGCTGTTGCCGCTCACGGCGGCGGTGATGTGCTCACTCAGCCAGCTCTTGGCGGTGCCGGGCTCGCCGATGAGCAGCAGGCCGCGGTCCGAAGCCAGGGTGACGATGCTGCGCTGAACCAGGATGTCGTCGCCGAAGAACTTCTTGCTGATGACCACCTCTTTGGTCTCGCCGTCTTCGGTCTCGTAGGAGAGGGGCTGACCCTGGCTGCCGAGGATGAAGGTCTCGACGGCGCGGGGAGAGAACCGCCAGTTCTCGGGCTTGGGATCTTTATCGTTCGCGTCGAGAGCAGCGAACTCTTCGGGGTAACGAGCTTCTGCAGGCAACCTCAGCGCTTCGCCCATTTTCAAGCCTCCACCTTGTTGGATCAGCAATCACTGCCGATGTGCGTTTACGGTCTGACGATGTGTATGGCGGGCAGTCTAGTCGTCTACACCGACCTCGCAAGGGAGAATCTGCACGAATTCGAAAAGGGCCCAGGAATGTCGAGGGGATGGGCGAATGAAAAGGTTTGTCTGAACGAATGTTCAATTGTTTTTGGGGCGAGCCGCGAGGCCACAGGCGGTGTCCGTGTGAATATCCCTTGAGGCTGAGGCGTTGCGATGCAGACTCAAATACACAGCGAACATACATGGGACGGGAGCGCACGATGTACAAGCACATGAGCCAGAAGAAGAGCACCTGGGTTTTGGGCATGCTGATCGCCACTCAGATGGTGGCGTGTGGTGGCGACGACGACTCTGGAGGTGGTTCTGGGGGTGGAGGCTTCTCTCTCGGGGAAGTGACGGACACGTGGTCATCCCAATGTGTCGCCACCTTCACGCAGGATCACACGGCGGAGATCAGTCTGGGCGCACGGGAGATCAATTTCGAAGAAGGCCAGCGCTTCTTGATCGGGGAGATCAACGCCTCAGCTGACAAGATCACCTTGTTGAGCTTGAGAAGCGAGGGGCCACATCGCATCTTCCTCGATGCAGAAGAGGACGGCGCGTCGTTCTCTTCGAACTGTCCGAACAGTCGTTTCGAGAACGAGGTACTCGCCGGTGTGTTCAGAGACACTGACGTGTATCGGGACAAAGAGATGACCGTGAAGGCGTGCACATTGGAGGCAGGCCTGGTTGCCTCGGGGCTCGACGTCGAGAGCCGCGCAGCAGAATCGTTCATCGAGTTCGAGTTCGAGCCCCGCGTCTACTCGATCACCCTCGGTGGCCTCAGCGAGCATTGCGACGGGTTGGCGCAGGGCTTCGTGTACGCCCAGCCTGCTGAGGTCTTCGACGAGCTGTACAGCTACTTGATGCCCATCGAAATCTTCATGGGACCCGCCGGGCAGTGACGCACGTGTACCGACTGTCATCCAGCGGTTGGCTTACTCTGGCAGGCTCGCCCTGATCGCCTGCAGCCACTGCTCACCTTCACACAGTTGATCGTCCGACATGCCACCGACGAGGTGCCGGCCACAGCCATCACAGGCGAGGGGCGCCTCTTCTTCAGGGTCGAAGCCGTCATAGTGTACGTCGTGCCACACCCCTTCAGCCTCTCGAACAGAGAGCGTGCCGATGGGCTCCTCGGCGCAGAGCCAGGTGTTGAGCTCAAGATCGTCGATGGAGATCGCGCTGATGGCACCTCCATCAGGGCCGACCTCGATGGCTGTGGCCACCGAGGCCCCCATGACCATCTCTCCGCTCTCGTGGCGGTAGATGTAGCGTTCGATGCGGCCGCTCATGGCCCCGCTGAGCCAGAGGTTGTCACCGGCGGTCTCGTCGTCGAAGCGCACCGAGCCCTGGGTGTAAGTGCCCCAGACCTCTCCGTCACTCTGTCGCTCGTGGCGCACGTCGAGGTAGCCCCCCGCCTCGAAGCTGCGGCCGTCTGGCGTGTCGATGCGCACCGAGCCGCTCTCGATGTTGAAGCCCGTCACCCTCTGACCTTCGTCGCCGGTGTAATCGAGCATGGCCAGGCGCAGGTAGCCTTCGAACCGCACCCCGGAGCTGTGGGTGCACTCGTTTTCGGCGACGATGACATAGCCCTCTTCGGTCTCGTATTGCTGACCGCCTGGGCACTCGGGGGCCGTGAGATCGATCAAGCCTGCGAGACGCTCTGGCACAGATGACAGATCGAGGGTGAGCACCGCAGGCACGTACTCGGTCAGGGCATCGGCGAGGGCCTCGTCTTCGAGGGCTGCGGGGATCGCCTCGTCGTCGATGTCGGGCACATAAGGGGTGGGCTCCCGATTGGGGGCTGGCTCGTCCGACGAGGGTGTGCGATCGGCTGGGGAGAGCAGATCGGCATCCGGCGCCATCTGGGATGGTTCGGTGGTGTCGTTGCCGTCGTCACAGCCAGCGACGAGGGCAAGGCACAGCGCCACACGGGCACACTCGACAAATCTCACAGGCCACCTCCGAGAGAGGCATCAGAGTAACGGACCGCCTCCACAGAAGGAAAGCAGGTCGAGGTACGTTCACTTTCCCTGTATCCCATGACAAAGGCCATCACTCCAGCGATCGAGGGTCACGCCCCATTGACTGAGCGAGCCACATCCTCACGAAGGCGGTGATCGAGGGGGCGAAGGGGTCTCCGAAGCGTGCCTGCCCATCGTGGTGCCAGATGAAGATGCGCCCTGATCCCGTAGTTGAGAGATCGAGCAGCACAGAGTGACTGCGTTGAGCGTCTCGTGTGGCGATGGGCAACAAACACTCGAGATTGAGCGCTTCATCTCGCCGCTGCTCGGCTCGGAGCGTGGGCGTCATCCGCGACAAGAAGCGCTGTCGGGCTTGGAGGGCGTCAGGCAGGGAGAGCCACTCCAGCGGAGCCAGATCATCTTCGTTGCCTGAGTGCCACATGCCAGGGGTTACGGTGAGCTAGAAATTCCAGAATTCGTCGGGGATCACCCCAACCTGTGCCTCGACCTGCGCGCGTTGCTCGGTTGTCGGCGTCCCCTGAGTGGTCAGCGGAGGCAGCCAGTGAGCGAGCTCCTCTTCGAGCTCTTCAGGCTCAAGATCGAGGTAACCCATTTCCTCCATCAAGATGGGCAGGTAGGCATACCTGTACCACTCTGAGTAGTCACTCAACGCTGCTGTAAGATCGACCATCACGCCTCCTCAGGTGGGTCGGTGGCCCGATTGCGAGCGGGTATGATACACCGACGCCTGATCATGCATAGAGCATGGTCAAAGCGGTGTGAGTCAGAGTGGAAACAGTACGGACTTCAACATCATTTCTCCTGTCATTGATCATGCTCGGTGCTGTGTGGCCGCCGGCGTCTGCTAGAGGACAGTCCGAGCCGCCATCCATGGCCTCCCCTGAAGAGCCGCTTGAAGATAAAGGCTCCGAGACCTGGCAGAGCCTCGCGGTCACGCCCTCGCTCATCTACACCGAGTTTCGCGATCAGCAGCTCAGCCCGCTGAGTCATGGTGGCTGGTCTCTACAGCTTGGCTTTGCCCTGGATGCATTCGACCCGGAGAATATCGACCGCCTGGGTGCCCACTGGATCGAGGGCGCAGAAGGCAACTGGTCATGGCGTCAGTTTGATCTGAAGTGGTTCTACGCGCCGAGGGTGATGCACGGAGAGCACGTAGATCTCTTTGTCGGCGGCAGCTGGCAGACAGGCTTTGGCACTCGCACCCTGGTGGACACCGACAGCTGGTTCGTGTTGTCCAGCCTGGGGCCGGGCGTCGGCGGGCGCATGCCCATGACCCTCGGCACCCACGCGCTGTGGTTCGAGGCCCGAGCGGCAGCCCCCGTGCTCGGGGTCCTGGGCCGCCCCGGCTACGCGAGCGCCACTCAGAGGCTCGACGTCAGTGGGGAAGAGTTCTTCCTCGCTGCCCCCCACAACGTACAGGCCGTCACCTTCGACGTATCCTGTCTCTGGATACGCCCGAAAGGCGGTGATCTGCGCCTCGAAGTGGGTGGATGGGTGCGGCGCGTCACCGAGCGACACGAGGCTGTGGATGCAGGGCTGGCTCTGACGTTGAGCGCATATTGGAGGCTGTGGTGATGCGGGCGTTGATGCTGTGGTTGATGGTGGCGCTCGTCGGATGCGTCGGCGGAGATCCGTCGAGCACGCCTTCTGCTATGATCGAGCATGCTTGGTCGCTGATCGATACGCGCTATGCCCTGTTCCCCGACAAATCCGTCGATTGGCAGAGCGTCAAGGCCGAGAGCCTCCGGCAACTCGAGTCTGCAGGCGGCGATGCCGCGGATGAGCAGGCGCTCTACACCGTGCTCACCGACATGCTGTCCACCTTGGAAGATGCGCACATCAACGTGATCACCCCCTTTGCCGTCTCGTGGGTGCCTGCGTGGTTCGAGGCGAGGGCGCCACAGTACGACGCAGATCTCGTACATCGGCACATCCTGGGGTTCGAGTTCTCCCGGATCGGAGCTGTAGAGTACGGTCGCCTCGGCGATCTGGGCTATCTGCGCATCGCTCACCTGGAGAGTATGCCCAGCGCGGAGACGATCGATCTCATCTTCGAAGGCTTCTCTGATGTCGACGGCTTGATCCTCGATCTGAGGGCCAACGGGGGTGGGGAGCTCGAGATCGCCAATGCATGGCTGGGCCGCTTCATCGACGCTGCGGTGGCGGGGTGGCGCATCGAGATCAAGAACGGCCCTGAGCACGACGCGCTCAGCGATCCCGAACTCCAGGGGGTCTCACCGTCTGGTGGCCGCCGCTACACAGGGCCACTGGCGGTGCTTGTCGACGGGCGCACCTACAGCGGGGCCAACTTGCTGGCCTTCAACTTCGCCGAGCGCGAGCAGACTGTGCTCGTGGGCGAGCGCACTGGGGGCGGCGGTGGCAGCACGGCATGGTTCGAACTGCCCAATGGCTGGCTGATGCGTTTGCCGGTGCGCAGGCTCACCGATCGGCGAGGCGACTCCACCGAGCAGGGCATCGAGCCTGATGTGCAGATGAGCCTCGATCTCGAAGCTGTGGCCCAAGGCCGCGACAGCATCATCGAAGCTGCGATGATGGTTCTAGAGCGTTATACGGAATAACCTGCCACACCAGACTTGCCCATCGACGAGATCTCGAACTCAGAAATGCTCGACGATACTTTGGTATCGCCTGTGCTTTCTTCCTTCGACCTCTCGCCGATGTTCTTCGCCTGCTCCGTCAGTTTCTTCCGCATAACGCTCTTGAGACGCTGTGATCCTCAGGGCGTCCCTGAGAGTCCCAGGAGCCCCTCTTCGATGAGCCGAGAGAGCCGGCTGAGCACTCGGCTGGCGCCCGGTACACGCAGGGCGAGTGCAGCCGGTGGCAGAGCCTGGGCGAGCAACGCTCTCAGCTCGTCAGTGGCTCTCTGGGCGGGGCTGCGATCGAGCAGCCAGAACAAAATCACCGCCAGATGTACGGTGTAGAGTACCCGGCCGAGGGCGTCGGGGTTCGATGGCTTCGGCCGCCCGTGTCGAGCGACGTCCAAGAACACACCCTCCACACGCGCTCGGGCAAAGGCGGTCCCCTCGGCAAAGAGCCCTTGAGCGCGATCTCCGACCAGCACCGGCACCAGCTCCGCGAGGGTGTCTCGATGCGGCGCGAGGGTGCTGATGCTGCTGTCGAGCGCTGCTTCGAAGCGGAGGCGCCATGGCCCTGAGGGCAGGCTCACCTCTTCGGCAAACCGACGAGACAAATCTTCGTAGAGCGCCAGCACGATGGCGGCTTTGTTGGGGAAGTGCTTGTACACCGCCCCTGCGCTCAGCTCTGCACGCTCGGCGAGGGCCCGCAAGGTCATGCCGGCATATCCGACTTCTGCGAGCATGACACAGGCTTCGTCGAACAGCCGGGCCCGGGTGGCGGCCCCTGCAGCTGTTCGGCCCTCCGGGCGCCCACGCTTTCTACGAGGTGGGTCTTCTTTCTTCAGAACTTTATCGCTCATGGTGCGTCTTACGATTGTGGTAAACATGTTTACCATAAATAAGGAGCGCAGGAGTACATCATGAAGATCATCATCCCTGGAGGCAGCGGTCAGCTCGGCGCACTGCTGACCCGACACTTTGTGGCCCGCGGCGACGAGGTGGTGGTGCTGAGCCGTCGAGGGCACGCCCCCGAAGGCGCCCGTGGCGTGGAATGGGATGGCAGAGCGCTGGGCGCATGGTCCGATGAAATCGACGGCGCTGACGTGGTGATCAACCTCGCAGGTCGTACGGTGAACTGCAGGCCCACGGCAAAGAACCGTCAGCAGATGATGACCTCGCGGGTGAACAGCACCCGAGCCGTCGGAGAAGCCATCGCCATCGCCGAGCGCCCCCCAGGGGTGTGGTTGCAGATGAGCACGGCGACGATCTACGCCCATCGCCATGATGCCCCCAACGACGAGGCCACGGGCATCATCGGCGGTGAGGAGCCCGATGCCCCTGCGTGGTGGGCCAGCAGCATCTGGGTGGCCCAGGCCTGGGAGCGCACCCTCGCCGAGGCTGAGACGCCCCACACCCGCAAGGTGGCTCTACGGGCAGCCATGGTGATGAGCGCTGATCGCGGCGGAGTCTTCGATGTACTGGTCAACCTGACCCGTCTGGGCCTCGGCGGCGCCATCGCTGGGGGCAAACAGTTCGTGTCGTGGATCCACGGTGATGATTTCGTCAGAGCGGTGCAGTGGTGCATCGACCACCCCAAGGTCACGGGGGCGATCAACCTCTGTGCTCCGGAGCCGCTGCCTCAACGTGATTTCGCAAAAGAGTTGAGAGTTGCCTGGGGTACACCTGTGGGCTTGCCGGCCATGGGATGGATGGTGGCCATCGGCGCATGGTGCATGCGCACGGACACCGAACTGGTGCGCAAGAGCCGTCGAGTCGTGCCTGGACGGCTGCTCGAAGAGGGGTTCGAGTTCGTACACAGAACATGGCCACAGGCTGCTCAGGCGCTCGTCGCCGAGCGCAAGAACGATACACGAGCACTGCCTGCACCGACTTGAGCAGTACCGCTCCAGGCAACCCGTCGTGCTGTATGTTCAGGTGGCTCTACCTTCTTTACGGGGGTGTCTTACAAGACATGTCTGTTTCCCAATGATTTGGGGAGGGCAGGTACGTTTAACTGGGCCATGGGTGAAGTTGTGGAGATCTCGATGGCGCAGAAAATCATCTGGTGGTCGTTGCTGGCGTTGCTGAGCACTGGCTGTATCGAGCGCAGCGAGTCTACGTCAGAGTCTTCAGACGCCGAGATGTCCGGCGATGCCACCACCGGGCGAGGGGCGGCAGACGGTGACACACCGGACAATGGCATCGTCGATGCTGGCCTTCAGGACGCCACCGCGTCAGATACATCCTTGCCCGAGCCCGATGTTGGCCCAGCCATCTTCGATGCAGCCCTACCTGTGCAGATCTCCATTGAGCGTCCCAGCGCAGGTGCGATCGTGAACACCATGGCGGTGGAGGTCGAGGGCACCGTCGACGTGGCAGCCGAGGCGGTGAGAGTGAATGGTCGTCTGGCCATCCTCGAGCGTGGTGAGTGGTCGGCGCAGGTACCACTTCTCGAGGGCGAAAACTCGATCTTTGCCGAGGCTGTCGCCACCGATGGTCGCCGAGGCCAGACGGAAGTGATCGTTGTATTGGACACTGCGGCGCCCACTCTGCGCGTCGAGTCACCTGCTGATGGCGCAGAGGTGGATGCAGAGAGCGTCGTCGTCCTCGGCGAGGTGGACGATCAGACCGCGAGCGTCATGGTCGATGGGCAGCCTGTGGCGCTCGACGCGGGGAGATTCTCTTCTGATCCTGTGCCGCTGGCTCTCGGTGAGAATACGATCGACATCATCGCAGTGGATCCACCTGGGAACAGCACGCAGGTGAGCTTGACCGTCACCCGCTTCGAGCCGGCGAGCGCCGACCGCGATGGTGACGGCCTCACCGACATGAGAGAGCTTCGGCTGGGCACAGATCCCGAGAACGCCGACACGGATGGCGACGGGTTGCTCGACGGAGAAGAGGTCGACGAGGTGTTCACCAGCCCCCTGCTCGCCGATTCCGACGGCGGTGGGCAGGGTGACGGAGACGAGCTCGCCGAAGGCACAGACCCTCTGAACCCTGATGACGATCTCGGCCCGGTGACGCTGCCGTTCATCTGGACCGACGGAGGCGGGTTTCGGTGGGATGTACAGCCCGGAGGCGCCATCGGAGACGGCACTCGAGATGCCTTTGACAACGCATTCCGACTCAGCGTGGGCGGGGCCCTGTTTCCACCCCTTGATGGGCCTCGCTTCGACGGCAGTCGGCGGCAGCTGCTCTTGGGGCCGACGCCTATGGCTGGTCTCGAAGTGAGCCGGTCGATCTATGTGCCTGAGGATGATGATTTCGTCCGCTACATGGAGATCCTCGACAACCCCGGACCGAGGCCTCGAGGTGTGCAGGTGAGGGTGTTCGGCAACCTCGGCTCTGACGACAACACGGAGTTGATCCGTACGAGCGAGCGGCCCTTGGGCACACTCACTGAGGCCGATCGATGGCTGCTCACCGATGACGCCGATCCCACTGGCTCTGACCCGACGCTGCTCCATCTGGGCTGGGGCGAGGGGGGGGTGGCTGGCCAGTGGGCCCTCGATGGCGACGACATCGAGGTGCGCTACGAGGTCGAGGTGCCTGCAGAGTCGCGGGTGATCGTGTTGCACTTCGCACGACAGGGCCAGAGCAGGGCACTTGAGGGGCGTTGGGTCGATGAGATACCAAGCCTTGAAGGTCCCCGAGGCCTGCGTAGCCTGACGCCAGAGGACCAGCGGCAGGTGGTGAACTTCGCTCTGCAGATCGACTCAGATCTCGACGGGCTCGCGGATGACGTGGAGCGCATGCTGGGCACCGATCCTGAAGACGGAGACTCTGACGGAGACGGCATGCCTGACGGCTTCGAGGTGCAGGCGGGGCTCGATCCGCTCACGCCTGATGGGGCAGCAGATGCGGACGCAGATGGTCTGAGCAATCTGGAAGAGCTGGCCCTTGGGACTGATGTCAACAATGATGACTCTGACGCCGACGGCCTCGAAGATGCCGAGGAGGTGCGCATGGGCGCAGACCCGCTCAATACCGACTCTGATCTCGATGGCTTGAACGACAGCGTCGAAGTACAGCTGGGCACCGATGTGTTGGAGCCTGACAGTGATTTCGGGGGTCGCACCGACTTCGAGGAAGTACACCTCGATCAGACCAACCCCTTGAGCGCCCAGGACGATCTGCCTCTCGTCGGCGTGCCCGTCGAGCTCACTGATGGTGCAGAGTTCCTTTGGGATGTCACCGCTCAAGGCAGCATCAACAATGGCACTCAAGATGCCTATGACGGGGGGCTGGTGCTCGTCGTCGAAGGCGAAGCGTTCCCTGAGCAAGGGGCTGTGGCGCTCGATGCGCAGCGACAACAGGTGAGCCTTGGTCCAGTGCCCATGGCGACAGGAGATGTCTGGGTGGCGCGGCGACTGAGGGTGGCGTCGCCAGGGCAAGGCTGCGCCTTCACCGAGGTGATCTACAACCTTCGGGGAGAGCCCGTTGAGATCGAGCTGCGCGTGGAGACCAATCTCGGCTCTGATGGGGCCACAGAGATCGTGGCCACGAGCAGCGGCGATCTGATCCTCGACGGGAACGATGTTTGGGTCATCACTGATGATGTCGACGTAGAAGGTGATCCCACCATGGGTCACATCTTTGGCCTGCCAGTGACGCAGGCTGGCCAGCTACGTGACGACCTTTTCTGGGTGTATCGGGTGCAAATCCCCGCCCACGGCGTGGTCACTGTCGAGCACGCCGCAGGTCAGTTCATTGATCGAGCGAGCGCTCGCCAATCTGTGGAGTAGGTGTAGCCAACTCTTCGATGTACGTTCGACTTGACCGCACTGCACGCACAGGTCGAACACACACGATCAGTCGAGGAAGTTGGGGAACGGGAACTCAAGCCTCACCGAGGCGGCGCCACTCCCGATGCTGTTGTACATGTTGGAGTATTTTTGAACAGTGTTCGAGCCGTCTCTCTGCACGAGCACCCACTCGTGACACACCTTGAGCACAGGCCACCAGTACTGCGCCGAGTGAAACCCTGCACATGAGCCCACTGTCCTGAAGTCTTCGGGGATGTCCAGGTCAGGTGACTCGGCGGAATAGTCCCTGAAGATGAGTGGCTCGATGGTCCAGTAGTTCGCCGCTCTCAGCTCAAGCACCGACAGCTCGAGGGTGGTGCTCTTCACCGTGACACCGTTCACGTCACTCTCGGCAGGATCGAACCTGAACCCCACTTGGAGCGGGATGATTTTCATGTCATCCAGCGTGAACGAGAAGGGGGAAACCTTGATGCCAAAGGTGAAGTCCTGAAAGCCCCCCGCATCTGCGAATACGCTCGTGTCGAGCAGATGAGAGGCACGCTTCGAGGCGTACGGATCAGCTTCGGACGTGCTGGGTGAAAGAGTCAGGGCAATGGTCGCACATACACAGAGCGACATTGCCCTGGTCCATGTGCACGCATCAGTGCGCGTCTGCCTGTCGATCGTCGAACGCATATCTGCCTCTCTCCTCGGGTTTTGAGCACCAGGGTGCCTTCAGCGCCTCCGGCCGGCTGACCGGAGGCTTCCAAGCCTCAGTTGCACAGCACGTACTGGCCGGTCTCCTGGTTGTAGCAGTAGGTACTCTCGGTGCCATCGCTCCAGGTCACGTCGATGTGATCGTTCGGGTAGATATGTACGTTGGTAGGCACTCGCTTGCCCACCGGCTCGCCGCCTTCGCCAGCATCGGCGAGATCCCTCAGCATGATGGCGGCGTCGGCGATGGTCTCCGAGGCGAGCTGGGCCTCTGAGACCTGCTCGGTCACCCGACTCATTTGGGCAGAGTCTTGAGTGGCGAGGCGACTCTGAGCGTTGGCAGCAGCAGGCAGAACGAAGGCGGCGGCGAGGGCGATGATGGCGGTGCGGAACATGATGTTTCTCCTGAGTGTGAAGTGAGTTGTCTCGAGGGCCGAAGCCCGTCTCACCCTGCCTTGTATCCCCAAAGTTAGACAAAAACGAGCCCTGGAAAAGGGGTCTCGTTTGAGCGGTCGCCGTCGTAGCCCGGTGGCCGTGCTGTGACAAGGT
>JBKAGE010000009.1:0-53935 GCA_046290225.1 Bradymonadia bacterium | reverse complement strand
GCGGTCTACATGTCGAACGAGCAATTCACATGGTCAGCACCTTTCATCTGACATGTTCAAACAGGCTTGGCCTGACGTACCGGAGGCGCGGAGGTGGCGGCAGTCGTCGTGAGGTCGGTGAGGTCTCGTCCAGATGCGGGCTTTCACCCGCAGGCGCAGCAGCGCTGCGCCGAGGACGGAAAGGTCGCAGCTGGGCGGGAGATCGCCGGCGTCACGGCGGCTAACGCCACCTCCGCGCCGGAGCTCTAGATATCCAGCTCTTCGGCGAGGTGGGCCTGGCCCATCACGAACTCGAAGCGGGCGTGAGCGTCGCGACCCATCAGATCCGTAATCGTGCTCTCAGTGATCAGGCGGTGCTCATCGGGGATCGTCACCTGCAGCAAGCGGCGGTGTTTCGGATCGAGCGTCGTCTTGTAGAGCGTCGCCGGCATCATCTCACCGAGACCCTTGAAGCGTTGAATCTCGGGCTTCCCCTTCTTCCCGTGGCGCTTCAGGATGCGGGCCTTGTCCGCGTCGTCTTCCGCCCACCAGGTCTGCTTCCCGATGTCGATGCGGTAGAGCGGAGGCTGCGCGATGAACACGTGGCCGCCGTCGATGAGGCCGCGGAGGTAGCGGTAGAAGAAGGTCAGGAGCAACGTCGCGATGTGGTGGCCGTCGCTGTCGGCATCCATCAGAAGGATGATGCGGTTGTAGCGCAGGCGATCCGCGTCGAAGTCTTTACCCAGGCCGCAGCCCAGGGCCTTTACGATGTCGGACAGCTCCGCGTTCGCCAGCACCTTGCGCTCAGTGGCCTGCTCCGCGTTGAGCACCTTGCCCCGCAAGGGCAGGATCGCCTGCGTGCGGCGATCGCGGCCCTGCTTCGCCGAGCCGCCTGCGGAGTCACCCTCCACCAGGAACAGCTCGCTCTCCATCGGATCCGTGTTGCTGCAGTCTGCCAGCTTTCCAGGCAGGTTCAGGCGGTGGCTCACCGGGCTCTTGCGCCGTGCAGCCTTGGCCGCCGAGCGGCTCGCCGAGCGGGCGCGGCAGGACTGGATGATGCGGGTGACGATGGCCTGCGCCTGTGTCTGGTTCTGATGCAGCCAGGCCTCCAGAGCCGCCTTCAGGCCGCTCGCCAGCCAGGTGCGGACCTCCGGGTTGTTCAGCTTCTCCTTCGTCTGACCCTGGAACTGCGGATCACCGATGAAGAGGTTGAGCCCTGCAGTGAGGCCCTCGCGGATGTCGTCTGGGGTGATCGTCACCCCACGTGGTGTCAGCTCGTGGGCGTCGATGTAATCGCGTAGAGCGCGGTTCACCGCGTCGCGGAAGCCCGACTCGTGGGTGCCACCCCCTGCCGTGGGGATGCCGTTCACGAAGCTGTGCACCAGCACGTCGGTGGATTCGGTCCAGCACAAGGCCAGCTCCACCCTGCCATCATCGTCGTCGCGCTCGTAGACGTAGTTCTGGTCGAGGATGGGCTTGCGGTTCTTCTCCGAGATCTGATCCGTCAGGTACTCGACGATGCCGCCCTCGTGACGGAACTCCTGCACACGGGGCTGGCCGTCGGTGGCTGCCTCATTGCGGAAGACGATGCGCAGACCCTTGTTGAGGTAGGTCTTCACATCGAGACGCTTGGCGATCATCTCTGGATCGAAGCGGGTCTTGGGGAAAATGTCGGGATCAGGTGCGAAGCTGATCGAGGTACCCGTGCCACGGGCAGGGCCGACCTTCTTCACATCTGACTCGGGGTGGCCCTTGCTGTAGTGCTGCTCGTAGGTCACCCCACCGCGCTTCACCTTCGCCACCATCCAGACCGAGAGGGCGTTCACCACGCTCGAGCCCACACCGTGCAAACCACCTGAGGTCTTGTAGTTCTTGCCCTCGAACTTTCCGCCGGCGTGCAGCGTCGTCAGGATCACCTCGAGGGTGCTGCGGCCGTCTTTGGGGTGAGGCCCCACGGGGATACCGCGACCGTTGTCTTCCACGGTGACGCTGCGACCCTCTTCGTGCAGGGTCACCGTGATCGTCGTGGCGTGGCCGTTGATCGCCTCGTCGACGGAGTTGTCGACGATCTCCCAGACGAGATGGTGCAGGCCGTCTTTGCCCACCCCACCGATGTACATGCCCGGACGCTTGCGAACAGGCTCGAGGCCTTCGAGGACGGTAATGTCTTCTGCGGTGTAGTCAGTGGTCATCGCTGCTGCTTTCATCAGCCCTCCTCTCAAGCCTCGGTGGTGGTGTCGGTCGTCTCTTCGGTGCCCGCCCGAGGCTCGTACACCTCAACGGGCTGGTGCCAGTCGACGAAGCGACCGAGACGTAGGACCTCGTGGCCCTTCCCGCCACGGCCCACCACTTTGTAGCTGGTCTCCCTCACCAGAATCTCACGACCTCGGTTGGTGATCACCTTGAGGCCATCTCTCTTGGCGCGGGGCAGGCTGAAACCCAAAACCCGATCTTTATCGCCAAGCCGGATCGCAGTCACCCCCTTCGCCGCATTGTTTCGCAGCGGGATGTCGTGAATCGGGAACATGATCACCCGAGCTTTCTCGGTGGCCAGGGCCACGTTGCCGTCGCCGTGACACGGGTAGACCGCCACCACCTCGTCACCGTCGGCGAGGGTGGCGTATTTGCGCCCACCCTTCTTCGACACCTCACAGTGCACCGACAACGGGAACCTCAACACCCGGGCGAGGCGCGTCACCGCCACCCCATACGGCCCCGGTGAATCACCCTCGGCGAGGGGTTGGAGTTCGTGCAGACCCGTGGGCTGCGGGCAGAGCTTGTCGTCGTGGGTGTAAGCCCCTACGAGACGCTCACCATCACCGAAGTTGAACATGGCCTGGACCGGATCACCGTAGCCCGTGGTCTGAGCGATGTCGGCCACTCGCAATACGTAAGCGGCGCCGCGCTGGGTGAAGAAAGTCACCGTCTGGCGGGTGTCGGTCCGCATCACCCAGCCGACCTCGTCGCCCTCGGGCACCCGGATCGCCCCCACCTCGCTCACGCGCTTCTGACGCTTGATGCGACCTCGGCGAGAGATGATGACCCAGGTGTTCTCTTTGACGATGTAGGCCTCTGGATCGTAGGCGTCGTCGATGTCGGCCGCGGGGCCCACCAGCTTGGTACACCGTGGATCAGCGTGGGTCTTGAAGGCGGCCTCGAGCTCTTCGCGGACCGCCTTCCAGGTGAGCTTGGGGCTCTTCAAGATCCGCTCGATGCGCGCCACCTCGGCGCGCTTCTCTTCGAGCTCTTTGCGGATCACCAGGATCTCGAGCTTGGCGAGGCGGTAGAGCTTCAACTCGAGGATGGCGTCGACCTGCACCTCGTCGAGGCCGAAGCGAGCCATGAGCTTCCTGGCCGCGTCGGCTTTGCCCTCGCTCTTGCGGATGATGATGATGGCCTCGTCGAGGGCGTCGAAGATCAGCTCGAGGCCTTCGAGGATGTGGATCCGCTCTTTGAGCTTGGAGAGCTGATACTCGAGACGTCGAGTGAGCACCTGATACCGGAAGTCGAGGAAGTGCCGGAGCACCCCCTTGAGCCCCAGACGCTCCGGGGTGCAAATCTCGGGGTTTTCGGTGGGCACCAGACAGGTGAGGTTGACGTTGAAGTTCTGCTGCAGCGGGGTGTGCTTGTAGAGGTAGGCCATGACGGCCTCGGGGTTGGCCCCCCGCTTGAGCTCGAGCACGATGCGCACCTTGTCGGTGCTCTCATCGCGTACGTCGACCACCTGAGGCAGCTTGCTGCCGATGACCTGGGCGGCGATCTTCTCGATGAGGCTCGACTTGTTGAGGGCGTAGGGGATGCTGGTGATGACGATCTGCCGCTTGCGGCCCTCTTGCTCCAGATCGTACTGACCACGGAGCTTGATGGCCCCCTGGCCCTTCTCATAGATGGCCAGCAGCTCGTCTTTGCTGTTGAGGATCTCACCCCCGGTGGGGAAGTCGGGGCCCTTGACGTACTTGCACAAGGCCATGGTGTCGAGCTCGGGCTCGTCGATGAGGGCCAACAACGCCTTGCCCACCTCTCGCAGGTTGTGGGGCGGGATGTTGGTGGCCATGCCCACAGCGATGCCGGTGCTGCCGTTGATGAGCAGCTGAGGCAGCTTTGCCGGCAACACTACGGGCTCGAAGAGCTGACCGTCGTAGTTGGGCCTGAAATCTACGGTGCGCTGCTTGATCTCTTCGAGGAGATCCTCGGCGATGGACCTGAGCTTGGCCTCGGTGTAGCGCATGGCCGCTGGGGCGTCGCCGTCGAGGCTGCCGAAGTTGCCGTGGCCGTTGACGAGGGGGTACCGCAGGCTGAAAGGCTGCGCCATGCGCACCATGGCGTCGTAGATCGATTGATCACCGTGTGGGTGATACTTACCCATGACCTCACCGACCACAGCGGCGCTCTTGCGGAAACGCCCCTCGGGTTTGAGTTTCAGATCATGGAACATGGCGTACAGAATACGCCGTTGCACTGGCTTGAGCCCGTCACGGACGTCGGGCAACGCCCGGCTGGTGATGACGCTGAGGGCGTAGTTGAGGTACCGGGTGCGCGTGGCTTCGTGGAGCGCGATGGTTTCGCTGGAAGCATCCATGCTGCCACCTCCGGATTGTTGAGCGCTGAAGCTGAAAAGGTCCATATGTCGACTCACCGCGAAGCGAGGGGAAGGGGCTGCTTCCCATTCACTGGGGCCCCCTGTCTTGATAGGTTCACCCTAACGCTGCACACCCGTTCAGTCAAGCACCTGAACAAGGCTTCATCAGAGCATCTTTCATACATAAGTCTCCCCTCGCATATGCGCCAACTTCGCCCTGTGGGGCGCCACCTGTGATGGGTCGATGGGATGCTCTCGGGCTGGCGATGTGGGGGATCTTCGGCGTGGGCCTCGTGGTGCTGGTGCAGCGCTTCGATGCCGAGCAGAAGGTCATCGAATCTGCCCTCTCGTCGAGCCCTGAGCTGCAACCAGGGGTCGAATGGCTCGGCGTCTACGCAGGATCGGAGAAGGTGGGCTACACCCGCACCGAGCGGCAGCGCACCGACGACGGCTGGCATCTCGAAGTGCAGTCCGTCATGCGGCTGTCCATGATGTCGGTGGAGCAACACCTCGAACTCGAGGTTGACGCGTACACCGATGATGCCCTCACCTTGAAGCGCTTCACCTTCTCTGTCGACGCCGGCCCTGCAGAGCTCTCAGGCGAAGGTGAGGTCGAAGGCGTCGCGCCCGACCTCACCCTGAAGCTCACCCTCGACACTGCAGGCAGCGAGTCCACCCGCCTCATCCCGTTGAGTCGACCACCTGCCCTCCAGGCCACCCTCGGTCCAGCCTTGGGGCAGCGCACGCTCATCCCTGGAGAGACCTTCACTCTGGGGCTCTTCGATCCCATCACTCAGCAAGAGCAAGCTGTGGAGATCGAGGTGGTGGGCCCCGAGACGATCAGCGCCCTCGGGCAAATCGTGGAGACCACCCGCATCAAACAGCGCATCGGTGGCCTGGTGCTCGACGCATGGCTCAACCCTCGGGGCGAGATCCTCAAGCAGCAGCTCGCCATGGGGATGGTGGCGATTCGAGAGACCGAGGCTCAGGCCCGCTGGGGGGTCTCCTTTGGCCCACAAAAGGCCGTGGACCTCTTCGAGAAGACCCTCATCAAGGTCGACGACATGCCTGGCGACATACGCAAGCGTAACTCGCTGGCGCTCTCCCTCTCGGGGATCTCGTTTCAGGGCTTGGATCTGGACGGTGATCGTCAGCGGTTCGATCCACAAACGGGCAAGCTCGAGATCCACAAGGAGCCACCTCCTACAGGCCTGAAGCTGCCCACCACCTTGAACACGCACCTCGAAGCCACAGCCCTGATCCAGGCAGATCATCCGGACATCGTAGCCCTCGCCAGGGAGATCACCGAGGGGCGCGACGACACAGTGCAGGTGGCCACCGACATCTCGAAGTGGCTCAAAAGACACATCACCCAGCAACGGGTCATCGGCGTGCCCAGCGCACTCGAGGTCTTGAAGACCCGGGTAGGCGACTGCAACGAGCACAGCGTACTCTTCGCAGCCCTCGCGCGCGCTCGGGGGGTGCCCACTCGCGTCGTGGCGGGGCTCGTGTGGTTCGTACCTCGATCTGAAGAAGGCCGATTTGGCTATCATGCCTGGAACGAAATCGCTGTTCAGGGACCCGACGGGCATCGCTGGCACACAGTGGACGCCACATGGAACCAGATGCCCGCCGATGTCGGTCACGTCAGGCTCGTGGTGGGTGATCTCGGGCGCCAGGTAGAACTGCTCCGAGCCATCGGGCAGCTGGTCATCGAGCGCGCGCCCACCCCATAAGGCGGATCGCATCGATCCCATTTCGCTCGATTCTTTGCATTTATACGCACACAAAACTACATTAACTGACGTGTAGACCGTTGTAGCCTCACCCACAGGGCTCTACGGCGATTGCTTCGATGTGACCGGCTGGATCACAATGGTCCGTCTGTCCAACTTGAGGGAGAGCGCCTGTGAAGACACGTGCCCGGATTTTGGTGGCGACAGCCACCGTGCTGCTGCCTGTGAGTGCTTGGGCACTCCCAGAGGGCTCACCACAGCTCGGCAACAGTCAGGGGCTGGAGGGGAACAGCACTCTGAACGTCAACATCCAAGCCGCTGGAGAGCGCATCCGCGTGTGCTCCAGCGACGATGGAGTACAAGAGGCCGACGTCGACGCCGACGTGCCGGTGGACGAGTCTCCTGGGCAAGCCCACGAGAACCTCGTCGATCACCGAGTCGGGGCGGAGATTTTGATTTCCCCGCCTGTCGACGTGCTGTGCAACAACGACAACGATTGTGAGGGCGCCAACGGCCAGTGCCGTGCCGTGGGCTCCAACGCCCCATTCGCCGGGGGGGCCGGCCAGGGGCGGTGTGTACAGGCCTTCGCTGTCAACGGCGCAGCAGGCTACTGCAACGCTCAGACGGGCCCGGGGAACTACATCGACTTCGTCGCTGATCGGCCTGGTCAGTGGCAGGTGAACTTCGCCGGTGAGCCCGAGACGCTCACCATCGGCAGCGGCAGTTCAACCCGCTACTTCGCCGTCGACGTCCTCGACGCCAACGGCCAGGACACCGCCGGCGGCCGCCTCAACAGCGAACACTGGTTCTTCAACGCCCACCGCTTCGCCTATGGCACCGACGCCGACTTCTTCGCGGTGGCGCCCGTGACCACCGCCGAAGCGACCGGCGCCCACGTCTTCGTCATCGACTTCGAGCAGATGCGGGGCTTCCGCTACCAGCTGCTGGCGAACGAGGTGGGCATCACCGATCACCCCAGCGAGAGCTGGTGCCGTGATGGTGATCCCGACGGCGCCGGCGATTGTGGCTTCGATGGCGCTGGGGCCACTCAGGCGGTCCGTCGTCAGTACAGCATCTACCTGAACTACCCCGATCCAGCCCCTGCGGCACCGGCAGCGCCTCAGATGGATGCCGTCGAGTTCAACGACGAGGCCGGCACCAACACCATCACCCCTAACGGTGATGGTATTCAGGACACTGGCGACTTCACCTTCGTGAGCAACATCGCCGGCCGATACCGCATCACCGTCGACACCAACCAGGATAACGTCTTCGACGGCTCGGTGGACGCCCAGATGGTCGGCCAGGCCGTCATCGGCGAGAACCGCGTCACCTGGGACGGCACCGACGCCAACGGCCAGGTGGTGGCCCCCGGCCAGTACCGGTTCCAGCTGCGCCTGCTCGCCGGCGAGACCCACCTGCCCATGGTGGACATCGAGGACAACGCCCAGGGCATGGTGATCTCGGAGCAGGCCGGCGCCAATGGCGCGCTCTCTCCGCTGCAAATGTACTGGAACGACACCCCCATCCGCACTGACGTTGATCTCGTCGACGGCTCTGATGCTGTGGAGGTGCTCCCTGAAGGCTCTGGTCTGATCCCCCGCCAGCGTCGTCGCTGGGTGCAGCCCCGCCGCGTGCCCCCGGAGGGTGGCCAGGCCCGTGACATTCCCCAAATCTACGACACCTGGGTCTTTGGTGCCCGGGCCCTCACCGATCGCGCGCTGTGTCGTCAGTGCGACGCGCCGGTGAACGTGATCGACGTCGGCGGCGAGGACGAGATCTTCGACACCGACGGCGACGGCCTCCCGGATCCCATCGAGGATCGCAACGGCAACGGCATGGTCGATCCTGGAGAGACCGATCCGAACAACCCCGACACCGACGGCGACGGCATCCCCGACGGCACCGAGGACCGTGATCGCGACGGCAATCGTGACCCAGACGAGACAGATCCCACTGATCCCGATTCCGACGACGATGGCCTCGAGGATGGCGAGGAAGACGCCAACCGCGATGGTGTTCGCGATCCGGACGAGACGGATCCCCTCGATCCCGACTCCGACAACGACGGCCTCAACGACGGCACTGAGGTGCTTGGCGGCAACCCCACCAACCCCCTCGATCCCGACACCGACGATGATGGCCTTCAGGATGGCCAGGAAGATCTGAACCGCACGGGTGACATCGATCCTGGGGAGACCGACCCGAACAACCCCGACACTGACGGTGACGATCTCACCGACGGGGTCGAAGTGAATGGCAACAACCCCACTGATCCGCTTCGAGGTGACACCGACGGCGATGGTCTGCTCGATGGTGTCGAGGACGCCGACAACGACGGTAACCTCGACGAAGACGAGACCAACCCTGCTGATCGCGACACCGACGACGATGGCCTCAACGACGGCATTGAGGTGAACGGCGAGGCGGGCACCGATCCCCGCAACCCCGACTCTGATGGTGATGGCCTGCAAGATGGCCGCGAGGACCGCGACGAAGACGGCGCAGTGGACGAGGGCGAGACTGATCCGACCAACCCCGACACCGACGGTGATGGCCTCACCGACGGCATCGAGGTGGACGGCAACAACCCCACGAACCCCCTCGACCAGGACACTGACGATGATGGCCTCACCGACGGCGAGGAAGACGCCAACGGCGACGGCAACTTCGACCAGGGTCAGGAGACCAACCCCCGAGATCCCGACACAGACGATGGTGGCGAGCTCGACGGCAGCGAGGTCGAGGGCGGCCGCAACCCCGTGGACAACCCCGACGACGACATGGGCGGCAGTGGTGATCGCGACGGCGACGGCCTGCCCGATGACCGGGAAGATCCCAACGGCAATGGCATGGTCGACCCCGGTGAGACTGATCCGGATGATCCCGACACTGATGACGACGGCATCCCCGACGGCACCGAGACCACTGCCTCGAACCCCACGGATCCCACTGATCCCGACACCGATGACGATGGTATCCCCGACGGCGTCGAGGACGCGGACCAGGATGGCAACCTCGACGAGGGTGAGACTGATCCGAACAACCCTGACACCGACAACGACGGCATCCCCGACGGCACTGAGGATACGGACCGCAACGGCATGGTGGATCCGCTGGAGACTGACCCCCGGGATCCCGACACTGATGACGACGGCATCCCTGATGGTGTCGAGGACGAGAACCGCAACGGCCGGGTAGACGATGGGGAGACCAACCCCCGTGATCCCGACTCGGACAACGACGGTCTCGAAGACGGCGAAGAAGACGAGAACGCCAACGGCACTGTGGACGAGGGCGAGACCGACCCCCGGGACCCCGACACCGATGATGGTGGCGAGCCTGACGGCAGCGAGGTCAACGGCGGCCGCAACCCCCTCGATCCCGTGGACGATGTGGTGAACGACACCGATGGTGACGGCCTCACGGATCTCGAAGAGACGGAGATCGGCACGGATCCCAATGATCGCGACACCGACGACGACGGCATCGACGACGGCACCGAGGTGAACGGTGACAACCCCACGGATCCCCTCGATCCCGACACCGACGACGACGGCCTCGACGACGGCGTGGAGGACGAAGACGCCGACGGCATGATCGATGAGGGTGAGACGGACCCGAACAACCCCGATACCGACGACGACGGCCTGCCTGATGGCTTCGAGGATGTGGACGGCGACGGTGAGGTGGACGACGACGAGACCGATCCGAACAACCCCGATACCGACGACGACGGCCTGCCCGACGGCGAAGAAGATGTGAACCGCAATGGCGAGGTGGACGAGGGCGAGACTGACCCCTTGAACCCCGACACTGACGGCGACGGCATCAACGATGGCCCCGAGGTGAACGGCAACAACCCCACTGATCCCCTCGATCCCGATTCCGACGACGATGGCCTGCCCGACGGCATCGAAGACGAGAACGGCAACGGCAACTTCGATACGGGCGAGACGGACCCGAACAACCCCGACACCGACGGCGATCAGCTGCCTGATGGTGTGGAAGACGAGAACGCCAACGGTGAGGTGGACGACGGTGAGACTGACCCCCGCGTGCCCGACACCGATGGCGACGGCCTGCCTGATGGTGTGGAAGACGAGAACGCCAACGGTGAGGTGGACCCTGGGGAGACTGATCCCCTGAACCCCGACACCGACGGCGACGGCATCGACGATGGCACGGATGATGATCCGCTGGTGCCCAACGGCGGCGGGAACCCCGACGGTGGGGTGCCGGGTCAGGACGATCCGGGCTTCGTGGCCGGCTCGAACCCCGCGAGTTGCTCCACCTCGGCGGCCCGCGGCGGCCCTGCTGGTCTGCTCTTCGGCATGCTGATGGCCCTCGGGGCCCTGGGGCTGCGCCGCCGCCGGCGCTGAGTCCCCTGCGCGCTGAATCTCCTGCGCGCTGAATCTCCTGCGCGCTGAGCCTCGACGCTACGGGCTCAGCTCTCCGGCCGCTGGCCGTGACGGGCGGTGACCACCGTCCGGATCCCACCTCTGACGTAGAAATCCCCCTCGACCTCCATGAAGCGCGGCGCCGTCACGGCGACGAGATCGCTCAAGATCTTGTTGGTGACGGCCTCGTGGAACGCGCCCTCGTCGCGGTAGCTCCAGAGGTAGAGCTTGAGCGACTTGAGCTCGACACACTTCTCGTCGGGCACGTACCGAATGCGAATGGTGGCGAAGTCGGGCTGGCCGGTCTTGGGGCACAGACAGGTGAACTCCGGGCAATCGAAGAAGATCTCGTAATTGCGCTCGGGGTTGGGGTTGGGGAAGAAGTCCAGGTCTTTGGAGGGCCGGGTCGACATCTGCTCGATCTCCTCGGTGAGCGGTGATGGGCGGCGAGTGTACTCGTGTACACCGGCCACGACACCCTTTGATGCCTCAGACACCAGATGGCCGCAGATCCATGGCGTGATCTTCTCTTGGCCGAAGGGTGGTAGTACGCTCCACCTCATGGCTGACTTCACACCTGTAGAGACCCGCATCGATCGGGTCACCGTGTTTCGAAATGGCGCCCTGGTGGTGCGGACCGGTCAGGCGATCTCGTCGCAGGTGTCGGTGGGGGGCCTGCCCCTGCTGTTCTCTGCACAGAGCCTGCGGGTCCGTCCTGCCCAGGGGGTGGTTCGACATCTGAGAGAGACCTGCCACGTGGAAGGTCACAAGGGTCAGGTCTCCAGCACCGAGGCCCGCCGTCGGGCATTGGGGCTCGAGGCAGAGCAAATCGCCGACGAGGCCCGCAGCCTCGACGCCATGGCGAAATGCTTCGAGGGGTTGTCACCCTCGGCCCCTCCAGAGCGCATGCCCCCGGAGCTGCCTGATCCCACGCGCTGGCTGGCGCTCCAGAGCTTCTCTGCAGAACGACTCGGCGCCCTCGACGAGGCCCGCAGAGATCTCACCCGCCGCCGCGAAGCGCTCGAGGAAGCGCTGGCTCAACTCAACCGGGAAGACCAGGGCGATCAGACGCCCCCACGGTTCACTCGAGGGGTGACGTTCACCCTCGAAGGTGACATCAGCCCGGATCAGCCCGTGGACTTCGAAGTGGAGTACTTCGTCGCTGCGGCCCGCTGGGTGCCCACCTACCGCCTCGAGCTGGCCGAAGGCCGGGCCCGCTTGATCCTCGCTGCTCTGGTGGCCCAGGCCACCGGGGAGGACTGGCGCTCTGCGGCGCTGGCGTTCTCTACGGCAGATCTCAGCCGGGAGACCACCCTGCCCGCTCTGGATTCATGGCGCATCGGCGCGGCTCAGCCCAACAGGAGCAAGGGCTTTCGGCCCTTGCCCACTGATCTGCCCACCCTCTTCGTGGACTACCACGAGGCGGTGGACCAGAAGCCACCACCCTCGCCCCTGATCTCGGCACTCCTCGTTCCTGGAGAGCGTAGCCCGGCCCCCGCCGATGAGGATGACGGAGGCCACACAGATCGTACAGAAGGCGCCACGATGGTGATGTCTTCTCTGGAATTGAGGCGCGATCGCGACACAGTGCCCTCCGCCATGCCCCCCCCTGGCGGACCACCCCCAGCGCAGGCGGCCATGGCCCCCATGCTCGACATGGACGACACGGTGGTGCGCGCACCCATGGCCAAAAAGAGCAGAGGCATGGTCCCCAGCTTTGGCTCGGGTGGAGGCGGCGCGCCTGTGCTCCAAGAGCAGGTCTACGGCGGCGGACCGCCTGATCCATCTTCCTCGCTGCCCCCTCGCTTGCGATATGCCTGGATGCGGCTCGCCGGTGCCGACGAGCCGCTGAGGGGCACGCTGCAGCCCATGAACCCCTTCGAGCACCTCTGGGCGCTCCTCGAGGGGCAATCGGTCTCTGATCCAGAGCTTCTGCGCCGAGCCATGGATGCTCTGGAGCAGCGAGCTGCGCGCCTTCGACACGCGCCGCTCCCGCCCGGCACTTCAGATCTCGGCCGATTCCACTTTCAGCACACCTACCCCGCTCAGGGTCAGCACGAGGTCCCCGCCGACGGGGCGTTCCATCGTGTGGGCGTACACCGCCAGGAGGGCGATGCCCGCCTGGAGTGCCGTACCGTGCCCCGAGAGAGCAACGACGTCTTCACGTTCTGTCGCCTGACGACCCCGGAGCAGATCCCACTGCCCGAGGGGCCGCTCCACGTGACGGTGGACGGCACGTTCCGGACCGCCGCCCGTTTAAGAGGCACCGGAGGCGGGGCGGAGCTGGCCTTGAGCCTGGGGCTCGAGCCCGATGTGCGCGTCGTGGCCCGACGGGTGGACACCCAACAGTCCGACAAGGGGCTGATGAGCCAGACCACCCGGGTCGATCATCATGTGGTGCTCACAGTGCGCTCTGCCCTCGACACCCCCATCGAGGTGGTGGTCTACGACCGGCTTCCCGTCGCCGATGCCAACACGAAGGATCTGCACGTCGAGCTGGTGAGCAGCACCCCCACCCCCATGTGCGACGATCGCGATCCTCGCGGTGACGCTTTGGAAGGCGGGCTGCACTGGCGTGTGTCAGTGCCTGCTCATGGCGCCACCGACATCGCCTATGACTACGCCATCACCCTCCCCGCTCGGACGGAGGTTCAGGGAGGCAACCGCCGTGAGTGAGCGCGTGATTTCACAGAGTCATCTTTCGTTGGGCCCGGCCGATCTGCCCATCGCCCGGATCACCCTCTTCGAAGATCGCGGCGAAGTGCTTCGAAGCGCCTCGCTCTCGCTCCCCAAGGGCCCGACACAGGTGAAGATCGAAGGCCTCTCGCCCTTGATCGTCGATCGCCTCGTCTCAGCCTGGTTCGAGCCCCCCCAAGGGGTGGCAGCCCATGTGGAGGACATCCACATCGAGCGTCGCTGGGTCGACGTCGAGGCAGAGGATCCAGCGGAGGACACCCCTGCCCGGCTCAAGGGGCTCGCCGCTCAGATCAAAGCGGCGGAGCAGGATCTAGAGACCGCCCGCCAGCGGTACACCCGGGCGCTGCAGCAACGCAAAGCCACGGCGGCGCTGCTCAATCGCTATACCGGCCAGGTGGGCCGCGCCCTCTGGACGGACCAGGGGGATCCTGAGCAATGGTCCGCCGCTGTGGACCGCCTCACCGAAGCTTTGAAGTCCGCCGACGCCCGCCTGCACACCTGCCGTGAAGCCCAGTGGCACGCTGAGGAGTCGTTGGAGCAGCTTCGAGACCTGGTGGACGGCCGACGCCAGACTGAGCAGGTCATGGTGGCCGACGTGACGCTGCAGGTCACAGGTGATGGGGGCGAGATCCCCTTGAAGCTGTCGGCGGTGACGCCCTGCGCCCTGTGGCGCCCTGCCCACGAGGCTCACCTCGAAGAGGGCGACGAGGGCCCGCGGATCGCATGGCAGATCTTCGCCACGGTGTGGCAACGCACGGGCGAAGACTGGTCCGATGTCGAGCTGGTGTTGAGCACAGCCCGCCCCGGCGCTGGCGCCCGCCTGCCCGATCTCTCCGAAGATCGACTCTATCTGCGGGCGAAGACCCCGGAGGAGCAGCGCACCATCAGCGTGACCCATCGCACCGAAGCCATCAGCCGTGACGACGCCGGCGCCACGGTCCCTGGGGTAGACGATGGTGGTGAGATCAGAGTGCTTCGGCCTTCGGGGCCAGTGAGCATCCCCAGCGACGGGCGCCCTCATCGCGTGGCGGTCGGGCAGTTCACCGAAGCCGCTGAGCTCGATCTGGTGGTGCGCCCGGAAGCCAGCACCCACGTCTACCTGCGGGCGAGCATGCACAACCCCATGAGCACCCCTCTGCTCGCAGGTCCCGTGACCCTGCTTCGAGACGGCGCATACGTGGGCACGGGCGATCTGCTGTACATCGGCGGCGGCGAAGCCTTCGAGCTGTCATTTGGCAGCGATGATCGCTTCGTCGTGCGCCATCGCCGCCGGCGTCGGGTGGAAGATCGCATGCTCGGCCGGGATCGCACCCACTTCGTGCACGAGGTCGAGCTGGCGAGCACTGGCGAAGGCCCCGAGACGGTCCACCTCGCCCTGCGCATGCCCGTGAGCGAGCTGAAGCAAGTGAAGGTGGTGCCCTCGAGCCAGTACTGCTCTGAGGGTGATCCCCGACCTGATGTCGATGGTCTGGTGATCCTGCCAGTCACTCTGCACCCGGGGCGCGCCAAGGAGCTCAGCCTGGGATTCCACTTCGAGACCCAAGGCTCGGTGCACTTGCCAGATCCCTGGTAAGCCCCCCACCGACACACCATATTTCGACGCATTCCTTCACCAGCGAAACACAGTGTTTCATTTGAGCGCTCGCAACATCTGCACAGGGTGAGCATCATCCTTTCCGCAGCACCGACGAGCTTATTCGAATGCGTGCCGCACCCATTTGCATACGCAACAGATTCCTGCACAGGAGTACCAAGATGTCCCTCAAGACCTTCACCGCTGGCCTCTTCGCCCTCACCGCGCTCTTCGCCAGCCAGGCTCAGGCGGACACCTACGCCATCGACGACACCCACGCCGCGGCGAACTTCGCCGTCAAACACCTCGGCATCGCCGATACCCATGGCCGCTTCAACGCCATCAAGGGTGAGTACAACCTCGACGGCGCCAACAGCAGCATCAACATCGAGATCGACGTCGCCAGCATCGACAGCAACAACAAGAAGCGGGACGATCACCTGCGGGGCCCCGACTTCTTCAACGTGAAGCAGTTCCCCAAGATGACCTTCAAGAGCACCAAGGTCACGCCCGGCGCCAACGACATGTTCAAGGTCGAAGGCAAGCTCACGATCCGCGGGGTGACCAAGGACATCACCATCGACGTGAAGAAGACCGGCGAGGGCGATGACCCCTGGGGCAACCACCGCACCGGCTTCGAGACCAGCTTCAGCATCAACCGCATGGATTACGGCGTGAAGTACATGCCCGACGGCCTGGGCCACGACGTGAAGATCACCCTGGCCCTCGAGGGCATCAAGAAGAAGTAAGCCTCTTCGAGACTGACTTCTTCCTTCCTCCACGCCCCACCCTCTGATCGCACACCCACATTTCGAGGAGTTCCCCGATGGATGCCACCACCTCGCTGCAAATCAAGGGCGCGATCTTCACTGCGATCCTGCCCGCCTTCTCTGTGATCGTGTTCGCCCTCGTGGGCCACTTCACCGGCGGTCGGGGGTCCCGCGCTCGGCGCTGGCCTCTCGCCGCGGGCATCGCCCTGGGCATGGCCGGATCTTACTTCGGCATCACCGGTGGGCTGCCCGACTGGCCCATCACGGATGGTGGCGCCTGGCTGCCCTTCTTGCTGCTGGGCATCTTCGGGCTCTTCGCCGCCCTCGATCGCGGCGAGGAATCTCAAGGGATCGCTCGGGTGATGCCGGCCATCGCCATCGGCCTTGGGGCGATCATCTATCTGACCCTGGCCACGAGCATCGAGCAGACATGGACCACGGCCAGTGATTTGCTGCTGCACGTCGGTGCGCCTGCAGGCCTGGCGTTGCTGCTCTGGCTCGGGGTGGATCGCGCGCAGGTCCGGGCGGCCTCTCCGGCCATCTTCGCCGCCATCTGCGTGGCGAGCATCGGCGCCGCAGTCACCGCCCTGCTGGGCTCGAGCGCCAAGCTGGCGCAGCTGCTCGGCGCCCTCGCCGCAGCGTCCGGCATGGCGGCCCTCATCAGCTGGCGATGGCCTCACCTGAAGGCCGGCCACAGTGGAGTGGCGGTGCTGCTCACGGGCTACATCGGGGTACTGGTCTACGCCCACCACTACGCCTATCCGGGCCTGCCGGTGACCAGCATGATCTTGTTGAGCACGGCGCCCCTGGCCGCGGCAGTGGCCACCCTGGTGCCCAAGACGCTGCCAGCGGTGGCGGTGACCTCTCTCGTGGCACTGGCCCCGGCAGCGAGCGCCGCCTGGATCACCAAGTCACAGGCTGACGCGGCCGCCGCAGCAGACGAGGCGGAAGGGAAGAGCAAATTCGGTGAGGGTTACGTCGAGCCGACGTACTGAGCGGACGGCCGTGCTTGCGCACCGCCTGTAGCGGACGACCGCGTTACGCGCCGTCTGTAGCGGACGCCTCGCCTTCGGCGAGAGCTGTAGCGGACGCTCATTTGCCTACGGCAAATTCCCTGTAGCTTTTTGAAGATCAGTTTGGGGGCGTTGACTCATCTACCGCGAACGTTGTGGCCCAATGACGCACCAGTTCCGGCGTAAGCCCCAATCTGGGTTGAGAAGCCCACCAGACACACCATAACTCTCTAAAAAGCTACAGCTCAGGCTGCCGGAGGCAGACTCGGCGTCCGCTACAGCTCTGCAAGGCGAAGCCGAAGCAGGCGTCCGCTACAGGCTGTCGCCGTAAGGCGATGACCGTCCGCTACAGGCGGCCCGAAGGGCGGCCGTCCGCTCCCTACGCCACCCCGCCGTACACGAACTCGATGGGCAAATGCGCCGCCCGGCGCGCAGTCATCGCCCGCAGACGCCCTGACCTGGCCCAGTGCCGCAGATCAGCATCTCGGGCCTCGAGAGCCAGCGCCTCGGCATAGGCCGCCTTCGCCTCTCGGCGCTCCCCCTGAAGATCGAGAGCCCATCCCAACGTCAGCTGGAGCCTCGCGGTGACATCGGGGCGAGAGGTGAGCGAGAGCGCCGTCTTCACGTGGGCCTGGGCAGCCTCACCGTGGTTCAGCTTCACCCTCAACATGGCCGCCACGAGTCGGTACATCGGCGACTCGGGCTGCAGTTCGACCGCCTGCTCTATCAGAGCCGACGCCTGGGCCACGTCGTCGAGCGTGAGAGCCGCACCCGCCCCCTCGGCATACAGCCGGATGGCCCGGAGCGCCGGATCGTCTCGTTCGAGCGGGCCGTTGAAGCGCTTGGGTTTGCCGCTGGGCCCCTGCTGCTTGAGATCGAAGCCCACATAGGGGCCATAACAGGTCGGCGCAGCCCCGCTGCTCACCCAGAGGCGGCAGTCTGCGGGGCGGAACACCACGCTCGCCGCGGCGAGCACCGAGGCGATGGTGGGGCCGAAGGCCACGTTGCCACCAGAGACCTCGTCGTAGCGGTCCGACAAGATCTCCACCATGCCACCTTCATCGTGCTTCTCACGGCTGCGAAGCAGTTGCTGCACGCGGACCAGGCGGGCGTGATTCGCTCGCACATATGGGGTGTAGAACTCCAGCTCCGCGGTGTGCAGATCGGGGTGCATCATCACATTGGCGTAGCCGAGCAGATCATCGGTCATGGGGACCACACGACGCCCCATGGCCGACATTTCGTAGGCCACGGCGCCGTTGCGATCGGAGATCAGGTAGGTCCAGGTGCCGATGGTCTGGTGCTGGTCGAGCACCGCCACAGCTTCTTCCACCGAATTGGCCAGGCGCACCACCTCTTCTGCAGGCTCACCCACAGAGAGGCCATCGAAGTTCAACTCACGAGGGAAGTGCTGATGCACGGTGCACACCACGCCCTTCTCGTTCATCGCCGTGATGCCGCCACCGACAATGCCCGCTGATGTCACCGACACATGCCGCAAGCCCTCTTCCGGGGTGTGGAACGCCACCACCGGGTGCGCCGACCAGCGATCCATACCGAAGAAGTCGAAGTTTCTGGCATGCAACAACTGCTTGCGCACCGTCTTCGTCGGGCCGGCGATGGCAGTGGTGCAGCCATAGATCGGCGGCAGCGCGATGGACTTGCCGGTGATGCGGCCGTAGCGGGCCACCAGGGCCAGCATGGCCTCAGGCATGGCGTACGCAGCAGAAACCTCGGACTCGGGCACACCCGATCCGTCGGCCATCCCGGCAATCGACGCCCGCAGCCGAGGCGAGAACTGCCCCTCGATGCGGGGGATCACGCGGCGCTGGAGCCATTCGAGGATCACCGGCGCCATGGTCCGGGCTCGGGACTGCTTCAGGAAGATCTCAAGATAGCGGTTGAACAGGGGCAGAGGGCCCTCGGGGATCTGACGCCGCAGCAGGGTGCCATGTTGAAATGCCCGATCGTACGGACCCCCGCTTAAGTGCAAGAGGTGTATCCCGCCGTGGCGTCGGGCGCTGGCCCCTTCCATCTGCAGCGACCCCTTGGGGCCGTGTTCCACCTGGATCAATCGCTGGCGCATGACGGGCTCGCTCCTCCTGCTCTCCCCGGGCCTGCATGATCAGCCCGGCGGACACGGGGAGACTGCAACGTATGGCCCACATCGGCAACAGCTCGGTGCACATTGAGCGGGAACAACCCGAACCCATGTGCATATACTGAGCGCCGCCAAGGAGTGACACCCGATGTGGGATCGCACGCTCAGAGGTGTTCGCACGACACCTCTCACATTCACAGTCGGGCTCTTGATGCTCGCGGGCTGCCTCGATCCAGAGCCGCCAACTTTTCCATCGTCCACCGATACGGGCCCTGACGCTGAACAAACTGATACCGGGCGTGCTGACGCTGCGACGACGCCTGACATGGCGTCACTCTCCGACATGTCGCTCGCTTCAGATGGCGGACTGCTCGACATGGCCCCTGGTGAGTCCGATGCCGGGCAGCAGCCCCCCAGCGACGCTCTTGTAGAGCCGGCAGATGCAGAACTCGAGGATGCAGCACTTCCAGATGCCATGTTGCCAGATGCCGAGCCCATAGATCCTGCGGCGCTCATCGCCTGGGTGGTGCTTCCAGGAGATGGTTTCACCATGGGCAATACGGAAGCAGAGGTCCCGAACGAGCGCCCACTGCGCTTCATCAACGTCGAACCCTTCGAGATGAGCCGCACCGAAGTCACCGTCGAGCAATATGCAGCCTGCGTAGAAGCCAACGCCTGTGACCCGCCGATTGCCGACGGTGAACTCTTCAACTGGGGTACGGAAGGCCGCGAGCAACACCCCATCAACGGCGTCACATGGTCCCAGGCCGTGGACTTCGCCGAGTGGGTGGGCGGCCGCCTGCCCAGCGAGGTGGAGTGGGAGTATGTCGCCAAGGGGCAAGGCATACCCTTCGACCCGCTCTACCCGTGGGGCATCGCCGAGCCCACGTGTGAGCTGGCTCACATCGGCACCAGCTTCCTGACCGAGGACGGCATATTCGTCGAGCAACCCGGCTGTAACACGGGCATCACGGCGCCTGTATGCAGCCTGCCCGACGGCAATACGCTTCAAGGGGTGTGCGACATGGCAGGCAACGTCGAGGAGTGGATCGCCGATTATTGGCACGACAGCTACATGGATGCCCCAGCAGATCAGAGCGCTCGGTCGCAACCGAGCCCGGATCACTTGGAAGGACGCGCCATTCGTGGGGGCCACCTGCTGTCTCAACTGGGCGAGTTGCAAACCCACCGACGTGGCTTTGGTCTGCAGCGGCTCCCCTCGTGGCTCACTGGCTTTCGCGTGGCCCGGGATCTCGAGTGATCCCCAGCCTGGACCTTCCCCCCACCCTGACGCATCCTCCCCTCGGCACATCATTGAAGGAAGCATCATGAGCGAGCAGTACGACTTCGACCTCTTCACCCTCGGCGCCGGCTCCGGCGGGGTTCGGGCGAGCCGCATGGCCGCAGCGACGGGGGCCCGCGTCGCCGTCGCAGAAGGTCAGCGCCTCGGAGGCACCTGCGTCAACGTGGGCTGCGTGCCCAAGAAGCTCATGGTCTATGCGAGCCACTACCACGAGGCCTTCGAAGAGGCCGCGGGCTTCGGCTGGACCCTCGAGGGCAAGCCCACCTTCGACTGGCCCACCCTCATCGCCAACAAAGACAAAGAGATCGCCCGCCTCAACGGCATCTACGAGCGCATCCTCAAAGGCGCCGGGGTTCAGATCATCCACGGCTGGGCCAAAATCATCGACGCCCACACAGTGGAGGTGGCCACCGACGAGGGGCCCAAGCGCTACACCGCGAAACATATTCTCGTAGCCACTGGAGGCAGCCCCTCGACGACATCTGAGCCTGGCGCCCGCGAGCACGGCATGGTGAGCGACGACGTCTTCACCCTCGAGCAGATGCCCGAGCGCATCGTTATCGCCGGTGGTGGCTACATCGCTGTTGAGTTCGCCGGCGTGTTCAACGGCCTCGGGGCTCAGGTCGACCTCATCTACCGTGGGGCACACCTGCTTCGGGGCTTCGATGATGATCTGCGCAGCTTTGTCACCGAAGAGATGCGCAAGAAGGGCATCAACATCCACTTCAACCAGATCATCGAGTGCGTCGATCGCACCGACGACGGTTTGCTGTGCACCCTCTCCGACGGCGACGCCCTCCCCGCCGACGCAGTGCTCTACGCCATCGGCCGCAAGCCCAACGTCAAGGGTCTCGGCCTCGAAGAGATCGGTGTCGAGATGAAGCCCAACGGGGCCATCGTGGTGAACGACAACTACCAGTCCTCGGTGCCCTCGATTTACGCCCTCGGCGACGTCACCGATCGTGTGAACCTCACCCCGGTGGCCATCGAAGAGGCCATGGTCCTGGTGAACCAGCTCTTCGGCGACGGCAGCCGGGTGATGGACTATGCCGACATCCCCACCGCCGTCTTCACTCAGCCCCCCATGGCCACGGTGGGCCTCACTGAAGCCCAGGCCCGTAGCGCCCTCGACGACGTCACGATCTACACCAGCGAGTTCCGCCCCATGAAGCACACCCTCTCAGGGAGCACGGAGCGCACCTTCATGAAGCTCATCGTCGACGCTGCCACGGATCGGGTGGTGGGGGCTCACATGGCCGGCGCCGACGCCCCCGAGATCATTCAAGGCGTGGGCATCGCCCTCAAATGCGGCGCCACCAAGGCGCAGTTCGACGCTACTGTGGGCATTCACCCCACCGCCGCGGAAGAATTCGTGACGATGCGGACCCCTTCGAGCTGATCTCCAGCGGCCCCGATAATTTATCGTCAGTCATCTGCGAATGTGATAATGCCCTCTCCCCATAGGCGTACCGGCTGATACGCCCATCCGAACATCGCACTGAAGTAGAAGAATCAGAAGGAGAGGTCTGATGCGACGTACACATCTGCGTCTGTCCGCGTGCGTGCTGGGTGCTTTGGTCATCGGTGGTTGTGGGGATGCCACCGAATCCAAGCGTGAAGCAGATCTGTCCCAGGTCGACGGCCTGGCTCACGTGAGCAACAAGGCCGACGGCGAGACCGCATACCAAGGTGAGATCGGCCTCGACGAGGCCCGTACGCACAGCCTCTCCACCTTGCTGCCCTATCACCTGTATCAATTGACCGCCGAGGGCACCAAGGGTGTCAGCCTGACCCTAGAAGGGGCCGATGGCGCGGACAGCTTCATGGTGATTTACAGCCAGGGCCCTGCAGGCTGGCAGTATCTCGAGCACAATGACGACTGTGCCGACGACAAAGTGGCCAGTCAGTACGACAGTTGCCTCGATCTCGATCTCGCCGAGGGGTCGTACCTCGTGTTGGCGAGCACCTGGCAGTTCATGCAGCGCAGTCTGCCCACTGAGGGTGCCTACACCTTGACCACGGCGTGTGTGGGTGAAGGGTGCGAGCCTGCGCCCCAGCTCTGTGGAAGCCGTGGTCTCGAGGCATGCCCTGAGGGTTTCTATTGTGACTGGGAAGGCGACACCTGCGGCGCTGATGATCGCCCAGGTGTCTGCACGCCCTCTCCGGAGCTCTGCAGCCAGCTCTACGCCCCGGTCTGCGGCTGTGACGGCAACACCTACAGCAACATCTGCCATGCCGCTGGTGCAGGCGTCGACGTCGTCTCGAACGAAGCATGCCCGGAGCCGGATCGCCCCGCGCCGGGTCTCGGTGATCTCTGCGGAGGCATTGCAGGCCTGGTGTGCGGCGAGGGGCTGATGTGCAGCTACGCTGAGGTGCAGGGCTGTGGCATCGCGGATGCGGCGGGTGTGTGCGTCTCCAACGAGGCTGTGCTCTGCCCCCAGGTCTACGATCCGGTCTGCGGCTGTGATGGCCGCACGTACAGCAACGACTGCGCCCGGGCCGGCGCTGGGGTGCCCAAGTCCCACGATGGTCGCTGCATCTGGTGAGCCCTGCCGAGACTCAGAGGTCCTAACAGAACGACGGACCGAGCCAGGGGCGTGAGGTACGAGTGAGACATCCAGAACACCCGCAGGCGATGCCGGCTAGCGCCTTTAAAGCATCGTCGAGGACGGTTTTGGATGTCTCGCGAAGTGCTGAGTGCAGACAGACGATGGTATCTGGCTTTGCCAGACAACTCGAAGTCGACAAAGGCGAAGCCGACGGAGCGAAGAGTTGCCCGTGGGGTACTTTCGTCTGGCTGCACTCAACAGCGCTGCGCCCCTGGCGACGGGAGCTGTTTTGTTAGGACCTCTCAGCGCTTGTGACTCACGGCTTGGTGCTTCTTCAAGGGGGTACCGAGCTGATGGACCACAGGGCTGTGCCCCATCTTGATCAGCGCCCAAGCGGCCTTCTCGGCGTCGAACTTGTCGATGAAGGTGCCCACCCAAATCTCATCTTTCACCACCGGCAAGGCCTGGGCTGTGAGCCCGGGGAAGTCACCGACCTCCATGTTCCCGTGCAGGTAGGCGTCGTCTGCGTTGATCTGCCGAGCGACGTGGGCCACGTCATCGGTGGGGATCCGCACGACATAGACAGGCGTCTCCATGGCCTGCACCTCTTTGATGGCCCTGGCAGGCAGCTTCATCTCGAGGGCGAGCCGGCTGAGCAGGTTGTCGAGGGTGACGCCTTCGAGGATGCGGCAATGGTCAGGGCCCTCGCAGATCTCGGCCTGACCAAAATCGACCTCGACCTGTACGCCGTGCGGTAACAAGGCTTCCCCTTGTATGAGCAAAGCGCCCATCTTCTGAGCGAGCTCGGGGGTCCATTGCAGGTCGTCTTCGGCGACGCGGATGGTGAGTCGCTCACCGCTCAGGTAGATGCCGGACCAGCATGCGCTGGCGAAGGTGGGGATCAAGGTGGCGAGGGCGATGAGCAGGGTACACAGGCGACGCATGGCAAGCTCCTTTGAGCGAATCTCTGTTTCGCATTCTGTGTATTGCAGAGGGTGTGCCAGCCGTTTTGAGGTAAAACGGGCATCATCAGCCCATCAAAAGATTTATTTAGCATCTCAATTGCTATAAATAGCATCATCTAATCTATTTTACAGTGGCGAAGGTGATGGCTGGGCCTTTGTAGGCAGTCATCGCTGCGCTCTGCCTGCGTAGGCGCCCGGTCTTCGGCAGCCCTTCGGGCCGCCTCGTCGGTCGCGTACACGTCGGCACACTCGCTGGCGCGAGCAGGCCTCCGGGTAGGCAGGGTCGCTCAATGCTGACGCATTGTTTGCTCGCTCCCCTGCGTAAAAAGCCAGTTCTGGTGTGGCTGTGTGCTGTTTCCAATGCTGTTGGGGCTAACACCGAGCGTTGAGACGCAGGGGCTTGCAGGTTCGCGGTAGGTCGAATCCCGGCGGGCATCAGCAACAAGAGACAGAAGAAGCTCTTTACGCAGGGGAGCGAGCAAACAATGCGTTAGCATTGAGCGACCCTGCCTACCCGGAGGGGTTCCGCGCAAGCGGATGCCCGAACGTGTACGCGCCAGACGAGGTTGCCCGCAGGGCGACCGAAGGCACGGCGCCTACGCAGGCAGAGCGCAACGATGACTGCCTACCAGGGCCCAGCCATGACATGCATCACAGCCAATCGCCAGATGCTCAGCCCTGCGCCTGATCCTCTGCAGAAGCATCTCGAGCGAGCACATCCGCCCGCAGAGCGCGGATCTCCACCGTCAGCGCGTCGACCTTCGCTTCCAGATCAGAATGGTTGTCCGCCAGCATCTCGTCGACGAAGACCGCGTTCGCCAGGGACAGCCCCAGGAGCCCCACCAGGGCCACCGCCACCGAGAAGTACACCCGAGCCAGCGTGCCCCAAATCACATGATCCGCTCGGGAGGCGATCAGATCAGGGATCTCGTGCCAGCCCTCGATGGTGAGCACCTTGAAGATCGAATACAGGGAGATCAGCGGATCCCCGAAGTGCTCCGGGGCAAAGTCTCGGAACAAATGGTGCGCCCCCATGCCCAGCATGAAGAGCAGCACCGACATGGCCAGGAACACCCCCACCGAGGCCCGCAAGGCGCGGCGGATCCCCGCGAGCAGGCGATCGAGATCAGGCACGAAGCGGAGCAGGCGCACCATGCGCACCAGGCGGCTCATGCGCAGCAGGAGCACCACGCTCAGCCCTTCCAGTTCTGCCATGGGCACCACGATGCCCGGCATGCTCACCAGCAGCACAGCGAAGTCGATGCGGTTGAGCCCACTGGCCCAGTAGCCTGCGAAAGTGAAGCGACGAATCTTGAGGATCGCCTCCACGAGGAAGTACACAATGCAGGCCACGTCGACGAAGTCGAGGGCCCGAGCCGCCGGTGAGCCCTCAGAGTAGAACCCGGCAACGAACATCGTCAGAGCGTTGAGCAAGATGGCGAAGATCACCGTCCGCTCCGCGATCAACAGATCGCTCGCCCTGCCGATCATTCTGTGCCTCCACTCAGTCACGATCGCGCAGCCTTCCGCACACTTGGGTATGGGGCGGAAGCATGCGCCGTGTGCGGCGGGGTTTCAAGACAACGCCCTCCAGGGCGCCCCACCGCAGAAAGGACATCATGGCCACCGAGATCGAGCGTAAATACCTGGTGCGTGGCGATACATGGCGCACCAGCGAAGGTGTACACTACCTTCAGGGCTACCTCGCCGACCAGGACGGCATGACCGTGCGCGTGCGCATGGCCGGCCCCAAGGGCAAGCTGACCATCAAGGGCCCCAGCCAGGGGGCCACCCGGGCAGAGTTCGAATACAGCATCCCCCCAGAAGACGCCCGCGCCATGCTCGAGACCCTGTGCACAGGGCCTCTCATCGACAAGCAGCGCTACACTGTCATGGTGGGCGACCACGAGTGGGTCATCGACGAGTTCACCGGCGACAACGCCGGGCTGATCATAGCGGAGATCGAGCTGACCTCGGAAGACGAGGCCTTCGAAATGCCCGAGTGGGCAGGCGTCGAGGTCACCGCCCACGGGCGCTTCTTCAACTCTCAGCTCGTCAAGCATCCGTTCAACACCTGGACCCCCGCAGAGCAGGCGGGCGAATAAGCGCGCCCCATGGCTACACTCAGCGGAACAGCGCCTCGAAGAGAGCGTAGTGCTCGGGGGTGTCGAAGGCCTCGAACCGCGCCTGGAATCTCAACCGGCCCGCCTCAAGGGCCTCGAGGGCGCGGGCCATCAACACCCCAGCGAGCATCAGCGACTCTGGGGGCACCTGGCCATTGCTCTTCAGCGATCCACCCAACGCCAACATGAAGTCGTGCTGCACCTGAGCATCATTGAGGTGGCCGAGCAGCGTCTGGAGTTGCTTGAGCGCTTTGACGCACTTCGACATCTGTTTCCGTGGATAGAGGTGACGGAAGAACTCCAGGAGGTAGCGCAACTTCTTCACCGTCTTGCGCAGCTCGTGCATTTGCTCCACTGGAGAGTCGACGGTGATGAGCCGGCCCTCTTTGAGCACTCGACGGTACATCTTCCAGATACGGACCGACGCCAGCTCGGCGATGGGCGTCAGGGCATCGGGTGCTTTGGGCTTCTTGGGCGCCTTCTTCTCCATCGCCTTGCGCCAGCGGGCCACGAGCTCGGCGAAACGATCTGATCGCACCGCGGCGTGCACCTTGGCGTTCTCGGCCACCCGATGCTCGTCGATGAGCGCCGCCAGGGGCGCCACACCTGATTGCAGCCCAAGGGGCAGATCTGCGGTCATCCGCGGCAACTCACAGGCGAAGACATCGAGATCTCGCGCCGGGCCAGTGACGTGCTGCAACCAGGCAAACTCTTCTTTGGCCCAGAGCACCGTCTTCTCGGGGAGCACGCCCTTCATCCGGCTCAGGCCCGAGCGGGTGCGGCGTGTCGCCACCCGCAGATCGTGCAGGCACTTGATGTCGATGTTCTGTTGCACCCCCACGCCGTTGACCTCGATGACTTTGAGCAGGTGCAGCATGATCTGCTTCACCGCGTCATCTGACCGGCTCGTGGGCTCGAGGGGGAAGTCGAGCCGCGTGCTCCAGCCAGCAGGGATGACACCGATGGCTGTGTACGCACGGTCAAGGGCTGAGGCACACGGCATGAGCCCGAGGGCCACGAGGGCTTCGAGGGCCGCCTCGCCCACCCCCTCGCCACCGGGGATCACCTCGAGTCGTATGCCTCGAGGCACTTCGACCCTGAGACGCTGCTTCACACCTGCCAAGCTGCGTGCATGCAGACGATCGAAGATCACCCGCACCACGATCTCACCGAGGGGATCACAGAGCAGCACGGGTCGGAACACACCTTCGAAGGTCACCACTGGCCTCAAGGCGCGTACATCGAGCATGGGCACGACGGCCCGACGGATGGCGCCCTCGGGGAGATCGGGCCCCCAGACAGGGGGCTGCCCCGAAGCGGGCATCGACACCAGAGCGCGCCCCGAAGCTCGTGCTGACCAGACGAGACGGCCCTCATCACCATCAGGCTCGAGATGCAGCGTGCGATCTCGCCGATGCAGACGCCAGTCGAAGGTGTCCAGATAGATCTGCTTCGCGGTGATGGCAGACAAATCGTCCACCACGGCGCCCACAGCGTCCAACCCGGCGAGGGCAGTGAGGACGGCCTGATCTTCCAGGCCCTCGGGCAACAACAAATGATGATGGGATGTCGTCATGGCAGAGCATGATGGCTCACCACAGTCTCTTTGTCGACGGTGTGACAAACAGGTGTCATCGAGCGGTCATTGTCGAAGGGTTGATTCGGGGCGGGGGCGGGGTTAGAGGTCGTAGCAACGCCCGTGACCCGCCGCCCGCCGAGAGAAAGCCTCACCATGACTTCGACCATCCGCCTCGTTTCCCCCGACCATGTGATCGATGACGCCAGGGCGCTGCAGCTCGCCGGCACGCTGCCCAGCCTCCGCAGCGAGGCGCTGCAGCCCTACCTGCCCAAAGCGCTGGCCTCGGCATGGCCCCGCCTGCTCGACAGCCTCAGCCCGGGAGATCGCGGCGCCGCCACGTCGACCTGGCTCTTCGACGGGCCCGTGGAGCGGGTGTTGGTGGCGGCCTTGCCGGAGCAGATCTCACGGCACAACAGCCCCGCGAAGCCTCACGCCCTCACCCGGCTGGTGGCTCAGGCCCCGAGCAAGGGCCCCCTCGGCGTGATCGTGGCCCTCGACTCGGCGGATCATGCCCTCGCCAGCGTCTGCGCCCTGGCCCGCATCTGGCCCACCTACTCCCGAAAGAACGGCGCTGAAGATCGCGAGGTCGTCATCGGCCTGCTGGGCCCCGAAGGCCCCATCGACGACGCCGATACCCTGAAGCAGCTTCAGCACGCCGCCGAGGGCGTACAGCTGGCCGCTCGCCTCGTGGACACGCCCCCTGACGATCTGCACACCGACGCCTATGTCGATCTCGCCATGGAGCTCGCCGCCAGCGTCGGCGCCGAGATCGAGGTCATCCGTGGTCAGGCCCTCGCCGATCGCGGCTTCGGTGGCCTCTGGGGGGTCGGCCGCGCTGCGGAGCATCCGCCGGCCCTGGTGGTCCTCACCCACGCCCCTGCTGAGGCGGAGCGCACGGTGTGCTGGGTGGGCAAGGGCATCACCTATGATACCGGCGGCTTGAGCATCAAACCCAAGACCGGCATGCCTGGCATGAAGTCGGACATGGGCGGCTCTGCCGCGGTGCTCGCCGCCTTCTGCGCCGCCGTGCGCATGGGCTTCAAGGATCGCCTGCACGCCGTGCTCTGCCTCGCGGAGAACGCCGTGGGCCCCCGCTCGATCCGTCCCGACGACGTGCTCACCCTGTACTCGGGCCGCACCGTCGAGGTGAACAACACCGACGCCGAGGGGCGCCTCGTGCTCGGCGACGGCGTGGCCTACGCCGCCCAGCACCTCATGCCCGACGAGATCGTCGACGTGGCCACCCTCACCGGGGCCCAGATGGTCTCCACGGGGCGGCTGCACGCAGGTGTGGTCTGCAACAACGACGATCTCGAAGATCGCGCCATCGCCGCCGGCAAACGCTCCGGTGATCTGGTGCACCCCCTGCCCTGGGCCCCTGAGTTCTTCCGCAAAGAATTCAAGAGCCCCGTGGCCGACATGAAGAACAGCGTGAAAGATCGCATGAACGCTCAGAGCAGCTGCGCGGGGCTCTTCGTGTACGAGCACCTCATGGGCGCCGGCTACGAAGGGCCGTGGCTGCACGTCGACATGGCGGGGCCTTCGACCCGGGAAGAGCGGGGCACGGGCTATGGGGTGGCGCTGCTGCTGGCCCTCGTCGGGCTCTGAGCGCGGCAGCGCGCCGAACCTTCAGCCGGGCTTCTGTGACCAGGTGGCCATGAAGGCGGGCATGTGCTTCGCCATCACGTCGTCACCTGTGGCGGCATCCTCGAAGAGATCTTTCAAGACCAGCCCCGCGGCGATTTGACCGCCGATTTGCGCTTCGAGGCTGTGGGCGAAGCACAGCGGTGCATCTCCAAACCAGCGGATGCGATCCGCCTCACTCACGTCGAGATCAGAGTAGGGCAGGCTGAACTTCAGCTCAGCGCGGCCTTCTTTCTCTGCTTCGGGATCGAGCAGGAACAACACCGGCTTGCAAAAACCCGACAACAGCCTGCCCCCAGGGCGCAACACGCGATGTGCCTCACGCCAAACCTCGTGGATCGAAGGCCGAAAGCAGTTGGAGACCGGGTGGAAGATCAAATCGAACGACGCATCGGGGAACCGACTCAGATCACCCATGTCGCCCAACGCGGTGGTGATCTCGAGCCCTTCGCGCTCGGCCACCTCGGCGTCCCGGGCGATCTGGGCCGGCGAGTTGTCGATGACGGTGACCCGTGCGCCTGCTGCGGCGAAGAGAGGCATTTGCTGACCGCCTCCGCAGGCGAGACCGAGCACATCGCGGCCCTCGATGGGCCCCAGCCAGGTCTCGGGCACCAGTTTTTGCGGGGTGAGCACCACCTTCAACGGCCCGTTTCGAGCCTCGGCGACCTGCTCCGGCGTCACCGGCAGCGTCCAGCGGTTGCCCTTCTCGGCCTCTCGATCCCACGCGGTGCGGTTATATTGAACGACGTCCATCATCGACTCCTGTGACATGTGACGAGGCAGTATGAACGATCTCCTGGGCCTGATGCTCGAAGACTCACCCGTGAGTGCCGACTCTGGCCTCAACCGCTGGCTGCGGCCACGGCCTCACATCGATCCGCCCGAGGGGTTCAGCGACGCCGCTCTCGAGCTCGCCCGCCGAGGCTGGCTCGATCGCGCCCGGGCTGAATACATCGGGGTGATGGTGGCTCGACGGCTCCACGGCTTGCTCGTGGATCTCAACGCCCCCATGGATGTACAGGAGCTGGCCCTGATGATGCAGCTGCAGGAGCAGCAGCACACCGCCCTGTGCATGGCTTGCGCCCGGGCCCTCGGTGCCGATGGCGAGGTGGCCTTCGAGATCGACGAGCTCCAGCAAGCCCGCAGCCCTCAGCCGGTGGACACCCAGACATGGCAGATGATCGCCGGCACCCTGGCATGTGGCGAAGGTGTGGCCCTGGCCCTCATCGGCCACGCCGTGAGCGCTCTGCCACCGAGCCCGTTTCGCGAGGCGCTGAACGGCATCGCCGCTGACGAGTCATTGCATGCCCGCCTCGGTGAGGTGCTGTTGCAGATCATGCGCGCAGGGCAAACAGAAGACTGGCTGCCCTGGCCCGGCGATGATGTCGTAAGAGCCTTCGTAGAGGCGTACCAGCGCCAGATGCGTCAACGGGCGGTGGTGGAGCCCGACGAAGCCGCGGCCTTTGACGATCCAGCCCTCGCCGCCGAGCTCGTGCAGCTCGGCATCCCCCCGTCCGAGGCATTCAAAGCGGCTTACATGCACGGCGTAAACGTGCGAATACCCCGAAGGTTCGCCCACTTGGGCCTGCCCCTCTCTACGGCGGTGGAGGACCTCTCAGTTGCTCCAGAGTGATTGTCCGTGTCAACGTATGCCCATGCATGGATGGGAGAAGGTAGAGCACCATGAAGAAGGTACGCACAGGGCTCATCATCGGAAACGCCCTGCTCTTTGCGGGCTTTGGCTGTGACGACACTGCGGAAGAGGCCGGTGGCGAAGGCGGGATGATCGCCGGCGGCGCTGGCGGCGAAATCGGCGGTACCGGTGGAGAAGCAGGTGGTGCCGGTGGCGAAGCAGGCGCTGGCGGCGAAATCGGCGGTGCCGGTGGAGAAGCAGGTGGTGGCGGCGCTGGCGGCGGGATGGATGCAGGCGTCGAGGACGCCCAGGTCTCCACCCCCGATGCAATGATCAGCGATGCTGAGATCTCCGACGCCTTCGAGCCGCCGGATACAGCCTTTGCCAGGGATGCACAGGTCGAGGAGGACTTCGCTTTCGCCGAAGACGCCCTGATCCCCGACGCCGAAATCCCCGACGCTGAGATCCCCGATGCAGGCAGCTCCGATCCATGTGCCATCGGTACGGCCTGCGACTTCCAGGATCAGGGCTGCTGCGAGTTCGATGGTGCCGATCCATCAGCGATTTGCTGGAACGATGCTCAGGGTCAGCTGACCTGGCAAGAGGTGCCTCAGGACTTCTTCTGTAGTTGCGCTCAGATGCCCGACAACACCTACGTCGCCTTCTGTGCGGTGCCGGGCTTCGTGGGCATCACTGCCGCCAGTCGACCCCGCCGGGCCCCTCGACGCCTGCGCCAACTGATGCGGGCGCAACGAGATCAGGCAGCCATCGGCTGATGCGCTTGATGAGCCGCTTGGGGTTCACCGGCTTGCTCAAATAGTCGTTCATGCCTGCGTCGAAGCACCGCTGACGCTCGCCATCGAGACCATTGGCGGTGAGCGCAACGATGGGGATGGAGGCCACCGGCCCTGGCAGGGCACGGATGGTCCGTGTGGCTTCATAGCCATCCATCACCGGCATCTGACAGTCCATCAAGACCAGATCATAGTGGTCGCGCTCGACGGCGACGACCGCTGCCTGACCATCCTCCACCACCACCACAGTATGCCCGGCGCGCTCCAAAAGTCGCCGCGTCACCGTCTGATTCACCGGGTTGTCCTCTGCGAGCAGAATGCGCCCGCTAAGCTGTGGCGCAGGGCTCTCCTCAGCTTCGAGGCTGCCGACAGCAGCTGCTTTGAGCGGCAGAGTCACCGTGAAGGTCGAGCCTTCACCGAGCGTACTCTCCACGGAGATCGAGCCGCCCATCAGCTCGGTGAGCTGACCGACGATGGCGAGGCCGAGGCCGCTGCCGCCATACCGTCGAGTCGTACTCGAGTCGGCCTGAGTGAAGGGCTCAAAGAGCGTGCCCTGAGCCTGCGCGGGGATTCCGGCGCCGGTGTCGCGCACAACGTAGCTCAAGAGGGTCTTGCCTGACTCTTCGCTGGCGCTCAGGTGCACGATGATGTGGCCGAACTCGGTGAACTTGATGGCGTTGTAGACCAGGTTGTCGAGGATCTGCCGGATCCGGTGATCATCACCCGCGACCTCCTTGGGCACGTCGGGGGCGATGTCGAGGGTGCAGGTGAGCCCCTGCTCCTGGGCCATCTGCCGTGGGGTCTCCAGCCAGCCCGCGAGGGTTCGGGCGGGGTTGAACCGTCGGCACTCGAGGGTGACGCCCCCCTGTTCGAGCCGGGAGAAGTCGAGGATGCTGTCGAGGGTGTGGCGCAGCCCGTCTCCAGAGGCCTTGAGCAAGTTCACGTACTGCCGCTGCTCGGTGTCGAGACGGGTGCCGAGCAGCAACTCCGCCATGCCGATGACACCATTGAGCGGGGTCCTGATCTCATGACTCATCACCGCGAGGAATTCGCTCTTGGCCCGTGCGGCGACGAGGGCGGCGTCTCGGGCGCGAGAAAGCGCGTCGGCCTGAGCCTGGATCTCCCCGTTGGCTTTTACGAGGGCGGCGTTGTCCTGCAACAGGCGGGTCTGCTCGAGACGGGCAACCTCGAACTCGTGTCGCGCCCTCAGCCTGCTGATTTGCTCGTTCTTCTCCTGATCGAGCAAACGGGTGGAGACCTCTGTGACCTGCTTCTGAAGTCGCCACGCCTCGTCATATACGCCGAGGCCCGCATACACCTCGGCGAGGTGGATCGAGATGTCACGGACCTCGACCCACATGGACCGGCCCTCGGCGAGATCGAGGGCATGCTTGAGATGCTGTACTGCTGCCCACGGTTGAGCCTCGGCGAGCACATGACCGAGATCGGCGAGGCTCTCGATTTGTCCGGCGACGTCACCAAGCCACACTGATCGGGCTGCCGCTTCTTCACACAGGCTGGCGCCCCGCTGCCACGCACCCCAAGCGCCGAAGATGCGGCCCTGCGCTGAGAGGCACCGCGCCACAGAGCGCGGCGCCTCCACCCGTTCGAAACTCATGAGGGCTCTGGTGAGGCTGGCGAGGGCGGCATCGAGCGAGCCGCAGTCGCGCTGCAGCACCCCGATGTTGAGCAATGAAATGCCGATGCGCCGCCGGTCACCGGCATGCTCGGCACACGTGAGCGCCCGTTGGTGCTGCTCGAGGGCAGCTTCGCTCTCACCAAGGCGCCAGTACGACATGGCAAGGTTGTTGTGAATGCGGCCGAGATCCATCGTGGGGCAATGGCGGCTGGCCCACGAGAGGGCCTCGACATAGGACTCGATGGCGTCGACAGGGGCGCCTTGCTGATCGAGGGCGATGCCCCGCAGGTTGAGCAACAAGACGACTTTGTTGTGGGCCTGCGCGATGCCCGCCCGTGGGAGGCCCTGATTAATCCAGTCGAGGGCTTCGTTCTGTCGGCCCAGCATTAAAGCGGCAATGGCCGCCTCTCGGGTGGCCTCCACCAGCTCGAGGTGACGCCTGGCTTCGACACAATGGAGCACAGCCTCCGCTGCGCAGCTCAGCGCCTCTTCCGGGTGTAACTCTCTGAGTCTCGGCGCCAACTCGAGGAGCAAATCAATCCGCTCAGTGCCCGCCTGCTCGGCCAGCATCGAACGTAATTGTTCGATCTCTTCGATCCGCCCTGCGAGCGTCGTGCTCTCCTTCGACATGCCCTCTCCCGCATCTCGAAACCAGCCCGAAAAATGTGCCCGATGGAAGATTGTATCCCCAGCAATCTTCGCCAGAAACACGTTAGCTGATCTGGGGGGTGCGCAGATACCATCTTGTGTATGCTGGTGCGCAATGTCTGCCTTAAATCATGACCCCTGGCGCTGCCCGCTGTGCGATCACCATCGCGCAGACGAGGAGATCATGGTCTGCGCTCACTGCGGTGAGGGCGTCTACCTCGACGCCGACGGTCTCGAAGCGCACCAACGAGATCGACACATCGGACGGCTGCTTGCGGAGCGTTTCGCCCTGGTACGGCATGTGGCCACAGGGGGCGTGGGGACAATCTACGAGGCGATCCAGCTGCCCGTGGGCCGCCGCGTGGCCATCAAGCTGCTCCGGGCCGAGGTCCTCGCCGATCCGAACCTGCCCCATTCACAGGTCAACGACGCCACGATCCAGGCCAAGGCGCGCTTTCGCCGAGAGGCCCGGGTCATCAGCCGCCTGAGGCACCCGAACACCGTGACGCTCTACGACTTCGGCGAAGGCCAGGGCGGCGAGCTGTTCATCGCCATGGAGTTCATCGAGGGCCCCACGCTGTTGCAGGTGATGCAAGATCCGACGACCCGCGCGCTGAGCCCAGAGCGGGCCATCGCCCTCACCTGCCAGATCGCCCGCTCTCTCGAGGAGGCCCACCGCCACGGTGTGGTGCACCGCGATCTCAAGCCCGCCAATGTGATGCTGATCCAGACCCCCGAGGGCGCGGAGCTGGTGAAGGTGGTGGACTTCGGCATCGCCCGAGCACGACACGAGCGCGACTCGGCCCCCATCACCCTCACCGGCAGCCTCAGCGGTACGCCGAACTACATGAGCCCGGAGCAGATCCGTGGGGTAGAGGTGGACCACCGCGCCGACATCTACGCCCTGGGCCTGATGCTCTACGAGATGCTCACGGGCCTTCAGGCGGTAGGCGGTGAGCACGCCATCTCAGTGATCTTGAAGCAGATTCAAGACTCCCCCCCACCCCTCGCTGCATCGATGGGTGCAGGGCCGGTCATCGAGGGCCTGCAGCAGGTCGTCGATCGGGCCATCGCGAAAGATCCCGCCCAACGCTACGACCAGGTGGCGGCCATGCGCCGCGATCTGGAGTCGCTCTCGATGCGCCAGGAGCTCGGAGCGATGTGGGCCGGGGCCCGCAAAGGCGCAGAAGAGACCTTCGATCTGCTGCGGTCAGGGGCTGACACGCTGCTCGACGAGATCATCGAGACGGTGCAGCGCCAGATGCTGGCCTGGCGTCAGAATCCAAAGGCCTTCTCCCGCCGAAACGCACGGGAGCTCGTGCTGTGGGCGTTGCACCCCGAGCCCGACGAGAGCGCCCTGACGGCCTTTATGGAGGCGCGCTTCCGGGCCACGGGCCACGTGGTGAAGCTGCACGATCTCATGGGAGCCTTCAGCTGTGTGTTCCCGGCGCTGCGCAGCTGGGCTGCAGAGGGTGGTCGCGGCGGCCTCATGGCAAAAGAGCGCCGCAGCCTGGAAGATCACTGGTCCACGCTCGAGGCCCACTTCTGGCACATGGCCCGGGTGATCTGCCGTTGCTACGAGCAATTCTGGGCCACCGGAGCAGGCTCGACCCCGAGCGGCCCCACCGAGCCCTTGCCGATGCCGGTCAAACCCCGTCAGACCCTCGATCTGGTGCAGCTCGGGCAGCCAGTCGATGACGAGCAGACGGCCCTCGACGTCTCTCAATTCGCCGACGAGGCCACCGACATCGGCGTGCCTGCAGAGTCGGGCGACTTCTACGAGAACGTGTTGAGCAGCATCAACACGGGCTTGATGGTCATCGACGCCAGCACCTGGATCATCCGGGCGGTGAACCCTGCCCTCACGTCGCTGCTCGACATGGACTCTGCAGATCTGGTGGGCCGCCACGTGCTCGACGCCCTGCGCCTCATCAAGGGGGTGGAGATCTCGGAGCTGATCCGACAAGTGCAGAGCCGCGGCCGCCTGGCCCCGACGAAGGTGTCGCTGCGCTCAGCCCAGGGGCGCCTCCGGGCGGTGATGGCCCGAGGGGGTCTCTACCGCGACGCCGAGGGGATGATCCGTGGGGTGATGATCCTGGCGGACGACATCACGGAGCGCGAGCTGCTGGTGGACAGCTTCCGCCGCTATGTGGGCCCGGAGGTGGTGGAGGATCTGCTGCTCACCCGCCAGGCGGTGACCCTGAGCGGCCAGAGTCGTAAGGTGACTGTGGCCTTCATCGCCCTCACCGGCGAAGAGGGCCCGGGCAGCCACCCAGATCTCGAAGCCCTCGGCGAGCCAGAGCAAGTCGTTGCTTGGCTCAACGCATACTACGAGGCGGTGGTGGCGGCGGTGACGGCCCACCGTGGCATGGTGGACGCCCTGATCAAAGAGACAGTGATGGCTCTCTTCGGCACACCCTTCGCCCACGAGGATGATCCATGGTCGGCGGTGCAGGCGGCGCAGTCGATGGTGCAGGCCATCGATCGCCTCAACACAGAGCACCCTCAATGGCCCCGCATGCACATCGGGGTGGGGGTGGCCACGGGGCCCGCGGTGGTGGGGAATGTAGGCACTGAAGAGCGGATGAACTACACAGCGGTGGGCACCGTGGTCTACCGCGCCTCGCAGCTGCGCAACCAGGCGCGCCCCGGTGAGATCCTCACCGATGAAGCCACGGCCCGCACGATCTCGTCGATGGTCTCGCTCACAGAGCGCGAGGGCGCCGAGGGGCCCATCTGGTCACTGTGACAGATCGTCGAGTTTGACCTCTGCAGGCCATGCACTGTGCTTCACGAGCAGCCGCCGGGCCTCTGATCGCCGATGCCATCCCGTGACGGACTTCACATCAGGCCCCACGAGGCGCAACGCGAAGTAGTGGGTCTCGTCATTGTGTACGGTGTAGCCCACATACCACCCCACCATCTCGTCGCCGAGGGCCCCTGTGCCGCTCTTGGCGAACAGCTCCAGCCCCGGCGCGGTGTCGACCCAGGCGGCCTCGAGCTGCTCGATGTGCGCGTCGTCGACGCCGTGCAGGGTACGCGTGTGCACCCGCTTGAGGAAGTCGAGCTGCTCCACAGGCGAGATGGCCAGGGGCCCCTTTACCCACACACGACCAGGGAAGATGGTGGGGTCGAGCTGTCGATTGCCATATCGAAACAGCTTCAATGCTCTGGCAATGGGCACAAGGCCCATGGATCGCGCCAGCGTGCGAAAGTAGGGCGCCGAGGAGCTGTGCAGCGCCGCCCTCAGGTTCTGGGATCCACGCCAGCTGTCAGGCCACCATCCCCGCGCCGGATCTTGTTTCGGATCCCACTCGATCTCGTCTTCGATGGATTTCACCACCCCGGCCTGCATGGCCATGAGGGCCAGGGGCACTTTGAAGGTGGAGTAAGGCATGGTGGCCCGGTTACAGGCCTCTTCGTCGCTCAAGATGAGCTGGTCACCGGGGGTTTTGAGCACAGCAAAGCAATCGACACGGCTTTGAGCGGAAGCGCTGCTGGCCCAGAGAGAGAGGGCGCAACACGCGATCAACAACTTGAACATGGGGACTCCGATCCACATCTGGCCTGTTGTCAGGCCCGCGCTCGGAGAGCAGGAGGTGTGCCACACATGCCACGCAGTGTGAGCGGACGGCCGCCCTTCGGGCCGCCTGTAGCGGACGGCCCAGCTGCGCTGCGCCTGTAGCGGACGCCTCGCCTTCGGCGAAAGCTGTAGCGGACGCTCATTTGCCTACGGCAAATTCCCTGTAGCTTTTTTGAAGATCAGTTGAGGGGGGCGTGTGTGGGTTCATCTACCGCCAATGCTGTTGGCCCCTGACACACCAGTTCCGGCGTAAGCCCCTACCTGGGTTGAGAAACCCACCAGGCACACCAAAAGTCTCTTAGAAAGCTACAGCTCAGGCTGCCGAAGGCAGACTCGGCGTCCGCTACAGCTCTGCAAGGCGAAGCCGCAGCAGGCGTCCGCTACAGACGGCGCGCAGCGCGGTCGTCCGCTACAGGCGGTGCCCAAGCACGGCCGTCCGCCCCCCTTCTACGTTTCACAGCTCAGAGTCTATTCACAGCAGAACGGGTCGAGGGTGATCTCGTCGGTGAGCACCTGCCCCTCAGCGTCGGTCAGCTGCACCCGCATCAAGGTGGGCTTGTCCTCGTAGAGGTTGGGGTTGGCCTCGTCGAAGACCACGGCCACGGCAGGATATTCGTAGATCCCATCATCGTCGGGGGTGATGAAGTCGATGTAGTTGGCGCCGCCCACCACCTCGCCGTCCTGCACCAGCTCGAAGAGCATCCGCACTTCAGAGCCATCGAAGTGCTCACCCCGAATGGCCCCCCAGATGTGAAAGCCCCCTTGGATGCCTGCGATGATGGGCACCTCCTGGCCGTCTTCCAGAGACTCGAAGCTCCGGAAGCCCGTACCCAGCTCGATGGAGCCCATGGCCGCGTCGGGCATCATCGAGGTGCCGCCAGAGCCACCGCCACCCGAACCACCACCGGCAACACCACCCATCCCACCAGCACCACCGGGGGACGACTCATCGCCGCCATCGTCACAGCCCCAGAGGGCCAGCAGCGCACACATGATCGAGATCGTCTTCATGGCGGGGAGAGTAGAGCGGGATCGGCGGCCTGCTCAAGGGCCGAGGGTGTCAGCCTCGCGATAGGGCCCCTGGCGGGGATGTGGATAACGCCAGCTGAAGTCACTGCACAGCCCCTCGGACAACATCACCAACCCGAAGTCCTGGTCGTCGGGGAGGCGTACATAGGCCAGGAGACGCCCGAAGGTGTCCCACTCGAAGCCGTTCTCGCCGGGCTCGAGGGTGATTTGTTGTCCGTTGAGCAGCGCTCGGGCCCGCACGGTGGCCCGTTGACCGAGGGGGATCTGCTCCTCACAGGGTCGCCGGCCCTCGGCGCCGTCACGCTCGCACTTGGCGTTGAAGCTGCTCTCCGGGCAGTCCACTCCGAGCACACGCACCGAGACGGAGATGTCGTCTTCGAGGGTCACGCGGAAGGTGTCGCCATCTTGCACCGAGGTGACGAGGCCCTGCTCTCCACGGGCGATTTGTCGGCCGATGGGGCTCGGGGGCAGCTTGTCTTCGGCGCAGCCCGCGAGCAGGGCGATCAAGGTGAGGATGTGCAACCGCATGGGCGCACGGTAGCGAAGCCGGTCGCCCCCCCTCAAGGGAAAGCTCAGGCTCGAGAAGAAGCCGTTTTGACCGGCTGAGGCGACATCGCGCTGCCCACTGCGTAAATCAGGAAACCCGCCAGCATGCCCGGCAGGACCTCGTAAAGGCCGCCGCCCCACTCCAGCACGTACTTCCAGACCAGCACCGTGGCAACTCCGGCCACGATCATGGTCCCGCCGAGGGCCGGCGACACAGATCTGCCCTTGGCCCTGACGAACATCAACGGCCCGAGCCCTGCCCCAAGGCTGGACCACGCCAGCACCACGAGGGTGAACACATTGCCTGATCCGAACAGGGCCACGGCGAGGGCCAGCAGAGTGACCCCGATGGTGGCCATCTTCGAAGCGAAATAGCTGCGGTTGAGCGTGGGAGCAACGTCCTGGGTGATCGCTGCGGAGCACGAGAGCAACTGGGAGTCGGCGGTGGACATGGTGGCGGCGAAGAGGGCGGCGAGGATCAAGCCCACAAGGACCTCGGGCAGCAACCCCATGGCCATGGTGGGCAAAGCCAGCTCGGCGTCGAAGGATGAGGTGATGCCCCCATCCTCGAAGAACACACGGCTGTAGAGGCCTGCGAGGATGGCGAGGATCGTGAAGGGCAAGTACCAGGCGAAGTAGATGTTCCGCGTACGGCCCATCTTGGCCGGATCATCGAGGGTCATGGTGCGGATCATGATGTGAGGCTGCCCCACGACGGCAATGCCCGCGGCGAGCCACCCGAGGATGTAGACGGCGAGGCCCCACTCGGCATCGGGGGGTGTGAGGGTGACGAGCTGGGGATCGATGGCTTCGAGCTGCGCCAACAACTCATCAGGTCCACCGAACTCCATGGCCACGACGACGACGAGCATCAACATGGCGCCGATCATGACCATGGACTGGGCGGCGTCGGTCCAGATGGAGGCGCGGATGCCACCGGAGAAGCAATAAACCACGACGAGCACGGCGCCGATGATGGCGCCGAGGCTCTCTTCCCACCCGAACATAACGTGCAGGGCCTTGCTGCCGGCCTTGAGCTGCGCGGCGGCGTAGACGCTGAGGAAGGCCAGCGTCATCAACCCGGCGATCACGGCGATGAGCCGGGAGTTGCCCTGCTGTCGATCGTGGGCGAGGAACCCGGGGATGCTGCTGACGTTGGCAGTGCCTGAAGACTCTCTCAAGGGCTTGTGCACGACGAACCACGCCAGGAAGTCACCGACGAGCCACCCGAGTGAGAGCCAGATGGACGACAACCCATAGGCATAGGTGAAGCCGATGAGGCCCACGAACATGTATCCGCTGTTGTTGGTCGATACAGCTGAGAGCGCCACAAGCCACGGTGGGATGTTCCGGCTGGCGACGAGGTAGTCTTCGGTGGTGGTCTGTTTAGCCTTGGACGACATCACCCCGATGAGAGTGAAGACGAGCAGACACGCGATGAAGCTGGCGGCGATGGTGCCCATGGACCTCGTTTCGTGGTGACGATTGGAGGTCAGATCGTTTGCACACAAAAGAATCTGTGCGCAAGGGCTGGAAAGCTTGGATGGTCAATGATGCAAGCGGTGGCTGAGCCTTTGTAGGCAGTCATCGCTGCGCTCTGCCTGCGTAGGCGCCCGGCCTTCGGTCGCCCTTCGGGCAACCTCGTCTGGCGCGTACACGTTCGGGCATCCGCTTGCGCGGACACCCCTCCGGGTAGGCAGGGTCGCTCAGGGCTTCGCCCTTTTCGCTCGCTCCCCTGCGTAAAGAGCTTCTTCTGTATCTCGTTGCTGAACCCCGCCGGGATTCGACCTACCGCGAACCTGCAAGCCTCTGAGTGTGAATGCTCGGCGAAAGCCCCAGCAGCGCCGGAATCAGTGCAAAGTCACACCAGAACTGACTTTTTACGCAGGGGAGCGAGCAATCAATGCGTCAGCATTGAGCGACCCTGCCTACCCGGAGGCCTGCTCGCGCCAGCGAGTGTGCCGACGTGTACGCAGCTCCAAGGCGGGCCGAAGGCCGGCCGACAGAGCTGCCTACGCAGTCAGAGCGAAGCGATGACTGCCTACAAGGGCCCAGCCATCACCTACGCTTAAGCCCAATTCAGCTCAGCACCACGGCTGCTCCACGAGCAGTGACTCACCACCAGCTGCCGCGATGTTCGACGCCCAACGTAAGCGTCGGGGTCGCCGCGTTGCTCTCCGCGTACACCACCCCCTCGAGCCCCGCGTTGAGCGCAAAACCCTCGTTGAGCCACCAGCTGCCGCCGAAACCCAGGCCCAGGTAGCGGGTCTGCCCCGCGCCGGCCACGTTGGTCACCTCGACGCTGCCCAGAGGCTCCCAGAGGTTGAAGTGCACATCGGCTTGAACCGTCTTCGACGCCTGCCAGCCCAGCTGAGCGAAGCCCACGATGGCCGCGTCGAGGCCCTCGCGGCTGTGCCAGCGGTACCCCACGTTCCCTGTCACCCAGCCAAAGGAGAGCGGGTACCCTGCTTGGAGATCCCCTTGGATCGCGTGGGTCTCCACTGTGGGCACGTAGGTGATGGCCACATCATCGACCAGCTCTGCAGCGAGCACATCTTCTCCCACGTCGGGGGCGTAGCTGTAGCGGCCCTCCACGGCGAGACGGAGCTTGCCGACGGCGATGCCACTTCGCAGGCCGGCCCCCGTCGCCCCCACATAGGTGGTGCTCTCGTCGCCGTACGCGGCGTAGCCCACCGGCGCCCCCTGGAACACGAGGGTCAGCTGATCGGTGAGGCCCACCTCGCCATAGAACTGGGTGAGCTGGTCGATGTAGGTCTCCGACAGATCGAGCACCTCACCATCGGCTGTGTACGCGGCGTTGCCCACGAGGCTGCGGTGCCAGACCTTCAGGTAGGCGTCACCGGCGGGCTGAGTCCAGCCACCGGCGGCAGCAGAGGAAGCACAGAAGAGGGCCATGATCGGCAAAAAGCGAGTCTTCATCAGGTCTCGTGTTCGTGTGGATGTGGCGATGGGTACGGCGGAAGGTCGAAGGCGTTACGTGGGCAGCCTTCTCGGAGGACCTCTCAGTGACCACCCACGTGCGTAGATTCGAAAATACGATCAGCGCTCCGTGCCACGAAGCCTTCGAAGAGCGCTCCTGTCTCGTCTGGATGACGCAGCGCAAATTCGTAGTAGCAGCTGGGCACCACGTGCGTGCCATCCGCGAACTCCACCGGCACGCGATCAGCCACCGTGGATCCCTGCTCGAGCAACACCTCGGCGCTGCCCTTGATGCGGCCCCCCGACTCGGAGATTTGCAGGCCCTGCCCCTCGGCGTAGCGCAAGATGGCTTCGAGCGATCGTAGGGGCTCGGAGAGGGCGTTGACGCTCACGGTGAAGTGATTGGCCCGTAGCCCATGGGCGGCCACCCAGGCGGCGTACTCGCTCTCTGACTGCAGGGCCTGCCATGTCTCGTGATGCACCGGCGCCCAGGGCCGACCGCTCCAGAAGAGCTCGGCGCTGAGAGGTCCGTCGTCGATCTGCGCCACGAGCTCGGCCACGGTGCGCTGCAGGCCCTCGCTGAACTTCGCGGTCTCGAGCTCGGAGAGGAAGATGCGCGGCGCGCCGGGGCAGGTGTACCCGAAGGCCCGCAGCCGCTTCTGCTCGAACTGATAGGGGGCAAAGCGGGTGTAGCCCAGCTCAAGCAACAGCGGCTCGAGGGCGTCGAGGCGCCAGGGCCCTACGTCGAAGGTGCGAAAGGCCACGTGATCGTTGATCACCTGCTCCCCATCGGCGAGGAGGGCGGCTTTGAGGGCCGCGGCGGCAGGGGCGATGTGGGTGAAGTCTTGCCAGAGGTGGGCGAAAAAGTCGTCGCGGTTCATGAGGCTCCTCGAGCGGCCAGTGCAGCGCTACTTCCGACCGATGCTCCACGTAATGTGGCCCGGCAGCAAGTCGATCACCTTCGTACGGTCGAAGCCCTGACCATTCCACACGTAGCGCCGCAGCGCCCGCTGCGTGTCGGCGGCGACGTAGATCTCGAGCGCGCCGTCACCGTCGAGGTCGTCGACATGCACCGCGTGCTCGAAGCCGCCAGAGTCCGCGTCGATCAAGGTGTTGCCGAAGGTGCCGTCCCCCTTCTGGCGCAGCAGCCAGAGGCCGCCCTTGAAGGTCGAGGCCACGATCTCCACCTTGCCGTCACCATCGACGTCGCCGGCCACGAGGAACCGCGCCAGGCGATCAGGCAGCGTGGCCACCGTCTTGGAGGCCCAGCCCTTGCCCTCGGGGATCAGGCGGACCACCTCCACAGTGTTCGGCCCCCCGGATCGGGCCTCTCGGGCAGCGTAGAGCTCGTCAGTGCCGTCGCCGTCCACGTCGGCCACCAGGATCTCTTTCGCGTGAGCGTCTTTCCAGCGGATGACCTTCGAGCGACGCCAGACCCCATCGACGAAGGTGTAGCGGTCGACGCCGCCCTTCTGTCCCGTACCAGACTTCTTGTTGCGATCAGAGGGCGTGCAATACACCTCTTTGCGGCCGTCGCCGTCCACATCGCCCAGCTCGATCTCGTGCACGAAGGTGTCGGGGGTGCGGCCATGGGTCTGCACATCGACCGTGAAACGCTTCGGATCGTCCCCTGTGGGATCACCAATGGCCACGATGCCTTGATCATGGGTGGCCATGACCAGCTCGTCGGCGCCATCGCCGTCCACGTCACCGATCTCCAGATCGCGCAGACGGTCGAAGCGCCCACCGAACTCTCCGATCCAGAGCGTGCGGGCGGTCCATTGGCCCTGTTTGTTCTGGGTCCAGTGCTTCAGGGCCGCCTTCATCCCACCCACGGTGAGCAGGCCGCTCCGCCAGGGCAGGGCCTTGTGGAAGACGTTGGAGTCGGGATCTTCCACCGTGGTCTGTTTCACCTCGCCCCCGACGCCTTCGAGCACGTGCAGCTTCGCGGCGCCGGGCTTGAACTTCCCGTTCACTTTGACCAGGTGAGATTGCGTCAGGATCAGTGCTGGTGTGTCGGCGCTGGCTGTGGCCGCCAGAGCACAACTCACCGCCGTCACCAGGGCGGACATTCGACGTGTAGATGGCATGCGCATGATGGGCGGGAGCGTAAAGGTCCTTTGAGATGAAAGTAAAGGGTGGACGCTGGGGGTTCAGGTCTGGAGAATGCCGACCCCGTAAGCCACTGCTGAAGGTCGCCCCACCACAGGATCACGTCATGTCCCCCCTCTCCCGGCTCACCGCAGCCGGCCTGATCAGCGTCGCCCTCTCTGCCCTCTGCTTCACGGCCTCAGCCGACAGCACCCCCACGAAGAGCGCCTCGACCACAGGAGGCCTCAGCTTCCCCCAGCCCTGGCGCTCACTCGTCGACGAGGCGATCCGCGCGGAGGTCTCTGTGGGCGGGCAGCTCATCGACATGGGCACAGCGGATCAGCACAAGTACACCCGGGGCGGCTGGGAGACCGGGTGGGGCGAGCTGAAGACCGAGGGCGAGACCACCTATTGCGGGGCCGATGAGGACGCCCGTTTGCGGCTGGCACCATGGCAGAGCACCGCCAAGAAGCTGGTCATGCGGGTCAGATCGCCCCTCAAGGGCCAGAAAGTGACCGTCAGGGTCGGCGACAAGGTGGTGGGCGGCTTTAAGATCGGGCGCACGTGGTCCGTGCAGTCAGTGAGGTTCCCCAGCCTCGACTACAAAGAGGGGCACACCATCACCCTCGTGCCTCAACGCAAGTGGTCCGGCGACGCCCTGCAGGTGGACTGGCTCTGGCTCGCCGAGGGCGATGGGCCCGCGCCACGACCAGGGCCCCGAGTGGGCCCAGTGGATCTCGGCGACGGCCCCCGCAACGCTCTGCTGGCCCCCGAGGGCCGGGATTACGCCTTTTACCTGATCCCCAAGAGCCGCACCTCGCTCACCTTCGACTATGGCAGCCGCAACGGCGGCCGGTTCCTCGTTAAGGTGCAGACCCGCACAGGGCGCAAGACTCTGTTCTCGGCGCCGGGTAAGGCCACCTGGCAGAAAGGCTCAGTGGATCTGCGGGCCTATGCCGGCGAGCCCGTCCGCTTGATCTTGAGCGTCGAGGGCGCCGCCCCTGGAGCCGGCTGGGCTGCCCCAACTCTGCGCCGGGCCATCGGCGGCGGCACCGGCCGAGCGGCCCCCATGGGTGCCCACGCCAAGAACGCCGTGGTCATCGTCATCGACACCGTGCGGGCCGACGCCTTCTCCGCCATCGTGCCTGAGGGACCGTCTTCTTCTGAGTACGACGTGCAGACGCCGCACTACGACGCCCTGGCCAAAGAGAGCACGGCGTTCACCCAGACCTACAACAACGAGAACTGGACCAAGCCCTCGGTGGCGACGATTTTGTCGGGCCTCTACCCCACCACCCACGGCACCCGCTTCGTGAAGCACCGCCTGCCCGACGAGGTGGTGATCCTGCCCGAGCACCTCAAAGAGAGCGGCCTGGCCACAGGGGCCATCTCGGCGAACAAAGTCATGGGAGAGCAGTACGGCTTCGTCCAAGGCTGGGACACCTTCGACCGAGCCGACGCAGCGGAGGACTTCTACGACAAGGCCATCGACTGGGTTCGGGCTCACAAAGACGAGCGCTTCTTCCTGTATCTACAGCCCATCGATCCCCACACGCCCTACGAGGTGCCCTCGAAGTACAGCAGCCTCTACTACCCCGGCCGCTACCGCGGGCAGCTGGGCAAGCTGATCGACGTCTTCGAGCAGGACAAGGTGCAGCAAGGAAAGCTCAGCCTCTCCGCAGACGATCTCGCCTGGGCCAAGGCGGTCTATCACGGCGAGATCACGTACCACGACGAGCACATGGGCCGCTTTGTCGCCGAGCTGCGGAAGATGGGCCTGCTCGACGACACCCTGGTGGTGGTGACCAACGATCACGGCGAGGAGTTCTACGAGCACAAGGGCATGGGCCACGGCTGGACCCTGTACGAGGAGATGATCCGCGCACCTCTGATCATGCGCTACCCGTCGGCCTTCCCCGAGGGGGCCCGCATCTCCTCGGTGACAGAGCACGTCGACCTGGCCCACACGGTGACCGACGTGCTCGGGGTGCCCCCCATGGCCGACACCGAGGGTCAATCACTGGTGCCCTACGGCAGCGCGGCGCCGAAGGGGCTCGAGCCGCCCTATGCCTTGTCCTTCGCCCGAGGCTACATCGAGCGCCGGGCCCTCCGCGTGGGCCCCTGGAAGCTCATCGAGCACGACACCGGCATGCAAGATCTCTTTGAGGTGACCGCCGACCGTTTGGAGCGTCATGATCTGGCAGACGATCGCCCCATCGCCCGCCGCCTCTGCGAGCTGCTGCTCGGCGAGGCCCTGGCGGTGCCCGACAAGGCAGATCGACTCAAAGGCGAGGCGCTGGTAAAGCGCTTCTCGGCGCAGGACGCCGTGGTGGACGAGGCCACCCGGGCCCACCTCGAGGCTCTGGGTTACATCGGCGGGGCCGGTGAGGCACAAGAGGGCGGCGATGACGCCAAGCAAGACGACGAAAAGGGTAAGCCCGCCAAGCCATGACTGATCGACGCTCACCGGCCACGCACGTGCGCTCGCGACCGCTGCTGTTCGCGCTGCTCTGGGGTCTGATGTTCGGCGCTGGAGTGGCCGCGGCGCAGGGCCCTCAAAAGCCACCACCAGACACTCAGCCGCCCAACGTGGTGCTGCTCATCATCGACACGCTCCGGGCGGATCACCTCGGGGCGTACGGCTACACGAAGCGGCCCACGAGCCCCACCCTAGACGGGCTGGCGAAGCAATCCGTGGTCTTCGAGCGGGCCTACTCGGCCTCCTCATGGACCCGCTCGGCCCTGGCCTCGATGTTCAGCGGCCAATTCGTGCACGAGCACAAGGTGTATTCGGAGCGCACGGCCGATCGCTTGCCGAACCGCGTCTTCACGATGACCGAGTTCTTCGCCAACCTCGGCTACGACGTGGGCATGTTCTATACGAACCCCCACTTCAAGTTCGGCATGCTGCAGGGGGCCCGCTTCAAACTCTACGAGTGGGACGGCGACGCGAGCTTCATCTACAACAAGGCTCTGCCCTGGCTGGGCCGCCACAAGAACCGCAGCTTCTTCCTGGTGGTGCACAACCTCGATCCCCACGACAAATACAAGTACCGCGAGTCGGTGCCCTTCTCGCCGACTCACCCGCCGATCCGCGAGGCCCGCAACCTGTACGAACAGTCGGATCGCACGGGCCGCGGCGGCAAGGGGATCGGCTGTGATCGCCGCACACACGGCCGCGTGCTGTCGGATTCGGATTTGGACAAGGTGAAGGCGGCGTACGACGGGGAGATCGCCTACCTCGACAACCAGATCAAACGCCTGCTCGATCAGCTGACGAAGCTGGGCCTCGACAACAACACGGTGGTCATCGTCACGGCGGATCACGGGGAAGAGTTCCTGGATCACGGCGGGTACTGGCACGGCTGTACGCTGCACGACGAGCTGGTCCGGGCGCCGCTGATGATCCGCCTGCCGGGCGGGACAGCAGGGCGCGTGTCCACGCCGGTGAGCACGGTGGACATCTTCCCGACGCTGGTGGATCTGATCGATCCCGGGGCCCTGGAGGAGCTGGGGCTGAGCGGGCAGAGTTTGCTGCCGGCTGCACAGGGGAAGCCGCTGGAGTCACGGCCCCAGTTCATGGCGACGGGGTTCCGCAAGAGCTGGCAACACGCCGTGGTGGACGGGGACTACAAGTTGATCGTGGACGGCTCGACGGGGGCGAAGGCGCTCTACAACCTGAAGGATGATCCGAAGGAGCTGCGGAACCTGCTAGAGTTGCCGCTGGGGTTCAGCGCGGTGTACGCGGAGAAGGCTGCGCAGCTGGAGGCGCTGTTGGGGGATCTACCGCCGCGTCCGACGGGAGGGGCGGAGCCGGAAGGTGGGGCCGATGAGGATGGTGGGCTGCATTGAGATGGTTTTGAGTTTGGGGCTTGAAAGCCCTCACAAGATACTTCCTCACTCGGCCCAGCCGAGGAGTTCGTCCTTCGCGTAGACAAGAGCCCCCCACCCCACGAAGAGCATGGCGCCATACAGGGCGAGTTTGAACGCACAGATGCAGATGGGGAACCAGAGCCAGATGGTACCTACGAGCGGCACCAAGGCAATGGCCCACAAGCCCACATAATCCCAGGCGGCCTCATACGAAAAGACCAACACCATCCACACGAACGTGACGGCGAACTTCACCCTCTCCCAAGTCAACCACTCAGCACACACCCAAAGCCCATAGAGCAACACAGCGCTCACCACGAGCCACGCGGCAGCACGGGCAATTCTCAACCCGATGCGGACACACAAACCAACCTTGTCGACCTTCACGTCAGCGCCGTGTGTGTAGTGTGACATTGATGCACTCCTGGTTTGAGGTTTCACTCTGTAAACGCTCATCCCAATCCCCGTGTCAGGCACTCACCTCGATCCTGGAGCGCAACTGACCGCCCGGCGTCAGAGAGATGATCCCAGCTCCGAGGTGCTGAACGTGGGCCACATCATGAGCGGCCATCACGATCGTGAGGCCATCGCGGGCGCTCAACGACTTGAGGGTGTCGAGCACCATCAGGGCGACTTCGGGATCCAAGCCGGCGGTCATCTCGTCGGCGAGCAGCAACTCCACCTGCCCAAGGAGCGCCTGCGCCAACCCGGCACGGGCCCGCATACCTCCACTCAGCTCTCGAGGCGTCTTGCCAAGCGCCTCAAGAGGTAGCCCCGCCTTGAGACAAGCAGCCTCCACGGCCACCATCCACCGCCCATGCTCGACGACGTGGCGACGCTTGGCTGCGCGATGAAGCGCTCGACCCACCGTCACATGGGGATTGAGAGTGAGCGCAGGGTTCTGAGGGCACAGCTGCACGCGTTGACGGAAACGCAATGAGCGGCGATCAGGCGCGGCTCCGGCGATGCGGATATCCCCCTCATGAGGAACGATGTTGCCAACGATGGCGTCGAGGAGCGTCGACTTACCACCCCCGCTGGGGCTCACGAGGGCTTTGATCTCCCCCCGCCTCGCATCAAAGCTCAACCCCGAGCACACCGGCGTCGACGCGCCAGGGTATTGGAGCGTGACATCAGCTACGCTCAGGACAACCTCGTCGGTGGTGTAATGGGTGGCCGGCGCCTTCGAGACGGTGGTGCCAGCCAACACTTCGATGGCCTCGATGTAAGGTCGAAGAGCCGTGGGCGCCGTCTGAGCACCAAGGGCGTCAAAGGCGCTGAGGGTGCCATTCCACACCGAGCGCCCGTGATTCATGAAGACCACATGATCGGCGTAGGCCCGCGTCCACTCGATGCGGTGGTTGACGACAATGACTGCAGCTTGGGGGTGTCGCTTGAGCCACAAACGAACCGCACGGCCCAGGCGGCTCGCGTTCTCGTCGTCGAGGGCAGAGACGGGCTCGTCGAGGATGAGAACGTCGGGCTCTCGAGCAGCGGTGATCAACCCCACGGCAAGTCGCTGAGCCATACCACCACTCAAAGCGCCCATGCGCTTCGGCTCGCCGTGGGCATCGCGTAACTCTGCCTCCGACAACCCCATCTCGGTGATCATCGCCTTCATCTGCAGCTCGGTCAGGCCCGCCATGTCACGGTAGTCATCCACCGTACGGTGAGGCGCGAAGAGCTCTTGGAGCCCCTGCGGCACATAGAGGATCGACAGCTGACTCGGAAGACGAGACGTCACGTTCGCCTTCAGCGCGGGGTCGAGGGCGCCTGCGATGGCTTGGGTGGTGATCGTCTTGCTCGAGCCCGACCCCCCAGCGATCACGGTGATCTCACCGGGCCGATAAGGGATCGCAGCATCCAGCGCCAACGGCACGCCAGTGCTGCGGTGCTTCACCGAGACCATCCAGCCATCTTGGGCGAGGGTGGTGTGTTGGGCATCGGTGGCCATCTCGGGGATCGCCCTCATCACTCGACGATCGTCGAGCCAGTTGCGCAGCAGGTAGAGACCACCAACCAGGATCGCCAGCGTACCTCCGACGCAGAGCAGCAAGTTGACCACGGCACCGTACTTCCCCTGAGTAAAAGCGTCCGAGGTCGTCGCGAGCAGGGCGCCCAAGGACCGGCCTGAGGTGGCACCGAGGTAGCTGATCGTAGCCTCAGAGGTGATGGCGGAGATCGACGTGAGCACACCGAGAGCGCTGAGCACGGGGATCAGCAGCGGCAGGCACTCGTTGAGCAGTAGATCCCAGGCCGTCGCGCCATCTCGCCGCGCCTGCTGGATGCACACCTCGGACTCGAGCCCCTTGATCTCGTTGTGAACACGCAAAGCGATCGCGGGCCACGCCACCACGGTGATGGCGAGGGCGATGATCCATGGCCCGTCGTGGCCCTGCAGCGCGTAGACCACGGCGAGAATCAGCAAGAGCGGCGTGGGCCCGAGGAACGACAGAGTCAACACCGAGAGTGCACCGCGCCACTTGAGATCAGCGCGCCGCAAGGCCCAGATGCCTCCGACGAGGTAGCCGATGGCGAGGGCTGGCACGGTGACCAACACCGCAACGGAGATGCTGCGCCACGCGCCCTGAGCGAGCAGCTCTGCCAAGGGCACTCCGTCGGCGCCAGTGCCCAGCCAGTAGTCACTCGAGGGCAGGGCAAACCCACGGCCGCCCTGAGCGACGTTGGTGATCAGAGCCAGCACGAGGAGCACGGCGAGGCTTCCCCAAAGCCCAAGGGCTTTGGCCAGGTGGTGGTTGCGTCGAAACCAGGTCTTCACGGACATCAGGCGGCTCCTGCGGCTTGAGGCGTTCGGGCGGAAGCGTCGTTGGCGGTGGCGGCCCCAGAGGCCAGCACGCCCAGGTTCACGAGGGAGCAGGTCAGCCCCACGAGGATCAGGACCAAGGCAGCATCGGAGCGGCCCACGGCGTCGAAGGACGTGAGGCCAAGCCCCTTGCAGTTGAAGGCACTCTCGATGAGCAACGATCCCTCAAACACGGAGACGCACAGAAGGCTCAGCTGCGTCTTCCAGTAGGGCTTGGAGCGCGGCAAGATCAGCCACCGCCAGAGGGTGGAGCTCTTTGCTTTCAGCGCCCGGGCGAGTTGAACGTCGGGCTGGTGCAGCGCCCGGGTGATGGCGGCGCACTGATGAATGGCGATGGCGGGGAATGCGATCAGCGCAAAGGTGAGGCAGGCCGCGATGGCATCAGACGCGCCGCCGCTCACCCCCATCCACGCCATCACGGGGTAGATCAACTCATCCCAAACCACTCGGGCAGTGGCCACCCAGACCGGACTGGGCACGATCACCCCCACGAGGGCCACGCCGAAGAGCATCTTGCCGGTGATGCGGTGCCGCCAACGGGCTGCCGCTGAGCCAAACAAGAAACCGAGCAACACGCCGAGCAACATGCCCGGGATGGTGATGGCGAGGGTGGTGGGCAGCCGATCGACGATGACGTCGAGCACCGGGGTCCGGTTGTAGGCGTAGGCCTCTCCGGCTACGACCCTGTCAAGGACGAGCTCGGCCTTGGCCCACCCCTCGACCTGCACTTGGTGCGCGCCAGGCGACTGACCGATCTCAGGGGCGGGGTTCGCTGGATCCCTCGGGGAGAGGTACAGCGTGAAGAACGCGAGCCCGAGGGCCACGATCAAGCTGGTGACGTAAACGAAGGCTTTTTCCCACATGATCTCTCCCTGGGGTCGTATGGCAGGTGTAAGGGTCTCTGATGAGGTCTTCAGCGGCTCTTGAGATGGAGCCGCTCGGGGAACTGCTCGAGGGTGTGCTTGAAGTTGGTGTCCGCGGGGTCGTAGCCAGTGACACGCTCAGAGACGATCCAGGCATCGCGGGCGAAGTAGAGGGGCTTGACCCATCGCTCGGCGAGCAGGCGCCGATGAATGTTGGCGAAGAGCTTTGCCCGGCGGCCCTGCTCAAGTTCGGCGTCCGCGGCGGAGACGAGGGCGTCGATCTGCGGATCCTGCACGCCGACGTAGTTACGGCCGCTCCCCTTGGTGGGGTTGGAGCTGCTGGCGATGGACTCGGCGAGGGTGGGATCGAAGACCTTGTGGAAGGGCCACTCGGCGATCAGCAAGGTCCAATCTACGTCGGCGCGACGGCCGGAGACGACCTCGATGTACTGGCTGTAGTCGACGACCCGAGCGTCGACGCTCACCTTCAGCAGTCGCTCGAGGTCATACTTCAAGCGCGAGGCGAGGCTGGGGTACTCGGAGATCGAGCTGTAGGTGACGATGCCCACGATGAGGGGGCTGCCATCGGGCTTGCGTCGCTGACCATCGGGACCCACAGCGTAGCCGGCGGCATCGAGGGCTTGCTTGGCCTTCTCGGGAGAGAAACCGGGCACGATGCTCTCGGCATCGGGGGCGTTGAAGGCTGCGTCCTGCTCAGCAAAGAGGCGACCCTTGGCGGGCGCGGAGCCCACCTCGGCCACGGCGGTGCGCATCGCCTCGGCGTCCACGGAGAGGAACAGGGCCTCGCACAGCTTCTGACGCTTCGGCTCGGCGGGGGTGGCGCCGGCACGGCACGAGAGCGAGATGACCTCGTGGTAGTCGTACCCCATGAGGGTCACCCCAGGCATCTTGCGGTAGGCAGCCTGCAGGTTGGGCTCGGCATAGACGAGATCGATCTCACCACGGCGCATGGCCGTCGCGGCGGCGGTGGGCTCCATGACCTCGAACCGGTAGGCTACACCTTCGCCCGTGGGCTCGAGCACGGCGTGATCCTTGGCCTGGTACTCGACGATCCGGTATGGGCCAGCGCCCACCAGCTCGAGGGCGGGCACCTTGAGATCGGGCTCGGCGACGAGCCCGGTGACGAGCTTGGTCGGCCACACACCGAGGGCGCCGAGGTAGCTCGGCGCAGGGGCCCAGGCACGGTCGAACTTCACACGCACGTATCGCTCGTCGATGCGCTCGACGCCGGCATAGCCACCACTCTCGAGCGCTCCGGCGTAGGTACTGCCGGTCTTGGGGTTGGCGTAGGCGGTGATGCTGCTGATCACGTCCTCGACAGTGACCGGGTCAGCGCCGGCAGACGAGAAGAACTGGGCCTGCGGATTGAGCTCGATGATCCAGTGGTGGCTGCCCGGCTCGGGCAGGATGGACTGAGCGATGCTGGGGTGACTCTGCCCACTGGAGTCGACACGCATGAGTCGGCCGGTGACGTGCTGGCCGATGCGAGAGAAGCTCGGCGAGAAGGGGTTGAAGATGGTGCTGTCGGAAGAGATGGAGATCACGAGGGTCTCGGCCTTGGGGTCGGGATCCTTGTTGCAGGCGCCCCCGGCGAGGAGGAACAGAGCGGAGACCAGCAGCATGCTGCGGCGGGTGGACATAGGAGAGCTCCTTGTCTGAGGGCGCAGGCGCGATGAAGCGCCTACGCCCGTTGAGCGTTGAGCGAGCGCGTCGTGCGCCGGCTCGTCAGCTGAAGAACGTGGAGCCTGATGCTGGTGTCAGCCCGAATCTGCAGGAGGTTGATCTCTACGGGCACGTGGTGCTGGTGAGAGTGTCTGGTGAGCTCAGATCAGCTTGAAGCTCACGGATGGGGTGGCTCATCTCGTGGGGCTGATGGGGACTTTGTCGCCGAGTCCGATTCGCAGGCTGGAGTCGACCCACTCTGCGAGTGAGGATGATTGGCGGGTTTTCGAGTTTGGGATGATTCGGTGTCACGCCCCTCAAGGCTGAGCCGGTACTTAAAATAATGAGAGGGGCCAGTACTGAGTAAGTGGTGTGGCACGAAGACGGCTACCAACAGAAACCACATAATTGCCGCTGGGAGCTTTAACTCATCCCACGTCAGCCACCTCGAAGCTACCCACAGCGCAATTACCCCAACCACGAACCACAGCCCGGCATACACAAGCCTCTGCTTCGTTGACCAGTCAGTGTCTGGCTCTACTTGGGAAACATCTTTCGTCATTGATATACTCCTCTTCGGGCGTTCTCTGCGGGAACGTCCAGGCACAACTTCGTGTCAGCCCAACCTCAGGTTTATGGGGCCAGGGGCTCAAAGTCAGAAGAGACATACGCGTTGACGGTGAATCGCCCCGGGTTTACCGGAGACCCCAGAAATTGAGAGAATGGGGTCATGAGCAAGAGGTATTCAAAAGAGGTCCGAGAGCGTGCGGTGCGGCTG
>JBKAGE010000008.1:0-65683 GCA_046290225.1 Bradymonadia bacterium | reverse complement strand
GATCACTATAAAGCCCTCGTGAACAAGAAGGCTGCTGAGGCTGCGTCCAAGATGGCATCAGAGATGGCATCAGAGATGGCATCAGAGATGGCATCAGAGATGGCCTCAAAGATGGCATCCGAAATGGCCTCGAAGATGGCATCCGAAATGGCCTCGAAGATGGCATCCGAAATGGCTTCTGAGATGGCCTCTGAGATGGCCTCTGAGATGGCATCCCAGATGACCGTTCAGGTGCAGCTCGACAAGACCCGGCAAACACTCAAAAAACAGATGAAGCTCAAGTTTCAGGGTCTGTCAGAAGCGCACGAGGCCACCATCGACACTGCCACAATCGAAGACCTCGACGCCGCCCTCGAACGGATCCTCACCGCTGAGACCCCCGACGCAGTATTGGGCTGACGGAAACCACTGCCCATTCGCTTCATCCCCGTGCCAGGGCCAAAGGCCTGCTGCCGCACAGCAGTAGAGCAGCCAAATTTGCAACCCACCCCCGACAGAGGCACCCTCCCTACACCTGATGAGCAAAAGCCCAGCAGCGAAGGAGCCCCCAGTGAACGGCAGCCAGGACGCCCCCAACCTCGCCATCTTCTGTGACTTCGAAAATGTGGCCATCGGGGTCAGATCTGCCCGCTACGAGGCCTTCGACATCGATCTCGTGCTCGAGCGGCTGCTCGACAAGGGCAAGATCGTCGTCAAGAAAGCCTACTCGGACTGGGGACGGTACAAGTCCGCGCGGCGGCCCCTGCACGAGGCCGGCTTCGAGCTCATCGAGATCCCCCACGTCTCGTACTCGGGCAAGAACTCTGCCGACATCCGCATGGTCGTCGATGCCCTGGACCTCTGCTACACCAAGGAGCACGTGCACGTCTTCGTGATCGTCTCTGGTGATTCCGACTTCTCGCCTCTGGTGAGCAAGCTGCGAGAAAACAACAAGAAGGTCATCGCCCTTGGGGTGAAGAACTCCAGCAGCGATCTGCTCATCGAGAACTGCGACGAGTTCATCTACTACGACGATCTGGTGCGGGAGCACGCCAAGTCGAAGTCGGCTTCCAAGAAAAAGAAGCCCCACCGTCGGGCCTCTGCAGGTGAGGGCGGCGACGAGGGCAACAGTGCCGGTGGTCGCGCCGCTCGGGAAGAGCGCGAGCCTGCGAAAGAGAAGCCACCGAAGAAAGAGCGCAGCGTCGAAGAGCGCAAGCAAGAGGCCCTCGAACTGGTGCTCGACACCGTCGATTCACTGTTCCGCGATCGCGACGACAACCTCTGGGGCTCGATGGTGAAGCAGACGCTGCAGCGCAAGCGGCCGCACTTCAACGAGACGTTCCACGGCTACCGCAACTTCACGCAGCTTCTGCTCGACGCCCAGAAGCGGGGCTTGCTGGAGATTCAAAAGGACGAGCGCTCGGGTGGGTACATCATCTTGGGCTTCGGGCCTTCAGCGTAGCCAGGCTCAGCTCGAAGGGCCGCGCGCCTCTTCCACGGCTTTGACCAGGTGGGTGACGATGGCCCCCACGTCTTGCCCCTTGATGCCCACCTCGGCCTTCATCACCTTGCCGGCCGGATCCACCACCACCAACAGTGGGATGAACTGCACGTTGTAGGCGTTCGCCAGGGCCCCCGTGTCCATGAGCACCGGGAAGCTCAGCTTGCGGCTCTTCATGTAGCGGGCCACCATTGGCACCCGCTGGGCCCCCATGTCCAGATTCACCGACATGATCACCACATCGGGATCATCCTTGTAGCGTTGATACACCGTCTGCAGGGCTGGGAGCGTCTTCTTACAGGGGCCACAGTGAGTCGCCCAGAAGTCGAGCAACACCGTCTTTCCCTTCAGCGTTGCCATGTCGAAGGGGGCCGAGGCGCCGAGCTGGGGCACCTTCATCATCACCGCAGGTGAGCCCGCCTCCGGGCCACCCTTGTTGCCGCCGCCGAGGATGCCGAAGACCAGGATCGAGATCACACCCCACAGACCCACGATGGTGAGCAGACGGCGGGGCCAGGGGCGTCGAGGCTTCGCGGCCTCGCCCTCCGGGGGCAGTGGATCAGGGGTCAGGTTCATCTCGATCTCCAACGCGTCGTGCCTGCCACAACCCGAACATGCTGTTGTTCGGCAGCACAGTGAAGCCCGTCACCTCTGACCGGCGGACCACGACCACATCTTCGTGCCACAGACTGATATACGGCAGCTCCTCGGCAAGGATACTCTGAATCTGCACGTAAAAGGGCCTGCGGGCCTCTGGTCGACCGGCCACCCGCCCCGCTTCGATGAGCCGATCCACCTCGGGGTTTCGATATGCCCCGCGATTTCCACCCCTGTTGGGGGCATCTGCCGTTGGGATCCGACCACTGTGAAAGATCCAGTCGTACATGTGCGGCTCGCTCGGATCGGACCACATCAGGCTGACCATCTGGAAGTTGCCTGATTTGATGTCGGCGAGCAGCGTGCCCAGCTCGAAAGCCTGCACCTTGACCTCGACGCCCACGTGCTTGAGATCGTCGGCGAGCAGCTCGACGATGTTCCGGCGGAACTTGTCGGTGCTCGTGGTCCAGGTGAGGCGCAGGCGCGGGCCGCCGTCTGCCGGCCGCGGGAACCCCGCAGCATCGAGCAGGGCTCTGGCCTTCCCCCGGTCGAGTGGGTAACGCTGGATCTCGTCGGAGTAGGCCCAGTGACCCTCGGCGAGCATGCCCGTGGCTGCTTGAGCCATACCCTTGAACTTGTGGGTGATGAGCCGGTCTCGATCGAGGGCGTAGGCGATGGCCTGACGCACCCGTATGTCGTCGAGCGGGGGGTGTCGCAGGTTGAAGCCGAGATAGGCATAGGCCACCCCGGCGCTGTGGTCGACGGCGACGCCCGGGCGTTTGGCCATGGCGTCGGCAAGCACCGGGCTCACGGCGTTCTGGATGACATCCACCGAGCCCCCGAGCAGCGCGAGCAGGCGGGTGTTCTGATCTGCGATGGCCCGAAAGGTCAGGTAGGGGCTCGCGGGCTGGCCGCGGTGATAGTGCCCGCTCCGGGCGAGTACAATCTCCTGCTCACCTGATCGGGCGTGGAGCTGATAGGGGCCAGCACCTACAGGGGCAGTCAACTTGCCGTCGGGGCCGATGAGTCGCGCCGGCACGATGCCCATGGACATATCACTCAAGAAGGTGGAGTGGGGCCCATCGAGGGTGACCTTCAGATGCTTCGGGCCCAGGATCTCGATGTCCTTGACGCGCTCGTAGTACCCCTTGAGCGGGCTCTTGAGGGCTTTGTTCTGCGTGCTGCGCCATGTGGCGGCGACATCTTCAGCGGTGACGTCGGTGCCGTCGTGGAACTTCGCCTCGGGGCGCAGGTAGATGTCGTAGATCTCTGGTGAGGGCTGCTCGATGCGCGCCGCCAGGGCGGGCTCGGCGACGCTCTGAGGGTTGGCCACGGTGGTGACCCCCTCGAACATCAGCTGGATGACCTTGCCCGTCCAGGCTCTGGTGTTCAGGCGAGGGTCGAGTGGCCCTTGCAGGGCCACGGGCACCGACACGACGATTTGCTGGTCTCGGGGCAGCTGAGCAGAGGGGCTGACGTCGCCACGACACGCGGCGAGAGAGAAGATGAGCGCGAGGAGAGCCCAGTGGCGAGCCTCAATCGTCGTCGTCTTCCTCCTCATCGTCGTCTTCCTCTTCATCAGCGCAGATCAGGCAGATGGTCTCCATCGAGCCGGCGGCACACTCCGCCTGCACCTCGGGATCTTCACAGGTGTCTTCATAGCTGCCGTCACAGTCGAAGTCGATGAGCACCTGCTGCAGCACCGGCAACCGCTCCGTGAGCCCCAGCCGCATGGGGCCAGGCTCCGGATCACCAATGGAGAGCATCTGCGCTTCGCAGTCCAGTTCGAAGCTCAGTCGATGCCAGCCAGGGCCAAAGGCGCCGATGCGCTCGTCATTGAAGCCCTCGGGGGTGTAGATCACCGTCTGGCTTCGCGCACCGCCCACCAGACGGTCTCGGGTGGCGTTCCAGAGCTCGTCGCGGTCGTCGTCGAGGTACAACGCCACCACGGCGATGGCGTATTGCCCACCATCACTCGCCGAGCGCAACACATCAGGGCTCGGGGGTCGGTAGATGCGCAGATCGAAGAGCCCGGGGAACCGGCCGATGGTCTGCCCACCCTGCTCTACAAGGCCGGCGCCGCCGATGCCACTGCTGAGACCATCACGGGTCCAGAAGAGGGCCAGGCGTAGCCGGTCTGGCGTCCGCTCCCAGGGTCTCTCCGTGTCGGTGGCGCCGGTGATGCACTCTCGCAACGCCGCCTCGCACACGTCTTCTTCGTCTTCCGTGGTGGCCTGCTGCTCGCATTGCCCCTCGGCCTCGTAGCAGTGCTCCAAGGCCTCGGTGTCGAGCAACACCTCCACACGACCCTCGGCGATGAAGAGGGCCTCTCCGCGATAGGTGCCTTCGACGAGGGCGTCGCCACAGGCCACCAGGGCCCCAACGAGGGCCAGCCCCGCGGTCAGGATCGCGATCGATTTCATGGCAGGTAACCTCCGAGGGTGAGGCCCCCGACGGGGACGGCGTTAAAGCTCGCGTCGAGCTCGCCTTCGAGCTGCACCCACCGCATGTCGGCGCCTGCTTCGAGGCCCAGGGTGAGCCAGGCCGCGAGGTTCCATTCAGCACGCAAGACCGGGCTCAGTCGCCCGGCATAGGCGGTCCTTGCCGGGCCGCTGCCGGTGGTTTCGAACCGTTGATTGACGGCGTCGACACCGAGGCGCACCCCGAAGCCCAGGGCCACCGGAGGCGCCACGTCGTAGAGCTTGAGGGCCCCGAGATCGAAGCCGAGGGTGTCCTGGGTCAGATCAACGTCGGTGTTGCTCGACGAGGTCCGGCCCCACCGCACACGGGCTTCCAGGCTCACCGGGGCCAGATCGACGCGCAGCCCGAGGGTGGGGCCGAAGGTGGGGCCGATCTGAGTTTGGTACGAGCCGGCGGCCTCGAAGCCCGTGGTGAGCACCCAGGCGGACTGCCGGCTCAAGGCGTCGCCTCGGCGCACGGTCTGGCCAAAAGGCACCGGCGACATGGCCGCGGCCATCACCTCAGTGGTCTCGCCAGGGCTCACCTGCTGCCTGGCCTCGTAGACGGTCTTGTCAGTGCGTCGGCGCACCAGCCACTGGCCCGGCTCGAGCAGCACCAGGGTGCGCCCCTCGGTGCTCAGCTCCACCACCCGACCATCGTCGTCCTGGGGCAACAGCAGGTAACGGCCATCGACCTGCAGCGCCATCCGACCCAAACCTCGGGTCTCCTTGAGGCGGGTGAGCACGAGATCTTCCCGCCCCCTCATCCTGAAGCTGTAGGTCGGGTGCTGCACGAAGCGCGCTCTGCTGGTGCTGCGCAGCGTCTGCTCATACGCGTAGCGGTAGGCCTCGTTGAGGGTCACCCGCTGATCAGAGGAGGCGTCTGCGGCGCCGAGCAACCCACCGATGAAGTGATGAGTGAAGATGCCGCCCTTGATCTGATCGGACTCCTGAGCGTCTTCACCGGGGGCGCTGCTGGTGATGATGGCCATGCCCTCGCTGGCGAGACGATCTTCGGCGTCGATGGCGAAGGGCTCCGCGGGGGTGGCGCCTTTGAGCCGCGTGAGGGCGCCACTTCGGCACGCATCGACCACCATGACCCTCAGCTTGGCCTGGCTGTCGTCGACGAGAGATTTGAGTTCTTTCAGAGGCAGCCGCGAGCCGTACAGGTGCAGCTCGTTGGCGTCGGCGTGGCCGCTGTAGAAGAAGAAGAGCAGGCTCTCTCGATCGGCCGCCTCGTCGGCTGCGAGGCGCTTGCCGAGCTCTCCGAGCACTCGAGTGACGTCGTCGGCGCTCCGGCCCTTGAGCAGGATCAGGTTCTCTTCGGGGACCTGACCAAAACGCGTGAGCACATCGGCGATGCGGGCGGCGTCACGCTCAGCAAACCGCAGCGAAACCTCGTCGGCGAGGCCTTCGTCGGCCCCCACCACCACGGCGTACCGCACCTGGCCGCCCGCCTCGGCGGCATCGAGGCTCCACAAAGAAGTCGTCAACAGCGCGATGATCCACAGTGAGATCATGGGGAGCAGGCGCGACTGTGACGCACGGGCGCTCATTTTTGCTTCTCCAAACGGACCACTCGAGAGACACACCCTTCGGACAAGGGCACATCGCCCTTCCATTGATCGGCTCGGGCTTTCACCAGAGCCGTACTCACCTCGGTGAACTTCACCGGCTGAGGGCAAAAGACCGCCACGAAGCGCTCTGAGCCAGGGGTATTATCGAGGCGCATGGCCTGATCAAGCTTCACAGGCTCTTTTTCGGTCCAGCGAGCCCCCTCGGGGGCGTCACCTGCAGGCCAGCACGGGTAGGGTGCGCCGGCCTCGTCGACCCCGGCCACGAGGACATAGCCCTCGTGTCGAGCCTTCAGTCGAAACCCGATGCGCTCACCGGCCTTCACCGCACCGCCATCGGTCACCGGGCGACTGCTCTCCCCATCGTGGGCGAAGACCTCGAAGTCGAGGGCGCCGGCCTTGATGCGGATCCCATCGTCCACGGTGGGTGTGGTGACCGTGTTTGCTGGCCCACGGATGACGATGAGCGTGAGCGCCGCGGCCAGCGCAGCGGCGAGGGTGCCCGTCACCCAGAACGGGAACCGCAGCACCTTGGCCTCCGGGGGCGACAAGGTCACTCGATCCTGATGTCTTTGAATCGCCTCCGCCCGGGCGAGATCGTCGGGGTGTTGTTCGAAGTGGGCCTCAAGGGCCAACCGCTCCTCGGTCGACAGCTCCCCGGCCACCCACAGCTCGAGGGCCAGATCACTGCACCGCCCATCACGGCGCAGCAGCCGTGCGCTCAGTTCAGTGTTCATACGTGCTTCCCTCCAGCGATCCTCTGGATATGGGCCCGCAGATCATCGATCCGGTTGCCCACAGTCCGACGGGAGACCCCCGTCATGTCAGCGATCTGTTGGTGGGTGAGATCATCGACGAAGTAATACACCCCCAGGGTGGCCAGCTCTGGATCGAGCGTGGCCCAGGCCTGCTCGAGGAACAGCTGCACCTCGGGATCCTTGCCCACGGGGGCACCCCAGGGGTCTTCGCGATAGAGGGCCAGAGCCGCCGAGCGGCGGCGGCTGGACCGAAGTCGATTGAGACAGTGTCGGGTGGTCAGCTGATACAGCCACGTCGTCGGCGATGCTTCGCCCCGGAACGTGTGGGCTTTCTCGATCACCCTCAAAAAGACCTCGTGGGCCACCTCTTCGGCCTCGTCAGGGAAAAACCTGCGGGCCCGACGCACCACCAGCCCGGCGTGACGCCGGTAAAGCTGGTCGATGTCGAGGGCCGCAGATCGCTGCCTGAGCAGGCTGGCAAAGAGCATGGGCGGGTCTTCTCTTTCTGGTCAGCAGGCCACGTGAGCCTCAGGCGCCAGCCTGGGGCTCGGCCTCCTCGTCACCATCTTCCTCGTCGCCGTCATCATCGTCGTCTTCGCCCTCTTCGTCATCATCCTCGTCGTCGTCCTCATCCTCCTCGCCGTCTTCGTCGTCATCCTCGGCGTCGTCATCGTCGTCGTCGCCGTCCTCATCCTCGCCGTCCTCATCCTCGTCGTCGTCTTCCTCGTCGTCTTCGCCCTCGTCTACGTCGCCATCGGCGTCGTCATCGTCATCCTCGTCGTCGTCGTCCTCATCGTCGTCCTCCTCCTCATCACCCTCTTCGCCGTCCTCATCCTCGTCCTCGTCGTCCTCATCCTCGTCGTCCCCCTCACCTTCAGGGGCCACCTCAGGATCAGGCTCAGCATCTTCATCATCCTCGGGGGCTTCGGCGTCAGCGCCGTCTGCCCCCTCCATTTCCTCCCAGCCCTCCTCGGGGGCTTCGCCTTCGGCGCCCTCCTCGATGGCGGCGTCGACGGCGCCTTCGCCGGAGATGTCGGCCTCGACGTTGCAGCCGAAGGTGGAGAGGGAGAAAGCGGCAACCAGGGCCACGAGCAGGTTTTTGGTATCAAGCATCATCTCTGTGTTCTCCAAATGGGTTGGCATCAGCCAGTCAGTGTTTCATCCAATTCTGCAACGTGTGACACCATGCCTTGGGGCAATGGCAAAAAAAGCGCGAGAAAGTTTTCGGGCATACAATGCCCGCCATGAACGTTGTGCCATCCATGCCGCTCTCGCCCCCTCTGCTCACCGTGCTGGCCTTCGCCTCGCTCACCCCGCTCACAGCGTGGAGCCAGCCTGCGCCAGATGAAGACGCACCCCCTGCGAAGGCAGCCCCTCAACCCCCCCGCACACGCGACCTGCAGATCAGCGGTGTACCCGCCCTGGTGAAGCGCCTCAAGCCCATCCTCGACGAGGAGATCCTCAAGGGCGCGAAAGTGAGCATCGTCGTGGAGCGCCTCGATCGCCGAAAGAAGAGCCGGCTCTTCGCGGTGAACCCGGATCTGGCACTGCACCCTGCTTCGAACACGAAGGTGGTGACCACCTCGGCGGCCCTCTCTCTGCTGAGCCCGGCACACACCTGGAACACCGATCTCGCCGCGCCAAAGGACGAAACCGGCGGCAAAGTCAGCGACCTCTACCTCATTGGCCGGGGGGATCCGCGCTTCGTAAACGAGTCGCTGTGGTCCCTGGTGACCAAAGCCAAGCGAAAAGGCCTCACCGAGGTGACCGGCGACATCGTCGTCGACGACACCCGCTTTACCGCCGATCGCATGGCCCCAGGCTTCGACGACAAGAACCAGGACGACGCCTACCGCGCGGCCTCGGGGGCCATGAGCCTCAACTTCAACAGCATGGTCATCCAGGTGAAGCCCGGGAAAGCAGCCGGTGAGTCCCCCAAGGTGACTCTGCGCCCGGACTCTGGCTATGCGGTGATCGAGAACACCGCCACCACCACGAGCAAAGGCCGCACGAGCGTGGCGGTGAAGGCCGGGGCCTACAAAGATCGCACCTTGATCCGCGTGAGCGGCCGCATCCCGCTCAAGAGCAAGGGGGCCACGGTGCGCAAGCGCATCGACAACCCCGCCCTGTTCGCGGGCTATGGCCTGAAGATGTTCCTCGAAGAGGCGGGCATTCAGGTGAAGGGCAAAGTACGCGTCGAAGCCGCGCCGAAGAAGCGCCGCCTGCTCTCCCGAGAGGTCTCCCGCACTCTGGCCCTCGCCGCGGTGGACATCAACAAGCTCTCGAACAACTTCATGGCAGAGCAGGTGCTGCGCACGCTCGGGGTGCGAAAGGGCGCCCAAGGGGATTGGGCCTCCGGCGCCAAGGTGGTCCGTCGATTCCTCACCCAGGAGGTCGGCCTCAAGGGTGACTTCCGCTACGTGAACGGCTCGGGTCTCTTCGGCAACACAGCCTTCTCTGCCGCCCAGCTCGTGCAGCTGATGCGCCACATGCACACACTGCGGCCCCCTCTGCCGGAGTTTGCGGCGTCGCTGCCCATGAACGGGGTGGACGGCACGCTGCGCCGCCGCTTGAAAGAGCTGCCTCCGGGTACGGTCCGGGCAAAGACGGGCACGCTCGATGGGGTGGTCTGCCTCACGGGTTATCTGACGATGAAGGGGGGCAAGATGGCGGCCTTCAGCATCTTGCTCAACGACCTGGAGGGACCCGCTTGGAAGGCCTGGAAGGTACAGGATGCGATCTTGCTGGCGTTGGCCCGTTACACACCGTAGCTCGATTTGAGCGGACGGCCGTGCCTTCGGCACCGCCTGTAGCGGACGGTCATCGCCTTTGGCGACAGCCTGTAGCGGACGCCTGCTTCGCAGAGCTGTAGCGGACGCTCATTTGCCTACGGCAAATTCCCTGTAGCTATTTTGAAGATCAGTTTGGGGGCGTAGGTTCATCCACCGCGAACGCTGCTGGCGACTGACGGCTCAGTTTCAGCGTAAGCCCCAATCGGGGTTGAGAAGCCCACCAGGTGCACCATAACTCTCTTAGAAAGCTACAGCTCAGGCTGCCGAAGGCAGACTCGGCGTCCGCTACAGCTCTGAGCCAGCGCAGCTGGTTCAGGCGTCCGCTACAGGCGGTGCCGAAGGCACGGCCGTCCGCTCCTACGGTCCCCAATCCACCCCCACCTTCGTGCCCAGCCTGAACGCGCTCGGCGACAGCTGCTCTGCTGGATCCGCCTCAAGATACTCGTAGCCTACCCAGAAACCTGCGTAGGGCATCAACTCGCCAATGCGCAGGCCGCTGAAGCCAAAGCTCGTCGCCGTACGCAGACCCATACGGAAATCTTCAGGCTTATTCTCGGGGGCGCGGTTGATGAGCGCCGCTTCGAGATCCCAGAAGATCACGCCCTGCTGGTAGCGCATGACCACCGGGATCCCGAACTCCCAGCGTGCTCTCAGGCGCCGGCCTTCGCCGTCCTCGTCTCGGGGGAGCAGTGTGCCACCGCCGAACTCCAGACCTGCAGCGAGCAACCAGCCCTCGTCGAGGGCATAGCCCGGCAACATCCGAAAGCCACCCCCACCCCCTACAGTGACGATGTCGTCGGTGGTCCTGGTGAAGGTGAGCCCGCCCTGCGTCTCGAGCAACATGGCGAAGCGCCCGCCCCCAGGGGCCTCGATGCCATTGAAGCTCGCAGTGGGCTTCACCCAGAACGGACACTGCGTCTCCATGCTGCCCTCGGCGCGGGTCAGCAGGGCATCGACGCGCTCGAGGTGCAGCGTGTCTTCCACCGCGTCGAGATCACCACCGTTCTTTTGGTACTGCAGCTTTGCGGGGCCACCCTGGAGCTCGATTCGAGCGTTGATCCAGCGATGTACCCCCTCGCGGGTGGCAACGTCGGCGCGACATACACTCCTCAGCGCGTAGGGCTCCGAGGCCTGCAGCTCGTACTCGTCGCTGAGCCACTGCGTGCGGGTGCGGGTGCGGATCACCTTGTCGAGATCGCGATAGAGGGCGGCCTCGTGGGTCTGCTCGGGCAGCGGACCACACGCGCTCGACACCATGAGGGCCAGCGCGGCGAGGCCGAAGACTTCAGAAGTTCGAATGCGCATGCACACAAGATGGTGAAGGCAGGCGTTCGGTGTGTGAAGTTTTGTGACTTTATCTGTGATGTCGCGCGCAGTTCAGAGCACGTGGATCACTCTTTGGGGCTGGCGGGCTCGGCGGCGTCGAGGTTGATCTCGTCTGCGCTGGGTGCGGCCACGGGCTGGCTCTTTGATGTGCCCTGAGGGCCTGCGCGGCGTGACTCGATGCGCTTCATCAGCTTCAGAGCCTTCCCGCGGACCGCACCACCCTGGCTGCGGGCGAGGCGGTACATCTGCAGGGCCCGGTCGAAGTCGCCCATGGCCTCATAGCTCTGACCGATCTCGAGGTAGACCGCCCCGAGGGAGACCCCCGTGCCACGGTTCGCCGAGATGTACTCGTTGAACGCCTGCACGGCGAGCGGGTGCTTGCCCTCAGCCCGGTAGTTACGGGCTGCGGCGAGACGATCTGTCCGGGCAGGGGGCGCGGCGGTCTCTTCGGCCTCGGCGACCTTCTGGGCCTCCTCGACACCCGTGATCACATCGCCATAACCCGAGGCGGCATTGCTGCGACGGGTGCGAGGCTTCTGCACCTTGGGGGGCGGAGGCGGATCGGCCGCCTGTGTAGGCGCAGGCGCCTTCTCTGCAACAGCAGCGGTCGCAGGCGGTGCCTCCACCGCGACGGGCTCCGGCACAGGCTCTGGCGCAGGCTCCGGCATGGGCTCGGCCACAGGATCTGGCAGCTCTGGCTCTGCATTGGCGACGTCAGCGCCCTGCACCAGATCATCAGTGTCGAAGGCATCTTCTTGAGCCATGTCATTGCGTCGACGCTCGGCAGCCTGAGCCTCCCTCGGCGGAGTGCGCTGGGGCTTCGCTGGCGCGGCGTTCGTGGCGATGTCCTCCTCGGCCTGTGCGGGGAACGGCTCGGGCGCAGCCCGGTCCTGATTCGCATCAGCGCTGCCACCACCGCCACGACCTGTACCCTCGACAGCCATTCCACCCACATCTGCAGGGGGTACGCTCGGTGGCACGTCGGCGAACTCGCCTCGGTTGCTGGTTTCATCAGTGGCCAGACCGTCAACGGCGGCTTCACCCTCGGCATCGCCTCTGAAGTCGCCAATCGTCAGCTTCTTGCTTGGGCGCTTGTTCTTTCGACGCTTGGTCTGCTCTTTCCTGGGCGCCTTTCGCTGTGCTGTAGATGTGCGGGTCGCCGACTTGCCCTTGGGGGTCTTCCGGCCACCGGCATTGGACTCCACGGTCAGATCGCCAAGGTTGATCCTGGTCTCACCATCCTCGAGAGCCTCTTTGTCCCGCTCAACCCGGCCCTTGCCCGTGAGGCGGCGCTCAGCGCTGTCCTCGGGCGCGCGTGCCTCTTGCTTGAAGCGGCCATCCGCATCATCACGAGAGGCACGAGGGCCCCTGGCATTCTTCGACTTGCCCTTGGAGCCCAGACTGGAGAGGCCTTTGCGTCCCAGGGCGCCGCTCCCAGCGACGTTCCCCATGGGGTTGCCCATCCCAGCGCCGTCTTCGACGATGCCGTCTCCTGCAGTCTCGCTTTGCGGCCTCTGCTCCGTGAGGGTGTCGGCGATGAGCCCATTGCTCGGCGCGTTGGCGTCGCCCCCGCTGGGCAACACAGCCTCCACGTCGGGTACGGGTGCGGTGGTCGCCTGACCAGGCAGGCCGCCCAGCGCATCCTTCTTGAGCGCCAGCTCCAAGGGCTTGCCATCCGCCTTGGGATCTTCACTGCCGGGCTCGAGCCTGGCCTGGTCGAGAGCACCCTTCTTCTTGGCCTCGAGCGGCTCCGCAGGTGAGTCGTTCAGGGCGAAGGCACCTTCATTGTCCGCCTGCTCGCCATCGACATCCCACTCGTAGGCGACCGGCCTCTCCGCCTCTGGCGCCTTGATCTTCGCCTTCTTGCCTGTCTTCTCGCTCTTCAGCTGCTCGCCACTCACCGCCTTCGCAGCAGGGGGGCTCTGAACGGGGGCTTCTTCGCGATAACCCACCTCTACGGCGCTGCCCGACTCAGGGGCTTGATCACCCATGCGGCTCACGAAGAAGGCCGAGCCGGCGGCGACGACGAGCAAGCCCGCCGTGGCCAGAGCCGGTGAGGCCATGAAGCCTTCGAGCCAGGCCCAGAAGCCCTTCTTCTCGGTTTTTACTGCAGCGGCCGTACGGGCCGCCCGCAAAATCTCGTAGTGCACCTGAGGATCAGGATCCGCCTCGGGGAGCTCGGCGGTGAGCCGGAGTACGTTCTGCCAGGCCTCAAAGCGCGCCTGCGCCTCGGGATCTGAGGCGAGCGCCGTGTGGAGCGCGGTGGCTTTCTCCGGCGGCAGCTCGTCTTCGAACAGCAGCTCTACGAGGTGCTGGTCGAGCTTGGGATCTGAAGATGGCGTCTTGCTGGACACGGCTCACACCCGACTGCGGGCCGGGATGGGGTTCACCTGCCCCGGCATCGATTCTGCGTAGTCGGCGAGGGCCAGGCGCAGGTTCTCCAGCGCGTACCGCATGCGACTCTTGATGGTGTTCTCGGAGACGCCCACCACCGAGGCGATCTCCTTGAAGGGTAGACCCTGGAACTGGCGCATCATGAACACCTCCCGTTGCTCGTCACTGAGCTGGTTGACCGCCGTCTGGATGCGCTCGGTCATCTCTCGGGCATCGAGACGCGTATGTGCGTCTTCACTCTTCCCGGGGATGCGCTCCATGAGCGTGCGGTCTCCCTCTTCTCCGCCTTTCACCGGGGCATCGAGGCTCACGGTGCGGCGGTGTTTCGCTTTTCTCAGAGAGTCGATGCTCTGGTTGCGGGCGATGGTGTACAGCCAGGTCGTAAATTTGGCCTTTCGACTGTAGACCTTGGCGCTCTTCACCACGCGGAGAAAGGTCTCCTGTAGCAGGTCGTTCGCCAGCTCGTCGTCGCGCACCATCCTGCGGATGAAGTTGAACACTGGCCGCTCGTGGCGCCGAAGCAGCTCCTCGAAGGCGGCGGTGTCTCCTTGATCCCTGAACCGCTCCATCAGATCCTCATCTGTCTGCCCCTTGGGGCGTTGGGCCCGGCGTTTGCCGAAGGCCATGAGGATCAGACCGAACATCGTCTCTCGGGCTCCTGATACGTGCGGGGGTGTCGTCGAGATCTACCGGGCCGCATTTTAACCGCCAAGGTTTTTGGATCCACCTTCAATTCTGAGGGGTTCGAGATTCTCTTTTTTTCGAGAGCGGCGAGCCGGCGAAGGTCCGGCAGCGGTCCGCGCAGATGCTCACTGCTCAACAATCAGATCGCGGCGGGCTGGGATTCCCGCAAGGGCAGGTGACATGCGACCCGATGGTCAGGTTTTTCTTGAGACGGTTCAGGTGATTCTTGGACCGCAGTCAGCGCTGGAGGTTCCCGGCGGCATCGATCCACAGCCCGAGGACATCGCGGATGAAAAGGGCAGCCGGGTGGTGGATCGATGGGGCTGGGCACCTCCCCGGAGAGCGCAGGCGGCCGACGGGACACCGTGGGATCAGCCACGGGCACTGCGTCGAGCAGGGCTGCGGTGTACGGGTGCGCCGGCTCGCTGAAGACCTGCGCAGCGGGGCCCTGCTCCACCACGCGACCAAGGTACATCACCGCCACCCGATCGCTGATGTGCTCCACCACCTTGAGATCGTGGGCCACGAAGAGCCACGACAGCCCCCGCTCCCGGCACAGATCAGCCATCAGGTTCACCACCCCTGCCTGCACGCTCACGTCGAGAGCGCTCACGGGCTCGTCGGCAACGATGACGTCGGGACCGAGGGCCAGGGCCCGGGCTATACCCACGCGCTGCAGCTGACCACCACTGAGCTGGTGCGGCTTTCGACCCAGCACATCGAGGGGCAAACCCACACGCTCGACGAGGGCGGCCACCTGAGCCATCCGCTCATCGCGCCGGTGCACCCTCAGGGGCTCCTCTACAGCCTCGGCGATGCTCATGCGGGGGTTCAAGCTGGCGTACGGGTCCTGGAAGATCATGCTCGTGCGGGCCCTGAGGGCCTGCAGACGCCGTGGTGGCAGATGACTCACATCTTCACCGAAGGCCTTCAGGGTGCCGCCGGCGAGGGGCTCGAGGCGCAACATGGCCCGGCCGAGGCTCGACTTGCCACAGCCGCTTTCTCCCACCAGGCCCAGGATCTCACCGGGCAACAACGACAGAGACACACCATCGACAGCCCGGACCACCTGACCGCCAGGGGCGGGGTAATGCACCTTGATGTTTTCGGCCTGCAACAGAGGCTCGATTATAGAGGGTGTCATCACCGTGCCTCCTGCAACGGGTAGAGGCACCGCACACCCGTATCGCTCAGCTCTATCTGCTCTGCGCGACATGGACTCTGAGCCCGATCGCACCGATCAGCGAACCGGCAATGGGCGGGGAAATCTCTCGGCGCCGGCACTCGACCTGGGATGGCGTACAGCTCACCAGGGCGAGATCCAGGCACCGCTTGCAGCAATCCCGCGGTGTAGGGGTGCCGAGGTGCAGCGAATAGATCAGCCACGGCGCCCTGCTCCACCACCTGACCGGCGTACATCACCGCCACCCGGTCCACGCCCTGTGCCACGACACCCAAATCATGGGTGATGAGCAGCACCGCCATGCCCCTCGCCCGTCGCAGCTCGTCGAGCAGGGTCAGGATTTGCGCCTGCACGGTGACGTCGAGGGCCGTGGTGGGCTCGTCGGCGATGAGCAACGCGGGATCAGCGGCAAGGGCGATGGCGATGACCACACGTTGGCGCTGGCCCCCGCTGAGCTGATGTGGCCATGCCTTGAGGCGGCCTTCGGCATCGGGGATGCCCACCTGGCTCAACAGAGAAGCCGCCTCCTGCTTCGCCGCTCGCCGATCCATCCCGCGATGTCGCCGCAGGCGCTCGACGATCTGGGCCCCGATGGTCATGGCGGGGTTCAACGCCGACATCGGATCTTGGAACACGAAGCCCACGGACCGGCCACGTAGGGCTCTGAGCCCCCTGGCGTCTGCGTCGAGCACAGACACACCGGCCACAGAAAGTCGCTCTGCCCGCACCCGAGCGGGGGGCTCTGGGAGCAGCCTCAACAGCGATCGAGCGGTGACGCTCTTGCCGCACCCGCTCTCACCGACGATGGCCAGGGCCTCGCCAGCGGCCAGCTGCAACGAAACCTCGCGAACCACTTCGACGGGGCCCTCTGGGGCATCGAAGGCAATGGAGAGATTTTCGACGTCTAGGACAAGGTCAGGTGGGGGCATCAAGCATCGCCTGGAGACTCTCTTCGGAGAGCTGCCCCTCGGCGATCATGCGGTGAATCAACACCCTGAGCACGCTCACTGCGGACTCCGGGGTGGCCATCAGGCGTCGATCGAGGGCGTCGATCAGGCCTTGAAGAGATGCATCGTTCACCTGAGTAAGCACCGGTGCGGCGAGCTCGGGTGGCGGCGAGTGTACCTCCGACGGTGGGGTCGGAGGCAAGCCCATGAGCGGCAGAGGCGTCATCACCGGCGGTGGCAACGCGCCATCGCTGGTGCGCTCCACCACCCGCGCGGGGATGTCCGGCAATGGTGGCAGCGCCTCCATGGGTGGAGATGTCCTGGACAGCGCGTCGGGACTCGAAATGGTTTCGTGCGCATCCGTGTCGCTCGTGGCGTCGTCGAAGTGTTGCAACAGCGCCTGCCTGATCGAGCGGGCAGAAGCCACGAGAGGCTGGATGGGCATACGCGCCGACCGGATCAACGCCTTGAGCGCGTCTTCTCGGGTCGGGTTGGCCATGGCCACCTGCAACACCTGCCGTCCTGTGGGCCCCTGCTCCACGGCGAGGGGCAGCGCCAGATAGGCCGTGCAGGTCTCGGCGGAGACCTGGGCGAGGGCCTCGGGCTTGGGCTTGATGCTGTCGAGGCGCACCGTCGACACGTTGAGGGCGCTGCTGATCACCCCGAGCAGGGTGTCCTCGTCGATGATGCCCCGCTGCACCAGCAAATCGCTGAGATCTTCGCTGGCTCGCATCTGTTGAGTGATTCGATGCAGCCGAATGGGATCGACCACGCGCGCTCGAGTGAGGATGTCGGACAGAGACTGTCGAGCGCCCATATGCACCTTCCCATCAGAGAGACCCGCCTTGACGGAGGGCTCTGGCTCAAAGGGGTTCGACGGTGATGCCCCCCGGCGGTGTCAGGGTGAATGCTTCAGGATCCATCTCCTCGTTGAGGGTGAAATCCTTCACCGTGATGTCCACCCGCAGCTTCTCGGAGGGCACCTCGACGCGCAGTCGCTGAGGCACCTCTGCCGGGGGCGTACCACCGTACTGGCCCATCTTGACCGTGTACTGCACCGCGTCGCCCTGCCAGACGGTGGTCGAGGTGACCCGCAAACGCTCTGGCTCGAGCTCGAGGTGCTGCCGGCGCCGGACCCCTTCGATCTCCAGCCGCCACCTCCCTTCGTCGGCATCCCAGGTGATGGACTTGCGTACAGGGGTCACCAGAGGCACCCCCCCACCGACCAGGGCCACGAGCTCTTCACCATCCATCTTGAGGTTGAGCAGCCGAGCGAGGTTCTGAGGGGTGGCAGGCCCTTGAAGGAACTGTTTCTTCTCGAGGCTGTAGACCGAAACAGTCTGACCATCGCTGGTGGTGATCACCAGGGGCTGGTCGAAGGGTGACAGGGTGTCGACCCGCAGCTTGTCGGGCCGCTGCATCAGCAAAAATTGTCGAAATTTCACCCGGTCGTCTTCACGCCACGCCTCGAGAGAGGCCATGGCATTCACGGTCTGGATCGCCTCGCCTCTGGCCTTCAAGGCCGCGAGGGCCTCGTCGGCGGTGACGGACTGCTCGGGGCGGGTGAAGCGCCCGGGGCACGCCGCGAAGAGCAGACACAGCATGGAGAGGGAGACGAGCTTGAGGTGCTGAAGCATGGGCGTGCCTTTGGGTGAATCGCCAGAGTCATCTACCCTAAACGCCTCGGGGATGCAGGGATTCTTCCCTTTCGCCCGAACCTCCTGACCGGAGGCCTGAACATCAGCGCTTTTTACGGGCCTTCCGACGCATCACCTTCAGACGCTTGCCATACTGCTTCGCCGTGGCCTTGTCCCGGGCGAACTCGATGGCCTTGCCCAGCGTCTCGATGGCCTGGGTGCGATCCCCCTTCGACCACTGCACCTCGGCGAGGTGGTACATGATCTCCCCCTCTTTGGGGTTCTTGCTCAGGGCCTTGCTCAGAGCCACCTCCGCCTCGTCGAAGCGGCCTGTGCGGTAGAGCACCCAACCCAGCGAGTCGATGATGGCGCCGTCTTCAGGGCGACGGAGCAGGGCCATGCGGATGTACCGCTCAGCCTCGTCGAGGTTCTCGTTGCGCTCCGCCCAGGTGAACCCGATGAAGTTCAGCGCCCCGGCGTGGGTGGGCTCGATGGTCAGGATGCGCTTCATCTGGGCCACGGCGCCGTCTTCGTCCCCGCGCTCCTGCAAGAAGATGCCCGTCAGGTAGTGAATCGGCACCGAGCGGGGCCAGCGCTTCTGGCCTTCGACCAGCAGCTTGAAGGCGTCGTCGGTGCGGCCCTGGCGGCGGCGGACCTGTACCAGATCGAGGGTCAGGTCGATCTGCTCGGGATCGCGGGCCAGCGCCTCGTCGATGAGCTGAGCCGCGTCGTCGAGGCGGTCAGCCTTGATCAGCAGCTGCACCCGCAGCCTCAGAGCATCGCTTGCCGCCGCGGCCTCTGGTGGCACCTGATCGAGCTGGGACACCGCCTCGGCGTCGCGACCCACCTGCACCAGGATCACCGCCAGCATGACCCGAGCCTGATGCAGGTCGGGCTGCTTCTCAAGCAGGCGCTCGAGCTCGTCGGCGGCGGCGAAGGAGTCGCCTCGATCCATGAGCAGGGCCGAGAGGCGCATCTCCGCCATCCCTGGCGTCGCCTTCTCACCAGACATCCGGCTCAAGGTAGAGCGCGCGGCGTCACGCTCCCCGGACTCGAGGGCGAGGCGCAAAATCAGTTTGTTGAGGTAGGCCCGAGCAGGCGCCTGCTCTGCAGCCTGGTTGTAGGCCTCGGCGGCGGGACCATTGCGACCCTGTCGCATACGGACCTGCCCCATGAGCTCCCAGGCATCGGCGAGGCCCTTGTCGAGGGCTGTGGCCTTCAGCAGTGACCGCTCGCTCCCCTCGAGATCACCCGATTGCGCCTGACGCTTGCCGAGGGCCAGCCATGCTTTGACGTCTTCAGGGTGGCTCGTGGTGCGCGCCAGCAGCGCCTCTCGGGCCAGGGTCTTCTCGCCGGAGCCTTCGAGGATGCCCACATAATCTTGGAAAATCTGCCCATCGTCTGGGGCCAGCGCCCTGGCCTTGTCGATGCGCGCCCGGGCCTCGGGCCATGCGCCGAGCTGCTCATGGGCCAGGGCAGCCTTGTGCCAGATGCGGGCCGACTCGGGATCGAGGGCCGCCGCTTCGTCGTAGCGCTTCGCGCCCTCGGCCACCTGGCCGGCTTCGACCAGAACGCCTGCTTCGGCAAACGCCCTCAGCGCCCGTGGGTTTTGTCGGTCGGTGGGTCTCGTTTGACCCCCCCCACCGCCACAGGCGGAGAGGCTCGAGAGGGCGAAGATCAGGCAGGCAGCCAAGGCCTTGCGAGAAGCCCTGGTCAAGGGGGTGATGTGCATGAACGGGACCTTAACGATGCGCCCTGGTGGCGTAAAGCGGGTTTGAAGCAATCGGCGGCCCCCATTTAACGTGATCATTACGGTGCCGCCCCGGCCCTCGAACATCCGCCCGTGAAGGCCTGTGCCTGAACTTCGTCAGGGTGAGTGTTCAAGGAGTCGCACGCTCGCTCCGTTGGAAAAAATGCAACCTGTGAGAGGCCCTGGCAAAACAACAGGCCTTTCAACAGGTCCTCACACAACACTGATGTCACGTCGGAGCAAGGAGTGACATATGGGGAAGCCGGCTGTTGAAGACCTGAAACTCTACTCGACCGACCTGCGGCAATACTTCGTCGACGCCATCGAGAGCGCGTCGAAGAGCCAGAGGGTCGAACTCGACGATCATACTCAATCCTACCTGGCGGAGCTTTTATTCGGCTTCTCCGACGCGCGACCAGAGGCCCGGCCCGATCTGGGCACCCTCATGGATAGACCTGTGGCGCTGCAGCTCTCCGAGGCCATGAGCGCGCCTCCAGGGCGACGCTTCAAAGCCCTCAAGCACATCGGCGATTACTGCCTCTACCTGACAGGCTTTTTTCACCAGGCCCTGCATCGCAAGCCGGTGAGCCCCAGCTACTACATGGACGTCGGTGGCGGCGCCTACATGCGGGCGGCTCGGAGCCTGAACGACCGCACGGGGGACAACCCCTTCGTGGCGTTGTTCCGCAACCTCGCCGTGCGCTTCGACGAGCTCGTCGAAGTGATCAACGCCATCAGCGAGGACTGCTTCAATCGAGATCCCGACATCTTGCGGCTCTACGATCGGTTCCTCGAGACCGGCGAGCCCCGCCTCGCCGCCCGGCTGACCACCCTCGGCGTGGTGCTCCCCGGTGATGGCGCCGTCCTTCAGTGAAGGCGCCGCGGCGGGTACAAGCCACCCTCCAGGCCCTCTACGGCCTCGAGCCCGGTGTCGACGTCGGCGAGTTCATCGTCGGTCGACGTCAGCGGGCTCAGATCGAACAGGTCCTCGGCCCCCTCGACGGCGGCAGAGAGACTTTGTGGGTCACGGAAGATCAAGCAGGCCTCTCCGTCGCCCTCTACCTCGACGACGAGCTGCATCACGTCGACCCCACCTGCCCTGAGGATCTCGATCGGCACAGCGTGGTCATCGAAGGTGTCAGTCACCTGCTCTACGTATTGCACCGCGCGGGGCGGGATCAGCGGGTCTCACAGCTCGAGCTCGAGATTCAGGCCGAGGTGGACAAGTTCCTCGCCACGTGGCGCACCCACCACGACGCCCGAGCCCCCCTCGAGCTCGACGGCTTGCTCGTGCGGCTGTTCGATCACGTGCACATCACCGCCCGTGGCGCAGAGGCAGGCCGTTACCGCGCCGCGAACCGTCTGGCCCGACGCTACTGTCGCTCGCTGTACCGAAGGTTCTTGCAACCCGATCGGCTCGAGCCGATGTGGCGAGAGATCAGGCGATTCTGGCGGATGAGTCAGCCAGAGAAAATCGGCCTCATCGAGGGCGTCTGACGCTCAAGAGGCCCAGCAACCCCAATAGCCAGAGCAGAGAGGCTGCTCCAGGCCGGCTCTCGCACCCCCCGGAGTGTGCCACCCGGCTGGGGGCTGTATCCTGACCAGGGGTCACCCCGGGACCGCCTGCGCCACCGGCGCCGCCCGGGCCACCAGCGCCGCCGGCACCTCCAGGACCAGAGACAAAGGCGTCCGCAGGGCTCAGCGGTCGAGCATCGGGGCGATCTCCACCACCCACCATGGCATCGCTTGGGCCTACGCCAGCGTCAGGTGGGGGCAACGCAGCATCGGGTGGGGACGCGCCAGCGACCTCGAAAGACAACAGCGACGCCTCACTCGGGCCCTGGCTGGTGATCCTGATTTGCTCGATGGTGCCCTGCCAGGGCAGCGTAGACAGATCGTATGGCTCGCCATCGCCCACGAGGGAGATCGACCGTGTCTGCTCAAAAGACTCCCCCGCACTCCGCCACCAAATACGGGCGCCGTCGCCCTCGTAGCGCAGCGCCGTGAGCTGGCCAGCGTCGATGCGGGTGAACGGGCTCAGCGCTTCGCCTTCGAACTGCAGCGCCCCACCAGAGATCTGCAGCGCGCCTGCAGGGCCATACCAGCCCTCGGCCATCTCGTCATCGGCAGAGTCCCAGCCCCAACGCTGCGGATCATAGAAGTCGAACTCGAAGAGGGCCCGTAGCTCACCATCATTGAAGGTCTGCCCCGCGTTCACCGTGGGCGGATCAGCCCAAGTGATCTTGTCGTAGAGGCCATCGATGCTCCGGACCCAGCTGCGCAGAGGCGCAGGAGCTCCTCGGCTCACGCTGCCTTGCTGCACCTGAAGCGTGAGGGCGATGACCGCGGTGGATCCTGGCGCCACAGCAGGCAGCTGAATCACCGCGAGATCGCCAGAGTCAGGCGGCGTCAGCCCTCGGCCATCGAGGGTGGCGTCGAGGGCCAGCAACTCACGGGGCAGCTCGAGATAGATCTGCGCCCCGGCGGGCACCTCGGCGCCCCCCTGGTTGGACACGCTGAGGGTCCAGCGGGCCCTCTGGCCCACGAACAGGTCGAGGACCCCCTGGCTCCAGCCCTGAGGCACGAAATCGGCGCACTGGAACGTGTTCGCCGGATCAGCGCAGTCCCACGGGTCGAGCCGCTCGATGTTCTGCGCGAGGGCCACGCTGGGGTTCGGCGACGCGCCGCCGCCCACCGAGGCGTCGGGGTAGTAGTGCTCCACCATCCAATCGTAGGTCTGGCCCCGCTGGGTGGCCCAGCGCTGGGTGCCCCACTGACACATGCCCCGACCATGACCGAAGAGCTCCCGGCCTGTGCACAGCGGCTCCTCGACGCCGTACTCCGTGGGATCGCTGTTCTCGGCGGAGTACTCGGAGAACACCAGCGCGCCGCCGGGATCGAGGATGAACTCACCAGCGGTGGCCATGACCGCCTCGTCGCCCCGGGCGTTGCGGCCGTCGCGATACACTTGGCTGCGGGTGGTGTCGTCGAGATCAGCGCAGTCGTATTTGCCGCCGCGGTTGGCCCACCACGCGCCATAGGTGCGGGCGGCGAGGGCCCCGGCTTTCATGCTCTCGATGTCCCAGCTGGGGATCCACTCGTGGGGCACCACCCCCCGGGTGTACTCGTCGACGTCGTACACCTCGATGGGGCCATCACACGATCGATCGCTGGTCACCCCCTCGGGGCGTCGCCAGACCCTGATCATCTCGGGCAGCCCGTTCTGTTTGGGCTGGGGGGCGAAGCGGGCGCCGTCGAGGATCAGCTGCCGCGCCGCGGGGCGCAGGGCGGGATCATCGGGATCATCTTGAACGGGCAGACCCGCCCGCCTCCGGAAGACATGATCGACGGAGATGTCGTCGATCTCCGTCGGCCACAGCTCGAGGGTGTCAGGGCTCCAGATGGGGATCTGCGCAGGTACCCGACCCGGCGAGGTGACCTCGACCCACTCGAAGCCCTCGGGCAGTGACAGTTCGAAGCGCCCGTTGGCATCCGTGCGGGCCATGCGGCCAGTGCCCACACCGCGGACCGTGGCTCCGGGGAGCGGGTGGCCAGTGACGGCGTCGACGATCTGCGGACCGGGGGCCGCCTCGGCAGCGACCATGGGGGTGATCAGCAGAGCAGCGAGGGTGAGCGCGCGCATGAAAACTCCCGGGTGTTTTGGGGATGAGGGAGTATAGCGGAAAGGAAGAGAGTTTCGGGCAAGGGCACGGGCACGGGCACGGGCACGAGTTTTACGGGGGTGGACAGTGCAGCCTGAGGCTGCATGTCTTGGAGCGAGTGGAGGCCGGCGTAGCCGGCCGCAGGGAGCGGAAAGGCACCCGTAGGGCTGGCCACTGTTGGGTACTGACAGTGCAGCCTGAGGCTGCATGTCTTGGAGCGAGTGGAGGCCGGCGTAGCCGGCCGCAGGGAGCGGAAAGGCACCCGTAGGGCTGGCCACTGTTTGACCTGACAGTGCAGCCTGAGGCTGCATGTCTTGGAGCGAGTGGAGCCGGCTAGCCGGCCGCAGGGAGCGGAAAGGCACCCGTAGGGCTGGCCACTGTTTGACCTGACAGTGCAGCCTGAGGCTGCATATCTTGGAGTGAGGTGTGATGCGTTGGGTTGTGATTTTGTTGCTGGGGCTGGGTGGGTGCGGTGGTGCGCAGACGACCGGACCGGAGAAGCCCTCGGCTCGTGATCTGGCCATTGTGGCAGCGAAGTCGCCGGGGCCTCACTGGCTGCGGCGGCCTCGGGTGCGCATGGAGGTCACCGGCAGAATGCAGCAAGACTGCGAGCGCGGTGTGGGTGAGGCGTGCTTTGCCCTGGCGCTGCAGGAGCCACTGCCACCCGGTCGGGCCGACGCGGCGTGGGACGCTCGTGTGAAGCTGCACGTGAAGGCCTGCGAGGCCGGCGTACCGCTGGGGTGCTACTTTGGTGGGGACCTGATCAGTCGAGGGCTGGCGCGCAACTCCGGTACGCCCACCGCGGGGCTGGAGATGGTGACGCGAGCATGTGAGGCCGGCGTTTTGCGGGCCTGCACCCGCATCGGCGAGATGGTGACGAAGGGGGTATATCCGCCGGCGCAGCCGAGCGCAGGTGAAGCGATTTACCGCGCCGTGTGCGCCGCAGGCGATGCAGCAGCGTGCTCCGCCAGTGCGCTCGCTCATGGGCGGGCTCTCGTGCGCGACGCGGCGAAGAGGGGCGATGGCTTAGAGGGGCCCGAGACGCTCTTTTTATTCTCTGATCCAGGCTGTCGCCAGGCCGATGATGAGCAGCAAGATGGTCGCCGATGCTCAGCAGCACTCACAGACAACCGACGTCATGTCGCCGTGAACACCTTGAACAACTTGCCGGGCGTTCGAGGCGTCGAGAAACCCACCCGCTGGCTGCGGGATCTCTGCCTCGACGGTGATCACCTCTCCTGCGTGCACTTCACCACCACCTGTGGGCGGTTCAACCTTGAGAGCTGTGGCTTCACTCAGCGCGACTTGGAGAGGGGCGCTCAAGGCTCAGTGAAGATCGCTGGTGCCACCCTCGCTTTGCCTGGGGGGTGTCGGGCACACCCAGATCAAACCATTACATGTCACCCCTCGACCAATCTGAAGTGGTTCGAAGCAGAGACTTTCGAGGCCGCTCAGAAAGCAGGGCTTGCCGAGTTGAAGAAAGTGAGGCGCTGGCTCGAACTCTCTGACAAACCAGTCACTGGCGAGGCCACGGGACGATGCCGTGTGCTCGATCGGCCAGGGCCGTGTCATCAACTGACCACAGCTCAGCCCGGCACCGTGTATTGGGGTGGGACGACGTTGAACAACAAGGGTGTGTTCTTCATCTGCTCAGAGCCCGACGAGACGACGCCTGGCGGACGCTCGGCGCCGTGCAACCTGATCTTCAGGCCATGAGGCTGATCAGATGGGGCTTCAGCCCACCAGGCGGTTGACCAGATCGACGTAGGCCTGCATCGCCGCGTCCGCAGACATGCCCTTCTTGCTCTCCCAAGCCTCGTACTTCGCCCGACCCTTGAGATCGAGGCGGCCGGGCTTCTTGCCGCTCACGTCACCTGCGGAGCCCTGCTTGAACAGCGCGTAGAGGTTGAGCAGATCAGCGTTGGAGGGGCGGCTGCTGAGGGTCTTCACCCGGCTCTGTGCTGCATCGAAATCATCTTTGAGGGCCATCTGGCGCTCCTTGTCGGTTGAGTGTGCCCGTCGTCATATCAGATCGCACGGCGACGGCGAAGCAGGCCCAGTAGCGCGACGGCCCAGAGCCAGACGCCCGTGCCTCCGCTCGACTGACAATCACAGCCGTTGTCTCCTGAGCCACCCTCGGCGTTGCAGGGTGGATCGTTCTCCTGCACGCACTGGCCACCGTCCACGCAGAAGGGGTCCCAGCGCAGGCCCGGGCCGCACAGTGACACGCACTGCCCCGTCTCGGGGTCGAGGCGGGTGCCTCGGCCACAGGGGTCGGGCATCGCGTCGTCGCGGGACAAAATCGGGCCCATGTCCCGAGCCATCGACATGTCAGGGGCGCCGACGCCGGCATCTGCTGGGTCGAGCGACATATCGAGATCGACCCCAGCGTCTTCCGGAGGCGGCAGCATGTCGGGGATCCCACCATCTGGCAGCGGGCCCACAGTGTGCGTCACCGGATCAGTCTCCACCTCTTCAATGCCGTCGGCGACGATGCGGGCGATGTTCACCAGCTCGGTGTCTTCGGGGGTCTCCCAGTCCACCTGCACCTGGAACTGCAGCAAGTGGCGCTCCCCCGGCGCGATGGCCCCCACCTCAGGGATCTGACCCAGGTTCAGGCCACCGGCGAGGGGGTTGATGCCGGGCTGAGGCTCCGGCAGGGGTCGGTTGTTCAGCCGAGCGCTGCCCATGACGTAGGTCGAACCTTCTGGGGCGTCGTCGGTGACGATCGTGTTGGTGGCCACGTCGCCACCCTCGTTCTCCACCACGATGGCGTATTCGATGATCGAGCCCGGAGACACCTCGCTCCCGCTCGGAGGCAACGCCTCTTTCTCGGGCTTCACCGAGTCGAAGTCAGGCAGGCGGTGATCGAAGGCCAGCACCAGCCAGTGCGTGAAGATCTGCTCCCCCGGGCTGAGCAGGTTGCCCTGGGGCACGCGGAACCGCACCCTGGCCTCTTCGTCACCTGCGTTGATGGCCCCCTCGACACGGTAGGTGTCGAGATCCACCCCACGGACACCGCGCACACACTCGCCGTCTGCCCGGCCACTGCTCACCGTGTCGTTGAAGACGTTGTTCTGGGGGTTGCAGCCGTTCTGCACCGGACGACCGTTCACCTCGAGCGAGTCGCCCTGGATGTTGTCGTCCCCTTCGAAGACCAGATAGGTCACATCCACCACCGGATCAGGCGGGGCGAGGAAGCCCCGAGTGGTGATCTCTCGATCCTGACCCACGTTCAGCTCGAAGCCCTGGTAGTAGTACACCCGCCGTAAAGGCAGGTTGCCGGGCTCATCTTCGTAGACCACGAGCAGCGACCACGCCCCCACCACGATGCTGGCCACCGCCGCGGCCACAGTGTCGGGATCATTGTCCCGAGCCCCTGGGATGTCGGCATCTTGCAGAGTCCAGAGGCCGTTGAGGGTGCCGCCGGCCTCACGATGAGCCCGCAGCGCCCCGGTGACCTCGGTGGCCGTGGCATAGAAGCTCACCTCGGGGCTGAAGTTGGCCCCTGTGGGGCACGCGCCGCCGATGATCAGGGCCGCAGACTGGTCTGCAGCATCGGTGAAAGCCTCGGTCCGTTCTGGATCTGCATCTACAGCGATGGGATCACCACCAGGCGGCACGAGCGTGACCTGCATGTCGGGTGCAGCGCCTGAGGGCGTGCTCGCAGCCCAGGTGAGCTGGGCATAGACGATGCGCAGCGTGTCGGTCTCGGGGATGTCGTCGAGGGTGGCCGTGGAGGTGCTCAGACCATCACAGTTCGCTCCCCCGATCCCGCAGGCGAGGCCCCCACACTGCAGCAACGAGCCTGCGGTGGCTGAGTAGTCGGTGTTGCCTTCCCAGACGTAAACAGGGTTCGACGAGAGCGGGTTGCCGATGGCCAGCGCCTGAGCGGGTGCTGTGATGATCAGGGCAAGCGACAACAACGCGATGGCACGCATGAGCACTCCGATACATGTGAGTGTTCGAGCATGGCACGAGCCCGCTCGACACGCCAAGGGAGTCGACTCGGCCATCTTGACCCACCACGGGTCTCTTTGACATCGTGCTTCACGACGACACTGGAGACGCCTCATGAAAGCCACCCTGCTGATGATCACCCTCGCCCTCTCTGTCTGGGGGTGCGGCACTGAAGATGAAGGCTCCGGCGCACCTGCCGCAGGTGGTGCAGTGGCAGGTGCAGGCGGCGCCGGCGGCGCAGGTGCAGCCATGGCGGGTGGTGCAGGTGGCGAGGTCATGGAGACCCCTGAGCGTCTGCCCCCCGGCGAGTGCATCGGCCCGGAGCAGGGTGAGAGCCCACCGACGGCAGAGACCATCGCCGACATCTCCGAAGAAACCTGCACCCACTGCCCTGGTGCCGAGATGCCCAAGTGGCAGCTCTACGACTTCCAGCCTCAGAGCTGCGGCTACGGCGCCACCCACGGACTCGACAGCTTCCTGGGCCGGGTGACCCTGGTGGCCCTCTTCAACGCCGGCTGCCCTTACTGTCAGGCTCAGGCAGAGAAGATGGAGCAGATGCGGATCGAGCTCGAGGCAGAAGGCCACGAGGTCTGGTTCGTCGCCGTGAACCTCATGGGTCGCGAGTCGCTCCAGGCAGAGCTGACCAACCGCGCCGCCTTCCCCATGTTCCAGGACACCGAGGGCACCAACGCCTGGGGCATGCACCAGGGCGGCCTGAGCGATTATTACGTCTACGACGAGAGCGGGGTGCTGGTGACGTGGCTGCCCAACGGCGGTGAGGTGAACACCACCCTCGCCAACGAGGAAGGCTACGCCAACCTCAAGAACGCCGTGCTCGAGGCCCTGGGAGAGTGATCGATGCGGTGGGCGCTGGTCTTGTCTCTGACGTTGCCGATCACGCTCGCCGGTTGTGGCTCTGACGACGCGAGCACCACCCCCACCCACGACGGGGCGGCCCTCTACACTCAATATTGTGCCTTCTGTCACGGCGAGCGCGGCGAGGGCTACCTCGCCGACAACGCCAACGCCCTGAGCCACCCGGCCTTCCTCCGTACAGCCACTGACGATTTCCTCCGAGCGGGCATCGTGCACGGCCGCCCCGGCACGCCGATGTCTCCCTGGGGCGAGGCCAACCAGGGCCCCCTGGACGACGCCCAGGTAGACGCCATCGTGGCCCACCTGCGCAGTTGGCAAACCGATGATCCCCTCGACGTGCACGATGAGGTCGTCGAAGGGGTGGCCCAACGAGGTGCTCCGGTCTACGCCGCCCGATGCGCCGGCTGCCACGGTGAAAACGGCGAGGGGATCACCGCCTTGAGCCTGACCAACCCATGGTTTCTGGCCACGGCGAGTGATGGCTTCCTGCAATACGCCATCACCGAAGGCCGTGAGGGCACGGCCATGCCTGCCTACAAAGACGAGCTCACAGGTCAGGCGATCCGAGATGTCGTGGTCTGGCTCCGCAGTCAGGCCCGAGACCCTGACGCTGCCCCGGAGATGCCCTACACACCTGATCTCACCGACATGGTGATCAACCCCGACGGCCCCGAGCCCGACTTCACGCTCCGCGAGGACCGCTTCGTGCCTGCTGATCAGGTGAAGGCAGCCCTCGACGCTGGGGCCCGGGTGATCTTGCTCGATGCCCGCCCGACCTCGGACTACGTGCAGTCCCACATCACTGGGGCGATCAACCTGCCCTTTTATGTGGTGAGCGAGTACGCCGAAGATCTGCCGAAAGACACATGGATCGTCACGTATTGTGGCTGCCCTCACGCGGTCTCGGGTCAGGCCTATGATGCCCTGGCGGCGGTGGGCTTCACCCGCATCGCGGTGCTGGACGAGGGGTTCTATGTGTGGGGTGAGCGAGGCTATCCGCTGGATTGAGCGGACGGCCGTCCGCTACACGCGAGCTCACGGCACTCGCTCACCGCGCCCCCGACCACCCTTCTCGTCGCCCGGCGCTTTCTCGGAGAGCAGTTGATCAATGCGACGACCGCGCCCGCGGTCTTCGATGCGGCCTCTGATCATGCCTCCGCAGCCCGGACACTCGACGTGGCTGTGATTCAAAGCGTGCTTGCAATGCGAGCAGTGCTCCCGGCGGCGACCCCGAAGCGCCATCACCGCAGTGACACCCAGAGTCATCATCGCCGCCATCACCCCGAGGCGGCCTCCTTTGACCACCATGATCGCCGCCACGATGTTGATCACCGCCATCTGAATCAACAGGTTGCGGTGCATGCCCGTCTGGATGATGCGGAACACCGTATGAGGCTCGTCGGGGCTCAATTCGGGGGCCGAGTCGCCCACGTGAGCAGGCTTCAGGGGTGCCGTGAACATGCTCAGCGGCGGCGCTGGGTCCCAGGTCTCCGGGGCGTAGATGCCCAGGTCTCGGCGCAAATTGCTCCCCCGGCCATCGTGCTCTGCTCGGCTCGCGCGGAAGCACACTTGCTGAATTGGGCCCAGAGTGCGCTCGATGGCCGCCACCGTGCGGGCGTCTTCTTCTCTGATGCGCAGCTGAGCCGTGAGCAGCCAGGCCGCGCTCTGGGGGCTCAGATATCCCGTGGGGGCCGAAGACCACCAGCCGCCGATCATCTCGTGGGCCGCCTTTGGCGTGCTCGCCCGATGCGCACCGTTGAGCATGAAGACGCCGAAGCCGAGGTACATCGCGGTGACATCTACGAGGCGGGCTTCTTCGTATGCGTCGTCGTCGACGAGATCATGATGCGCGCGCCAGGCCTGGGCCACCGCTCGGGCCATCTGAGCGAGCAAATCGTCGATGTCTTCGATGCGACGGGGCTCGAAGCCGAAGGTGATCGAGGTGTCTTCGATCTCGGCGAGCCAGAGCCCACCACGGCCACCGGCCACAGGGCCCTGGGTGGCGTGGTGTCGATCTGCGAGTGTGACCTCGAAATTGCGTAGACCTGCGTAGAGCAAGAGACGGCGACACAGTGTGTGTACACTGATCAGATCTGATTCGATGGGATCAGGTAAGTAACGTGACGATGGTGTGGGAATGGGTGATCGCGTCAGCGACTCGGGCCCACAGCGCTCGATCAGCTCACCGAGGGCACTCAGGAGCCAGATCTGCTCTTCGACTAATGGCAATGGCTTCATCACAGACTCCTTGTGATCCATGGCATCGGAGCCACTCATCGTGAGGGACCCGTGGCGTGATGCCGTGGTGCGCGAGGCGAGCTGAGATCAAGATGCTGAGAACACCTTGACGGTCACCGTCGAGACTCATTTGCCTCAGAATCTCTTCATCGGCATGGAGACCAGATTCAGTTGAGCGGAGCGACGAAGATGGGATCAACCCTCTGATGTGTCGTGCGACACACCTTCGGTGATGCCATGGAGCAAATCCGCAGAGGGCCAGCGATCCCAATCAATGGCCACGGCGTCGTCATCACGAGCAGGGGCGCCGGGGATCGCCGCCGAGGTCACCAGGATCGCCTTGGGCCATCCCCACAGCACTGGCCGGTACTCATTTACGTAGGCCAGGGCCTCTTGAAAACCCGAGGCGAGGTATTCGCGATCCACCGAGAGCTTCACCTCCACCACCACCGCCCGGGGCTTCTGACCCGGGATCTCGCACCAGACCGTGATGTCGGGCCTCAACCGCCCGCTGACGCCGAGGTAGCGCTGCACGCCGAGATCTCGCGGACCCGCAGGCAGCTGCGCGGTGGTGTCGTAGTACACCCGCAGGCGGGCGCCATCTGCGGGGCGAACCAGGGCGGCGATCTCGTCGCGGCCCTCGATGACCAGAGACCGCTCGAGGCGCCACCGGTGAGGCTCGGCCTCGTCGAGGGTGCGCCACAGGCCTGCGATGAGAGCGACACACACCGCATATTCGAAGCGTCGGTGAGGCTCGAGGGGGGCCAGGGCCCCTTCAGCCACCAGCCGGGCCACGGCATCAGGTCGAGTGGGGGCGGTGATGGCGGAGAGCGGCGCCCAGAGCGCCCTCGCCTGCTCATAAATGGGCATCGGGGCCTCGATGGCGCCTTGCAGATGGACCGCGGTGATGGGCACTTCGGGTACCTGGCGCAAGGTGCTCTGGCGGAACACGTGGCGCAGAACTCCCTCACAGGCCAGGGCCTCGGCCCCCCAGTTCTTTTGACGGATGACCCCCTCTGACCTCAACCGGACCAGAATGGCCAGCAGCCGGCGGGCCACCGCCGCCACCAGAATGTTCTCGGGTCGGTCGAAACGCCGTATGGGTCGCCGCGTCACGAATCGCGTGTGCTGACCGCGACGCCGGAGCGCCAGAGTCGCCGGTATGTCGAGGGGCCCCGGCACCACACCCTCGTGCACCTCTCGCAGACGCTCGCTCACCGACGGCATGATCCGCACCCAGGCAGGGAGCGCTCGCCGTACGAAGTCGATGATCTCGTTCAAGTGCGCCGAGATGAGGCTGCTCTCGTGCAGCAGCTCGAGCTGATCAGGGCGGCCCGTGAGGCGCCGGAGAAACCGTGCAGCGAGGTGCGGGCTCATGGCCTGCCTGCACGCAGAGGGCAACAGCCACCCCATGGCCTCGGACCTGAGGAACGTCTCCCAGGCAGGCTCGAAGGCGGCCGCCTCAGCGGAGGTGGGGGAAGAGCTCATCGAAGCGGGCCCTCAAGTCGGCCACTCTGCCTGGAGACGCCACCCCTTCGAGGGCGCGGACCAGCACGGACCAGGCTCGATCGGCGGGGCCTCGATCGAGGCCCTCGAGCTGAGGCAGCAGGTACATCTCGAAGGCCTCGGCGAGGGCATCTCCACCAGAGTCGCCGCCGATCCCTCTGTGGCGCATGTATTTGATCATGTCCAAGGGGATCGCCGGCCCCACAGGCCGGATCGACAACAGAGCCCCCTCACTGAAGAGAGCCGCGAGTCGACGGGTGACGTCTTCGGGGAGCGCGGGCACCCGATCAGGGGCCAGAGCCGCCTGCTTGAGCACCTCGGCGTAGATCGAACCCCCAGGGGGTCCGACGTGCACCGTGGCAAAGCGCCGCTGCAGCGCGTGAGACAGCCTGAACAGCGAAGTCTTGTCCCATGTGTTCATGGTGGCCAGCACCCGGAACGTCCAGGGCACGGGATAACGATGCGTTCGACCCGGGCCCACAGTGACAGGGCGCCCGGCGTCGTCGACGAAGGGGGTGCGTACTCCTTTGCCCGAGAGCACAGTCATCAGCTCACCAAAGGCCCGATCGAGATCGGCGCGGTTGAACTCGTCGATGATCAACCACTTCGACTCGTCGACGGCCTGCAAAAACACCCCCGGGCGAAAGCTGAGGGCCTGATCTCGGCCCAGGGCGTAGCCCCCGACGGTCTCGTAAGTGGTCCAGTCAGCAGAGGCGGTGGCGGTGAGGCCTCCGCGACACCACCCCTCGACGGCTGCGGCCTGAGCCACCCGCTCCGCAAGCTCGGTCTTGCCCGTGCCCGGCGGGCCCACGAGGAGCACGTGTTGCCCCGCGGAGATGGCCGCACAAATCTGCGCCACCACCGACTGGGACAATGCCAGCGGGCCCAAGCGGGTCATCACCGCGTCCACAGGGAGCACAGGTCGATCCCAGGGCAGATCATCATCTGCCATCTCGCCTTCGGCATCCTCGTCAGCATCTGCGGGCTCGAGCTCTGCTGTCTCTTCTGTCACCCCTTCTGTGGTTGCGGGCCCCGAGGTGGTGACCTCTGGAGTGTCGATGCTCAACGCGCCGGGGGCAGAGGCCTCCTCTGCCCATCTGCCGTCGAGCCCCTCATGGGCATCGGGATACTCCACGGGCAGATCGAGCTGGGACACTCGCGCTCTGATCTCGTCGGCCTCGCCCTGCCAAGTGTCGAGCAGCGCCACCCCCGCCGCGGTGATGCGATCGCCTTCTGGGTGACGCTCTGCATAGCCGAGGCCTACGAGCCAGTTCCGGCGAAAATCGCCCTGTTTGGTGCTGCGCCACTCGATGTCGCACAGGGCGCTGAGCAGATGATGCAGCTCGACCCCCTGGGCCAGCCCCAGGGTCTCCATGAGCACGAGGGTCTCAAGCACCCCCACGAAGTTGCGGTGCAGGGCCTCGAAGACGAATTCGGGCGCATGCGTGTCGAGCCATTCGGTGCCTGCAGGGGTGATCTCGATGGCATCTCCGCCCACGGTGGCAAAGCCGAGGACCTCGAGCACCTTGAGGTAGGTCTCCCGCATTTTGAGGCCGGTGACGCCATAGGCGGCCTCGAGCAGGTCGTAGAACTCTTCACGGGTGAGAGGGCCACCGCCTGGGGGCTTCGCCACAGCCTCGGTGAGGGCCGTGAGGGTGTCGACATAGTGCAACACGCCGCCAGGGAGCGGCCAGATGCTGGCCCGGCGCTCAGACATACCTGTGTGTATACCACGACCCAGCGCGATTGCCCCGGATTGCCCTGTGATTGGCTGCTCACCGGCGTTTTCCGTACCATGCCCGCCAAACTTCACAGTGAGATGCCGATGCCCACCCTGCCTGATCACGCACAGATCATCGCCTCTTCCGATGTCTGGATGGAGACCGCCGCCATCGATCAACTCAGCCACGTGGCCAATTGCCCCTGCTGTCTCCGAGCCGTGGGCATGCCCGATCTGCACCCTGGCCGGGGGATCCCCGTGGGCGCCGCCTTTGCCTTCGATGGTGAGATCCGCCCGACCCTTGTGGGCGGAGATGCGGGCTGTGGGGTGCTCGTCATCGGGGTCCCCGCCCCCCGCCGTCGAGGCGACGCCCTGGTCAAGCGCGTCGACAAGCTCACCCAGAAGCCGATCTTCGACGACTGCGACCCCCTCGAACTGGTGAAGGCGGTCTGGGATCACGGCCCACGGGGGCTGCTCGAGGTGGACTGGGTGCCTGAGGGGCTTGTCGAATTGGTGGAGACCTTCACCTCGGAGACAGTCTCCGAGGAAGACGACGTGCCCAGCGGTCCGATGCCTCAAGCGATCATCGACGGTGCCGAGGTCTTTGCCCGGCAGCTGGGCACAGTGGGTGGCGGCAACCACTTCCTGGAGATCAGCGCCGTCACCGAAATCGTCAGCGATCGCGCCTCACAGGCGGGCCTTGTGGAGAAAGGCGGGGCCATCATCGCCCACTCGGGATCACGGGGCCTCGGCGGCATCGTCGGTCGCGCCTGGGCAGGGCAGATCCTGAGCGACGCCGAGACCCAGGCGCGCTATCGCGGCGAGCTGCTCGGGGCGGTGCGCTACGCCCGGGCCAACCGCTGGGCTCTGGTCTGGCGCGCCCTCGACGCCATGGGGAACGCCCGCCCCGATCGCGTGGGTGGCTGGTTCGACGTGGTCCATAATCACGTGCAACCCGCGCGGTATGGTGACGCACCCGTCTGGCTGCACCGCAAGGGAGCCGCCCCAGCCGACGCTGGCACCCTCACCGCGGTGCTCGGCAGCCGCGGGGCGCCTACGTGGGTGATGGAAGGCGCTGGCCAGGCCGAGTCGCTGTGCTCCGTGGCCCATGGTGCCGGACGCCGGATGGGTCGCGGAGAGGCCACAGCGAAGCTGAAGCAGCGCTTCAAGCGGGCCGACCTGCGGCGCACCGCCCTCGGCGGCCGGGTGATTTGCGACAATGCCGAGCTGCTCTACGAAGAGCACCCCAAGGCCTACAAAGCCATCGAGCCCGTGGTGGTCAGCCTCGAAGCCGCCGGCGCTGCGACCCGCGTGGCGGCCCTCACCCCCCAGATCACCGTGAAGCGCTGACTCGAGGTCGCACCACTGCACCCGTGGGTGATTCGAGAGTGTGACATTTACATTCGAAGTCACATATCAAGCGTGCCATCGATGTCACACAGCTCACCCATTCATCAGCCTCCTGCCATTGGCACGGCCTGTGAAATACACCGCTGACGCTGAGGCCGACACTCGAGGAGGTGGAGATGAAGCCCTTGCGCAGCATGATGTTGATCACACTCGGCACCATGGCTTTTGGTGGTGCCCTCGGTGGCTGCGCCAGCGAGGTCGACGAAGAGGCCTGGCAGGATGTGCCCCTCGATCTCGCCGCTGATCTTCCAGAAGAAGAAGCCCTCGACTACGAGGACAAGCTCATCAACGGGAGCTTCACCTTCGACCGGCCCGAGATCGGGTCGATCCGGGTGGGCGGCGGCTTCTGCACCGCCACCTTGATCCGCACCAATGTCATCGTCACCGCAGCCCACTGCGTGGACTATCAAACCCGACAAGGCGGCCAGCTCGGCGAGTTCAACATCGACCTCGGCGCGGGGAACAAGCAGAGCTTCCCCATCGACGCCTACATTTCGTATTCCCGCAGCGGGGTGAACAGCAACGACATCGCCCTCGCTCGCCTGTCGCGGCCGGTGCCCTCCAACGTCGCCCGACCCACCACCATCGCCTCCCGCACGCCCAACCAGGGTGATCTCGTGAGCTGGTATGGCTATGGCTGCGGCCGCCGGAACAGTCAGAACGATCCCAACACGTTCCGCAAACAGCGTCTGGTCTTCAACCTGCAGCAGTCCGACAACAGCTGCCCTGGAGACTCCGGCGGCCCCACGGTGGTGGGCAACGACGGTGGAGTGTTCCGGGTCACCAGCGGGTACGCGATCCCCGGCGGTGACATCTTCGGTGACCTAGTGGCCCGCGTGGGGCAGCTCAACGGCCAGGCCGACGAGTGGTCCCGGGGCTTCGACCAGGGCAACGATCAAGGTGGCGACCAGGGTGGTGGCAATCAGGGCGGCAACCAGGGCGGCGGCAACACCCCGCCTCGGGCCGACGGCACTCGACCGGTCATCAAGCGCACCGAGCTCGTCGACCGCTGGGCCTACCTCGAGTGGAGCCCGGTGAATGGGGTGAACGATTACACCCAATTCGTGGTGGTCGACGACGGCAATGGCGGGGTGGGCACCTACGTGCATCGCCGGGCGGCTCCTCGGAACCATCCGAACAACAACAACGTCTACGCCTACTTCGATCTCTACGACGTCTGTCGTGCGGCGCGGCAGAAGGGTCTCGGTGTGGGTCCCCACCGCCTCTGGGCACAGATCTGGCCCGGCGGTGACAACACGAAGGCAGAGAACGGGGCCTTCGTTCAGCGGGTACGCTGCCGCTGATCTCAGCACATCTTCGATGCCATGAGGTGACCTGGGGGGTTACACCGCCCCCTGGAGATCTGTTACACAGGCACACATCGTCCCGCCATGTTGAGACAATATGTGTGACGTACAGATCTCCAATCGCACCTGCCCCGCGAGCCTCTCATGATCGACTATCCAAAGAGCAAATGGTTCCCGCTGTTGATGTCCTGGAAGGGCACGGTGCTGCCCCGCATCTTGTTGAGGGTGCTGGTGCTCGTCTGGATCGCCGTCGGCGTGGTCTGGTGGAATAAGAACTACTATCGCATCGATGAGCTCGATCAGCTCGCCCACACAGTCCTCGGGGTACCGCTGGGGCTGTTGCTGGTCTTTCGCACCAATTCTGCCTATGACCGATTCTGGGAAGGGCGCAAGCGTTGGGGCGGGCTGGTGAACGCCTCGCGCAACCTCGTCCGCTCGGCGACGAGCTATGCCGGCCAAGCGGATGAGCTCTACCCTCTGGTGGCAGCGTATGTGGTCTCGCTGCGGCAACACCTGCGGCGCGAGCCCTCGATCCCGTCTCTTGAGGGCATGCTGCCCGATCATCTGATGAAGCGTCTCGAGGGGCAGTCCAACCCGCCCATGATCATCGCTCAGTGGATGAGCGACTGGGTGGTCCAGGAAGTCAAATCCGGCAAACTGAATCCCGATCTCGCCCGAGCTCTGGAGAGCTACATCGGTGAGATGCTCGATCATCAGGGAGCCTGCGAGCGCATCTTGAAGACCCCGGTGCCCTTCGCCTATGTGGCCCATATCCGACAGCTGCTCAGCCTGTACCTCGCCACCCTGCCCTTCGTGCTCGTCCATCGGATGGACTGGCTCACCGTGCCCGCGGTCTTCTTGATCAGCTTTGGGCTGTTGGGCATCGAGGACATTGGGGTAGAGATCGAGGACCCATTCGGAACCGACCCCAACGATCTGCCCTTGGAGGGCCTGTGCGAGACCATTGGCGCCAATGTAAAGACCCTCGCCGAGCAGGTGCGGGTGAGAGCGGCCTGATCCCCCGCAGCTCACGCCCCTCGCTCCTTCATCTCTCCATCGCCTGCCTGCTCACCACCGTGCTGGTGGCCTGTGACGACGATGCCTCGAGTGATGATCCTGCCCCCACCACTGATGCCATGCTCAATCGCGACATCGTGCCCGACATGGCGCCGATGCCTGACGCAGCCCCTGTGGGTGGTGTAGGTGGTGAAGGCGGTGTGGGCGGCGCCGGCGGTGAGCCCATGGGTGGAGACGGCGGCATGGGCGGTGAAGGCGGCATGGATGAGTGCACGCCGGGCATGCAACGCTGCTTGAGAGAAGGCGATGGTGTTCTGGAGATTTGCCAGGACACCGATGACGGCGGTCGCTGGTCGATCTCGCCCTGCCCCGAAGGGCAACTCTGCTTCGGCGGCCGCTGCGAGCAGGATCCTCAAGACTGCAGCCTCGGCGATCGCACCTGTCTCACTGCCGAGCAGCCAGGCATTTGCGAGCCGGGCACCGGCTTTGTACCCGGTGATCCCTGCGGCCCTGAAGAGGTCTGCGCCGGCGCCGGCCGTTGCCTGAGCCGTGCCTGCGCTCAGGCGGAGACCCGCAGCAGCTACCTGGGTTGCGACTATCTGGTGGTGAACCTGCCCAACCTGAGTCACTTCCCCGTGGGCGGCGGATCGACGCCCGATGCCCCCACGAGCGTGGTGGTGACCAACCCCGACACCACCCGGCCGGTGCAGGTGACCCTCGAAGGGTTCAATGGTGATCCGGCCCCCCTCGTGGCCGAGGTGACCATCAACCCACCCCTCACGGCCCCCTTTGCCCAGCCCGAGACGCTGGAGACGCAGGTGCGCGACGCCGACGGCATGGTGGTGCAGATGGCCTTCGATCGGGCGGAGAACCTCGAGATCCCCCCAGGGGGTCTGGCCACGCTGCATCTGCCCCGGCCACCCGCCCCCGTGGAGACCTCGTACATTCGCGCCGAGGCGCGCCGAGTGGTCTCCGACCAGCCCGTGGCGGTGTACCAGTTCAACCCTTACTGCTGTAACTTCAGCTTCTCCAACGACGCCAGCCTGCTGCTGCCTACGAGCGCCCTCGGCACGGATTACATGTTCCTCGGTGTGCCCAGCTGGCCCAGGCCCGATGACGAGCGTGATCCTGGTGATCCGAACCCGCCTCCTGTGGGCCCGCCCTACGGCTTCCCTGCAGCCCTCGTGGTGGCAGCCTCGGAGCCGGGCACCCAGGTGCAGGTCGATCTGCCCGAGGGGGCCGACATCCGCCCCATCGACGGGGCCATCGAGCGACAGGGGCAGCGCATCACCACGACGCTGCAGGCCAACCAGGTACTGACGCTTCAGTCCGGCGACATTCAGCTGGTGAATGGTGATCCCATCGGCCCCGATCTCAGCGGCGCCCGCATCACCACCAGTCGCCCGGTCTCGGTCTTCTCGAGCCACCAGTGCACGTTCTACCCATATGACCTCAACGCCTGCGATCACCTCGAAGAGCAACTGTTCCCCATCAACACCTGGGGCCAGGAGTACGCGCTCGTCCCCACAGCACCCCGCTCTGATCCGTCACGGAGCGAAGAGGCGGTGTACTGGAAGTTCGCCTCACAGGCGGTGGCCACCGAGATCACCCTCAGCGAGCCCCTGGCGAACCTCGATCCGAAACGACCCGGGTTCCTCGGTGTGCCCTACTGCGGTGACTTCATGGTGGACGATCGCACCTTCTCCCTGAACGAGGGTCAGGTCTGCGAGTTCGGCTCCGCGATGCCCGTGCTGGCGACCTCGAGCGCACCGGTGATGGTGATGGGCATCATCAGCGGGCAGGTGTCCACGGGGAACAACGTGCCTGACGGTGCCTCCGCCGGTGATCCCGCGATCTTCCTGCTGCCCCCTGATCGCCAGTACCGTACGACCTATGCGTTCCTGACGCCCGACACCTACGCCCGTGACTATGTGACGGTGGTGGCTGATCCGGACGCCCGCATCGATCTGAACGGGGTGCCGGTGGATCTGGCAAATGCGACCCTGGTGCCGGGCAGCACCCGGGTCTACATGCACTTGCAGATCGCCGACGGCCCTCACCGCATTCAGGGGAACGCCCCCTTCGGGATCCTGGTGTATGCCTTTGACGATTACGTGAGCTATGCCTACACGGGCGGCCTCAACCTTGAGAAGCGCTGAGGGCGCTCTCCTGCTGAGCATATTGCTCGCGCTCTGCAGTCAGCCCCTCCAGCACCCAGGGTGACTGCATCATGCGCTGCATGAAGGCACCGATGGCCGGTCGCTGGACCAGCTCGGGCCACCTGTAACCCAACAACACCAACCCCCACATCAGATAGTTGTCGGCGGCCCCCGCCGGCCCGCCGAGCAGGGTCTCCTGCGCGCTGAGGAGATCTTCGAATGTGTCCAGCACCTGAGGCAACAGCCGCTGACGTGCGTGCGCCTGGGCCTCTGGCGGCGTGCCGGGATCGAAGAGGGGTCCGAGGATCTGCTGATGCAGGTCAGTGGCCAGGTGAGCCAGACACTCGATCAACCGGCGGCGCATCGGCGGAGTGCGCTCCGGGCCGTATGTCTCTTCGAGATACAGGAGGATGCCCACCAGCTCGGTGAGCACCTCTCCATCAGGCGAGACCAGCACGGGTACTTTCTGTTTGGCGTTCATGGCCGTCAGAGACGGCTCATGCATCCGTCGATCCTGACCGCGCTGCAACCACACCACCCGAGAGGGGACCTGATACTGCAAGAGTGTCCAACGCACTGAGAGCGCAGAGGAAAACGGAAATGTGTAGAGCGTGTGTTCGTGCATGTTCAACCTCCTGCATTCAGACTAGGAAGCTGCTACGCTGTCCGAAATGACAAAGACTCCACAGATTCTGCCAAAGCCTCGACACGTGGTGTGCGTGGTGCCCGACGGCGGCCAGCTTATGGGCATCATGGGCTGCTTCGAGGCCCTCGACACCGCGAACCGCATGCGCCTGGCCCACGACAAGCCGCCACTGTACGCAGTGTCTCTGGCTGGCCTGAGCGATCGGGTCCGTGTCAGCTCCGGGCCCACCCTGAGCACCACCCCCCTCGACCAGATCGAAGACACCCACACGCTGGTGATGGGTGGCCTGCCACCCCAGAGCGAGATGTGCCCGACCGCTGCCATGCTTGAGGCGGTGCAGCGGCTCTCTTCCAAGGCAAGTCGGGTGGTCTCCATCTGCACTGGAGCCTTCACCCTCGGCGCCGTGGGCCTGCTCGACGGACGCCGGTGCACCACCCACTGGCTGGCCCTGAAGCCCCTGCGCCAGCGATACCCGAAGGCTCAGGTAGAAGCCGATGCGCTGTATACCGAGGACGGCCCGATCTACACCTCGGCAGGGGCCACTGCAGGGATCGATCTGGCCTTGCATCTGATCCGCCAGGACGGCGGATCGTCACTGGCCCTCGCCGTCGCCCGGGCGCTGGTGATGTTCACCCAACGCCCTGGTGGCCAGTCTCAGTTCAGCACCGCGCTGCGGCTGGGTCCGGGCCAGGACGAGATGATCAACAAGGTGATCAACCGTGTGCTCGTGAACCCTGCAGCGGATCATCGTGTGGACACGCTCGCAGGCCACGTGGGCATGAGCCCACGCAACTTCGCCCGGGTATTCCGCACCCAGACCGGGACGACCCCTGCGGCCTTCGTGGCCCGAGCCCGGGTCGAAGCCGCTCAACGGTTGATGTTGCAAGAAGACGCCACCCTGGAGTGGGTGGCCGAGGTGTGTGGGTTCGGCACGTTGGAGACGCTGAGGCGGACCTTCATCCGGGTGGTTGGGGTCTCACCCGGAGCCTATCGAGCCCGCTTCAGAGCACCAGGGGCTTCGCCGCTCAGCGCCGGCGACGGATGAAGCCGCCGAGGGCGAGCAGCATCAACATCCAGGTGGCGCCGCTGCGGCCTGCAGAGGTCTGACAGCCGCTGTCGTCGTCATCACCACCGCCGCCACCGTCGACGCCACCATCGGCGCCGGTGTCACCACCGCCCACAGGCTCGCCACCGGAGCCACCGGCAGGCTCACCACCTGCGCCACCAGCGGGCTCACCACCGGCACCACCGGCCGGCTCACCGCCAGCGCCGCCAGCAGGCTCACCACCGGCACCACCGGCGGGCTCGCCACCAGCGCCGCCAGCGGGCTCACCGCCAGCGCCACCTTCGCCACCCATGCCACCGCCGCCGGCCTCGCCGCCAGCACCGCCAGCGGGCTCACCGCCCATGCCGCCGCCGCCAGCCTCACCGCCGGCACCGCCAACGCCCATGTCTTCATCACCACCAGCGCCGCCGACACCCATGTCTTCATCGCCGCCGGCACCGCCAGCACCACCGGGCATCATGCCGCCCATGGGCTCGCCGCCCATACCGCCTTCACCACCCATGCCGCCCATGCCACCTTCGCCGCCCATGCCGCCCATGGGTGGCGGGGGGAAGTCCTGATCGTCACCTGGGCGGGTGGCCATGACATCGGGCAGAGGATCGCCGGGACCCCACATGCAGTCGGGATCACCCAGCTCGGCGCCGTTGGTGAAGCCATCACCATCAGAGTCGACGGCGCACACACCAGACCAGATACGCCCGTTGTTACGGTATGCGTCGCCAAATGGGTTGCGGGCACCACCACCACCAGGGTTCAGGTGGCATGTGGAGCAGCTGAACGGCGTGGGGATGGTGGCCGGGTAGTTCGGGCGGGCCATGGACTCGGTGGCGATGAACGCACCAGAGAGCACAGCACTGGTGATGAGCAGCTTCTTCATGATTCTCCCTTGTCTCCTCGACATGCCGGACGTCACCAGACCGGCTTGGATCGTTTTATAGGGATTCACCCAGAATCGTCGCAATTCTCTGATGCTTAATCAGCCTTAAAGACGTGACCCCAGAGGGTGAGCGACGGTACACATGAAGTGCAGGCAATCGGCAGCCACAGGAGATCTCATGAGCCATGAAACCCAGGAGCGCCTCGACAAGCACCACCGGGGCGCCCAGTTCCACGATGTCATGGTCAGCAGCTTCGAAGGCCGCTTCGACGACAGCTTCTGGTCATTCTGGCAGCAACACGTGGGTGATCATCACGGCGACGCCCCCACCTATGTCGATCTTGGCTGTGGTCCCGGACTCATGCTGCGTGCCTGGCGTCAGCGGTTCCCCAATGCACAGCTGCACGGCGTCGAGCTACAGCCGTACATGCTCGCCACCGCTCGGGCCATCGCCAAAGAGGTCGACGGCACCATCCACGCCGCAGATCTCCAGACCCTCGTCCTCGATCTGCCCGATCACAGCGTCGATGCCGCGTTGCTGTCGATGGTGGTCCACGAGATGGGCGAGCCCGTGGGGCTGATGCGAGAGATCAAGCGGGTGCTCAAGCCCGGCGGGCGCCTTGTCTTGATGGACTGGGTGCGCGTGCCGCTCTCACAATACCTCGAGCGGTTCGATGGCAACGTCTTCGAGGTCGAGGCCGATGCCCGAGTGAGGCGCTTCGATCACTTCATGGAGCACAACAAGTTCAGCCGTGACGACCTGCTCTTCATCTTGAGCCAGACAGGCTTCACGGCATGTCACGAGGAAGCCCGGGGTGGGGGTCAGTTCATTCGCCTGGTGTTGACCACCGAGGCATGATCACATGCAGGCGATGAGCAGAAACGGCACACAACGCCCCAGGCGGCGCATCGTGTCATAGGTCGCAATCGACGCGCCCTCAATGCCAGCGTCTCTCTGTAAATAGGTCGGGAAGCCCGTACTGATGAGGCGCATGCGCATCGACATGGCTTCTTCAAATGAGACCTCAGTATCGATGATGATCATCTCGTGCCAGAGGCGATCGGCCTGACACTGCTCGATGATGGTGTCGATGTTCGCGCTGAAGCCCACAGTGACCCGGGACTGTCGACCACGACGCCGAAGCAGATCGCGAATCGTCTGTTCCAAATCGTGCGCCTCGGTTGCTGCACAGTGCTCGACCAGCATCAGACCCCCTCCCCCATACATTCAACACCCCAGATATGAGACTCACGTTAAACCATCGACCCTTTTTGAGTCAAAGATGAGTCAATTCAGCACACACGCATCGCCACGCCTCAACATGCCGTAGGCTCTCGGTACGAGATTGACACCGAAAAAGACCTTGTTGTCCCACCGACGATGACGCGCCAGCGTAATCAAAGGCTCTCCATCGTGTTTTTGACCGGTTTGCTGGTCGAGGGTGGTGACGGTACAGCGCTCACACGGTGCCCCGCCCTGAAAACGCACGCCTCCGAGCTCAAGGACAGGCCATTCATCTTCAGCAAAAGGCTCGATCTCACCCGTGATGACCACATTGGGCCGAAAACGGGCCATGGGGACTGGATCCCGGCCTGTTTCAGCGATCCATCCATTGAGAGCCGCGAGAGACGCCTCACTGGCCAACAACACCGGATACCCGTCGGCAAAACTCACCTCGTCGCCGGGCTGCCCACGGCTTGGCTTGAGCGGCCGCTTGCAGCCTTCACCCAGATGCACTAGGTGGGCCTCGACGCCAAAGAGGGCCTTGCCCCATGCCTCTGCTTCGGGTGCCACGAGGGCCTCGAGTGTGCTGGACCAGACCTGCACGGTGCGCTTGAGACCATCACCGGCAGGCGCACTCACGCTGACCGCGCCGATGCCAGGTGCGCTCAACTTCACCCCGCCCTCGATGATCTCGGTGTCGACCTGCGCCATCTGCGGGTGGCTCCGCTGTGACAAGAACCGGCCATCGGCGTCGACCCACATCCAGAGACGGTCGCCGGCGAGACCTCTGGGGCCGACTTCAGCCTCTGAAACAGGGACGCCTCGACACCCTTTGACGGGGTAGACGTACATCGCGCTCACCGTGATCGACATAGGCCCTCGATGTGCTGCATTCGGTGTTGCCCCGAAGGTGCTCCATTGGTACGCCAGAGGGCAACTTTCACCCATAAGAGAGTCTCGAATGTTCAAAGTCGCCACATGGAATGTGAACTCTTTGCGATCTGCGCTCAAAAAAGGCTTCGAGGCCGAGCTCGCGCAGATGGATCCAGATGTGATCATGTTGCAGGAGGTCCGCGCCCTGGAAGAGCAGCTGCCCGGACACATCGCCCGCCCAACTGACTGGCACGTGGCCTGGAATCCCGCCGAGAAGAAAGGCTACTCGGGGGTGGGCATCTGGTCGAAGCACCCCATCGACGAAGTCACCACGGGCATGACCGGTGTCGGCGGTGATTACGAAGCTGATCCTGAGGGCCGGGTCATACGCGTGCGCACCGCGGGCATGCAGTTCATCTGCACCTACCTGCCCTCAGGCACCACGGGCGGCCCGCGACAGACCTTCAAAGAGGACTGGATGGCTCAGTGGCGCGATTGGCTGAAGCAGTTCCTGACCATAGACGAGCCGGTCATCGTCGCCGGTGATCTCAACATCGCCCACACGGCGAACGACATCCACAACCCCACGGGCAACAAAAAGACCTCGGGCTTCCTGCCCCACGAGCGCGACTTCTTCTCCGATCTGCTCGGCGACGGTTGGACCGACGCCCTGCGGGCCCTGCTCGGTGATCAAAAGGGGCCGTACACGTGGTGGTCCATGCGAGGCCGTGCCCGAGAGCTCGATCGAGGCTGGCGCATCGACTATCTGCTGTGCAATGCCGCGGCAGCGAGCCGCCTCGAGGAGATCGAAGTGCGCCGCGAGGCGGGCATCACCATCTCCGATCACGCCCCACAGGTGCTCACACTCAAAGATTAGATTTTTCAGACAGCCTCAGTTTCTGACCGGCGCTTTACGTTACTCTGCCTGCGGCGAATGTATCGGAGGCTGGTGAATGAGACGTGCTCCTCTCTTTTTAGCGATGACAGTTTTCATGGTGTGGGGGTGTGACGATGGCGGTAATGACTCCACGGGTGGCGAAGCTGGCGCTGGCGGCGAAGCCGGTGTTGGTGGTGAGGCAGGTGCCGGCGGTGAGGCTGGGGCTGGCGGGGCTGCAGGTGAAGCTGGCGGAGGTGGTGTAGCCGGTGCTGGTGGCGTGGCTGGCGCCGGTGGCGCGGCTGGTGCCGGTGGTGAAGTGGGCGGTGCTGGGGGCGCAGCTCCGTTCTGCACTGACAGCGCCGACTGTGAAGAGGGCCAGATCTGCGACATGGGCACCTGTGTAGGCTGTCGCGACGACAATGATTGCGTGCTCGGCACCATCTGCGACGGCATCGAGTGTGTGCCGGGCTGCCGCGGCGACAGCGGCTGCCCGCCGGCCACCATCTGCGAGCAGGGCGAGTGCATCGACGGTTGCCGCAACGACGAGACCTGCCCCGACACCCAGATCTGTGACGAGATCTGCCGACCAGGGTGCCGGAGCGATGATGAATGCCCCCCAGGCGAATGGTGCAATGACGAGACAATCAGCTGCGCGCCGGGTTGTCGCGAAGATGGTGACTGCCTCGGCGGTGAGCTGTGCCTCGATCATGCATGTCTGGTTCGAGGGGTGGCCTGCCGCAACGACGACGACTGCGGGATCAATGACGAGTGCAACGAAGAGGCGATGCGGTGCGTGGCCCGAGAGGCGCCCTGCCAGCCCGACGCCCTCGAGGGTGAGCTCGGCGAGGTGCTCAACCGCACCGAAGCGGGCGTCTATCGCGATCTCACGGTGTGCGAGGGCGATGAGGATTTGTTCCTGATCGACCTCGCCACCGACGACACGGTCACCGTGACCGTGGCGTACAACACCGCAGAGTCCACCCTGGTGATCGAGCTCTTCGATGCCGACAATCCTGCAGGTGATCCTGCGGTGGTGGCCGACGAGACGGGGGCGCTCTCCTGGCAGGCCCCTGGGCCTGGTCCCCGCTTGCTCCGCATTCGCGGCGCCGATGGCGAGACCCGTGCGAGCTACACCCTCGAGGTGGGCATCGAGGCTCTGCCGATGTGCGTCGACGTCACGCTCTACGCCGACGAGGACGGCGACGGCTTCGGGGTACTCGAAGCGCCTCAGGAGTACTGCCTGATGCAGGGTGACCCGCTGCCTGATGGCGCCGCAGCAGAGACCGGTGACTGTGGCCCGGACGATCCGCTGCAGTACCCCGGCGCGCCTGGTGTGTGTGGTGACAATGTCGATGATGACTGCGAGGCTGGTGACGAGGCCTGCCCCGAATCAGCCCCCGCAGAGGTGCAGGTGCCCAACTGGCGCTGTGAAAATGACGCCCCCCCAGCCTCAGTGGCCGCATGGGCTCGCTTCGATGACGGTGGAGGCTACTTCCAAGACGGCGGTTGCTTCGTCTTCTTCGAGGGTGAGCCCGGCGCCTACTATGTGGCCCGCCATGTCGAACGCACCAACCAAGATCCTGAGTGTGAGCGGCGCAATGGGTGCACCTGCCCCAGCCTCAACGGCTGGCCAGCGTATGATCGTCGCATGTACGCCTTCACCCTCCGGGGCACCGTCGATGGCTGTGAAGAGCTGGGCATCCGAGATCACCAGGGCGAAGAGCAGCCGGTGTCGAACGCCTGCCGCAAGTACCTGTATCAGATGCACTTCTACGACATCCCCTTCTCGTACGTGGCCCCGAGCTACAACGCCCTGCGCAATCGGCTCAACCTCTATCCCACGGTGGAGATCGCCTGCATCGCCGACTACCCGCACGCCAACTTGCCGTTTCAGAGCTTGATCACAGGGCAGATTCGCTACAACGACGGGCATCAGCCCCAGGAGTAGGCTTCAGGGGCGGCGTATACGAAGCCCCATAAGCATCAGCAGCCACAGCGTGCCCGCGCTGCCACCACCGCTGGCGTCACAAGCACATCCGCTCTCGCTGCTTCTGCCGCTGGGGAAAGCCGCTGCGGCCTCGTCACGCAGATCGCTCACGACCATGGGGGGCCCCTGCTCGGTCACCCGAACCACCAGCAAGGCAGCAGGGCCCCCGCCGCCACGAATGGTCTCACCATCCTGGCGCATCACCGCGTAAGGGTTGGCGCTGCCTTCTTCTCGATAGGTCAGCCCGCTGGGCGTGGTGACATAGCCTCGACTCCAATCGGGCATCCCCGCGGCGTCACAGAAGATATGACGCTCTGCGACACGCCCCGGAAGCACCTCGGGCATGTCGGCGTTGATGCCGAAAATCGGATCGACGGTCATCTCCGACGGCGACAACGTGGTGTACAGGCGCGTCAGGTAGGGCCAGGACTCAGCGGTGCGATCAATCAGCGTGTAGATCGCGATCAAGCGATCTTCCATTTCGGCACGGAGCGCCTCGCCACCTTCGATGGGCTGGTTGGGATCGAGCCCGAGAGATCGCCAACAGGTCGAGCAGAGCAGCAATTCTGGCCACATGTAACCGGTGTCGGCGCCAGCGAACCAGTCCGGCTCGATGATGTGGCGCTGGATCGTCAACCCCATCTCGTTGTCGAAATTCCCCTCGTCGATCAGCCTGCGCCATCGCTCCACTGTGAGCGGCTCTTCGAGACCCGGCAGCCAGAACTCGCGCATGTGCTCAACCCAAAACCTGTAATCTTGGAAGGGGTTGTCGATCACCCGAGCTGCGTCGGTGACGAAGGCACGGCCGCCCTCGACAACATCTACGGCGTGGCTCACCACATCCGGGTAGTTCTGTCCCCCATTGCTCCATTCGATGAGGGCGTCGTTGATCTCCACGTGGTGATAGTTCAATGGCACTGCCCGAGCTTCGTCGAGCACATAGACGAGCACGCCCATGTCAGCGGTGGCGGCCACCGCTGTGGGCTGGATCGGGATGCCTGGGCGCTCGCTGGTGAAGTTGAGTATCAGGGGCTGGATATCGCCGGCGTCGCTGTCGGGCAGCAGCTTGAGCGCCAGAAACACTGATCCCTGATCCAGGTAGGGCTGCAGTCGATCTTCGCTGCCCTCGGGCACCACGAAGTCGTTCTCTCCGAGCCACTCGAGCAAGGCCTCTACGGAAACCGCGTCCAACACCACCTGATCGTATGGTCCCACCTCTTCCCTGCTGAGCACCTGCACCGGTGGGGGGCCGAAGTCACCTCCTCCACCTCCAGCCCCGCCCACGGCACCACCCGCACCACCTGCGCCCCACTCCTCTTCGAATGCGTCTTCGGGCTCGGGCTGTTCGCAATGGTTCTCGGTCTGCAGGCTGAAGAAAGGCGCTGAGAACACATCGAGCTGGGTGAAGATGTCATCGAGGCCCACCATGGTCTCCACGTCGGGGGGCACAGGGAGCAACCATCCGAACTCTGTGGGTGGACCCTGGTAGTTGATCTGCACGTGCATCTGCATGCGCGTGGCGTCATCGGGGTGTCTCGCGAACAAGATCCGCTCTGCGGCCTGATTCACAGGCTGTGCGGCATCGCAGAAGAAGCCTCCGCAGGCTGCGGCGAGGCTTGGAGCGGCGGCCAGGAGGACGATGATCGCTCGGGTGAGTCGGGTGAGCATGTTCGGGTCCATTTCGTGGTCTGGTGATCGTGAAGACGACACACCTGACATGAGACCCCAGGCGATCTTACAGGCGCTTATCCAAGCTCACAGCAAATGCGCTCACGCAGCACCTTCGGCGAGACCACGGCGCACGAGCAGCGGCTCGATGGCGGGCTCCTGGCCGCGGAAGTCCAGGTACATCTCCATGGCGTCTTGGGCCCCACCGCGAGAGAGCACCATCGACCGGAACCGATCGCCGTTGGCCCGCTCGAGGCCGCCGTTGGCCTTGAACCATTCCTCGGTGTCGGCGTCGAGGACCTCGCTCCAGATGTACGCGTAGTACCCCGCAGAGTAGCCCCCCATGATGTGAGCGAAGTACATGCTGCGGTAGCGCGGGGGCACCTGGGCCATTTGTACCCCAGCCTTCTCCAGGGCTGCAGCCTCGAAGGCCAGCGCTCCATCGGCGTCGGGCACCTCGTCGGGGCTCAGCTGATGCCAGGCCTGATCGAGCAACGCCGCGGCGAGATACTCGAGGGTGGCGAAGCCCTGATTGAAGGTCTGGGTGGCGAGCACCTTGTCGAGCAGCTCTCGGGGCATCGGCACGCTGGTCTCGTGGTGCCGGGCGTAGTTCGACAGCACCTCGGGCCACGTGGCCCAGATCTCGTTGACCTGCGAGGGGAACTCCACGAAGTCGCGGGGCACGCTGGTCCCCGAGAACTCGGGGTACTGCACGTCGGAGAACATGCCGTGCAGGGCGTGGCCGAACTCGTGGAACAGCGTGGTCACCTCGTCGAAGGTGATCAGCGCCGGCTGCCCCTCAGAGGGCTTGGGCACATTGAGGTGGTTGGCCACCACGGGGCGCTTGCCCGACAGCCCGCTTTGGGAAACGTAGGCGTTCATCCAGGCACCGCCCCGCTTCGAAGGCCTGGCGTAGGGGTCGAAGAGGAACAACGCCAGGGGACTGCCGTCGGCGTTGAAGACCTCGTAGACCTTCACATCCTCCTGATAGACCGGCAAATCGGTCCGCAGCTGGAAGGTGATGCCGAAGAGCTGCTCCGCGGCATAGAACACCCCCTTCTCCAGAACAGAGTAGAGCTCGAGATAGGGCTTGAGCTGGCTGGCGTCGAAGGCGAACCGCGCGGCGCGGACCTTCTCGGTGTAGTAGGCCCAGTCCCAGCTGGCGAAGTCTTCCACGCCGTCTTCAGCGGCCATGGCCTTCAGCGCCTCGAGCTCTTTGTGGGCGTTGGCCATCGTGGGTGGCGCCAGCATCTGCAGGCGGGCGTTCACCGCCTCGGCGGTGCGGGCGGTCTGGTTCGCGAGGCTGTACGCCGCGTGGTGCTCGAAGCCGAGCAGCTTCGCCCGGCGGGCCCGCAACCGCATGGTCTCGGTGAAGATCTCGCGGTTGTCGAACTCACCCCCGCTGCTCCCCCGAGAGAGCGAGGTCTCGTGAATACGACGGCGCAGCTCACGGTTTTCGAGCACGCTCAAGGCCGGGTGGCCACTGGTGTTCAGCAGGGCGATGACGTACTTGCCTTCGAGGTCGCGCTTGGCCGCCTCGGCTGCTGCGGCCTCGATCTCTCCCTCGGGCAGACCCGCGAGGCTGGCGCGATCGTCCACCACGATGGCCTTCTCGTTCACCTCTTTGAGCACGTTCTGGCTGAAGCGGGTCTGCAGCATGGCCAGCTCGCCGTTGATGGCCTTGAGCTGCTCTTTCTGCTCGGCGTCGAGGTTGGCCCCAGCGAGCACGAAGTCGCGGTGGCTGATCTCCACGAGGCGCAACGACTCGGCGTCGAGGCCCAGATCGGCCCGGGCGTCATAGATGGCCTTGATGCGATCGAAGAGGGCGCCGTCGAGCGCAATGGCGTCCCAGTGCGCGGCGAGCTTCGGGGCCATCCGCGTACGCACGGCCTCGAGATCGTCGTTCGTATGAGCGCTCACCAGGCTGTAGAACACCCGGGCGGCCCGATCGAGCAGCTGCCCGGCTTTTTGCAGGGGCACGAAGGTGTTTTCGAAGGTCGGCGCCTCGCGCTGAGCCGTGATGGCTGCGATCTCTGCCAGATGGTCCGCCATGCCCTTCTCGAGGGCAGGCTCGAAGTGCTCGCTCTCGATCTGATCGAAGGGGGGCATCTGATAAGAGAGCGGGCTCTCGTCGAAGAAGGGGTTCATCCTCACCTCAGTCGGGGTTGGCGTGGTCAAAAGATCCGGCCTGGGCAGCTTCCCATGCGCGGCGATAGTCGTCGGGGACCGGTGCGCTCAACAGCTCGCCGGACTCCAGGAAGTCGTACAGCTCACCATAGTGATGCACTTCGTGCGGGCTCACCCGCCGCATCACGTGCCAGGGGCGCAGATCGTCGGAGTGATGCAACCCCATGGCCCCCACCATCTCTGCGGCGCTCTCGACAGTGTTGCGATGGAAGTGGGCCACGCGCTGCATCTTGTCACCGACGTGCAGCCCCTTCACCAGCTCGGGGTTCTGGGTGGCCACACCCACAGGGCAGTGGTTGCTGTTGCACCGCAACGCCTGAATACACCCCAGGGCGAACATCATGGCTCGAGCGGAGTAACAGGCATCGGCGCCGAGGGCGAGGCGCTTGATGAGATCGAAGCCGGTCATCACCCGCCCCGCAGAGAGCACCTTCACCTTGTCGCGCACGCCGATGCCCACGAGGCCGTTGTGCACCAGGATCAACCCCTCGGCGAGGGGGGTGCCCATGTGGTTCGAAAACTCGAGCGGAGCCGCCCCGGTACCCCCTTCAGCACCATCGACGGTGATGAAGTCGGGGGTGATGCCGGTGCTGAGCATGGCCTTGCACAAGGCGAAGAACTCCCGCCGTTTGCCCACACAGAGCTTGAAGCCCACGGGCTTGCCCCCCGAGAGGGTTCGCAGCTGCGCCACGAAGCGCATCAACCCTTCAGGACCCTGAAAGGCCGTGTGGGCCGGCGGTGAGATCACGTCTTTGCCCATGGGCACCTTGCGGATCGCCGACAGCTCGGGGGTGAGCTTCGAGGCAGGCAAGATGCCGCCGTGGCCCGGCTTGGCCCCCTGAGACAACTTGATCTCGATCATCTTCACCGACTTCTGCCGGGCCCCCTCGGCAAAGAGGTCGGGGTCGAAGCCCCCCTCAGCCGTACGACACCCGAAATACCCGGTGCCGATCTGCCAGATGAGATCGCCGCCCTTCTCGAGGTGGTGGGGGCTGATGCCGCCCTCACCTGTGTTGTGTGCGAAGCCGCCGATGCGGGCGCCGCCATTAAGCGCCTTCACCGCCGCAGAGCTCAGGGAGCCATAGCTCATGGCGCTGATGTTCAAGATGGAGCAGGTGTAAGGCTGGGTACAGTCAGGGCCGCCGATGGTGATGCGCAGCGTCTCGGGATCGACGTGTTTGGGATCAAGGGAGTGGTTCACCCACTCGTACCCCTCGTCGTACACATGTTCTTTAGTGCCGAAAGGCACCGTGTCGGTGACCTCTTTGGCTCGCTGGTAGACCAGAGATCTCATCTCTCTGGAGAACGGGCGCCCATCAGTGTCCGACTCGATGAAGTACTGGTTGATCTCCGGCCGGATGGTCTCGAACAGGTACCTGAAATGGCCGAGCACGGGGAAATTCCTGAGCACAGCGTGGCGCGTCTGCAGCGCGTCACGCACCCCCAGGATGATGAGCGGCCCGAAGAGGATCATCGACCAGCACACCGGCGGGTAGACGAAGGCACACACCGCGTTGATGGCCAGCACGACGAGGGCAGCGACGAAAAAGGCACGACGCATAGAGGACGATCTCCGTAATTTGAGGGCCAGTGTGTGCCCTACCCATCGCTGGAGCAACAAGGTCGCCGTGATCGAGTCGACCCTGTTGCTCTGAGACCTGCACTGCAATAGCGTGCGAATCACCCCCATGATCCCAACCCACCACAGGGCGAAATATGGCCGACAAAGTCCTGATCATCGACGCTGACCTGACCTTCGGTGAGCAACTGCAGCAGGCGATCGAGCGCCTCGGTGTCTCTGCAGAGACCACGGTGAACGACGAAGAGGGCTTACGCCTCGCCCAAGGTGACGATGTCGCCGCGGTGCTGGTGGGGTTGATGGACGAGAAAGGCTCGGGCTACGGCCTCGTGACTCGACTGCGGCGCAAGCTGCCCGAGCTGCCCATCGCCATGATCCTCGAAGAGGACGAGCTCGGCGCCGATCGGCTCAAGCGGCACAAGGGCCTGCGCAACCGCGCTGATCAGTACTTGATCCGCCCCCTGGTCCTCGGCGAGTTCGCCGAAGCCCTGGGTCAGCTCGTCAACAAGAGCCTGCAAGCCCCCGAAGGGTCCGCAGACGAAACCCTCGGCGCCAGCGACAGCAGCTTCGAAGGGGTTCGGCTCTTCGACGACGACGAGCTCGAGGAGCTCGGCGCTGGACTGTCTTTGGGATCACTGGGTGGTGATGCGGGCGAGATCGAGCTCGACGACGATGATGTCGAGCTCGAGGCCATCATCGAGACCGAGGCCCTCGAAAGTGACCCCACCGGGGCATCGGCCGTCACCGCCAGCATCGCCATCGAAGATCAAGGCACCATGCAGCTGCCGGCCATCACCGAAGGTGAAGAGGTGGGGGGCAACGACGAGATCACCCCCATCCCCGTGGAGCTCGACGAAGACGACGAAGAGCCAGCGCCGGCCCTCACCGGCCCCATGGACGTCACGGTGATGCAGTCGCTCAGCGATGAGCAGATGGCCACCCTCGAGGCGCTGGGTGGCACCCCGGCCCCTGACGACGTGCCCAACGAGGGCGCTGCAGAGGCAGAAGACGCCCCAGAAGACGTCTCAGAAAACGTCTCAGACGAGCCCTCGACCCCCATCCCTGCCGAGCGCCTGGTGAGCCGCCCCACCGGGGAGATCCCCCTGGCCCGGGACAACATCAAGAACACGATGCCCACGCCAGAGCTCGACGAGGTCCAGGACCTCATGGACGATCTCAACAGCGTGCTCGACGACGATGACGACGATCCCGGCCCCGAAGGTGTCGCGGGTGTTTCAGTCCATCCACCAGAGCGTCTGGGCTCCCCCGAGCACACGCACGCAGAGAGCCTCGCCCGGCAGAACGCGCAGCTCGCCAACGAGAACCGCCGCCTCAAGACCAAGACCACGGGTCTCGAGCAGCAGCTCACCACGTTGCGCGAAGAGCTGTCGCAGAAGCGCTCCGAGCGCTCCTCCGCACGACAGGGCGACGCCAACACCCGGCGGGCCCTCCTCGAGACCCGCGACACGCTCAACCGTAAAGAGCGGGAGATCCTCGAGCTCCGCGAGCAGATCACCCAGAAAGAGATGAGCAACCTCGAGCTCACCGACGAGCTTGAGGGGTTGCGGGACGAGCACAACACCCTGCAGCGGCAGCTGAAGACCCTCGAGGCGCGCTCCACAGCGGGCCAGGGGGCCCTCGACGAGGCCGACAAAGAGCTCGAGCGCGTGCGCGTTGAGCTCGCCGACGTCAAACTCACCCACGAGGAGAGCGTCGAGGCCGCCCGAGAGACCGAGTCTCGCCTCACCAACGACATCGCCCGCATGGAGCAGGAGCACACCATCGCTCTCGCCAGCGTCGAGGCCAAGGCCGCCCGGGCAGCCCAGGTCCTCGACCAGGAGCAGCGGACGGCCCGGAGCACCCAGGCGCGCTTGGAGCGTCAGCTCACCGAGACCGAGAAGGCCCGTGACGAGCTCAAAACGCAGCTCGATCGCGTCAACGCCGATCATGCCACCATGATCGAGGGCGTGGCCGACGAGCGCGATGCACACAAGAGCCGCGCCGACGCCGCAGAGAACGAGGTGGAGCGCCTTACCGGTGAGCTGAAGGCCAGCCAGGATCTGCTCGAAGAAGAGAGCAAGGCCGCCAGCGACGCTCAGGCCGCTCTCGAGGCCCGCCTCGCCGATGAACAGAAGGGCCGCGCCGACGACGTCGCCGAGCGCGACGCCCGTGCCGCCGATCTGCAGGCACAGCTGAGCGAGCTACAGAGTCAGAACGCCGCGCAAGATCGCTCCATCGAAGGCCTCAACGACGAGATCAGGGCCCGAGACGCCCGGCTGCGTGGCCGCGCCGCCACCATCAGAGCCCTCGAAGAGCGGGTGGGTGATCTCGAAGGTCACATCAAGGCCCTCGGCGAGACCCGAGCAGAGGCACTCGCAGCCCTCGACGCCGTTCAGCTCGCCTACCAGAGCACTCAATCGCTGTTGCTCAATGGCCCCAAGATGCCCCCGGCCCGTGAGATCCCCACGGAAGGGGGCCCTCTCACCCCGTTGCCCGAGGCCATGGAAGGTGAGATGGAAATCGTCGAATCCCCTCATGAAGATGCCCCTCACGAAGACGCAGAGGAAGGCGTGGGCGAGACCGTCAACGCCATCGACTCCGTCGATGCCCCACCTGCTGACGAGTCACCTTCAGAGGAAGAGAGCGCAGAGGAAGAGAGTGCAGAGGCAGCAGTCACAGCCCAAGAGGCTGCTGATGAAGCATCTGCAGACGATGTAGAAGAAGACCCAGCAGAAGAGCCCCCCGAGGGGGAGGCGGGCGACGCAGCAGAAGATGCTCAGCTCGCCGAGACTGGTGCCGATGCCAGTGAAGAAGATGCCGGTGAAAAAGATGTCAGTGAAAACATCGACATCGAGATCGCCGACGCAGATCCGGCAGATGATGCCGAGAGCGCCGAGGCGAATGAACGCGCCGAAGATGACGAGGCACTCGAGATCCTCGACGAGTCTCTGGAACCCACCTGAAGCGTCTGACCCGACGACGCTCAGAAAGACAGGTCCGCGATGCGCATTGTGGAGTTGATCCGTCGCAAACGCGAAGGAGAGCCCATATCCCCCGACGATCTCCGTTGGATCGTCGAGTCCTACACCCGTGACGAGGTGCCCGACTACCAGATGTCGGCGCTGCTCATGGCCATCTTCTTCAAGGGTATGCCCCCAGAAGAGCTGGCACCATGGACCGACGCCATGCTGCACTCGGGCATGGTCCTCGACCTCGGCGATCTGCCGGGCTTCAAGGTGGACAAGCACAGCACTGGTGGTGTGGGCGACAAGATCAGCCTGCCCCTGGCTCCCCTCGTGGCCGTGTGTGGCGCCACCGTGCCTATGATCGCCGGCCGGGGTCTCGCCCACACCGGCGGCACCCTCGACAAGCTGGAGTCCATCCCCGGCTTCAGCGTGTACCGCTCCGTCGAGCAGATGAAGGCGCAGCTGAGCAGCCTCGGCGCGATCATCATGGGGCAAACCGAAGAGATCGCCCCTGCAGACAAGCGACTCTATGCACTGCGAGACGTCACCGGCACCATCGAGTCCATCCCACTCATCGCCAGCTCGATCATGTCGAAGAAGATGGCTGAGGGTGTCGACGGCCTCGTGCTCGATGTGAAGGTGGGCCAGGGGGCCTTCATGAAGTCCCTCGACCAGGCCCGAGATCTCGCCCACACGATGAAGGCCATCGGTGAGCGCCTCGGCAAAAAGGTCGTCGCCCTGCTCACCAACATGAGCCAGCCTCTCGGCGTCGCCGTGGGCAACGCCCTTGAGGTGCGCGAGTCCATCGAGCTGCTCCGGGGCGAAGGTCCTGCAGACACCCGCGCCCTCACCCTGGCCCTCGCAGAAGAGATGCTCACCCTCGCCGGCCTCGATCCCACCGAGGCCGTCAAGGCCCTCGACGACGGCAGAGCTCTGGCACGCTTCCGAGAGATGATCGAAGCCCAGGGTGGTGATCCGCGTGTGTGCGATGATCTCGACGTGCTCCCCAGCGCCCCTGTCGTGGAGCCATTCCTCGCCACCCAATCAGGTTATGTGAGCGCCATCGATGCCCGGGCCATCGGCATGGGCGCCATGGCCCTCGGCGCCGGCCGCAGCCGCAAGGACCAGGACGTCGACCCCGCCGTAGGGGTGATGATGGCCGCCCGCGTGGGCGACGAGATCCAGGTGGGGCAGCCACTGCTCGACACCCACCGCCGTGAAGGCGACTGGGCCGAGGCAAAGCAATGGTTCGAGCGTGCGTTCACTTTCTCGGACACCCCCCCGAAAGACGAGCCGCTCATCCTGGATCGTATATAGGTCCAGCTCACCTTCTGTGAGGGGCCCCTCGCCTTACTTGCCTCAGGCATATCTTTTTTTGCCGAATCAGTTGTAAGCACTGTTCTATGGGCGCACACTCATGCACGAACCCTAATTCGTGCAAATGAGGACGTGTGGTATGAACCAACCCCTTCCTGACAAACCAGCGTCTTCTTCCATGAAGAAAATGTTCTTCGAGTTCCATCAGCCAGGTTTCAAGCTCGCCCCTGCCCGAGAGCTCATGGCCTCGGTGGTGGTGTTCCTGGTGGCCCTTCCTCTGTGCATGGGCATTGCCGGCGCCTCGGGGGTCCCGGAATCTCTGGGCCTGATCACAGGCATCGTCGGTGGTCTGGTGGTGGGCTTCATCACCGGCTCCCCTCTCCAGGTGAGCGGCCCTGCTGCGGGCCTCGCGGTGCTGGTCCTCGAGTTCGTCACCACCCACGGCGTCCCCATGCTCGGGGTGGCCGTGTTCTCTGCAGGGGCCATGCAGTTCATCGCTGGCTGGCTCAAGTTGGGGCGATGGTTCCGGGCCACATCACCAGCGGTGATTCAAGGCATGCTCGCCGGCATCGGGGTACTCATCTTCGCCAGTCAGTTCCACTTCATGGTGGATGACGCCCCGCGCAAGACCGGGATCGACAACCTGCTCTCGATCCCCGAAGCCATTCAGAAGGGCGTGATCCCCATCGAGGGGTCAAGTCATCACATCGCCGCCGCCATCGGCATGCTCACGCTGGTCACCCTCGTGCTGTGGAACACGTTCCGCCCGAAGGCCCTCAAGGCCCTGCCTGGGGCCCTCATCGCTGTTGTGGCGGCAAGCCTCGCGGCGCACTTCTTCCAGCTCGAGAGCATCAACTACGTCGAGATCCCCGCCAACTTCGTCGAGAGCCTGAACTTCCCCAACCCCGCCGACTTCGTGATGCTGCTCGATCACGACTTCTTCCTCACGGTGGTGGGCATCGCAGTGATCGCCAGCGCCGAGACACTGCTCTGCGCCTCAGCGGTGGATCAGATGCACGAAGGGGCCCGCACCAATTACGATCGCGAGCTGGCTGCCCAGGGCGTGGGCAACCTCATCTGTGGCGTCTTCGGTGCCCTGCCCATGACCGGGGTCATCGTCCGCAGCTCCGCCAACGTCGACGCCGGCGCACAGACCCGCATCTCCGCCGTGGCCCACGGCCTCTGGTTGTTGATCCTCGTTGTGGCTCTGCCCTTCGTACTCGAGGCCATCCCCCGGGCCAGCCTGGGGGCGATCCTCGTCTACACGGGCTACAAACTGATGAACCCCAAGGCGGCCCTGAAGCTCTGGCGCTTCTCCAAGGGCGAGATGGCCATCTACGCGGTCACCGTAGCCCTCATCGTGGCCTCTGATCTGCTCACGGGTGTGCTGGTGGGCATCGCCCTCGCCGCGGCGAAGTTGCTGCTCAAGTTCTCCCGCCTCGACGTGAAGCAGTCCCAGACAGGCAACCGGGTCGACCTGCACCTGCACGGCGCCGCGACCTTCGTGGCCCTGCCCACCCTCGCCGAGGCCCTCGAAGCCCTGCCCCGAGGCACCGAGGTGCACGTACACGCCGGCTCGCTGGCCTACATCGACCACGCCTGCCTCGAGCTGCTGGCCAGCGCACAGCGACAACAAGAATCCACAGGGGGCTCTTTCGCAGTGGAATGGGACGACCTGGAGTCGCGCTATCGAGAGCAGCTGGTGCTCACACCGGCACCGATCCCCAATCGCAAGACTGATCTCGAGAAGCTCTGATCCTGCCCTGGTGACATCGCCAGTCCAGATGTTGCCCCCTCCGCCCTTGCCCTATCAAAGTTTAAGTCCCCACCTTTGGCGGCGATTGCGCAGCTGCCGATACCGTGTCGAGGCTCGATGACACGAGCCACTGCTCCGAGCAGGTGGGTGCACAGATGTTGTTCGATCACCGCCATGATCAGAAGACGCAGCAGTGCCACGAACGCTCACATATGAAGATGGGTAATAAACTTCACTTCGCCTACCACCTGTTCGTTGTGAAAGCTGGTCCATGGGAGAGCCATGTCACCAGATTGGAGGCCCTGCTATGAGGTGGAGATTGCTGTTGATGTCCCTTGCGCTGGCTCTGAGCGCTCAGGGATGTGTCGAAGAGTCGGATGATCCCACTTCTGACGACGCAGGAGGCGCGGACGCGAGTACCGTCGAAGGTGACGCCAGCACCACCCCACCAGCGCCTGACGCCACCCCCGAGCCTGAGCCCGATCCAGACGCGGCCCTCCCGACACCTGATGCAGAGCCTGAGCCTGAGGGTTGTCCTCCTGATGCACCAGAAGACATGTGTGGTGTGTGTGGTGGTGACGGTCCGTCGACCTGGTATGCCGATCAAGACGATGACGGCGCTGGCGACGATCGCATCACCGTAGAAGCCTGCGCTCAGCCCGAGGGCTTCGTCGCCGAAGGTGGCGATCCTCAACCGGAATGCGCCACCGACGACACTGATCAATGCGGTGTGTGTGGTGGCGCCGGCGTGACGGCCTGGTTTGCCGACCAAGATGACGATGGCCTCGGTGACGATCTCTCCCGCATCGAGAGTTGCGAGCAGCCCGAGGGCTTCGTCGCCGAGGGCGGCGATCCAGAGCCCTTCTGTACGACCAACGACACCGACCAATGCGGTGTGTGTGCCGGCCGCAACGCCGATATGGACTGTGTGGGTGTCTGCTTTGGTGAGGCCTATGAAGATGGCTGCACCCGCTGTGTGGGTGGCACCACAGGTCGCGAGCCTTTTGTCGATGATCGAGATGGTGACGAGATCCCTGATGTGTGTGACCTCTGCCACATGGAGGCCGCCCGCTATGTCATCCAATGGACCGACATTCGGCCCTTCCGTGGCGATCATGGCCCCTACACGTTCCAGCTGGTGCTCTACGAAAACGGCGACTTCGCGTTCTTGTACAACCAGGTGCAGCCCTTCGGGGCCTCGGCCACCGTGGGCATTCAGGGCGATGCGGGTGATCGACCCATCAACCTGAGCCACAACAACGAGTTCGTCACTGATCACCCGGTGGTCTACTTCTTCCACCGCCCCGAAGATGGCCGCGCCGAGGTGGATTACGCCATCCAACACCCCTGGGTGGACATCCGCGACGTGGGCATCCCCCTCGAGCTCGCCGACGACGGCACCGTGGTGCAGGAGCTGAACTTCGAGTTCCCCTTCTATGGGGGCAATTACGACCAGATCAACATCAGCGCCAACGGCCTGGTCAGTCTCAGCGAGCGCATTGGCGGCTACTCGAACGAGGTGTTCCCCGTGGGGAACATCGGCCCCACGCTGGCCCCCTTCTGGGATGATCTCAACCCCACCCGAGGCGCCGGTGAGGTCTACATCTATGCCGTCTCTCAGGTGCGCTCCTGCCAGCCGGACTGCTCCGGCATGCGCGGTGGCCTCGCCGTGGAGGACGAGTGTGGCGCCTGCACCGGCGGCGCCACGGGTCAGGTGGCCAATGCCGACATGGACTGCAACGGCGTCTGCTTTGGTGAAGCGTACGAGGATGTGTGCGGCGTCTGTGTCGGTGGTGACACCGGGCTGGAGCCCTCCGACGCCGAGGCCTGCCCCCAGGGCCCCGATCTCCTCATCGATCAGCCCTACCTCGCCAACACCGCGGGCATCGAATACCTCGACGTCGAAGATCAGTGTCTGGTGAACGAGCGCTGCGTCCGGGGCACCGGGCGCCGTAAGATCCTGCGCTTCGGCACCCGCATCGCCAACGTGGGCAACGAAGACTTGCAGCTGGGCACCCCCGACGCCGGCCTCGACTTCTGGTACTGGGACGAGTGCCACGGCCACTTCCACTTCGAGGCCTACGCCCGATACGATCTGGTGAACGTCGAGACGGGTGAGTTGCTGCCCATCGGCTCGAAGAACGGCTTCTCCGTCATCGACATTGGGGTGTACGACCCCGAGATCGCCGTCGATGGCTGCGTGGGCTACAACGGCCGCAACCAGGGCATCACCGCCGGCTGCCAGGACACTTACTCCCGCAACCTGCAGTGTCAGTGGATCGACATCACCGACGTGCCCGACGGCACCTACGACCTGGTGGTGACCACCAACCCCTGCGACGAGCTGTACGAGCTCGACTACACCAACAACTCCGGCCGGGCCCGAGTGACCATCACCGGCGACGATCTCGACGTGGTACCCAACGACGAGGTCGAAGAGCCTCTGGCCCCCATCGACTTCGCCCCGCTGTGTCGCCCGGCGCTCGGCGGCCCTGATGAAGACGCCGGTGTGCCCGATGATGCAGACATGGGCATCCCAGAAGACGACATGGGCATCATTGATGAGGATGCTGGCGTGCCCGACGAGGCGGACGCGGATCCTGAAGAGATGCCCGACATGGGCATCATGCCCTGATCATCAGCGGTTGATGATCAGCACCTGACGTTCAGCCTATGAGTGCCCGCCTGTGATCAGACTGTCTGCCCTCGCTCCCTTCCTCTGCGCAGCGCTCCTGCCCTGTACGATGACGACCAGTGCCATGGCCCATGGCGGTCAGCCACAGGTCACGCGCATCATCTTCCCCTCTCAGTTCCCCGGGAGCGCCTGGGCCCTCACCGACAACCAGGGGGTCTATGTGGCGCGCCCCGAGGGCGAGGGCTACACCATTGAATGGCTCTGTGAAGACTCAGTGGCCCCGAGCGCCGGCATTCTGGGGGTGGCTCCGCTCACTGCTGATCGGTGGGTGCTGGCCACCGCCGCGGGCCTATACATCACCACGGATGGCGGCTGTAACTTCGAGCGGGCCCCTGCCCCGGTGGACACAGTGCGCCCGGTGACCATCTCGCCCCGGCCTGATCGTCCCCTCGAGCTCGCCGTGGCCACCGACACCTTCGGAGAGCGCAACGACGTCTATGTCACCGAAGACGGTGGTGAAACCTGGACTGGCGCCGGTCTCGATCTACGTGGGCCGCTCTGGCAACTCGTGCGCTCGGAGACTGATCCCAACCATCTCTATCTGATCGGTCAGGGCGGCGCCTTCGTCAGTGAAGACGGCGGCCGCGCCTTCGAGCCCATGAAGCTCGGCCCCCCAGCGCTCAACGCCACCCTGCAAGAGATGGTGCTGCTGGCGGCACCGGCGAACCATCAAAACGAGCTCTATGCCATCATCGAGCGCTTCCCCACCTCGTACCTGATCCGCTCCGACAACCTGGGGCAGGACTGGGTCACCGTGCAGGAGCTCACCGACTTCCCCGTGAAGATGGTCTTCGATCAGGCCGGCGAGCGCGCGCTGGTGGTGTCGGCGTTTGGTGATCCGCTGTTGAGCGAAGACGGCGGTCGCACCTTCAACCCCGCGCCGGAGGTCACCCCATTGCTCTGCCTCGACCGGGAAGCAGGGAGCGATCGACTCTGGGGCTGCAGCAATGTGTTCTTCGGCGGTCCGTGGGTGCTCGGCGCCAGTGACGACTTCGGCGAGACGTGGCAGCCCATCTTCACCCGCTTCGAACTGATCGACAGCCGCTGGCAGTGTGCCCCTGAGGATCAAGCACGGCAGTGTTGCGACAGCCTCTGCCCTGGCGTGCCCGTGGGCGGCATATGTGACGACGCCTCACCCGAGCCGCCCCCTGCGGAGTGCGAGATCCCCTTCAACCAGCCCGATGCCGGGATGATGCCCGATGCCGGCCCCGGTACACCCGACGCAGGGCCCGATCGCCCCGACGCCGATCTAAACGCAGATGCAGGTGTAGACCCGCCAGACGCCAACCCTGCCGGCGGTGCTGGTGGTGGTCAGACGGGTGGCGCTGGCGGCGCGCCCACAGGTGGCTCAGGCGCCATGGGCGGCGCCCCCGCTGGTGGCTCTGGCGGCGACGCACCTCCTCAAGACGCCGGCTTCAATGATGGTGGCGTCTCTGGTGGTGGCGGCGGAGGCGACGACTGTACTCAGGGCCCCCGGGGCCCCAGCGCCTGGTTGCTGTGGCTGGTGCCCCTCGCCCTGGCCACCCGCAGAGGCGATCGCAGGCGACGTTGACGCTTCTGAGGGCTTCCCCCAGACTGCCGGACGAGATCACGTGTCGGTGAATCATCCATGCGCGCAGAGCTGCTGAGAAACCACGCCCGGGCCCACGCCGCAGTGCTCACCACCGATCTGCCCCGGCCTGTGGAGATCGCGGTGGTGGCGTGCAGTTACGACACCGACTTCGAGCCTGTCGCCGAGCAGGTCCTGAGCAAAATCAACGAGATCACCGACATCTTCGGTCCCACAGAGGGGCCGTGGGGCGCCGTCCGCTGGTCGATCTGGATCGTGGACGATCTCCCAGAAGACGCTCACTTTGCCGACGCCGTCCGAGCAGGCTTCGCCGCAGCGCCCGCCACCCTGCTCACTGAAGATCGACTGCACTGCGTACCGCTCACCGGGGGCCCTCGCCAGCCGGGCGGACTCAAAGGCCGGGCTCTCCTCGACGGCATGCAGGCCGCGATGTCCTGGAAGCCCGATCTCGACGCTGTGGTGTACGTGAACCTGAACCTGAAGGTGAACGCCCAGCACATGGCCACGGGGCTGCGGGCCCTGCTCCTCGATGACGTGTGCGACGCCGCCATGGGCACCCGAGCCCCGGCACACGGCGGTGCGGTGGTGGGCGCTGGCACGCTGGGCCGTTTCAAGAGCAAGGTCTACAGCCGCCTCGCCCGCACGCTGCTGCCCCCCCTCGCCAGCCACCTCGACACCAACGCCCCCATGAAGATCTTCGGCAACGCCGCCGCGCACCACCTCGTCTCCAAGGCCCGCATCGATCAGGTCACGATGGACTGCGAGTGGCTGATGATCTTGAACCAGGGCCCCTTCCGCGTGGCCCAGTTCCCCGTGGCCTGGATCCAACGCCCGGGCTCTCACCCTCCGTGGGGCATGATCGGCCTCGGGGTCGCTGACCTGTGGCGCATCAGGCGACGCTGGCGCCAGGGTGATCTGGTCTAACGCCAAAACACTGAACAAAAGAACAGAAAGACAATTGTCACCTGAGAAAGGGGTCGATACGGTGTGATCACCCCTCGATCAGGAGTACATGATGATTGTCCAAGATCGATGCAGCACCACCGCACCCCAACACGCCTTGAAGACCCGCCGGCGCATGTTGGGGCAATACGCCAACCACCATCACCACTTCACCATCGGCGCCACCACTGATCCACGTCGCTGTGCTGAGGACAGCACGGCGGAAGGCTGGTCACGGATGGTGTTGCTCTACCTGACCCGCTCTTCTCGTTTCGCCATCGAGGTCGAAGAGGGCCTCGTGGATCACGGCGAGGCCCATTACGCGTGTCAGTTCACCGGCATCCACCATGCCGATGAGCCCCTCGACCCGGCATTCCAATATTATGTCTACGTCTTGCTGGACTGAGCATCTGCCTGTGAGCTTCGGGCATCCCACTTGCCCGTAACACCCTGGCGCCGTAGTCTGCCGCCGACAGAAACACGCCAGCGCACACAGGAGACGCACATATGTACGACGTCGTCGTCATCGGGACCGGCCCTGGGGGCTATGAGACCGCAATCCGGGCCACCCAGCTCGGCTTCAAGACCGCCGTGATCGAGAAGAACAAGCTCGGCGGGGTCTGCCTCAACATCGGGTGCATCCCCACCAAGGCGCTGCTCAAGAGCGCCGAGATGGCCTACAACGTCAGCCATCTCGAGGCCTACGGCCTCACCATCGATGGCACCGTGAGCCCCGACTTCCCCAAGGTCATCGACCGCAGCCGCGCCGTGGCCGGCAAGATGAACAAGGGCGTCGCCTACCTGATGAAGAAGAACAAGATCGACGTCATCGAGGGTCACGGCACCCTCATCGGTGGCGGCAAGATCAAGGTCACGCCTTCCACCGACATGGACGGCAACGAGATCGGCACCGAGCAGACCGTCGAGGCCAAGCACATCATCATCGCCACCGGCGCCCGGGCCCGGGAGATCCCGCCCCTGCCGGTCGACGGCAAGAACATCGTCACCTACAAAGACGCCATGCTGCAGAAAGAGCGCCCCGAGCGTCTCGTCATCTGCGGTGCCGGCGCCATCGGCGTCGAGTTCGCCTACTTCTACAAGCACATGGGCTCCGAGGTCACCATCATCGAGGCCCAGGATCGCGTCGTGCCCGTGGAAGACGCCGACTGCTCCAAGGAGCTCGCCCGGGCGTACAAGAAGATGGGCATCAACATCATGACCAGCGCCATGGTGCAGTCCGTCGACACCAGCGCCAGCCCCCTCAAGGTCACCGTGAAGACCAAGAAGGGCGAAGAGGTCCTTGAGGCTGATCAGGTCATCAGCGCCGTGGGCGTGGTGGGCAACATCGAGAACCTCGGCCTCGAGGCTGTGGGCGTGAAGACCGAGCCCGGTCGCATCGTGATCGACGAGTTCGGCCGCACCAACATCGAGGGCATCTACGCCATCGGCGACGTGGCCGGCCCCCCCTGGCTCGCCCACAAGGCCAGCCACGAGGGCATCATCTGCGTCGAGGCCATCGCCGGGAAAAACCCCCACCCGATGAAGCGCGATCGCATCCCCGGCTGCACTTACTGCCAGCCCCAGATCGCCAGCGTGGGTCTCACCGAGGCTGCCGCCAAGGACAAGGGCTTCGACGTGAAGGTGGGCAAGTTCCCCTTCACCGCTTCGGGCAAGGCCTCTGCCGCGGGCCACACCGAGGGCTTTGTGAAGGTGATCTACGACGCCAAGTACGGTGAGATGCTCGGCTGTCACATCATCGGCTACGACGCCACGGAGCTGATCGCCGAGGCGGTGACGGCCATGGAGCTCGAGACGACCTACCACGAGATGCTCGAGGCGATTCACCCCCACCCGACGCTGTCGGAGGCGGTGATGGAGGCCACCCGCGCCGCCGTGGGCATGTCGATCAACATCTGAAAAGAGAGTTTCGGGCACGGGCACGGACTCTCTATCAATTCGCAACCCCCCTTTTGAGGGTAGGTTTTGTGGTGTAGCGGAGGACAAGCCAAACCAGGA
>JBKAGE010000007.1:0-69631 GCA_046290225.1 Bradymonadia bacterium | reverse complement strand
GAATGGGTCCTCGCCCTTTGGGTCTGCGTAGTCGTAGCTGAAGTAGTTCACCATCTCTTCGATGCGCACCGCGTCCTTCGGCGGCATCTGGCTGCGATCGATAAAACGTCGCGTGTTCGCGTACGAGGCTGTGTCCACGTCGATGGAGAACGTGCTCAGTGCATCTACAGAGGTCGCCTTGAACGGGTTGTCCGTGATCTTGTCGTACGCCTCACGGTTCATGTCAGGTGAAGGCTCGTCGACGTCTTCGAGGGGTTGAGCGGCGATCAGGCCGTTGGCCACGGTGGCTCCGGCGATCTTGCGCTTCTTGAGGACGCGAGGGCCACGGGCGCGCTCCATGTCCCGCTTTGCGCCACCTGCGATGCGGGCTTCACTCTTGGCCCGGGAGAGTGCAGGTGTTTTGGGTGCTGGCTGGGCTTGAGGGGCGACCTGCTCCTCAGCCTCAGCCACCATTTCGGGGGCGGGCTCTTCGACAGGGGCGTCACCACCTGTCGTGACTGCGACAGGCTTCTGTTTGGCGTCGCTGGCCGCAGGTGTGTTGGACGGTGCCTCTTCGGTGCCGGCGCAGGCGGCGAGGGCCATGCACAACAATGCGCTGCAGAGGTGGGCGGGGCGGGTGTAGGGGAAGGCTCGGCGGCGCATCGTCTCTCCTGATCTGGGGTGGCGGTCATGGTCTACGCCGCCCGAGGAGAGACGATCTATTTCGTCACCACAAGACTATCTCTTCCTTCCAGTCGATGGCCTCTTCGGGGCTGAGCTGGCCTCGCTTGATGAGCAGATTCATCAGGCGCTTGATCCCATTGGCGAAGCCCCGCTTCAGGCGCTTCTTCACGAACTGCTCGTGATAGAGCCGGGGCCCTGGCAGCAGCCTCACCAGGAAGATGGTCTCGACGGTGGTGAGGGCCATGGGGTGCTTGCCGAAGTAGTATTTCGCCGCCTCGCGGATGCCGAAGACGTCAGGGCCGAACTCCACCACGTTGAGGTAGAGCGTGAGCAGCTCGGTCTTGGAGAAGTTCTGCTCGAGCAGCCAGGCCACCACCAACTCTTGAAGCTTGCGAGACAGCGTCTTGCGGTGGTTCAGGTAGAGGTTTCGGGCAAGCTGCATCGTGAGGGTGGACCCACCACGGACGAAGCGCCCCTTGCTGAGGTTGAGCCCCAGAGACTCCCTCAGATGGAACATGCTGATGCCACCGTGCTTGAAGAAGCCGCCGTCTTCCTGGGCCATCACCGCCGTGGGCATGAGGGCCGGCACCCAGTCGAGGGTGAGCCAGCGATCAGTCTCGGGGCCCACTGTGCGGGTGATGACAGTGTCGTCGGGCATCTCGAAGCGGGTGGTAAAGCTGGTACGCAGGCGTTCGAGGCGCATTTGCGAGGGCAGACGGCTCACCTTCAAGCGTCGGGTGTCAGCCTTGATGCGCAGGCCGAGATTCTCGGGGTCGGCCAGGTCGAGGAACAGGCGGCCGCGCAGCCCAAATCGGCCCTTGAGGCCGATGTCTGCCAGCAGAGGCATCAACCCTTCGGGGATGGCGCCAGGCAACTTGACTGCGTTGAGGCGGCCGGTGTCGCCACGGGCGTAGATGACCGGCGCGTCGTCGGTGAGATCGAGCAGGGCACTCACGTCGGCGCTCAGATCAGCCTCAGGGCCCCGGAGCGCGATCCATGGGGCGCCGAGGGCGAGTCGCAAACGCTTGGGCGATCTCAGCGAGGGCACGTGCAGCTGCGCGGTGCCCGAGATCGCGAAGCCAAAGGGCCCCACGGGGCCCTCGGCGAGGGCAGGCTGGTCGACGAGCACGCCCTCGGTGCTCACGTCGAGATCGAGCCAGGCATCGAAGGGGTCGTCGAGGCTGCGGGGCACGGTGGCGGTGAAGCGGGCGCTCACGTCGAGGGCCCCACCCTGAACAGGGAGCACGTCGGCGAGGTCGACCCCTTCAGCCTGCACGCTCATCACCGCTTGCTGGCGCGATACGGTGCCCCGCGCCCAGAGGCGACTGCCAGTGCGCAGTGACACCTCGGCTTCGAAGGGGCGGCGACCCCCATCATCTGCCTGCAACCCTGCAGTCAATTCGATCTCGGCACCGGACAGCTGCGCCACCATGGGGCTGGCGTCGTCGGTGGTGCCCACAGTGAGGCCAGGCAGGCGCACCAGGGGTGCTGGCCAGGTCTCGACGGTGACGCGATCGCCGGCGAGTCGCAGGCCCTTGGGCAGATCGAAGCTGATGGCCTCTTCGCAGCGCAGGTGCGCCCACGGACCCCCGACGAGGGTGCCTGTGGCGGCGCACACCCCCCATTCCGGTGCATCGACCCGGGCCACTGCAGTGAAGGTGCCGTCGAGGCCGAGGGTGCCGCCCTTGAGTCGGGCCTCGAGTTTCAGCGGGCCGGGGCCGTCGATGTGGATGGCGGCTTCCCCCAGCTCGATGGGTCCGCCAGGGGTACGGGCGCCCTCCACCAGCTGGATCTCCACGCCGCCGAGCCTTCGGTCGATGACGCTGAGGTGACCGCCTTCCACGGTGACGCCCCCGCCGGGGGTGAGCACTGCCTGAGCGAGGCGGCCGTCGATGGCCCCCGCCGCATCCTGGCAGCGTCCGTCGACGATGTGGATCGGAGGCAGGTGCTCCAGGGCATAGCGGGTGTCGAAGAACGACGTGTCTTTGGGGGCCTGCTTCGCTGTGGTCGAGCGCCGGCGCTCGAGGATCGGCTGAAGCGCATCTCTCAGCGCCGAGACTGCACCCTGCACGGTGCCGTCGCCTTCGATGTAGAGGGTGGGGCGGTCGACTTTGATGGAGGAGAGCGCGAGGCGCAGCGACCACAGCGCGCCGAGATCGGCCTCGATCGTCACGTGATCGATCGTGGCGAGGCGGGCGTCTTCAGGGCCCACCTCGATCTGGCTCAGCTGTACGGTGGACCAGCCCTCGGAGCTGATCTCTGCGGAGATGGGCAGGCCCAGCCGTGCGGAGACTTTGGCCAGCGCCCGCTCAGCGGCCCCCTCGATGATCGTGCTTCGGAAGGCGTATGCCAACACCACGAGGACGACGATGATGCCGCCGAGCCACGTCAGCCATCGGCGCCACCGACGTCGTGGGGGAGAGGGGACCGAGACGCTCACTGCTTCAGGCAGCCTCCGCCATTACAGCTGGCCTTGATCTGTGCGGTGGGGTCGAGCTGGTGGGTGCAGCCGCCGCCATTGCAGCTGGCCTTGCCTTTGACGCCAGCGGCGAACTGCTGGGTGCAACCACCGCCGTTGCAGCTGAACTTCACCTCGGCGCCGGCCTCGGCCTGCATCACACAGCCACCACCGTTGCAGCTCACTTTGCAGGTCGAGCCTGCGCCACACTGAACCGCGCAGCCACCCCCTGGGCAGCTGAGCTTGCACGATTTGCCGGCCTCGCAACGCTGGCTCTTGGCCTTCAGGGCCATGGCCGCCTGCTGGCCGGCAGCCTTCGTGGTCTCACGGGCTTGGTCGAGGGCGTCAGAGACCGCCTTGCGATCCATCACGGCGTCGGTGGCGTTGGTCACCGCCGAGCCCGCTGCCTTGGCGGCCTTGTTGGCCACATCACCGGCAGTCTTGAGCGCGCTGGCGGCGTCGTCCATGGCCTTGTCGTAGTCGCTGTCCTGCGCGTGAGCGCTCACGCTCAGTCCGAGCACGGTCAACAGCACACATGCGAATCGGTACATATCGGGCCTCCCGTGGGGGTCGGTCGAGATTCTGATTAAGAGGTCCTAACATAACAGCGGACCGAGTCAGAGTTGTGAGGTGCGAGTGAGGCAGTCGAAGCACCCACAGGCGGGCCCAAAGGCCCGTCGAGGATGGTTTCGGCTGCCTCACGAAGTGCATCGCAGCTCTGGCGACGGGAGCTGTTGTGTGAGGGCCTCTAGAGAGGGTCGACGTGGAAACGACCGATGTCCACCCAATCTTCTCGGGTGGACATCGTGGCGTCGAAGATTTCGTCGTGCCACTGGCCTCCTTGCCACCACACCACCCTGGCCTTGAGGGCCACATCGTCAGGCGGACCACAGAAGACGTGAGCTCGGGCGAGGTAGCCGCCGGTCTCCCCGGGGTTCAGGGTGAAGGCCTCGGGGCCACCGCCCTGGTTGTCGATGATGCTCATGTAGCCGTAGTTGCTCCGGCCGCGCTCACCGTTGGAGTACGAGCCGTGATAGGTCTGAATCCCGCTCCCCACATCCCAGATGTAGAGATCGACGTCGACGTTGGGCTGGTTCCACATGAGCGTGACGGTGAGGGGGGCTGCCCGCACGGCGCAGGGGGCTTCAACGGTGACCACATAGCTGTCGGTCTCGTCACCAGGGGTGTCGTCGGCGTCGAGCTGGAACTTCTCGAAGCCACCGCTCAGAGACCACAGCTGGAAGTCACCTTCGTGGCTGGTGATCACGCCGTCGGCAAGCATGAGGGGCACCTCGCGCACCCGGGCCGGATCTGAGTCGTCGCAGGGACCGCCGCCCTGCTGCACCCGGAGCACGGCGTGGCGCACGCTGGTGTCGCCATAGCGCCCACGAATACGCACGTTGCCGCCGGCGGTGACGATGGGCAGGGTGCCGTCGACGAGACCGTTGTCGGCACTGGCGTCGACGAGCACGTTGCCTTCGAGATCCTCGATGACGAACTCGGACCAGCCCTCAGGGGCGACAGGTGGTACCAGCTCGATGGGGTTGTCGGGCTCTGGCGCTGGCGTGACGTCGGAGGAGGGGCCCTCGGGGGTGTCCTCTGCTGGGGGCGGCTGCAGCACGAAGTTGGCGCGGAACTTCGCACCAGACTCAGTGAGGTTGTCCCGATCGCGCTCTACATCGGGGCTCAGGGCGCTCGACAGGCTCACTGTGCCGTCGCTGCGATCCATGCCTTTGATGTCTTTCGAGCCCTTGGGCAGGCTGGCCACAGCGATGATGCCGTCGAGGGGCATGCCGTCGATGACATAGCGCCCATCAGCGTCAGTGACAGCAGTGCCAGAGACGCGATCACCCCGGCCGTCTTCGCCGTCGAGGCTGGCGATGTCCACCCGCACGCGATAGCCCTGGGGATCGAGCTCGTCTGCGGGCGGGCTGCCGAAGCGCAGGTACTCGAGGTTGTCGAGGAACCCGTAGGTGCGCACGGTGGCACCCTGCACGGGGTTGCCGTCGGCGTCGGTGATCCGCCCCTCCATCGAGGAGAGCGAGCTGAGGACATCACACCCCGAAAGCAGGGTGCCGCTCACCACCATGGTGAGTCCGATGGTCCGAGAGAGTCGAAGCATGTGGAAACCTCCCCCTCTGGCCAGCCGCCAGAGACGGATGATTTACGTCAGCGGGGAATTGATATTCAAGGCTTCGCTGACGCTGTCAGGCGTCGTGTTGGTCGACAGTTAAACATGTTTTTGAATTATGCTTGAACATATGCCCATCTTCAGCGTCACTGGGCCCGCGAACAACCCGCTCCAAGGAGCTGAGGAGGATGAAGATGAAGAGCATGATTGTTGGTGGTGCCCTGGCTGTATGTGTGTGCTTTGGCGTGTCGGTGGCCTCTGCCCAGGTCAAGCTCAACCTGCCCGGCGCCAGTGTGGACACCACTGGCGGTCAGGTGAAGATCAAGAGCGGCGACAGCGAGGTCAATACAGGCAACGGCAGTACCGAGGTGAGGGCTGGTGGTACCCAGGTGAAGGCTGGCCAGGGCGAGCGGGCCATCGGTGCCAAGGGTCGGCGTGCTGGAGGCAAGATGTCGACGAAGGCCATCGTGTGTGGTGGCGACGACGAGAAGGTCATTCAGAACGCGGTCATCAGCGCGAAGGGCCCTGCGGTCATCGCCAAGGGTCAGTGTGATCTCACCCTGAGGAATTGCGTGCTCTCCAGCGAAGGTGACGCTGTGGTGGTCAAGGGTCAGGCCGACGTCAAGCTGCACAACTGCACCATCAAGGGAAAACGCTCCATCGTGGCTTCCGGAGCTGCCAACGTGAGCGTGAAGAACGGCACCCTCAAGGGAAAGCCTGCCATCTCAGGGAGCGCCGACTTCAGCAAAAAGAACACCGTCATCAAGCCCTGAGGGCGCCTCAGCGAGGCTCCAGCGCCGGCCACACGATCTCCACGGGCAGGCGCTGAGGCACGGCCTCGAAGTCGGGGTACCCCACCAGCGGCGGCAGCAGGCGCTGCACGTCTTCTTCCGACAGCGCCCCATTGCTCACGACGCCTACAGCTGCCACCACTTGATCTTTGTCGAGCTCTCCGACGAGCAGCAGCCCGTCGTCGGTCTCTGAGAGGGTGAAGCCGAAGAGGGCCAGCCCTGCGAGGGCTTCTCCACGAGAGACCACCGGCACGAGGACCTGATCCGCTCTGACGAGGGCGGCGTCTCCTGGGGAAACCGGGAACAGCCACTCTGGCTGCACGTGACCTTCGGGGATCAGCGTAAAGCCCAGCGCCACCGTCTGATCGTCCACGGTGCCCAACACCACCCCAGGCAGCACATTGCGGATGAAGGTGTTCACCCCTGCCGGTGACAGGACTTCGGCGTCGAAGCCTCCGTCATGGGGCGTGCGGCGGGCGCCGGTGGTTTGGGCGACGCGGACGGTGGCGTCGGGCGTTTCTGCATCGCCGAGGGTCAAGGTGTAGAGCCCGGGAGCGGCGTAGGTGTGCTCGATCTCGACCTCGCCGGTTTGCACCGTGCCGTCTCCCAGAGCCAGGGGCACGTCGACCTGCTCGGCGTCAGTGCGGCGGAGCTGCAGCGGCTCGTCGACGTCGAGCAGGGCGTTGACGATCTCCAGAGGGCCGTCGGTGGGGGCCTCGAGGGCCTCGGTCACCAGATCGTCGATGCGCGTGTAGTAGTAGCCGTGGTGCGTGCGGGCGAGGTAGCGATAGTCGTACACCGTCCAGTTGTCGTCGGCGTCGAGGGTGGGGCCACCGCCGATGGCCCGCTCCACGGGGGCATAGCGGTAGCTCTCCGCTCGACGACGGATCACGGCCAGGGCTTGCTCAGTCACCGTACGGGCGCTCTCCAGCAAGGCCGCGCCCTCTGCCTCGAGGGCTGCATCACCGGTGAGGCGACCGAGGCGAGTGAGCACCAGGGCGCCGTAGGCGTCGTGCTGGTGCTGGGCCCGCAAGCCGTTGATCTCCACCCCGTCGATGATCTCGTCGAACCAGGGGCGAGCTGATTCGGGCACCTGATCAGCCACGGCCCTCAGGCGCGCCACCCAGGCGCTCTGCTCCTCGGCGATGCGGCCCAGACGATCGGCGATGCCCGGCATCTCGCCGGCGCCGAGCCACTGATCGATCTCTGCCTCGCTCCAGCGCAGGATCTCACCCGGAGCCGGCGGCAGCGGGTGAAAGACGATGCCTGCGGCGTAGGCCGCTTCGGTCTCCGGGTCGGTGCCCACGAGATAGGCCAGCAGGTCGGCGTCGTAGATGAAGTCTCTGATTTGTGCTGCGACCATCTCTTCGAGCACCGCCTGAGCCTCGGTGCCGGCCTCGCCGAAGATGCCGGTGATGTCGGCGAAGCAGTCCTGCCAGCGGTAGGCGGGATCAGCAGACATGCGATAGCTGCAGTATTCGTTCTGCCAGTAGCCCCACTCGTGGCCCGTGCCGAAGACGCGGTGTCCCACAACGCCATTGCCCTCCGGATCTTCGCTGCGCAATGGCTCGATGAGATCGAGGTCGAGCGAGCGGGCCTCTACGGTGACAGGCAGGTACAACGGCACGGCGATGTCGAAGGTGAGCCACCACGCCGCCTCGGGGAAGTGCCACAGGCGCCGGGTGGCTGCTTCTTCCTCCATGAAGTCGAGCATGTGGGAGAAGTCGTCGTTCCCATAGACCGGCGCCGGGCGCTGCAGGTCGTAGAACATGAGGGTGTGTACCTTCACCCCGAGGTTCTTCGGCGCGAGCCGGGGCAGCTCGAAGAACGGCAGCATGTGGTTCTCGGTGAGGGGGGTCCTGGTGCCGTGATAGATGGTGTAGAGGTCGATGTGGGGGTAGTTCTCCGCCATGTACTCGGCGACAAAGGTCAGCTCTGCCACGGCCTTGAGATCTGCATCACCGTCAGTGCGAGGGAACTCGCTCTCGTTGAACGTGATGTTGAACACTTTGGCGTCGGGGTGCAGGGTCATCCGGGACTCGATGCAGTCGGTGAGCTGTGCCTCCATGGATCGGTCGTCTGCCGGATCGATGCACGCCTTACCCCCTTGTTGGGCTTCGTGCAGGTTGAAGCCCGTGGCCTTCGGGAACCCGCGCATCAGGCCATAACCTTCGAGCTCGGTGCCGGCCTTGCCCCTGAGGCCGTCGCTGGCGAAGTTGCGCACCCCCCAGTCGATGTAGCGTTTGACCTCGTCGAGATACTCGACGCGATCAGCATTGATGGGATCGCCGAGCTCGAGAGGATGGGTGAGGTGCAGGCTGACGCTGCGGTACTGGAACGCTGGTGTGTGCTCGATCTCCAGAGGCACTTCGCCCCAGAGGGGCACCTCGGGTACGAAGGTCTGCTCGGGGTGGAAGAAGCGCACCCCCAAGGTGTGCAGCCAGGCGTACGCACCATATTGATGGCCGAGCAGACCGCCACCAGAGATGGAGACCAGGCGCCCATCACCACAGAACGTTTCCTCGATGCGCCAAGCTTGATCGCTCGATGACTCGGGCAGCGCGGTGCCGAGGGTCACCCTCAGCTCGCCATCGACACACCGGATCACGCCGTCCGCCGGTGCTTCGGTCAGCGCGGCCGCGCCCCCCATCTGCTCGAGCAGCCCGACTGTCTCTTCGGCGGTGAGCCGGTAGGGATCATCGCTTCTCTCTGAAGCCAAGTAGACACGCCATGGCCCGTTGGGGACGGGCGTCGCGACGGCACCAGCGTCAGGGCTGGGATCAGGGCTGCGCTGACTCTGAGATGGGTTGTTGGGATCACCACACGCCGTCAGCAACATACCGCCGAGGAGCAAGGTGCAGAGAGGGCGGTCGATCGAGTTCATCAGCTGCTCCACACGAGGACACACGAGCACTCGTTGTATCTAGACCCCTGAGGGCGCCACAAATGCACCTTCAGGCATTTGAGGTCTTCTTGCGGAAGAGGCTGGCCAGTACGCCGAGGAGGATGGGAGCACCCACGGCGGCGAAGGTGGCGATGATCGCCCGAGTGGGCTCAGCCTCGATCCAGGCCTTCCAAGAGGCGATGAGGTTGCTGATCTCGGGGAAGGGGATCCGCTCCAGGCCGAACCAGGCGATGGCGCCGCCCAGCACCACCAACAACAACACCGAGACGGCGGCGGGCAGAGCCCGGAGAGGTTGGGTGACGAGCCGGAGGCCTGGGATCAACACGGTGGTGGCGGCGAGGAAGTTGGGGAAGGCCATGCCCACGGTGAACATGGCGAACCAGCCCGCCCGCTGGGCCAGGGGCCACTCGTCTGGCGGAGAGAAGTCCACCGGGCCCAGGTTGATGTCCCAGGTTTGGAAGGTTACCACGGTCAGGTAGACGAAGGCGAAGGTGAAGGTGAACTTCACTGGTCGGGAGTCGAGGCGCATCCAGAGGGGCATCTGGGCCATGCTCGAGCCGTAGTTCAGCCGCCCCTCGAAGTAGCCCTCCACCAAAATCAAGGGCAGGTGGGCCACCAAAATCGCCACATCGAACCCTTCGGGCAACATGGCTGCGAGCTCTGGGAACCTGCTGGCTACGGCGAACAGATGAAACAGAGCAGTGATGGTGAAGAAGGGCGCCATCGTCCGTGGCGACAGGTCAGGATCAGTGCGGGCCATGTGAGCTCTAGAGCGTTATGGGGAAGAAACTGATGTAGCAGGTTCTTCCTCATAACGCTCTATGGTTGGGGGCTGCAGAGTGCCTGGATCGTGGTGAACAGATCGCGTGGCTTGATGGGTTTGGAGAGGTAGGCATCCATGCCTGCCTCCCGGCAGCGGGCTTCGTCTTCCTTCATGGCGTTGGCGGTGACGGCGATGATGGGCAGATGTGTCGACGCCTCTTCTTCCAGTGCGCGAATGGCCCGGGTGGCTTCGAGGCCATCCATCTCGGGCATCTGTACATCCATGAGCACCACATCGGGGTGATGCTCTGAGACCATGGCCACCGCTTCGGCGCCGTTGGTGGCGCTGTGTACTTGATGACCCGCCCGCTCGAGCATGCGGGTGAGGACCATGCGGTTCACGGGGTGGTCCTCGGCGATGACGATGTTGAGCTGCTCGGCGAGCACCGGGGTCATGTCGATGCTGCTGTGCCGCCGCCGAGGCGCGGCCACCGCCTCAGTGATCACGGTGCAAATGAACGTGCTGCCCTCGCCCGGGGCGCTGCGGACGGCGAGATCTCCACCCATGAGCTCGGCGATCTCACGGCTGATGGCGAGACCAAGGCCTGTGCCGCCGTGTTTGCGGGCATCTGAGCCGTCGACTTGTCGGAACGGCTTGAAGATGTGTTGGAGCTGATCAGCGGGGATGCCCACACCAGTGTCGATGACGCTGATTTTGAGCCCCAGAGGGGTGAGCCCGGGCTCCAGATCGGCGATGACGGTGATGCCACCGCGCTCGGTGAACTTGAGGGCATTGCCCACGAGGTTGATGAGCACCTGACGCAGGCGCGTCTCGTCGAGCTTGAGCCCTGGAGGCACCTGCTCGCTGACGGTCCAGGTGAGGGCGATGCCTTTCTCCTGGGCCTGTCGCTTGAGGGGCAACAGCGTGGTCTCGAAGAGAGCACTCAGTTGAACGGGTTGGGGGTTGAGCTGCAAGGCCCCGGCCTCGATGCGCGACAGGTCGAGCAGATCTTCGATGAGATCCACGAGCCCTTTTGCCGAGCCCAGGAGCGTGTAGAGATCCGCCCGTTGGTGGGCGTTGAGCTCGGTGTGCAACATCAGCTGACCGAGGCCGATGATGCCGTTGAGTGGGGTGCGCAGCTCGTGGCTCACGTTGGCCAGGAACCTGCTCTTGGCCTGATCGGCTGCTTCAGCCTGCTTTCGGGCGTGACCCTCGGCGGCGAGGGCCTGCTCGGCCTCTGCTCGAGCGAGGGATTCGGCGGTGAAGGCCTGCTCGACCTCGGTGGCGAGGGCAGAGATGCGATCGTGTCGCCGTTTCAGCGCGAGCCCGAGCCAGAGAGTAGAGCCGGCAAAGATCAGCGCGCCGAGGGCGAGGATCATGAGCTGTTCGAGGCTCTGCACGAGTTGCTGCCGCGCGGTGCTCACCTCGGTGGTGAGCTGCTCTGTGAGGGTGTCGAGGGCTTCTTGCAACGGCGACAAGCGCGCAGCGCGATCGTCATGGGGCAGCAGGGTCAGCTGGACGTCGCTCTGTTGGTGGGCTTCGAGAGCCGCTCTGCCGCGCCATGTGGGCTCGTGGGCCTCGAGTACCTTGTTGAGGGCTGCTCGAAGGTGTGCCTCGGGGGCCCGCTGATCTGGCCCGCTCTGTCCGAGCAGATCAATGGCCATGCTCGCCGCTTGCACGTGCCCCATCGTGGTGGTGTGCTGGGTGACGGTGAGCTTGTTGTTCTGAGTGTAGGTGAGCAGATACACCGCCCACCCGCTGAACCCGACGATGAGGGCCACCAGCAGCCACCAAGCCGCGGGCTGTAACCATGGGGGTAGACGTGTGCTCAACGGATGTCGGCCCAGTTGAGCACTGTGCCCTCGATCGTCACCCCTTCGGCGGCCTCTGCCTGGCGGTTGCCGATCTCTTCACCAAAAGCACCCTTCTCCACTGTGCCCCAGTTACCGCGGTGGGCTTTGAACTCGATGGGGCCTGGGGGCAGGTCGAGGGTGAGGGTCCAGCGTCGATCACCAGCAGGTTGCATGGGCACTGCAGCTTCGGCTTGCCATGTGCCGAGGGCGACAGCGTCGCCGTTGAGATAGATGGTGTCACCTGGCGGGGTGTTTGGAGGCACGGTGATGTCGAAGGTGACCTGCACAGTGCCGTCACCCCCCACCTGAATCCGCCCTTCGGTGCCCACCTCGGGGGCGGCCCGCAGCCGTACGCGCAAGGTGGTCTCACCCCCTGCGAGCCCAGAGACTTCGCCACCAGGGGTGACGGTGGCGATCTCAGGATCATCGACTTCGAATGTCAGCGCTGATGCAGGCAGAGTCACCCGAGCCCCTGAAGGCAAGGTGGCGTCTACTGCGGTGGCGACAGCGACACCACCAGCAACAGCGTCGCCGTACACCCGCAGGCTCAGCTCAGCGGGCGGCGCATCCTCTGTGTCCGGCGCCCACATATATGTCAACGCATCGGGGAGTCGCCGCCTCCAGGCCCCCTCGTTGTGTGGATCGAGGGGGGTCTCGAGGTAGGCCAGATCATCGCCGAAGGTCAGGCCGCCCGCGATGAGGAGATCCCGGGCCTGGCGGCTGTGCTCTACGACAGAGACCAGCCCATTGCCGTCGCCGTCGAAGCCCCCATTCTCCAGGTTACCAGCGTCGAGCCACAATCGGTTGCCAGGGCGCCAGGTCGCAGCCAGCGCCGGCATCTCGTCGAGGGCGGCGGTGTCGTTCCACCACAGAGAGCTCGACATGCACAGGGCCCGGCCGAAGTGGTCCTGGTGGTTGTCCAGCAGCCACAGCGACGCCAGCCCGCCGAGAGAGGAGCCGCCGATGCCTGTGTGCTCTGGATCACAGACTGTGCGGAGCCGTGCATCGATGAAGGGCTTGAGCTGTTCCGTGAGCCAGCGGCCATACACCGGCAACCCGCCGCCGATGCCCTCACCGGGGTCCACCGTGGGGGTGTAGTCCCAGATGCGATCGACTGTGTTGTCGACGGCCACCACGATGACCGGCTCGATGACCCCCTCTGCGGTGAGGCGATCGAAGGTGTCGTCAGCCTCCCAGGCCTGTCCGCCGAAGGCTTCTCGAGGATCGAAGAGGTTTTGCCCGTCGTGCATGTACATGACTGGGAACCGGCGAGCGGGATCAGCATCATAGCTTGCTGGCAAGTAGACAATCACACGACGATCTCGGAGGGCGTCGATGCCAGGAAACGGATCGATGATCAGGCGGCGGCCGTCATCGATCCATTGCAGCTCGGGATGTGGATCGTCCACGAGGGCGCAGGGCTGAGGGGCTGGTCCAGCATCGGGTGGCGTGCTGTCGGGCATTTCGCTGTCAGGCATTTCACTGTCAGGCATGTTGCTGTCAGCGATACCGCCGTCCGAGACAGGCCCAGTGGCATCGAGCACAGTGGCATCGAGCACAGTGGCATCGAGCACTTGAGCATCTTCACCAGGCATATCGTCAGGGCGTGCGTCATTCAGGCCACCGTCGGCCAGTGGGGCTTCGGCGTCCTGCTCGGTGCTCGGAGGCGCCGCGTCGGCCTCTGCAATGGCCCCGTCAGGCTGGAGCGGCGCCATCGATGCATCGAAGCGCCGAGGGCCGCCCTCGCCCGTGGGGCTGGCGTCACCGGTGGACTCTGAGGTACATGCACCGAGGACAGCGCACACCCACATCAGAGCGAGGTGAGGGCCAATCGAGGTTGTTCGAGCGCTGCGCATTGAGTCAACTGCCTGGGTCATTGATGCCTGCGCGACGTAAATTAGTGCTTTCTGAGCCACCCCACCACCCCATCGGCGCCTCCGAGGCGCGACGTCGGGGACGGGGGCGCGCCGTCTTCTGGGCGTGGATGTGTACCTTAGGGGTTTGGGCGTCGTCGGCAGGGGCTCAGGCGACCACCGAAGACACCTCTGAAAACAACATTCAAGAGACATCATCTGTGCTCACTGCAGAGCAGATGCAGGCCCGAGAGGCCTATAAAGAAGGCATCACTGCGTTCAGAGCACGTGACTTCGAGACCGCCTCGGCGGCTTTTGGTCGAGCCCACACCCTCGATCCGGCCCCCATTTTGCTCTTCAACCTGGCGCGGTGTGCAGAAGAGCTCGGCGACGGCCCCAAAGCCATCGAGTATTACACCCGCTATCTCGAAGAGAGCGATGCCAAGGGCATCCCCATAGATGATCGTGCCGAGGTGGAGCGATCCATTCGTTTGATTCGCGTCGGGCTTGCTCGGCAGCCCGAAGAACAAACGCCTCGGCCCGACATCAAGCCGGTCCCCGAACTGCCACCCACAGTGGTGAGCGCACCGGTGGAGCGTGCGTCGTCGACCCGCTTGATGCCCTATGCCATCACCGCTTGGAGTGTCGCAGCTGTAGGGGCTGGGGTGGCGATCTGGCAGGGCCTCGAGGCGCGAGATCTCGAAACACAACATCAAGAGGCGCAGACCGGGGCCCTCAAGGCGAGCACACAGTCCGACGGTGAGACCGCCGCCTTGAACTCGAACGTGGCCTGGGGGGTCGCTGGCGTCCTGGTGGTCACCGGCACGGTGCTGTGGCTCCTCGACGAGGATGAGAGCGAGCCCGCCGGCGTGGTCGTGGCGCCGCTGGGGACTGATCTTCAGGGCGGGTATTTTGGCTGGCGAGGTGTTTGGTGAGCACACACTACATCGAGAGCAGAGACGGTACGCAGATCGCCTATGAGCGCCATGGTTTGTCCTCAGGACCTGTGGTGGTCTTCGCCAACGGGCTGACCACGGCGCGGTTCTTCTGGGGTCCCATGTTGTCTCAGCTGAGATCGCGGGCCCAGCTCATCACCTGGGATTACAAAGGCCATGGCGCCTCGGCGCCGGCGCACACCAAGGCGGGTTGCAGCATCCCTGCGCTGGTGGAGGACATGGCCCGGGTGATGGACGCCTGCGGGGTCGAGACGGCCACCCTCATCGGGTTCTCCATGGGCGGTCAGGTGATTCTGGAGGCGTGGCGCACGTTGAGTGATCGCATCGACGCCCTGGTGCCGATTCTGGCCACCCCGGGGCGCATCTTCGAGCACGCGCTGAAGCCTGTCATCGGGCCCACGCTCCACGCCCTCGTGCGCTTCGCCCCGATGCCGGTGTGGCGCGCGGCATTTGGCGGGATGGGGCAGATCATGCGCCCCGACTTCGCCCATGATCTCGGGAAGGTGCTGGGGCTGCTCAACGACGACGCTCCGCGACCGGTCATCAAGGACTACCGCACGGGCTTCCGTCGTCTCGATCCGCCCACACTCAAGGCCATCATCGCCGGCGCCCACAATCACACCACGGAAGATCTGCTGCCCACCATCAAGGTGCCCACTCTGGTGGTGGCTGGAGAGCGGGATCCCTTCGCCCCGCTGTGGGTGGGGCACAAGATTCACGGGGCTATCCCCAGCGCAGAGCTGATGGTGGTGCCCGATGGTGGCCATGTGGCCCTCGTGGAGCAACCCGATGCGGTGAACCGCGCCGTGGTGGACTTCCTCGAGCAGCACGGCATGCTGCCCAGGCTGAGCTGAGCGGTGTCCATCTCCACCTGTGCCGAGGCCTTGAGCGCCGGCGCGGCCCTGCTCGACGAGGTCGCCGATGTGCTCGCAGAGCGGGTGCTCAGCGCCGAGCCACCGGCCTGGGCAGTGGCCCGTGGTTGGGACACGTGGCTGGCACAGCTCAGCCCGGCGGTCCTCGACGGCGTGGAGCGCGATGGCCTGACATGGTGGGCAGGCCACCTGCCCGATGCCCCGGAGAGCCTGGTGGATCTCTGTCATCGGGTGCGGTCGCTGATGTTGTTTCCCAAAGAGCCGGTGCTGCCCATCGAGCCCGACGCGCCGATGAAGGGGGCCTCGGTGCGCAAGCAGGCCCAGGTGCGGGCCTTTGTGCACGCCCTCCAGGATCGAGACGCCGCCAGCGGTCGCATCGTCGACATCGGCTCGGGTCATGGCCACCTCACCCGCACCTTGAGCGACGCTCTGGGCTGCCGCGCCTTGGGTCTAGAGGCTGTGGAGCAACGGGTCTGGCGTGCTCAAGCCCTCGCCGAAGGGGATGCCCGCGTCGAGTTCGCCCACGTGGATGCCCTGAAAGATCAATGGCCCCTCGAGGCTGGAGATGTGGTGGTGGGGCTGCACGCCTGCGGACGCCTCGGCGACGCCGCGGTGGAGGCCGTGGGGGATGCCCCTGAGGTGTCACTGGCCCTCGTGGGGTGCTGTGCTCAGAAGATGCACACGTGCCCGCGGCACCCGAGATCGAGCCTGGGCAAAGCGCTCGGCATCGACTTCGAGCAGCCGCTGCTCAGCTTCGCCAACTTCGCGCTGCCCACAGGAGTCTCCCTCGAAGAGGTGGCCCGCGGACGGGCCTGGCGCCACGGCCTCGAGGTGTTGCTCCGGGGCAGGGGCCTCGACGTCGACGTGGTGAGCGCGCCACGGGGCGTATCCCGACGCGCCATGCAGCACAGCTTCGAGCGGGCGGCGCGGGTGGCCCTCGAGCGGCGTGGGTTGCCTCCGGCCACCGAGGCTGAGCTCACCGCCGCCGAGGCAGAAGGTGCCACCATCTACGCCGCTGTGCGGCGGTGGTCACAGCCCCGGCGCATGCTCTCGCGCGTCATCGAGCTGGTGGTGGCCCTCGATCGCATCTGCGCCCTGGAAGAGCAGGGCAGACCGGTGGAGATCATGTACCTGTTCCCGCAATCGATCAGCCCCCGGAACATTCTGATCTGGTCTGGGGCGCGGCCGTGACGCAGCTCTCTGCAGAGGTGAGCGGCCACTGGCTCGACGCCCTGGCCACGGCCCTCGAAGCCCGAGGCGGCCCGCTGCCGGCCCTTGAGGCCCTCAGGGTGGCCGGTGACGAGAGCCGCGTCGTCGCTGCGACCGTGCGCACCGGATTGCAGAAGCGATTGCCGCTCTCGACCGCCCTCGTAGAGGCAGGCATGCTGTCACCGAACGAGGGCCTTGCCCTGGCCCGGGCGGGGGCCGGCCAGCGACCTGAAGGGGACCACGCACAAATCGCCGATGGACCACCTCACAAAGCGGTGGTGGCCTTGCTGCGTGTCATCGCTCGGCGGCGTCAGCTGGTGGGCCGGCGGCGTATGACGATCCTGATCGGCGCTGCGGGGCCCCTGGCGATGATTTGGGTCTCGGCCATGGCCACGGCCCTGCCTGCATTGGTCCTCGGCGGTGGGGGTGGTGCCCCCTGGCTGTTGCCGCTGGCGTGCACGGGGCTGGTCGTGGCGGCCACGCGTCTGTTGCTGCCTCAAGGACAAAGCCCGCGAAAGCTGGAGCGCATGATGATGCGCCTGCCCGTCATCGAGCCCATGCTCACTCGCCCCGACGAGCAAGGGCTGATCCTCGACGTGCTCGGTGCCCTGACCTCCGCACGACTCGACGTCGAGCGCACGCTCTCGGTGCTCGAGGCGCTGTGTCCTGAGGGGGCGAACCACGACTGGGTGAAGCGGGCCATTGATCACGCCGCGGAGAATCTGGGCACGGCCCCTGGTGCTCTGATGGAGGTGGCCCCCGGTGACGAGGTCATCTCGCTGGTGCTGGTCGCTGGAGAGGTCCGCTCCGATGGCGGGCGAGCGCTCTCAAAGCATGGCGTGGCGTGTATGGAGCGTACGACGCAGCGGGGCCGGATGGGCACGCGGTGGGCACTGTACGGCGTGGTGATCTATCTCTTCTTCGGTGGCCTCTCTACAGTGACCTCCACGTTCACCCAGCGCTACGACAACATGCTCAAGCTGCCCAACATCGACGCGGGACAGCTGAGGCAGCTCGAAGGGCTGTTCAACCAGCTGCAGCCTTGAGCGTGCTGCTCTACTCGGCGGCGTGCAGCTGAATCGGCGTCGAGGGGGCAGAGATCCAGGTGCCCTCGGGATCGAGCCCCACCACCTGCACCACATAATGCTCATCGTGACCCAAGGTGAGATCGACCCGGGGTTGCTCGGTGAACACCACCTTCCGGGCGAGGCGGCTCGCGCGGCGTAGATCATCGGCGTCTGCCGGGGGCTCACCGTCTTCTTCGATCGACCACCGCAACATGAAGACCGCGTACTGATGTGCTTCTTCGATGGGGGGCCAGGTCAGCACTGCCTGCACCCCATCGAGGCGGACCTCGACCTCAGGGGCGGCGAACTCGGGGTTGTCGCGGAAGCCGGTCTCGCGACCACACACCGTGCAGCCCTCGGCACCTGGAGCGTACTCCGGATGCTGGGCGGCGATGAGCGCGTCGTCGATGCACATGAGCACGCAGCCGTCCGGCAGACACCACTCCATGCAGACGTCCGCCTCTTCTACAGGCATGCTGCTCAGGTGGCCGGGATCGACCTGCTGCCAGTCTGACCTCGAGAACGACATGGCCTTGGGGGCCGGCAGCGCTGGGGCCACTGTCGGCTCATCAGTCTCGAAGTGAGCCGTGGGCTGAGCAGAGGGCGCGCACCCCAGGAGCGTGGCGATCAGGGCGAGCGAATGGATGCGGATCATGAGAGCCCCTCTTCGGGATCAGCGTCGTCTGCGGTTTCGGTGGCGCCGGCATAGACCGAATACACCCGGGCGTCGGGATCACCTTCAGCCTTGGATTCGAGATCCATATAGCCTTCGCGGATGAAATCGAAGAGGGCTGTTCTGAAGGCTTCGACATCTTCAGGGCGGGCCTTGAAGGCAAAGGTGCGGGCTGCCGCGGTTTCCGGGTGGGCGCTCAAGAAGCGCCGGCGCACGGTCTCGGTCACCGCCTCGAGGTGCTCGGTGAGAGCGTCCAGGCGCGCCTCCCAGTCCCCCTCGGTGAACAGGTTCAGGTGACGATCGACCACCTGGTAGCGTGTGGGCTGCCCCTTCTCTGCAGGCAGCGCTTCGATGCGTTTGTTCCGAAGCAGCGCCTTCACCGCGAGCCCCGCGGTGTCGACCTCTCCGCTGTGGGGCATGTTGCGGGCCAACTCCATGAGCGACATCGGGCGTTGTCGGAGCAGATCTTCCACCCGCCGCATCTGGCTGATCTCGGTCTCGTCGAAGATGTCGTCCTTGTTGAAGCGGGCGCTCAGGTACTTCACCGTGCGCAGCGACTTCCCGAAGATCAGCGAGATCATGTTGTTGGTGACGTAGCGGTTCTTCGCCTCTCGCCACATGGCGAGGGTGAGCATGTCGCGGATGAGATCGAGGGGAGAGTGGGCGTGCACCGCGAGGCGCGCCGGGGGTTCGAGACACGCCAGGATCACCCGCAAGGTGTACTCGGGGTAGGGGATCTGGGTGTGCTTGGACCGCGGGGGGGACTTGTCCATCAACATGCCTTCCCAGTGGGCCTCGTCCGAGACCACACCATCACGTGCACGACATCACATCGAACGAGACGACAGTGGGGCGCGAGGCTTTCAGCGATTCGCACATTTTGAAGGTTGGGCGGGATCTATTCAAGGCGCCCTGATTCGGTCTACCATCCCCGGCCATGAACACACCTCCTGAACGCCCCGTGGCGCTGGTCACGGGCGCATCCCGCGGCATCGGCGCTGCCATCGCCGCCGCCCTGTGTGCCGAAGGCTATGCCGTGGCATGGGCCGCCCGCAGCATCGACGCCCTCCGCGATCTGGTCGCCGAGCACGGCGGCCTCGCCGTGGCCCTCGACGTCACCGACGACGACGCCATGACCCGTGCCCTCGACGAGGTGCGCGAAGCCCTCGGGCCCATCGACGTGCTCGTCAACAACGCCGGCATCGCCCACAGCGCCACCATCGCCAGAACCGACGATGAGCTGTGGGCCCAGACCCTCGCCGTGAATCTCACCGCGCCGTTCAAGCTCACGCGGGCGTGCATGCCTCACATGCTGACTCAGAAATGGGGCCGGGTGGTGTTCATCGCCAGCAACGCCGGACTCTCCGGCTATCGCTTCACTTCGGCGTATTGCGCCAGCAAGCACGGCGTCATCGGCCTCACCCGGGCCCTCGCGGTCGAGGTGGCCGGCAAGGGGATCACGGTGAACGCTGTGTGTCCGGGGTTCGTGGACACGCCCATGACCGAGCAGACCGTGGCGCGCATCCAGGCCATTACAGGTCGCGACGCCGAGTCGGCCCGAAAGGCCCTTGAGTCCCTCAACCCTCAGCGTCGCCTCATCGAGATCGACGAGGTGGTCCACAGCACCCTCGCCCTGTTGCCTCACGGCGCCCGGGGCATCAATGGCCAGACCGTCGTCGTCGATGGTGGGCAAGTCCAGCACTGAAGGCACGCTTAGAGGTCCTAACACAACGGCGGACCGAGCCAGGGAGGTGAGGCGCGAGTGAGGCAGTTGAAAGACCCGCAGGCGATACCGATGTATCGTCGAGGATGCTTTCGGCTGCATCGCGAAGTGCTGAGGCCAGACAGGCGAAGGTATCTGGCTTTGCCAGACAACTCGTAGTCGACAGAGGCGAAGCCGACGGAGCGAAGAGTTGCCCATCGGATGCCTTCGTCTGGCTGGGCTAGACAACACTGCCTTTCTGGCGATGGGAGCAGTTATGTTAGGGCCTCTTAAGGGAGAAGCACGATGAAGATCATCCACCCAGAGGGCTGGGCCCCGGCGAAGGGGTATGCCAACGGTATGCTCGGTGAGGGCAAAGTGCTCTTCATCGCCGGGCAGATTGGCTGGGGTCCTGATCAGGTCTTTGTAGAGGGCGGGTTCCTCGAGCAATTCGACCAGGCGCTGGCCAATGTCGTCGCTGTCGTAGAGGCCGCTGGCGGCGCTGCGACTGATCTTGCTCGCATGGTGATCTATGTCACCGACATCGAGGACTATCGTCGAAATGAGCGGGCCCTGGGGCCCATCTGGCGTGCTCGCATGGGGCGTCATTTTCCTGCCATGGCTCTGGTGGCTGTTTCGGCCCTCGTCGAGCGTCAGGCCCTCTTGGAGATCGAGGCCCACGCGATCCTCTGAGGCGAAGGCCGCCATCCGAGCAGGCCAAAGCGCAGCAAGGCGCAACATTTCAGTTTAAGCAGACGTAGTCAGGAGAGACGCGACCTCGCGGCGAGCGAGCACTCTCTACTTCACCCCCGAACGTGCGAGACCGGGTAGTGATGGCCGAGGACAATCCGAAAACGACACCCCCTGAGGGGCCGGTGTATGGCGGGCGCTATCAGCCCATCCGTCTGCTTGCCCGCGGCAGCATGGGCAATGTGTATCAGGCCGTCGATCTCTCCACAGAGCTCAGTGTGGCTCTCAAGGTGTTGCATCCGCACCTGACCGATCGCGACTCCACCGCTGAGCGACTGATGCGTGAAGCCCGGGCAGCCTCCACCATTGGTCACCCGGGTGTGGTGGCGTGCTTCGACGAAGGCCGCACTGACGACGGCGGCTTCTATCTCGTCATGGAGCTGCTCCGAGGCACCAGCCTCAGGAACTGGCTCGCGGATCGGCAAGACCAGAAGGTGCTGCCCGAGGCCGTCGCAGCCCTCAAGGGGATGCTGGCCCCCCTCGCCGCCGCCCACACCGCAGGGGTGATCCACCGGGACATCAAGCCCGACAATGTCTTCGTGATCGGCGCCAGTCGAGGCGGCGCAGAGCCGCTGCCTGAGCCGCCGGAGATCAAGCTGATCGACTTCGGCATCGCCCGAGACGACTTGAGCGGCCCCGCCACCAAGACCGGCCTCACCATGGGCACGCCCCACTACATGAGCCCCGAGCAGGCCATGGATCCCCGCAAGTGCACGCCGGCCTCCGATGTCTGGTCGGTGGGGGTGATGCTCTACGAGATCCTCACGGGCAAGCTGCCCTTCGAGGGCGAGACGTTGCCTGCAGTGTGTATGGCTGCGTATCAGACCCCTCACGTACCCGTGACCACCCACGCTCCAGAAGTCGATCCGGCGCTGGCTGCTGTGGTGGATCGCTGTCTGGAGAAGAAACCTGCGCATCGCTTCCCCCACGCAGGGGCGGTGCTGAGCGCGCTGGAGGGCGTCTCCGATGCTGGAATGGCATCGATCTCCGGCATCAGTCTGAACCCGGTCTTTGGCGCCGACGAGTCTGGAGAAGGGCCCATCTCTCTCAGTGAGATCGAGCCCATCTCGACGGGCTCTGGAGATGGCCGTGGCGCAGCGCTGGTGCTGCCGCCTGACTCCGACACCCTGGCGCAGGCGCCCACACTCGACGCGGACGGGGTGCTCGACGAGTCCATCGACGAAGAGATCGACGGGTTCCCCCACCGGTTTGTCAGATGGGGTGGCATCGCGGTGCTGCTCTTGATGCTCGGCGGTGTGGGCTGGGCCGTGCTCGCCCATGAGGATGATGAGGGACCAGGCGGTGACACAGATCCCTCACGGGCGATGGTGGCGGTCACCGAGGTGCAGCCCGATGGTGCAATCAAAGCCGCCGCGGAGATGCCGGACGTGCATGTTTCTGATGCCGCAGTGCCCGACGCTGTGATGCCCGATGCAGTGATGCCCGATGCAGCCACTCAGGTCGCTGAGCAGCCGAAGCCCAAGCCGCTGCGTCGCCGCGCCCGTCGTGGTGTCACCCGCCGTGGCGCCAAGCGCACGCGGGTCGAGCCCGCGGTCAAGGGCGAAGTGCCTGCGCAGCCAGCGATGCCTGCAGCCGTCGAGGTTGAGAAAGATCCGCTCACTGAGGTCGCCCCTGTGGTGCCGCAGTTGCAGGCGCCAGAGCAGCCGGAGTCAGACATTGCCCCGGAGATCCCCGCTGCGCCTGATGCTGCGGTGCCCCCTGTTGTCGAAGTGAAAGCACCCACTCCAGAGACTGCACCCGCGGCCCCTGAGCAGCCCGCCGCCTCAGATGTTCCGCCTGCCCCAGAGGCGCCCCCTGCACCTCCGCCGGTGAAGGAAGAGAAAAAAGAGCAGCCTCAACCCTTCGTGACCTTTTGACGGAAGAATCGATGCAACGCACCCCATGGCTCGTCACGGCGCTGAGCTTCATCGGCGCAGCTCTATCTCCGCTCGTCGCCACCGCCTCACCGTGGGTGCTGCCTCCGGGCAAGCTGGTGGTGCTCGGGCGGTACGACTACGAGGTGGCCACAGAAGAGTTCCTCGGCGATCGGGAGGCGGTGCCGTTCTCTCTCGATGGGCGGTACTCGGCGAGCACCTACACCTTCGGCGTACGACTGGGCCTGACCTCCAAGGTGGAGCTGCAGTTCGAGATGCCCATCAAGCAGGTCAACTACACCGCAGATCCGGTGATCTTGTTGCCATCTCCTGGTGATCAGGTCCAGAGCGACTTCGACTTCTATCAGGAGAACATCATCAACCTGAACCGGGGGCAGACGGGCATCGGCGACCTGCGTATGACCGCCCGTTATCAGCTCACTGGTGGTCAGTGGGCCTCGGCGCTGGAGCTGACCCTCAAGACCCCCACGGGCTACGATCGCCCTGAAGGCACCTTCGGTGATCGGCCGGCCACTCGGGAGGCGTTCCTCTCCGACATCGCGGGCTTCACGAACCCCGACAATGTCTCGGACGATGTCACCCTCGGTGACGGACAGCTCGATCTGGTGCCACGGCTCTTGTTGGGCTGGGCCACCTCGGTGGGCTTCTTCGCCCGGGCCGACATCGGCTATGCGCTGCGGTTCGGCGGCGCCGGTGACCAGGTGGTGGGCAGCGTGAAGGCTGGCCAGCGCATCGGAGAGCGGGTGCTGGTCTACGCCGGCGTAGACGGTGAGTTTGCGGTCACCGACGGCAAGATCATCGGGGTGAGCGTAGCGGCGGAAGATCCCACTCTGCCTGCTGAGGAGTACGGCGGCCTCGACAACCTGTTCCTCAGAGAGCTGCGCCTCGAGCGCGACCGGGTGGTGACCCCCGTGGGGGTGATCTTCCGCGTCGTCGAAGGCACCGAGCTGAACCTGGGCTACACCCCGGTGGTCTGGGGGCGAAACACATCGAAGATTCAGTCGTTCTCCTTCGGGGTGGCGGTGACCACGCCCTGGATGTGAGGGGCTGTTTGCGTCGAGCCCTGCCCTCGCGTAATCAGCACACTCAACTCTACCTACGAGGGTACCCGCCATGTCTGATCTCGCCTTTGGCCTCACATGGTCTGATGCTGTGCAGTTCGAGAGGCCCGACAGTGACGCGTGGGCGGTGCTGGTCGGTGTCGCTGACGCCCTGGCCCTCGCCAGTGACGTGGAGGGCCTCCAGGCGCTGCGCGCAGCCATTGAAGAGTGGCCTGACGAGATCAGGGTGTGTCCGCGCCACTGGTATGCCCTCTATCACCGCCCAGAGCTCGATCTGCGCTTCGAGCTGGTGCGTACGCTCTCGCTGGAGATGTTCTTCTTCGGGCACATGGCCAAGCAGGCAGCGGTGTGGATGAGCGCGCTCTCCGAGTCTCCGCACCTGGGTTCGATCAACCTCATCAGACTCAGGGAGTTCGGCAGCCAGGCCTCAGTGCTCGACGGGCTGACAAAGTTGTTTGGTGCGGCCCAGCCAGAGAAGGCCTCGATCGGATCTCAAAAGAGGGGCGATCACGAAAAAATCAGAGCGCACCTGAGTGCAGAGGGGGTGTTGCCTTCTAGCTGGTCGAACAACATCGCGCGGAGAGCACGGCAGGCGTCTGATCAGGCCAGCGGCCTCGATGACCGTGAGGTCATCCTCAAGCTCGCTGACCCGTTGCAAGTCGACGCGATGCTGGCCCGCACCGATCTCGATCACGTGGTCTCTCTGCAGCTGATCCTCGAAGATTCCGCCTTGGCGCATCGGCCCATCAAGGCCAACGCCCCCAAGTGGGCCAGCCTACGGCATCTTTCGGTGCGGACTCATTTCATGGGGTCCTCGCTCGACACCCTCGCCGAGCCGCTGGGGGTCTGGTTGCAGAACGCCCGGCCGGTGGTGGTCGAATCGTGCGACATGCAGCTCACCGAGAGTTTGCTGCGAGCGGGGGTCTATCAGCGCGCCTTCGGCAGCCGTCTGGACATCGACGCCGAGACCCCATGGGCCACTCTCATCGAGTTGCTGCGACAGTGCGACATTCGGGTCTCCCGTTTCGCAAAGCTGCCCGGCCACAAGGTGCCCCTCGATCGTATGGCTCCGCTCATCGAGGCCATGCCCGAGACTTTGCGAAGTGCGCTGATGGCCCTGGACTGGCCCCTGCACCTCGAAGAGTTCGAGCAGATCGACGCCCTCGTCGGTGCGTTGCCGCAGCTGAACGCGCTGCAGGTGTGGAGCACCGATCTGCCTGCCCACGGTGATGAATGGGCCACGGCATTGGCTCAAGCACCAGAGACACTGCGGCTCAGCCCGCTCACGGTGGTTCGATGGCGCGCCAATGATGGCCTGAAGGCCAAGATGCTGAACGCAAAGCAGCGCAAGGTCCTCGATCGGGGCCAGGGCCTGAAGACGGCGGAGTGCCTGATGATGAGCGACGGCTCGGTCGCCCACATCTGAGAGGTTGAGTGCTTCGCCGCAGGCGTTGTGCTACCACTGCCCAAATCGCTGAAGAGTTGAGGACGAGATCTGCATGAGCGCTGGCACCGAGGCACCTGAAGATCGCACCACGCAGGTGAGCCTGCTGGGCCGCTTCGCCTCGCTCTGGGGTGTGCTCGGAGCGCTGTCTCTGTTGGGCAGCGCCATCTGGCGCCTCACCCCCATCGCCCTCGAGCCCTTCACCGTGGGCCCCGCCCTCACCGGTTTCCAGTGGGTGCTCTATGTGGGCTTCATTGTCTTCAACGCTCACGCCGAGGGCTATCGCGGGTTCCAGAAAGGCTACTCTCCCCGAGTGGTGGCCCGCAGCCTGTACCTCGCCGAGCACCCCAAGCCGCTGCACGTGTTGTTGGCGCCGGCCTTTTGCATGGGCCTGTTCTACGCCACGAAGAAGCGCATGATCGTGGGCTGGGTGTTGATCACCGTCATCGTGGGCGTCATCGCCGCCGTGCGTCAGCTCGACCAGCCCTGGCGGGCCATCATCGATGGTGGTGTGGTGGTGGGCCTCGCCTGGGGGGCCATCGCTGTGGTGGTGTTCTATGTGCGTGGGCTCATGGGGCGCCCGCCGCTCCGTGACCCGGAGCTGCCTGAGGGGGCACCCAAGCCCTCGTGGATGCGCTGAAGCGCTGACGGCTTCACCCCGCCGGGGGATCACACGCCAGCCGGAAGCCCAGGGTCGGCAGGCGCTGCTGCACTGGGTGAATCTGACGACTCGCCGACCGGCACTCCGTAGGCCCGCCGGCCCAGTGACCGCCCTTCACCACCCTGATGTGCTCTGACTCGCCGATGCGGCTTGAGGTCCACTCGCTCACACCACCGGCGAGATCAGCCACGCCGTAGGGACTCACGTCGGCCTCGAAGGTGCCCACGGGCCCGGGCTCGGGTACGCCGGGGCGGCTCAGGCCCATGTGGCAGAAGCCCGGCTCGAAGTGATCGCCCCAGGGGAACAGGCGGCCGTCGGCGCCCCGGGCGGCCTTCTCCCATTCTGTTTCTGTAGGCAGGCGCATGGGGCGGCCCGTGCGGCGGCTCAGCCAGGTGCAGTAGGCCTCGGCGTCTTCGGCGCTGATACTCACCACCGGCCAGTCGGGGTGCCAGGGGCGGCCCTGGGCGTCGATGTCGGGGATCATGGGCAGACCCTCCGGATCGACGGGCCACAGCGAGGGCGAGCCCGGCGCTGAGCGGGGGGCGCGGATCATGGCCTGCTCTGCCCCATAGGTCCGGGCCAGGTCTCGGAGGAACTCGAGCCACTCCTTGGCGAGGATGGGGCGTCGGGCCAGGAAGAAGTCTTCGATCTCTTCGACCCGCTCCGAGAGGGGCAGCTGGGCCCCCTCGTCACCGCCGAGGTGGGTGGGCCCACCGGCAATGTGGATGAAGCCCGAGCCCACCAGCTCGTCGGGGAACAGCTTGAGGCGCATGCGCACGCGGGCGTTGCGCTCAACGAGCACCGGCACCCGGGTCGGTGACAGGCTGGGGCCGGTCAGCTCGACGAGGTAGCTGCCCGGGGGCAGGCTGGACATGCGCACCGGCAGTCGGTTGAGGCGTTGAGGGCGCGTGGGCACCCGCACGCGATCTCGGGCCTCATAGCGCAGGATCGTGCCCTTCACGCCGCGGGCCCGGGTCTCGATCTCCAGGCTGCCCTCGCCGTTGAGAGCCTCGATGAGGCCACCATCGTCGTCGAGGGCCCTGATCATGGCGGCGCATTGGGCCATTTGATCGGTGTGCTGGTGGCGCTCGGCCTCCTCGAAGGCCTCGTAATACAAATCGGCGAGGGCCTTGCGGGTGAGGTTGTGGCTGCCGTCGATGGACAACGCCCCGTGCAGGGCGGCGAGGGCCTCGGAGAAGCGCTCCACCATCTCCGTCTGCAGTCGGTTCAGCTCGTCTTCCTGGCTCCAGAGCCGGCGGCGGGCCTCTGCAGGGGCCCAGGGGGCGATGCGATCCTTGAGGCGGGCGATCTTGAGCTGCAGCTGGCGGCGGCGCTCCATGGCCCGACGCCATGCATCGGCGGCGCCACGGCCCTTCTCGAAGAGCTTCCGACGCTCTTGCGCCTTGCGGGCCTGATCCTGCTCACCTTCCAGGAACGTCTCTACGGCGTCGGCGAGCAGGCCTGCGTTCTCGGGGCGCTTCTCGATCTCGCGATCGAGGCACTGCAGGCAGAGGCGCTCGATCTCGCCGGGGATCCCTCGATCCGGGGCCCGCTCCGAGGGGGGCTTGAGCTCGCCGGTGAGGACCTCGGCCTTCAGCTCTTCGATGGAGCGGCCATTGAAGGGGGGCTCAAGGGTGAGCAGCTCGTAGAGTACGGCGCCGAGGCTGTAGATGTCGCTCCGCGGGCCCATGGCATCGAGCTCGCCCCGGGCTTGTTCTGGGGGCATGTAGTGAGGCGTGCCCGTCATCTCGCCGTATTGGGTCGAGAAGCCGGCGTCGGTGGTGTTGCGGCGGCGCACCGGCTGATCGGTGTGGGCCTCGGGGGCGTCGAAAGGCTTGGCGAGGCCCCAGTCCATCACCGTGACCTCACCGAAGTCTCCGATCATGACGTTCTCGGGCTTGAGATCGCGGTGGATCACCCCTTGAGCGTGGGCGTAGGCCATGGTGCGGCAGATTTGAGAGAAGACCGTGAGCAGCCTCACCCGACCGAAGCTCTTCTGGGCGCTCTGATCACCCTCGCGCAGATCTTCGATGATCGCCCGGAGATCGCGCCCCTCGATGCGGCGCATGGCGAAGTAGAGGCGCTCGTCGCTGAAGCGGCCCATCTCGTACACTGGGGGTACGTTGGGGTGCTGCAGCTGGGCGGTGATGCGGGCCTCGTCGATGAAGCGCACGCGATCGCCGGCGAGATCGTCCTCGAGCAGCAGCTTCACCGCCACGGTGCGGTCGAACTGACCGTCGGTGGCCTCCATGACCACGCCCATAGCCCCACGGCCCAGCTCGCCGCCGAGGGTGTAGCGATCTGTTTGAGCGAGATCGTCGCCGGTGAGGGACTGCTCGAGGTCGCCGAACTCGGGGCCCGCCATGCGCTGGGTGGCGTCCACGGGGGCTGTGGCGGGCTCGACGTTGGTGCGCTGAGTGCGATCCCGCTCCGTGGGATCCCAGTCGATGGGTTTGATGCCCGAAGCGGGTGTGTCCACCATGGCGCGATCTCGACCCAGCATGACCGGGGTCTCGTCCAGCATGCCGAGGGTCTCGTCGCCATCGTCGTCGTCGCCGCCGAGGGTGGCCTCGGCCTCGTCCTCGAGGGCGTCTTCGATGGCCTCGTCCTCGATGAGCAGATCGTCCTCTTCGAGGAGCACGTCGGCGGAGAGATCTTCCATCTCCATCACGCCTTCCACCACCTCGGAGAGGTCGATGGGCCCCGAGCGATCATCGTCGAGGTCGACGGACTGGGTGCCCACCTCGTCCCGGATCGGGATCTGCGGCGGCGCAGGACGCTCCATGAGGGGTGGGGGGCCGACGATGGTGGGCCGCTGATGCTCGTCGTTGGTGATCTCGGGCAGATCGAATTCGGCGGTGTTGGTGCCCGAGTCGCCGACTTGCTCTTCTACTTGAAGGCCCGCCGGCGGCGTAATGCCGGCCTTGCGGGCGATGTCGACGGCCATGGGGCCATCGACGTGGCCCACCTCCACTGCGGCTTCGAGCAGGGTGATGTCCCTGGCTCTCGAGCGGCGCCTCAACTGGACGAGCAGCCCCAATCGCACACGGGCCTGGTTCTCGAGCAGGTCGAAGAGTCGACCTTCCAGTTGCTTGTTGAGGGGCATCAGCGCGTCTCCGTAGAGTGAGCGTGTTGGGCCGTCGGCACCTCTACGACGAGACGGATGCCGATGGCGTCATGGGTCAAAGCAGAGCCCGCCGTGGCTCTGGCACAGATTCTGACCTGATCTGGTCGCGCGCGCCAGGAGCCACCGCGCAACAAGAACCGGTCGGGCTCGTCGGCACTGGTGAGGGTCCACTCTCGAACCCCACCCCCCATGCCGACGATGCCGAAGGGGCTGCGATCTTCCGGGAACGCCTCGATGGCTGATGGGCTGGTGGCCCGTCGGCGCCTGTTGTCGGCGAAGCCGGGCACATAGCCGCCCCCCCAGGGGAACGCGCGGCCGTCGATCCCGCCCGCAGCATACTCCCACTCGGCCTCTGTGGGCAGACGTACCTTGCTGTTCAGCCGGCGGCCCATCCAGTGGGCGAAGGCTTCGGCGTCGGCGTGGCTGATGAAACGCACCGGGCTCCCTGCTGGAGGCTCGGTCCCTTTCTTCCAGCGCGGCCGGCCCCGGACCATCTCCACGAGCAGTCGATCGTGATGTCGGGGCAGGTGCATCGTCGGATCCTGGCCGTCTTCGCTCAGGTGGGTGAGGAACCTGAAGTACGACTCCCAGGTCACCACTGTGCGCCCCATCATGAAGGGCTCGACTGTGACTTGCCGAGGGCGACATGCGCCTGGCGCGGCGCTGTCGGCGCCGAGGGTGAAGCGGCCGCCGGGGATGAAGATGAAGCCCGGAGGTACCTTTCGAGGAGGCGCCGAGATCTGCAAGCTCACGGCGCTGCCGGGCTCGATGTTCAGCGGCATCTCCACCACGGGGCCCATGGCTGGGATCAACTTCAGGTGACACCGGGTGGCGGTGATGATGCGCTCCGAGAGCGGAGTCTCGCCCAGTCGCAGGCCTGCGCCAGGCGTCCATGCCGGTGGCCGATCGTCCACCGTGGCGAGCTCCACGGCCATCTTGCCCCTCAAGCCATCGCGCTCCGCGCCCACCACCGTCACCGAGAGGGTGGCGCGATTGGCGAGCTCCATGCGCAGAGGGCCCTCGTCGAAGGCCTCGGCGCGGCTGCGGTGGTAGTCGGCGTTGATGGGATCACCGCTGGCCCGGGCGGCCCGCCATGCGTCGCGGTGCAGCTGGGCCTGGGCCTGGCGCGCTCGGGGCATGACCTCTGGAGCTTCGGCGGCCTGCTCCAGAGCCTCGGCGGCCTGCACCAGGTGGTGGGCGGCGCGATCGAGGGTGCCCCGGGCCTGGCTCTCGAGGCCCCAGACTGCCTGCAGCTGTGTCAGCTCGGGCTGCCGAGGCAGAGTGGCGAGCTGCCGGGCGGCCTCTTCGTCGTACCGACGGGCCTGACTGAGCTGCTCGTTGAAGGCCAGCGCTTCGGCTTTGCCCCGAGACAGATGACGCTCCGCCTCTTCGTCGGCGCCCATGGAGTGCACGCTCGCTGTGGCCTGCTCTGGGGGCGGGGGCACGAGATCGACCAGCGTGTGCCCCGACACCGCGGGGTAGGCGCCGCTGTGCCCTGCGCCGTGGGTCTCCACGAAGGCTTCGATCTGCGCCGCCAGCTCGAGGGCGGTGGCGAACCTGTCGGCGGGCTCCCGGGCCATGGCCTGCATACACGCTGACTCGAGGGCTTGGGGGATCCCGCGATCCGGAGCGCGGCTGCACGGAGGCTCTGGAGGACCCTTGCGGATGGCCCGGAGCACCTCGATGGACCGTGATGCCTCATAGGGCCGCGTGCCGGTGAGGATCTCGTACAGGATGGCCCCGAGGGCGTAGATGTCGACCCGATGATCGACATCGTTCAGCCGTCCAGCAGCCTGCTCCGGGGCCATATAGGCGGGCGTGCCGATGACGTCGCCGTGGCGGGTCAGCTCGCGATGAGATCCTCGTCCCACGCCGTCTTCGGCCTCACGACCTGCATCTGTGGAGCGGATTTGCTTGGCGAGGCCCCAGTCGGTGAGCACCACCTGACCATATTCGCCGAGGATCACGTGGGCGGGCTTGATGTCGCGATGGATGATGCCCGCGCGGTGGGCAAAGGCCACGCCGTTACAAATCTGGGTGAACCAGGAGAGCATCTTCGCCGTGGCCGCCCGCTGCGTGCGGATGTACGTGCGCAACGAGAGGCCACTGAGCAGCCCCATCACGAGGCATGGCGCCCCGTCGAGGGCGCCGACGTCGTACATGGGCACGATGTTGGGGTGACCGAGTCGGCCGGTCAGGTGGGCCTCGCGCATGAAGCGCGTGCGCTGTCGGGCGCGGTCCTGAAGCTCAGGGCGCAACATCTTGACCGCCACCGGGCGCCCGAGCAGGCGGTCCCGGGACCGGTAGATGATGCCGATTGATCCGCGGCCGATTTCGGTCTCGATGTGATAGCGATCACCGAGATCCCTGAGATCCATGTGCATCTCGCAGCTCGTTGACTGGACGGGTTTACCTAACCAGAGGGTGGCCTGTCGACCCATTGGAGAGAGTTTCGGCACGTGCCGGCTCGGGCTTTGGCTCGTGGCCCTGCCAGAATTCGCGCGTGGGGTCTCGGAGGTGAGGTGGGATCACCAGCTCATTGCGGGCCGAGGGCTCTCAGCGTGTCGATGACGTAGTCCTGCTGCGCCTTGGTGAGGCCGGGGTAGAGCGGCAGCGCCAGCGACAACCGATCAGCCATCCACGCCCGGGGGGCGCTCGCCGGGGTGAGATCGTAGAGCCGACGATAGAGCCCCAGGGTGTGCACCGCGTGGGTGCCGGGTCGGGTGGCGATGCCCGCTTCGTGCAGACGGTGCATGAGCTGATTGCGGCCCTGATACATGGCGTCGACCCGCTCGAGGCTCGGGGCCTCGGGCTGGTAGAGGCAGACATAGGCCTGCCAGCTGTGCACACCCCCTGGTGGCGTCGTGGGGCGCTGCAGCCAGGGCAAATCGGCGAGGCCCGCGTGATAGCGCTGTGCCTGCGTCGTGCGCGCCTCGATGATCCCGGGCAGTTTCTCCATCTGCGTCACGCCGATGGCGCCCTGCAGATCGGTCATGCGGTAGTTGTAGCCCAGCGTGTCGAAGTCGATGGGCGGTGGTGCACCTGCCTGTCGTTGCCTGATCTCGGTCCCCAGAGACGCACCGTGATCTCTCAACGATTTCAGGCGAGGGCGCCATGCCTCGTCGCTGCCGAACACCATGCCCCCCTCGCCGGTGGTGATGATCTTGCGCGGGTGAAAGCTGAAGACGCCCAAATCACCGGTGAGCCCCACATGGCGGCCTCTCAACGTGGTGCCCAGGGCGCAGGCGGCGTCTTCCACGATGGCCACGTCGCCGGCGATCGACGCGAGCTGCTCCACGTCGAGGGGGTTGCCGAACAGGTGCACGGGGATGATGCCCCGGGTCTTGGGTCCGAGATGTCGCGGCAATGTATCGAGATCGAGATTGAACGTGTCGAGATCGATGTCGCAGAACACTGGCGTCGCGCCGCAGAACCGCACGGCGTTGGCTGTGGAGACCCACGTGAAGGCGGGCACGATGATCTCATCGCCGGGGCCGATGTCGAGGGCGGCGAGGGCCATATGCAGCCCCGTGGTGGCCGAGGTACACGCCACGGCAAAGGCGGCGCCGGTATATTGAGCCACGGCGGCTTCGAAGCGCTGGACCTCCGGCCCCTGAGCTACCCAGCCTCTGCTGAGCGGGCCGCTGACGGCGATCTGCTCGGCGTCGTCGAAGAACGGGCGGGTAATGGGGATCTTCTGCTCGCTCATTGATCTTCCACACAGAGGCTCTGGCCCAGCGCGGCGGGGCACGCTCGCTCGGGCTCGTTGACGGCGAGGGCGCAGTGATGCAGCCGGCACTCGATGGCGTCGCCCTGCTCTACGGGCATCTCCGCCAGTGGCAGCTCTGCTCCGACCTCTAGACAGGTGAGGCGGGCGGTGACTTCATCTTCGCCCCACACCTCGTGATAGAGGTCGTGGCAATTGAGGAAGACACAATTGCAATAGCGGGTGACGAGGGCCTCGTCGGGCCTCGGCGCGGCATCCACGGGCTCGGCGTCGGGCACCTCGGCATCGAGGGGCCCCAGGTCGGTGATGTCTGCGTCGGATGTGCCGGTGTCAGTGATGCCTGCGTCGACGAGTCCTGCATCGACGTGCTCGGCATCGAGTGGGGTTGCATCGGCCACCTCTGACATCGACGCATCAGCCTCACGGGCATCAGGGCTGCCACCGTCCTCATGGCCTGTGGCGTCAAAAGGCGCAGCATCTGTCGGGCGGGCATCGTTCGACCCGGTCCCAGCGTCAGACGCAGGGTCTTCGTTGCAGGCTGTGAGGCACGTCAAAGCGACGACCCATAGGGTCTGGCGCATATTGGGCTACTCCTCTGGGGCGTCGGAGGGGGTCGGCGGACCGAGGGTGGCCCGGAGGGCAGGGGCGATGCAAACGTGTTGTACGACCATTGGCATCAAACCCCACAGATCCATACACTGCACCGACGATTACCCTTCGACGGATCCCATGCATCGACTCGCCATCGCGTGCATCCTGCTGGCCCTGAGTGGCTGCAGCGAAGAAGAAAGCCCTGACGCCACAGCCTCGGGGGCGCTCGATCTCGGCGTTCCCGTGCACGATGCAGCTGTGCCCGACGCGAGGATGCGCGACGCCATGGTGGTGCCTCGTGATGCCAGCGTGGTGCAGCATGATGCGACGCTCGACGCCGGCCTGACATGTGACGTCGAAGAGTCCCTGGCGCAGTACACCCGGTACATCGAGCCCATCCTCACCGACGATCAGCCCTCGAGCTGCAATGGGTGCCACTTACCGGGCATCGACCTCGAGTCCCTCGTGCAGGAGACCCCCTGCGCCACCATGGCGTGTTTTCTCGATCGGGGCCTCGTGAACTTCGACGACCCTGAGGAGAGCACTCTGCTCAGCTGGATCGAGCGCGGTCGAGAGGCCCCAGAAGAGGCCATGGTGCCTCCAGAGGTGGTGGCGGCGGAGTATGAGGGCTTTCGCGCGTGGATCGAATACAGCGCCTCATGTCACGCCACGGCCTGTGCCGATGTGGGCGAGCATCCATGTGGGGGCCCCGCCCCCGATGGCGGTGTCGATCTCGACGCAGGCCTCGACGCCGGTGCCCCTGATGCTGATCCGTGCCCCGTAGGGGACTGTGGCGAGCCTGAGGATATGTACGTGGGCCCTGATTTCGGCCTCTGTGACGATGAAGGGCTCCTGGGCTCGTTCCGGGCCCAGGTCATGCGGTGGAGAGGCCGCTGCGAGCATTGTCATGTGGAGGGCGGGCTGCTCGCCGACGTGGGCAACCCCCCGATGTGGCTGATTTTTGCCGAAGAGGGTGGGGGAGACGCCGCCTCTGCTGAGGCCACCCTCGCCTCCATCCTCGAGGCCGGCTACGTCGACATCGAACGCCCCGAGTACAGCCTGCTGTTGCTGAAACCTTTGAAGATCGAAGCAGGTGGGCTGCTCCATGGGGGCGGCACCAAGTTCTTGAGTCAGGAAGATCCGGCCTATCTCGATGTACGCGCCTGGGTCGAGCGATATGCCAGCTGCCAGGGGTGGGAGCCCCTTGACGCTGGCCTCGACGAAGGCGTAGAGGAACCGGAATTTGATGCAGAGTTCTGAATTTGCAATCCGTTCAGGACCAACGACCCACACACGGGAGGTGTGATTTGATGAGGAGGCATTTGCGCCGGGCCCTTAAAGGGGCACTGGCGGGCATGATGCTGTTGGCCGTTCCGGCGAACAGTGCCGACCACCTTGATTCCCCCGGGGCCGCCGCCGACCCCGCCGCCGACATCAACGATGTCTACGTGTTCCGCAGCCTCGATCCTGCGGCGGTGAACGCCAGCCGCACGGTCTTCGTGATGACCGTGGTGCCCCTGGCCGACGAGACCAGCCGGTTCTCCACCAACGTCAGCTACGAGTTCCGGATCAAGGAGTCGGGCACCGACAACCAGCTCGACATCGTCTGCACCGCCTCGGGCGTCGAGATGCAGGAGATCACCTGCACCGGCCCCAGCGAGGTCTCCGACAGTGTGATGTTCAACGCTGTGGAGCCCGGCAACGCGCTGCTCGACAACATGCGCATCTTCGCCGGCCTGCGCGACGATCCCTTCTTCTTCGACCTCGACGCCTTCAACACCGTCGTGGGTGATCCTGCTCAGGTGGGGCTGCTCGTCGACGAGATGGGCACCGACTTCTTCGCAGGCCTCGGGGCCCTGACCATCGTGGTCGACGTGAAGAACGAGATCTTCGGCCTCGCCACCCGCCTCGAGGTGCAGGGCGTGACCGTCCGTAACGGTCTGGATCGGAGCAGCAACTGATGGGCATCAAGATGAAGCAATGGCTGTACAGCCTGAGCGTGTGTGCTCTGGCGATCTCCCTCGCTGCCTGTGACGACGGTGACGACACTGGCGCTGCTGGTGCTGGTGGTGCCGGCGGTGTCGTGGGCGGCGCTGGTGGCGGTGGTGCTGGCGGCGAAGCTGGCATGGGCGGCGAAGCGGGCGGCGGTGCCGGCGGCGAGGCCGGCATGGGCGGCGCCGGCGGTGAAGCCGGTATGGGCGGCGAAGGCGGCATGGGCGGTGAGGGCGGCATGGGCGGTGAGCCCGAGCCCGACATGATGGTGCCCGACGCCAGTATCGAAGAGGTGCTGTGCACCCAGTACTGCGATCTGCTCGATGCCTCGTGCACCGGCTCCGACGCGCAGTTCGAGACCCGCGACGGCTGCATGAACACCTGCATGGGTTACAGCTTCGACGGCATGGATGCAGACGTCACCGGCGACACTGTGCAGTGCCGCATCTACCACGCTGAGGTGGCGGGTCAGGTCGATCCGTTCTTCCACTGCCCCCATGCCGGCCCTGACGGCGGCGGCGTGTGCGTCGACAACCCAGCCCCCCTGTGTGACACCTACTGCGGTCTCATGCTGGAGAACTGCGCTGGCACGTACGAGAACGCCGATGCCTGCCTCACCGAGTGCATGCAGATCCCCGACAACGGCGCCATCGGCGACCAGATGGGCGACACCGTGCAGTGCCGTCTGCTGTACGCCAGCCAGGCTGCTGCCATGCCCGAGAGCTCCGAGCTGTCCTGCGACATCGCCGGTCCTCTCGGCGGGGGCGTCTGTGGTCTGCCCACCGGTCAGATCGACCGCATGGGCCGCCCGGCCATCAACACCGCGCTCATCAGCAGCGAGAACAAGGACGCCTTCAACCGCGCCAGTCCCGCCGACGGTGCACAGTTCGTCGACGAGATGGTGGCGGCCCTGGAGTTCGTCGACGGCCTCGACGGCAACGACATGAACGGCTTCCTCGCCGATGACCGCGCGGGCCTCGGCGCGCTGCTGGCCAACGACGTGCTGCTCATCGACATCTCCCGTGACTTCTGCGGCAACGGTTACCTTGCCCTGGAGCTCGGCGACATGGAGAACTGCGGCGGTCGTACCCTCGAGCAGGACGTCATGGACCTCACCCTACAGGTCCTCGTCGACGCCACCGGGACCACCACGGTCACCGACGCCGTCGATGCCAACGATCTGCCGTTCTCCGGAGCGTTCCCCTACCTGCCCGCTGTGGACGAAGAAGTCATCGACAACTGAGTACGCTCTGCGCTGTGACGAGATTACGGAGCGCCTTGGTGGTTGCTCCGTGATCTCCCTTCCGTTACACCCTCACCTTCGATGTCGTCTGGAGTCGTCATGATGACCGTGCGTCTTCTCAGTATATGTGTTGTGTGGGCGCTCACCGCGTGGGCGTGCGAGCCCCGTAAACCGGGCTCCACCGCTCAGTCGAGCGGCCAGGGCGCCTCAAAGGCCGAGTCGAGCACAGCCAAGGGCAAGGTCACTGAGAAGACGCGGGACATCTCCCCGGCGAAGCGAGCGCCTCTCGCAGCGCCGAGCCGGCTGTTGTCCCGACCGCGGACACCCCAGGAGCTCGCCACCACCGACTGGCGCATCTTCATCCGCAACCTCAAGGCCCAGGTGAAGACCAGCCAGGTGGCGGCTCAGCGTCGCCCGACCCCCGCCACGCTCAAACTCAGCGCCGAGAAGTTGCTCACCCTCGGTCGGATCCTCGGTGATGTGGAGATGGTGGGCCGAGCGGTGAAGATCGCCGATCTCGCCCTCGAGAAGGCACCCAAGGCGCCCGGGCTGCTCGCGCTCAGGGCTCAGGCACGCTTCACCCTGCATCAGTGGACCGCGCTGGCCGCCGACGTCGCCGCCCTCGAAGCGGTGGCGCCCAGGCACCCCAGCCTCGAGGAGCTCAAGGCAGAGCTGATGTGGCATCGAGGCGAGTTCAAGGCTGCCACCGTTGCCTTCACCGCGTTGGCGAAGTCTCGCCCTGATCTGTATCGAGTGTCTCGCCTCGGACACGTGCTGGCCCGCAGAGGTGGCTTTGACGCCGGTGACAAAGCCTTCGCTCGGGCTGAGACACTGTATCGGGATGTGTCTCCCGTACCCCTCGCGTGGCTCTATGTGCAACGTGCATTGTTGCGCATCGAGCACGGACGATACGCCGAGGCGAAGCTGTTCCTCGAGGCGGCGTATGCCCGGGCGCCGGGATATCCCATGGTGGTCGAGCATTTGGCCGAGGTGAACGCCCTCGTCGGCGACCGCCAGCGGGCGGTGAAGCTCTATGAAGAGGCCATCGCCCTGGTCGATCACCCCGAGTATCACGGGGCCCTCGCCGGTGTGTTACGGGCACTGGCCCGCAGCGAGCAGGCAGAAAAGCACGAGGCCAAGGCCGGGGAGAGGGCTCAAATCCTCATGGAGAAGTATCCCGAGGCCATGGCGGGGCATTGTGTCGAATTGCTCACGGGAGAGGCCCGGCGCAATGCGCTGACTCAACTGCAGGCCGAGGCCGCTCAGCGCCATGATCCAGAGACCCAAGGGCGCTTCGCTGCGGCGCTCATCGATGCTGATAGAGCCCCGGAGGCCCTCGCCGTGCTTCAGAAAACTCTCAAAGAAGACTGGCATTTGCCGCGCCTGCACTGGCTCGCGGCCCGGGCGGCGAGGCTCGGCGGAGCGCCAGAGCAGGCCGCAACCTTCAAGGCTCGGGCCCTGGCTCTCAACCCCGACATCGAAGCGTTGTATGGTCCGTTCTGACCTGGACCTACATCTATTCTCCGGAATGGTCCGACCCAATTGTTGAAATTTTGCGAAAACGTCGCAACGGTGTGATGTTGAAGGTATCTGTGACTTGCGAGTCACTGTATGTACGGGGCACCAGGGAGGGGGGAAGCACCGTCAAATACAGACTTTCAATACATTGGAAATTGTAAAGCCACCTGAAAATGTGCATGATGCCCGCCGATGCGGGGGCATCAACTGTCTAGAAATGAGGTTCTCTTGTCTATCAATGTCAATATTCCGCTCGAAGCGATGCAGAAGCCTGGTGTGGCCGAAGCACTCGCACGGCTGGTCAGCTGCCTTGGGGGGCATGCTGCGCCGGCGGCGGCTGCGCCCAAGGTCGAGCCCGCTGTAAAGCAGGTCTCCCTTGGCGCCGAATACATGGCCGCTGCTGCGGCGCCTGCGGAGGCTGCCCCGGCCAAGCCAGCAAAGAAGCCCCGCAAGCCCCGCAAGCGCGCAGAGCCCAAGCCTGATCCTGCTGCCCAGGAGATCGCCGGGCTCTCCGACGACGAGCGCTACGACAAGTGGTTCAACCAGCTGCCCGACAACTCCAAGAAGTTCCTCGAGGAGCTTGAGAAGGCCGGCTCTCTCACCCTCTCCGAGGCGGTGGAGATCCTCGAGCTGAGCAGCCCCCGCGGCATGGGTGGCCTCACGGGCTCGATGAAGCGCTGGGCCAAGCGGTACGGCATCACCAAGCTGCCTTTCCTCGCCGCCCGCAACGAGAACACCGAGGAGCGTTACTGGACCTGGCAGGGTCGGTAAGCTGCAGGGTATGTCTCACCCTTCCCCCACCCCCGTCGACGCCTTCGATCTGCGCGGCTTGATCGGCTTCGACGCCTCTTCGCGAACTTTCCTCAGCGTATATGTGCGCGCCCCCGAAGGTGTGTCCCCCTTCGAGGGCGAGCTCGGCAGACTGCACATGTCTGTTGCAGAGCATGCTGAAGAGTCAGATGCCCTTGCCGAGGCCCTCGAGGGGCTGCAGGCGTGGTTCGACGATTGCTCGCTGCCCGACTCGGGCACGGTGTGCGTGTTTGTGTGTGTACCCCTCGACGTCTTCGAGGTGGTGCACGTGCCAGCATCTTTGAACACTGGGGTCTGGCTCGACGCGAGCCCCTACGTACGCCCCATCACCGAGTATCTCGACGAGATCACCCATGACGGTGCCGACGAGCGGGCAGAGGAGCAGGCGCTGTGGGCTGAGGCTTCCGCCGCCCTCGCTCACGGTGAAGGGGCTGTCGCGGGCATCTCCGAGGTCATGCGCGCCCTCAAACGCAGCGCTGTGCGGGTGGTGCTCATCGCTCGCACGTTCGAGGCGCCAGGGCAGCGCTGTCGCTGCTGTGGCAGCGTCTTCGAGGCGGGCCACCGCATCTGCCCAAGCTGTGGCGATGATGCCCTCTTCGCTGTGGATCTCGTCGACGAGTGCGTCGAGCTGGCGTCGTGGAGCAAAGCCGCGTTGCAATATCTCGACGAGCGGCCAGAGCTCGCTGCCCATGGCGGGATCGTGGCCTTGCTCACCTGAACAGAGCCCCGTCCACACGATGGCTGGTCGCCCTGTCTCGATTCTGTTCTACTGCGCCCCATGTTGAGTGCCCCACACCGCATGAGCCCACCGGGGGCTTCACCCATGTACGTCGAATTGTCCACCGGCACGCTCACCGTCGAAATGCAGTCGGTGGATCCAGCGATGCGCGACACGCTGCGCTTTGCTGCCCGAGAGAACCCTCGCCGTGGTTTCCTGTTCGTGTCGACGGTGATAGGGCGTTATATGCCTGCACAGCCAGAGCGCCTCCACCAGGCGTGCACATTGCTCGCCGAACACTTGCCTGTCGATTTGCCGGGCCCGGTGCTGTGCCTCGGTGTGGCCGAGGCCGGGGTGGCGCTGGCTCTGGGTGTGCATCGGACCTATCGAGCCCGGCGTGGCCTCGATGATGTGTACGTGTGGCATTCCTCGCGCCTGCGTCTGCCCATCGAGCCCGTGGCGCGATTCGTGGAAGCGCACAGCCACGCCCCCGCGCATGCGCTGTACACCACAACAGAGAGCCCGCTCTGGTCTGCGCTGCCCGAGATCAAGAGCGTGGTGATCATCGATGACGAGGTCACCACGGGGGACACTTTGATGGGGGTCTGGCGCGCCCTGGCGCCTCTGCTCCCAAAATGCAGCACGGTGAAGGCGCTGGCCTTGAGCGACTGGTCTCGTCAGCGCGACGGAGGCGTGCAGGTGAGCACGCTCGCTCAGGGGCGCTTTGACTTCGAGCCCCGACGCCTCGCCCCCGAGCCTCAAATGCCCGACGTCGTCGGTGGCCGCCGCGAGGTGCGCTGCGCCATGGCGCGCCACGGAGGCCGCCTGGGCATGCAGCACGTGGCCGCGCCCATCGACCTTGAGGCGTTGGGGTTGAGGGTGCGCTCAGGTGAGCGGGTGCTCGTCGTGGGGGCCGGCGAGCATCAAGGCCGGGCCATTCGGCTCGCCGAGGCCGTCGACACCGCGGGCGGAACAGGCTGGTTTCAGTTCACCACCCGGGCCCCCGTGCGCCTCGAAGGGCCCATCCGCAGCGTGTTCACCACCACAGATGCGTATGGCGAGGGCATTCGGGATCATCTCTACAACTTCGAGGCTGACCGCTGGGATGCGGTGTGGGTGTGTCACGAGTCGAACGACGCCGAAGCCTGCAGGCCGCTCCTCGACGCCACCGGCGGGCGTTGGGTGCCCGAGGTGTCATGATGAAGCCGCTGGCCTTCGTCGATCTCGACGACACGCTGTGTATGAGCAAGCGTCGCCTCGGCGCCCTCGGCGCCACCCCGCACTGTGTGGCCTATCTCGATCCTCGGGGCACCCCCGGAGGGTATTGCACCCCGGCGCAGTGGGGCCTCTACACATGGCTCAAGGCCAACACGATCATGATCCCGGTGACGGCCCGGCGCCTGCACGCCCTGCAGCGTATGCAGCTGACCTTCGATCATGAGCAGGTGTGCTGTGGCGGCGGCTTGCTCCTCACCGTAGACGGGCAAATCGACGAGGTCTGGTGTGGGCAGATGGCCGAGGCCCTGGCCCCCTATGCGGCACAGCTGGAGTCGCTCGAGGCACACTGGAGGCAGTTGGGCGTCGATGCTGGATGCAGGGTGCGGACCCGCGTCGTGGGCCACAGGGGCGTACCCATGTATCTGTGCGCCAAACACATGGGCCGTGATGCTGAGCTCTTCGGTGGCTTGATCGACGCACATGTTGAAACGCTTCGCCCTGAGGGATGGCACCTCTATGTGCACAATTACAGCGCAGCGCTGTCACCGCCTCCACTGACGAAGGGCCACGCCGTGGATTACCTCAAGGCACGCCATGAGGCGCCCTTTACCCTGGGCGTGGGCGATTCTGCGGCAGATCACCCGTTTCTGGCTCGATGTGATGTGGCTATGACCCCGACGGACAGCGATCTGTTCCGTCATCTGACCGATGCCATGACCGGATCTACACGGTGAGCTTTCACGGATCGTACCGCACTGATGATGTGCAGTTCCTGCTGCAGCCCCTCGAACTCGAGCCCACCCCTGCGGCGCTGCGGGAGCAGCTGATGCAGTCCGGGCAGCGCCACTACAGCGAGCTGCTGCCCCCAGAGTCACCGCCTTCAACGGCCTACCTTGGCCATTACGAGGCGGCCCTGCGCCGGAACGGCCCTTTGATGGGTCGTCATATCGCTGCCCTCGCCCGCACATTGTACGCAGATCAGACACTGAGCCCCGGGCCGGTGCTTGTGAGCCTCGCCCGGGCAGGGACTCCGGTGGGGGTGTTGCTGCGCCGCGCCCTGAAGATGCTCGGCGTCGATGGGCCTCACTACAGCGTGTCGATCATTCGAGATCGAGGCATCGACGCGGTGGCGATGGATCACATCCTCGAGGCCCACGGCCCCGAGCGGCTCGTCTTCGTGGACGGCTGGACGGGGAAGGGGGCGATCCGCAAGACCCTCACCGAGGCTCTGTCGACGTACACGACCCGTCGCGGGATCACTGTGCCTGATCGTCTGCTGGTCCTGGCAGATCTGGCGGGGGTGGCGGACTGGGCGGCCACAGAAGAAGACTATGTCATCCCCTCGGCCATCTTGAACGCCGTGGTGTCGGGCCTGGTGAGCCGCACGGTGCTCAACGACGCGGTCATCGCCTCCGGCGGGTTCCACGGCTGCCGGTTCTACAGTGAATGGGCGCCCCACGATCTCTCACTGGCATTCGTCGATACGATCACGGACCACGTCGCCCGCAGCTTCGAAGCTGACGCACCATTGCCTGCGTGGACCTCAGCCCGTCGGTTGGCGCGTCATGCAGTGAGCGAGGCCTGTATCGTCGAGGCCATGGCGCGGTTCGACGTTGAACATCTCAACCGCCTCAAACCCGGGGCAGGAGAGGCGACCCGAGCGGTGCTGCGCCGCATCCCGCACCGGGTGGTGGTTCGGGATCCTCAAGATCCCGAGGTGGCCCATCTGATCCACCTGTGCGCCGAGAAGCAGGTGCCCGTAGAGCGCTGGCCTTCGATGGCGTGGAGAGCCCTGACGGTGATCAAGAGGTCCTGACATAGAGGGCCTGACATCCCTGCGCTCGCCGCCCGTGCGATGAAATATGCGCTGAGTCAGCGACGTAAATCCCCACCTCATCAACACTTCACGGGGCTTTCATCTGCCTCTCATCTCCACGCTTTATGCTCCCTCCTCTGCAACCCGAGGGTCCCGAGGTCATCCCTGGCCCATGACCCGTGAAGGAGCGAGTACATGACTCTCTATGCCCCGCCGCCGGCCACCGGCATCGCCTCCATCGGCCTCAAGCTGCCCGGCAGAGCCCTCTCCGTCGAAGCCCTCGCCGAGCTGCGGGGCGTGGATCCGGCGAAGTACCGCAAGGGGCTCGATCTCGACACCATCGCGCTCTGTGCCCCCGGTGAGGGGGTCGCTGACCTGGCCACGGGCGCTGCGCGCCGTGCCCTCGAACGGTGGGGCGGTGATCTCGCCGACATCGGGCTCATCGCCGTGGGCACTGAGAGCGCCATCGACATGAGCCGCCCGCTGAGCGCCTGGGTGGCGGACGATCTGGGCGTGTCGGGCCAAGTGCGCAGCTACGAGGTGAAGCACGCGTGTTATGGCGGCACATTGGCGTTGTTGCAGGCCATGGAGTGGCGTCGCTCGGGGAATGCCCGGGGGAAGGCCGCGCTGGTGATCGCTGCTGACGTCGCGCGCTATGCCCCGGCGAGCCCTGGAGAGCCTACGCAAGGCGCCGGCGCCGTGGCCATGGTGGTCGGCGCCCCCCGTGTGGCCTCAGTGTCGCCGTTGACCTGGGCCTACAGCGAGCCTGCCTTCGACTTCTGGCGCCCCGTGGGCGAAGCCTACCCCCATGTCGACGGCAAGTTCAGCCTCGAGTGTTACAACCGCGCAGCCGTGCGTTGCTTCGAGGCCATGGGCATCGAAGCCCACGTCGATGCCCGCAACCTCGCTCGGGCCAGCTTCCACGTGCCGTTCCCCAAGATGGTGAAGAAGGCCGTATGGGCGGTCGCCGAGGCCCAGGGCTGGTCCGAGGCAGATCGAGAGACCTTCTGGCACGAGCGTGTGGCCCCGGGCCTCACCTGGAACCGCCTCACGGGGAACGCCTACACCGCAGGGCTCTGGATCTCGGTGGCCTGTGCCCTGAGGGGGCTCGCCGAGGGGGCGCCGATGACGGCGTTCTCGTACGGGTCCGGCTTCGGCGCCGAGCTGATGCAGCTCACCGCTGGCTCGGAGGCTGCCGCCGGGGAGTGGGGCGCAGACATCGAGGCAGACGTCAGCGCACGAGAGCTGATCTCCGCTGAGCAGTATGTGGCGGAGTACTGCGACGAGGTGTGAGCACTGACTGCCAGGCTCACCCTGTAGACCCCGGTTTCCTGCCTCTTCGTGCTCTGCATTCGGATTGAGTGTGAGTACTTGTCTTGAGGTCAGATTTCGAGGTTGAAGATGCTCGACGATACTTTGGCATCGCCTGCGCTCTTCGCCCCCGAACTCTGACCTCAATCCTGCGTCCTCCCGACTCAATACGAATGCAGAGCACGATCTGGTAGACTCCAAACGCATCAAAATCGCTACATGTGACAGAGGAGGCACTGTGTCAACGACCCGACGGGGGTTTGTTCAGAGCCTGGGGGCATCACTGCTCGCCGCGCCCTTTTGCCAGTTGCTGACACGCGACGCACGGGCGCAGGTGCCCGAAGGCCCGCGGCGGCTGCTGATCTTCTCCTCACCCAATGGATGCATCCACCAGCATTGGCGGCCAGGTGGCGGAGAGCGCGATTTCGTGTTGCGCGAAGGCTCGGTGCTCGAGCCGCTCCAGCGATGGCGTGAGCGCCTGCTCATCGTCGATGGGGTCAACTTCTTCACCGGCACGAACCACGAAGGTGGGCAGTCGGCGATGCTGACGAACCACGGCGGCGCCGACACGCCGACCCGGGGCATGTCTGTCGATCAAGTCATCGCCGAACACATCGGCCGTGGTGATCGGTTCCCCTCGTTGGAGTTCGGGGTGCTCACCGATCTCTGGGGCGCCCAGGCGCAGACGCGGATCTGCTACCGCGGCCCCGGTGAGCTCGTGCACCCCGACTGGGATCCACGACGGGCCTTCGGGCGCATGTTCGGCGATCTGGCAGGCGACGCCGATGCCCAGGCGCGATTGCGCCGTTTGCGCCAGAGCATCCTCGACACCCAGCGGGCAGAGCTGACTGATCTGCACCGCCGCGTCGGCCGGGCGGAGCAGATCAAGCTCCAGGCCCACCTCGCCTCCATTCGCAGCGTCGAGCAGAGCCTGTTCAGCGAGGTCGGCGACTGCGCCGCCCCCGAAGCGCCAGATGCGCTCCAGCCGAACATCAACGACAACGGCCCGGCCCTCCTCGAGGCCCAGATCGATCTCGCCGTCACCGCCCTCGCCTGTGGGCTCACCCATGTGGCGACGGTTCAGTTCAGTCACTCCATCAGCCCGGTGGTTTTCACCTGGGCCGGCAACGTCGACGGGCATCACTCGTTGTCCCACGCCAATGACAATCACATCGAGAAGGTGCAGGACTTCGTCACCGCCGAGCGATGGGTGGCAGGTCGCTTTGCCCACTTGCTCGACCGACTCGCGGCCACGGATGATCCCGAGACGGGGGGCACGCTGCTCGATTCGACGGTGGTGATGTGGTGCAAGGAGATGGGTGATCCGCGGTTGCACGTGACGGAGGATGTGCCCTTCGTGCTGGCGGGCGCCGTGAACGGCGGGCGTTACCTGCACTTCAACGGCGACTCTCACAGCAAGCTGCTGGTCAGCCTGACCCGGATGTTCGGCATGGCCCTCGACACCTTTGGTGATCCGAGTACGGCGAGTGGTGGTCTGGCGGGGGTGATGTGATGCATCGTTTGTCGATTGGCCTGATGCTCTTCGCACTGATCGGCTGCTCTGAAGATGCTGAGCAGGCAGACACGCAGCCCGTACCCGGTGCTGACGCTTCGAGCCCCGGACCTGAGGGGGAAATGCCCGGTGCTGATGCGGGGCCAGAGGCGCCGAGTCCAGACGCCGGGCGTGATGATCCCAACGTAGATGCCGGGTCTGGAGAGCCGGGGTCGGACGCCGGTCCAGGGGTGCCCGGCGCAGATGCAGGGCCCGCTGACTGTGTCTCCACCGAAGACTTCTACCTCGAGCAGGTGTGGCAGCCGACGTTCAGCACCACCTGCGTCACCTGTCACGTCGCCGAGGGGGTCGCCGGTGGCACCCGCCTGCTCTTGCAGGGCCCCGTAGATGTGCAAGCTGATCTCGACGCCCTCGCCGTGCTCGCCGACGAGCGTGTACGCGACACGCCGATCCTGCTCCTCAAGCCCACGGCGACACACCCGGACGGCCACGGGGGTGGCATGGTGCTCTCGGTGGGCAGCCAGGGGTACCGTGATCTGGTCCACCTCGCCGATCGATTGACGGGCGCCCGCGACGCCTGTGGCGAGCCCACTGATCCTGATCGTGAGCCCCCCGAAGCCCCTGCAGACTGCTCCGAGCCGCCTCCTGGTCACCGCGCGCTGCGCCGCCTCAGCCACGCCGAGTACACCCACACGGTGCACGATCTGCTGGGGGTGGATTACGAGGCCGAAGAGGCCTTCGCCGCCGATCGGGTGGTGCACGGTTTCGACAACAACGCCGACGCGCTGACGGTGACCAGCCTGCTCGCGGATCAGTACCGACTCGCCGCCGAGCAGATCGCCGAGCAGGTCGACCTCGGGCGTCTGCTCGACTGTGCGCCCAGCCAGGCGTGCATGCAGACCACACTCGCGGGTCTCGGTGCGAGGCTGCTGCGGCGACCGCTCACTCCCGAAGAGCAGATTCGCTACCTCGACATCTACGCCATCGGCGCAGAGGAGAGCCGCGAGGTCGGTGCGCGGTGGATGATCGCCGCGCTTTTGCAGTCACCTCACTTCCTGTATCGCAGCGAGCTGGGCCGGCGGGTCGACGGGGGCTTCGCACTCACCTCCTTCGAGATCGCCGCGGAGCTGAGCTACCTGTTCTGGCAAACCACCCCCGACGACGAGTTGTGGGATCGCGCCGTAGATGGCCGCCTGCTCGACCCCGCCGAGATCGCCACCCAGGCAGATCGATTGCTCGCTGATCCGCGGAGCGCCGGGGTCATGATCCGGTTCGCGGATCGCTGGTTAGAACTCGAGAACCTGTCGGTCGTGCCTCGGGATCCCGAGGTCTATCCTGAGCTGACCGCCGAGCTGCGGGCCGATATGGCCGAAGAGACCCGACGTTTCGTCGCCACCCTCTGGACCGAGGGCGGTGGGCTGCGAGAGCTGTTCACGGCGCAGCAGCGGGCGATGTCGCCGCGTCTCGCCGATCACTATGGCCTGCAGGCGATGGGGGATTGGGGAGAGGTCGATCTCAGCGCGAGCCCTTATGGCGGCATCTTGAGCCATGGCAGCGTGCTGACGACCCACGCGCTGCCAGCCAACAGCTCGCCGATCCACCGTGGCTTGATGGTGCGGGAGCGCATGCTGTGTCAGAAGCTGCCTGATCCGCCGGCGAACCTCGACACCGCGCCACCACCTGTAGATCCGACCCGCAGTACGCGGGAGCGCTACAGCCAGCACTCCAGCGACGCGGCGTGCTCGGGCTGTCACCGCCTCATTGATCCCATCGGCTTCGCCTTCGAGCACTTCGATGGCATCGGCCGCTACCGCGATCTGGACGGTGTTCACCCCATCGACGCCAGCGGGCGTATCGTGCAGACCGAGGGGGACGACATCCTCATCGACGGTCTGCCCGAGCTCGGCGCTGCGTTGGGTGAGGCGCCAGCCGTGCGCGATTGCTATGTGCGGCAATGGATCCGCTATGGCTTCGGCATCGACGATGCGCTGCCGATGGCGTGTTACATCAACCACATCGCAGGCGACGGCCTCGCACAGCTGTCGGACGTGCTGCCAGCACTGACCGCCACGAGCCATTTCCGTCTGCGCGTTGGCGGAGACACCGAAGAAGACGTGCCTGGAGCAGATCTGGTGCCCACCGAGCCCGGTGAGGTGGTCGAGCCGCCCCCCGTGATGGTGGATCCGGAGCCCGAGCCAGAGCCTGGTCCCACCGCCGAGGGGGCAGAGCTCGATCTGCGCGAGGCTTCCCGCTGGCCCACGGGCGTGTGCATGAACGCGGTGGTCGTCAACGTGACGGAGGATGATCTGGAGTGGGCGGTCGAGGCCGACGTCGAAGGCACGATCATCAACCTGTGGAACGCCAACCGCACGGCCGACAGTGGGCGGGTGCGGTTCACCGGGGTGGAGTGGAACGCGGTGATCGGTCCCGGACAGCGGGCCGAGTTCGGGTGGTGCGCGGACCTATAGACTCAGCCTGATCTGATACCGGGTTACTCGCAGCCGTTCATCGACTCGATCCAACTCTGGATCAAGCGCACACCTTCGGCATCGACCACGTTGCTGCCCACTGGGGGCATGCGATCTTCACCGAGCACCGACATACGTTGCAGCAGCACTGAGCGTGCTGGCTCGCCGGGGGCCACGATGCGGGCGCCGGCGAGGCCCAGATCGCCCTGACCGGGCTCGGCGTTGCACAGGCGCTGCTCGGCAAAGGGCGTCTCCACCCGTAGATCGATGGTGGCGTTCCCTGGCCCATCAGGCTGGTGACACATGGCGCAGTTCACGTCGAGCATCACCCGCGCCCGCTCGGCGAGGGGCACCGCGTTGTCGTTGAGGCGGGGGAACGCCTGACGCTCAGCGGGCAGATCGCCGGAGAGCAGGCCAGCCTCGGAGAGGGCCTCGAGCTGGGGGTACTGCACATCGCCGTACACCATGGTGCGGTCGAGCTGTTGACCTCGGAACCCCAGCACGTGCCCCGCAGCTTCTGTGTGACAGCCGTCGCAGTCCGAGCGGGCAGGGTAGTGCCAGGTCTGCTCACCCTCAGGACCGCTCACCACCTCGTCCATGGCGCCAGTGAGAAGCACAGCGTCGGTCTGCTCGGCGTTCCAGCGGTAGGTGTAGCCCTGCCAGCCCGTGGGCTGGTGCACCATGAACCGGGTCTCGAGTCGGCGGCTGTTGCCTGCGGCGTCGTCGATCTCGAAGTGCTTGATGACCACTGTGCCCAGGGGGAACTCGAAGGCTCCGGTCTCGGTGTATGTGGCGGCGCCGCCCTCTGGCATCGCTACGAAGCGGGACTTCCGGGCGTTGTCGCTCCAGAAGGGCACGTTCAGCTGATAGGGGATCACCCCTGCAGCAGGTGCCATGTCGGTGAGATCGTCGAAGCAGCCCGTGTCGCTCAGGCGCGGAGGCAGGGGCTGGACCTCGGGGCCCTGAGCTCGTCGGCGAAGGCCCCAGATGTGGCCGTCGAAGGCGGTGAAGTAGAGGCGGCCATCGATGTCTTCGCCAAAGCTGGCGATGCGGACCGGGGTGTCCACGAGCAGGGTGTTCACAGGCTCGGCGCCGGGCCGCAGGCGCAGGGCCCAGATGCGACCGTTGCGATAATCCGCATAAATGTAGGCACCATAGAGCTCGGGGAAGTCGGGGCCACGGTAGACGTAACCGCCCGTGATGGACTGCCCCTCACCGCGGCCATAGGCGAACACCGGATCCGCATATGCGCTCGGATCGCACCCGCGTCGGTAACAGGCAAAGCCTTCCACCTGGTTCCAGCCGTAGTTGCGGCCGCCCTCGAGGATGTCGATCTCTTCGTAGGCGCCCTGACCCACATCACCGGCCCAGAGCTCGCCGGTGCTGCGGTCGAAGCTCATGCGCCAGACATTGCGCAGACCCCATGCCCAGATCTCGGGCCGGCCTTCCTGACCGCCTGCACAGCCATTCCCTACGGCAAAGGGGTTGTCCGGGGGGATGCCGTAGTTGCAGCCCGGAGAGACGTTGTCGATGTCGATGCGCAGCACGCTGCCGAGCAGGGTGGTGGGTCGCTGACCATGGTTCTCAGGATCACCGCCCGAGCCGCCGTCACCGAGGCTGATGTAGAGATAGTCGTCGGGGCCGAAGTGCATGTCCCCGCCGTTGTGATTGCTGAAGGGCTGCCCCACCTCGAGGATGATCCGCTCGGAGGCCGGGTCGACTCGGAGCGGGTTGTTCCGGTCTCGCGACCACTCGCTGATGACTGATCGCCGTGGGTTGCTCGCGGAGTAGTACAAGAACAGGCGGCCGTTCTCGGCGTAATCAGGGTGAAATGCCAGCCCCAGCAGCCCCTCTTCGTTGCCCGCACGGCTGACCGACAAGTCGAGGAAGACTTCGGTCTCATCGACCTCTCGATCATCGTCGAAGACCAGAATCCGGCCGCCCTGCTCCATCACATAGATGTGATCTGTGTCGCCTGGCGCGGTGCCGAGCCACAGCGGCCGGGCGAAATCCAGATTGCCGAAGGCCAGCTCGATCTCCATGTCGCCAGCGGGCGGGATCTCGGGGAACGCGCAGGTGCGGTTCTCCACACGGGGCACGAGGGGGTTCATCACCGGGCGCCCCGCGTCGGGGATCTCGGCATCGGGCAGACCAGCATCAGGGAGCACGAAGGCGTCAGGCTCTACGACGCCACCAGCGCCTCCTGGCTCACCGCCTGCGCCTGCTACACCGCCGACGCCACCGGCGCCGCCCGTGGGCGTGCCGCCCATACCACCCGTGGGGGTGCCACCCATACCGGCTTCGCCGCCAGCGCCGGCTTCGCCCCCTGAGCCACCGATGCACGCTGGGGCATTACAGGGCCCCACCGCCACATCGCGATCGTTGGCGGGCTCTTCGGTGTCGTCGCAGGCCCACAACGCAGTCACTGCGCTCAGGGCGATCCACAGATGTTTGGAGATCATCAGCTGCCTCATGGTCTTCGAGATGGCGGGCAGTGTATCAGATGCCTCGATAGATCTGCCTTGCCCCAGAGACCTGGAGAAGGCTCCACGTGGACCACACCTCGGAGCGCTTCGGTGAAGACACAGATCGTTTCTCTTCTTCTCTGCGCCTTCACCTTGGGGCTGCACGGCTGTCAGGCTCGGGCGGAGAGCGCCTCGGTGTGCATTCAGCACGCCTCGAGCGAGAGCAGCCCGCCGCCTTTCTTCGAGGCCCTGCTTAAATCTTGACCGACGGCGAAGTTCCACGTGGATACGCGCATGCCCCCTGCGGGTCATCAACCCCTCAACGTATGCTCGGGGGCCTGATGTCTTCGCCATAGATTACACCATACCCATGAGCGTGCTCCGGCAACGCGCGAGCGTGTGCACGCGTATACAGATGTCTGCCTTCGCGTATGAAAGATCGAGAAGGCAATGAGCTGCACTTGCGACGTCTCCCCCCACTTGAGTAGTCTGCGCCGACTTTTGACTGGGCTTTGATTCGAGCCTGTGAGTTTTTCTGAGCCGGCGCGCCCCTGAAAGGCCCCCGGTGAGGTGGAGGACGGTATGAAAAAGACCGTAGATATGTGGCGCCTGCTCGCCGCTCCTGCCCTGGCGGCCATGTGCCTTGTCGGGTGTGACAGTGAAGATGCCGGCAGTGACGCCACGGGTGGTGCTGGCGGCGAGGCCGGCATGGGCGGCGTGGCTGGCGGCGGCGCCGGTGGCGAGGCCGGCATGGGCGGCGGCGTCGCTGGTGCTGGCGGCGAGGCCGGCATGGGCGGCGGCGGTGCCGGCGGTGAGGCCGGCATGATGGGTGGTGCCGGTGGCGGCGAGCCCGGCGTCTGTGGTGCCGGTGTCGACGTGGTCGACCTCAACGCTGAGGGCGCCAACGGCGGCGTGTGGCGCTACAGCGGCGCCACCAGCGGCGACGACTTCTCCGGCTCCTGCAGCAACCCCCAGGCCTCTCACACCGACGCGGTGTTCCAGTTCACCGCCGCTGAGGCTGGCCTCTACATCATCAGCACCGGTGAGTCCGCCGGCGCCGACACCGTACTCTACGTGCGGACCGACTGCACCGACGCCGGCACCGAGCTGGCCTGCAACGACGACATCAGCCAGATGAACCTGGCCAGCAGCGTCGCCGTGAACATGGAGGCGGATCAGACCGGCTTCATCGTGGTGGACAGCTTCGAGGGCGGCCCCACCGACTTCACCCTCACGGTGGAGCTGAGCAACGCCGAGGCCCCGAGCATCGACACCATCGAGGCTTTCTACAACGAGGCCGACACCGTGCTGGCCTTCCGGGCCACCGGCACCGACGCCGAGGCCGACATCAGCGCCTTCCGTCTGACCTTCCTCGACGAGAACGGTGCTGATTTGCCCTTCGGCGACACCGGCTCCTTCCAGGCTGGCTTCGACGAGGTGGGCTTCGCCACCATCGATCAGAGCCCCGACGGCTTCACCATGGAGTTCTCCGCGGGCCTGCCCGAAGAGCTCGCTGGTACCCGCGGCGTGCGCCTGGTGCTCATCGACGGCCTCGGCCTCGAGAGCGAGCCCGCCGAAGCTCAGACTCAGGCCCCTGCCGTCCTCGGCAGCGGCGACGACTGTGATCCTGTGGGCGGCTTCAACGTCTGCCCCGAGGGCGAGGCCTGCATCAACCGCGAGGATCCCGCCGGCCCCACCGCCTGCACCACGGCCACCGCGCCGGTGCTCGGCGAGCTCGAGGGCTTCTACAACCCCAACGCCAACGGCGCCGCCGCCGTGGCCTGGACCGCCCTCGGCACCGACGCCGAGAACGACGTCTCGGCCTTCCAGGTGTTCTTCCTCGACGAGAACGGCGCTGTGATCCCCGGCCTCAGCGAGGACGGTAGCTTCTCCGCCGGCTTCGACGAGGTGGGCTTCGCCGAGGTGGAGCAGGCTGACGGTGACTTCATCGCCACCTTCTCCGCCCAGCTCCCCGAGGACTTCGCCGTCGTGGCTTCGATCCGCGTGATCATCTTCGACGTCGCTGGCCTGCAGAGCAACGACCTCACCATCGAGCTCGGTGCCACCCCCGTGGTGGCCAACGGCGAGCCCTGTGACTCCGCCGGCGGCTTCTCCGCCTGTGGCGAGGGTGACTTCTGCCTCGATCGCACCGAGGACGGCGAGGAGAACTTCGTCTGCTCCGTGGCCACCGCCCCCACCATCACCATGGGTCAGGGCTACGGCAACGACACCACCGGTGCCTTCGGCGCCACCTTCGAGGGCATCGACGGCGAGGGCGACGTGGTCGCCGCCCGCGTGGTGCTGCTCAACGCCAACGGCTCCCCCATCCTCATCGACGGCCAGCAGGGCCCCGTGCCCGCCGAGTTCGAGACCGGTGTGCAGGTGGTGGCTGGTGAAGAGGGCGCCTACCAGGCCGCCTTCGGTGTGTTCCTCGGCGACGCCGTGAACCTCGCTGACGTGGGCGCCATCGAGGTGACCGCCATCGACATCGCCGGCCTTGAGTCCGAGGCCACCGAGCTCGCCGTGATCGCCACCCCCGAGGTGGAGTCCGGCGGTGCCTGTGACGAGGCTGGCGCTCTGGGCATCTGCCCCGAGGGTGAACTCTGCGGCGTGCCCGCCGAGGGCGAGCTCCTCGGCGCCTGTGGCGTGCCCGTGGTGGAGTGCCCCGAGGCCTTCGGTGAGATCGGTGATCTCAACGCTGCCATGACCGGCGAGGGCGTCTGGTCGGTGATGGGCGACAGCACCGAGGCCGCCAACATCGGCGGCGCCGGCACCTGCGGTGGCGGTGGCCCCCAGGTCATCTACGCCTTCACGGCCCCCGCCGCTGGCGACTACCTGGTGGAGATCGACGGCGAGGGTGACACCCTCCTCTTCGCCCGTCAGTTCTGCGGCTACAGCGCCGAGGTGGCCGAGCTGGCCTGCAACGACGACATCGACACTCAGGGCGGCAACTTCCTGAGCGCCATGACGATGACCCTGGAGGCTGATCAGGCCGCCTACATCTTCGTCGACGGCTTCGTCGGCCAGGGCGCCGCTGGCTTCGCCGCGCCCTTCACCCTGACTGTGACCGCACAGTAAGGGGTGGCTCCGGGGCTCCGGCCCCGTGAGCGGCCGCCAGCGTCGCGATCCGCGGCGCCTGGGCGGCGCTTCCCTCCTCGACGATGCTTCCAGCATCGCCTGCGGGTGAATCACCACCCAGCCACCACGCCTCACGACGCTGGCGGCCACTCACGTGGCCTCCGCCCCTCCGCGGGCAGATGCATACGTTCGTTCCAGGTTTGTGGAGCTGGGTTGCTGGTTTTTCGGGCTGCTGCCTGAATCGCTGGTACGCAACGTCAGAGTGGGGAGGGTGCGTAGCAGGGTGGTGATTCACCCGCAGGCGTGGCCGGAGGCCACGTCGAGGACGGAAGCGCCGGCCTGATGCGTGCCATCGCCGCTCTGATGTAGCCACGACATGCGGCGAAGCAGCCGCCACCCCACAGCTCCAAGACACCACCAGCCCCAAACCCGTGGAGTCCACATCCGTAAAACTCGTGCCCGTGCCCGTGCCCGAAAAACTCTCTTCACCCCTCGGAGAGATACTCAGCCGGCACAAAGTCCACCAGCCAGACCCCATTCTCCGAGACTTGAAACAGCCAGCCCTCCCCGTGCATACGCGCGGCGTCCACGTGCAGCACCACCGGCTTCCCGTGGCGGCCACCCACCGTGCGTGCCGTCACCTGCTCTGCAGAGAGGTGCACATGGTGGCGATTCATGCGCTTGAGGCCTTGGGCCTTGATCGCGTCGAGGTTGCGCGTCGACGTACCGTGATACAGCACCGGGGGTGGCTCCACCGTGTCGTAGCCCAGATCGACATCGATCGAGTGCCCCTGGTTCGCCCGGATACGGGTGCCATCAGCCGTGAACGAGTAGCGCCCTTTCTCGTCAGTGCGCACGATCTCGTCCAGGAGGGCGCGATCGATCGAAGTGCCCTTGCGGTGCATGCCCTCGAGCAGCCCATCCACGGGCACCCAACCCGCTCGATCAGGACTCAGGCCCGCCAGTTGTGGCTGATGACGGAGCAGGAGGCTGATGAATTTGCTCACCCGCTTCATCTGACGGGCATCGAGATCAGACATCTCATCCTCCTGCCATCGTGGGCTCGAGGGTGGCGCTGTCGATCAGCTGCACACCCGCCTCAGCCATTTGCTCGAGGGCTTTGGCGCAATCACCAGTGTTGAGCTCCACCCCACGACAGCCATCCGTGATCAAGAACGTCTCGAAGCCCAGACTGCGGGCATCGAGCGCGGTGAAACGCACGCAGTAATCCGTCGCCAGGCCCATCACGTACACAGAGGTGATGCCCAAGGCCTTCAGGTATTCGCCGAGGCCCGTATCGGTCCGGCGATCGTTGTCGAAGAACCCGCTGTACGAGTCCACCGAGGTGTCAGTGCCCTTTTGAAAGACCTTCACGTGCTCGGGCAGCTCCAGAGCGAACTCGGCGCCCCGAGTCTCCTGCACACAGTGATCGGGCCACATCACTTGTGGCAGGCCCGCCAGCTCGCCCATCTCTCCAGGAGATGCCCCAGGGTTCCGGCTCGCGAAGCTGCCATGATCAGCAGGGTGCCAGTCCTGGGTGGCCACCACGTGTTCGAAGGCGGGCATCACCGCGCGAGCCACTGGCAATACCGCGTCACCATCAGGCACCGCCAGGGCGCCACCAGGGAGGAAGTCGTGTTGCAGATCCACGAGGATGAGTGCACGGGACATCGAAGCCTCCGAAAATTATGATGGTGTGGTTTTTACACTTATTGAGGGCGGAGATCAAATGACGGGCCCGCGGCCATCGTCGTATGAGCAGTTCATGGGGGGTAGACGATCAGATCTCGAAGTTGAACCCGCGCTCCACGAGCTCGTCGTAGCGGGCGCGGTCAAAGCGATAGAGCCGCGCGGCGCGGTGGGCCACGCCACGTTGATGCTCGTCGAGGGCTTCGAGCAGGTTCATGCTGTTGATCTTCTTTCGGAAGTTACGCTTGTCCAGCTCCCGGCCGAGGATGATCTCGTACAGGCGTTGCAGCTCGGTCAGCGTGAACTTCGTGGGCAGCAGGTCGAAGCCCACGGGTTGATATCGCACCTTGCCGCGCAGACGGGTGAGGGCGGTGTCGATGATCCGGTCATGATCGAAGGCCAGATCGGGCAGCTCGCTGGCGGCGAACCACTGGGCGTCGTTGGCGTCTGTGGCGGCGTGCACTGCGTGATCCGAGAGCTTGACCAGGGCGTAGTATGCCACGCTGATCACGCGCTCCCGAGGATCGCGCTCGATGCCGCTGAACGAATAGAGCTGCTCGAGGTAGACCGCCTTGACGCCGGTCTCTTCTTCGAGCTCACGACGGGCGGCCTCATCGAGGGTCTCGTCGAGACGGACGAAGCCCCCTGGCAGCGCCCACTGGCCCTTGAAGGGCTCGAGGCCGCGCTCGATCAACAACACTTGCAAGCCGGCAGCGTCGAGGCCGAAGACCACACAGTCTACGGCGAGGGCCGCTCGGGGGTACTCATAGGTGTAGGGCATGTGACGTGGCCGCGTTTACTTCCGGTCGACGTCGACCTGGGGCAGGGGAGGCAGGGTGCCGCTGGGCACCAGCTGAGGCGGGGCGGCCTCGGCGGCCTCGGCGCGGGTGGCGTCGACGAGGTGCAGGCCGTCGGGGCCCTCTTCGAGGATCTCGTCGTCCTCGTCGATGATCTGCTCGACGTCCACCTCGATGGCGGGGCTGTCCTGCTGGGGCAGCGCCTCGGCGGCGGGGAGATCACCCCCCCAGAAGTCGGGCTCCACCTGCTCGAGGAAGGCGATGAGGGCGGTGAACTGCGCCTCGAGGTGATCGAGGAGCTGGTCCATCTGCTCAGGGCTCAGCTGCCAGGCCCAGGACAACCACGCGTCGCCAGCGATGGAGCCCGGCAGGGTGGGCGGAGTCTCCTGGCCCGCGAGGGCCTCGAGCTCGGCGACTGCCTTGATCCGCAGCCCGTCGAGCTGGTTGCGGCGGCGCTGCAAGCGGTGGGTGACCGAGCCGCTGGTCAGGGTGCTCTTGAGAGCCATCAGGCGGCTGCGGCGCAGGGTGCGCCGACGGGCCACGAGGGTCTCGTGCAGCAAATCGACCGTGGCAGGCAAATCATCGACGCTGGACCACTCCGGCAACGGATCGACGCCCGACAGCGACAGATGCCTGCGCAGAGCCTCACCGCGCTCCATCGCCACCTGGACCGAGGCCTGAACATCGACGGCGTTCACCGGCAGACCATTGCGGACGCCCTCGAGTGAGGTGTCCATCTGGGAGACTGCGGCCTTCAGGGCCGCCGCTGCGGTGTCGGCGTCCTGACGCCAGCTCTGGATGTCGGCAGGGCCGGGCTCGGGGGTGTTGAAAGGATCGCTCGGGGAAGTCGAGGCCATGTTGTCGCTCACGATCAGAGGTCGGGGATGATGAAGTGTGGGGAATTATGGTTCCATTGGGCGTCGATTTTGAAGGGGGTAATACCAAGTTCGGTGAAAGCGGTGCTGGCCAGGTGAGGTCGGCAGCGATTTAAACGCACTTGGTATAAAACACCTCTTATGCTCTCGGCAGATTGAAAGGTGAAGATGAGCGATAGGTTGTGGCGCCAAAGGGCTTGGGTTCTGGCGGGGTTTCTGGCTTTCGGGTGCACCGACGACAGCCCCATTTGCGAGGTGAACGAAGACTGCTACGAGGGGGCGGTGTGCACCGAAGATGGCCGTTGCCTGCCGGAGAGCGCTGTCGACGGCGGCCGCGGCTCACCGACACCGGGTGATCAGCCTCCAGGGAATGGTGGGCTCGGGGGCACTGGTGGCATGACGGGAGACGAGCCGCCCGTGGCCCGAGTGGACGGTGGCGCGCCCCCTCCGGACGTCGTCGTCCCCAATGAGCCCGATGCTGGAGCCGTCGGTGGGGGAGATCCAGGGTTCTCGGCCAATTGTGTCGAAGCCTGCGAGACCCTCACCTTCTGCGCCCTCAATGATCCCGAGCTGTGCAGTGGGGTCTATGATCAGGCTCGGGCAGGGCAACTCAATGCAGAGTGCTTGCCTTTGTGCGAGCAAAACCCGGCTCTGGCCGCCCTGGTCAACCCGGACGATTGCTCGGGCACGCTGCTCACCCTCACCAATGTCAGCTCCGACTTCGACTTCGCCTGCAGTGGGGCGTACTTCCCGTCGCCCAACGTGCCAGGGGGTTTCCCCTCGGTGTGTGGGCTCGATGGCCGAATGTTCAGGCGGGCCTACATCCTCTCGGTGACCTTCAGCCTGTTGCCGGGCGTCCCGTTCTACATGGCGGCCTTCCTCGAAGAGGACCGTCCGGCCTTCCTCACCCTGGTGCCCGTGGACAATCAGAGCGGCGAGTTGCTCTTCGATTTCACGACCGACACCGAGCTGGAGCTCAGGTGGGATGGCGCGCTCATCTTCACCGCCCGGGACTGGTACCTGCCCCCAGAGTTCGTGCCTGATGTCTTTGGTGGCACAGATCTCTTCATCGAAGAGATGAGCTTCGAGGCCCGCAGCTGCAATCCCAACGGTTTCTGTGGTGATCTCACGGGCAGCGTGATCGAGCCCTTTGGCGCTTCTGTGGAAGGCAGCATCTTCACCGGCGCCGAGTTCCCCGTTGACGAGCCGATCGTCAACCTCGGCCTGCCCTTCCTACAGCCCTGCCCGGACGAGACCCCCTGAAGAGATGATCCTGAGGGGCTCTCAGCGATCCCCTTCGACGAAGGTGCGCACCAGCCGGCGGAAGTTGGCCCGGTGCACGCCTGCGTGTTTGGCCGCCGCGGTCTGGGTGTCGAAAGACGCTTTCACTGCCTGCAGGTAGGCTCGACGGATGATGGGGATCGCGTACTCCATGGCCTCAGCGTACGACAGCTGCGTGTCGACCAGCTGCTCGAGGCTGAAACCCTCGGGCCAGATCGCCGGGATAGCCTGAGGCTCTTCAGGGGCCTCAGGCTCATTGTCGAAGGGCAGATCCCGAACCGGCTCTGGTGGCAGCCCGCCTTCGAGGCGCTTGTCGGCTCTGACCTGGCGAGCATTGGCCGCCGGCCAGCCAGGGTGGACCGTGTCGTAGTCCATCACTGAGCCCGGATCGTCGTCATCATCGGGAAAAGGGGTCGGCGGCGGGATGGGCTCTGGCTCGGGCACGGCCACATAGCGCTCGTCGAAGTGTGCCCTGAGATCAGGGTGCAGGTGAGCGGGCTGGATGGTGGACTGCTGGCAGAGCTGAGCCGAGTACTTGATGGTGCTCTCCAGCTCCCGGATGTTCCCCGGCCAGTGATATGCGTGCAGCATCTCCATGAACTCGTCGCTGAAGTCCACCGCGGGGAGATCCTCGCGGGTCTTGTGCTGGCGACTCAGGAAGTAGTGCGCGAGATCGCGGATGTCCTCCGGGCGATCTTTGAGGGCAGGAATCTCGAGGGTGAAGGTGGAGATGCGATAGTACAGGTCGAGGCGGAACCGGCTCGCGGCGATCTCCTGCTTGAGATCGGAGTTGGTGGCGCAGATCACCCGCACGTCGATGGGGATCTCTTTGGCGGTGCCCACCCGGATGATGCTCGAGGTGGACAACACCCCGAGCAGAGCGGTCTGAATTTTGAGGCTGGTGCTGTTGAGCTCGTCGAGGAACAGCGTGCCGGTGCTGGCTGTCTCGAAGTAGCCCTTCTTCGCTGTGGTGGCCCCCGTGAAAGCGCCCTTGGCCACGCCGAAGAGCTCCGAGGCGAGCAGGTCCTCGGCAATGGCACCACAGTTCACCTTGACGATGGGGCCTTCGTCGCGGGCGCTGAACTTGTGGATCGCCTCGGCGAAGCTGCTCTTGCCCACCCCCGACTCGCCGATGAGCAACAAGGTCTCCGGAGAGCGGGCGAAGTTGGGCAGCCGCTGCAGCAGGTTCTGCATTTTGGCGTTCTTGCTGCGGAACAACATCGTGTCGATGCCCAGCTCGCCGAGGCGGGCGATGTTCCGACGGCTCTGGATCTCAGCGCCGACTTCACGCACCTTGGCGACGCCCTTGCGTGCGTCAAAGTCGCTCTTGAGCAGGTACCCCGCAGCGCCATTGCGGATCGCGCTCACCACCCCCTCGTGATCGGGGCGGTTGGTCATCAACAAGACTGCGGTGTAGTCGTAGTGTTGCTTGATGTGCTCGAGCAGCTGATAGCCGTTGATGCCCGTGCCCATGTAGATGTCGGTGATGACCAGATCGTACGATGACTTCTGTAACCGGGCGATGGCCTCGTGGCCGTCCTGGGCCACCTCGACTTGATAGTGCTCGTCGGCACGTTCGAGAATGCTCTGCCACAGATCTCGGACCTGTGGCTCGTCGTCGACTACGAGGATGCGCATGTCCCCACTCTGCGCATCCATCATCTGCGCGTTCATTGAGCCTCCACCTCTCCTGAGCTCTTCCACCTCTCCGCGGTGGATCGATTAAACACGAAGGGCCGTGGAGGTGTAAAACGTACCTGTGGCGGACGGCCGTGCTTGGGCACCGCCTGTAGCGGACGGCCGTGCTGCGCACCGCCTGTAGCGGACGCCTGAACCAGCTGCGCTGGCCCAGAGCTGTAGCGGACGCCGAGTCTGCCTCCGGCAGCCTGTGCTGTAGCTTTTTTAGAGACTTTTGGTGTGCCTGCTGGGTTTCTCAATCCAGGTAGGGGCTTACGCCGAAAGTGGTGCGTCAGGGGCCAACAGCGTCTGCGGTAGATGAATCCACACACGCCCCCCTCAACTGATCTTCAAAAAAGCTACAGGGAATTTGCCGAAGGCAAATGAGCGTCCGCTACAGCTCTCGCCAAAGGCGAGGCGTCCGCTACAGGCTGTCGCCGCCAGGCGATGACCGTCCGCTACAGGCGGTGCCCAAGCACGGCCGTCCGCTCAGCATCAGCTGCTCGCCGACGTGTAGTGGCTCAGAGCAAACCGCCAGAGTCGTCTGCTCAACAGCGCAAAACCGACGCCGAGGCCGCCGGCGAGGGCCACCTGCTCCACCGTGAGGGCCCCCCTGAGGGCCATGGCGGGGTAGCTGGTCATGAGAGCCACCGGCAGGACGAAGGTGAAGGCCGCTTTGAGCCAGCCGCGATACACCGAGATCGGCCAGCGACCGGCGTCGAGGATGGCGCCGAGCAGGTGGCTCAGGCTGTCCACCCGCACCCACCAGAAGGCCGTGCTCGCCGCCATCAACCAGAGGCTGTACAGAATCAGCACCCCGGAGATCAGGCACACCAGCGCCCCGAAGAGCTCACCTGCCGTGGGCTGGTGGTCGATGGCGCGCAGGCTCCAGATGCCCAGGGCGATGGCGCCGAGCAGATCGGCGAGGCGCCCGGGCACCACCCGTTGAACGCTCACCAGCAGCTGAGCATCGGCGGGTTTGAGCAGCACGAAGTCGAGGGTGCCCTCTCTGATCTGCAGCACCAGACGATGCAGGTTGGGCTCGATGAACCCGTCGACGAGCCCACGCAGGGCGAGAAAGAACGACATCACCAGCATCGCCTCGGGATAGGTCCAGCCCTCGATGGCCGAGGTGTGCTCGAAGACCAGGAACAGCGGGATCACGCTCCACGCGCCCCAGGCCACGGTCATGGCCAGGCCGAAGATGAAGTCGCTTCGGTATTGCATCCCCGTGAGCAGCGAGGTGGTCCAGAGGGCTTTGACGACGCGGATCATGATCGCAGTGTAGGGGAGAGCATCGATGCAGCACATCTCTGCAGCACATCTCATGGTGAGATCTCGTGATGGCTTCAGGACACCTTCATGGCACAACCATGACAAAGTCGGGTTGCCGGAGGCCGTCTACTGATCCACATTGAGCGGCCCCGCGAGCAGCGCGGGTCGAGGAGGAGACGAAGATGAGCCGATGGGCGCAGATGATGGGCGCAGTGTTGATGTTGGCCTTCACCGTGGGCTGTGGTGGTGGCGCACCCCACGCATACCGCGCGGACTCGAGCATGGAGCGGGCGCCCTCTGCGAGCGCCGGCGCCTCCCTCGCCGGGGCTGAGCCCACCGACAAGAAGAGCCGCAAGCTCATCCGCGACGCCGATCTCACCCTCGAGGTGAGCGACGAGGACGACATCGAGCCCGCGGTGAAGCAGATCGCCGAGATGGTGGAGCCTCTCAAGGGCTACGTGGTGAGCCAGACCACCAAGAGCGTCACCATCAAGGTGCCTTCCGATCGCCTCGACGAGGCCTTGAAGATGATCCAGAAGGTGGGCGAGGTCACCCGGCGGCAGGTGCGCACCCGCGATGTGACCGCTCAGTACGCCGATCTGATGATCCGCATCGACAACCTCAAGACCCTGCAGGCCCGCCTCAAAGAGCTCGTGGCCCAGGGTACGAACGTGGCGGAGATCCTTGAGGTCGAGAAAGAACTCTCCCGCGTCACCGGTGAGCTTGAGCGCCTCGAAGGTCAGATGCGGGTGCTCAACAACCAGACCGACTTCGCCCGGATCACCGTCCGGGTCGAAGAGTCCGTCTCCCCAGGACCCGTGGGGTGGATCTTCTATGGTCTCTACCGCGGGGTGAAGTGGCTCTTCGTCTGGGATTGAGCAACACTGCAGCCTTGAGAACCGAGGCCCTGCAGAGAGCCTTCACCGAGATGCGCTGAGGCATACATGGATCTGTTTACCTGGATGTCGGACCCCCAGGCGTGGGTGTCGTTGATGGTGCTCACCTTGATGGAGGTGGTGCTCGGCATCGACAACATCGTCTTCATCACCATTCTGTGCGGGCGACTGCCGGAAGATCAGCAACTGAAAGCCCGGCGGCTGGGCATCGGCGCCGCCCTCATCTCTCGCATCTTGTTGTTGCTGTCGATCTCGTGGGTGATGCGGTTGGTAGAGCCGCTGTTCCACGTGGGTGAACACCCCGTGAGCGGCAAAGATCTGATCTTGATCATCGGTGGGTTGTTCCTGCTCTACAAAGCCACCACCGAGATCCACGAAAACGTCAACAACCCCGACGGGCATCACGAACATGGCGGCGGCAAGAACGTCGCCAACTTCAGAGACATCATGATCCAGGTGATGTTGCTCGACGTGGTCTTCTCTCTCGACTCGGTCATCACCGCCGTGGGCATGGCCGAGCATCTGCCGGTCATGGTCCTCGCTGTGCTCATCGCCGTAGGCATCATGCTCGCCTTCGCCGGACCCATCGGGGACTTCGTGCAGAAGAACGCCACAGTGCGTGTGCTCGCGCTCGCCTTCCTCGTGCTCATCGGCGGTATGTTGCTCATGGAAGGCGGCGGGGTGCACGTGAGCAAGGGCTACATCTACTCGGCCATGGGCTTCTCCCTGGTGGTCGAGCTGCTCAACATGCGCATGCGCAACAAGCGGTCGGCCCTGTCGTCGAAGATCATGCACCGCGGCGAAGACGCCTGAGAGACTCGGACCTTAGAGGATCTGAGTCTATGAGGATCACATGCGCAAGCTCATCGTCACCCGTGGGGTGCAGGGGGCCGGCAAGAGCTATACCCTGAGGCAGCTCGGCCTCGACGGCTATATGTTGTCCGGTGACGTCATCCGACAAATGCTGGGCAGCCCCACCCTGCTCGAGCACGGCGACATCACCACCTATCATGATCAAGAGCCCCGGGTGTGGGGCATGCTCTACGGCCTGCTCGAAGAGCGGATGGCTCGGGGCGAGCTGATCGCCATCGACGCCACCCATCGTCGTCGACGCGACTTCAAACGTTATCTGCAGCTCGCCGAGCGGTACCACTACGACATCGCCTGTCTCGACTTCTCCGCCGTGCCGCTCGAACTCGCCCTGGAGCGCAACCGGCAGAGGGCGCCGTGGGCCGTGGTACCCGAAGACGTGATGGAGCGGACCTGGAAGGCTGTCGTCGAGAACGACGTACCTGAAGAGGTGCACCGTGTGTTGTGGTCCCCCGAGGGCGAGCACATCGAAGCCATGCAGGCATGGTTGCAGGTGCCAGTCCTCGACGCCTCACCATGGAAGGCGGTGCATCACATCGGCGACTTGCAGGGCTGCTTCACGCCCTTGAAGCAATGGCTCGATGCCCATGGCGGTGTACGCGACGACGCGCTCTACATCTTCGTGGGTGACCTGTGTGATCGGGGCATCGAGAACGCCGAGGTGGTGCAGTTCATGCTCGAACATCACCATCGCGACAACGTGATCGTGTTGTGGGGCAATCACGAAGATCACCTCGACGCCTGGGCCCATGGTGAAGAGGTGAGATCAGAGGAATTCAACCTCCGCACCGCACCTCAACTCGAGCAGGCAGGCATCGAACGCGAGGCGGTGAAGGCGCTGTGTCGATCAATGCAAGCGTGTGTGCTCTATCAGTGGGGCGAGCATCGCGTCATAGTGACCCACGCCGGGCTCTCCACTCTGCCGGAGATGCCCGCTCAGGTGAGCGTACGCCAATATGGCCGGGGCACAGGGCGGTACAACAGCCCCGTCGACCGTCTGTTCACCGCCCAGGCCCCTGAAGGCTGGGTTCAGGTCCACGGTCATCGCAACCCGTGGTCGCTGCCCATCCGCGCTGCTGATCGCAGCTTCAACCTCGAAGGGGCCGTTGAGCATGGCGGCCACCTGCGGTGCCTCACCCTCGACGAGCGAGGGTTCACGGGCACGCTCATCGCGAATCGTATCTTTGCGCCTCTGGAGGTCCGCATGACTCAAGGCAGCGTCATCAACCACAAGAAGAGCCTGCCCCCATGGGTCAAGGCCGGGGCATCCCCCCTGGTAAAGTTCGACGAAGCGGGCGTGAAGGCGCTGCAAGGCCACGCCCTCATCGCCGAGAAGCCCTCGCCGAGCTTGCCCCACATCTCGGCCTTCAACTTCACCCGAGACGCCTTCATGGATCGTCTCTGGGATGATTTGAACATCACCGCTCGGGGCCTCTTCGTAGACACCACCACCGGTGAGATCGTCGCTCGGTCGTACGACAAGTTCTTCAACCTCGGCGAGCGCCCGGAGACCCAGCCCGGGGCCCTGGCGGAGAGCTTGCGGTTCCCCGTCGACGTGTACGTCAAAGAGAATGGCTACTTGGGTATTCTGGGCTACGACGCCCAGAGTGACAGCCTGTTGTGTGCCACGAAGTCCACCCTCGAGGGTGACTTCGCGGTGCGGTTCAAGGGGTTGCTCGACGACATCGTCGGTGAGGCGAAGCTCGAGGGCATCCGGCGGTACCTGAGAGACACAGGATCCTCGATGACCTTCGAGGTGGTCGATCCGAAAGAAGACCCCCACATCATCGAGTACGACGGCCCCCGAGTGATCCTGCTCGACGTCGTGCGCCGAAGCCCTGCCTTCGAGGGGGCACCCTACGCGGTCGTGCAGGCCGTGGGGCGGCGCTTTGAGCTCGAGGTGAAGCAGAAGGCCACCCGCTTCTCGGACTGGCCTTCGCTCTGGGGCTGGCTGCAGAGCGCTCAGCAGGCCGACTACACGTTTCAGGGCAGCCACATCGAGGGCTTCGTGCTCGAAGACGCCGTGGGGTTCCAGACCAAGGTGAAGCTGGGCTACTACCTGCTCTGGAAGCGGCTGAGAGGGCTCAAAGATCGGGTCTTGCGGGTGAGGGGCACCGACAAGCCGCTCAACCGCGACGTCTCAGATGCGTACGTGCATGAATTCTATCAATGGTGTCTCGGCCAGTCGGATGAGGTCCTCTCTCAAGACATCATGACCCTGAGGCGGGCCTATCTTTCCGGCGCGCCCGCCACGTTGGGGGACACCCCTGCTGCCCCCCGAGCGCCCATGCCGCCGTCCCGTGAGGTGGTGGGGTTCACACGTGCGCTGGACGGTCTCGCTTCGAGCGATGCGTCGATCAAGGCCGCCACGGCCGACGCCCTGATCGCCAAGGCCCTCGCAGACGACCGGTTGATGGCTGTGCTTAAAGATCACACCTTGAGGGTGCCGTTGTTGATGGCGGCGAGCCTGGGCCCCGAGCGCCAGGCTGCGGGGGAGGCTGTCGGGCTCGATCTCGACGACGTGTGAGGGAATGACATGGGCAACGATCAGCTGAGGTGGGATGCGGGCGAGTTTCTGACCAAGGTCGTCGATATCGTCCCCAACCTCATCTACGTCTTCAATCAGAAGACCCAGTCCAACGAGTACACCAACCGCGGCCTCGGCGAGGCCATGGGCTATACCAGCGAAGAGCTGGTCGCCATGGGGTCCGACTTCGTGACCACCGTGTTTCACCCTGACGATCTCCCTGCTGTGTTTGCCAACATGGCCAAAATTAGGGAGATGCCCGACGGGGAGCTGAGCCACATCGAGTACCGAGTCAAGCATCGAAACGGCCGATGGGTGTGGCTGCTCTCCATCGACACGGTCTTCGAGCGCGATGCCGATGGCTCAGTGATCAGCCACATCGGGGTGGCCACTGACATCACCTTGCAAAAAGAAGCCGAGGCCCGGCTACAGGCCATCAACGAAGAGCTCGAGCAGAAGGTGGCAGAGCGGACCGCCGAGCTGCGGGCCCTCAATGAAGAGCTCGAAGCCCGAGTGGTGGCGCGCACCGCCGAGCTACAACGCAACAACGAGGAGCTCGAGGAGCTGGCCTATGTGGCCACCCATGATCTCAAGGCGCCGTTGAACAACATCAACAGTCTGTTGGGCATCCTCGAAGAGGACGGCATGGTGGAGGATGCCGAGGGGCAGTCCATCATCAAGATGATGCACACCGCCTGTGAGACGGGGCAAAGCAAGATCAACGCTCTGGTGCAGGTGGCTCAGGCTCGGGGAGAAGGTCTGCCCGAGACCACAGAGCTGACCTTCGATGCTGCACTGGCTGCAGCCCGTGACATCCTCGGACAGCAAATCACCGAGAGGCACGCGGAGATCTCCGCGGATTTCTCCGAGGCGCCCACGGTGAAGTACTCGAGCGTGCACTTACAGAGTCTCTTCGAGAACCTGCTGAGCAATGCCATCAAATACACCGCACCTGCAGAGACCCCTCAGATCTCCATCCGCAGCTGGCGAGTAGACGGTCAGGTCAAGCTCTCGGTGGCTGACAAGGGCATCGGCATCGATCTCGACAGGGATCAAAGCAAGATCTTCGGCCTCTTCAAACGGGCCCACAAGAACATCCCGGGCTCGGGCATCGGCCTCTACATGGTACGACAGTCATTGAGCCGGTTGGGTGGTGGCATCGAGGTCGAGAGTGCTCCTGGCGAGGGGGCTCGGTTTACGATCACGTTCGGTGAGAGTTGAGAGGGTATGCGGGTACTGCTGGTAGATGATGACACTGTGGCCAACATGGTCCATCGCCGGGCGATCAAGAAGACGGGTCTCGCCGAGCACATCGACGCCGTGGACGATGGCGCTGCGGCTCTGGATTACCTGAAGTCGATGCATGAGGCAGATCGCCCCGACGTCATCTTGCTCGACATCAACATGCCCGGGATGAACGGCTTCGAGTTTCTTGAGGTCTACGCCACCCTGCCGGAGCACCAGCAGGCTCGAGGGGTGGTCATCATGCTCACCACCTCGCTCATGGCTGCGGAGCGGGCCCAGGCCGAGGCGAACCCCTTCGTACACGCGTTCCTCGACAAGCCCCTGGCCTCTGAGCGCTTCTCCGAGATCGCCCGTCAGCTGAGTGTCTGATTACCCCCGACGCTTCTTCGCCTTCTCTTTCTTGTGACGCATGCGCGGATCCTCTGGCGGCTTCGGCTTCGGCGGCGGCTTCGGTGTGTGGGCGATGGTCAGCAGACGCCCCGGGCGCTCGCGCCAGCGGGGTTTGAACATCGACTGCACAAAGCTGTGTCGCGGATCTTGTAGCCAGAGGCGGAAATTGCTCCCTGCTTGCACAAGGTAGATGTACTTCACCTGACCCACGTGCCACGTGCGCAGCACCAGCGTGTCGGCGTCCATGGGCAGGGCCAGCATGTTCGCTCGGAAGGCGGCGCCATATTTGAAGTACTGCTCGGCGTTCGACAGGTACAGCACCGAGACTTTGCGGTTCACCGCCTCGAGGGCCCGGGCGAGATCAGAGACGGCGTGGGGGCCGTTGAGATCTGCCCTGAAGGGGATGACCTTCCCTTGCTGCCACAGAGTCCTGAGGTGATTGTACTGCCGCTGGTCTTCGAGGAAGGTGGCCACCCCGTTGGCGTGGTACTGGCCGAGCAGGGTGTTGAGCTGGCGCTCCACCGCACGGCGCCCCTTACGATACGCCGTCACCCGACGCTCGCCGATGTTCTCGTTGGGGGCGTCGTCGAGGATCAGCCCCTCGACCTTCTGCTGCGATCGGCTCTGCCACAGGTCGAGGAAGGCCACGGGGGTGCGGGCCTCTTTGAAGATCACCCCGTAGACCTCGTGCAGATCGACCACCATCTGGTCGAAGTCGATGAGCACAAGCATTTCTGACTCAGCCCAGGCGGCCATGGTGTAGTTCTGATCGGTGGCGAGGCCGACATACACCCCACCCTTACCCGTGAGCGAAGGTTTGAAGACCGTGTGCAGGTCTTCGTTGCTGATCAGGTAGTGGCGGCTGTTGGTCAGCTTCTTCGGCGCTGGATCAGGCCTGATCTCGGCAAAGTGATTCGCCCAGCCTTCTGGCAGCGGCGCTACGCTGGGGGCTGCTTCGACGGTGGCGTCAGGCGTCTCCCCGTTCACGCGCCCTGGGACAATGCCCAAAGCCAAGCCGGTGACGAGGCTCAAGGCCAGGCCACGGGTGAGTTCGAGGTGTGGGCGGCGTAACATGTCGACTCCACTGCTGTTGGGGCCTGCCCCAGGTATCGGTCAGTGTACCGGCGGTTTCAATCTCAGAGCGCCGAGCCTGCATAAAATGCAAAAAAATGTTCTGGAGCGCTCCAGAAATAGATCCGCCTGTGCCGATGTTCGTAACAGGTAAGCACGAGGGGTCGTCATCCTCATCAACGACCCCCACCTCACTGTCTACCAACAGGAGCAAGACAATGGCACGCGCCTACTCCATGGCGATGTGGATGGCGGTCTGCATCTCGACGCTGAGCATCGGCTGAGCTGCCTCTGCTGAGCATACGCTCGGTGTGGTTCGAGATCCTCCGCTTCTACTGAGCCTGCACGGGCTCAAAATCCACCCTTCGACAAATCGATGAAGACTTGAGTGAGCTTCGGTAAGTCTCGGCTCAGGTACTCACGCCAGACTTCACGAAACTTCTCTACCCTCGTCTCGATACTCGACTCGGCATCGAATTTTTTCGACGAAAACCTCAGACGCCACAGTTGGCTCCAGCGTGGAGACAATGCGTTGCTGCGGTGCTTGAAGATCTTTGTGTTCGCCTCGGTGCCGCTCTCTTCATAGAGCGCCTTGCGCGTGTCGTGCTCACCAGGCCCCACCAAAAGGTGCAGCGACAGGCCATCTTGGAGTTTGAACTCGAACCTCATCAGCTCTCGTGACTTGAACCATGTGCCGTCGCCTCCATCTCGGAGTGTCGGGATCTCGTCCCACGCAGTGGGCACGAATTGCACACATGATTTGGAGGCATTGATCAGCCGCAGCTCCGGCCGCGCCTCGATGGCGTCCACGATGTCACGTCTGATGTGATCCAGGGCATCGGGTCGGTGCTCAAAGATGATGTCGAGGGCTCGAGCGTGTCGTGCGTAGATTTTACGGGCCAGCTCGGCGATCCGGGTGTCTTCCATGATGTGCCTCTCAAGCAGCTCAACGTAGTGACGCACGGCAACCTCAACATCGGGTGGCAACGAAGTACGTCGATGTTCGAGTTGTTGTGTCAGGATTCTGTGAACGTCTTCATATCCAACAGCGTGGTAGGCAGGGTGTGTGCCTGAATGCCTGTCACGGGTGAGAAAAACAGGGAGGATGCTCCACTCTGGGTAACGGTGTCTGGTCAACTCCAGGTAGCGATGCAGCTGATTGCTGTGCTCGTCGGTGTCGACCTTGTTTTCGACGAGCATCACACACCGTTCAGCTTCCGAGGTGACCAGGATGTCGATGCGATCTCGCTCGCGCTCCACCTTGGCGTCGGATAGATCGAGCAGTGCAATGTCGATCTTGCGTAACCCGCTTGGCTCTATCGCTTCGCCATCGATGGCGGCCTGCATGAATGCTTGCAGGCAGGCATCTCCGAAGCCATGTGGTTGTGAGGGGTCGAGCAGAAAAGCGAGGAAGTCGGAGTGTCGTTCTTCTCGACGGGTATTGCCCAGGATTTCGAAGAGGTTGAAGCCCGCCAGCAATTGCTCCAGTTCAGCCAGAGGCTGATTGTCGAGGACGAAGGCCTCGAGTGCTGCGAGATCATCTTCGATGAAGTGCTCGTCGATGCTCGGCTTTCTTGTTGGTGTGCTCAAAGTTTTTTGGGCCTTTACGCTGTCTCGTACGGGGCGCTCCGCGGGCGAGAGAGTTTTTCGGGCACGGGCACGGACTCTCTATCAATTCGCAACCCCCCTTTTGAGGGTAGGTTTTGTGGTGTAGCGGAGGACAAGCCAAACCAGGA
>JBKAGE010000006.1:0-70248 GCA_046290225.1 Bradymonadia bacterium | reverse complement strand
GAGTTGTCCTGGTTTGGCTTGTCCTCCGCTACACCACAAAACCTACCCTCAAAAGGGGGGTTGCGAATTGATAGAGAGTCCGTGCCCGAAAACTCTCTTTGCGAGCGCCAGCGAGTACCAGCCCCAACACAACAGTGCCCTTACAAGCGACCCAAAGCAGCCTGCATGTGCTCACCCTCAATGCCAGCTGCAGCCACGAGGCTTTGCATCCAACCTGCTGCCTTGAGCGGCGCCCCACTTTCGATCTCCTCAAGGTAGGCAAGCACTTCGTCGACCCACTGCGTACCTGCGTGGTTCTTCAACCAGCGGGCGGCTTTCACCACCGTACGGCGGCGCAGGCCGGCTTGCCGGGTGTGGCCCGAGAGGATCAAGGCCATCAGCGCTGCTGCCGTGCGCGCCACGTCGCCGCCGTAACTGCCGTCTGCACCCTGAGCCTTCGCCAGGGCGGCGAGATCACCCACCGTCGGCGTCGAAGTGGGGGCAGGCTCGGGCTGCACCTTGAAAGGCTTTGCGGGTGACGGGGCCGGCGTGACGTGTCCGCCGCTGCTACGGCCACCACCACCCAGGCCACCGAAGATGCGGCCGAAGAGGCCACCACCGCGGGTCTTGGGGGCCGCCCCTGGTGCCTGCTGAGGGGCCATGGGCATGGCGTCCATCGACGCGCCTTGTACAGGCATGCTCGGCGATGGAGGCGCGGGCATCTCTGCCATGGGCTCAGGCGCCATCGATTCGGAGAAGGAGAGATCGGCCTCCATCTCCTCGCAGTCCATTTCTGCCTTGGCCATCTCTCTGGGGGGCGCCATGGCTTTGCTCTTCTTGCGCATGCGGCCCTTGGGGGCAGGCGCCGCAGCCCGAGAGGGCATCGGCATGCCTGCAGGTGCGCCGGCGCCGCTGCCGGTGATGGCACCGTCGAAGAAGCCCTCGTTCCAGCTCTCGGGCAGCTCCGCAGGCTGCACCACCTCGGTCATGGGGCCTTGCACCACGCGGGTGCGCTCCACTGCCACGAAGGAGGTGAACTTGGAGGCGATGTGATGCGCCAGGGCCACCTTGATGATCTCTGGCCGCAGCGCCTCTTCTTCGAAGGGCTTCAGCGTCAGTCGATCCTCGAGGGCCGCCACCCGTCGACGGGCCCACAGCGCGCCCACGGAGAAGCCTTCAGGTGCTTTCTGCGGCACGATGCTCATGGGGAAACCCTGTGAGCCCTCAGCGGCAGTGATGCTCAGCTCCGCGGGGGCGCCTTCGATGAGCAGATGCACCGGACGCCCCGCGAAGAGCGTACCGCCGAGCAAGGTGGCGTCAGGGCGGCCAGCCACGGCGACGTCGGTGGCCAGCGGCGCCCCGAAGCGGGCCTCGAACCGGGTGATCAGCTCGTCGACGTCGTCACCGGGGGTGGCCAGCTCACAGGTGCCGCCGCCCACGCGGGCGAGCCGCTTGAGCAGCGCGCCGTTCACCGCGGTGTCGATGCCCAGGGTGAAGAACAGACCTTCCTTGCGGCGATTGGACACCGCGGCCACGAGCTCTTGCTCGTTCCACGCCTGACCGTCGGTGATGAAGAGTACCGTGCGCAGCCGGCCCGGAGGCGTCGACCCTTCGAGAGAGGCCTTGATCGCCGGCAGCATCTCCGTGCCACCACGGGCGTAGAGGCCGTTGATCCAGGCATCCGCCGCCGTGAGGGTGCGATCGTCGTACGCCACGAAGTCGGACTGGAAGTGCTCGAGACGATCGTCGAAGGCGATGAGTTTGAAGCGATCGCCGATGACCAGACCATGGAGCGCTGCGCTCAGGGCGGCCTTGGCGGCGTCGATCTTCTGACCGCCCATCGAGCCGGAGATGTCGACGACGAAGACCACGTCCCGGGGCATGCCCTCAGTGTCGGCGAGGGCTGGGGGCTGCACCTGCACCAGGGTGTAGGCGCCGTCCGTCCAGGCCTGTGCGGCGCTGTGGGCGCCGTCTTTGCCTGCAGCGGAAGCGCCCACGGCGAAGCTCAGGATGAAGTCCTTGTTCAGGGTGGCCTTCGTCGAGGGGGCCACCTTCACACCGCCAGCGTCGAGATCGAGGCGTACACTGTGCAGCGACGAGGCCAGACGCTTCGGCAGGCCTTCAATCGAGACTTCGAGATCGAGAGCGGTGCCTCCGGCGAGCCGCAGCGGCGGCTGCAGGCGGCTGGCGTCACGTGCCTGATCTGTATCGGGGAGCACCCCGGGCCCTTCGTGACTGATGGGTGTGCCCGGGAGATATCGAGGGGCGATGGTGGTGGGGAACCGCCATCGATATTGACCGTCGGCCACCTCGAGCTGCTCCACCACCACGAGGCGCACCGTCACCGCCTCTTTCGCGGGCAGACGGGTCACCCGCAGGGTGTGCACATCGTCGCGCTCCTGGGTGAGCAGCGCCGCTCGGTGGCCCACCTCACGGGCGTTGTCGAAGATGGCCTTGGCCTCGGCCTTCTCACGGCACTCCGCCTGCACGACCAGATCGCCACACTGCAGGCTCATCTCCACGACAGCGCCATCCTCGGGCAGCGGGAAGATGTGCACTGCCTCCATGGCGGTCTCGAGGGGGTTGTGGAAGCGCTGCTCCACCACCGTGCGGCAGGTGCCACCGATGATGTGGGCCCTGATCTGAACCGAGGCCAGGGGGAGTGGGCGCTCCACACCCTCGATCAGCGCCATCAGGCCGCCGAGGCCCCGCGGATCAGAGGGGGCGGGCATGTGGATCGAGGGCTCCATTTCAATGATGGGCATGGCGGTCATCGTGTCTCCTCCCCGGGGTTGCCGGTCAGTGTGGATGGGTCGTTCAGAAGCTGTGAGATGCGTTGGATGATCGCCTCGGGCTGCGTCACCACCCGCGGATCGATGGTGATCACCACCCCTGGGGCCACCTCGGCGCTCGTCAGGGCCGTCACCGTGTGGGTCGGCGGTGTAGGGGCCGGCGATCCGCCGCCGAGGCCGTCGAGAGCCGCCGCCTCGAGCTGAGGTGCGCCGACGCCGGTGAGGGCTTGCTGCACCTGATTGAGGCTGTAGCCTCGGGCCTGGAGCAGTCGGACGCAGATGATCTGCAGCAGCTGCACAAAGCCATAGATGGCGGTGCGGCCCTGATAGCGGCTCGGGCGTTGGACCAGGCCGAGGGTCTGGTAGTAGCGCACCGTACGGGCGTCGGGGGCAGCGCTCACCCGCTCGTCGCTCGCCTGAGGGGCGCGGCGGAGCAGCGTGGTGGCCACCTCGACCAGCTGGCTCAGGGTCAGCTCGGCCGTTCGATATGGGTCAAAGGGGTTGCTCATGGTTGGATACTGTTACGATTGCAGTTTTTGGTGTCAAATAAGAATCTGCACTTTCGAAAATCCACCAGAGAGATCAGCCTCTTGCCCGTTGCTGTGATATCAACAGCGCCATGCGCACCCCCGCCCGTTTACCGGCCCTCGACGGGATCCGGGCCTTGTCACTCGCCATGGTGATCGTGGCCCACCTGCTCAACACCCGAGGCCTCGAGGTGGCCCCTGAGGTGTACTTCCACGCCAACCTCGGGCGCCTGGGGGTGCAGGTGTTCATGGTGCTCTCGGGCTTCTTGATCACGACGATGTTGCTGCAGGCGTACGACCGACACGGGGCCATCGATCTCAAACGCTTCTATCTGCGCAGGGCGTTTCGGATTTTTCCGGCGTACTACACCTTCGTGGCCCTCATGGCCGTGGGGGCGTCGCTGGGCTGGGTGCAGGTCAATGACAGTGATTTACTGTCAGCATCGCTGTTCATGTCGGGATACGACGTCGAGCGGGCGTGGAGCACGGGGCATCTGTGGTCGATCACGGTCGAAGAGCAGTTCTATCTGCTCTGGCCGTGGGTGCTGGCGCGGTGGGGTGTCGCGGGGTCGACCCGGGTGCTGGTGGCCGTGCTGGTGCTGGCCCCGGTGTTGAGGGTGTCGTTGTGGCTGCTCACCCCCATCGATCAGCGCCTCATCCAGGAAGGCTTCCCTACAGTGATGGACGCCTTGGCCCTGGGGTGTCTGTTGGCGATGTATCGCCAGCATATCCCCAGGCTGCGGCTGTTCGGGCGGCTACAGCGGTGGTCATGGATGCCTGTGGTGTGGCTGCTCCTGGCGGTGTGGACCTCATATACCTGGTACATGCACACGCATTTCTATGCCGTGGGCAACACCCTGCTCAATGTGTTCATCGCGTTGTTCATCGACGGCGCCATGCGCCACCGTGGAGGCCTTGGTCCATTACTCAACGCCCGGCCGGTGATGTGGGTGGGGGCGCTGAGCTACTCGATCTATCTCTGGCAGCAGCCCTTCATTGATCGCACCGCCTCGGGCACACTGAACATGTTCCCCTGGAGCGTGCTGTTGACCCTGATCTGTGGCTGGCTGTCGTATCGCCTCGTTGAGGCGCCAGCGTTGAGGCTGAGGGATCGAGTGGTGGCTCGCCTGGGCAAGGGCGGTGACGAGGCGGTCTCAGCGCGGTGAGGCCCCCACCGCTCGGCGCAAGCCATCCTCGGCTTTGCGCCCGATGACTTGGAAGCTGACCTTCATCGACGCCTCGAAGATCTTCCGGGGGCCCTTCAGCTCAAGCAGCGCATCGTAAACCAGATCAGTGCCGCCATCAGAGCGGGCCCTGCAGGTCACTGTGTCGAGCGATCGGATGTGCTTGTTCTGCGCTTCGAGCACGATGCGTCGTGGCGGGTCGAAGGCGATGACGCGATAGATCAGCGGGGTCTTCACGCCGAGGGTGCTCACCACCACCTCGTACTCCGTACCCTGCCCGGGCTCACCGGCGGTGAGGCGTCGTGCTCGGGTCACGCCGGGATCCCACTCGGAGATGCGTTCGAACCGGGCGAACAGATCAAAGACCTGCTCGATGGGCTGAGGGCTGACGATGTCAGCGCGATAACGGGCCATGGCAGAGCTCCAAGATGGTCGTGGGTGACTTGGATGAGAGGCGCGTCACCCCCGAAGGTTGTCGGCGCTTGCGTTTCGAAGCATTTCGGCCCGAGACTTCGGGCCTGTGACTTTCACCACCACGAGGCCCCATGACACACACAGCACTGCAGCCCACTGGATTCCGTTGGTCCCTTGAGTCCGGCGTCGGCACCCTCACCCTGAGCCGGCCCGACCGCCTCAACGCCTTGACCTTCGAGATCTACGAGGAGCTCCGGGACTTCTTCGTCACGCTGCAAGATCACGACGAGGTCCGGGCGGTGGTGATTACCGGTGAGGGCAGGGGGTTCTGCTCTGGTGGCGACGTGGAGTCGATCATCGGTGAGCTGTTCAGCCGCGACATGAAGGGGCTGCTGGCCTTCACCCGGGTCACCGGGGCGCTGATTCACAACATTCGCAAGCTGCGCAAGCCGGTCATCGCTGCGGTGAACGGCACCGCCGTGGGCGCCGGTGCCGTGATGGCCCTGGCCTGCGACATTCGGCTGGCGAGCGAGAAGGCCAAGTTCGGGTTCATCTTCCCCCAGGTGGGGCTGTGCGGTGCCGACATGGGGGCGGCGTGGCTGCTGCCCCGGGCCATCGGTATGGCTCACGCCAGCGAGCTGCTCTTCACCGGCGACATCGTCCGGGCCGATCGGGCGTTGCAGATCGGGTTGGTGAGTCGGGTGTTGTCGCCCGAGGCGCTGGTGCCCGAGGCCATGGCCCTGGCGACGAAGCTCGCCCGAGGGCCGGCCTTCGCCCACGCCATGACCAAGCAGATGCTCGACGCCGAGTCCCACATGGATCTCGCCGCCGCCATCGAGGCCGAGGCTCAGGCCCAGGCGATTTGCATGCAGCACCCCGACTTTCGAGAGGCCTACGACGCGTGGGTGGAGAAGCGTGCCCCCCGCTACGAGGGTCTGGAGATCGACGAGTGAGCGGGGCGTCTACTACAGATCTGTCGCCGTTCTTCGCCGAGCATCACAGCGAGATCGAGGCGCGGGCGCAGACCTTCGCCGAGGCCTACACCGTCGACGAGGCCGACGACGCCATGGCCACCCGCATGGCGGTGCAGGTGCTCGCCCGGGCGGGCCTCACCGCCTGGGCGGTGCCTGAAGCCCAGGGGGGCGCAGCCTTTGGCCGCCCCGAGCAGATCGACGTGCGGGCCATCACGCTGATCAGAGAGCGGCTGGGCTGGCGTGACGGGCTGCTCGATACAGCCTTTGCCATGCAGGGCCTCGGCAGCTACTCCATCACTCTCGCCGGCACCGAGGCGCAGAAAGAGACCTACTTACCGGGGATCCTGAGCGGAGATCGCATCGGCGCCTTCGCCCTCACCGAGCCCGACGCGGGCTCCGATGTGGCTTCGATGCAGTGCGTGGCCCGTCGAGAGGGAGACAGCTATGTGCTCGATGGCGCCAAGATGTTCATCAGCAACGCCGGGGTGGCCACACAGTATGTGGTCTTCGCCACTGTGGATCCGAGCATGGGCCGGAAGGGGATCACGGGCTTCATCGTGCACCCTGAAGATGTGGGCCTCACCGTCGATGCTTCGATGCAGGTCATCGCGCCCCACCCCATCGGCACCCTGCATTTCGAGGGCTGTCGGATCCCCGCCTCAAGGCGTCTCGGCGAAGAGGGTCAGGGCTTCAAGCTGGCCATGGGCACCCTCGACACGTTCCGCATCTCCGTCGCTGGTGCCGCATTGGGCATGGCCCGGCGGGCTCTCGACGAGGCGGTGCGCTGGTGTCGCACGCGCACACAGTTCGGCAAGCCCCTGGGGCAGCATCAGATCATGGGGGCCTACCTCGCCGACATGGCCACCGACTTCGACGCAGCGCGCATGATGGTGTATCGAGCGGCCTGGCTGCGCGACACGGCGGACCGTCGCGTGAGCGCCGAGGTGGCCATGGGCAAGCTCTACGCCACCGAGGCGGCCCAGGACATCATCGACAAGGCGGTGCAGATTCACGGCGGTCGTGGGGTGATGGTGGGCAGCGCTGTGGAGCGTCTCTATCGTGAGATCCGCGCGCTGCGCATCTATGAGGGCACCAGCGAGATTCAGAAGCTGATCATCGCAGGCTCGCTGACTCGGTAGGCATCTTTGGCCGTCGTGTAGCAGCCGAGCTGCACTTGAGCCAGTCGTTCAGGGGGTGTGGGGCAAGCAATGCACTCTATTGTACGTTCGATGACCTCTGGGGCTGCTCGTCCGCTCAGATAGAGGCCAGATGATGGGTTGGTACACCCTCTGCAAAGCCGAGCCTTCATGAGCAATCATTCAACTTCGCCGCTGTACGCAGTTGAATGAGAACATCTTAAAGATTATGAGAACGCTCTCCAGATTTGGCGCGAAAGGTTCTTGAGGATGTCGTTGAAGTGGTGCTTGTTCGCACTGTGCCTGGCTCTGCCCAGGCCATCACAGGCAAAGCAGAAAATCGCAGTGCTCGAGTTTGCCAATGGAGCAGGTCTCAGGCCTGTTCAAGTGTCATACATGGTCGACCTCGTCCGAGGTGAGGCGGTCAGTCTGTCTGAGTCAGAGTTTCTCGTGATGACCAGAGAGAACATCTTGGAGATGTTGCCGCCAGGTGTCGACCTTGCTCAGTGCGAAGGAGAGTGTGAAGTCGAGACGGGCAGAAACATTGGTGCTGATTACATTGTTTCCGGGAGCTTCGTAGAGGTGGGTGGGGACATCAAAGTCTCCATGAGGTTGTACGATACACAGACTGGTGCATTGAAGAGCTCTCAAAATGGCACAGCCTTGGGTGTGTCTCAGCTTGATACCCTCGTGCAGAAAATGTCTGCTCAGGTTTTCAGAACACTCAAACAGAAGTCTGGTGCAAAGAAGACTTTTGGTCTCGGCGTACCACTGCAAAACCAGAACACCTTGCTCGTGATGCCTGAGCAGGTGCAGCCAGATCTTGGAAGTCTCGCTGACTTGGATGTGGGCATGCTGCAGCACTACGAGTGCTGCAGTTGATGGGGAAAAGTCAAAAGACAAGACCGCGATTGAGAAGGCGAGTCTCTGGAGCAAGCTGTCCGCTTACAAAGGCGCATCTCAAGAGATCAAGGACAATGCCAACAAGCGTGCCAAATATTGGACCCAGATCTCCAAAGAGGTGGCGGCAAAGTGCGACAAAGCCACTCTCGTGATCGAGAAGTACGAGCTTGATAAAAAGAAGCTCGACAAGCTGATGAAACTCAAAGACTCCACTCTTCCTGCTGAAAAAAAGAAACAACTCAAGGACGAATTCAACGATGCATATGGCACATGGATGCAGGTCATCGAGAATTATCAAATTGAGTGCAGGTCAACAGGTAAGGCCGGTCAGATAGGTGTAGAGCTGGTCTATATCGCTGGTGGTGACTTTCTCATGGGCAATGAGAAAGGTGACAGTGATGAGAAATACACCTATAACGCCAAGGTTGACTCTTTTCGTATTTCAAAGAGTGAAGTCACTGTCAGTCAGTACGGGGAATGTGTCAACGAGGGTAAGTGTACGAAACCAGACAAAGGCAGCTACTGCAATTGGGGCAAGTATGAGAGGCGGGACCATCCCGTGAATTGTGTGTCCTGGGAGCAGGCGAGGGCCTTTGCTCAATGGGTTGGAGGGCGGCTGCCTACAGAAGCTGAGTGGGAATACACAGCGCGGAGTCGAGGTAAGGCGCAACGTTATCCTTGGGCTGGGAACGAGATCTCGTGCATGCATGCCGTCACTGTGGACAGTGCCGGTGAGGGGTGTGGACGGAGTTCCACGTGGCCTGTATGCAGCACCACGAAGGGCAATACTGAGCAGGGGGTTTGCGACATGGTCGGAAATGTCTGGGAGTGGGTCGAGGACATCTATGTGCCCAACTACACTCATCGAGACTCTAAAGTTGCACAATACAACAGCGGGCGTGCTCGGGTCAGACGCGGTGGGAGCTGGTACAGCCCCCGCGATGAGCTCTCCGCGACGCGCCGAGGCAAAATGCTGCCGCAGCAGAATCAGAGCATGGTCGGGTTCAGGGTCGTGATGCCGGTCGGAAGCCGTTGAGGGCACAGGCTGGTCCATAAAACGAATGCATCGCGGGGTCCATGCTGTGCGCTCAACTCGATCCGAACGCATTGCACGAACAATCCGAACACGCTGTACGATCAGGTGAAGGATCGATACCGCGCCGCCGTTGCCTATGACAGCGCCAGACCACTCACGGAACCCCATCATGTACGTGTTCAGAACCCTCGCATTATCGTTGATGATCCCAGTGGTGTCTCTCAGCGGCGGCTGTGGAGGTGAAGACAGCGAGCCTGCGCCCACACCCCCCAACGTACGTGCCACCCTCGAACGCTATCTTGAGCCTGCGGGCGAGCTGACCGCGCAGAACGCCCCAGCGGCCATCGAAGACTTCGCCACAGGGCTCGTCGATGTCGCCGATGCGCTGTTGCTGTTGGAGTTCACCTTCGAACTCGTAAGTCAGTGGGGGCAGGCCGGGCAGAGCAGCGACGCCCTCACCGTGCACACCCGTGAAGATGGGCTGCTGCTCGGAGAGCAAAGGCAGGGGCAGTCGTTCTCGTTCTCTGCTGGTGGCTGGGGCCGGCTTCGCCATCAGTGCGGTGGTTGGGGCGACGGCCTGCAAGGCCGGCTCGAGCTGACCAACGTCTTCAACATCGACAATGGCCTCGGCGAAACCTTCTGGGGCAACTTGCGAGATTGCCACCTCACCCTCGGCGACCGTCAGGTGCGCTTCGACGGGAGCATTCAACTGCTCACCCCATTTCAGGATCCAGAGGCCGGGTTCTTGTTGGTGCTCGAGGGCACCTCGCAACGGGCCGAAGACGCCGTGAAGCCACTCTCGTTGGAGCTGAGGCTCGATGGAGAAGAGGTGCAGATGCGCCAGCCGCTGCCCTCTGGGGAAGACATCATCGTCGCGGTGCCCACCTCGGGCCTGGACACCCTCGCAGTGACGATCCGCGGAGCGCGGACGTGGCAGTGCAGCGTCAACGAGACCTTCACGGGGGGCAGTTGCACTGACGAGGAGGGGGGCAGCTTTGATTGGTAGAGTGATGGGGTTGCTCGCTGGCCTGTGCCTCGCCACACCTGCCCTCGCTGACGGCCCCGAGCCCAAAGCGCGTACTGAATACACCGCCTATACCCTAGATGACGGTGAGTTCAAGCTGGGGCTCTGGGGTCTGCATTATGGGATCACCGATCGCTGGCAGGTGGGCACTCACAGCATCTTCTGGGCCCTGGGGCCCAACGCCACCGTCAAATGGCACGGTCTGCAGAGCGGTCCGTGGTCCCTCGGAGCCAAGCTGGGGGTGTTCTCCATCAATTTGAGCGCCTTCGGCGTTGACGAAGAGACTGCACAGCTCACTGCGGTGCCCATCAACCTGGTGGGTGGCTACGAGTGGGGTGATTGGGGCTTTCACCTCGCGCTGAACATCACTCAAATCACCGGCAGTGGCGAGGGGGCTGTCTCTACAGGAGACGACGAAGATCAAAACGTCGATGGTTTGCTCGCCGTGGACACCACCAGCCTCACACCTGCTCTAGAGTGGCGGGTGGGCGACCACCTGGCCCTCATCTTCGAAGCGAACATCATGCTTGAGCAGTCAGCCTCGGCTCAGGCAAAGACCACCTTCACCCTCGATCAACAGACTGAGGTGGACGTCTTCGGTGGCGGTGACGTGGCTGACGAGTCGGAGGGGTTCACGGGGAACTGGAGCGTAAGCCTCTACTGGCGCTGGGAGACCTTCAATCTGAAGGTGGGCGGGGGCTACGGCAACTACCACTTCCCGCCACTGTACGTGTTCCTGCCCCAGAAGAGCTTTACTCCGCAATTCGACATGTTCTGGCGGTTTTGAGCGGACGACGGTGCCAAAGGCACGGTCGTCCGCTCAGCGTCGCAGTACCTCAGGCACCTCGAAGCCTTCGACTGCGGCGCCACTCTCCAACAACCACACCCGTTGATCCGCCTCGAAGGGTCCGGCGTATTCCACCGTCTTGCCGCCGGGGAACATCACCGCGATCGATGATGCCTCGGTGAGATCGCCGAGGCCCACGTGCAGGTACATCGAGTCCTGCCCGCCCTTGCCTGTGCCGCCCTGCACATGACGCAATCGGACCTCGTCGTCGGGTAGGCGTACTTCTACCGTGGCGCCAATGGCGGCGAAGTTCGAGCCGTCGTCGCCGATGACCCGGATCTGAAGCCAGTGACCGCGGCGCTCAGCAGGCAGGCGGTTGGTGAAGAGCTGGTGGGCGAAGACATCGGGGGCCCCGTCACCATCAACATCGCCGGAGGCCACCCCCCAGCCGTTGGTGGTGGTGATGCCCGAGCGCCACGCGTCGAGGGTGAAGGTGCCGTCGCCGTTGCCCCAGTAGAAGTCGGTGGGGCGACCGTCGTAGACCGCGGTGATCACCAGATCGAGGGCGCCGTCGCTGTCGAAGTCGGCGAGGGTGGGCACCGAGTGGGTCTCCTGGTAGCGCAGACCCGAGGGGCTGCCGGTGACGTCCCAGGGCTTCGCGGAGTCGGCGAAGGTGCCGAAGCGATCCTGCAGCAAGATCTCGGTCTTGTCTGAGAAATCGTAGAAGCGTGGGTGGGCCAGGTTCGCAGCCACCAGATCGAAATCACCATCGTTGTCCAGATCACCCCAGGCGGCGCCGATGGTGTGGCCGTACCAGCCCTCGAAGCGCTCTCCTGTGAGCTGAAGCAGTTCGGCCCGCTCCTCCACAGTGCCGTCCCCCTGGTTCTCGTAGAAGAGGTTGGCCACGAGACGGTAATTGTTCACGAAGAGATCGACGTCGCCGTCTCGATCGACGTCGATGGGGGCGGCGCCCCGGCTTGGGGTCTGGCTGCTGTTGAAGCCCCGGTCACCGGTGATGCTCTCGAAGGTGCCGTCGCCGAGATTGCGATAGATCTCGTCGGTGTACGTGCCGCCATTGTCCCAGCAGATGAAGTTCGACAGATAAAGGTCGAGCAAGCCGTCGGCGTCGATGTCGATCCAGGCCGCCGCTGCCGTGGGGCTGTGCAGGTTGGTCTCGGGGTTGCCGCACGGGTTGTAGGCCTGGGCATCTACGAGGCCTGCAGCTTCAGTGACTTCGGTGAAGGTACCGTCACAGTTGCTGCGCCACAGAGAGTCGGGGGCTGCAGGGGTTTCGGCGAAGCGCAACAGATCGAGACAGCCGTCATTGTCGTAGTCGCCCCAGACACCGCCCGTAGCCGGGCCGTCGCTCAGGCCGGACTCTTCGGTGACGTCGGTGAGGTCGCCGGTGCCGTCATTGGCCCACAAGCGACCGTTGAGCAGCAGATCGTCATCGCCGTCGAGGTCGTAATCGCCATACGATACATGGCCGGCTCGGGGCAGGTCGGCGTGGGCCTCGTCCACGACGAAGGTCGGGGTGGCTTCGGGCTCGGTGTAGCGCACATAGAGCCGCACCATGAAGTCGTACTGAAAGGGAAACGAGACCCCGTTGTAGAACTGAGCGGGCTCCGCTTCCGGTAGATTGAGGCCTGAAGAGCAGTCTCCAAAGGCGCCGCAGCTGCCATCTTCGTTCACCGTGGAGCCATCGAACATCCACGCCGGATCAGCGCGACCCTCGCGTCGGTGCGCCACATGGACCAGCCCCGGCGTGGTGATCTGCACTGGCGTGTCGAACGTGTAGGTGAGCCACTCGCCCTCTGTCACTTCACCTGCGCAGCGGGTGCCCGTCCAGAGCGGATCCCAACGCCAGAAGTCGAAGCCGTTGTATCCGAAGTCGGGATACAGACCGGCCTCGAGCGTCATCTCGGGATCTGCGTCGGCCATGGGGGCCCACTGCACCGCGAAGCCATAGATCTCCGCAGGGCGCTCGATGTCGAACCGGATCGAGGACCAGAGCGGGCTGTCGCCAAGGGCGTGCTCTGCCGTGCCTGTGTTCACCGCCCAATCCTGCATACCGATGTGGGCAGAGGGCGTGCCGTCGTCATGGCTCAGCTCGATGAGATCGTCAGGCAGCGGGCTGGCTGCAGTCCCACACCCTGAGGGCTCGGCGTCGGGCATCTGCATGTCAGGAGAGACCACCTGCATGTCGGCGATGTCGGCATCAGGCGTGGGCGCTGTCCCCATGTCGGGGGTGGGTCGCGCCATGGCGTCTGACAGAGTCGTGGCATCAGAGATCTCAGCGCTGCCCCCACCGTCATCGCACCCCGCGCCCCATGTCGTGGCCAGCAGACTCGTCATCGTCGCCAGAAGGTGGCGATTCCTCATCAGAACCTCTTTTTGTCTGAACAAATGTTGCGCAGTGTGAAGGTGTTCGTTACACCCTCATATACACATTCAACCACGTGACGACAGCCCAGCCCCTCGATGGGGCTTTACATGGAGCCATTCCCATGAAGATGGACAAGTACACCCACGGCACCTTCAGCTGGATCGACCTCGCGGCCCTCGACCTCGACGGTGCCAAGGCATTCTACAGCGAACTCTTCGGCTGGTCTGCCCAGGATGTACCCGCACCCAACGGCAGCACGTACACCATGTTCCTCAAGGATGGTGACACCGTGGCCGCAGCCTACAGCTTGCCCGAGGAGATGCGCGCCCCTGGCGTGCCGGCCTTCTGGTGCAACTATGTCTCCGTCGACGAGATTGGGCCTGTGCTGGCCAGGGCCGAAGCTGCCGGTGGTCAGGTGAAGATGCCCGCGTGTGAGATCGGCAGCTCCGGGCAGATGGCGGCGTTGACTGATCCTTCTGGTGCGCCTGTGTTTCTGTGGCAGCCCGGCGAGCACATCGGGGCCACCCGGGTGAACGAGCCTGGCTGCCTCACCTGGAATGAACTCGCCACCCGCGACGTGCCGGGATCACTTGAGTTCTACAACAAGGTCTTTGGCTGGACGGCAGAGGTTGAAGAGGGTCCGATGGCGTACACCACCGTGAAGAATGGTGAGCGCGCCAACGGTGGTGTGATCAGCATCGACCCCTCTTGGGGTGAGGTACCGCCCCACTGGGTGCCTTACATCTGTGTCGAGAATTGTGAAGAGAGCGTGGCTCGGGCTGAGGCCATGGGGGCCAAGATCGTCGTACCCACGATGGAGGCTGAGGGTGTGGGCTTCTTCGCTCAGATACTCGACCCGCAGGGGGCCCACTTCGCTCTGATGCAGATGCACCCCGGCGCTGCGGACGAATGATCAATATCCAGGAAAACGGCCTCGGAACTCTGGCGAGTCGATGAGGGCGTCGAGCACCTGCAGGTACCGGCCCTCGCGTACCCATGGCAGGAACGTGCCCTGGCCCGCAGGATCCACCGGGCGACCCATCAGACCGCGATAGAACTGATCCAGCAGCGCGCCGTGGGTGTTCGAAGCGCGCCGGGCCTCCCACTCTGGTGAGGGGATCATCTGTCGCGCCACCTGCTTCAGGCCCTCATAACCCGCCGCGTCCACCGTGGGGCCAAAGGTGCCCAGCCCCGAGTCATCAGCTGCTCGGGCGAAGATGGCCTCGTAGAGCGGGGGCAGGAGCTGGGCGCCCGCAGCACCCACCGCGGGCGGCTGATCATCCGCCACGGGCGGTGGATCATTGGCTGGGGGCGGGCTCGCGGGCGGATCATTCGCCGGGGGTGGAGCCACCGCGCCACCATCGGCGAGGCCCGGGTGGGCGTTGCGGAACTCTTGAGAGTCGAGCAGCGCGTAGATGACCGCGCCGTACTCGCCGCGTTGTACCTGGCCTTGCCAGCTCTCCCGGCCGCTCGGATCGAGGGCGCGGCCCAGGAGGCCGCGATAGAACTGCTCGAGGATCTCGGCGCTCGACCGTTGCGACGTCACCCCGGCGAACTCCGGTGAGGCCAGAAGATCCGCTGCCACCTGCTTCATACCAGCCACCGAAGTCACGCGAGGGCCGAAGGTCCCCCGGCCTGCAGGATCGGCATCACGCCAGAAGATGGCGCGGTAGAGCAGATCGAGGGGATCCCCACCTGTGGACACTGGCGGTGGAGCTTCGGGGGCGGGGGCTTCGGGCGCCGGCGCCTGAGCACCACCAGGGGGTAGAATTGCCAGCTCCTCCACCATGCGCACAGTCTCTCCACGGCGGACTGGGCCGAAGCTGTACTCCATGTTTCGGGTGTAGGGGTGGTTGTAGAAGAACAGCTCGTCGATGTGCCCCTCGACGAGTGTACGGCGGATCCGGGCCACAGGGCCGCTGATCTCTGCCCAGTATCCCGGCCCGACTTGAGTACGGGCGGCGCCCACGGGGCCGTGGTTGGGGATATGACAGGGCTGCGGGATGCTGTCGAAGGCCCCACCATTGCCTCGGCGGCGATCCCAGCTGGCGCCACAGCCCACCTCATATCGATCACCCGAGATACGGAACTCGGTGAACAAGGTACGCACCGGATCGAGGGGCACCGAGAGGGTGGCGTAATCCACGGGCATCGGCCCCACCTCGAGGGTGACGCGCTTGGGATTGTCGCCTTCGATGGTCAGGCGGTAGGGCGCCCCGGGACAACCACCTGGGGCGTGGAGCGTGCGGCCGTCGCCTCCGAGAGAGACCACGTTCTCCCCAGGATCATCCGGGCCACCACACGAACCGATGATGTAGTACCCGCCGACGTTGGCGAAGAGATCGACGCCATCAGCGAAGATGCTGTGGATCCCCGTGGCATCCTGCACGCTCTCGAGGTGCACCGCTGTGGTGTCGAGCGCCACCGCCTCCGGCTTGGCGTCGAACTCACCCTCGCCGCAGGCCGCCAGGGCGGCCATCAGGGCGGCCATCAGGGTGATGGGGAACACGCAATGACGAGTGAATCGAGACACGCTCACCTCCCATGCATGGTGTACCTGGTGGCAAATGGGGCTGCCACGTTGAGGCGCCGAGGTCACACAGAGTGACGTGCTCAGGCCCTCTTCAGGACACCATGCTGTTTATCGACCTCAGGGTAGATTGAGCGTGCATAACACGTACCAGATGGGCTGTGCACCCTTCAGGGCGCAGCCATCTGCAGCCATAAAGTGCCATCGAGCAACACATCATGGGTCAGGCCGTCGGTGATCGGCTGGTCGTTCAAGCGGGCCTCGTTGATGCGCCAGGCGTCGAGCGAAGCGCCAGGGGCGCGGATCTTGATCACCTGATCGCCACGATCGATGTGGATGCGCTCAAAGAGCGGCGGTGAGAGCAGATACTGGTCTGAGCCGGCCACGGGGTAGAGCCCCACAGCGCTGAAGAGCAGCCACGCGCTGAGGGTGCCGCCGTCGTCGTTGCCCACGAGACCATCAGCGCCGAGGCCATAGGCTTTCTGTTGGATGGCTCTGATCCAGCGCTGGGCAGACTCGGGCCGCCCAGCGGCGTAGTACAGCCACGGGCTGTGCAGATCAGGCTCGTTGCCCTGCCAGTAATACGGATCTGGCCGCGTGGGCACCCAACGCCCTTCGCCGAAGCCCGAGCGCTGGAAGAAGACATCGAGGGCCTCTGCCAGGGCTTCGGGGTTGCCTGTGGCTTCTGCGAGGGCCTCAGCGAGGGCCTCAGGGTGCTGAAAAGCATAGAACCGCCAGTGCCACGCAGATCCTTCTACATAGGGGGCGTCGCCTTCCATGTGGATCGAGGTGGGTCGGATCTCCATGAACTCGCCGCCGACAGTCTTCGGGGTGAGGAAGCCAGTGCTCGGGTCGAGCAGGGCGCGCCACGCGAAGCTGCGCTCGGTGAGGGTCATCGCTTCTTCTGTATGGCCGAGGCGCTCTGCGAGGCGGGCCAGCGAGGCGTCAGCCCAGGCATACTCCACTGTGCGGGAGACCGAGCCCCCCGTGCTCTCCACCGAGACGTATCCGAGGTTCAGGTAGTCCTCGATGGAGCGACGCCCGGCATACTGGGTGGGCCCGTTGGCCCCCGCCCACAAGATGTCGAAGGCCGACGCATAGTCGACGCCCTCGATGCCCTTGAGAGCCCCCTCAGCGAAGAGATGATCGGCGCTGGAGCTGATCATGCTGCTGCCATAGGTGTTGATCGCCGGCCACCGGGGCATCGAGCCGCCTTGCACGGCCATGTCGAGCAGAGAGTTCAGGCAGTCGCGCTGCAGCTCGGGGTGAGCGAGCGTGTACCAGGGGTGCAGGGTGCGGAAGGTGTCCCACAGCGAGAGATCGCTGTAGTAGCCCCCTTCGCGATCGAGGGTGTGCACTTGGTTGTCTATGCCGCGGTAACGCCCCATTTCGTCGTAGCGGGTGGGCATGGCGTGGGTGTGATAGAGGGCGGTGTAGAACCGCTCGAGATCAGCCTCTGTGCCGCGGCTCACCCTGACCTTGCCGATCAGCGCAGCCCAGTCAGCCCGTGAGGCCTCAGCGGCGGTGTCGAAGTCGGTGTCTGCGAGCTCGGCGTCGAAGTTGGCCCGGGCTTGATCTGCGTTGATGAGCGATACGGCGAGGTCGAGGGTAGTCACCCCCGCTTCGACGCTGAGGGCCACGCGCCCCTCGCTGAGCTCGACGACCTCTGTGGGCGCGGGGTCGAGTCGACCATAAAAGAAGAGGGTGAAGCCTTCGGCGTGCCCTCTGCCGGTCATGGGTCCGGCGTAGGTCACCGCGCCTGTCAGGCGATCACCTTCGACCTCGATCTCCACGGCCCGCACGCCGCCCTCGGAGACGCTCGATGCTGCGTCGAACTGCAGCCAGCCGTCTTCTTCGAAAGTGTATCGATGCAGCCCGCCGAAGGGGGTGGTGGTCAACTCGGCGAGGACCTGCATCTCGGGGAGATACACCTGATATCGGCCAGGCGACGCCTGCTCCGTGGATTTGTCCATGGCGGTGAAGTCGACCTGCTCGGGGCTGCGGGTGGGCAACACCCTCAGGTTGCCGAAGTCGGCGATGCCGGTGCCCACGAAGCGCGTGTGGCTGAAGCCCCGCGTGTCGGGATCATCGAAGTGGTAGCCGCTGAAGTGGTGGAAGTCGGGGTGCACGCCCGCCCGTGTGGTGTCGGGTCCCAGCCGCACGAAGCCATGTGGTCTCTGAGCCGCAGGGGTCATGGCGCCGTGGTTGAAGCCCAAGCCACCTGAGCCGATGAATGGATCGATGTGGTCCATGGCTTCTTCTTCAGAGATCAGCTCTGGGGGTATGTCTGCGTCCGTCGAGCCGGTGTCCACGTGCGCTGCATCAGGGGGCACGCCAGCGTCAGAGGTGCCGCTGTCATCGACCACGCCCTGATCGGTCGTCGAAGACATCTCGTTCGAGGGCGAGTCATCATCACAGGCTGAAAAAAACACCGCGATGAGGGAGCAGATGACGAATTTTACGGGCAAAAACCTGCACATGGTCTAAATCTACGCCTTCGGGATGCAACATGCCCGACATTCGTACCACGTGTTGTGTGTGAGCAGGTGTTGCCCGGCAACAGGCCGCGCGTGCGCCGCTCTGGAAAGGCGTCCCATGGATCGCTCTCTGCTGTTCGAACGCATCTTCCAGCAACTGGAAGAAGAAGCGTACGTGACTCAGGCTTTCACCGAGCACATGCCTGAGGGCGCCCGTGAAGAGGCCTCGGCCATTCTGGCCGCAGCAGAAGAGGGGGCGAGCATCGACGCCTTGGAGCGACGGATCGCCGCTGCAGAGGCCGCCGGTCTGTTCCATCGGCCCCGGGCGCTTTCGATGCTGTGCGTCGTGAGCACCTCACCGCGGTTCAAGGCCTTCAAGGCCGCTTGCCGTTATGCCGGTGAGCTCGAATACGAGGCCCTGTGCCTCGAGCACGACGACGAGCGCCGCCACACGCTGGCGGCCCTCGCGCGCCATCGAGGGGCCATCGCTTTCTTGATGGAGAGGTACGAAGAGGCGCTCGAGCAATACTCGCGCTCTCTCGAGCTGGTCCGCTCGGCCCAGGCTCTGGGGAACGTGCTGGCCTGCTTGCTGCGCCTCGGCGAAGAAGATGAAGCAGATGCCTTGCTGACCCGAATCCGCGAGGCCTATCCCAACCCCCTGGTGGTGCAATTGGAGACGTTCATCGACCAGGACAATGATCTTGCCGTGCTGCGACAGAGGGGCTCCGCGTTCTGAGACGCACGATATTTAAGTTCGGCCCACCATCTGCCAGACCGCAAGAATAAGAGGGAGTGAAAGAGGGAGTCATGCACAACACGCTCAAGAACATCTGTGCCCCCCTGTGGGCCATCGTGATGGGCGCTGCGCTTCTGGGATGTGATCCCGGCCCGTCGTCTGCCCCGGAGACCGAAGAGGTGATCCTCGAGGTGATCAACGCCCCGACGTCGGTGGTGGAGATCGAGGTCTTTACCGCCGAGGGCTGGCTCTGGGATGTGTATCGACTCAACTGCCACGAGCAGCTCTGCGTCCACGTGATGAGCATCGATCACGCCGACGAAGAGGGCCCCTTCGAGTTCAGGCCCTCTGATCCTGGCGTGGCTCTGAAGGTGACCAGCTCTTCCAAGACGGCCCCGCCCGGGTCGACTTCGTCGATCGGTAACGGTCCGCTGACGCCTCCGGGCACGACGACGTCGATCGGCAACGGCCCTCTGCGCCAGGGGAAGGAGGAGAACGATGGTTGAGATCACGCTGAGTCATGATCAACTGCGTCGCTTCGTCACCCGCCGCAGCGAGCCTGAAGCCCGCCAGTTCTGGCGCGTGCTCTTCGATCACACCGTGCGCACGGCAGAGGCCATCGGTCGGGCGCGGTTCTCCAGCAGTTTGCGTCCCGACGATTGGGAAGACGCAGCCTCCGAGGTGTTCTGCCAGCTGCTCTCTGCCCGCGAGGGCGCTCAGCCAGGCATCTTGAACTACCGCGGTGATACCCTCGAGGGCCTCATGCGCTTCATCCGGGTGATCACCTTCCGCTCGCTGCTCCACCGGGCGAAGCGTCAGGCCCGTCAGCCGATGTCGAACACTGAGCCGGAGCGTCTGATCCGCGCACAGGACCGCGGTTTCGACGAGCGCGCCGTCCTTGAGGCGGTCGAGCGCAACCGGCACCGCCGTCAGGCTCAGGCCCAGCTTGAGCAGCTCGACGAAGGGGCGCTGCCCGAGGTGGACATGCCTCCGAAGGACATCGAGTTCCTCCAGGCGCTGCTCGCCATGGGCAGCGGCGCCGAGATGGCGCGTCACCGTGGGGTGAACCGAAGCACGGTGCACCGCCGCATCCAGCGTATTCGCCGTCAGGTCGATGCGCTCACCGAGGGTGATCGAGTCCTGCTCAATCAGTGGCTGACCACGTCGTCGCTCTGAGTGATTTTGTAGTACAGATCTCCTGTCTACCCAGGAGATGTCCCCATGTTCACGCCCCGCGGTGTCGAGAAGCCCAAACTCAAAGCCCCGGCGCCGGGGCGATACACCCTCTATGGCTGGCAACAGAGCTACTTCACCCGCAAGCTCGAAGCGGCGCTGATCTTCTACGGCGCTGAGTACGACTTCGTCCCGAAGACCTCGGACAACGCCTGGGAACTGCAGATGCGATCAGGCACGCATCAGATCCCGTTGCTGCACACCCCCGAGCACTGGATGCTCGCTGACACCACTCCCATCATGCAGCTGCTCGACACCCGCTACCCGGCCCGAGCGATGTTCCCCGAGGGGGCTGTGGGCGTGCTGGCGCAGATCCTTGAAGAGCACTTCGACGAGTGGATCCCCCGCACAGCGGTCCACTGGCGCTGGAGCTACCCCGAGAACCACGCGCTGCTGTCCATGAGCGCCACCGGTGGGGACCAGGAGATGGCCGAGAAGCTCATCGCTTGGGGTACCCGTGTTTGTAGGGCCACAGGGGTGGGCTCGGCCACGCAGAAGAAAGCTGCAGAAGAGGAGTATCTGGCGATCCTCGAAGCCGCGGAGTCTCAGCTCCAACAGACGGCATTTTTGCTCGGTGGCCGCCCCACTGCCCTGGATTGTATCGTGCTCGGAGGCCTGCGAGCGCACTTCAACTACGATCCCGCCCCCAAGGCGGTGATCCACGATCGCTTTCCTACAGTCATCGACTGGTGCGAGCGCCGGGCGGACACCTGGGATGGCACTGGCGAGTTGACGGCTCTGCCCAAGATCACCCCTTTCGCGGACTTCGTCCTCGAGCAGATGAGCACCACCTGGGCCCCCTTCGTGCAGGCGAACGCGGCAGCCCTCGGCTCGGGGGAGAAAGCCTTCGTGATCCCGATGTACGGCGAGCAGGTCAGCTATCTGGCCCGGCCCTATGTGGAGCGTAGCCGGCAGATGATCATCGATCGGCTTGCCCTGTTGTCTGATGCGGCATGCGCTGCTGTAGTGGCAGCTCTGCCCGAGGCGTTCAGAGCTGCGCTCGAAATCTAGAGCGTTATGCGGAATTACCTGCCACACCAGACTCGCCCATCAACGAGATCTCGAACTCAGAAATGCTCGGTGCTTCTTCAGAGCCTGCCCTTCGGGCGCTTCTACGCTCCGCCGGCTTCGCCTCTGTCGACTCCGAAGCGTCTGGCCTCAGGCCAGACAGGCTCCCTGCGCTTTCTTCCTTCGACCTCTCGCCGATGTTCTTCGCCTGCTCCGTCAGTTTCTTCCGCATAACGCTCTAGAGCTACATGGCGCGGAGCTCGCAGACGACAACCCCGACGGACCCCACCATACGGTCGATCCAGCGTGTCTGGGATGGGCAGTGGTGGGCGGCAAGAGCCGCGCTCGTGGGACCCTCACCCGAGTGAACGCTGACCTCTGACTGTGCATCTGCTATGAAACTCATATGAACACACCCAACCAAGCCACCCGCGTCGTCGGGCAGAGCCGGGTGCGTGCCGATGGCCGAGACAAGGTCACCGGCGCCGCTCGCTATGTCGACGACATCCGCCCTGAGGGTTGCCTGTACGGGGCCACGGTGCGATCCCCCTACGCACGGGCCCTGGTGAACAGCATCACCCTCGACCCGAATTACGACTGGACCGGCATCACCCTCGCCACGGCCGCGGACATCCCCGGCGAGAACCTCGTGGCGCTGATGACCGACGACCAGCCTGCCCTCGCGGCGGTGGGCACCGAGGTGCGTCACGCCACGGAGCCTGTGGCGCTGATCGCGGCCCCCACGCGGGATCAGGCCCTTGAGGCGGTGAAGCACGTCATCGTCGACTACACCCCCCTCGAGCCGGTCTTCGATCTCGAGGCCGCCGAAGGCCACGAGACGGTGATCTTCGACCAGGGCGACGGGGCCAACGTCTTCAAGCGCATCGGCATCGCTCGGGGTGACGCCGACGCGGTGCTTGAGGGCGCCGAGACGGATGATGCCCTGACCATTGTCGAGGGCCGCTATACGGTGAGTCTTCAGGAGCAGCTCTACATCGAGCCTCAGGGGATGATCGCCTCTCCCCGTGAAGACGGTGGGCTCACCCTCATCGGCTCGATGCAGTGCCCGTACTACATTGTCAAAGCCATGAAGCGGGCCTTCCCCGAGGTCTCGGATCGGCTGAACGTGGTCCAGGCGGTCACGGGTGGCGGCTTCGGCGGGAAAGAAGAGTACCCGTCGATGGTGTCGATCCACGCGGCGACGCTGGCCCTCAAGACTGGCAAGCCCGTGAAGCTCATCTACCGCCGCGACGAAGATCTGCGGGCCACCACCAAGCGCCACCCTGCTGTGTTCCGCTATCGCACTGCGGTGGAGAAGGCCACAGGGAAGCTCCGGGCGTTGAAGGCTCACATGATCTTCGACGGCGGGGCGTACAACACCCTGTCGCCGGTGGTCCTCAGCCGAGGCATCATCCACGCCGGTGGGGCGTACGCCTGCGACGACATCGACCTCGATGGGGTGATGGTGGCCACACACACGCCGCCGAACGGTGCATTCCGGGGCTTTGGCGCCCCCCAGGTCATGTGGGCCATCGAGCGCCACATCGATCGCATCGCCCGTGAGCTGGACCTCGACCCCGTGGCAGTACGCAGGACCAACCTCTACCGCGACGGCGACGTGACCCCCACGGGCCAGACGCTCGAAGACACCGGGGCCTTCGAGGTCCTCGACAAAGCCCTCGCCGCTGCAGAGGCCCCATTGCCGCCTTCCCCCGTGGTCGACCGGCCTGGCGGAGGCGCCGACGCCGCTCGACGAAGGTCGGGCCGAGGCGTGGCCATCGCGTGGCATGGCTGCGGGTTCACCGGGAACGGTGAGGCCAACATCAAGGGCAAGGTGGATCTCGCTCTCGAGGGTGACGACGTGGTCATCTACACCGCGAGCACCGACATTGGTCAGGGCACCGAGACCATCTTCCCGCAGATCGCTGCCGAGGCGTTGAACCTGCCCGCGGAGCGGGTACGGAACGCCCCCCACGACACCGGCATCGTGCCCGACTCCGGGCCCACGGTGGCCAGCCGCACCGCCATGGTGGTGGGCGGGGTGGTCTTGCAGGGGGCCAAAATGCTCGAAGAGGCTCTACGAGCAGAGCTCGGCGAGACCGATCCAGAGGTGAGCTTTGAAGCGCTGATTCAGCGCCGCACCACCACAGTGCCTTTGCGGGTGCAGGCCCAGTACAAAGATGAGGGCGTTGAGTGGGATCCAGCCACCTACACCGGTGAGGCCTACCCCACCTACGGGTGGTCCTGCGCCATCGTCGACGTGGACGTCGATCTCGACACGGGCGAGGTACTCTATCGGCGATTCATTCAGGCCACCGACGTGGGTAAGGCCCTCAACCCCGTGCTCTGCTCAGGGCAGCTTGAGGGGGGCGCCCTGCAGGCCTTGGGTTATGCCACCTGTGAAGAGGTGGTCCTCGACGAGCAAGGCGGTATGGCCAACAACCGGCTCACCAATTACATCATCCCCACGACGCTCGACGCCCCGTACATGGAGACCGTGCTGGTGGAGATCCCCTTCGCTGGGGGGCCCTACGGCGCCAAGGGCATCGGAGAGATCCCCATGGATTGTCCTGCCGCTGCGGTGGCTCAGGCCGTAGAGCGGGCCACTGGAGTGGCCCTGGATCATCAGCCTATGACTCCGGAGCGGGTCATGGTGGGGCTGCTCGCCCAGGAGGATCTGTGATGCAGATCAAGTTCACGCTGAACGGGGCCGAGGCCCAGGTCGATGCCCCGCCCATGGCCCGTCTACTCGACGTGTTGCGGGAGGATCTCCGAGTCACCGGCAGCAAAGAGGGCTGTGGCGAAGGTGAGTGTGGCGCGTGCACGGTGCTCATCGACGGCAAGTCGGTGAACAGTTGCCTCGTGCCCGTGGTGCAGGTTCACGGCGCCGCGCTGGTCACGGTGGAGGGTCTGGAGACCCAGGATACGCTGCATCCGGTACAGCAAGCGTTCTTGGAGCATGGTGGCGCCCAGTGCGGTATCTGCACGCCGGGCTTCCTGGTCGCTGCTGCAGAGCTGCTGGCCCACACCCCGAAGCCCACTGCGATTCAGGTCCGCGAGGCCCTCGCCGGCAATCTCTGCCGCTGCACGGGCTACCAGAAGATCGTGGAGTCTGTGGTGCAGGCCTTCGCTGTGGATGGAGGTGAGGCATGCTGACATGTCACGCAGAGGTGATCACGCCCACCACCCTCGACGAGGCCCTCGCTGCCCGGGCAACGCACCCTGAAGCCAGCCCGCTCGCTGGTGGTACCGATCTCATGGTGGCCATCGAGCTGGGCAGCGTAGCGCCGAAGCAGGTCATCAACCTGTGGTCGGTGCAGGCCCTCAAAGGCATCACCGAGGTCGACGGTCAGCTTAAAATCGGCGCGCTGACCACCTACACCGACTTGATCCACGACACCTCGGTGCAGGCGTACGCGCCCACATTGGTGGAGGCCTCTCGTACAGTGGGGGCGGTACAGATCCAGAACCGGGGCACCCTCGGGGGGAACATCGCTGGTGCCAGCCCCGCAGGCGACACCATGCCGGTGTTGATGTCTCTCGATGCAGAGATCGAGGTGGCCAGCGCCGCCAGAGGCGCACGGCGGATCCCCATGGCAGAGCTGTATGTGGGTTATCGCACCCTGGCCATCGAGGCCGACGAGCTGCTCACGGCCATCTGGCTGCCTGCCCGCCACGTGGCTGATCACACGCACTTCCGCAAGGTGGGTACCCGCCTCGCTCAGGCAATCAGCAAGGTCATGTTCGGTGGTCGCGCCCGCATCGAAGGCGGCATCGTCACCGAGGCGCGAGTGGCCTTTGGGAGCGTGGCGGCCACGACGGTCCGCTGCTCAGCAGTGGAGGCTGCCCTCGTGGGTAAGGCCCCTGATGCCGCAGCGGCCGATTTGCTCCGCAACGACATCACCCCCATCGATGATGTGCGCAGCACCGCTGACTACCGTATGGCGGTGGCCACCCGTACGCTTCGGGCCTGGTTGAGCAGCTTGCCCCAGGGCTGATGCGTCGTTTACTCACCTCAGCTGTCGTCGCCTGGGCGCGAGCCGACGAGGCGCTGCGTCGGGCCCAACAGGCTGGACGCTTGTCGATGGGCGCATTTTTGAGCCGCGCCCTCACCCTCGAAGAGCGTGAGTCTCTGGTGGCCCCGCTATACGGGGCCACATGGCGTACGGCCATCGACACCTTGCATCCATGGGAGTCCGAATGGTTCGCCACGGCGCTGCCCCCTGCGCCGGCGATGATCCTCGTGGGTGGTGCTGGCTCTGGTCGCGAGGTGGCTGCTCTCGTGGCCCTTGGATATACCGTGGATGCTCTGGAGCCCGCAGAGGAGCTGTTGCCGGCGCTGCGAGCCGCAGGTGCCCGACAGTGCTGGACCGCAGGGTATCGAGAGATGATCGCCGGCCTCGATGGGCTCATGGGCCCCTACGATGCGTGCCTGCTCGGGTGGGGCAGTGTGCACCATGTGCTCGATGTTCAGGTGCGCAGGGCGATCTGGCGCACTGCAGATACGCTCACGCCTCAGGGCCCGTTGTTGGCGAGTTTCTGGCTCGCTGATGGCGACGGCCCGCTCCGGGCTGCCCCTGGGGGACGCGTCGTCGCAGGCGCTCGTCATATCGGCGGTCTCGTCGGCGGGTTGAGGCAGGTCGAAGCCACAGAGGGGGAGATTTTTGATCCACGCTTTGGGTTCGCCCGACCCCTGAGCAGAGCTGAGGTGGTCGAGAGTGCTGCCGACTTGAAGCGAGAGGTGAGGTGGTCAGCACCCGGAGCCGTCTATCCACATGTGACTCTGATATTGGCCGATCGTAGAACGCTCAGCTGACGCACTGTGCTCAGAGCATGAGCTCTTCGGCCGTCTGAGCTGTGATGATGCGTTCCATCCAAAGCTGGAGCGTCTCCAAACTGGCACCATCGATGCGCTCGAAGATCGCTTCGTCCAATGCACCGAACTTGATGGTCATCTGGCGTTTCAGCAAAGAGCGGGCTGCATCAAGCCGGCCTTGCTCAAGACCTTGTTCAAGACCCTGCTCAAGACCCTGCTCAAGACCCTGCTCAAGACCTTGTTCAAGACCTTGTTCAAGGCCCTTGGCATGGCCCTGCTCCAGGCCCTCGGCATGGCCCTGCTCCAGGCCCTCGGCATGGCCCTGCTCCAGGCCCTCAGCATGGCCTTCTGCAAGGCCTCGCTCATGGGCGCTTCTGAACCTCTCTCGAGCGTAGATGTTTCTGGTCTCCATGATGACCTCCTGCTCATCTGCATCAGCGTGCTCGACGAGCTCGACAAGGGTGGTTTCGACATCCTGGCGGTGAAGGGTGTTCTCAATATAGCTGATGATGGTTTGAATCTCATCCGGACCGGCGATGCGAAGGAACCCTACGAACTGGGCCCGAATACTGTTGAGGATGGCGAGTAGATCCTCGCTGCGTACGACGGCTCTCATGAGCAGAAACGCGACGCCAAGCATGTGAGGCAGCTGCTCAGTTTGCTCGAGCAGCTCTGCCTGCGACAGGGCGCCCAGGTCTTCGAGCCGGTATCGCAGTTGAAGCAAGTAAGGTGAGAGGGCGGCCCGGCTCTCGTCATCGAGATCGAGCAGCTCGACGAAGTGTTGGGGAGCGGTCCAGCGTCGGGCGCCGTGGTAGAGCACGACGGGGACGATCGCGGGCAATGGGAAGGCTGGTGCGTCACGGCCCTTTTGGGCGTCTATCCAGTCGCGCCAGAAGCGGGTCATGTAATCCACCATGCGCCACGCCATCTCGTGCTTCACCGAGGATTGGTGCTCGTACAACATGAAAATGTAGCCTTGTTGACCCCCATGAAAGCGGGCTTCGAACCACAAGTCGGTGGCTTTGTCGCGGAGCTTGGGGTCGACGGACACGCCGTCGGCGAGCCGGACTGATGACAGGTCGATGCGGTCGATCACATGGTCAGGCAATAGACGTCGAAGCTCGGCCGCGATGTTGCGGGTGTCTCGAAAGAGGGCTTTGACCAGGGTGTCATGGGGGTGCTCGGCAGACATCGGGGCTCCATTTCGGCATACACCCGACCTCTACGCTTGCAGGCCCTCGTTCTCTTCCGTGTTTTTGCGGGGTGAGCGATGTCTGTGCTCAGCGTGTCATCGCCACAGCTCCGCGATGAGGTCGAACACCACTCGGATGCGTCGGTTGGTGTGCACCTCCCGGTGTGTCGTCAGCCATGTGGGTACGGGAATGCCCGGATGCTCGGGCAACACCCGCTGCACGCGGGGCTCGGCGTCGCCCACTTCGGCCAACATGATGCACACACCCAGGCCTGCGCAGGTCATCGCCCATTGAGCCAGCTGGCTCTCTGACAAGAACGCGAAGTTCGAGGGGGTCAATGAGAGCCCCATGGCGGCATTGAGCCCCTGCATCAGCGCAGGCTCGCGGTTGAAACCCAGAAACGTGGCTGCGTTCAGGTCGGTGGGGCTTGAGATGCCTCCGAGCTCTTCGAGGTAGCTCGGCGATGCATAGAGATGTGCGGCACTTTCTCCGATCTTGCGAGCGGTGAGATCGGCCTCGGTAGGCCTGAAGCTACGGATCGCGATGTCAGCCTCACGACGCTGCAAGTCACTGGGTGTATTCGTCGCCACCAGCTCGAGCTCGATGCCAGGGTGGGTGGCTCTGAGGTGCGCGATGATGGGGGGCAACACGTGCACCGAGATCACCTCGCTCGCTGTGAGGCTCACCACACCCTCCAGTGCTGTGGAGCGGCCCGTTGCGGCGAGAGAGAGCCGATTCGCCGCCTCGGCCATGAGGCGTACGTGTTCCACGAGATCGAGGCCCGCCTCGGTGAGCTGTAGTCGCTGCCCCACACGCTCGAAGAGGGTGACAGACAACTCCTCCTCAAGTGCCGCCACCTGGCGTCCTATGGTGGGTTGAGCCATGCCCATCGCCCGAGCTGCCGCGGAGAAAGAGCCCTCTTCTGCGGTGACGAGGAATGCCCTCGCCCGGTTCCAGTCGAAACATATGCTGCGCCATTCCATACAGAAATGCATAAACCAGATGCGGGATTGGGGGAAGATGAATGCAGCTGTGCATGGGTAGGGTGAGTACATCTTCGACTGCATGAACGAGGTGTCTCACCATGAAGGCCGCAACCCACACACGCTACGGTACCCCTGACGTGCTCACTGTAACCGACGTACCCGCGCCGGACGCCGGGCCAGGGCAGATCAAAGTGCGCGTGCATGCCTCGTCGGTGACGCGGGGTGATCTGCGGCTGCGGGCTGCGGACTATCCAGGACTGGGCTGGCTACTGGGTCGCATGGTCTCGGGCCTTCTCCACCCTCGACATGCCGTACCGGGGACCAACTTCGCTGGTCAGGTCGTCGCTGTGGGCGAGGGGGTGACGTTGTTTGCTGTTGGAGACGATGTCTTCGGCACGTGCGATCATGGCGCCTGCGCAGAGTATCTCGTGGTCCGAGAAGATGGTGTCGTGACTCAGATGCCCGAGGGGGTGAGCTACGTCGAGGCTGCGGCGACGCCATATGGCGGGCTCACGGCGCAGAAGTTCATGCATCAGCTGGCCCGGGTGAAGCCTGGAGAGCAGGTCTTGATCATTGGGGCTGCTGGTGGGGTGGGGCGCTTCGCTGTGCAGATGGCGTGTCACCTCGGCGCAGAGGTCACCGCGGTGTGTCGAGGGCGAGATGCCGAGCAGGTACGCGCGTTGGGCGCGGTGGAGATCATCGACTACACCACCACGAGCTTCACACAGTCAGGCATGCGCTACGACGTGGTCTTCGACGCTTCGGGGACGGCCGGGTTCTGGCGATGTCGCTCGGTGCTCACCGCACAGGGGCGTTACCTCACGCTGTGGCTCTCGATGGTGGTACTGCTGCAGATGCTCGGCACGAAGCTTTGGGGTCGAGGGCGGCGGGCGTTGTTCTCGGTGGCGTTGGGCAGCCAGATCGAGATGAAGGATCTCGCTGTGCTGTTGGGCCAGCGTGTCATCTGGCCAGTGGTCGGCGAGGTGTTGCCTTTATCACAGATCACCGAGGCTCACCGGCTGGCGTCATCTGGGGGCGGCTGCGTCGTAGTGACCACCGGGTCGACGTCATCGGGTGCAGCGCCCACCTTGCGGGCCACCACGCGATACGCGTTCCCGTGACCAGCACCCGTGACCCAACCCTTGAGCAGCCGATCCAGCCCCATGGCGGCGCCGATGAAGGGGATGAGCGTCACCCAGACCAGGCCATGGCGCAGCGTCTCCAGGGCGGTCGTGCGTGGGCGCCAGGGCATGTCGAGTCGTGGCGCGAGGCGGGAGCCCAGGAGCACCAGCGCCATCGTCAGATCGTTGGGTACATGAGCCTCGGCGCCCTGACGCGCCACGACTTCGAAACCAGCCTCGGTCAGACGCTGCTCCAGTACACCCATGGGCATCAAGTGCAGATGTTGAGGTTGGAGCCAGGGCATCCACCAACGGCCGAGGCGGTGGGCCATGGTGCACTGAGGATCAGGGACCTCGATGAACAGCAGGCCGCCCTCGACGAGGGCGGTCGCTGCAGCCTGAAGCTCGGCGCGTGGATCCAGGGTGTGCTCGAGGTAGTGGCTCATCGACACCACGTCGTAGGGGGCATCGAAGGTGGGCGCCAGCTCGGGGAACAGACCACGCAGGCCCGTGTTGATCCAACGACGTCGGGTGGCCTCTTCGACGGCCTCACCGAGATCGAGGCCGTCGAAGGTCACGTGGGGCATCATGGGCTGTGTGTGGGCGCAGAAATGCCCATGGCCACACCCCACATCGAGCCAGCGCAGGCTCTCTCGATCTTCGCCGAGCTGGCTGCGCACCAGGGCCGCTCGATCGACATAGGGCTGGAAGCCCGCGGCGAAGAGGGCCTCGAGGGTGCGGCCGCCGAGGCCGTCGTAGAAGTCCCGATAGTAGAAGTCGAGACCCTCGAGGGTGAGGGCGGGGTTCTGGAACACATGGCCACAGCCCCCGCAGCGATCGAGGGTGAAGGTGCCCGGCTTCGATTGATACAGGTCACCTACGTGGACGTGAGGACTCAGGGCCTGTGCACCGCACATCGGGCAATCTGGCCGACGGGGCGCGAAGAAGCGGGCTGTGCCTTGAGCGAGCTCTTCAGTGTAGACCGGCCGCAGTGCCTCGGAAGGGTCAGCGCCGGGGGGGTAGGGGGCCTCGGTGAGCCACCGCCACCATTGGGTGATCTCGAGGGGCCAGCGGAGCAGAGCGCTTGACCACAACCCCTCGGCCTGTACTGTGCCACCGAGGAGGGCAATGGGCAGCTGCAGATGGAACAGCGCCACCGCCACGAGGCCCAGGGTGGGCGAGCCCACGAGGGCCCAGATCATGAGCAGCCAGATGATGGGGCTGGCCCACACCGCGATGCGATCTGAAGGGCCCATGAGCGCACGAAGGCCCGAGCGGGGGGCGAAGGGGTTGAGCCCCGTGAGCTGCGGCACCACGGCGGCGCCGAGAGCACCGGGCGGATCGACGAAGCTCTTCAAGCGACGGGCTTCACTGATGAAGGTGGGTCGATCGGCAATCTCCGAGAGACGGGATCGCTCCGCAACGTCGTCGGTGACGATGAGGGCGTGGCCTGCCGTGCTGCCTGGATCGAGGGGTGCTTTGACCATCTTCTCGGGAGAGAGCGCTCTGATGGCTGCCCACGCTGGCAGCGCCGACATCCGGCCGGGCATCAGGTGCAGGACTGACCACCCCCGAGACTGCATCAGCGCCACGCTGGCGGCCACTGTGTCAGCGTCGACCTCCACGCCCGGGGCGTGCACGAGCCGATATCCTTCGAGATTGATGTCGTCTGGGACTGGGGGCAGGTATTCGAGGCGGTCGAGCTGACCTCGGGTGGAGAGGGCGTCGAGCAGGAACAGTGCCCCGAGAGCCAGAGCCACGAGCGCGGCGATCACGAGGTGCCTTCGGGGATGACCAGGGTGTTGCGATCGACGACCACCGAGCCCCGGGGGGTGAAGGTACCCTCAGCGCTTGCTTCTGATGACTGCTTGCCCTGCATCTGGCGGATCGCTTCGGCACCATGGACTGCCTGGCCTCGGGCGAAAGCGACGCCGTCGGGGCCCACCAGTGTCACCACCTCCTTGGCTTTGAAGTCACCCTCCACACGCTTGATGCCTACCGGGAGGAGGCTGCCCTGGCCGTTGAGCAATGCATCTCGGGCCCCAGCGTCGACGTGGATGCGCCCTGCGGACTTCGGAGCAGTGGCGATCCAGGATTTACGACCATGGAGTGTGGTGGTGGTGGGGTCGAACCAAGTGCCCAGATCGGCGCCGTCATAGAGTCGGGCCAGAACATCGGGGGTGCGGCCTCCGGCGATGATGCCCGGCACGCCGAGCTGCCCCACACGCTCCATGGCTGTCACTTTGGTGTGCATGCCGCCGCTGCCCAGACCGCTCGTGGATCCCTGAGCGGCTGTCTTCATGTCTTCGGTGAGGGTGTCTATGCGGCTCAGGCGCATCGCTCCGGCTTCGTCCGGGCGGCGGTCATAGAAGCCGTCTGTATCGGACAGAATCACGAGGCAGCCGGCATTGGCCATGCCCACCACCTGCGCCGAGAGCAAATCGTTGTCCCCCATCTTGATCTCGTCCACCGCCACGGTGTCGTTCTCGTTGATGATGGGCACTACGTTGGGGAACTGGAGCAGCGCTTTGAGGGTCTGGCAGGCGTTGAGATAGCGTGTGCGATCGCGGAGATCGTCGTGGGTGAGCAATAACTGAGCGGCGTGCAGCTCGTATCCTCGCAGCTCATCTTCCCAGGCGCGCATCAAATAGCCCTGGCCAATGGCCGCCAGAGCCTGCAGATCAGTGGTCTGGGCGGGGCGCTTATCTACCCCCATGCGAGCCATGCCCAGGGCCACGGCACCGCTGCTCACCACCACAGGACGAACGCCGCGCTCGACGAGGGCGGCGAGATCGCGCACGAGGGAGACAAAGGCCACCCGGTCGAAGCCTGCACCACGGCGCAGTACAGCGCTGCCGATTTTCACCACCACGCGGGTGGCGCCGTCGAAGGCCTGTGGTCTCTCGCTCGAACTCATCGCCGCTTCCTCCGTCGCTTGCGGCGACGTGGCTTCTGCTTCTCGGGCGTCACGGGCTCGTCCGCGTCTTCGCCATCACTCTGGATCTTCAAGGCGGGGGCATCGCCAGGCTTGGGCAGCACCACCTCGTCATCCGCCACCGTGAGACAGCCCCCTTTGCCCAGAAGGACTTCGCAGTCTTGGAACAGACGCTGGCGTGCACCGTACAGGCGGGTCTGCACAGGGGGCTTGAGCTCGCCGTTGAAGGGCACTGTGTCGATTTTGACCTCGAAGCGCAGGGTGCGTCGGGCGTCGAACTTCGTGGCGATGAGCGTACCCTCGAAGCTGCCCTTCAGAGGGATCCCTGTCTGTACGTCGAGCTTGAGCGTGCCGCGCAGATCGACGGGCTCGGTGTGGGTGGCCACCAGAGGCGGCCTGGGGGCGGGGTTGCCTTCAGCGTCGAGGCCATACCGAGCGAGCGTTGGATCACGGGGCTCGGGCCAGGCCATGGGCACCGGTGGAGGCAGGGCGGTGCCTTCCCCGGCACGGCTCAACACCACCGTGAGGGCATCGCGGTTGGCCACCGTGCTCCGCTCTGCGGGGGTGGAGTTGAGATGATCCGACAACAGGGCCACCAGGCCGGTCATCGGCTCGACTGTCGTGGCGAGGCACATGTCGAGGGTCTGCCCCGGGGTCTCCAGTGTGGTGGCGGGGCCAGACAGGCGGGCGGTGTAACCCTTGCCATCCACGCGCCAGCACCGCCGGCCTCGGCTCTTGCGGCCGTCCTGCCCGTCGGCGGCGACATTCTTGTGGATGAGCCTGAACTGCCCCTCGCGATCGATCTCGAGGACCAGCGACTCTACGAGGGCCACCTCGGGGTTGCCTTCGAGCTCGAGGGTGTATCGCCCCTCGACAGTCATCTTCACGGGGCCGAGCTGGCTGACGAGCTTGGGGAAGTTGCGGTCGAGGGCTGCCTCGAGCCGGGCGCCGGTGTCAGGCGGTGCTTCGGAGAGAGGCTTCACGCGCCCTGCCTCTCGGGCGGCGGCGAGGCCTTCTTTCAGGGCCAGGGCTTCACCGGCTTTGTCGTCACAGCCCCAGAGCGAGGCTGCACCGAGGCAGGCGAGCAGGGTGCCATACAGCACCGGTGTGGCCCGGCGGCCCAAGTTAAGCCTTCTTCAGTTCGGCGAGCAGGCCAGTGAGCTGCTGGCGAGCTTCTGCCGGCGCCCGCGGCGACAGCACGGAGAGCTCTTCCTCCACTTGGCGGATCGCTTCGCTGCCGCGGCCGCTGTTCTGCAGGACCATGGCCCGCAAGATCATGGGCTGCCAGCGACCTTCGGGGCCCATCTGCAACATCAGCGCAGCGGTGAGCTGCAAGGCGCGATCAGGATCTCCCCCGGTCTTGAGCAGAAGCTCGGCGAGGCGGAAGGCGGAGAACTGGTCGCAGTCGACGACGTTGCGCTCAGGGTTGAAGCGCCAGCGCAGGGCCATGACCTGCTCGTATGCGCCGATGGCGTCGGTGTCGCGGCCGGCTTCCTCACAGGTGATGCCCAGCAGGCGCCACAGCGCCAGCTCGCTCGGGGTCTGCTTCAGGCGAGCGCGCAGGTACTCGATGGCCTTCTTGTGCTGTTTCTGCGCCCGCATCAGGCCGATGCGCATGGTGCAGGCCTCGGGGGTCTCCAGCTTGCCCCCTTCGATCTGCACGTGGCGATCGAGGGCTTTCTCGGCCAGCTCGAACCGGCCGAGCTTGAGGCAGGCGTCGACGAGGTTGCTCAACACCGGCAGCACCAGAGGGCCATCTTCCAGGCCTGCGGCGGCCTTCTCGAAGGCCTGCACGGCCTCGTTCACGCCGCCGAGCACGTGGAATGCCCGGCCGCGCTCGTACGACAGCCAGGGAGAGCTCTTGTCGGGCACCTTGTCGAAGTGCTTGAGCGCTTTGCGGCCGTTGCCCTCGTTCAGCTCGATGTAGCCATCGCGGAACTCGGGGCCCAGGGCCATGTAGGCCTCTTCCCGCTCGTCGGCGAAGGTCGAGATGAGCAGCGCGAACTCGGCGTTCTCGTCTGAGTGGGTGTGGGCGTCGATGGCCATGGCCTCGCGCTTCGCCTGGGCGGCGCGGCTGCTCTCGTCCTTGGCCTCGTCGAGGCCGTCGAGGGCGGCGTGGGCGCGATCCATCGACGCCTGGTCGCCCGCCTGCTCGGCGAGGGCGAGGGCTGCTTCGAAGCAGCCGTGGGCGTCCTCGAAGTTGTTGATGCCCAGGAACCGTTTGCCGTTCTCGATCTGCACATCTGCGAGTTTGCTGTGCACCTCTTTGAGGCGCGCTTCGACACGGGCCTTTTCCCCTGCGTCGTCCTGCCCCTCTTTGAAGCGGTTCAGAGCGTCGGCGTACTCACCGCGGGCGAGACCGAGCTGACCGGCTTCGAAGAGCTTGTCGGCCTGAGCCACCACCTTGTCGAAGCGTTTGCGAAACAGAGAGAAGACCACACGCACCTCCGGGGGATTCGGCGCGTATCCTGGCGTAAGGGCTCAGGGACTTCAACTGTACCGCGCGCGAGGCGCACAAAGACGGGCAGAACAGCCGTGTTTGCCCTGCCTTGAAAAAAGATGTGTCAGCTGATGTGTATGCAGATGAGTGAGGGCTGTTGATGTGCCAGGAGAGGCACGCTGCCCAAGCTCATGATCATGAAAGAGAGGGAGAGGAAGATGCGTGCACATGGATGGATGATGGCGGTGGCTGCGTTGTGTCTGGTCCCCGCCGTGGCTTCGGCGGACAGAGAGGCGCCGGCCCGTAAAGCAGCTGTGAAGAAGGGCAAGCAGAAGACGCAGCCGATCAAGAAGCTTGTCATCACACCCAAAGGGGGTAAGGCCATCGTCGTCGTAGGCCCCGAGAAGAAGGGCCTCACCGAAGCAGAGAAAACCAAAGTGTGTGGTGCATCTGGGGGTAAGGGGGTCGTCACCCTCGGAGGCAAGCCTCAATCACCTGCCGATGCGGTGAACTTCACCTTTCGCTGGAACGGCGGCGTGTCTTCAGGCCGGCTCGCTGGCGTGAAGGTCATCAACATGGCCCGGCCAGATGCAGAGGGCACGCGGCGGAATGGCACGACGACCGTTGAGGGCGAAGCCAACATGGTCATCCACTACGCATACCACTCGATCTCGTGTGAGGATTTGATCCGATCGAAGGCGGCGCAGTGGAGCTGGGCGACCCGGAGTCAGTGAGGGGTTATTTGCACACCGCGGTGTAGCCCTGGGCGTCGATGCGGATGAGGGCTTTCTGCTCGGAGTCATCGTCGCGCACCACATAGGTCGTGGCGTCGAGCCCTTCAGCCTGGAGCGTGATCTCCCAGCCCTGCGTCCAGCCGCCCGTCCAGGTGACGGTGGACCACTCGACGGACTTCTCGGCGTCGATGGCGGCGTCGCTGCGGTAGAGAGAGACCGCGTGCATGACCGCCGCAGGGTAGTCTTCAGTGTCTTCGGCGTTCGCCTGCACACCGCTGGGGCCTTCACCGGCGTCGTCATCGTTGTGGGGCAGGGTGTCGAGCAACTCACCAGCACACCACTCGTCGGGCTCTGCCACCTCGATCTCGTCGGCCTCGGCGCAGAAGTAGCTGACCCAGGGGCTCTGATCGTTGAAGCGCTCCATGAGCAGACGGCCAGGAGTAAAGAGATACTCCATGGAGTAGTCGCCGCCGTCGGTCACCTCGACCAGGATGCCGTCTTCGAGCAGCACGGCGCTCACCTCGAGCTCCAGGGCTTCGAGCTCTTCGGGGGCGTAGTCGTCGAGGTGCTCCGAGCCGTACCACAGCGCAGCCTGATACATCTCGGGCATCAAAGCCGCCGCCTGATCGAGGGTGACGTACTCTTCGCGGGTGCCCATGACCCCGGAGTCGAGCACGGTGTAGAGCCGCTCGGCGCAACCATCGGTAAATCGGCCGTCGTTGGAGACCTCGATGGACGGAGGCTCGGGGGCGTTCGCTGCGCAGCCGGCGCCCTCACACTCGATCTTCACGCTGAAGGGCCCCGAGGTGGCCCGCTTGAGCCCCTTGACGATCACGCGGTACTTGCCGGTCTCCAGCTCTTTGGCGATGCGGGAGAACAGGGTGTCGCGGGAGGCGTCGTCGTTCTTGGCGATGTAGCGACCCCAAGTCTCCGTCTGGTCGTTCCAGCGGTAGAGGTACATCACCGTGTCGAGGTTGCGGTTGCTGGAGCTGGTCTCCAGGCTCACCCCGGCTTTGTCGGTGAGGTCGAAGTTCCAGGCGTGGAATCGGGTGTCTGTGCCGAGCGTGCCATTCGAAGGCACGCCAAAGGCGATGTCGCCGTGCTGCGTCGGCCTGAAGAAGGAGTCAGCCTTGCTGTCGGTGAGCGCTTCTTCTTCACCGCCAGAGGCCTTCTGCAACTCCTCGTCTTCTGGGGCACAAGCGGAGAGGGTGAGAGAGCTCATCAGGGCGGCGAGGGCGAGCGGGCGCAGCTTCATGTGGACACTCCAACAACGTCAGGCGTAGATGCTTCGAGGGGATAGCAGCTCATATGCCAAAACTGTGTTGAGTAAAGTTGGGGGGTTAGGCTGTGGCTCTTGGCGGGGTGTGTGAAAAAAGTGGCTGATTGATCAGCCACCTTGTGGACCAGCGTCATGGGTGTGTGACGTGTGTCACATGCATGTGACCTGAGGCGGCCTTGTGGGTTTCAACCTGAGCTCGGCGCTTCACATCGCCTTCACAGCATGTACTGTGCTGTGTAAAACCGATGCAGCCTTTCCACCACAGCCCCTGCTGGGGGTTGCCTCACCACGAGAGAGCAGTCATGACGCAGACCTTCGACGTGCCCCCGAGAGTCACCGCCGGCTCGGTGAACACCATCGCCAGCATGGACGCCTACCGCCGTGAATACATGCGGTGTCAGGCCGATCCGGACGGGTTCTGGCTCGATGTGACCAAGGATCACATCACCTGGCGCACCCCACCCACCGTGGGGCTGCAGGGCGGCTACGACGACGTCAAGGACGGTCCGTTCTCCTGGTTCGCCGACGGGCAGCTCAACGTCACTGAGAGCTGCCTCGATCGACACCTCGCCACCCGGGCCGACAAAGTGGCCATCTTGTGGGAGGGCGACGAGCCCACCGACGTGCGCCGCATCACTTACCGTGAGCTGCACGCTGAGGTCTGCAAGGCGGCGAACGCCATGAAGGATCTCGGGGTCAAGAAGGGCGAGCGGGTCATCATCTACATGGGCATGGTGCCCGAGGCGGCCATCGCCATGCTCGCCTGCGCCCGCATCGGGGCGATCCACTCGGTGGTCTTCGGCGGCTTCTCTGCCGAGGCCCTGCGGGACCGCGTGCGAGACTGCGACGCCGAGATGATCATCACTCAGGACGAGGGCCTGCGAGGCACGCGCAAGGTGCCCTTGAAGCAGACGGTGGATCAGGCCCTCGAGGGTGAGCAGGGCGTGCGCAGCGTGCTGGTGTATCAGCGCACTGGTGGTGATGTGGGCTGGACAGAGGGGCGCGACGTCTGGTGGCACGAGGCTGTGGAGAAGGCTTCGCCTGACTGCGAGGCCACCATCGTCGACGCGGAAGATCCGCTGTTCATCCTCTACACCTCAGGCAGCACCGGCCGGCCGAAGGGGGTGGTGCACACCTGCGGTGGCTACATCACGTACACCAACTACACCCACCGCACGGTCTTCGACCTGCGCGAAGAAGATGTCTACGCCTGTGTCGCCGACGTGGGGTGGATCACAGGCCACAGCTACATCGTGTACGGGCCGCTCTCCAACGGCGCCACCACCTTCATGTTCGAGTCGGTGCCCACCTACCCCGACGCTGGGCGTTACTGGGACATGGTGGCCCGGCACCGCATCACCATCTTCTACACCGCGCCCACGGCGATCCGCGCTCTGGCGGCCCACGGCGACGAGCTGGTGAACAAGTACAACCGCTCCAGCTTGCGGGTGCTGGGTACGGTGGGGGAGCCCATCAACCCCGAGGCGTGGCACTGGTACTACAACGTCGTCGGCGAGAAGCGCTGCAACATCGTCGACACGTGGTGGCAGACCGAGACCGGGGGCATCTGCATCTCGCCCATCGCCCCCGCCACCCCCACGCGGCCAGGCTCGGCTACCTACCCCATGCCAGGCATCTTCCCGCTGTTGCTCGACGGCGACGGCAAGATCATGCGGGGCCCCGGCGACGGCCGTCTGGTGATGACCCAGCCCTGGCCCGGGCAGGCCCGTACGGTCTGGGGGGATCACGAGCGTTACGTGTCGACCTACTTCCAGATGTACCCGGGGTACTACTTCACGGGAGACGGCTGCCGCCGAGACACCGAAGGCTACTACTGGATCACCGGCCGCATCGACGACGTGATCAACGTCTCGGGTCACCGTATGGGCACCGCAGAGTTCGAGTCAGCGCTCACCTCGGACGACGAGGTGGCCGAGGCCGCGGTGGTGGGCTACCCCCACCCGATCAAGGGCCAGGGTGTATACGCCTACCTCGTGTTGCAGCCGGGCTTCGAGGGCTCCGACGACATGGCGAAGCGCTTGAATCAGGTGGTGCGTACCCGCATCGGTGTCGTCGCGAAGGTGGACAAGATCCAGTTCGTGCCGGGCCTGCCCAAGACCCGCTCGGGGAAGGTGATGCGCCGTATTCTGCGGAAGATCGCCGAGGGCCGCGCTTCGGAGCTGGGTGACACCTCCACCCTCGCCGATGCCTCGGTGGTGGACGCCATCATCGAAGGCAACAAGGCGCTGACTGATTGAGCGCGCGCTGCGCTCAGATCTCCACCCGACACGCCAGCAGCGCCCCGTGGAGCTCTTCCCAGTCCGGACTCACGCCCTGGGCTGCGATGACCTCGATCCGGCTGTCTCGACGATGAGCCGTTGCTGTGGTGCTCACATCTTCCGGAGTCACGTTCAGGGCGATCCACCCGCGCTCGGTCCGCAACACCCCCTTGATGCGCTCTGCCCAGGGCGTGCCATCGATCCAGAGCATGAGTTGCTGCCAGTTGAAGATCCACGTGTGAGGGAGCACCCAACCACATGCCTCGGCTTCGTCGCCGTGTGCGACGTGGGGTGCACCTTCGACGGCTGGCTTTGGCGCCCCATGGTGATGATGGTCATGGTCGTGGTGATGGTGATCATGATGTCCATCATCATGGTGGTGATGGGTGGCCTCTACCTGGTGGCTTTCCTTCTGGGGGCGGGCGAGATCAAGCAGCGCGAGATCGAGGTGCCCGTGCTCCACCTCTCCGATGTGTTGTTTGGGCGGAAACAGCGTCGCGGCTTCGCTGTGAAAGCGCTCCAAGAACTCACCTGCGGAGAGATCTGCCCGGCTCGCCAGCAGGACATCCGCCGCCTGCACCTGGCTCTGATACGTCTCATGGGCTCGATGACGATCTGACGCCCAGTGGGCCGGGTCGATGAGCGTGATCACTGAGCGCACTTCGGTGCTGTCCCGCAGCCCTGCGCCGTGGAAGGTGTCGATGATGCTCTGCAAGGTGGCCAGCCCCGTGGGCTCGATGAGCAGCCGATCGGGCTTCTGCTGTTGCATCACCTGCACCACCGCCAACTGGAACATCACCCCCGCCGTACAGCAAATGCACCCGCCGGGCAGCTCCTTGATCTGAACACCTTCGGCTCCAGGGGAGCCTTCGAGCATGGCGCCGTCGATGCCCACCTCACCGAACTCGTTCACGATGATGGCCCAGCGCTCGCTTTCGGGCTTGCGCGCCAGCAGATGCCGCAGAGCGGTGGTTTTTCCGGTGCCAAGGAAGCCAGAGATGATGTTCACGGGGGTGGCCATGGTGGGCCCTTTACGTGATGGGTGCCTTGGCCATGATGCAGAATGAGGGGGGTCGGTCACACCGCGAGGGCAAGAATCTCCCGAGAAATGGCTGGCGTGATGTCGCCGCGCTCGCTCAAAGCCACCATGCCGTGTGCTTCGAGGCGCCCCACCAGCGCATCGATGGCCGATGCGTCGATGTCGTATGCGCTCAACCGGGTCGGCACGCCGAGGGACTCGAAGAAGCGCCGGGTGCGATCGATGGCTTCATGTCGTGCAGTGTCTTCGTCGGCGGTGTCGATGCCCCAGACACGGCGGGCGTACTGCAGCAGCTTGGCGCCCTTCTGCTCGATGCGGCGGGTCATCACCGCCGGCAGCACGATGGCCAGGGTCTGGGCATGGTCGAGGCCATGGGCCGCAGTGATCTCGTGGCCGATCATGTGAGTGGTCCAGTCTTGGGGCACCCCGCGGCCGATGAGGCCGTTGAGGGCCATGGTGGCGGACCACATCACGTTGGCCCGTGCTGTGTAGTCGGTGGGGTTGGTCAGCACCTTGGGCCCCTCTTCGATGAGGGTGAGCAAGATGCCCTCGGCGAAACGATCCTGCAGCGGCGCGTCGGCGGGGTAGGTGAGGTATTGCTCCATGGTGTGCACGAAGGCGTCCACCACCCCATTCGCCGTTTGCCGAGGCGGTAGGCTGTAGGTGGTCGTAGGGTCGAGCACGGCGAACTTCGGGTAGACGAGCGGGCTGTTGAAGAACAGCTTCTGCTGGGTGGCCTTCCGGGTCACCACCGAGCCACCATTGCTCTCTGAGCCCGTCGCCGGGAGGGTCAAGATCACCCCGATGTCCAGGGCTGCGGTCACCGGCGCTTTCTCGGCGATGATGGCCCAGGGATCGCCTTCGAAGCGGGCCCCGGCGGCGACGAACTTGGCGCCATCGGCGACGCTGCCTCCACCCACTGCGAGCACAAAGTCAAGCGCCTCGGCCTTCACCAGGTCGATGGCCTTGCTCAGCGTCTCCAGGGTGGGGTTGGGCTCGACGCCGCCGAATTCGAGGAAGGTATGACCGGTCAGCGCCTTCACGGTCTGATCATAGACGCCGTTACGCTTGATTGAGCCGCCACCATAGAGCAGCAGCACGCGGGCGTCGGCGGGGATCGCCTCGGCAATCTGAGCGATCTGCCCTTCACCGAAGAGGATGCGGGTGGGGTTCTGGAAATCGAAGTTCTGCATGTGGCTTCCGAGGTGTGTGATCTGGCATCGGGGAGAATGCCCGAATGCGGGAGGTGGTTGCTCGAAATGCACGCTGTATCAGGTCTTCGAAGTCTCCGGAGTTCGGCGGTTGGGGGTAGAAGATGAGTCGTCTGCAAGTTGGGAGAGCTTGCCGCGTTCATCGAAGCTCAAAGCACCCTGAGGATCATCGCTCTGAGCCAGAGAGAGCCCACCGAACGCCCGTGGCCCCTCCCTGGCTTCGATGGCTGTGATCGCCGCTTGAGCGTCGTCTTGGAGCTGAGGCTCATTGGACACGTCGTCGGTGTATCTCGTCAGGGGACCCAACGCCCGGCGATCCCCAAGTCGAGTCAAAGCCTCGATGGCGAGGGACTGCACCTCGAAGCTGTTGGTGCTCAGCATCGACACGAGGGTGGGCGTGCATGCGTCAGGGGGCACGATCTCGAGCAGCGCGTTTGCCAGCGGCAGCACGTGTTGCGATGCGTCGGGATCACAGGGCTGCAGGAGCACACGCTCAAGTGTCTCGACGAGCGCATGGCGATGCTCAGAGTGCTCAAATCTAAGCCGGGCGCATGCGTGAAAGAGCGCGCTTGAGAGATCCGGAAAGGTGCCCAGCCGAGGCTCGAGGGTGTGCAGAAGCGTAACCATCTCCTGTGCTGCTGGCTCAGTGAGATCTCGCCAGAACTGGAATGCCATGATCCGTAGAGTCTCCGGTACCTCTTCGTGTATGAGCGCCGACCAGAAAGCTGCGCTGAGGTCATCACGTTGTTCTGGCTGTTGGGATGCCAGACCAACAGACATTTCAAAGAGCGCACCGGCCAGTTGAGGGCTCGAGGCAAGGTAGAGGTGAGACTGGGCGATCAAGGTGAGCACCCGGGGATCATGAGCATGTACTTCCTGCCAGTGGGTGAACGCGTCGGTGCGTACCTGGTCAGTCACAACAGGGTTCTTCACCAAAGACCACAACGCCGAGTGACCGCCGCTGCCCAACGCCATTGCACCCTTCAGCCGCATCTCGGGATCAGAATCCTGTGTGGCCATCTCAGCAGCTGAGCGCGTCTCCGTGTGTCCTGGATAGTACTCAAGGAGCCACGTGAGATACTTCATCCGGATCTGAGCCGTCGGCGCGAGATCGACATGACTTCGCAGGTTGGAGGGGATGTCTGCGTGGGCTGCTGCGCGCATGACCTCTTCAGCGATGTTCAGCATATGCCGGGTGCGCTCAACGATGATGTCAGCCTGCTCGGCTTCGAAGCGTGATGTGTATCGCCTGCCCTTACAGACTGAGATGCTGTGCTGTTCCATCTTGTGGGCCAGCTGAGACTGCTTGCCGAAGTCGAGCACGGTGTACCCGCTCAAATCCGCGTACATATTGTGAGGATCATGCTCAGTGGCGCTGTCTGTTTCGATCCCCATCTGAGTGAACGGCAGCTGGATGTGATCATGCACGACAACTTCACACACGAAACCGCCTGAGTCGGTGTGAAGGCATTCACATTGGATCGAGAAGTCGCCTGCGCTCCGACGAAACCCTATGACGACTTCGAGGTTGTCGTCCTCGAGGTAGAGCTCTGCGTTCAACTGCTCGGCGGCTGATGTGTAGATGTCGCGTTGTCGATCGGCTTGTGTGCCTACGATTGTGTCGCGTTTTTGGTATGTGAGGAGGGGGAGTGAGCACGCCACCGTGATGAGTAGAAGAAAGATCCACTCGGGGTCCATGAGCACATCCCCCTGGCAGGTTCTCGATCGGAGTGGAGGTGCGACGACGGTAGCACGGGGTCAGCCTCGAGACCAACGTGGCCAGATGTGCAATCCCGAGGGTGGATCAGGCGTCTTCAGCAGCGTGACCGTAGCCCGTGATCGTCTGTGGTGCATTCATCACCTCGCGATCCTCCAGTCCCAGAAGGCCTCGAACATCTTCGAGGATACAGTAAATCGCCGGCACGATGATGAGCACGATGAAGGTGACGAAGAGCACCCCGAAGCCCAGGCTGATGGCCATGGGGATCAAGAAGCGGGCCTGCACCGAGGGCTCGAAGATCATGGGCATCAGCCCGAAGAACGTCGTGAGCGAGGTCAGCAGAATCGGCCGGAACCGGCGGGCGCCGCCGGCCACCACCGCCTCGTAGGGTGACATGCCCTCGTCGCGCATCTCGTTGATGGACACGACCAGGATCAACGAGTCGTTCACCACGATGCCCGCCAGGGCCACGATGCCGAACATGCTGATGATGCTGAGATCGTAGCCCAGCACCATGTGGCCCACCACGGCCCCGACGAGGCCAAAGGGGATCACCGACATCACGATGGCAGGTTGCAAGTAGCTGCGGAACGGGATTGCCAGCAAGCCATAGATGCACAGCAGGGCGAAGATGAAGCCGATGCCAAGGCTGGCGAGTGAGTCGTTGCGCTCTCGGCGCTCACCGCCGAATTCGAACTCCAGCCCTGGGAAGTCGGCTTTGAGCTGGGGCATCACCTGGGTGGTTAGAGAGCTGAGCACTTTGTCGGCGTTGGCCACCGACCGATCGACGTCGGCGGTGACGTTCAAAATGCGCCGGGCGTCCTCTCGGCGGATCTCGGTGTAGGCCCGGCCTTCATCGACGGTGGCCGCCTGAGACAGCGGGATCTCCCCCGTGGGGGTGCGCAGCAGCATCGACTCGAGGGCCTGCTCCGTCTGCCTGTCAGCGAGGGGCAGGCGCACCATCACCCGAAGCTCGTCGCGACCACGCTGCTGTCGCAGCGCCTCGGCGCCGAAGAACGAACCTCTGAGTTGCCGGGCGAGATCGGTTTGGGTGAGCCCTGCCGCTTCGCCCTCAGGGGTGAGCTTGAAGTTGAGCTGGCGCTTGCCCTGAGAGAAGCCCGGGTCGATGTCCTTCACTCCGGTGAAGTCTTCGAGCGTGCGTCCGAGGCGAGCGGCGGCTGTCTCGAGGATCTCCACGTCAGGATGGCTGAGCAGGACCGAGACTGGAGCGCCAGCACCGGGGCCAGTGCTGAATTTGAAGCTCAGGGTCTCCACTCCGGGGATGTCGCCCGCGGCTTTGCGCCACATGCGGGTCACCTCGCGAGAGGTGACGTCGCGTTTATTCGAAGGCACCAGCAGCAGCGTGACCGCGGTGATGTGGCTGCCGGTGCTCCCTGCTCGGGGCACTGGGCCGCCACCGCCGGCGCCGCGACCTACTGTGGAGTACACACCTTCGCTCGAGTCGGTGCCGATCTGGTCCACCACATCTTGTGCGGCTTGAAGCAGGCGGGCCTGCACCTTCTCGGTCTGCTCCGCAGGGGTGCCGAAGGGCAGGCGGGCGGTCACTGTGACCTGATCACCCTCTACTCGAGGCAGGAAGGTGAAGTTGATGAAGCCACCGCCGATGAGCCCCACAGAGGCCATCAAGAGGGCCACCCCCGTGGCGAGGGTGAGATAGCGCCAGCGCACGCAGGCCTGGGCCACGGGCACATAGATGCCGTTGATGAAGCGCACCAGACCCCGAGAGGTCCAGCGCTGAGGGGCGGTGATCGTGTACAGCAGCCCCGACTTCCTCTGGGGCTTGAGGTGGGCCAGGTGGGCCGGGAGCACGAAGAGCGACTCGACGAGGCTGAGCACCAGCACCGAGATCACGATGAGCGGGATCACCCGAAAGAACTTGCCGCTGATGCCGGGCACGAAGAGCAGGGGCGAGAAGGCCACCACGGTGGTGAGCACGGCGAAGATGACCGGTGAGGCCACCTGCTGGGCCGCTTTGATGGCGATCTCCGTGGGGGGCGCCTTGGGGTGTTTCTGTCGCCACTCGTAGATGTTCTCCCCCACCACGATGGCGTCGTCCACCACGATGCCCAGGGTGACGATGAAGGCGAAGAGCGACAGCATGTTGAACGAGACGTCGAGGCTGGGCATCAGCAGGAACGAGCCCAGGAAGCTGATGGGGATGCCCAGCATCACCCAGAAGGCCAGCCGGATCTCGAGGAACGCCCCCAACGTGAGGAACACGAGGATCAGCCCGAAGACGGCGTTGCGTTTGAGCAGATCGACGCGATCTCGATAGACCTGCGATCGATCGTTCCACACCGCGAACTCCACCCCCGGCGGCAGCGTCTGAGCTCGGTCGGCGATGTAGCCCTTCACGGCGTTGGCGATCTCGATGGGGGTCTGCTCGCCGACGCGGAACACCTCGATGCGCACGGCGGGCTTGCCGTTGAACCGCGCGTACTCGTCGGTCTCCGAGAAGCCGTCGGTGATGTCGGCCACCTGACCCAATGACACCCGTACCCCATCTGGCCCCGTGACCACAGGCAGGGTGGCGAACTCTTTGCCCAGCTCGCGGCGCTCGTCGGTGCGCAGCAGGACCTCGCCCCCTGGCGTCTTCACCGCCCCAGCGGGCAGCTCCACCGCGGCCTGGCGGATCATCTGAGCCACCCGGGGCAGGGTGAGGTTGTAGGCCCGCAACGCCTGCTGGGGGATCTCCACGGCGATCTCCCGCGGACGGACCCCGGTGAGATCAACCTGAGTGATCGACTTGAGGGCCAGCAGCTCGTCTCGGGTCTGCTCGCCGATGGCCCGCAGGGTCTGCTCGGGCAGATCGCCATAGACCACGAGGGAGATCACCTGAGAGCGGTTGAGGAGCAGCGAGATCACGGGCTGCTCGGCGTCTTCTGGGAAGCTGGTGATGCGATCGATGGCGGTCTTGACGTCGCTGAGCACGCGATCGGGATCAGCGCCGTCGAGCAGCTCCAAAGTGGCGCGGCCACTGCCTTCGAAGGCCGAGGCGGTGATGCGCTTCACGCCGTCGAGGCCACGCACTGCTTCCTCGATGGACTGCACGATGCCCTTCTCGACTTCCTCAGGGCCGGCGCCGGGGTAGGGGACCGAGATGCTGATGCGGTCGAGCTCGAACTCGGGGAACACCTCTTGTTTGATCTTGAACGACGTCAGCACCCCGCCCAGGAGGCAGAGCAGCATCAACAGGTTCGCCGCCACCCCGTGGCGGGTCATCCAGGCCACGGGACCGCGCATGCTCACAGGGTTTTCTCCGAGCCGCTCGCCTTGGGCGAGGCGTCGGAGGGGGCATCGCCGGTCTGGGCGTTGGCCTCTGGAGAGTCGGGGCGTTGCCCTGGCGTGCGCAGCTTCATCCCCGGCACCGGGGCGGTGAGTTTGCTGGTGACGATCTTGTCGCCTTCGCCCACCCCCTCGGCGACGAGTACGGTCTGCGCCCGCTTGCGGATCACCTTGACGGGACTGATGACCAGGGTGTTGTCGGCCTTGACCTTCCAGAGCGTATCGTCGGTCCGGACGGCGAGGCGCGGTACCTCATAGACAGCGTCGAGGCCGCGACCTTCGATCTCCACGGAGACAAACGCCCCGAGCAGTAGGGGAGACCCTTCAAGCGGGCGCTCGACCTGCACCATGAGGCGGGCCATGCGGCCCACTGGGTCGAGGCGGCCGAGCAAGCGCACGACGCGACCCTCTCGGCGCACCTCTTTGCCCTCGTGGCGATAGACCACATGGGCTTTGGCGCCGCCCTTGCCCTGAGCGTCGGGCAACTGCATCCAGCCCAGCTCGTCCATGGGCACCGAGGTCTGCACCCAGAAGGCGTCGGTGCCCACGAGGGTGGCCACGGCGACGCCAGGGCGGATCACTTGCCCAACCTCTACAGACTCTGCTTCCACGATGGCGTTGAAGGGGGCCGAGAGCCGCGTGCGGTTCACATCGAGGCGGGCCCGGCGCAGGGCGCTCTTGGCCCCGCGCACGGTGGCTTTGGCCACCTTGATGTGAGGCTCCCGTCGGGCGAGGGTGCCCGAGCCCTTCGCGCCACCGCGCTTCTTCAGCAGCTTCCACTCTCGATCGGCCACCAGCTTGCGGCCTCGCTCTACCTCGAGTTCGAACTCTGCCCGGGCGAGGTTGGCCTGCTGTTGCTCTACGGCGAGGCGATAGTCAGAGGCGTCGATCTCCAACAGCGCATCACCTGCCTGCACACGACCGCCGGGCACCAGCTGGGGGTTGATCTCGGTGATCGCGCCCTGAACCTGTGGCTGAAGGGTGACCTGCTGCGCAGGGATCACGGTGCCTTGAGCGGTGATGATGGCTTTTTGAGAAGACGCGCTCGCGATGAAGACATCTACGAGGGCGCCTCGGCTGACCGCCGGCTTGCGCTTCGCTGGCTGCCTCGATGCCACGAGCTTCTTGGCCATGAAGCCGCCGCCGGCGAGGACAACGACGGCGAGCAGGCCTTGAAAGAGGCGGCTGCCCTGACGGGGCGTTGTGGTCTTCACGGTGCTCTTCACGGTGCTCTTCACTGTGGCTCCCAGGTGAAGGTGTCGATCGGTGTGGATGGGCGAGGTGGGGGTGGGGTTGTGCGAGGGGCCTTAAAAGGTGGCCATTGAGGCCAGTGACACGAGCGCTCTGTAGAGTGAACGCGCAGCGATGTGACTGCTGACCTCAGTAGCAGGCCGCCTCTGGGATCAGGGATGCACAGGCCGACTCGCAGTCCAGGCCCTCGGTGCCGGGGATGGCACCGCACAAGGGGTCGCAGTTCTCGAGTACACACACGCCGTCCCCGAAGCAGTCACTGGCACAGTCGTAGAACGCGCAGCAGGTGTCCGTAACTTCCTGTGGCACCTCGACTGGATCCTCGATGGGCGGCTCGGGATCAGTGGGCTCGGGATCAGTGGGCTCGGGATCAGTGGGCTCCGGCTCGGGATCTGGCCGAGGGGACTCCACCGGCTCAGGGGTGCGTTCCGGGGTCGAGGGCTCACCGAAGAGCTCGTCGCAGAGATCGCCGGCGTCGACCATGCGCAAGTCGTCACAGGTGGGGACCTCGGCGAGCTCGGCGTCGTCGACCCCAATGCAGAGCGTGTCACACTCATTGGCCCCGAGGTTCGCCGCACACAAGTCGTTCAGACAGGACACCAGATCAGCACATACGCTCAAGCACTCTGCGCTGGCTGGGGTCTCTGCAGGATCCTCGAGATCACCGGGCTGTCGAGCGGGCTCACCGCCGCCCTCACCGCTGGGGTCCGCCCCGGAGTTCCGGGGCGTCTCAGCAGCCTGATCTTCATCCTGGCCAAAGAGTCGGGCGAGGCCTTCACTGTCGCTGCCACCACTGCCACCTGCGGCTTCAGCGTTGCCGCCAGCGCCGCCGCCCTCGTCGTCATCACCTTCACAACCGAAGGTCAGCGTGGCGATGGCCAACAGGACGAGGGGCTGAAACAGAGTGTGACGCATGAGAGTCCCCAGGACAGGCTTCGAGCGCGGGGAGTGTGCCGGAAAGGGGCCGTGAAATCCAGGGGGATCCGCTGAGGCTCAGCCTCGCCAGGCGTAGCCGATGTTCTTTACCGTGACGATGACTGGCCCCTGGGTAGGATCACGTTCCAACTTGCGGCGCAGCTTGCCCACGATCACGTCGATGGTTCGGGTCTGCATCGCCTCGTTCACGTCCCAGACCTCTGCGAGCAGCTCCCGCCGTGAGACTGCGCGCCCGCGGCGGATGTAGAGGTAGGCCACCAGCTCGGTCTCCAAGGCCGTGAGGCGGGCGGAGCCGTGACGGCTCACCATCTGCTGCGCATCGAGATCGATGTAGCCGTGGGCAGTGTCGATGCGACCCGTGAGGGGCTGCTCCATGCCATGGCGCAGCAGGTGAGTGGCCGCCTGATGCAGGGCGTCGAGATCGAGCAGGTCGATCTGCATGTCGGCGCATGCGCTCTCGCTGCCTTGTCGGGTCACCACCATCAGCGGCAGCTCGGGGTGATCTCGCCGCAGCGCGCCGAGCAGAGCCCCCTCAGGGTCGAGGGCTTCATCCATCAGCACCAGATCGCAGGCCACCGCGTTGAGCATCACTCCAAGAGGCTCCGCGGCCTCGTGGGGGACATAGCCTTCAGCCCGCATACGATCAGCGATGAGGGCCAGCATATCGGTGTCCGGGCTGGCGACGAGGATGTGGTTCACGCAGGCCTCCGAGGGTGCACCCGCACCCGAATCTGCTTGCTCGCCGGGGTGTTGCTCCGTCGAGCCACCTGGTGGATCGGCACCAGGGGGTTGGCCTCGGGGAAATAGGTGGCCACGCACCGCCGAGGGATGTCGTAAGGCACCGCATAGAACGCCTCGACCCGCCGCACCCCGTCTTCGTAGGTGCTGGTGAGATCGACCGCGTCTCCTGCAGAGAGCCCTCGGGCGGCCATGTCGTCGCGGTGCATGAACACCACCCGTCGGCCGCCGAGCACCCCGCGGTACCGGTCGTCGAGGCCGTAGATGGTGGTGTTGTACTGGTCGTGACTGCGCACCGTCATCATCATCAGCTCGTCCTCTTCGAGGAGGTGAACAGGAATGGGGTGCACCGTAAACTTTGCCTTTGAGTTTTCTGTGGAAAACTCACCGTGTCGCGGGCCGTTGGGCAGGTAGAAACCCCCGCGCGCTCTGACCCTTACGTTGTAGTCGTCAAAACCTGGGATCACCGCCTCGATGGCCGCCCGAATCCGGTCGTAATCGTCGGCGAGGGTGCTCCAGGGCACAGAGGAGCGATCCCCGAGGGTGGCCTCGGCGAGGCGGGCCACGAGCCGGGGCTCGCTGAGCAGATCGTCAGAGGCGGGGGGCAGGGTGCCGTTGGACTGATGCACCACCCCCATGGAGTTCTCCACGCTCACGAACTGAACCCCAGATGGCTGTACGTCGCGCTCGGTGCGACCCAGGCAGGGCAGGATGATGGCCCGCTTGCCGGTGACAAGGTGACTGCGATTGAGCTTCGTCGACACCTGCACCGTGAGATCGCAGCGGCGCAGAGCGTCTGCCGTGTACTCGGTGTCGGGGGTGGCCGACAGGAAGTTGCCCCCCATGGCGAAGAACACTTTGCCGTCGCCGCGATGCATGGCCTTGATGGCGTTCACGGCATCGACGCCGTGATGTCGCGGGGGCTCGAAGTCGAAGTGAGCGCCCAAGGCGTCGAGGAACGCCGGCTTGGGCTTCTCCCAGATGCCCATGGTGCGATCGCCCTGCACGTTCGAATGGCCTCGGACCGGGCACGCCCCGGCGCCCTCGTGGCCAATGGCCCCCCGCATCAGTAACAGGTTGGCGCAGCTCTGCACGTTGGCCACGCCGTTGTGATGCTGGGTGAGCCCCATGGCCCAGCAGATGATGATGCGATCGGTCTCCATGGCCAGAGCCGCAGCTCCACGGATCGACTGCTCGTCCAGGCCGGAGCGCTCGGTGATCTCCGACCATCGGGTCTGGCGCAGATCGTCGGCGAAGGCACTGAACCCTTCGGTCTTGGCATCGATGAAGGCGCCGTTCACGCCGGCGCCGGGCTCACGGTCCTCCGCCTCGATGAGGGCCTTCATGATCCCCTTCAGCAAGGCCACGTCGCCGTTGATGCGCACCTGCAGGAACAGATCAGCGAGTGCTGTGCCCCCGCCGAGCCAACCGCCCACCTCCTGGGGGTTCTTGAACTTGATCAGCCCCGCCTCGGGGAGCGGGTTCACGTGCACGATGCGCGCCCCGGCCCGTTTGGCCCCCTGCAGCGCCAGCAACATGCGTGGGTGGTTGGTGCCGGGGTTCTGACCGATCACGAAGATCAAATCGGATTTCTCGAAGTCGCCGAGGGTGACGGTGCCCTTGCCGATGCCGATGGCTTCGCCGAGGCCGGTGCCGCTCGACTCGTGACACATGTTCGAACAGTCGGGCAGGTTGTTCGTGCCGTACTGCCGCACGAACAGCTGATACAGGAATGCTGCTTCGTTCGAGGTGCGTCCTGAGGTGTAGAAGATGGCCTCGTCGGGGTTCGACAGCCCGTTCAGGTGCTCGGCGATGGTGCCAAAAGCATCATCCCAGCTGATGGGGGTGTAGTGAGTGGCACCAGGCTCGAGCACCATGGGCGAGGTGAGGCGCCCTTGCTGGCTGAGCCAGTAATCGCTCTGAGTGGCCAAGTGCTTCACGCTGTGGGCGGCGAAGAACGATGCATCGACGCGCTTGACCGTGGCCTCTTCGGCGATGGCCTTGGCCCCGTTTTCACAATACTCCGCCGCCCTCGACCGATGATCATCGGCGTCGGGCCACGCGCACCCCGGGCAGTCGAAGCCGTCGAACTGGTTCATCCGGGCGAGGGTCTTGAGCCCCCGCACGCTCCCCATCTGTGCCTGAGCATGTCGCAAGGCTGAGCGCACCGCGGCAGCGCCGCCAGCCACCTGCTTTGGGGCGGTCAGCTTTGGGGGAGCCTCTTCGAGTGGGGGCTGTGCCTGGGGGGTGTCGTCGTTCGGTGGGGGGGCCATGTATACTCCGCTGAAATCGAGCGGAGCATATCAGCGTCGGGCAGGCCTCAGAAGAGCACACCCACCGTGAGGTGGAATGCGGTGAGTACTGTGTCTTCGAAGGTGAACTCGGTGTTCTGCTCTTCGCCTTCCGGTGAGCCGGCGTGGCGGCTGTACGTGAAGGTGCCGAAGAGCGAGACGCTGTCGAGCTTCCACTCCGCGCCGCCCCCGAGCACCAGGTGGTAGCCCCAGGCTTCGGCCTCAACGTCGTTGTTGACGTTGAAGAAGTCACCCTCGGCGCTGAAGCGGCTCAACCCCAGGGCGCCGGTGACGAAGGGGGTGAACCCCTTCTGAGGAAACAGGTAGCGACCCTGAGCGCCGACGTCGATTGTGGTGATGTCGGAGTCGCTGTCGTCGCCTTCCGAGGTGATGTAGGCGAGGCGAGCGCCGACGCGGAGATTGGGCTGGTTGAGTGGGGTCTCCGCGAAGGCGACGATGCCGCGGATGCTCTCGATGTCGTCATCTGTGCCCCGATTGCCGTTGCCCTCAATCTTCACTTCATCGACATCGAGATCACCGTTGAAGCCCAGAAGTCCGCCCACACCAAAGGTGAACTTTCGGGCCTCGGCGAGGCCTGGCAGGGCCAGGGCTGCGAGGGTGATCGCCAGCATCTTGTTGTTCATTTCGCCTGTCCTCCTGTCAGCGGCCCAGATCCGCCGAGTATCTCTCGAGTCACTCTCCGGCAAGCCCTGACGATGATGGGGCCTTCATCCTTCCCTCAAAAGCCGGCCTGTCGGATTCAGGTGCTTTTGGAGGGCCTCTCAATACAACAACCCCGCAAGTCAAAACACCGAACCCCTCGGGGCTGTGTGGTGTACGACGCAAAACGTTTCAAAAGCATTGAATAGGCTCAGAGGTCGTGGCGTAGTGCCGGCCAGCGACCAAAACCGGTCGCGCCCTTTGAGGAGGAGTGCACCATGCGCCGAATTTTTGCGCTGATTTTTCTGATGACCGCGGGCCTCGTTGTGGCCCCGATGTCGGCCTCTGCCGAGCCCCAGATGCAGCGGGCCAAGCGAGGCAATGCCAAGCTCAAGGCCCCCAGGGCCCAGATCGACAAGACCCAGTCGATCATCAAGGACGCCAAGAGGGCCGTGGCCCAGGGTGGCAAGGCCAAGGGCGCCCTCGCCGAAGCTGTGAAGACTCAGGCGAAAGCCCGCGCCGCCCTCAAGAAGGGCAACGGCAAGGTGGCCATGAGCATGACCAAGAAGGCCCGCACCGCAGCTCAGAGGGCCATCGCCGCCAACAAGGGCGCGAAGGCCGCGAAGAGGGCCACGAAGAAGGGTAAGAAGAAGGCCGCCGCCAAGCAGCGGAAGCGGCGTATCAAAAAGCGCGTCAAAGAGGAGACCGAAGGTCGGGTGAAGATCAAGGGCAAGGTCGAGGGCGAAGAGGCCGACGCGGAGGGTGAAGAGGCCCCCGCCGAGGCCGCTGGCGATGCCCCTGCCGAGGCCGGCGCTGCGGCTGAAGAGGCCGCGCCTGCAGAGGCTGCAGCCGAGAAGGCTGAAGAGGCTGCACCCGCTGAGGCCGCGCCCGCTGAGGAAGCTGCGCCCGCTGGCGAAGAGGCTGCGCCCGCAGAGGGGGCAGCCGAGGCCGCACCTGCAGAGAAGGCTGCTGAGGCTGCGCCCGCCGAGGCCGCACCTGCCGAGAAGGCCGAAGAGGCCGCCCCCGCAGAGGAGAAGACCGAGGGCGAGTAAGCCCAGCGTCTTGAGAGGCCCTCACCCGACAGAGCGGGCCTCTTTACCCACCTGAGTCCCCCAAAGATTGACCCCCACCGCTGTTTCAGCGCTAATCGAGGCAAACCCCTCATCAGCGGGAGCCCTCATGCTGAACTCGCGCGCACGCATTTCGATCACATGCACCCTCGCCGCCCTCGGGCTGAGCGCCTGTGGCGGGGCCCAGACGGGCCCTGAGGATGATCCGTATGCCGACAACCAGGAGATCACCCAGGTCCAGTACGAAGAGAAGACCCGGGAGCTCCTCGACGCCACCGAGCAGCTGCAGAGCACCCAGACCCAGCTCGACGATCAGAAGCGGCGGCTCTCCTCCATCTGCGCCGACTACCCCGATCATCACGCCTGTGAGATCCACGCTCGGGCCATTTATGCCCGTGAGGCGTTCTGCAGCGAGGAAGAGTTCGTCAAGCACGTCAACGAGGTGGTGAGCGCCTGCCATCAGGGCATGTGCAAGCAGGTCGATCAGGCAGAGCAGATCAGCCGTGATCAGTACATGCTGCTCACCCGGCGGCTGCCCCACACATTGATCACGTTCCCCGCCAACGGCACCAAGCTCGACGCCACGGACAAAGCCCAGATGCAGCGGTTCATCGAGAACCTGCGGGGCGAGAAGGGCTACGTCATCATCGTGGGCCGCGCCAGCAAGGACGGCCCGTGGCGCAAGAACCTCGAGCTTGCCCTCAAGCGCGCGGAGCACACCCGCCAGTACATGGTGGGTCAGATCGGCCTCGACAAGACGAAGGTGGGTTACATCACCTATGGTCACAGCAAGATGTACCTGACCGACCTCGATGTGGAGCGGCTCACCAACAAGCGCCTGAGCACCAAGCAGGCCAACCGCAGCGCCCTCATTTTCGCCTACCCCTGCTACGAATCTGACGACGCAGTCTTTTGATGCGCGCTCTGTCAGCGGCCCTCGCCCTGTGCCTGATCGCGTGTGGTGGCCCGGCTCAGAGCCGGGAGGGCGAGGTTTTGCGCCGGCAGAAGGCCCAGCTTGAGCAGCAGGTGGTGCAGCTCAATGGCCAGCTGCAGAAGATGAGCGGAGAGATGTCCGCCCTCAAAGATCGGCTACGTCTCGCAGAGCAGCGGGCAGGCATGGCGCCGTTCCGCCCCGTATCGCTCAAGCCCCTCGACCATGGTCGGGTCGATCTGGGCAAGGCCACCTTGGTGGCCCATACCTCTGATCGTGGCCGCAAGCAGAAGATCATGCAGCATCTCGGCCGCCCCCGAGGGGTGGTGCTGGCCTTCTGGGCCACATGGTGCAAGCCCTGTACGACCCCACAGGAGCTCGCCCACCTCAAACAGCTGCAGATCGAGCTCGAGCAGGTGAACGGCGCCCTGGTGAGTATGGCCGTCGACGATCTCAAGAAGGTGAAGGCTGATCCCCGGGCGCCGCAGTGGGTCTACCCCTTGTGGCAACGCGACGAAGCCCACGTGAAGCTCACTCCCCGAAGTCTCATCGAGCGGGCGGGTATGGGTCTACCACTGTTCCTGGTGGTCGACGGTGAGGGTCAGGTCAGGTGGTGGCGGAACGCCCCCCTCGACGAAGGGGTCATCGAAGAGATGATCACCGCCGTGGCGCGGATGTAGTGAGCGGACGACCCAGCAAAAGCTTTCGCTTCGCTGCGTCTGTAGCGGACGGCGGTGCCAAAGGCACGGCCGTCCGCTCCAAGCAAAGCGAGGGTCAGCCGTTGCTCTGCGCACAGCGCTCGAAGCGTTGGCGACACGCCTCCATCTCACCGCCCTGCTGCAAACACGTTTCCCCGATCGAACGGCACGTCGCTCCGAAGGTGGGCGGCACCCCCAGCGCAGCCTCGTGGCATGTGGTGAAGAAGCGCAGACAGGCACCCTGGCGGTCCGGGGCCGCGAAGCAGGCATCAGCATAGTCCAGACAGCGCACCGGATCGTTCAGCTCGTCGACACAGATCGCTAATTCGCCCTCACACAGGGGGCTCTCGGGTTGTGCCGAGCGGCACTCGGAGAAGGCCGGCTCGCAGTCGAGCTGGGGATCTGGCTCTCGGGGGCACGCGTCGCAGAGCATGGGGTCGAGGCCTGGGCACTCGGTCACCAGGGTCGTCGGGGGCGGACAGATGTCAGTGAGCGGGGATTGAGGGCACGTGCCACACTGCCAGACCAGATCCCCAGTGCGATCGGTGCCCTGACATTGCAAGGCCAGGGCCTCGGGGCTCGGGCAGATCGATGACCACTCGAGGTGGTGTCCGTCGCAGTCGAGATCGATGAGCACCTGAGTGGGGAACGTCATGTCGATGTAGAGCGGCAGCTCGTTGTCGGTCTCGCTGTGAAAGTCGGTGTGCGCTTGTTGAAAGCAGGCGCGACCGTCGGCGGCGGTGCGGACGCGGTGGTAACCAGGCTGCAGATCGCCGAAGAAAGGGCTCGACGCCCCGCTGGGGGTGTAAACCAGGGCGCGTTGGCGGGCGCCCCCCACCAGCCTGTCCGTCGCCGGATCCCAGCGGCCGTCTTCGTTGGCGTCGATGTAGACCAGCAGCAGACCCACCGCGACCTCACCGTTGCCCTCTGGCGCCTCCACCATCACCTCCATCGGCGGCGGCGAATACAAGGAGAGGGCATAGCGGGCGGGGAACCGCGACGTGGTCACCGCCTGTTGCTCGATGAGGCTCACCTGCTGCGCTGCCTCTGCCGCTCGGGACCAGAAGAGGGCCACTCGCAGCGTGCCCGAGGCCGGTTGTGGCAAGTCGGCCACCTCGTCCACCGTGAGGCCGGTGCTCTGTACCCGAACCTCGCCTTGAAGCACCAGGAGGGGCTCGCCGCGGTAGCTGGCGTCTTCGAGCGGATCGCCACAGCCCGCGAGCACCATGGCCAGAGAAATCGCCTTCAACGAGATGCGTGTCATGGCAGATAGATCCCGAGCCCGAGGCTGCAGAAAGGGGTTGGCGTGACGTCGTAGCGCTCAGCGCCTGTATCGATGGGGCGGGCGATGAGCCAGGTGTCCACACCGCAGTCGAGGGTACCGAGCAGGCCCGCTGTGGGTGCGATCTCCAAGCGGGCTACAGGGGCAGCCCGTGCCGTGACCTGCTGTCGATCGTCAGCCTCTGCAGAGCCCGCGAAGCGTTGGGTGAGCAGATCAGCTCCGAGACGCACGCCGAGGCCCATGCCGAGGTTGAACCCACCATTGCTGATCACGTCGAACACTTTGTACGCGCCGAGATCGAGCCCCCACGCTTGCTGAGCGAGGGCGAGATCGGCATTCGCCCCCTCGGTGGCGCCGTATCGCAGGCGGCCCTGTAGGGTGACCGACTGCAGGTCGAGCTGAAGCCCCAAGGTGCCATATAGACCCGTCGACAGGCCGTCGAGGGGGGCCGCACCGATCTCGGCGCCGCCGGAGACGCTCATCACATAGCTTCGATCGAGGGTGCCCTTGCGTACGGTCTGGCCATAGGGCCGGCGGCTCATGCGATCGGCCTGAACCACCCCGACGCCGCCGCTGGGGATGTCGATCTGAGCCTCGTAAACAGCTTCTGAACCGCGTCGGCGGACCAGATAGCCCCCTGCGCTCACCAGCATGTCGGTGGGCCCCTCGGTCATCAGCTCGGAGATGCGGCCTTCCGTGTCTCCGAGCACCACGTACCGACCTGGAGACTGGAAGCGCATACGACCCAAACCGGCCCGACCACTGAGTCGGGTGAGCACCAGCTCCTCGCGGCCGCGCATCTGAAATGCGTAGGTGGGATGTTGCACATAGCGGGTGCTGCTCGTGGCCCGGAGTGTCTGGGCATACGCGTAGCGATAAGCCTCGCTCAGGGTGATGACGTCGTCCCGAGATGCGTCGGCGGCGCCGAGCAGCCCATTGAGCAGATGGTGCGTGAAGACGCCGCCTTTGAGGCGCTCCGACTCCTGGGCCTCTTCATCGACGGCGGAGCTGGTGATGATGGCCACGCCGGCGCTGTCGAGGCGATCCTCCACCTTCATCTCGAAGGGATCCGCAGGCATCGCGCCCTTGACGCGGGTCAGCCCTCCAGAGCGACAGGCGTCCACGATGAAGACCGAGACCTCCGGCGTCGCCGCGGTGGCCATCTCCTTGAGGTGGGCAAAGCTCAGGTGAGCGCCACCCATGTGCAGGCCGCCAGCGTCGGCGTGGCCGCTGTAGTAGACGAAGAGCACGGGCTCGTCACCGGCGGCGCGGGCCGCCGTGATGCGGGCACCGAGGCCGGACATGACCCGATCCACCTCACCGACCGTGGGGCTGCGGAGCAAGATGACATGCTCTTGATCCACCCCGCCGAGGCGTCCCAGCACCTCGGCCACCCGAGCGGCGTCGTGCTCTGCGTAGGTGAGGGGTGGATCACTGAGATCGCCATAGTTGGCCCCGATGACCACGGCATAACGGACTGGCGCTGCCGTCGCCGGCCCGATCAGCTCGAAGGCCAGAAGAGAGAGGGCGAGCAGCCAGAGCTTCATTGGGGTGTCGACCCCTTGCGCAGCCGCAGCTCTTTCTGGTCGCACTGGCGCCAGATCAAGGGGGTCGGCGCATCAGATGTCGTGTGGGCGCGTTCGCCGAGACGCCGCTGTGCCTCTTCGAGGGAGAAAGGCGCCGGGCAGAGCAGCGCCACGAGGCGCTCGTGATCCCCGGCGCTGTCGAACCGCAGCGCGTCGGGCAGGTCGCTCAAGGCCTTTGCCGCAGAGAGCGGTGCCGAGCGGGCCTTGCCTTGGGGGTAGCCCACATATGTGGCGCCAGAGGCGTCCACGCCGAGGATGGCGAGGTGTCCACCCTTGCGACTCAAGACTTTGAAACCCACGCGATCCCCAGGGCGCACGTGCTGGTTGTGACGGGCGCGCTGGGCGCTCGACCCGTCGTGGATGTGGACCTCCCATTCGAAGTCGGTGCCCTTGAGTACGATGTGATCAGAGAGAGAAGGATCGATCGGCTGCCCGGTCGTGGGTTGCCCTCCAGGGGTGATCCACAACACCAGGGCGGCCGCCGCGGCGAGCGCGAGGCTGCTCAACACCACTGTGGGAAATGCCAGGATTTTGCCTTGGGTGGTCGCAGGGGGAGCGCTGGCTTTCGCCGTCGAGGCTGTATCTGCTTCACCGAGCAAGCTCACCAGCGAGGCGTCTGACAAACCCTCGTCCTCGGCGATGGCCTGCAGATCTGCAGCGCAGTCGTCACATCTCTGCACGTGCGTCCGCACCACGGCCTGCTCTTGAGCGTTCAAGTCAGCACAGAGCACGCGCTCGATCGTCAGATCAGTCAGGTGCCCATCCCAGGTGAGCAGGTCTGCCCCTGGTTGCACTGCGTCGGTCAGAGCCAACGGGTCTGTACCGACGCCCTCGGGCCGGTCCATCACATCCTCCTCGCGTTCGTCTCGGCGGCCTCTGAAGCTGCGGGTGGCGGCGCGGGCTCTGCCGCTGCGCGGGCCATGGATTGCAGCTTGCGCAAGCGGTATCCCACTGTGCGCTCGGCCACGCCCATGAGCCGGGCGATCTCCACCTGAGTCATGCCGTCGACGAAGTAGTAGAGCCCCACTTGAGCCAGCGTAGGGTCGAGCTGACGCCACAGCGACTCGATGAACAGCGCCGCTTCGGGGGTGGCACGGGTCACCTGTCGACGGCGTAGCACTGGCGCATGAGCGTCGAGCAGCGCGCGCTGTCGCTTCTGGTCACGCAGCCGGTTGAGGCAGTGGTTGGTGGCGAGGCGGTAGAGCCAGGTCACTGGTGACGAGTCACCTCTGAAGCTGTCGATGCGCTCGATCGCCTTCAAGAACACCTCCTGCACCACCTCTTCGCTCTCGTCGGCGCCGAAGAACCGCCGGACGCGTCGACGGACCGCTCCGGCGTATTGCCGGTAGAGCTGATCGAGATCGATCGGCCCTGCGGTGGATGGTCTCGGGTTTCGGGGGGCGTTCACCACGTACTCGCTGCGTTTCTCGGCGCGCTGGCCGCTCTGTGAGGTAGACACCCGATGGCTGCAGATCCGCAAAACCACCGATGTGATGGATGTGATTTCGAACAGAAGACGCGACACCGGCCTTCTGATCTCCAGATACAAAGCGAAGGCCGTGGACGCTCCACAGGTGATGTTTTTTGAGTGGTCGAACCTTGAGCGCTGGGTCAGCTCACTGAGTCTCCCCGAGGCCCGTGCTCATCTGCAGCGCGTCGAACGACGTGCTTCAAGGGTGCGCCGCACGGTCAGCGGCCTCAGGGAGAGGGCACCATGTCGTCCCGAGTTGTCCACACATCGTTCATCGTCACCTCTGTATTGCTCGCGTGGGGCTGCACCCCGCAAAAAGAAGCCCGCTGGGGTGCTGGGGCGCTGCCGGTACTCAGCGCCGAGCGTGGCCCCTGGGATCAGCCCGGTGACAGGGTGGCTGATCTCAACGAGACCCTCGCCGAGCGCGCTGAGCTGTCGATCTGGAACGACCTGGTGAAGCGCACCGAGATCGACGAGATCCTCGACAACAACGGGCCCTACACAGTGCTCGCCCCGACGAACGACGCCTTCAAGGCGCTGCCCACCGAGGTGCTGGTCCGCTTGAGAGACGAGCCCCAGTGGGCATATCAGGTGGTGGCGCGTCATGTGGTGCTCGGCACCGTGCCGAAGGGCAGCAGCAAATCGATGGAGACCCTCGCCGAGACCACGCTGCCAGCACCGCAAGTGCGCCGGATGAGCGACATCACGATCACGGCGCAGAACGGCACCCTCAACCCCGTGAGGACGCTCCTGCTCCCCTGAGCCCGGAATCCGCGGGTATTTTGTTGCTACTCACATTTTTTTGAAGGTCGGTTTGCGGTTTTGTGATCGCGTCGTGTCCAAGAGGTCGACCCTCGAGAGAGACGCTCCGAGGGATGGAACACATTGGAGTATGACGATGACTTTGCTCAAGAATCGTTGGATTCGCGTGGCCCTGTGCGCCCTGATTTCGATGACCGCTGTCGGCTGTGGGGGTGACGACGAAGAGTCGACGCCGGCCATGGAAGAAGAGCAAGGCCCCGCCACCGTGGTGGCTGCTGCGGCCAGCGATGACCAGTTCAGCACTCTTGTGACTGCGGTCACCACGGCAAAGCTCGACGGTACGCTGAGCGGGGCAGGCCCCTTCACGGTGTTCGCGCCGACGAACGATGCTTTCGGTGATCTACCTGACGGAGCCCTCGAGGGCCTGCTCGATGACGAAGCTGCGTTGGCCAACGTGCTCACCTTCCACGTGGTGGACGAGCGGCTGACCGCGGCTGACGTCGTGGGCATGTCGTCGATCACCACCCTTCAGGGGAGCGAGCTGGCGGTGGAGGTCGACGCCGACGGCAACGTCACTGTAGGCGGCGCTGCGGTCACCATGACCGACATCACCACCGGGAACGGCGTGATCCACGTGATCGACACAGTGTTGTTGCCCCCCGCCGCAGCAGAGTGATCAACCGTCGAGGAACTTTAGCAGCCCCACCAGCCCCGCCACGGGCCCTGTGAGCCCCTCTCCTCCGGTCCGGATCTCGGTGAGCTTCTCTGGTTGAGGCATGTCTTTGACCAGCTCGGGCAGCTGCTCGATGAGCCGGGCCCGCAGTTGTGCAGGTGAGATGTCGTTGCGCACCTTCTGTTGTTGGGCCTCCACCGCGAGGCGCCTCTCGGCTACGAGGGCCTCGGTCTCAGCGTTGAGGCGCGCCAGGAGCTGCTCCGCCTCGGCCTTGAGGCGGGCCACGGCGGACTCCTGCTCGATGATGATGCGTTGTCGCTCCGCCTGCTCGGCTGCGAGCTGAGCCTCTTGCTCGGATCGACGCGTGCGCTCGGCGATTTGACGATCGAAGGCGTCTGCTTCTGCCTTCGAGCGGCTCTGAGCGATGGCGGACTGTCGGGCGATCTCCTGCTCGGCGGTGAGGCGGGCCGCTTCGTCCTCCCGAGCGCTGATCTCGCCCTCGGCTTCGAGCTCTGCGAGGCGGGCGGTCTTGCGCCGTTGAGCCCGGAAGGGGCGCTGGAGATCGGTCCACAGCCTCGATGAGCTGATGACCGCCTCTTTGATTTGCACGGTGACGATGCGCAGCCCGAGGCCTTCGTCGTTGTTGGTGCCCTCTGCCACCTTCCGCAGTCGGGCGGTGAGCACCTCGATGATGGGTTGTTTGTCCGCGAGCACGTCGTCGATGCTCATGGTGGCCACGGTGTCCTTGATGGCCGCCTCTGCCTGCTCCCTCAGCTGGATGTTCACCACCTTCATCGGATCATAGACGTCGCTGAAGTCGAGCCGGCGGTATGCCAGCTCGAAGTCGTCGATGACCCACTGCACGTATCCTTGCACCAGGATCCCCTGTCGCTCCTGACAGATGCAGTTGGCGTTGAGGATGATGGTCTGCATGGCCGCAGGCACGACGAGGAACGCGTCGGTGCGGGGGTTGTATTTGAACGAGACCCCGAGCCCGACGTGGAGTGGCTGATTATGGCCCCGACGTGTGTGCACCACAAAGGCGTTCGGTGGCACTACGACGTTCTTCCACCACAGAGCGCCTGTGACGCGCACGTCGACGGCAGGGCCATCGTCGAAGTCGGCGCCGAGGCCGCCTGCCGGTGATGCCATCGATTGCTCGGGCATGAACGACTGGGCCTTGCGGCGAGACTTCAGGCCTCGCTCCACCTCGGCCTTGTTCACGATGACTTGCTGCAGATACTCGTTGTCAGATGCCGACATCGCGCCTCCTCCCATGATTTCGGTGTTGCCACCTCTCTGGGATACACGACAGCGAGCGTTTTGTGAGGGATCACCTCAAATGAAGGTGAACAGACGGCTGCGATCAGGCTGTGAGCTGATGGCGCCTACGCATGAAGGCATGCACCTGGGCCTCGGCGGTGGGGCGACCCCAATCTCGTGCCGTGACGCCATGAGGCTCTGCACGGGGCATCACATGTCGAGGGAGCGCGGCACGAGCGGCCTGTACTGCGGCGGCGACCGAAACACCACCCACCCCCTCGGCCCAGGTGACGATGGCCTCTGAAAGGCGGGCGTGTCGGGCTTCGTCTGCAGCGATGGTGTGCATGTGGGCCGCCACCGGGCCCATGGCGTGCCAGGCCGCCGAGGTGATCTCTGCGGCCGCTACAGCTTCGCCCAAGCAGCCTTCCTCGAGGCTGTCCGTGGCCATCTGGCTCAACGTCGGCATCGAAGCCCGGGCTGTGGTGAGGACCGCATCGTCGATGGGGGCGAGGTACACCGGACGGCCCAACAGCGCCCCTGCGATGCTCAAACAGCGTCGCGCGTGATCTGCCTCGTCACGGGCTGCGCGGCGGGCCTCGGCCACGAGGGCTGATGGGGCGCCGTGCCCTTCAAGCTGATCAGCAATCAAATCAAAGGCCGCCACCGAAGCATGCTCCATCTGTGCATCTTCGATCCATGCCTGAGCAATGCGCCAGCGCATCTCGGCGGACATCCCCGGGGCACCAGGGCCGATCTGGGGTCCGTACATCACCTGAACGCGAACCGGCTGACCTGCGATGCGGAGTGGGCGACCGTGTGGTGCGCCGATGCCGAAGTTGAACTCGCCGGCCACAGGCAGAGGGATCTTGATGCTGAGCGTCAGACCATACTCTCCAGCACCTTCGTCGATGGGCATTACGAAGCGACCGGCAAGGTTGAACACACCAAAGGCCGAGATGAAGGGGCCAAGATGCACCCCCTCGCGTTTGACCCCGTCGCGGTAGCGCGTGGAGTGGGCGATCTCGAGCCCGATCAGAGGTCCGATCAGCTCACCCCCCACCGTGAGGCTCATGTCCTGATCATTGTCGAGCCAGCGCCCTTGCAGAAGTGGCGCGAAACCGACAACGCCCTTGTCGTCGGGGAAGATGGGCAGGCTGAGCTCGAAGCCGTGCCCGTGCCCCGGAGAGCTGCCCCAAACGCTGGTAAATGTGTAGCCGCCGCTGAGCAGCACAACAGGATCCTCAGCCTGAGCTGCCCACGGCAGCATCGAGATCGGCAGGATGATTTTGAGGACTCTTGTCTTCATGTGTACGACCCCAACTGCGTTTCGATGGCTGCATTGACAGATTCGAAAGCTCTACACTGATCTGCAACGTTCGGTCGACTCGGTTGTTGTCGACCTGAGAGCTTCAACGCACTCCACCAAAAACACTTTAAATAAAATGTGACCGCATAGTCATCAAAACGCGCAAGCGCCCCGCAATCCACTCCCCAAAGCCATCACCCATCTATGCACGTGCTGTGCGGAGGGGCGGAGGCCACGGGAGTGGTCGACTGAGCTGTGAGGCGTGGTGGCTGGGTGGTGACCCATACCGCAGGAGTAGCCGGAGGCTACTTCGAGGATTGGGGCGCCGCCCAGACGCCGCGGATCGCAGCTCGGGCGGCCGCTCACGGGGCTGGAGTCCCGGAGCCTAGAACATCCCCAGTTCGAGCTTCGCTTCGTCGGTCATGGAGTCGGGGTTCCAGGGAGGCTCCCAGGTGAGCTCCACCTTCACGTCGGAGGTGCCAGGCACCAGGCGGGTGCGGGCTTCGACCTCGGCGGGCATGCTCTCCGCCACCGGGCAGTGGGGTGAGGTGAGGGTCATGATCACCTCGACGTTGCGGTCCTCGTCGAGGTTCACCTCGTAGATCAGGCCCAAGTCGTAGATGTTCACCGGGATCTCGGGATCGTAGATCGTCTTGAGGGCGTCGACGATGCGCTCTCGCAGCCCCTCTTCAGACTGTGCTTGCGCCTGTGCCACCACCTCGGCGGCTGCCTCTGGGGGCCAGCCGTGCACATCATCGACCTGGGGCTCTGGCGTCACCGGTGCGGTCTCGGCGTCTTCAGCCGCTTGACGGACCTTCGACGCGCCCTCGGCCATCTCGTCAGCCGCCTGGGTTGCCTGGTCGATCATGTCTTTGAGTAGATTGCTCATGGCTGGCTCCTCACGCTCACAGGAACAACCGGCGGGCCTTCTCGAGGGCCACCACCAGTTGATCCACCTCCGCCCGGGTATTGTAGCAGGCGAATGATGCTCTGGCGGTCCCTGACACGCCGAGGCGGTGCATCAGGGGCTCGGTGCAGTGGTGGCCGGTGCGGACCGCCACCCCTTGCTGGTCGACGAGGGTCCCTAAATCACTCGGGTGCACGCCGTCCATCACAAAAGACACCACAGAGACCTTCTTGGGTGCAGTGCCCACGAGCCGTACACCCTCTACGGCGCCGATGCGCTCCGTGGCATAGGCCAGCAACATCGACTCGTAGGCAGCCACAGCTTCAAAGCCCACCCCCTCGAACCACTGCAGCGCTGCAGCGAGACCCACGGCCCCTGCGATGTGGGGTGTACCCGCCTCGAACTTCGCCGGTGGTGCGTTGAAGGTGGTGCTCTCGAAGGACACCGTCTCGATCATGTCGCCGCCCAGCTGATAGGGCTGCATCACCTCGAGATGGGCCTGCTTGCCCCAGAGCACCCCGATGCCCGTGGGGCCATACACCTTGTGGCCCGAGAACACATAGAAGTCACAGCCCAGAGCCTGCACATCGACGGGCCCGTGGGGGATCCACTGGGCGCCGTCGAGCAGGGTGGGGATCCCACGCTCGCGACAGAGGGACACCATGTGCTCCACGGGGTTCAAGGTGCCCAGGGCGTTGCTGGCGTGTACGAAGGCCGCCATCTTCACCTTCGGCGTCAGCAGACGCTCGAAGGTCTCGATGTCGAGCTCACCGGAGTCGAAGATCGGCGCCACCACCAGCTTTGCACCCTTTCGAGCGCAGAGCTGTTGCCAGGGCACCAGGTTGGCGTGGTGCTCCATGGCCGTGATGACGATCTCGTCTCCCGCCTCGACGCGGAGCGCCGTAAAGGCGTCGCAGACGAGGTTCACCGCTTCGGTGGTGCCCCGGGTGAAGATCACCTCCGAAGATCGCTCGGCGTTGAGGAACTTCTGCACCACGATGCGGGCACGCTCATAAGCCTCGGTGGCTCTCTGGCTGAGGGTGTGTACCCCGCGGTGGATGTTGGCGTGATCCTGGGTGTAGTACCCCACCAGAGCGTCGATGACCGCTTGGGGCCGTTGGGCGCTGGCGGCGTTGTCCAGGTAGGCCAGAGGATGGCCGTTCACCTCTTGGTTCAGCACCGGGAACTGGGCCCGGATCGCCTCGACGTTCAGGGTGGGGGCGTTCATCTTCAGAGCTCCTCGAGGGCCGCATGCAAATCGACAGCGGCGACGGTGTGGCCCGGCAGCCAGCCCAGCAGGCGGCTCTCGAGCCAGGCGCCGGTGGCGTCGTTGCCGATCACCTCGCTGGCGAATGCGTAAGTCAGCAGATCGCGGGCCCGTGCCACGCCGATGCCGCGGGCCCTCAGGTAGAACATCGCCTCTTCGTCCAGCTGGCCCACCGTGGCGCCGTGGCTGCACTGCACATCGTCGGCGTAGATCTCCAGCTGGGGGCGCGTGTTGGCGTGGGCGTCGTTCGAGAGCAGCAAGTTGTGGTTGCCCTGCTCCGCTTTGCTCTGGTGCGTGTGCTCCGCCACCACCACCTTGCCGGTGAACACCCCACGGCCGTGCTCGTCGAGGATGCCCTTGTAGAGCTGCCCGCTGGTGCACCGGGAGTGGGCGTGGTTCAGGGTCAGGTGATGATCTTGATGGCTACGCCCTCGGGCGAGGTAGAGACCGTTGAGATCGGCCTCGCCCCCCTCGGCGCCGAAGTTCACCACCACCTCGGCGCGGCTGCTTCGGCCGCCGAGGGCCAGAGCGCGGCGGCTCAAGCGGGCGTCGCGGCCCAGCGTGGCGGCCATGTGGGCGGTGTAGAATGCCTCAGGGCCACCTTCTTGCAGATCGACGAGCTCGAGCCCGGCGTTGTCGCCCAGGGCGATCTCCACCACCACGTGGGTGAGGCTCGGGCCGCTGCCCGTGGTGCGCTCGTGGATCACCACCTCCGCCTCGGCGCCCTGGCCGAGGACCACGAGGTGGCGCAGGCCTGCGGCGCGGCCTTCACCGGTGCTCAGGTGCACCAGGTTGATCGGCGCGCTTGCCTGAGTGTTCGGGGCCACCTCGATCAGGGCGCCGTCGGTGAAGGTGCCCTGGTTGAGCGCCACGAAGCCTTGAGGTGCTGCGTGGCGGCCGAGGTGATCCTGCACCGCGGGCCGATCGAGATGAGCGCTCAGCGCCCCTGCGGTCACCCCGGAGATCTCATCGCTGAGATCCGCGCGGAAGCGGCCATCGACGAAGACCAGCCGAGCACCCTGGGCGAGATCTGCAGGCAGGGCGTCGACCCCGGCGCCGTCGCCGAGGGCGTAGCGCGTCTCCAGCCACGGCCCGATGTTGGTGTACTTCCAGTCTTCTGAGCGGCGCTGGGGCAACCCGGTGGCTTCGAGGGCCTTTACCCCTTCGAGGCGACGGTCCTGCAGCCACTGCGGCTCGTCGGCGGCCTGAAACAGGCCCAGCAGGTGTGCTTGGGCCTCGGCCCTCACAGTCACATCACGTGCGACAGCCATGACGACCTCTCAGGCCCCGGCAGAGGCCGTGGCCCCCGCCAGCTCTTGCTTGATCCAATCGTACCCGCGCTCCTCGAGCTCGTGGGCCAGATCGGTGCCCCCGGACTTCACGATGCGGCCGTGCATCAGCACGTGGGTCTGATCAGGTACGAGGTACTTGAGCAGGCGCTGGTAGTGGGTGATGACCACCATGGCCCGGTCGGGGCTGCGCAGGGCGTTCACGCCCTCGGCCACCACCCGCAGGGCGTCGATGTCGAGGCCGGAGTCGGTCTCGTCGAGGATCGCCAGGGTGGGCTCGAGCATGGCCATCTGGAAGATCTCGTTGCGCTTCTTCTCGCCGCCGGAGAAGCCCTCGTTGAGCGAACGCTTCAAGAAGCTGGCGTCCATCTCCACGAGCTTCATCTTCTCCCGGGCCAGCTTCAGGAACTGAGCGCCGTTGAGCTCTTCTTCTCCGCGGTGGGTGCGCATGGCGTTCACCGCCGCCCGCAGGAAGTAGGCCGTAGACACCCCGGGAATCTCCACGGGGTACTGGAACGAGAGGAACACCCCCTCGCGGGCCCGGATCTCGGGATCCATGTCGAGCAGGTCCTGGCCCTTGTAGGTGGCCGAGCCGCCGAGGATCTCGTAGCCGTCCTTACCCGTGAGCACATTGCCCAGGGTGGATTTACCCGAGCCGTTGGGCCCCATGATGGCGTGCACCTCGCCGGGCTTCACCGTGAGGTTGATGCCCTGCAGGATGGTCTTGCCCTCTACGCCGGCGCGCAGGTCTTTGATCTCCAACATCGGTTTCTTCCTTGCTTAACCGACTGCGCCCTCGAGCTTGAGGCTCAGCAGTTTCTGGGCTTCCACGGCGAACTCCATGGGCAGCTCTTTGAAGACCTCTTTGCAGAAGCCGTTGACGATCATCGACACCGCGTCCTCTTCGGAGAGGCCCCGCTGGCGGCAGTAGAAGAGCTGGTCTTCGCCGATGCGCGAGGTCGAGGCCTCGTGCTCGACCTGCGCCGAGGGGTTGCGGACGTCGACGTAGGGGAACGTATGGGCCCCGCAGCCGCCGCCGATGAGCAGCGAGTCGCACTGAGAGTAGTTTCGGGCGCCGGCGGCCCCCTTGTTCATCTGCACGAGGCCCCGGTAGCTGTTCTGGCTCTTACCGGCGCTGATGCCCTTGCTGATGATGGTGCTCTTCGTGTTGCGGCCCAGGTGCAGCATCTTGGTGCCGGTGTCGGCCTGCTGCATGTGGTTGGTCAGCGCCACCGAGTAGAACTCGCCGATGCTGTCGTCGCCCTTCAAGATCACGCTGGGGTACTTCCAGGTGATGGCAGAGCCGGTCTCCACCTGGGTCCACGAGATCTTCGAGCGGTCGTGGGTGATCCCACGCTTGGTGACGAAGTTGTAGATGCCGCCCTTGCCCTCTTCGTCACCGGGGTACCAGTTCTGGACCGTGGAGTACTTGATCTCGGCGTCGTCCAGGGCCACCAGCTCCACCACAGCGGCGTGCAGCTGGTTCTCGTCCCGCATGGGGGCGGTGCAGCCCTCGAGGTAGCTCACATAGCTGCCCTCGTCGGCGACGATGAGGGTGCGCTCGAACTGCCCGGTGTTCTGCTCGTTGATGCGGAAGTAAGTCGACAGCTCCATGGGGCAGCGCACGCCCTTGGGGATGTAGACGAACGATCCGTCGGAGAAGACGGCGGAGTTCAGCCCGGCGAAGAAGTTGTCCGTCGTGGGCACCACGGAGCCGAGGTACTTCTTGATCAGCTCGGGGTGGCTGTGCACCGCCTCGCTGATGGGGCAGAAGATGATGCCCTTCTCCGCGAGGGTCTTCTTGAAGGTGGTGGCCACGGAGACGCTGTCGAAGACCGCGTCCACGGCCACTCCGGCGAGCATCTTCTGCTCGTCGAGGGGGATCCCCAGCTTCTCGAAGGTGCGCAGCAGCTCCGGGTCCACCTCGTCCAAGCTGTCGAGCAACACCTTCGGCTTTGGCGCCGAGTAGTAGCTGATGGCCTGGTAGTCGATGGCGGGGTAGCCGAGCTTCGCCCAGTTGGGCTCGACCATCTTCTGCCACTTCTCGAAGGCGGCGAGTCGCCACTCGAGCAGCCACTCGGGCTCGCCCTTCTTCGCCGAGATGAACCGCACGGTATCGGCGTTCAAGCCAGGAGGCGCGGTTTCGCTCTCGATGTCGGTGACAAAGCCGTATTTGTAATCTTCGCGCTCGCTGACGATGGCTTCAGCGTCTGACATGTGCCAGCTCCTCTCGATCCGGGCCTCACAAAGAGACGTCAGTCCCTTCCGGCGTTTCACCGACCCGGAAGCGACAAGTTGACGCGCACGTCAGGGTAAGGGTTGCATCAGGGTTTGAAAAACCCCTTCGAACATCCCCGGGGCCGGGCCAGAGGCGGCGAGATAATGCGCATCTCGCCCTTCTGGCACAAGGGGATTGCTGTTGCACCGGCGCAGCGGAGTGAGTAGACCCACTGAGATCGTCTCCCTGGATCCTTGACAGGGTCCACGGCGTCCCTAGATCCCTCAGGCTTGTTTTTCAGCCCCTCCACATTTTTCGAGGCACCCCATGAGCCACCATCACGTCTTCATCATCGGTTCGGGCCCTGCGGGCTACACCGCCGCCCTCTACACCGCCCGGGCCAACCTCAAGCCCTTCATGGTCACTGGCATCCAGCCTGGTGGTCAGCTGACCACCACCACCGACGTGGAGAACTACCCGGGCTTCCCCGAGGGGGTCATGGGCCCCGACATGATGCAGCTCTTCGAGAAGCAGGCCGTGCGCTTTGGCCTCGAGGTGCAGTACGGCCACGTGACCAAGGTCGACTTCAGCGAGCGCCCCTTCAAGCTCTGGGTGGACGAGACCGAGCTACACACCGCCGATGCGGTGATCATCTGCACGGGGGCCAGCGCGAAGTACCTCGGCATCCCCGGTGAGGGCCAGGCTGAAGACGGCGGCTATCTCGGTCGCGGGGTGAGCGCCTGCGCCACCTGTGATGGCTTCTTCTTCCGCGGCAAGGAGATCTGCGTGATCGGCGGCGGTGACACCGCCATGGAGGAGGCGAACTTCCTCACCAAGTTCGCTTCGAAGGTGTACCTGATCCACCGCCGCGACACCCTCCGGGCGAGCAAGATCATGCAGGAGCGCGCCCTGGCAAACGAGAAGATCGAGTTCCTCTGGAACACGGTGGCGCAAGAGGTGGTGGGCGACGGTGAGAAGGTCACCGGCGTGAAGATCATGAACGTGAAGACCGAGGAGCAGCGCCTGTTGCCCATCGACGGTTACTTCAGCGCCATTGGCCACAAGCCCAACACTGATCTCTTCACGGGCATCCTCGACGCTGATGACGTGGGCTACCTCAAGGTGGCTCACCCCTCCACGGCGACGAACATCCCTGGCGTTTTCGCTGCCGGTGACGTGGCTGATCCGATCTACCGCCAGGCGGTCACTGCCGCTGGCATGGGCTGCGCCGCCGCCATCGACGCCGAGCGCTGGCTGGAGTCTCTCTAGCTCCGCCGTTACGGCGGCGTCAGCCTCTAGCTCCGCCGCTACGGCGGCGTCAGCCGCCGTGAGGCCCACGATTTCACGCACGGGCGGCGCGAAAATCCACTCGCCGTAGCCTCCGGCTCTGATCGTCCTACACATTTTGGTTGGTATCGTTGAGCCTAATTGGCGAATGCGAGTACTGGTGCCAAAGAGGTGTAG
>JBKAGE010000005.1:0-76843 GCA_046290225.1 Bradymonadia bacterium | reverse complement strand
GCTGTACTGGGTACGGGTGGTGTTCTCAGATGCCTCGCATCAAGATCCAAAGCGACAATCCAATTGGTACAGGGCACGGGCACGGGCACGAGTTGATTCGACCCTGGACCCGTGGCCCTATCTGTCTCAAGGCGAAGGTTGTCATTGAAGCTGAGATGATGTGTTTCCGAACGACCTGAACACTCAGTTCTTGGGATGTATAAAGGCCAAAAGCCTCCATTGAGAAGAACGTGGAGCCGAACAGCGCCTCCACCAACATAAACCCACGAGCGGAGTCATGCAGGGCCACGGGTCCAGGGTCGAATCAACTCGTGCCCGTGCCCGTGCCCGTGCCCGTGCCCGACAAACTCTCTTGCCCGCGGAGCGCCCCCAACACCTCAACTCACCCAACCAACCGAGGCAGATACAACACCACCGTCGTCCCCTCCTCCGGCTCCCCCGTAATCTGCAACCGCCCCTCCAGCGCCTCCGTGTAGATCCGCGCAACGTACAGCCCCAGACCCAACCCAGGCTTCCCCTCCGCCAACGCCCGCTGCCCGCGATAAAACGGCTCGAAGACCAGCGCCCGCTCTTCCAGAGGCACCCCGATGCCTTCGTCTTCCACCCGCACCGAGACCCCCTTCGACGACGGCTCCAGGCGCACCCAGATGCGACCTCGTGCCTCGCTGTACTTCACCGCGTTGCCCACCAGATTGAGCAGGATGTCGTACACCTTGTCGCCGTCCGTCCGGAGCATGCAGCGCTCGCGGAGCACACCCACCGGCGGTGTGTATTCGATCTCGATGCGGCGGCCGCGGGCGATCTTGCGCTGCGTGCGCACCACCTCGTGCACCACCTCCGCGAGATCCACCGTGCTGTGATGCACCGTCACCGCCCGCTGGCTCAGGCTCAAGATGCCATCGATGATGCCATCCATGTATCGGGCCTGATGCAGAAGCTCGCGATACTTCTCCTGGCGGCGTGGGGCGTCGTGCTCCAGAAACCCGTCGAGCAGCACCTTGAGATCTGATCGCATGTGATACAGCGGCGCCCCCAGGTTGTGGGCCACGATGCTGAACAGGCGACCGCGCATCGCCCGGTGCTCCAGGGAGGCCTGACGCAACACCAGCGCCTCCATCAGAATGTTTCGAGTCAGTCGGTGCGCCCGAAAGCGCCTGAGCCCCTCAGGCTCGTCGAAGAGGGCCGCGAGATCATCCGTGAGGTGATGCGCCCAGCCGAAGATGTAGTACCCGAACAGCCCCGGGGTGTCGTCGAGGCCAGCGATGGCCGTAACCTCCCAGATCATCTGGGGGGATCGACGCACCAGCTCCGTGGTGATCTCGTGCTCGTCGAGGGCGCTGAACTCCGCGGGCTTCAGCCATGACGCCGGCAACCACTGCGGCGGCGCTTCGAGGGGGTGCATCCCCTGCGTTTCGGCATACACCCGCCCCTTCACCGCTCGGCCCTCCGGGTCACGCCTCAGGAAAGCCGCCTGCTGCGGCTCGGCGAAGAGCACCAGGCGCGTGAACAGGTTGGTGAACGCAGCTCGGGTGAGACGGCCCTCGTCGGCGAGCAGCGCCACGGCTTCGAGACCATTGTCGGGGATCGCAGCCGGCGTGCGCAGACAGTGCATTTCTACGATCGACATCAGATCTTGCAGCAACACCTGCTGCTGCTCTTCACCGATGATGCGATCCCAGCGCTCCACCAGACGATCCAACACCGCCCCTTCGATGGTCCCCGCCCGGTGGCGATCACCCAGGCGCGCTCGGGCCGCTCGCCATGTCGTCAGCACGCTGTGGAAGTCGCTGTGCTTCAAGCTGGTCATCGGGGGCTCAAGGAAGTCGGCCCACTTCTGGTGACGATAGTGCGCCACGGCCTGCAGACACGGCGTCAGGATGTCGAAGACCGTCAGATCAGGCAGCGGCAGCTCACCATGGGCTGCGTGCTCAAGCTCCACAGCAACCGGGCGCGCCATATCGGGGAGCGGGGTCAAGCGTGTGCCGGGCAAGTCGACCAGGGCCTCGAGATCGTGCACCTCGAGCATGGGGATGAGCCGATCGAGCCAACGCCTGAGGGCGAGTAGATACCCGCGGTCGAGCTCGGGGTGATCCTGAGCGAGGGTGTCGAGGGCGTGGTGGCGCATCTGCGCGAGGCACCGCACCAGCTCGACGTCATCCCCCTTGAGCCGCAGCACCCGGGAGAGCCGATGAGCGCAGTCGAAGAGGGCCGCCCCCTGCTGCAGGCGCTCGGCAAAGCGCTGGCTGCCCTGGAGACCTCGCAAACCCGACGACCACGTGAGGGCTTGAGCCTGGGCAGCCAGCACCGCGAAGAGCGCCTCTGAGGTGCCGTGATGTCGTGCGGTCTGGACCAGGACCAGCGGATCGAGTCGCCCCCAGGCCACGAGCATGCACAGCAGGCGGCCACACATGAGCACCATGGGCTGAGGATCATCCACCGCCACCGGCTCGGCGCCCAGAGCGAGGCGCCGCAGCAACGCGCCCACCAGCAAGCTCCGTGTGCGGTGACACAGCGGGCCCGCCTGCAGCAGGAGACCCCGACGCTCCACCCCGGGCCAGCGGAAGAACAGGCGCTCGAGGTATTGCAGGGTCTTACCTTGCACGAGCTCGCTGCCATGGCTCAGGAAGTGGTCGATGATGGCCCCCGGGCGCGCCCAGGGCACGTCACCCTTCAATGCCACCTGCTCACCCACCTCGAACCAGCGATACAGCGTCTCCGGGCGCTCGACGTTTCTCAACATCGACCTGATCCAGTGCAGCTGCACTCGACGGCTCTCTGGCGAGCCGGGCGTATTCCAACGCAGCTCCAGCGTGTGCAGCGTCGTCAAGGCCCGGTGATATAGATCAGCATCGGCCACCATCGCCGCCATGCCCGCTCGGGGACTCGGTCCCCCTCGCGCCAGCGCCCCCGGCTCGCTGTTCTGGAACAGTCGCCTGATCAGCGCCGCCACCAGCCCCGTAGGGCCCGGGCCATGATCTGATCGCCGCATGGCCTGGGCCAGGGCGTCGAGGGTGGCCTCGGTGATCTGATGTCGATCAGCGCTGGGATAACGCCGGCTCAGACGGATGAACCGATGGCGCAGGTGCCCGGTCTCCAACGCGAAGGCGCGCCACCGGGTGAGGGTGAGCTCCCGCACTGCGGCGTCGGGGGCATCGTCGAGCAGCCCCTGCAAGTCGCCAAGCAGGGCGCGGCGGCTCACCAACCGCATGCCCCGTACCTCGTTCTCGAAGGCACAGAGCACCACCCGAGCATCGACACGATCACCATCCTCTGGAGCTGGAGGGCTCACCACGAAGCGCTCGATCTTGAAGCCCGGCAAGCGGTAGGTCTCCAGTAGCCGCCCAGAGAGATCGAGGGCGTGCAGGTGACCGTCGTGGGCTCCAGCGAAGATGAGAGGGGGTCTACGTGGGGCGAGGCGCGCCACCTGTATCGTGCGTACAGTGTCGCCGGCCTGCCAAGACCACGCAGGCTGAAGACGCCACGAGGACTCTTCAGTGATCTGGCCCTCGTCGGTGGATCCGATGGGATACCCCACCACCTGCCCCTCTGCCGTGGACACCACGACCAGGCGATGCGCAGCGCCCGAGTAACGCACGCAGGTGATGGGCGACACACCCGCCCGCACTGTGTGCACCAGCATCAGCGTCGGCCGAGGACCGCTGCGCCACCGGAACACATGCAGATGCCCTGTGGAGGTGCCCGCGATGACAAAAGGCCAGCGCCGACGGCGCCCGCCTGGCTGATTTAAAGGCCGATAGGTGACGTGACCGCTGCACAGATCCGTGATGTGTGCAGTGGGCAGGCCTGTGGTGCCCAGGTCGAAGAGCAGCCGACGACGGCCCTCGGCTTCGAGGTGTATACGACCGCTCACATCCCCAGAGAGCAGCCGAGCGTCTCCTCTACGGCCTGGGAGGGCACACAGCGCCCGCACCGTGATACGCAGCTCAGGGCGATGATGAAACGCCTCGACCTCTATGCGATGCCCGGGGGTGGTCCAGGCAGCCTCCAGGGCCTCACGGTGGATGTGTCTCAGTACACCGTCGGCAAAGGCCAGGATCACCCGCTCACCGTGGCGATGGAGGGTGTGCACTGGTCCCCAGGCGTCGGGGGGACCGGAGAGCTTCGCTCGCCGCCCGCGCTCGTCGATCAACCACAGCCCTCGCCGCCATGTGCCCACGAGCACACGTGAGCCCAGACCGATCATGGCCTGCACTTCGCCGAACCGATCCTCCGGCGCGAATTGCAGCTGAAACAACAAGTCGGTCCGTCGGCTGAGCAGCAACGCGAGATCGATGGCCCGCTCGTCGGCGTCTTCTGTAGGCAGGTGCACCCGCTCCATGAGGCGTGGGTGCACTCTGCGCAAACGCCCGGCGTCTTGTACGCCGCGTACGATCTGACGCTCGAGCGCCACCAGCGCCGCCCCCTGCGCAGGTCGATGATGCATCACCGCCCGGACCCCACGGACCACGTCGGCGATGAGCCCCGGAGCGTCAGCGACAAAGGCGAGCAGATCCCACACCCACCTCACCCACCTCTGCCAGAGCGCTTCGGTGTTGCAGCGCCCGCCCACGGCAGAGATCAGATGCGCCAGGGCCTGTGGATCATGTGGCCCATGTGTCCCGGTCAGAGTCAGCCGCTCGAGTTGCTTGAGCAGATCCTCGGGTCGTCCGCGGTGGGCCACCTGATCTGCGAGCCGCGCAGCAGCTCCACGGAGCGTCTGAGGGGCGGTGAACCCCATCACCTGCACCTCTCGCCCGATGATCCCCACCATCATGCCCATGTCGAAGGGACCTTCAGGGCTCCGTTGTCGATGGGGCAATGACACGAGGGCCTCGAAGCGCCCGGTGGCCTCGAAGATGAGATCTTCGTCATCGAGCAGCTCTGCGGGATGCAGCCTGCGCAAATCGTTGAAGCCTTCTTCAGACCTCAGCAACCGCCCGCTGCCATCTCCCAGAGCCACCCACAGACCTCGCCAGCGTTCTTGCGCCAGAGGCCGCAGCGCTGTGATCGGGATCCGGGGATCGATCGTGCGTCCGTGCACCCTCGGCCTGTCTGTCTCCTCTGTGATCACCACGACCCGGCCACCCACGACGAGCACGAGGCCCCGTGGGTCATGCTCAAAATCGAAGCCAGCCTCTCGAAACGTCGAGAGAGGCTTGAGCAACCTCGGGCTCTCACCCATGGAGGTCCAGAGACAGGTCTCACCATGGGGGCTCAACGCACCCGGCCGACTGAACGGCGCCCCAGGTCTGTCGCGATGCAGGCGATGGATCGCCCCATCACTCGTGGCCACGTAGAGCACGTCACCGGCCTCATGACGCTCGAGGGCAATGCCTGTCAGCTGAGGGCCATCGAGGATCACACGCCAGAGCAGCCGCGGCTGGGCGCCTGGTTCGCCATCCGAAGCGAGAGACCAGCACCCCAGCACACCACCTCCGCCGGCAACGAGGCACTCACCGGTGCTGTCATGGATCAGATGCTCGGCGGCTCCCGTGGACAGCCCGTCGAAGGTGTGGAAGATGCCATCGCTGCCCGAGGCGTCTTCGTCTTCAGCCTCGCTGCTCCCTTGTAACCGGGTGTCCTCGACGCCGGCCTCAGATGTCTCGGGCGTGAGCAACCGGCTCAATGGCACCCACCAGGCACCGTGCCGTGAGGTGCCCAGGCAGATCAGCCGATCACGCCCCCATGGTGCGCTCTCGATGGTGGTGATGCTCAGCTGCGCCTCTGAGGGGGTGGCCAGCGCACGCCATCGATGCCCCACTGGCGCCCCCGTGCTGATCTCGAAACGCCCGGCATACCAGGCCCCGGACCGATCAGCGGCGAGGACCAACATGTGATCTGTCTCGAGCACATGCACGTGGAGGGCCTGGAGAGTGTGGCGCCCCCGACCGAGGGTGAGGCCTTCGGTGAGACCACCGCGGGCCAGCCTTCTCGTCCAGGCCACGAGGGCAGGCCAGGCATCAGCAAGAGGCCCGGTGAGGGTATCGGTGGGGGTCAGCACACTTCCTTCTGCACTGGTGCACCATGTGCGTCAAACTTATGTAGGCAAAGGTGCGCCACCTCTCACATACGCCGTGGAGAGTGGCAGTCATCGAGTGAACATGATTAGAGTGAGACCGGATTTCACCGCACACGGAGCGTGCAGTGTTCGCAGCCAGGCAGCTGGGGCCTCTTGGTTCAATCATCCTGATGTTGTCTCTGCTCACGGGGCCTGCCTGGAGTCAGGGCACCGCGGACACTGCTGCGGGCAGTGCCGCGGACAGCGCCGCGAAGGCCGCCGCCATCGAGGCCTTCAAAGCGGGTCAGCGATCATACGCTCAGGGCGACATGACCACAGCCCTCGGGCACTTCAACGCCGCCTACGAGCTCGACCCGAACCCTACGCTCATGTTCAACCTCGCCAACGTCTACGCCGCCCTTGATCGGCCGAAGGAGAGCGTACGCTACTTCAGGCTCTACCTCCGCGACGCCCCCCCGGAGATGCGCCAGGAAGACGAAGCGGCGGTCACCGCCCTGATGCAGCGTCTCAAGCTGCGCATGGAAGATCTCGAGCCTCAGGTCGAAGATCCTCCGTACGACCCCCGACCGACGTTCCGGACCTCGGGCTGGATCAGCCTGGGCCTCGGCGCTGTGGCGCTGGGGGTGGGCACGGTCTATGGCTTCCAGCTTCAAGGCTTCGAAGATGATCACCGCGCCGCGACCACCGCGCGAGAGAAAGCGAGGACCCGGGACGAGGGTGAGTTTGCCGAGAGCATGGCCTCGGGCATGTTGGTGGCCGGCGGCATCCTCGCAGGTGCTGGGGCGCTGTTCCTCTGGCTGGGCGCCGAGGACGATGGCGGGCCCTCCGAGAGCGGGATCATTGTGGGCCCCGGGCAGGTCGGGTGGAGCATGTCATGGTAAAGCGCCTCCTCCCGGCACTGATCGCGCTGCCTCTGCTCTGGGGATGCGAAGGCGATTTCGAATTCTGCAGCGACAACACAGCCTGCCCCAGCGGGCAGGTGTGCAACCTGACCTACAACGCCTGTGAGGCCCCCGACGACGGCCTGCCTGATCGCGTCGAGCTCGACGGTGAGGGCATGATGGGTGGCGCTGGTGGTGTCGGGGGGCAGCCTGGTGGTGCCGGGGGCGCTGGCGGTGCGGGGGGCGATGGCGGGCTGCCCGACATGCAACCCGACATGATGCCCGACATGACCCCACCGCCCACGGTGGGGTGCACCGCACCTGGCTGGTCAGGCCTGACCACCGATCTCACTGAAGAGGGCTGGTCTGCAGAGCAGCAACCGCCCATATCTGGCGGCGTGACGCTCGAAGGCGGGCGCTTGAAGGTGGCCATGACCGGCGGGCTGCGCCGATGGCGCCGCCAGGTGCCTGTGGCCCCTCTCGAGGCAGGACGCGGCCGAATGGTGGAGGTGGCCCTCAAGCTGAGCACCCTGAGCACTCGCCCAGGGGCAGGTGTCGGCGTGACGAGCTTCGGCGGCCTCACTCTCCAGTGGCGATCGCCCTATGGGCCTCCTGCCACCCTCACGTTTCAAAACAAGCAGGTTGGCCTGGCCCTACGACCCGACGACACCACGCTCTCCCCCTTGGCTCGGTGGTCTTTCCCCGGCGACGACGAGTGGCACGTGCTGCGCATGCAGCTCATCGCCGACGAGGTGCAGGTGTGGCTCGACGGCGAGGTCCTCGGCGCCATTCCCACGGCCGACATCGGAGGCACCTCCGCTGACGATCTACCCCCCCACACTGCAGAGCTCCTGCTCTCGGCGGGGTGCCCTGACTGCCAGATCAAAGCGGAGGTGGACTATCTGCGCTGGGGGTGTGAGGGCCTCGAAGACGAGGCGCCATGTGTGGTGGTCGATGAAGACGATCCGCTGTGCCTCGACAAAGGCGATCTGGTCTGTGAGACCCCCCCACCGCCTTCGGGCGAGGCCAACCAGTGGGTCGAGTCGTCTCTGCGCCTGACCATGGCCGACGATGATCACATGGCAGTGGCTCAAGGGGCGGCCACCCGGCTGGTGGTGCACACGGCACACATTGGCCAGAGTCGCACACTCCTGGGGCAGCTCTACACTCGACGCGGGCAGCTCATCAGCGAGACGCCGGAGATCGACTTCGCCGACACCACGCCTGTGCTCGACGCCCTCTGGCACCCCGCACTGAGTCGCTATGTGATCACCTGGATCGACCAGGGCAACGCTCTGAAGGCTGCTCTCCTCGATGAAAATGGGGATCTCTCTGGCCCGCCCGTCACGGTGTTGCGGCCGTCGAACCTGGATCCGCGCTCGCTGCATCTTCAGGCCACCGACGACGGCTTACACCTGATCTGGTACGGCCCCACGAACGATGCAGGCCGCCTGGGGCTCTTCGTCGTCCGCCTCCGTGGTGATCTCGGCTTCATCGGGCTCGATCCGGTGACAGATGCCGCCCGCAACCCCGTCGCCCTCGACAACGCAGGCGCGCTCTCGGTCCTCACGCAATCTGATCTCACAGTGGCAAGCTGGCGACAGCCTGGGGGCATCTCCACAATCTGGTTCCGGGGAGACGGCCGCGTGCTGACCCGCCACGATCTCTTCGATCAAGCAGATGACACCCCCGCCCTGCGTTGGGAGGGCCCCCGCCTGCGGCTGGTCTGGGCCGGTGGGGGCGAGCTGCGCACGATGTTGCTCGATCCCGCGCTGCCGGTGCCTACGCCCACCCTCCTCCTCGATCCGCCGGGGACGGTGATGCACCCGGCCATTCGAGATCTCGGTGATGATCTCGGGGTCATCTGGTCCACCGACGATCAGCTGCTCTATCAGCAGCTCACACCTGTGGAAGCGGGCGATGGCTGGTCTGCTCGTTGGGCCGAGCCGATCCCGCTCAGCCCCACAGGGGCACAGTCCGCCCAAGTGCAGCTGTGGTCCTGGGACGACCACGGCCATGAGCTGGTCTGGTCGGAGCCCCTCGAGAGCGCGGGCCAGCCTGTAGGACACCGCGTGGAGCTGCGCGCAGGCCCCTTCGGTGGCTGCCCATGATCCGCCACCCCCTGCTGTGGCTTGTGGTGACGCTCGCTGTCTCGGGCTGTGCCGAAGATCTCGGTGAGTTCGCCTCGGCCCGCCCCGAGATGGGGGTCGAGGGTGCCGACGCCAACCTGCAACGCCCTGACGTGAACTTCGCCGACGCCCAAGTGTTCGACCAGGCGGACCTCGGCGTAGACGACCCTGATGCCTTCGAGGATCCCATCGAAAGGCCCGACGCGGCGCCATTTGATCCTGCCGATGCCATGGCGCCTATGGCTGATATGGATCGGCCCCGCCCTGATATGGATCTGCCTCCGCCCCCAGCAGAAGGCACAATCCTCTACCCCTCTGATCGTACGCTCTCACCACTGACTGCTAATCTGGTGCAGGGCCTGCGCGCCATCGTCGACGACGGCCCGGACCGCGATCCGCAGGTTTTCGCCAAGGTGGGGGCCTCGGCAACGGTGAGCGTGCACAACATGCAATGCTTCGCCGGCGATCGCATCGATCTCGACGGCCGCGACCACCTTCAATCCACCATCGATCACTTCCGCGCGGGCGACGCTGCGGGCTCTGATCCATATACCCGAGAGAGCCTCACGGCGACGGTGGGCTGGAGCGCCCGGAGCGCTGTCGCCGGAGATCCCTCGCCGGTGGAGCGCGAGATCGAAGCCATCAGCCCTCGCTTCGCGCTCATCATGTACGGCACCAACGACATCCAAGGTCGCAACCCCTTCCGCTACGCCGACAGCATGCTCACCCTCGCCGACATCTTGATCGACGAGGGGGTGATCCCGGTGCTGACGACGATCATGCCCCGAGATGACGACGCTTCTGCCGACGCCTTGGTGCCCCAGTACAACGCCATCGTCCGCGCTGTGGCCCAAGGCCGCGGAGTACCCCTCGCGGACTTCCACCGCGAGCTGCTCCCGATCCCCGGTCACGGCCTCGCCGGCGACGATCTGCACCCCAACGTCTTCCGCGACGGCGGCGCTCGGGCGTGCCACTTCACCCCTGAAGCCCTGGAGCACGGCTACAACATCCGAAACCTGCTCATGATCGAGACCCTCGACAGGGTCCGACGCACGGTCTTCGAAGGAGAGGCGGCCCCAGATCGAGAGGCACCTCGGCTCCGCGGCGACGGCACCCATGACGATCCCTTCGTCGTCACCACGCTGCCCTTCACCCACTTGAGCGACACCACCGAGGGTGCCCGTCGCATCGATCGCTACACAGGCTGCAACGCCAACCAGGACGAGTCAGGCCCAGAGCAGGTGTACCGCCTCGATCTCGCTCGGGAGACCACGATCAAAGTCATGGTCTTCGATCGCGACGACATCGACGTGGATCTTCATCTGCTCGATGACACAGGTGAAGCCGCCGGGTGCTTGCAGCGAGATCATCAAGAGATGGAAGCATCACTGGCGCCGGGCAGCTGGTTCCTGGTGGTGGACTCTTTCGTGAGCGGCGGTGAAGAGCAGAGCGGAGAGTACATGCTGACGATCCTCGAAGAGTAGGCTCGACGCTCAGAGTGAATGTTCGGCCTGTGACTTCGGTACTATGTCTCCGACTTCAATCTGGGGAGAGACGATGAGGATCACTACCGCGCTGTTGTGTACCCTGCCCCTTCTGGGCTGCGATTTGCTCGAAACAGACGATGCTGACGCTGGCGCATCAGGTGAAGGTGGTGCCACGGGTGGCGGTGGTGGATCAGGGGGCTTGAGCCCAGGACCAGCGGGCGAGTGGGTGATCACACCGACACACCCATGCCCTGGTCGGGTGACCCACGCGCTGCACTGTGAAGATGACGGCACGTGCTGGGTGGGCTGTGGCACAGGCGCCGAAGGCCGGGGCCTCTTCACCACCACAGATCAGGGTGACACTTGGAGCGCCGTAGAGTCAGATCCCGCGGGCTTCTTCGAAGGCTCACGGGTCACCGACGTCACCCGAAGTGCTGACGGTTTGCTCTATGTCGCCGGAGAGCACGACAACGATCTGCGCGTGGTGAGCCTGAATGACGCCGGGGAGATCGGCGAGGTCTTCCGTCGCGGCGCTACGACGGACTTCAGCTTCACCCCAGGCTCGTTCCGCCGCAACGCCGACGGCCGGGCCATCGCGGAGTCTCTCACCGGTACAGATCTGGTGTACCGCGATGGTGACGGAGAGGATCCTGATCCCAACAGCAGCTGGCAATCGGGCCGTGGCTTCTGGTCAGACACGGTGCCCAACGGGGTGCAAATCCTCGACCTGCAGCTCCACGACGACGCGTTCTATGCCGTGGGCAGCACCATCGCCCAGCCACCCATGGTGTTCCTGCCGAGCTGGGACGACACCTTCGGCTTCGACATCGTACAGCTCGCCAACGAAGGCCCTGGCGCCTTCACCGGAGAGCTCTGGGGCGTCGCTGCGGATGATGCGGGGGTCGTCGCCGGTGGGGTGAACCAGAGCCGCGACGTGGGGGTGATCTTCACCCTGTCCTTCGGCGAGGGTCTGGAGCCCACTGACCCTGCCTCGTGGCAGATGACCGACCTGTCGGAGGCCTTCGCCGACAGCCCCGCGTGGACGGACGCGTCCACGTGGGTCGAGGGCGTGTGCAAAGGCCCTGGGGTCATCTACGCCGTGGGCCGCGAGTCGCGCCGCAACTTCGGCTTCGTGATCCAGTCCACGGATGGCGGCGCCACCTGGGCTGATGTCTCAGTGTACGGCGATGACGCGAGCCGCACGGCCATGCCACCTCTCGATCGATGCGTCGTGGTCGACGGCACGGTCTACCTGGCAGGCAACGACGGGTTCTTCGCCCGGAGCAAGTGAACGCTCACTCCCCTGGCCAGAAAAGTGGATCGCACGCCTGCTCACCCACACCGGCGGTGAGGGTCATGTGGTACTCCGACGCCTGCGCCGCCGCCCAGACTAGGGCGAACTGGGACCACATCACGTCGTCTGCGCCGCTCAAAGTCCCGCTGGTGGGGCACCACTCCCCCAACATCTTCAGCGCGTCGAGGGCCTCGCGGTGATCTGACACGCGCGGGTGCCACGCGCCGTAGGCTTGCACGTGGGGCACGGACCGGCACAGATCGCTCACCTGCCAATTGTCTTTCGTAGGTGTGGGTGGAGCCGCCAGCGCAGGCTTCGACTGCTCGCCCGAAGCCGCTGGCGCGCTCAACGCGGTCATCACCGAGGGCCCGCCCGATTCACCGAGCAACGCGAGCAGCTTTGAGGGGGCGACGCCATCGTCGACTGCGCGCTCCACTTTGATGGTGGCCCCCTTGGGCACCAGGGCTCGGGTATGAGCGCTCCACCGTGTCTCCCGGGCCATGACGCGACCCACAGGGGCCAGACAGGTGCTGCCCTCGTCCCGCTCTTCTCCCTGAGGCACAGCCCTGTACTTGGGCGCCTCGTATCGAAGCGCGCCGACGCCTCGCTGGGTACCCACGGGGAACTCGAAGTCCCCGAACTCGGCCTGCCCGGCAGTGTAGAGCACCCGCATCAAAGTGCTGTGGGGCACGTCGCCGTGCACGGCCACCTGCAGCGCCCCTTCGAAGTCGGTCTGCCTCAGCGCCGCCTGCTCTTTGAGCCTTTGCACATCCGCTGTGAGGCGATCGTGAAGCGGATCGATCAACCAGCCATCGGGGCCCTTGGGCAGCGCCGCTGCGGGTATGCGGCCATGATCGAGGGCCACGACCTGCTCATCGGCCCAGCCAATGCCCTCGGGGGTCACTGTGAGTATGGGCCAGCCTTCGCTCGGCGTCTCGTCGAGATGCCGCACCGAGGTCAGAGGCACGCCGCCCCAATGACGCAGCTGGTGTGTCTCGGGGCCGTAATGCAACATCACTGGCCAACCCGCCTGCTCTGCCTCAGCGACAGCCTGCACCACCTCGCCCCAAGGCGTCTCAAGAGCGGCGCTCACCGCCAGAACCGGGCAATGCGTCACCTCGCTCTTCCATGGAGGCAAAGCGCGCTGGGCCTCGGGCAACTTGGGGCACGACAAACCCTCCGCCCAGGGGTTCCAATACACGGGGTGGCCCGCCTTAACCGCCTCGCCATCCACCTCGTCGCACCTCGCCTGCCACCGCCGCTGTGCGCCCCTGAGATGAACGTGGCTCATCCAGCAACCCGGATCGCCTACTGCCGGTGCCTCGGGAAAACACGAGCTGCTCCGCTTCAATGGGCGCAACACACGCTCGATCATCGCCCCTTCGTGGGCGACGTGCACCAGCAGTTCGAATTGCGTCCATCCGTGGCCGCTCGCCGTGGCCAACACGCGGCGCACGGTCACGTAGGGCACCTGTGTGTCCACGATGAAGCGGAGAGGCACCTGTGTCTCGCCGGGTTTACGCCCTGCGAGGACGACGCTGAGCTCACTCAAACGGTTGAGTGACATCTGCAGCGGCTCCACCAACAGATCGTCATAGATGACTTGCCGCACATCGTCGTCGACCATGTAACGCCCGGACGCCAACGGGGTGACGTGAGGCTGATACGCCGACTCCACCGAGTCGCCATATCGCTTCAAGTGAGCGCGCAGCTGCGCGTCACTGACCCCCAGGCTCGACGCCATAGCGAAGATGTCAGTGTAATCGACAGAGATGTGCGTGGGGGTGACGATCACCTTGACCGCATGGGGCGCGGGCGTCGACGACGCTGACGCCACCACGGGCAGCTGCGCCGTCTTCGCATCGGCGTGGGCCTGCTTGCGTAGGCGCTGCAGCGTCGTATCACCCGAGCACGCGGCCGAGAGCAGCACACACAGCACAGCGAGAGATCGCATGATTGAGCACCCCCATCACTCAACGTTGGTTCGAGAGCTTCTGACACTGTGCCACGGTGAAGGTTCTAGGACACCGCGTCGTGAGGTGCGCTCAGCTCACCACTGCTCGCGGTAGGGGCGCAGGTCGAGTTCGAAGGTCCAAGCGCTCTGGGGCTGGTGAGCCACCTGCACATACGCCGCGGCGATCTCGTCGGGCTTCAAGAAGAAGTCCTCTGGCGCGTCGGGCATCATCTGCCGCGTCTTGGGCAGATCGATCATGCCGTCGATGATCGCGTAGAAGACGTGCACCCCTTCGGGGCCGAGCTGGCGGGCGAAAGACTGCGCCATCGAACGCTGAGCCGCCTTGGACGACGCGAAGGCCAGGGTCTTGGGCTTGCCGCGGAGCGCCGCCGTGGCGCCAGTGATCCCCAGGGCCCCTTTCGTCGCCCGAAGATCGGCGATGGCCGCCCGAGTCAGGTGGAACAAGCCCAACGTGTTCACGCGCCACGACATCTCGAGGTTGGCCACCTCGATGTCGTCGAGCGTGCCCCAAACCCCAGAGCCGGCGTTGTACATCAAGGCAGAGATCGGCCCGAGCTGGCTTCGAATCGCTTCGAAGGTGCTGTGTACGCCAGCTTCATCAGTGACGTCGCAGGCGAAGGCATACGCGCCATCGATGGACCCCACCAGCGCATCGAGCGCGTCTATGTTCCGCGCCAGGGCCGCCACGGCATATCCCTCTGCCGCAAAGGCCTTCACCAGCGCCAACCCCAGGCCCGGCCCCACGCCGGCCACTACACACACCTTCTGATCTGCCACGTCCGTCTCCACCTCTGTCACGATGTTGTGGTCTCTGGATGCCAGAGTGCTCGACGAGGCTGCACACTGTCGCCTCTGCAGGGGTCACCACACCCCCAGGTGGCTGATCGATCTGCCGATCGATCACCACTCCAGTGGCCGATCGTGGGGTCTACGGCCCTCGCCCTCTTGCTCGAAAGCGCAAAGTTGCGTAGATCCGCTCGCCGAACATCGATGGCACACAAGTTGCGAATGTATTTCGGCGTATCTGAATTCATTCGCTCACGAGGTCACCCACCATGAAGCGCACCTTGCACCTGAAGAGCCTGCTGCTCCTCGTCATGAGCTTCGCCGCCTTTGGCTGTGGCGAAGAGGCCAGCAGCCCCGATTCCGCGGCCAGTGAGCTGCTCGACATCGGCCCCGAGACCGAGGGTCTGGGCAAGGCCACCTTCGACGCCAACGACAGCAACGTGGGCAAAGCCGACAGCATCAGCGGCCGCAAGAGCCTGCCGGTGAGTGTGGACAACGGCCCCAGCGCCGTCTGGGAGATCCGCAACCAGTGGGCCGACACCGACACGCCCGACGCCAAGAAGGCTGGCATGGTCTGGGGCGAGAACTCCGGCCTCAACTGGGACGAGAAGTACAGCGCCTGGGTCCAGTCCATGGTGCAGATCGACGGCGAGTCGTACTTCCCCACCTTCGAGCTGACCACGCCCTACGGCAAGACCCTGCCCTCGCCGGCCCTCGAGTGCGCCGAGATGTCGATGTTCCTGCGGGCCTCCTTCGCCAGCTGGTACAACCTGCCCTTCTACGTCGAGGCTGCTGACGCCGACGGCCGCATCTTCCTCGGCCACTTCGGCTTCCGTCGCAGCAACGGCCGCTACGCCAACACCCCCAACTTCAAGACTGCGTACCCTGACTACAGCGATCGCGTGGACACCTGGGATCGCGACGGCTGGCCCTCCGACAGCCGCCTGCGCGGCCGCAAGCTCGGCGGCAGCCAGGACGACTACCAGCGCTTCCTCGGCGACGACGCCCGCGCCGGCACCTACTTCGACGAGATCTACCTGAACAAGCGCGTGGGCTACTTCATGGTCTACCTGCTGAGCTACTTCGGCAGCATCAACCTCGCCTCCAGCGCCAACATGTACCACATCGATCCCAAGTCGGTCCGCGCCGGCGACACCCTGGTCAAGCGCTACCGCCGCCGCGGCACGGGCCACGTCTACGTGGTCAAGAGCGTCGAGAGCCTCGGCGGCGCCTACGAGGTCTCCGTCATCAGCGGCAGCATGCCCCGTCGCCAGGGCAAGTGGGAGTCCCCCGCTGCTTCGAAGAGCGCCTTCACCTCCAGCTCTGCTGGTGGCCCCGGTGAGAACAGCGACGGTGACAAGTACGCTGCCCTCGGTGGCGGTATCCGCCGCTTCCGCGTGCCCACCAAGGTCGACGGCAGCTGGACCAACGCTGTGCCCGCCTACGACCGCGAAAACTGGATCAACAGCCAGGACCACGACGCCGTCACCGCCCGCATCGAGACCTGGCGTGAGATCCTCCGCGAGGTGCCCGTCGAAGAGAAGCGCGCGGTCATCCTGCAGAAGATCAGCGACGCCCGCAGCCACCTGAGCAACTACCCCGCCTCCTGCGCCGCCCGCGAGCGCCGCGAAGACGCCTTCAAGGAGCTCTACGATCTCGAGGCCGAGCACGCTGATATGAGCACCCTCGAGGTCGACGCCAAGTACCGCACCCTCGAGGACTACGTCTTCGCCAAGCTGGTGTACGACGAGTCCAAGACCTGCTGCTGGAACAGCAGCACCTCGGCCATGTACGAGATCGTGATGCAGAAGGCCATGAACGATGTGGAGGATCACACCGCTCAGCAGTGCGCCACACCAGTGGTCTTCAAGGCCCGCGATGGCGGCTATGACCTCTTCAAGACCTACGCCGAGTCCATCGGCCGGGGCAGCGAGTGGGTGGCATGGAGCGAGGACGAGTCCTGCAGCCAGCGCGACGTGCAAAACGACGCCGAGGCGCCCCTCGAGGGCTCCAGCTGGTGCGAGATCGGCCACGCTGTACTCAACGGCGGCCAGCTCAACAATGACGAGGACATCCGCGGCGACCTGCTTGAGCTCGGCGAGAACCACGAGGTGGAGATGTGCTACGGGATCGGCAAGGAGTACTCGTTCCAGGTCAACGGCAGCGGCAACCTGACTGTCACCGCGGAGTTCAACTCCTTCGAGGGCGACATCGATTTGTACCTCTACGACGCTGACCGCAACAAGCTCGACGAGTCGGAGACTTACTCGGACTCGGAGAAGGTCTCCGCCTCGGTCCGCCGTGGCATCTACGTGATCGAGCTCTCAGCCCACGACCAGGAGGACTGCCAGAACGTCACCCTCCGCGCCACCCTCGACTGAGGCAGACTCCGCCAGCCCATATCAGGCTGGCCCAGTGCTTGAGAAACCCACCAGCCTCACTTAAAAATCTCCCCCCTGCAGCATCACAAAAACCGGCCCCGAACCTCGGGGCTGGGAATCATGCACTCCGCTTTCTCCCCGAACCATTTGTAGCGATTACGACCTATCCAGTCGTAAACAGGATCGCGTAGAAAGCGCGGTAGGATCATCAATCCATAGAAGATCGGCCAGGGCCAGCGCAGCCTGCGTGCAATCCGGAGAGCCGCAGTGCTGCGCATGTAGACGCGCCCCTCGTCGACGAGCACCAGCGAGTCGAGATGATCCGCGGGCAAGCCGTGCTTGAGCAGGATCTCACGGCCAGCTTCTGATTGAAGCGCACCGAACCGGAAGACCCCGCTTCGATCTCTCTTGATGATGAATTGCACTGCGCCATCGCAGAAATTGCAGACCCCATCGAAGAGAATGACGGGATTTTTCATCGCAGAAAGGCCTCCAAATTCAAGACATGCTACTGTTGACGGCCGCCTGAGCCGTATGAAGATACAGGCTGACGCAATCGAGATGATGCCTTCTCCCCCAGGGTTCCATCTCGTGGCTCTGAACACAGACGTGAGGGGAAATAGGTGCCCAATGCAAGTGGCTGTGGAAAATACCGCACGTGTTTTGTTCGTCGACGATGATCCGCTCGTCCTTGACGGTTTCCGAACAGCATTCCACCGAGCCCCCTTCGAGGTTCTCGTCGCGCATTCTGCTGAGCAGGCGCTCGAACGCTTGAATCACGAACACGTCGACGTCGTGATCACTGATGAGCGCATGCCGGGCATCAATGGCTCAGAGTTGTGCGCCACCCTCGCCGGACAGTCGCACGAGGCGGTGCGGATTCTGCTCACCGGCCACGCTACGCTGGAAGCCGCGTTGAGAGCGGTGAACGAGGGCGAGGTCTTCAAGATCCTGTGCAAGCCCATCGATCCCGGTGAGCTGGCCAACCTCATCGACGAGGCCCTCGACAAGCGCAACGGCCTGATGCCCAGCATTGATGGTGGGGGTCTGAACCGCCGAGCTGATATCTTGTCTGCGCGGGAGCGCCAAGTGGCGGAGATGCTGGTGGGTGGCATGCGCACGCCACAGATCGCCGATCGGCTCTTCATCAGCCGGCACACGGTGCGCAATCACCTGAAGTCGATGTTCGCCAAGCTCAACGTGCACTCTCAAGGTGAGCTGGTGGAGCACTTGCGAGGCTGAGCTGCTCAGAGTCAGCTTTCGAGACTCACCCTTCGAGCCCGCCCCATGCCCGCAGCAGCTTTCCACGCTGCACCGTCCGCAGCTTGTAGAGCGCCTTGCGCTCGATCTGCCGAATTCGCTCCCGCGTCAGCCCGAACCGCTGTCCGACCTCTTCGAGGGTCATGGGCTCAGCCTCGTCGATGCCATAACGCAAGCGCAGCACCAGGGCCTCGCGCTCGCCGAGGCCCTGCAGGGCCAGGCGGGTGTCCTCGCCGAGACGACGACGCTCGGCGATGTGGGCTGGATCAGGGGTGTTGGCGTCTTCGATGAAATCACCGATGACCGCGTCGTCCTGACCCACAGGCGACTCGAGAGAGATGGCCCCTCGATCACCTTGTAGGGCGGCCTCCACCTCATCGGCAGAGAACGACACCTTCTCGGTGATCTCGGCGAGGGTGGGCTGGCGGCCGAGCTCCTTCTCCAAGGTACGGGCCACGGACTTCACCTTGTAGACCCGACTCAGGAAGGGTCCAGGGAGCTTCACAGTGCGGGTTTGCTCGTCGATGGCCCGCAAGATCGACTGGCGGATCCACCAGGTGGCGTAGGTGCTGAAGCGATGGCCCCGCTCGGGCTCGAACTTCTCTACAGCGCGGATCAGGCCCAGGTTGCCTTCCTGCACCATGTCGAGCAGAGGCAGGCCCCGATTCTGCAGCTTGCGCGCCACGGACACCACCAGACGCAGGTTCGACTCCACCATGGTGGAGCGCGCACGCTCCAGAGCCCGCATGAGGCGGCGCACCCGACGGGCCGCGGCCACAAAGTCGTCAGCGGACACACCGGCCTCAGCCTCGAGGGCAGAAACCCCTTCGGGTACGGTGGTGTGGAAGCGACGACTCAGATCGTAGAGCCCCTCGACGATCTCCACGTAGACAGACCAGAGCAGTGGCATGCGGGCCACCACTTCGAGGCGATCTTCGAGACCCGCACCGGCCTCGTGGAGCATCTCGAGGCGCTCGGCAAGATGGGCGAGCAGCTCAGTGCCTCGAAGGCCCGTCTCGGCGTCGGCTTCCTGATTGGTGCTCCCGTCGAGAATGTCGCGGATGGACATCTCGCCGCGCATGATGCGCCGGGGCACCTCGGCGATGGCGCGCACGCCAGCGCCGAGCATGATCACCTCTTCAACGATCTCGTCTCTCGATGCGTGAATTTGTCGGGCCAGAGCGAGCTCTTGATCCCGTGTGAGCAAGCGCCTGCGGCCAATGCTGTCGAGGTACATGTTGATCGGATCACCCACCACAGGATCCCGGCGAGGGGCAGCAGAGGTGGAGCGGACCAGCTTGAGGGCGGGGGCGGCTTCGGGGAGCTGAGTTGCGGCGTTCATGGGTGTGTCCTGATGCAGAAGCGTGAGTTATCCACACCTAAGAGCACGCATCATGCCACCCAGGCCAACATTGAAATTTCAACATGTTAGCTCAGCCCCACGCCCCATCTGCGGCAAAGTGTCCGCCTCAGAGTGTCCGAGATCGACCGGACACCTGTCCGTACAGTCAGCCGTGTCCGTACAGCCGTATCCGAACAGATGTGTTTGAATGGTCAGCGGCGAAGTGTGCTCAAGAATGCAGCCTGCCCAGGCGTCTCGATGCTCCCGGGGCGTAGGGTGCGTACGTGGTCGATGGCTGCTCTCGGGCTAATGCCTTCATAGCGGACCATCCACGCCGCCAGGGTCATGCCAGTGCGGCCGATCCCCGCGTAGCAGTGCACGAGCACCGGGCGACCTGCGGTGACATGTGCATGGGACTCATCGAGGACCTCTACATAACGAGAGATCTCGGTGGGCGTGTCGAGATCGTGGATGGGAAAGTGCAAGCTCATCAGCCCAGCCTGCTCGATGACCGCCTTGGGCGGTGCGGACTCCAACAAAGAAAGCACCACCCGCACCCCCTCTTCGTAGAGGGTGACATACGCTTCGACGTCTTTACCGAGATCGGCTCGCGCGGGCATGCCGCTCCCAGCGAGCTGTCCGGGGATCACCCACGAGAACCGGGGGATCAAACCCCCGAGCACAAACGGCCTGTGTGTCATTTGCCCTCCTCGGCGGTCACGCGCCGCCACGCCACGGTCTGAATGGCCCACGCCAGGCCAGGGAGCGTGCCCATGATCACAAACGCCCCTGCGACGCCCATGAGATCGGTGAGCACTCCTGCAACGGTGCCACCACAGGCAAACCCGAGATCGAAGGCCAGCAAGAAGATCGCGAAGCCCCGAGCGCGCAGGTGCTCGGGCAAGATGTCACCCACCAGAGCGTTCGCCGCCGGCAGATAAGCCCCTTGCCCGAGTCCATAGAGCACTGCCACTGCCAACAAAGCCCACGGGCTCAACGTCAGCCCCAGGGCGACCCCCGCAGCGAGCAACGCCAGGCGACCTCCGCCGATGAACAGGCTGCGCTCCAGCTGATCGAAGCGCTTGCCCGTAACCACCCGAAACCCGATGACGGCCACCGCCTGCACGGCGAAGAACGTGCCTACCCCCATCCAGTCGGCAGCACTCTCGGTGCCTTCCCCACCGGGATAAAACCGCTTGGGCAGGAAGGTGATGACGGCACCATGAAGCAGATAGGTCATGAAGTGGGTGATGGCCAACAACTTGAGCGCAGGCACCCTCAGTGCCTCGGTGAGCGCCACACGGCCAGTCACCACGGGCTTCGGCGGCTCTCTCAGACCCATGAGGGGGAGCGCGGCCACCATGGAGAGCCCTGCAGCGCCATAGAACACCGCATCGAAACCCAATGCGTCGTACAGCGCAGTGCCCACCCCAGGCCCAATGATCAACGCCAGCGCGTTCACCGCCCCGAAGTAGCCCATCATCTGACCTCGCCGCGAAGGCGGCGCCAGATCGGTCATCGCCGAGACCGCGCCGGTGGTCACCCAACCAAAGCCCACCCCCTGCAACAATCTGAGCACCAACAGCGGGGTCAGGCTCTCCACGAGCGGATACAGCGCGCTGGACACCACATTGATCACGATCCCGATGATCATGAGGGGGGCACGTCGTCGACCTTCCATCCAGCGCCCTGCCAGGGGGCGGGCGATGATGAGTCCCACCCCCATGGTGAGGGTGGTGGCGAGGCCCACCTCGGTGCTGCTGGGTACGATCAGCTCTACCCAGAGCGGGAACACAGGCAGCAACAGCCCGAGACCTACGAGGTTGCCCAAGCTCACCAGTGCCACTCTGACGATGGCGCGCCAGGGGATCTCGTCCTGCACGTTCTGGCTGGTCATGCTCTCAAAGGGCCAAGGGGTGCGATTTGATATCGATGCCCCACAACGAGTGGTCGTCGTACGTGCTCGATGCTCACCTGAGTGCGACCACGTAGAGCCGATCCATCGTCGAGGATGGCGATCTCCACGGCATCGCCCATCTGGCCAGCGACGGCCTCTTCGAGCCACAGCGTCACCGACTCGGGCAATTGAACACGCCGCCCCTGAGCGTCGGGCACCACCTCGAAGCCGGTGAGGGTGAGCAGCAGCCCTGCCGAAGAGGCCCAGGCGGCCCGTACCTCGGCCTCACCGCTGCCTTCGAGCAAGATTACCCCCCGCTTTCGGGCTGCGACGGCGAGGGATCCGGGGCGCTTTCGCCCGGCCATGAAGACGATGAGGGTATGCACGAGGACTCTCTCGGAGATCGATAAGAGGTTGATACCGTGTGCGTTCTCTCAGCTCAAGGCGCGCCTCTCAGTCAGCTGCCCCCCAGGGCTGCCTCTGGCGCAACTCTGACACCCTGACGACACCTGCCTCGACGGCGCCGGTGGCGGCATCGGCGATGCGCCAGCGCTGTGTGCCCTGCCCCAGGGGCTGGGGCTCGACCATGATGACCCGCAACTCTCCGGGCTCGAATTTACACCGCCGCTGAATCGACGCCAGCAGACGCTCGTTGTGCAGGTGGCCGTCACCGAAGTTCCACCCGAGGGCGAGGCCCGCCACAACCTCACCATCCATATAGGTGTAGTCCTCGAAGCGCTCCACGGCCTTGGGGATCAACATCGACAGCGCGCGGCCGTGCAGATGCATGGCACGAAAGGCCAGCACCTTGCCGATGAGGGCCACCGCCGTAGATCGCGGGTAGACCCTGGTCACCTGCTGCTCGGGCCAGTCGGCCACCTTCACCAGGGCGTCGAGCTTCTGATGACTGTCGCCCCGAAACAACCAGACGCTCATGGGCCAGTTCCCGGCGTAGTACCGCATCGACAGCAGGAACGAGAGCCGGTGGGGCACGAGGTTGCCCACGAGGGGCACCACCACCAGCGAGCACGCGAGCACCACCGCGAGCCCTGTGGGGGCCACTGAAAAAGGGTGCACTTCCGGGTGGGCCCCAAAGAGGAAGAAGCCCCCATAGACCACCATCACGTTCCACTCAAGGGGCACCCCCATGGGCACGTTGCCCGTGATGTATCCGTGCAAGAACACCATGAGAACCAGGGCCACAACCGGGGTTTCCGAGCCCACCGACAGCAAGAAGGCCACAGGCACCGCGAGCTCGAGGGCCGTGCCTCCATGAGACAGCCAGACCGCGAGCCCCGACGGGTTGAGATCGTCGGGGAACCGTCGATACATGCGCCGCCGCAGCGCACGCAGCCTCAAGATGGGGCTGTTGCTGGTCATCACGCACACCACCGTGGGGAAGTGGTGGTTGAGCTTGGATACGCCGGCCCAGAACCACAGGGCCAGCTGCACGCACATCGCCGCGGGGATCCAGTCTTCAGCGAAGACGAAGCACAACACCGTGACGTAGTAGTGCTCTCCTCGAGCAGCGAGGAACACAGTGCGATCGAAGAGCGCCATCACCAGCAGCAGGCCGACGATGGGCCACAGATGCCGAGCTTCGATGGTCGAGGCCGAGAGCCCCCATCCCAGCGCGACCAGGAGCGCGGCGTAGAGCCCGACGTCGATGAGGTTTCGAGTGTCGCCGAGGACCGAAACCATAGGCATCTTCACGGTGCCGGGGCGCAAGAAGTGCAGCAGCCCGCCAACGGGCGGAAAGTAACGCCCGGTGAGCGGCCCGCTGCCACACCCCAGGCCCAGGATCTCGAAGAGCATGCTCCACAAGATGGCCTTCTGAAACGCCACGGCGCTCATCACCGGCGCCTCGCCGATGAAGAGCAACCACAGGCCCACATAGAGGCCGATCTTCAGCCCGTAGATCGCGAAGATGTAGACGGGGGTGCCGTACCCCTGCTCTGCCCAGGAGACGCACACCTGTCGGCAACGCGCCGGAAAAGGCAGTTGGGCCCACTCAAGGGGATCATAATCGGGCAGCTCGGGCTTGATCAGCCCCATGCGTCTTCCCGAACCACCACCGAGAAGTTGTGCGCGTGACTGATGGTGATGGGATCGATGAGAGCGCCAGCGCTCAGCGGCCACATCGCCTCGCGCATGTCGGCGTAACGCTGTGGGATGTCTTGAGGGCTGGTCACGGCCTCGATGCCGGGCCAGAGGTTGACGTCGAGATAGATGTCGTTGATGGGCATCACCCCGAGCTGGGGAGACTCAACGAAGTTGTCCAGCGTGCCCTGACCGCTCAAAGCGATGCCGAACTCCCGCATCAACCCCGTGGCTGCGGCGACATAGAGCGCGCCCCACACCCGCTGAAACAGCCCTTCGAACAATCCGCTGCCCTCGACGAGGGGGGCGAGCATCTGAGCCCACTGATCGAACTCGAGCAGGCTGCCCTCGACGACCTCGAAAGCTGCCCTCAACGGCACGTCGATGTGCGCATCGGGGATCAGCACGCTCACGAGCTCGGGGGCCGACATCGCCTCTACGGGGCCGACGAGGTCTTCGAGGCGCAGCTGGCTGATCTGCAGCAAGGTGTAGGTGGCCTCGGACATCGCCCTCTCCTTGTGTACGCCTCGATGTACCACCACACTCACCACAGCGGAGAGCGGTCAGCAAGGGGGTTGTGACCATGGCTGTGACATCGGCCATCGTGCAGAGCAGCATCGGAGATGCCCATTTCGATCAAACAGAGAAGGTGGTCATCGCCGCCCTTAAAGCGCGGGGCATGCCCTACATCGAGGGCACGGAGAAGCTGATCCGGCGCAAGCGTCTGCTGCCGACACCAGAGACGCTCGTCGCGGGCTCGATCCCAATGGTGCACGCCGCCCTGCAAGCGCTTGGCATTACACCGCCGCCCACCGACGACTACCCCCAGGCGCTCCGCGGCTGTCTGCATCGGAAAGTCTGGCGTACACGCCTGAGAGATCCGAGCGTCGACGGGTGCTTCGTCAAACCGGTGAAGCTCAAGAAGTTCACCGGTCGCGTACTCCACGGCCGACCTGATCCGTTCTACTTCGGCGGTGGGGGTCGCAATACGGAGATCTGGGCCTCCGACGTGGTGGAGTGGGTGAGCGAGTACCGCTGCTTCGTGGCCCACGGCCATCTGCTCGGGCACCGCTGGTACAGCGGCGACACAGACGTGGACATCAACCTCGACGTAGTGAGAGAAGCCATCGCGCTGCACACTGAAGCGCCTTGGGGCTATGCGTTGGATTTCGGTGTATTGAGCACAGGTGAGACCGCCCTGGTGGAATACAACCAGGGGTACTCGCTCGGTGACTATGGCCTCGACCCCGAGCTGTACTTGCAAGTGCTCGAAGCCTTCTGGAACTGGGCGATGACGACGCGCTGATTTTTGAGCGCGGTGAGAGTCGCCTCAACCCCAGAGCTCACATGGTCGACCAAAAGAACCTGAGAGGTCATGACTCGATCTGCCGTTATGTTAGGACCTCTGAGCTCAGCTGCCTCCCTCCACCCTGATCGTCAGGAGCGTCTTCATGTGCGGCATCGCGGGCCTCGCTGGCTTCTCGGACCCAACCGCAGCCCGATCACTGCTCGAGCGCATGACCGACGCGATGTTGCACCGCGGTCCAGACGACGTCGGATTTCACCACGACGGTGACGTTCACCTCGGACACCGCCGCCTCGCCATCATCGATCCTGAAGGCACTGAGCAGCCCCTGCGCGTACCTGCAGCAGACGCCCGCGGTCGAGGACCCACGTGGGTCGTCTTCAACGGTGAGATCTACAACCACCGGGCGCTCCGACAGCGGCTCGAGGGCCTTGGCCACATCTTTCGACATCGCGGGGACACCGAGGTCATCCCCCACGCCTATGCCCAGTGGGGCGATGACTGTCTGCGCTACCTCAACGGCATGTTTGGCCTCGCCATCTGGGATCCCGAGGCCCGGCGCCTGCTGATCGCCCGCGATCGCTTCGGCGAGAAGCCCGTTTACTACCTGCAAGACGGCCCCAAGCTGCTCTTCGCCAGCGAGATCAAACCTCTGCTGGCCTACGAAGGCTACACGCCGGAGCTCGATCCGCAGGCCCTCGACGGGTTCCTCACTCTGCGTTACGCCTGCCACCCCGACACATTCTTCAAAGGCATCAAGAAGCTGCCCCCAGGCCATGTACTCATCCGGGATCGCCACGGCGTGGTGACGGTGAAGCCCTGGTACACCCTGCGCTTCGGCGGCGAAGACAACGCCCTGCCCCGCGGTGATCACGCCATTGCCGAGGCCTACGGCGAGCTGCTCGAAGACAGTGTGCGGCTGCGCATGGAAGCCGACGTGCCCCTGGGCGCTTTTTTGTCTGGAGGCATCGACAGCAACGCCTTCACGTACTTCATGACTCGCCACAGCCCCCACGCGGTGAAGACCTTCACCCTGGGTTTCGGCGGCGCCCACGACGAGGTCGATCGGGCAAGGGCCTTCGCCGACACCTTCGCCACTGAGCATCGGTCCGTACAGTTCACCGCAGATCACCTCGATGTGCTGCCCAGGGTGATCTGGCATCTCGAAGAGCCCATCGGGGACGCCATGACCGTGGCGTGGTTTCACCTGCTGCAGTTCATCAAGAATGAAGTCACCGTGGGGCTCATCGGCGGCGGCAGCGACGAAGTGCTCGCCGGCTACGTGCACCACCTCGTGCTCAGCCTCGGCGAGCTCACGCGCCCTGCCCTGCCCCGGGCCCTGAGAGCCGGCCTCATCCGCCGGGCGGTATCGGTTTTGCCTGTGGGCCTGCTCGGCAGGCTGTTCCGCTACCCCGCCGAGCTGGGCCAGAAAGGCCGTGAGCGTCTAGTGGACTACCTGCTGCATCAGGAGTCACCCAGCGGGGCCTATCGCGCGTTGGTGCCCCTCTTCAGCGAAGGCGAGAAGTCAGCTCTGTACACTGACGCGCTCCAGGCGCAGCTGGGGCCTGAGCCTCGGGCCCTGGCCCGGCGTATGTCTGATCTCATGGACTCGGGTGACGAGGCGTTCCTCGATCGTCTCGTGAAGTTCGACACCCGGTATTACATGAGCGACTTCAGCCTGCTCACCGGCGACAAGAACACCATGGCCTACAGCTTCGAGCTGCGTCTGCCCTTCCTCGACCCCCGCCTTGTGGAGTTCAGCGCGCGATTGTCCTCGCGACACAAGCTGAGAGCCCCTACCCGTCAGGGCGTCACTGACAAGTGGGTGCTGCGGGCAGCCATGAAGCCCCACCTGCCTGCAGAGATCACCGCCCGCCCCAAACAGGGGTTCCACGTACCTGTAGATCGCCTCTTCCCCGACGGCTTCGCCCAGTACGCGCGGTCGATCCTGACCCCAGATCGCATTCGGCAACGGGGGCTATTCCGGCCAGAGGCCGTCGAGGCCCTCATCGGACAGCTCGATCACAGCGGCTTCGTGGTGAGCAAGCAGCTCATGGCGCTGGTGGTCCTCGAGCTGTGGTGCCGCATCTTCCTCGACAACGAGATCACCTTCGAGCCTTCTGTGGTGCCTCAACACCGACCCCCACGGCGAGCGGGTTGAGGCCACGTCGATGAAGAAGCCCGTCAAGCTGCTCATCGCCCTCGTAGCCCTTGGCGTCGCGGGCTATTTTCTCGTGGGTTACCTGCGCCATCACTGGCCGGCCATCGCCGCCCACGAGTGGCACCTGAGCCCTGGCTGGCTCGCCCTCTCCTGGGCAGTGCTCACAGCCTCGATGGCGCTCACCGCCGAGGGCTGGCGTCGCAGCCTCGCCGCCCTCGGTGGCCCATTGCCCATGCGTCGCAGCTGGTTCGTCTGGGCTCTCGGCCAGACAGGTAAATACATCCCTGGCATGGTCTGGCCCATGGCCGCGAAGGTGGCGCTCACCCGCAAACATGGGATCCCTGCAGGCATCGTGGCCCTGAGCGGCGTCGCCGAGCTGATGCTGGTCATCGGCAGCGCGCTGTGTTTTGCCCTGCTGGCGCTGCCGTTGGTGGGCGGCGAAGCACTCGCCACCACGATGAGAGATGCAGGCTGGCCTCCGGGGGTGGTCTGGGCGAGCTGGGCAGTGGCCCTGGGGGGCCTGCTGATCTTGCACCCCAAGGTGTTCACCCCCATCACCGGAGTGCTCCTCCGGCTCGCTCGGGTCGACACCCGACCCGCAGGGCTCACCCCAACAGCCATGGCCCGGCTGCTCGGGTGGTATCTGCTGTCGTGGTCCGCCCACGGGCTCGCCATGGCCCTCTTCTGTCAGGCGGCAGTCTCCACGCTGGGCCCCGGAGACTGGCCAGTCCTCGCCGCGGCATACGTGACCTCGTTCATCATGGGTTTCCTGGTGGTGTTCTTGCCCATGGGGCTCGGCGTTCAAGAGGCGATTTTCGTGCTGTTGGCCGGGGCGGTGTTCCCGGAGCCTGCCCTGGCCATCGTGATGTGCCTGGCCACTCGACTCTGGCTCGCGCTGGGTGAGATGTCTCTGTTGGGGGTGTCGCTGGTGGGCCGTCGCAAAGCGGAGTGAGATCTACGTCGGGATCACACCTTCCGGAGACTCTGCAGAGAGGATGCGCTCCAAGGCTTGATCGAGTGCCTCGAGGCCAGCAGCGTCGATCCACACCTCGTGCTCTTTGGAGAGCGACTGGAACTTCAGGCGTATCTGCTTCTTGAGTGTGTTTCTGAGTGCGCTGAGTTCACCATCGGCCATACCCTCAGCGCGGCCCTCTGCCTCAGCGCGGGCCTTGGCGGCGGCGTACGTACGCTTGAACTGCTCGGACTGCGGCTCGTAGTTCTTGATGTTGAGCATGCCTTCGAAAGCCTCCTGTGCTGTGCGCGAGAGGTGCTTGAGCACCATGTCAGTGTAGAGATCGTGTTTGTCTTCGTCGAGTGTGGACACCACCGCAGCAGCCGCCTCGGCCATGTCCACAGCATGCAGGCTTTGACCATGAGCGATGAGCGACAACAGCATCAGCTCCGGGCGGTGAGTCGCCAGCTGTGGATCTGAAACGACCGGGATTTGCTCTGGGCCGGTTACCTGCACCCAGATGAATCGGTCGCCGGGCCCATCGAGCGACATGAGCAGCGGGTGTGATGACCAGCACCGCAGCGTCGCACCTCTTCTTGAATCGAGCGCTCGTCACATACCCTGGCCAGCTGAACTGCTTGTCCTCGTCGAGATTGAGCTGAACCTCCACGATGAGCGCGAATCGATGTCGGCCTTCTGCGTTCAGCATGACCACCTCGTCTGCGTCGTAGGCCGCGGTGGTCTCCTGGCTCAGGTTGAGCTTCGCGCTGGTGATCGAGTCGTAGTCGGGTAGTTGTGGCTCACCGGCTGCGAGCCACAGCTCGGGGGCGAGGCGTGGGTGTTCCGTGAACAGCGAGACCATGACTTCGTGCAGCACACTGGGCATACCTCCTCCATGGCAGGTGTATTCGATGAGCCATACACCGGAGGCCTCGAGAGGATTCCCCTTGTCGTAACTTCGAGGGCGAGTGAAGGTCTGTGTTGATGCTGCGAGACCCGAGCAATACATGCCCATCGTGCTCATTGTGTGCGGCGGCCGAGATTACGCCGATCAGCAAGCCGCCTTCCATGCCCTCGACACCCTCCATCAACACGGACGAGGTCCGGTGGACCATATCATCGAGGGTGGGGCTCGAGGCGCAGATGCTCTGGGGCGAGCGTGGGCGCAGAGTCGGGGTGTGGCCGTCACGACCTGTCCGGCTCGATGGGACAAGTTCGGCAAGCGGGCCGGGCTTCTGCGCAATCAGCAAATGCTCGATGACTTCGAGATCGATCTCGTCGTGGCGTTCCCTGGTGGGCGAGGCACTGCTGACATGATCCGACGTGCTCGACAGGCCCAGGTACAGGTCTGGCGCACTGGCGGATGGAGGGCTTCGAGACAGCAAAGCCTCGACCAGCTTTGACGCACAACACCCCAAAAGCGTAATCGTGAGAGCATGTCGAACGAAGATGCACAGGCCCAGGATCGGCGTACAGCGATGCTCGATGCAGCGTTGTCTCTGTTCGCAGAGCAAAGTTATCGCGGAACAACCGTTCCGCAAATCGCCGAGCAGGCCCAGGTGGGCATTGGCACCGTTTATCGACACTTCGGTGACAAAGAAGGCCTCGTCAACGCCCTTTATCAGCGGCAGTTTGCCGAGATGGAGTGCCAATACCAGCAGGTGGATCACACCTTGCCGTTCCGACAGCGCTTCAGCTCGATTTTCTTTGCATTTTCTGCATGGATTCAAGTGCGACCGCAGGTGGTGAAGTTCCTCGAATGGCATGATCACAGCGCATACCTCACCGAGGAGAGCTGGGCGTGCAAGCGGAAGTTCATCGACCACTCGCAGGCGTTCATTCGCGAGGGTCAAGCTCAAGGTCTGGTGAAATCACTGCCCCCCATGTTGCTCCTCGCCCTCATCTGGGGCATGCAACTGGAGCTGTTCCGTGCCCAGATGCTCGGCCTGCTCGAGCTGACCGAGGACGATCTCGCCGCCGCAGAGCAATGCGCCTGGGAAGCAATTCGCGCCTGATCCGTCAGCCTGCCTCTTGACAGCGCTCCGCTTCCTCGGAATAACCATTCCGCACCTACCTGCAGTCGACCCCACGAGGTGAAGCATGAGCCCTTCCCTGGCAATGCTCGATCACATTCTCGGCGCCTGGGATCCCGAAACGCCTGCGGTGCTCGGCACCCTCGTCGACTTACAGGGCTCGGGCTACCGTCGGCCTGGCGCGCGTATTCTGATTCAGGCCGACGGCACCACCTCAGGCACCATCAGCGGTGGCTGCCTCGAGCGCGATGTGGCCCGCAATGCCTTCCGCTGGGCCTCAGAGGGGGCCACGGTCGTGGCCTTCGACACCCGCCGCGGAGCCATGGGCGAAGTGGATCTCTACGGCACTGGCTGTGAAGGCGTGGTCCATCTCTGCCTCGAACCTGTAGGGCCAGATCACGGCGAGAGCCCGCTCAAGCTCATCGCCGACGCCCGCGAACGGCGTGAAGCGCTGACCCTGGTCACCGCCCACCACGTGAGCTGGCCCGGTGTGCCGCTGGGCCTCATGGCCTATGACAATGGCCAGGGCCCTCAAATCGTACGTGCCGTATCCGACGCCATCGCAACGCCGTTGCGCGCGATCATGGGTGAAGCCCGGACTCGAGGTCGAACCCAGGGCCTGCACGTCACCGGCAATCAGGTCTGCAGGGCGCTGGTTGAGCACATCGCACCGCCCAAGCAGCTGCTCATCGTGGGCACCGGCCTCGACGCTCAGATTCTGGCGCAGATGGCACAGCCCATGGGGTGGCATGTCACCGTGACGGGTCGAGATACGCTGGCCCTCGGACGCATCGCCGCTACAGGGGCACGCACTGTCATGCTGCCACCACGGCCCACGATGGAAGATCTACCCCTGGGGCCACATACAGCCGTGGTGCTCATGAGCCACAACCTCGCCATCGACACTGCGGTCTTGCCCCTGGCCCTGAGCAGCGATGCGCCCTATGTGGGCCTGCTCGGCCCCAGAGCTCGCACCGGCCGGTTGATGTCGACGCTCATGGCCAGCGGCATCCGCATCACCCCGACGCAGCTCGCTCGACTGGCCACCCCCATAGGGCTCGATCTCGGGGGAGAAGAGCCTGTGGAGGTGGCCCTGAGCATCATCGGCCAGATCGTCGCCCGATCTCATGGCCGAGTGGGGGCCGAGCTCGTGGGTGGCCAGGGACAAATTCACACACCTCATCCCATCACCGAGACCCGAGCCTGCCCGGCGAGCGCCGAGGCACAGGAGACGCCATGGTCGTAATCCGTTCTGCCCTTCTGGGCCTCGTGACGCTGTTGCTGACCACAGCGCCACGGCCCGCCCAAGCAGATGAGGTACCCTTCAGCTTCGGCCCCGAGGCTGGCTGGCAATTGTTGGGCGGCCTCACCACCGGCGTCGGCTTCGGCGATCCGGATCTTGGGGGGTACGTGGGTGGCGAACTCAGCCTGAACCGGCTCAACGAGAGCCTCTGGTTCGGTCTCTATGGCGATGCACTCTACGACTTCGGCCCCGACAGCACGATGCTCACTGTGGGCCCTCAGCTGGGGTATTCGGTCCTGGGCATCGATGGTGGACTCGCCGCCCGTCATGGCGACGGTGAGTGGCTGCTCGGCCCTCAAGGGCGCGTGTTGCTGTCCTTGGGCTTCTTCTCTCTATATGGCCGGCTGGCCCTCTTCGACGACGATGGTGACGACATTCAGGTGTGGCAGGTGGGGATGCTCTTGAAGATGCCCCTCTGGGCCTCGGAGTAAGCATGAACCTCAAAATCAACGGCACTGACATGTTCGTCGACGTGCCCGATGACGTGCCCTTGCTGTGGGTGCTCAGAGAAGAGCTCGGCCTCACCGGCGCCAAGTTTGGTTGCGGCAAGGCCCTGTGTGGTGCGTGCACCGTGCACATCGATGGCAAACCTCGGCGCTCGTGCGTCACCGCAGCAGGCTCAGTCGAGGGCAAGCACATCACCACCATCGAGGGCCTCAGCCCCGAAGGTGATCCCACTCACCCGGTGCAGAAAGCCTGGATGAAGCTCAACGTGCCTCAATGCGGGTACTGCCAGGCGGGGCAGATCATGTCCACGGTGGCGCTGCTGAAGGTGAACGCCAACCCCACCGACGAGGAGATCGACACGGCCCTCTCGGCAAACCTGTGCCGCTGCGGCACCTATCCTCGTATCCGCAAGGCCGTACACCTCGCCGCAGAGGAGATGCGCAAGCAGGCCCGTGGGCCAAGCGCTGAGGGCGACGCGGAGGGGGGCCAATGACGACCAGAACTTCACTGAAGCGTCGTGACTTCTTGCGGGTCACCCTCATGGGGGCCGGCACCTTGTGGGTCGGTCTGAGCACCTCGGGCTGCGGTGGCGCCCAAGAAGCGATGCTCGAAAAGGCCGATGCCGACGGCGTCTTCGAGCCCAACGTCTTCATCGCCATCACCTCGAAAAACGAAGTGCAGGTGGGCGTAGGCAAGAGCGAGATGGGCCAGGGCATCTACACCACCTATGCCATCCTCGCCGCCGAAGAGCTCGAGCTCGACCCCAGCGCGGTGACGATCGTGCCCAAGGCAGGGCCTGCCTTTCAGACCGCGGGCCTTCAGATCACCGGAGGCTCGACCACCACCGCAGAGATCTGGCACCCGGTGCGCAAGGCCGCCGCTACGGCTCGGGAAATGCTCCTCGAGGCAGGCGCGAAGAAGATGGGCGTGCCACGGAACGCATGTGTCGCCCGCCTCGGTGCCGTGCATCACGAAGCCAGCGGCAAGAAGATGACCTACGGCGAGCTGACCCGAGAGGCGGCTCGCGTCAAAATCCCCGAGCAGGTCACACTCAAGCGTAAAGAGCAGTTCAAGATCATCGGTCGCCCCACAGATCGGGTCGACCTGCGACCCAAGGTCACCGGTGGACCCATCTTCGGCATCGACGTGCAGGTGCCCGGGCTGCTCAAGGCCATCGTCCTCATCCCGCCGACCTGGGGCTCCGAGGCGGAGTCGGTCACGTACGAGAAGGCCGCCCGTATGAAGGGCGTAAAGCAGATCTTCCCCTTCGAGTACGGCGTGGCCGTGGTGGCCGAGAAGTACTGGCAGGCACGCCGTGCCGCCGCTGCAGTGGAGATCACCTGGAGCGCCACCGAAAACGATCGACTCGACTCTGGCGAGATCATCAAGGGCGCCATCGAGCACAGCAAACAAGAGCCCCCCGCTCATGCCGCCGAGGGTGACTTCGACGAGGCATTTGAAGGCTCTGGCAAGACCCTCGAGGCGGTCTACACCGCCCCCTACCTCGCCCACGCCCCTCTGGAGCCTCAGAACGCCACTGCCTGGGTGCAGTATGGCAAGCGGGTCGAGATTTGGGCGCCCACTCAGTTCCAGTCCGGCGTGCAGGCAGCGGCTGCAGACATCGGCGGCGTGCCCCGGGCAGAGGTGATCTGCAACACCACCTATCTCGGTGGGGGTTTTGGCCGTCGCGGTGCCATCGACCCCGTGCTCCAAGCCCTGCTCATCTCAAAGCGCGTCAAGGCACCTGTGCAGGTGATGTGGTCTCGAGAAGACGACATGAAGGCGGGCTACTATCGACCCCAGGCCGTCACCCGGCTCAAGGGCGCACTCGATGGCGGTGGCAAACTCACGGGCATGTCGATTCACCATCTGTCTCAGAGCGTGCTCGACATGAAGGGGCTGACCCCCTACATCGCCCCAGAGTGGTTGCCGGCCATCACCCGGAAGATGGTGGGTCGCATGATGGGCCAGGCATTCGACAGCGACACCATCCCCAACATCATCGCCTTGGAGGGGCTTCGGGAGCTCGGATACGGCATCCCCAATCACCGTGTCGGATACAGCGCCATCCACGCCAACGTGCCCGTGCTGTTCTGGCGCTCGGTGGGTCACTCGGTGAACGACTTTGCCCGAGAAGGCTTCATCGACGAGATGGCTCACCTCGCCGGGCAAGATCCGTACGATTTCCGCGTGGGCATGCTCGATGACGCAGATCGCCGCATGGCGGTTTTGAAGAAGGTGGCCGAGATCAGCAAATGGTCTGGGGGTGCCGAAGAGGGCTGGGGCCGCGGCATCGCCGTGGGCAAGGCCTTTGGATCGTATGTGGGCATGGTGGCCGAAGCGGGCATGGTGGACGGCACCCCCAAGGTACGGCGCATCTGGACCACCATCGACTGTGGTCAGGTGGTAAACCCCGACCAGGTGATCGCGCAGATGGAAGGCGGAGTGATCTTCGCCCTCTCGGCCATCTTCGACGAGCGCATCGACATCAAAGCCGGCCGGGTGAAGCAGGGCAACTTCGACGACTTCCCCATCGCCCGCATGTACCAGATCCCCGAGATCACCGTGGAGATTGTGGAGACCGACAATCCACCCACCGGCGTGGGCGAGCTGGGGGTGCCCCTGGTGCCCTCTACCGTAGCCACGGCCTTGTTCCAGGTCACCGGCAAACGCCTGCGGTCGATGCCCTTCAATGACGCCCTGAAGGAGGTGGGCTGATGTCGAATACAGTCTTTCAGCGATCCGCTCTCCTCATTGGTGGTCTCTCCCTCGTGGCTCTGGCTGCCCATGCGAACCCACCGTCCTCCTCGACGACGAAGCCCACGTCTTCGAGCGCGACGACGCTCTCCACGAGCGGTGGTCACACCACCAGCGCTCACCCCACGGTGCCCTCGGTGAGCGCTGGTGGTGTGACCCCGAGCAAACAGGATCCGCTCAAGGCCTTCAGCACGGTCTATCAGGTGCTTCAGTCCCCACGTTGCATGAACTGTCACCCCGACGGTGACCGTCCTCTGCAGACGGACCAGCACATCCCACACGCCATGAACATCTCCCGGGCCAGCGCCGACAATGGCCTGCCCTGCAGCACCTGCCATGGGGAACAGAACAGCGACTTCTTCGGTGTGGCGGGCCCGCCTGGCGCCCCGCATTGGGGCCTGCCCGACAAAGAGATGCCCCTCATCTTCCAGGGCCGCTCCGAAGCGCAGCTGTGCGCTCAGCTCAAAGATCCGAAGCAAAACGGCGGGAAGACCCTCGCCGGTCTCTTGCACCATGTGAGTCACGACCCGTTGGTGCTCTGGGGCTGGAACCCTGGGGGCAACCGCACGAAGCCGCCGGTGAGCCACACCACCTTCGTCTCGGCGATGAGGGCGTGGGTGGATGCTGGAGGACCTTGCCCCAAATAAACTCACCCCAAAATTAACTCACCCGAGAAAAGAACTACATCAGCGCCCCTGTAAAGGCATGGCGGGCCCAAGCCCACCGCACCTTCAACCCAGGGAGCTCTACATGCGTCGAGTACTTCTCTTCTTCAGCCTCTGTCTCGTGATGACAGGCTGTGTCTTCGAACAGCTGTTCCCCGAGATCACACACCGTGATCTGTTGTTCCCCATGAACAACCTCCTCGCCACGGACAGCGCGCATCAGCGTGTGTACGTGTTCGACTTCAAGGACACGGCGTTCGCCCCCCAGATCGACACCCTCAAGATCTTCACGGCCGACGGACAGCTCCACGCCAAGCGTACATTCCCCAACGGCAGCCCCTACAGAGGCATCGCGCCGAACCCCTCAGATGTGAACAGCATGCTCGCCATCACCCGTGACGGCGATCTTGACACCCTGGATGATCAGGGCAACACCCTCGCCAGCATCGATTTCGTACCCATGGGTGGCGGTCGCGTTGAGGGCTTTGTGGAGATCTGTGATCTGGACACGCATCTCGGCACCGGCCATGCGTTCGTCTCAGGGCTGTGGCACCACCCATCGACCGGGCCTGTGGCGACGGTGGTCCGCGTCAACCTGGACGATCCCACTGACACCCAGCGCATCCAGCTGCCCTGGAACGACGACGTCTGTGCCGTGGTCTCGGTCAACGACAACACGCCTCAGGAAGAGTTCGTGGCAGGCATGCTCGGCGGCGAAAAAATCTTCCACGTACGTGAAGGTGTCATCATCAGCCACCACACTCTCAGCGGCATCCGGCTGATGGACGTCGCCGCTGCAGGGACCGACGTGGTGGTGGGCGACGGCGCCGGCAAGGCGGTGCTCACCGTGAGCCTCGACACCGGCGCGATCATGGATACGCTCCCTGACGCCCTCGGTGTTGCCCTGGATCGGCCCTACGTCCTTCCCACCGACACTCAGGTCGATCTCTGGATGGCGGGCTTCATGTTCGAAGGCATATGGGCAGATTATCGCGGGTTCCGCATCCGTTTGGGCATGTGACCCACGGCCAGGCCCAGTCTGGCCTTTCAGGGATAAACGACGAACTCGACCCAGCCCGAGTCGGGATCATTGCCCCGAGCGTCGAGGCCCGCACGGATGATCCACGTGTTGCGGATCGTCTGGCCGGCGAGGGTGGGCAGGCCCTCGGCAGGCAACTCGAAGTCGGACTCCCAGGTGTAGGTCTCACCTTCAGACAGACTGCCACCTTCAGCGATGTCGATTTCGAGGTTGCAGGTGCACACCTCGCCCTCGACGGTCTCTCGATAGAGCTGACCGTTGCGGGCCACGTCGACGTCGTGCACCAGCGCCCCCTCGTTGCACTGCACCAGAAGGTAAACCCGCTGGATGTTGAAGTCGGCCTTGGCCAGAGCCGTCACCCGAACCGGCGCCACACCGCCCAGTTGCGCCTCGCCCACCTCGACGGTGACCTCGGCGCCGCCGCCCGTGATGGCGTTCTTCATCCCCTTCAGCTTGCCGAACAGACCCATGTGTTCCTCCTGTGCAATGGGTGTGCTCTGGTGTACCGCCCCCCAGAGAGCGTGGCAATGCCTCAAGGTGCTTCAGATGGCAGGCAGCACCTGGGTCAACGCGTGCACAGACTCAAGGACATTTAGATATGCGTCGTAATGGAACGTAAGTCCCAGTACGGACGATGAGCAGGTCCTGTCATCATGCCGAGCGCAGCCCAGAACACCCTCAACGTGCTCCTCGTGGAGGATCACGATGTCGATGCGCTCATCGTCCGCCGCGCGTTGAGCAGTACGCCTCGTGCAGATGCGATCTGCATCAGCAGACTGGCTGATCTCCCACCTCAACCTCTCGACGATCGATTTGATGTCTGCCTGTTGGATCTCGGTCTGCCGAGCAGCCAGGGTTTGACCACCGTTCATCGGGCCCTTCACGTGCTCGATGACACGCCCATCATCGTGCTCACGGGCCACAGCGACGACACGCTGGGTGAAGAGGCCATGGACATCGGGGCTCAGGACTATCTGCTCAAGGGCGAGATCAAGCCCGAGACACTCAGCAGATCGATGCGCTACGCCATCAGCCGCAGCCGCCGGATGTCTCATATGAAGCGCTCGGCGTTCTATGATCACCTCACAGGTTTGCCCAACCGCTCACTGCTCGAGAGCCGTCTGGAGCATGCTCTACGACAGCGAGATATGAGCCCGCTGTGTGTGTGCTTCGTCGATCTCAACGGCTTCAAGACCGTCAATGACACATATGGCCACGCCGCTGGGGACGAGGTCCTGGTTCAAGTGGGCCAGATCATCTCGAACCTGATCCGCAGTGGAGACACGGCCGCGCGCCTCGGCGGCGACGAGTTCGTCTGTCTCTTCGAGGGCATCGCCGATCAAGAGGCAGGGCTCGCTCTCGCCAACCGCCTGCGATCAGCCATCGCTCAACATTACAGTGTGCACGTTGATGGCCAGACGTGCTCAGTCGAGGTCGGCGCCAGCGTGGGGCTGGCCTTCTATCCCTGGGATGGGCACAGCGCCGAGCAGCTCCTCCAAATGGCAGATCAGGCGATGTACGCCGCCAAGCGTGGGGGTGGATACCTGATCGCCGAAGCATCAGGCACTCACAAAGGCTGAGCCACACCTCAAGCCCCCAGACTCGCCTCCCCCGGAGCCTTGTGTCACATTCGCCCTATGGGCGCGCCTCCGACATCACATTCATCTCCTGATCTGCCTCCGTCGCTCCAGCCATGGGCTGAAGCGCTGGCGGCGTTCCCCCATCACGTAGCGATGTTGCTGGGGCCCTGGCTCGGTCGGCTGCAAGCGGGCATCGGGCCCATCGCCCAGCGGGCGCCTGATCCGGCACAGAGCGAGCCTGATGGATACGAAGGCCTCAGCGGCACCGGGCCATATGATCGGCTGCTCCTGAGCGAGTGGCTGCTCGCGGAAGAGGCCCCCATGGAATTCGACCGTCGGGCAGCCATGGGAGAGCACGCCTTCCTGGCCCTGGCCCGCAGTCATCCTCTGGGGGCGGGCCACCTGGGTGTCATCGTCGATGCGGGGCCCGAGGTACTCGGAGCTCCACGGCTGGCCCAGCTCGCCGCGCTGGTGGTCCTGGCTCAGCGTTGCGCAGCCCAGGGCGGCGAGATCAGATGGGTGGTGGCGCAGCGTCTCGATCAAGGGCCTTGGATCGGGCTCGATCCGGAGGGCATCCGCTGCTGGCTCGACGCCCGGGGGGCCCTGCCCGTGGACGACACAGCCCTCGAAGCGTGGCTGGACCAGTGCGTCGAGGCCGAGATCGAGACGCTGTGGTGGGTGGGCGGCCCCCAGGGCGGGCGACAGCTCTGCCGGCACCCCCAGCTCACCGATCAGCTCTCTCGCCTGATCATCGAGACGCCCTTATGGGCCGAGCCCTCTGACGAGACCCCCGATCTGCCCGTGCGCATACTCAGGCCCGGCGCACCGGCCCTCACGTTGACACTGCCGGGCATAGAGCGCGGTCAGGGCGCACGATTGTTGCGTGACCCGTTCGCCGGTTTGGAGGCGCAGCGCCGGCAGACGTTGACGCTGCCTGGCCGGGTCCAATCTCCCAATCTGAGCCGGCTGAGGTTCGTGGGGACCCGCCTTCTGGGGTGGGTACCCGCAGACAAATCGCCGGGCTGGCAGACCGAGGGCTGGCGACCATTGGCGTGGCACGTCCCCAACTCACCTCATGCGCGCCCTCACGGCCGTACCCGCCAGTTCCCCGAGCACGTCGAAGGCAAAGTGGTGGCGGTGGGGTTCCAGGGTCGCTCGTACACAGCGGTCACCGCAGACGCCGACTGGTTGACGCTCTGGTGGAAAGGCCAGGCACAACAACAATGGCCTCTGCCAGAGGATTGGGTCTCACCCCAAGAGCCTCTGCCTCTGGTCATGCTGGGCCGGTGGCCTTCTCGGGCGGCCGTCCTCGATGGTGAGGGGCGCCTCTATCTATTGCAGAGCGGCCCGGACCCCGAGTGCACCCTCGCCGCCCACTCGGTCATCGCCGCCGAGAGCATCGAAGACGGCTTCGTCGTGGTGAGCGCCCCCACCGAGTCGGAGATCAAGGTGCACAGCGTGGGCACCAACCCCCGCAACGCGCTGGTGCCATTGACCTTCGAGGTCGATCCAGACCCGGTGGTCTTCGTGGGCAACCCTCACCGCCACGGACACCCCACTGTGGCGGTGCGCAGCGCCGCATCTCAATGGCTGCTCGTACGCCCTCGCCGCAGCTGGGAGGACATGGTGAAGGGTGATCCTGGCCGCGCCAGGCCTTCTGCGGTGGTGCCCATTCACGTGGATCCGGAGCACCGTGTCGTCGGGGTCATCGCCGACTACACGCGCTCGTACGCACTCTCGCTGCTCGTACACCCGGAGGCCACCGACGCGCGGGCGCTGTGGCGCCTGAGCGCCGAGGGCAACACCACCCGGGTGCCTCTGCTCGAGTTCACCGACGAGCCCATCGACCAAGTGGCCGTAGACTCGATGACACCCCGAGTGGCCGTGCGGAGCAGCTCGGGGTGGCTGAAAGTGATCGATCTCGGTCGATCTGACGCTTTGCTGCTCGATCGCATGGGGGACACCCACCCATGAGCACCCCCATGATCTTCAAGCCCCTGCGCGGGCACCCGGAAGCCTGCGGCCTGATCTTCGACGAGGCCCTCCTCGACCATGAAACGGTCCGCGCTCGGGTGATGGCCTTGTGGTCGCCCTCGGCCCGCCTCTATCGCTTGAGCCCTCTCCCTGGTGAGCCTGCTGATCGCAACCGATGGTGGCTCAGCTGGCCGGGACACGTGCGCCTGCCTGCGAGAGGGGCGCCCGGGGCCGTGGTGGTCCGTGGCCGGGGTGTCTCCCTCGCCGTCGACTTGCCCGAATCCGAGCACGGCGCCATCGCCCGCCGCGGGCAGCTGGCTCTTGCTGTGGGCGGTCGACTGCACGTGTGGCGCGTCCCTCGAGGGCAGGATCAGTCAGAGGGGCTCCAGGCGACGCTCTTCGACATCAGCCTCTGGCTCGACGTGGAGATGTTCCGTCTGGTCGAGGTGCGCCCCCTCGGCCTGCCTCCACCGCCCCCAGAAGTCATCATCGAGACCCCGCCCGAAGTACGGGGCCTCTTCGGCGGCACCATACCCTCTGCTGATCCCCGACGGGCTCAGGTGGAGCGCGCTCTCAGTGGCGAGCCTCTCCCTGATACGCCTTCTCGCGGGCTTGGTGGCTGGTTGAGAGGGCTCTTCAAAGGGCGCTCTGCCCCTGCAAAGCCCCAACCTGAGTCCTCCTCTGGGGCCTTCGACACCACAGATCTGGCGGTGCCACATCGGCGACAGGGCTGGCTTTCACGGCTGCTCGGGGCCTTTGGTGGCGACATGCGACGCACCCCCAAGCCCGACGAGGGCGAGCGGTGGATGCCCGATGGGCCCGACCGAGGACCCTCGGCGGGTGAGCGCCTCAAGGCCCGGTTGATGCAGCGGCTGTTGAAGATGGGCCTGGGCAACCGCGCCCTCGCCGAGCAGGTGAACTACCTCAACGAGATGGTGGAGATGTTCGATCGGGGCCAGTTCGACGAGGCCCTGCGTCGGGCGATCCCCCTCGGCAAAGGAGAAGGCGGCGAGGGTTTGGGCTGGACCCCGGGGCTGCCCGACCGCCGAGATGATTTGCAGATCTCGCTGCAGCGGGCCTCAGGCGGCGGCTCGAGCCTGCACATGGGCCGAGGGGGCTATGCCCGCATCCGCCAGATGTATCGCCAGGCCTTCGAGCGCCTCGACGAGCAGGGCGAGATCGACCGCGCCGCCTTCGTGCTGGCAGAGCTGCTCGGCGAGAGCGAAGAGGCCGTGGCCTACCTCGAACGCCACGAGCGCTTCCGCCTCGCGGCGCAGCTCGCCGAGGCCCGGGGGCTCAAGGCACCCTTGATCATGCGTCAGTGGATGCTCGCCGGCGATGTGGAGCGGGTGATCTGGCTCGCCCGTCGACACGGTGCCTTCGAAGAGGCGGTGCAACAGCTCGAAGGCGATCACCCCGCCAAAGCCCGGGCGTTGCGTGGTGTCTGGGCCATGCACCTCGCCCGCACCGGCGCCCTCGGCCGCGCGGTGGCGGTGGGCTGGCCCCTGCTCAAGGTGGCCCCCAAGGTAGAGCTGAAGCGCGTCTTGGAGACCTGCATCGATCAGCTCATCGAGCAAGGCGGCGCCAAAGGCGCGTCGATGCTGGGCATACAGATCAGGCGACTCTCTGATGGCCGCGCGCTGCCCTCCATGGCGCTGCGGGCGAGGGTAGAGGCCCTGATGGCCGAGGCAGAGGATGATCCCGACGTGGATCAGACGCTCTCTGCGTTGCTCGACGGCCTCACCGGCTCCGGCGATCTCATGGGCTTTCCAGGTCTCCGAGACGCAGGCCCTGGAGAGCAATCACTCATCCGCGCGCTGATCCGTCGACTGTTGCCTTCCCACGCGCAACGCACGGGCCAACGCAGCCTGAAGCAGCTCGCCCGGCGCAATCACGATCCGATCTTCAAGGTGGACTTTCAGGGCGCCTCCATCCCCACGACCCCGAAGAACCCCTTATTGCCTGCCAATGGGGGCATGCCTCTGCATCTCACCTTCCGTGACGAGGGTGGGACCGCCCTCGCCGTCGATGTGGCGCTGTTGGACAATGGTTTCGCGGTCGCTCTGGGCGAAGGTGGCCTCTGGCTCACAGATCGCAGTGGGCGCCCACACACCCGTGTGCCCCACCCCGCCGAGGTGCTGGTCATCTCCGACGACCGCACCCGCCTGCTGGCCCTCGCCCGCCGAGGGGATGTCTGGCGCGTGACCCGAGTGAACATCATCGACGGCGCTGCAGAGGCGTGGGGTGAGATCAAACTACAGGCCTTCGCCGACACCTTCGACGGGGATCGATGGCTCGTGGCCACGGACACACAGGTCATGGCCCTCGATGTCTTCGAGCACCGCTTCACTGCGCTGTGGAAGGTGGAGAGCGAAGGCATCGTGACGGGGTTTGCCCGCACCACCAACATGTGCGTATGGCGGGTCGAGCATGGTGAGAGCGCACAGGTCTGGCAGATCGAGACCCCCAGCATGACCCTGAGGCGGCGTCACACCGTGGGTCATGAGCTGGGTGCCCTCTCGGTTCGAGGCACGGGCATGTCGCTCACCTGGTCCGAGAAACAGAAGGTGTGCGCCATCTTCCCCGACGGGCGTCGGTTTGCCCACCCGGGCACTGAAGCCATGTGGCCCGATCTGGAAGACACATCGTCCACGTCATCGTCCTGGCAAACCCCGCTCTTTCATGGGGGTCAATGGTGGCTCTACCCTCGACGAGACGACCGCAGCCAGCTTGAGATCTATTGCAATGGTGTGGTGTCACCACGGGCCCGCTTCATCTTCGAGGGTGAAGGTGTGCCTCGTGTCCGAGCCTTCAGAGAGCGTATCCTCGCTCTGGGCCCCCAAGGTCAGCTGCTGTCACTCGACCCAGAGACCGGCCGACACCGCATCGTGCATATCAAAGCCTGATAGAGCAGTATGGTCAACGGCCAGCAAGGGCGTTGAGCAACGGATCAGTCAGTTTTGCCAACGCAGCCTGAACCAGCTCGCTGGTGTCTGCGTCGTGATCTCGGGCATAGAGCTGGGCCTGCAAGGCCATGTCGAGCTTGTCGCAGGCCTTCACGAAGCGGCCCTCGGCAGAGCTCTGCGATTCGTACTCCATCCACAACGCGATCAGCTCGTCGCGCTGCGGCAACGCAGAGACGAGATCGACGAAGGCCGCATGCTCCAGGCGATGCTTCTCGACTTTGGGCACATTGTCGTGGGGCGTGATGTCGCCCACCCGGGCCTCGGCGAGATCATGCAACACGGCGATGGCGAGAGCCCGCCCACGATCCACATCTGAAGGGCACAGCGCGATGACGAGCCAGGCCACCCCCCAGCTGTGGGCCGCCACCGACTCGGTCTGATGCTCGGGCACGCCCACCCGTGGCCACCCCGCTCGAGGGATTGCCTTGAGGGCGAGGGCTTCGATGAGTCGGGTGTGCAGGGCGGTGATGTCGTCAATGTGCATGCGGTCACCATGGAAGATCAGGCTGGGGTGGTCAATTTGAGCTCGCCTCGTTTACACCCACACGCGAGCCAGTTGTCTCCAGCCCCTCGAGTCGAGCATTCTGCAGCCATGTATCGGCACCCCCCGAGAGGCGACATGACTCGAACGACCTTCACACCCGTCTTCGGCTGGTCACCGTGATTGCCTGGCTCGCAGGAGCCACGGGACTCGTGGGCAATCTGTTGCTGCAACGCCTGCTCGAAGATGCGCGTTACGCCCACGTCGTGGCTCTCACTCGACGCCCCATCGAGCTTGAGCACCCCAGACTTCGTGTGCACATCACCGATTTCGACGCCCTGCCCGACTCGGCCCCCGACGGGCATGTGGATCATGCCTATTGCTGCCTGGGCACCACCCGTAAAGCCGCTGGCTCCGCTGCGGCCTTTCGCCGCGTCGACCTGGAGTACGTCCTCGCCTTTGGCAAGGCCGCGGTGCAAGCTGGGGCCAGCCATTGCATCCTGAACTCCTCAGCAGGTGCAGAGATCACGAGCCGCAACCTGTACCTGCACACCAAAGGTGAAGCAGAAGCCGGTCTCTCGGCTCTTGGTTTCGCCACTGTGGACGTCGTCCGGCCAGGATTGCTCCTCGGGCAACGCGCCGAGCTGCGGGTAGGTGAGCGCCTCGGCCAATGGGCCACGCCGGTGTTCAACCCGCTGCTGATGGGCGGGCTGCGGCGCTACAAGTCGATCTCGGCAGAGACTGTAGCCCAGGCCATGGCGGCAGCGCCCTGGGTAGAGGGGGCAGGTGTCAGGGTGCATCACTTCGACGAGATGGTGGGGCTCTCTCAGAGAGGGTGATCAGGCCAGGAGCCCCGGGATCCCGTCGATCCTCAGATCAGAGGCGTCGAGCCCACCAGACTGAAGCGCCGTGGCCATCACGTGGGTCGGCGACAGCGAGACGCCCGACTCATCGGCCTGCCCCGAGGCCAGATCGATGTGGAGCGGCCCCATGGCCAGATCGCTCGAGGCGCCGATCACCTTCCCGGGCTGAATGCCACCACCAGCGACGACGGCGCAGTTGCCCAGGTGATGATCTCGGCCGTTGCGCTCGTTCAGGCGAGGGGTGCGGTTGAACTCCGAGAAGGCCACGATGGTGGTCTTGCTCAGCAGACTGCCGCCACCACCCGGAGCCTCGGTCTGATCGAGATCAGTGATGAGGCGCGCCAGCGCGGTGAAGCCCTCGGACAAGCGGGTGGACTGCTCGTTGGCCCAGTTACCATCGTGGGTGTCCAGGCCATCGGCAAGAACCACGCTCACCACCCGCGACAAGCCCGAGCGCAGCGCCTGGCTCGCCAGGGCAGCCCGGCCTCGGGGGGTCTCGAGCAGGCCGGCGTTGATGCCGTAGTGCTCCCGCACCCCGGCAAGCTCCGGGGCGTCGAACTGGAACTGGCTGTAGAGCGCCGTGGTGACCACGTCGCGGGCCCGGGCCCGGTTCGAGCGGTAGGCGTCGGCGATGGCCGTCGCCGAGGCGCCCCGGCCAGGGGCGCAGTCCCGGCGCTTCGACCAGTACGCCCCGAGGGCGCCACGCACGTTGGGGCGAATGCCCGTGGGGATGCCCAGCGTGTCTTGCAGGATGTACTGCATATGGCCCACGGCGGCCACGGGCATCGCCGTGGCAAAGGCCGGCTGATCGATGTTGTACGACTCCACCCGGTGGGCCAGGTGGGGCACGGGCCGATCAGGGGTCTCGCCACCAGCGATCTGGCTCGCGGCGAGGGTGGCGATGGACGATCCTTGGGCGTTGAGGCCTGCAGGCTCTTTGCCGGTGATGAAGTAACGACGGCCCACCTCGTGGGTGAGGGTGGCCATGTTGATGCCCCGAATCACGCTGAACTTGTCGGCGATTTGCGGCAGCTCGCCACAACACGGGCCGAGCGTGAAGGGCCCAGCATTGATGTTCTGTCGGGAGAACTGACCCGGCAAGCGATCGTAGCCTGGCTGGATGCCGGTCTCGAGCATGTTGCCGTCGTTGAACTCCGCAGGGTTACGCGGATCGAGTGAGATCAGGGCGTCCCAGCCCCCCTCGAAGTAGCAGAAGACGAAGTAGCGGTCTTTGACCTCGGCGGCGCGGGCCACCCGGGGCATCAGCGCCCCGCCCAGGGAGAACGCCCCTGCGGTCAAGCCGCTGCGAAGCAGAAATTCGCGTCGGTTCACGTGGGCCTCCTCTCAGTAAATCACGAATTCGGGATCGGTCATCAGGGCGATGCAGACCGCCAACCAGCCATCGTGGGCGGCGGCCCCTTCAGGGGCGGTGGACGATGCCACCTGGAACAGCTCGACGAGATCGGCGAGCTGCTGGTCGTCGGCGGGCACCACCCGACCGAAGAACCGCAGCATCAAGGCCTGGATGTTGGCCTGCGCCAGGGCGGCGTCGGTGCTCTCCCAGTCCTCGTGACCCACGAGGCTGCGCTCCGCCACCGCCAGGCTGCGATCGCGCTCGGCCCACCGGCTGCAGATGCGGTTCGACGCGTCTTGCATGAACTTGGCGATGATGAGGGAGGGCTCGAGGTTCTCTTCCACGACCAGGAAGTAGTCGGGTACCCCGAGGGTCGGGGCGAGCACCTGGAGCATGTCCACTGGGCCGTCGCCGAAGTCTTCCTCCCAACGAATGCCCTCGGTGACCACGGGGATAGAACGGGCGAGCTGCTCGATGGTCATGCGCCCGGCGGCCCGAGCGGGCTGCACCTGAGGCACCATGCCACCGGCGCCGGCTTCACCACCGCTGCCCCCATCGCCACCCTGGGCACCGGCACCAGCGGCTCCGCCAGCGCCACCTTGAGCGCCACCAGCGCCCCCGACAACACCACCGGTGCCGCCCCCGGAGCCATCAGAGCCCGCGTTGTCATCACCACAGCCCCAGAAGCTCAGGGCCAGCCCCAAGGCCAGCACTCGGCTCGTACGGTTGAACATCTTCATCGGGCCATCCTCCCGTACGCGGCGTCAGTGACCAGGCTGCGGACCAGCGCCTTGAAGCTGTAGTCGCTGTCGATGAAGGCCTGGGCCAGCTCCGGCAAGCGCTCGCGACGCTCGGCGTCGGTCATGGGCCGGCGATAGAGCCGGTTGAAGAGGTTGTCCACGGCGCAGCGCGCGAGCTGGCCGTTGTCGAGGGCACGCTGTACGAGGCCCGAGGGGCCCTGCTCCACGTAGCTGGCCTCGGTCTCCCCCCGCCACTGGTACGACTTGAGCACCCCGAGGAAGGGCTCTTCGTCGGGGTGGCCCGCCTCGGTCACGTAGAAGCGCTCGCAGATGAAGTCGCACTGGCCGGTCTCGGCGCAGGCTGCACATCGAGCGGAGTAGATGGGGAACTCGTCACGTGTCATCAAGTAGGTGCCCGCCTCGGCGAACTGTCCCCAGTACCCCGCAGCAGGCTCCAGGGCGCTGTGACAGTAGTTGCACCCGCAGCGCTTGCGCAGATCAGGCTCCTGACTGCACTCGTCGTTGGGGCTGGGCAAGCCATCGGGCGGCGCCTGGAAGGGCTCGCACAAGAAGGCGGTGTAGAACCGGTTGGCCCGGGCCCGGTTGGTCTGGAACCGCAGCAAGAAGGCCATGCTGGTGAGCACACCGGCGTGGGGCTCGGGACGATCGACGGCCTGCCACTCGGTGTCGTTGAACTCGAGCTCGGGCAGATCTTCCATGAGCACCTGAGGCGACTGAATGAACGGATCCACGGCCATCTGAGCCAGATACCGGTAGTAGTGCACCAGCGGACCGTTGATCATCTCCACCTTGTCGGTGAGCACGTCGGTGTAGGGGCGATCTGACTGAATGATCTCCTGCACCATGGCCATCATCTGACCGCGGATCGACGGCTGGATCATGTTGGCGGCGTCGATGCTCATGCAATGCTGCAGCTGCGGACCGCACCCGCACCCACCGCTGCCGAGGCCGTTGAGCGTGTTGCAGGCGAGGCCATTGTTGCCCACGGCGGCCTCGCGGGCCTCAAGGGCACACACCTTCACCTCGGTGCCGGGTGCCCAATAGGGCTCTACCCAGACATACCCTTCGCGCATGGTGCCGTCGGGCCAGGGCTCCATCACCGGCGCGCCATTCTCGTCGAACTCTGCGGGCTCGTCGGCGCACGGCACCAGCCCCCCACGGGCGTAGAGGCCCGTGAGCAGCGAGAACATGCGCTCGGTGGTGTAATCGCCGCTGATGCCTCCTTCGTAAAAGGAGGCCGGCAGCAGATAGGCGATGCCACCGTTCACCAGCTCGAGACCCTGGATGTTGGGCCACAGCAAATCGAGGTGGTAGCGGTTGACGAAGTTCTCGAACTCCGGGGCGTCGAGCATCTCACCTACCAGGGCATCGAGCGCCTCGTCGTCGAAGTCGGCATCCACCACGGCTGCATATTCCTCTGCCGTGGGCACCCGCCCCCACAGATCGAGGCTCAACTGCCTCAGCGTGCGCGTGGGGCTCATCTCCACCACGTCCGCGCAGGCTTCTCCGGAGCCATCGTCCTGGGCCCACGCCCCGGACGCCGACAGCAGGCAAGCCCCCGCGGCGAGGGCGAGGGTGCCCAGCGTCTTGAGATTCATCCGCATCTTCCCTCCTCGTTTTGGCACCCTCGAGGCCGCTCTTCCTGACCTCGGCGCCGCCGAGTGAACGACGGGCGCAGTGCCCTTATTCCCTCAGTGTGGGGTTTGAGACGGCTGTTGCAATGTAGGTCTTGATGCTTGTGGGTTCGTGACGCGATTTAAGTCGAGCGGACGGCCGCCCTTTGGGCCGCCTGTAGCGGACGGTCATCGCCTGATGGCGACAGCCTGTAGCGGACGCCTGAACCAGCTACGCTGGCTCAGAGCTGTAGCGGGCGCTCATTTGCCTCCGGCAAATTCCCTGTAGCTTTTTTGAAGATCACTTTGGGGGACTTGGGCTCATCTACCGCGAACCCGTTGGGCCCATTACAAAGCACTTTCGGCGTAAGCCCCAGACTGGCAGGGGAAGCCAGGAAGACACACCCAACTCTCTTAAAAAGCTACAGCTCAGGCTGCCGAAGGCAGACTCGGCGTCCGCTACAGCTCTGCAAGGCGAAGCCGAAGCAGGCGTCCGCTACAGACGCAGCGAAGCGAAAGCTTTTGCTGGGTCGTCCGCTACAGATCGCGCCGCAGGCGGGATCGTCCGCTCCTACGCTTTGCCCACTTCAGCTCCTGGGGCCCCAAGAACATGCCGAAGGGCGCCCCGCCGTTCTTGTGATGCACGATGTGGGCGTTGCGCACCTTGCGAAAGTACGCCCAACGCGTGAGCCACGTCACCGGGAGCCGGCCGTGCACCAGGCCGTCGTGCACCACCATGTAGCCGATGCCGAAGATCGTCATGCCCAGACCGAAGCCGAACAGAAGCTCGCGGGTCAGCCCCGGGGTCGCCAGGCAGCCATAGAGGATCATCGCCATGGCGATGGGGGCGTGGATCACCGAGAACACGTCGTTGAGTTCGAAGTAGCCCGTCTTCGGCTCGTGGTGCGACTTGTGGATCCCGTACAGCCACGTGTGCCAGATCTTCCCGTGCAGGAACATGGCCCACAGCTCCATGCCCACCGCCACGGGGAGGGCCACGGCGAGCCAGACGCCGAGCTTGGTCATCACGGAGAGATCTGTCACAGCAGGGTCCATCTTACCTCCGACTCCAAGATGCAGAGATGCACCTCAGGTCGCATCAGGGCCTTCTCCGAGCAAGTCGTCGACGAGGGCGAGCCAGACCGTGGGGCTGCGGCCGCCGAGGCTGTCGGGCACCGCCTCCCAGCTGCCGTCCCAGCTGCCATCGACGCTGTCGTCCTCGTCGTGGATCTGTTCTGCCCACTTCACGAGTTTGCTGCGCAGCTTCTTCAGCGTGTGGGCCTCTTTTGCTTCGAGACCACCGCTGGGCACCTGATCGAGGGCCGCCCCCATCACGTGCCAGAGCCCGCCCCAGCGATCACCCGCGGTGAAATGACCCCAGCCCCAGGGCAACGACCTCGAGGCCGCAGCGGACTCGATGAGCCACCACAACGGCGGTGGCTCGCCAGCCCGAGGCTCCACCAGCACCGCCCAGGGGCTGCGACACGGCTCTCCCTTGAGGAAGGGCGCCACCACAGACCAGGGCACCCGGACGCCCTGCTGGACCAGATGATCACGTACGATCTCGCACACCTCAGGGTCGACCTCGGCCTCGGCGAGGGTGCTCAGGGCAGTGCGGGTCGGGCTCTGGGCCAGCCAGGCCTCCACGGCCCGTCGCCGCGTGTGCTCGGGCTCTGCGGCGACGCGCTCGATCGACCAGCGATCCCCGTCACCTGCTCCATTCGCCGTTGAATGCTTCTCTTCACTCAACCGATCAGCTCCACGAGCACCTCATCTGCCAGGGCCCTCATCTGTTCAGGCCGCTTCACCGCCCAATGTCGATCGCCCAAACGCCAGCTCGCCTCACCCACCTGTATCCAGAGTGTGCGGCGGGATCCCGCTCGATTTTTGATCTTCGGAGGCCTCAACGGGGAAAAAACCAACATCGGGCATCGCGGCAAGCGCTCGTCATGCACCCCCTCGATGCTGTCGAAGCGCACGCGGTGGTGCGCCACGTCGGCGGCGAGGCTCAGGTGGATCAGAGGCGACTCCTCGGCGATCACCGCTGTGTCTTCCGCATCGGCCTCGACCCAGAACCAGTCCATCGAGACCGCTTGAGGCCCCAACATACCGGGACGAATCAAATCTGCGAGCAACGCCATCGCGAAGCCCTGCACCATCACCAGGGTTTGTGCCGGCAGGCCCTGCACCTTATGACGCAGCGCGCTGGGACGATCGATGACACAGGTGAAACGACGTCGGGCGTCGAAGAGCGGGCTCTCGTCTCGGGTGTAATACAGCAGCTCGCTCTGAAAGAAGCGCAGATCGAACAAATCGACCTGGCCTCCGGGGATCTCCACCGCCTCTCCAGCGTAGCCCAGCTCACTGCGTACGAGGTTCTCGATGCGCCCTCGGGGGCTGATGGCGTCGAAGCCCCCAGCAGGAAACTCGTCGGCGCTGTCGTCGTCGACGGGGGCCTCTTGCGCTCGACGGCGCACGTGCACCGATACCGAGGGCCCCGCCTGCCCCACCCGCTCTGCAGCGCGGTGCAGTTGCCTCAGCGCCAGGCGGGCCGAATCACTGGGCAGATCGGGCAGATGGGCGATCTCCCACAGATCGGTCTCGGAGAACAGCGGGCGGCCTGAGAGGGCCTCGACACACACCTCGATGATGTCGGCCACGAAGCCCACCCACTCCGGATCAGGCACCCGGGTTTGATCGGGCTGAAGCCAGCCTTCGAAACCTTCGGGCAGCCCTTCGACGAGGACGTCATGGCGATTGCGCACATGGGCCGCGTTTCCCATGGGCAGCGCCTCGAGATCGCGCAGAGGCTGAGCCAGGGCGAGGCCCAGCGCGTGACACACCGCTTGGGGGCGCCACTCTGGAGACATCCCCGCGATGGCGCTATGGGCCACATAGACCCCTGGGTCGATGAGCCATTGAGAAAGCAGTCGATCTTCGTAGGCGAGGCGGGCGGCCCGCTCTTCTGAGGGCCACAGCGGTAGATGACTGCTCGAGCCCAGCCGCACATGGGGACCCAACAACAGCATGTGTCCGAGATCGTGCACCAGGGTGAAGGGCAAGTGCTCATCACCCTCGGACCAGCGCGCCCTCAACCACGACAGCGCCTCGGGCACCCCCTCTCGCGGAGGCACCGCGACACCGACAAGCCAGGCACCAGCAGTGATGGAGGGCAACAGCCCGTTGACGTCGAGAGCAGCCATCACTCAGGCGTCGAGGCCCAGGAGCGCCTTCACCTTCGCCGCCACTGGGGCGAGCTCGTGTCGCTTGTTACCCACGTAACAGAGCAGGCGCAGATCGTCTCGCTGGACCGCGCCGCCGTGGAACAAGAAGGCCCGGGTGCAGATGAGCTTGTAGAGCTTCACCACTTTGCGATCGCTGATGTAGACCTTGTCCTCCGCCTCGAGGGCTCGGATCACGCGGCGGAACTCCGCTCGGAGCGATCGCGGGAACCAGCGCTCGAAGGTCTCCGAGCCGCCGTTCACCCCGGAGAACATCAGATCCATGTAGCGCTTGAACTTGAAGTAATCCTCGAGGCTCGCCGTGCCGTCGACCCACGGACGCTGACCAGTGGCCTTCCAGCCTTCGTTGCGCATGCCCGCCTCGATGAGGGCCTCAAAGTGCGTGTCCTTCACCGGCAGCGTCTCGATCTTGATGACGAAGCGATCTGCGAGGGCTTCGAGCTCGGTCTGCTCGGGGATCTCGTTGGTGGCGGCGAAGAGCATCTTCAGGGCCACCGGTGTCGGGGCGCCGTCTTGATAGAACTTCCGCTCGTTCAAGATGGTGAGCAGGGTGTTCAAGATGGCGCTGTTCGACTTGAAGATCTCGTCGAGGAACACCACCACGCCCTCGGGCAACATGCCCGAAGTCCGGCGGGTGAATCGCCCGGTCTTGAGCTGCTCGAGATCGATGGGCCCCAGGATCTCGCTGGGCTCGGTGAACTTGGTGAGCATGTATTCGAAGTACGACGCCTTGTCGAGGCCCGTACTCTCCACGAACTTCACCACCAAATCGCTCTTCGCCGTACCTGGCGCCCCCACGAAGAGCAGAGGCTCCTGAGCGGCTGTGCACAACACCGCGAGTTCGATCTCCTCACGGCGGTTGACGAAGTAGTCACCGAGCCGCTTGCCGTGGGTCAGGATCCGCTCGCGGATGTCGTCGATTTGAGGATCGAGCTCGTCGAAGGTCCACATGGGTTTGGTGCTCGCTCTACACGATGAGGCCGGCACATGCCGACACAGGGCCAGGCCGGTGAGGATGGTGGCGATCGATGCTTTAAGTCTCCTTCACCGGTTTGCGACACACAACCCTCCACTGGCACTGTAATCTTTACCCATGTCGGCACCTCCCGAACACGGGGTGCACAAATGTGGTACAAAGAATGACATGAAGACTGGACTCCCACCCTCCCTGCGCCGTGTCTCCATAGCGCTCCTCGCCAGCCTCACAGCCTGGTCGTGCACCACTGACAACCCCAACTTCGGCGAAGACCTCGACGGCACAGTCGATTTCCCCGATGCCTTCGTAGGCACCCTGCCAGGGCAGGATGGCGGCATTGATGGTGCCGACACGGGTGCCGGAGGGTTTGGCGGCGCTGGTGGCTTTGGTGGTGCCATCGGTGGAGATGGCGGTGCCGGTGGCTTCGATCTCGATGCTGGCATGGGCGGCGTCGGTGGCGAGCCTTCAGAGGACATGGACGTCGAGACCGACGCAGATCTCCAGGCAGATGCAGATCTCGACGCCGACGCTGATGTGATCGACCCGGACGAGGGCATCACTGACGCTGCCGTACCCGATGCTGCACCTGCGGACACGGATGGCGACGGCGTACCCGACGATCTCGACAACTGCCCTGACGTCTTCAATCCCGACCAGCGCAACGACGACGGCGATGAGTTCGGTGATGTGTGCGATCCGTGTGTGGCCAGCCCCGAGATCTGCGACGAGCAGGACAACGACTGCGACGGCCGTGCCGACGAGGGCTACGAAGGCCTCGGCCAGGGCTGCACGGTGGGCATCGGCCTCTGTGCCTCTGAGGGCACCATAAGATGCACGGAAGACAATGACGCGGTCTTCTGTGATGCCGAGCCTCAGCCTGCCGCCGACGAGCTGTGCGACACCCTCGACAATGACTGCGACGGTGCCATCGACGAGGGCGTGGAGAACTGCTGCATCCCCGGCGACACCCGCCCCTGCGGCAGCGACATCGGGGCGTGTCGTGCGGGTATTCAGCTGTGCAACGCCGAGCAGAGTTTCGGCGCCTGTGACGACATCGGCCCGGAAGACGAGGTCTGTGACGGCACCGACAACGACTGCGATGGTCGCATCGACGAGAACACCCTCAATGCCTGCGGCCAGTGCGGGCCCACACCTGTAGAGCAGTGCAACCGCATCGATGACGACTGCGACGGCAGCGTCGATGAGGACTACCCCGAGCTCGACGATCGATGTGAATCGGGCCTCGGAGAATGTGCCCGGGTGGGCCGCGTGGTCTGCTTCGACGAGAACACCACGTTCTGCAACGCGACGCCTGGTCCTGGTGGCCAGGAGATCTGTGACGCACTCGACAACGACTGTGATGGTGCCACCGACGAGGGCTTCCTCGTGGGCGAGGTGTGCGTGGTGGGCGAAGGCCTCTGCGCCAACACCGGCGAGGTCATCTGCACCGGCAACGGTGGCAGCATCTGCAGCGTACGGCCCAGCGATCCCGAGCCAGAGCGCTGCGACGAGGCAGACAACGACTGTGATGGCCGCATCGACGAGGACTACCCCGAGCTCGGTGATCTCTGCGAGGTGGGCGAGGGCATCTGCGCAGCCCGGGGCGAGGTGTTCTGTGACGGCGGAGAAGCACGCTGCAACGCCGCCACGACCCCACCCCAAGCAGAGATCTGCAACGCCCTCGACGACGACTGTGACGGTGAGGTGGACGAAGAGTTCCCCGACGTGGGCCTGCCCTGTCTGATCCAGGTGGGTGTGTGCGTCTCCGAAGGGGTGGTGGCCTGCAGCGACGGCGCCGGTGAAGTCTTCTGTGACGGTGAAGGCCCCGAAGTCAGTGACGAGGTCTGTGACGGCATCGACAACGATTGTGACGGCAACGTCGATGAAGGCCTCGTCTGCAACGGCTGTGGCCCGGAGTCGTGTAACGGCGCGGACGATGACTGTGATGGCCAGGTGGACGAAGATCTCGACCAGATCTGTGTCGTGTCCGTGGCCAGAACCGAAGAGGGCTCTCTGGGCACGGGCTTTGGCGAGAACATCATCGCCTTCGACGATCTCGACGGTGACGGGGTGCCCGACGCCATCGTGGCGGCCCCTCGACGCAGCTTCATCGCCCGTTCGATCTTCGCCGTGAGCGGCGCCACGGGTGGCACCATCTGGACCCGTGAGCTCGACGGCCGCGCCGGCACGAGCATGGCCATCGGCAACTTCGGCGGCAACGGCCGTCGCCTTGCCGTGGGCGCTCCCGACGCCTGGAACGGCGGCGATAGCCCCCGCGGGCGGGTCTACTTCTTCAGCGCCGAGAGCGATTTTCTGCTGACGCTGACCTCGAACGACGACGAGCGCATCGGGCGCCAGATGCTCGCCGGGCAATTCGGCGGTCTGGGCACTGACGATCTCGCCATGGGGCAATTCGACGCCAATGACGAAGGCGGGCGCCTCTTCACCTTCGAGTTCAACCCGTCTCCCGAGCGCAACGACCTGGGGCGCCTCGACTTCTTCGATGACGCTCGCCTCGGCGAGCGCATCTTCGTCAGCCCGATCCCCCGGAACGATGGCTTGCAAGACCTGCTGGCCACCACCCGCTTCGATGACGAGCGCCTGTTGCTGGCCTTCGACAGCCAGGGCCTCGAGTTCGGCGTGCCCACCGGCGCGCTGGCGCCACCGGCGCCGACCAACGCCAGCTTTGGTGAGGACGCCACGGCAGGCCGCTGGTCTCCAGGGGCCCCGATCACCCTCGCCGTCGGCGCCCCACAGGCCGACAGCGAAGGGCAGAACGAGGCCGGAGTGGTCTATTTCTACAACCTTCAGGGGCAGGCTTTCGGCAGCTACAGCGCCAGCCTCAACAACGGGCGGCAGGGTCATCGGCTGGCCACATTGCCTCGGCCGCAAGACGCTGCCGACGCCCTCGTTGTGGGCAATGACGGGGCCGGCCGGGTGGACATCGTGCACCGTGCCACCAACGAGATCGTCACTCTCAGCGAAGAAAGCGACGGCTACGGCAACATGGTCATGGTCACCGAGCCCGGCGCCGACGGCACCCGCCGGCTCTTCGTCGGGGCCCCGAATCATCGCGGTAGCCGTGGGATTGTGTATATTTACTCGATACGTTGAAACAGCACTGAGGTGATATGAGCGCCCTTTACAACCGTGGTCTCCTCCCCCCCGAACTCGCCGCCATCCTCGAAGACGAGTCCCCCAGAGACCCGGGGCGCCAGATCTACGTCAACCGCGACCTCAATCTGTCCCAGATCGACGTCATCGGCTTCGACATGGACTACACCCTCGCGCCCTACTACCAGGAAGCCATCGACGCCTTGTCGATCAAGGCCACGGTGGAGCGCATGGTGACCCGCAAGGGCTACCCCGAAGAGATCACCACCATCCCCCTCGATCACGACTTCATCATCCGCGGCCTCATGGTGGACAAGGCCAAGGGCAACATCTTCAAGCTCGACGCCCATCGTCAGGTGGGCCGCTGCTACCACGGCTACACCGCGGTGCCTCAAGAAGAGGTGAAGGCCCTCTACGGCGGCCGCAACTTCAAGTTCGACCCTGCCCGCTTCGCCTGGATCGACACCCTCTTCAGCTTGCCCGAGGCCACGCTCTGTGCCGGCATCGTGGAGTACTACGAGGGCAACGGCCGGGAGATCCCCGTGGCCAGCTATGAGCAGCTGGTGAACGACATCCGGGAGTGCATCGACCTCGCCCACGCCGACATGTCGATGAAAGAAGTCATCATGGCCGATATCGGCCGCTTCATCGTGCGGGACACCGATCTCGGCCCCACGCTGCACAAGCTGCGGAGCGCCGGAAAGCGCCTGTTCCTGCTCACCAACAGCGAGTGGGTCTACACCGACGCGGTGATGAAGTACCTGCTCGACGGGGTGATGCCCCGCTACCCCTCGTGGCGCAACTACTTCGATCTGGTGGTGGTGTCGGCCCGGAAGCCCCGGTTCTTCGTGCAGGAGGAGCCCTTCGTGGAGCTCAACGTCGACGGCGAGCCCATCGGCAATGCCACGACTCTGGAGCGCCACAAGATCTACCAGGGGGGCAACTTCAAGGACATGGAGCGCATGTGGGGCCGTGGTGAGGCGGATCAGATCCTCTATGTGGGGGATCACATCTACGGCGACATCCTGCGCTCGAAGAAAGACTCCTCGTGGCGCACGGCCCTGGTGATTCAGGAAATGGAGGAGACCCTCACCCTGACCAACACGTTGTCGTCTGAGCTGACCCGCCTGCACGCCCTGGAAGAGGCCACCCAGCGCCTCGACCACGAGATCAACTACCGCTCGACGCTGCTCAAGAGCTTGTCGCGGGTGGGCGACATCGCCGGGGGCATCACCGGCGCTGAGAGCAGCGCCCTCGAGCGTGCCACGAGCCAGACCCGAAAAGAGCTCGACCAGCGCCGTGACTTGATGAAGCGCTCCCTCGAAGATCTGCACAGCCTCGAAGCCGAGGTGGACGCCCGCTTCAACCCCTATTGGGGCCGCCTGTTCCGCGAGCTCAACGAGCGCAGCGCCTTCGGCAACCAGGTGGAAGAGTACGCTGACGTCTACACCAGCCGGGTGAGCAACTTCCTACGGTACTCACCAGGGCAGGTGTTCCGGGCACCTCGTGAGCGCATGCCCCACGAGCGGGTGTGACCGCCGAGCGTCTCATCCTCCGTGCAGAACAAAACAGAACACATGCGAGGCATTGAACGTTTCGGCGCGCTTCAACTCAGAGGCTGAACGTGCTCACCGCACCATTGAGCAGCTGGGCCTGCTCTTTGAGGGCATCACTTGTGGTCGACGCCGCCTGGGCAACCTTGGCGTTCTCTTGCACCACACCGCTCATCTGCAAGATGGCCACGTTGGCCTGAGCCAATGCTTCGGACTGCTCGCTGCTGGCGTTGGCGATCTCTCCGATGAAGTCGGACACCTGTTGGACCGACTCCACAATCGCGGCGAGGGCTTCGCCTGAGCGGTTCACCAGCCGCGCACCCTCGGACACCTTGTCGGCGCTGTCGCTGATGAGCGCTGAGATTTCAGTCGCCGCCTCGGCGCTTCTCTTGGCCAGACCCTTGACCTCGTCGGCGACGACAGCAAAGCCTTTGCCCGCCTCACCAGCTCTGGCAGCCTCGATGGTGGCATTCAAAGCCAGCAAGTTCGTCTTTGCGGCGATGTCGTTGATCACACCAAGGATGTCGGAGATACGCTGACTCGAGGCATTGATCTCGCTCATGGCGCTCACGGCATCTCGCACCACGTCACCGCCCTGAGCAGCGATCTCCACAGCGTTGTGCGCCACCGAGCTTGCTTGCTGTGCGTTGCCGGCATTCTGCTGCACAGTGCTCGTCAGCTCCTCGAGCGTGCTCGTCGTCTGCTGCAGAGAGGTGGCCTGCTCCTGGCTCATGTGGGCGAGGTTGTGGTTCCCCTGAGCGATGTCGTCCACACCACCAGCGATCATGGTGGAGGTACTCGTGATTTGGCTCACCATGGTCTGCAGCTGCTTCACGGTGCTGTTGATGTCGGCAGCCAGGTCACCGAACATGCCCGAGTAGTGCGTACCCATGTACTGGTTGAGCTCACCGGCAGCCAGGGATCGCATCACTCGACACGTCTCCTGAACAGCGTGTACGCGCTCGGTGATGTCGGTGGCGAACTTGACCACCCGGTAAGGGCGACCGCTTGCGTCGAACAGCGGGTTGTAAGAGGCCTGGATCCACACCTCCTTGCCACCCTTGCCCAAGCGCCTGAACTCGTCGACTTTGAACTCACCGCGCCTCAGATCATCCCAAAATGCACGGTATTCCGCGCTCTCAGCGTACGCCGACTCCGCGAACATGCGGTGATGGCGCCCCTGGATCTCGCTCAGGCTGTATCCCATCGTCTTCAAGAAATTCTCGTTCGCGGTGACGATGGTACCGTCGAGTTCGAACTCGATGACTGCCTGAGCGCGGTCGATCGCACTCAGACGCGCCTGAGCCTCGGCCAAAGCGCCATTGTCATCTGCCGTCTCTCGATTTTTTTTGCGAAACATAATGGGCCTTTCTCGGTGTGACCACATAACCCGTTGAGGGTTAATCAGCTTCACTTCCCTCGGTTCATTGTTTTTGTTTCGGCGGATACATCTTCAAAGATAACCCCTGTGTCACAAACAATCATTTGAGTGAACGAAGCAGAGATTCGGACGTATCAGCCCCAACAAATTCAGACATCGTCATGCATGATTATCTCTCAATAGAGCGGGTCACGGATGTCCCACTTCAAAACAGGGTGGCCTCAATTGGGTATGATGTTCAGGCCTTCCAAGTATGAACACCGTGCATACAACTCATTCATCGGCTTGATTCGAGGACTGCCTTGAGGCCCTGGCCGATTTCTACGTGGTGGATTAAGCCCTTAAAGAGCGCAGTGGCCTCTGTGGGCCCATAGCTGATGACGGGTACCGGCGTGTGCGTGTGTGTACCAGTGCCCCAGACCACCCCCTGAAGCGGTGCCACGACACGGCCCATGAGGCCTTTGATGTCGTAGGTGCCGTTCACATAAAACTCTTCCATGTCGTCGAACTTGGGCACCCACTTCTGCTTCATGTACTTGTGGGGATGGCCATCTCGATATTCGCCCTCGACGTGATACGCGTTGGGCTCCATCTGCACCATGCGCAGTGCCTGAGCCTCGTCGATCTTGAAGGCGCTGTGGGCGTTGAAGATCTCGCGCATGGCCTGAGCTCGGGCCTTCTCTTTTCGGGTGATCTCTGTAGGGCTGTCCGCGTCGTAGTCGATCTTCAAATCGCCGGGACGCTTTCGCGTCTCGTCAGCGAGCTGGCCCACCATCTGCCCGAAGGTCTTGGACTGCTGGTAGAGCATGGCGAGCTTGTCGACATGGCCAAAGTTGAAGCTGGGGCGGTAGGTGAGGCCGTCGAAGCCACTGCCAGGGAGCTTCTTGCCCTCGGGCAAGTCGTTGCGGCTGTAGCTGAAGCCGAATGATCCCGTCTCGTGATCTGCGGTGACCACGAGCAAGGTGTCGTTCTCTTTGCGGGCCTTCACCCACTGGTGCACATACCCCACAGCCTCGTCGAACTTCAGCATCTCGTGCAGCATCTGCCCAGCGTCGTTGCTGTGGCCTGCCCAGTCGATCTGCCCCCCCTCCACCATGAGCACAAAGCCGTCGGGATCTTTGGAGAGCCGATCGAGGGCGGCCATGGTCATCTCTTTGAGGGTGGGCTGGCGCCGGTCGGCTTTATCTTTGTGCGCGCTGTGGGTGATGCCGTCGGCCATGCCGGACCACGCAAAGAGGCCGAGTACCTTGTCGCTCGCAGTGTCGAGCCCTTTGCGATCAAAGGCGATGCTGTACCCCGCAGCTCTGGCCTCGGCGAGCAGATCGCGATCGTCTTTGCGCTTGGACGACTTCAACGTGAAGGCGCCACCGACCATCTGGCCTACGGCGGCCTTGTCATAGCCCTTGGGTACCCAACGCTGAAGGCCACCCGAGAGCAACACGTCGACGTTCGCCGCGAGCATCTGGATGGCGATCTCGTTCTCCATGGATCGATGGGCCACATGAGCGGCGAATGACGCTGGGGTGGCGTGGGTGATGCGGGTATCGGAGACAATGCCGGTGGCCTTGCCCATCTCACGGCCCAGCTCGATGATGGTCTGCGCCGGGTTGCCCTGGGCGTCGAGCCCCACCATCTCGAGCCCTGCAGGGGCACCGGTGGCGAGCTGAGTGGCCGAGCAGGCGCTGTCGACGACCACCCCGTCGGCGGGGTAGTGTCGGCTCATACCGAGCTCTCCTTCATCCATGAGCTGATGGAACCCGGTGGGTCGGCCTTCGTAGATCGAGTTCGGCGCTCGGGTGGCATAGGCCTCGAGCAAGCCCACCTGCTGAGGGCCCATGCCGTCACCGATCATCAAGATGACGTTCTTGACCCTGGCTGGTGTCCCGGCTTGTGCCTCTGGGGCCGCATCGTCGGGCGTGGTTTTGCCACCACCACATCCGACGCAGGTGAGGGTACCGAGACAAAGCAATGCAGTGCGTAAGGGGCTGGCCATGAGCGCTCCTGGTGCGATCCGGTCGATGGAAGGTGAGGATTCTTTCACTCGCTGGAGCCCTTGAACAAGGGCTGAGGGGGATTGTCACCGAGCCGTCGCATGTGCCGCTGCTCTGCAGCAGCGGCGGCCTTTGGCCTGGCACGGGGCCCGACGCTGCAAAGCAGCGGAACACCTGCTATAAACCTGCCGTGCCCATCTGGAGATGACCCATGTCGAGCCACAACACCGTGCGCAAAGTCGTTCTGCGCCTCGCCCTCATGAAACTCATCGCCTTCTCGGGCGTCATCGCCGGATGTGATTCAGATGACGACTCCAGCACTGGCGAAGGCACGCCTGATGCCGGGGGTGTCAGCATCGAGGGCGATCGCGACGAAGACGGGGTCCTCGACGAAGAGGACAACTGCCCCGACGACCCAAATGCAGATCAAGCCGATGAAGACGACGACAACATTGGCGATGCATGTGACACGCCCGAGCCACCCGACGCAGACGGTGATGGGGTGCCTGATGGTGACGACAACTGCCCTGACGACGCCAACCCCAACCAGGCAGATGCAGATGACAATGGCATCGGTGATGCCTGTGATGCCCCTCCACCAGATGCCGATGAAGATGGCATTCCCGATGGCGACGACAACTGCCCCGAGGTGGCCAACCCAGATCAAGCCGACGCCGACGACAATGGAGTAGGCGACGCCTGTGAGCCCCCACCGCCCGATCGCGACGAAGACGGGGTGCCCGACGCCGAAGACAACTGCCCTGACGACGCCAATGCAGATCAGGCGGATGCCGATGACGATGGCATCGGTGATGTCTGTGACGAGCCTCCGGCACCAGACGATACCGATGAAGACGGCATCGCTGACGACACCGACAACTGTGTCGACGATCCCAATGCCGATCAGGCTGATCTCGACGAGGACGGCATCGGTGACGTGTGTGACGACGACGATGATGGTGATGGCGTCAATGACGACGTAGACAACTGCCCCATCATCGACAACGCCGATCAGGCCAACGCCGACGAAGACGATGCAGGCGACGCCTGCGATGTCTGCCCCCTCGATCCCAACGACGATGTCGATGACGATCAGATTTGTGGCGACGTCGATCTCTGCCCTGACGTGGCAGACCCCGAGCAGCTCGATGGCGATGGTGATGGCATCGGCGATCTCTGCGACGCCTGCCCCGCCGACGTCGACAACGACGCCGATGAAGACATGGTCTGCGGTGACGTGGACCTCTGCCCTGACGTGGCCGATCCGGAGCAGCTCGACGGTGACGGTGACGGCATCGGTGATGCCTGCGACGTCTGCCCTGCTGATCCAGACAACGACGCTGACATGGACATGATCTGTGGCGACGTGGACATCTGCCCCGATGTGGCAGATCCCGAGCAGCTCGACAGCGACGGTGACGGCTTCGGCGACGCCTGCCCCTGCCCGGAGGGCACCTGGCCTGACTTCGAGACGGTGGAATGCCGGGTGTGTCCTGCAGCCCCCCTCGACAGTGATCTGCTCAACTTCGAAGAGGGCAGCCTCACCGGCTTCAACCCCGAAACCGCCACGATCACCGTAGAGGTCCTCCCTGGTGCCGAGCTGGTCTATGCCGACCTGCTGGTGGAGCCCTTCGCTTTCGACGCCTACGGTGGCTATGACGGCGGCAACGAGATCTTCGTGCCCGTGCGCATCGAGCGTGCAGAGAATGGCAGGCAGATCCTCGTCGCCGAGCTCGGCGAGTCCATCGACGTCTACGCAGAAGGCATCGGTCGACTGAGCCTGTCACTCGAAGACGCCTGCGGCGACATCCAGGACTTCGAGCTGGTGGTGGAGATCGAGCCCATCGGCGATGGTCTGGTAGAGGTCAGGCAGTTCCGCGCTCAGCAATGCTTCGAGACCGACATCCAGTCTCAGGAGGGCAACGCCGTGCTCGAGGGCAACCTCTCCGGCCAGGGGCGGGATCACAGCCCCCCCTTCGACTGCGTCACCCCCAACGGGGAAGACGTTGGTGTGCAATGGACCGCCCCCCGAGACGGCTTCTTCCGCTTCGACCTCCAGCGATCTGACTTCGATACAGTGATGTACGTGCTGCCAGCAGCCTGCATGCCCCGAGAGGCCCTCGCCTGCAACGACGACGATGATCTGAATGAGACAGTGGCCTCTGCAGTGGAGCTCGAGCTGCTCGCTGAAGAGACGGTGATCATCGTCATCGGCGGCTACGGTGGCGAGGTGGGCAACTACGTGCTCAACATCAACGAGCTCCTCCCTCAATAAGGCCGAGCCGTGCGCATCGCCTACTTCACCGCGACGATGGGCGGCGCCGGACACCTCGCCCGAGGGGTGGCCCTGGGCAACGGCCTGCGACGACAGGGTTTCACCGGCGACTACCGCATGTTCGGACCGCCGATGCCCTACGCAACAGGCCTGCGTGATGACTACACTGCGCTGACGCTGACCCGGGAGAGCGCCCGCAGCCCCGCAGCCATCGCCGCGAGCCCCCTCGCCGAGGCGCTGCAGGCCTTCGACCCGGATCTATTGCTCGTCGACCACTTCTGGGTGTCGATCCATCACCTGCTGCCTCAGCTACGGTGTGAGGCGTGGCTGTTGCTGCACACAGTGCCTCGCCCATGGCTTGCCGGGCCGCCGATGCTGCGCTTCGACCGCCGCCGCTTCGCCCAGGTCATCGCCATCGAGCCCATGGAGCACCACACCCTCGACGACATGGTGCCTCCGGTGGTGATCGTGAACCCCGATGAGTGCCACCCACCCTCGAAGCTGCGAGATCTCTTCTCGGTGCCCGCTGATCGCACGCTGACGCTGCTCGCCCACACAGGCCTCGGCGAAGGGAGAGAGGTGGCCGACCTCGAGGCGGAGTTCGGGGTGGGTCCTCACGAAATGCTGGTGTCCCTGTCGATGCATCGCGGAGAGGCGATCTTTCCGCTGGCCCCCTACTTGCCTGGGGCGGATCGGCTCATTGGTGGTGGTGGGTACAACTTCTTCTGGGAAACGCAGTGGCTGGGCCTGGGGGATCGCACCCTGTATCGCCCCTTCCATCGCACCCTCGATAATCAGAAGTGGCGGGTTGAGCACCTACAGGGCATGCAGATGTCAGAGAATGGTGCAGATGTATTGGCGAGACAGATGATGGCTGGCTGATTGATGGCTTCGCCGGAACTCAGCGCAGACGGGTGAGTGCCCTCCATATTCAAATCGCACGCTGAGAAAATTCGTCGCATAAACCGCTGTGGTCTGGCGCCGTTTCGTGCTACCTCGTGCCCACAACTACAACACTCAATGGGCCCATTAGAGGAGACGTCCCATGCGTATTGCTGCCGGTGTACTCATCATCATCACTGCGATCTTCAACCTCATCGGTGGCCTCGGCTACGGCGCTGTCGGCGCCGGTGGTGCCGCGGTCAACAGCGCCGCAGAGAGCGGCACCATCTCCGCCACCAACCCGGACGGCTCCAAGAAGACTGCTGAGCAGATCAAGGCAGAGGAGGAAACCCTCAAGGCCGCCGCCAGCGCCACTGAGAACGCCGGCCTGCTCGGCATCTTCGGCATCTTCCTGATGATCGTCGGTGGTCTGCAGATCGCCGGTGGCGTGATGCTCTTCATGCAGAAGGCCGCCAACTTCGTGCTCATCATCGCCGCTTTGGGCATCATCGGTGAGTTGGGAGGTATCTTCCTCACAACCTTTGGCATCATGAACATCGTGGGTTTGGTAGCCTGCGCCTTGGCCCTCGTGGCCTCGCGCAGCTATGCAGGCGGCGCAGCAGCGGCCTGACCCAACCTGCTCGGCACCACGAGCACCCCACCCTATTCTCCGCCGGTCTCCCGCAAGAAGCGGTCTTCGAGGCTGGCCCCCACCGACATATCGAGGAACTTCACCCCAGAGGTGACCAGCACCTGAACCAGCGTGCTGCTGACCTCTTCAGGGGTCGTCATCTTGGTGTTGATGAGCACCCGCAGCCGGCCGGCGTTCACGTCCCACTCCACCCCGCTCACCTCGGGCATGCTCGCGAGCCTGGCCGAGACATCGGCGTCGGGCTCGCTGGACATGCGGAACGAGACCTCGGCCCCCTCACCTTTGATGGCGCCCATCTCTGCCTGACGCACCACCTGACCTTTGTGCAGGATCGTCACGTGCTGACAGAGATCTTCGATCTCAAGCAGGTTGTGGCTGCTCACGATGACGCAGCGATCGATACAGATCGACCGCACCATGCCCCGGACCTCCCGAGCGGCGTGGGGGTCGAGGCCCGCAGTGGGCTCGTCGAGGATCACCAGCTTGGGGTTGCCGATGAAGGCCTGGGCGATGCCCACGCGCTTGTACATGCCGTGTGAGAGCGTGCTCGCAGATCGCTTGAACACCTCGGAGAGGTTCACGAGGGCGAGCACCCGCTCTGCTTCGACTCTGGCCTTGCCCTTGCTCATGCCCTGAAGTCGGGCGTAGTGGGTGAGCAGCTCGCCCACGGGCACCCCGGTGGGGAACCGCGCATCCTGTGGCAGAATGCTGAGGACTCCGGAGGCAGGAGGCTGCTGGGGGCTCACCTTCTGGCCAGCGACGGTGACGGTCCCGCTGTCGGCGCCGAGGAACCCGCAGATGACCGAGAAGAGCGTGGTCTTGCCGGCACCATTGGGCCCAACGAGGCCGTAGATGCCCTGATCGCCGATGGTCATGTCGACGCCATTGAGGGCCCGGACGGCCTTGTAGGCTTTGTGTACGCCGCTGATCTGCAACATGCTCATGACGACCCCCTCAGACGTCTCGCCGCATGGCGATGGTGAAGCCCGCGATGCCGGCGATGACTGTGAACACGACCACGTGGATCAACACAGGCGTCAGGCCCGCGAAGTCGTCGAGCAAGAGCTCGTACTTCCAGGCAGAAGGTGAGAGCAGGCCGATCTTGACCATGGCCGGGTTGGCGTACGAGGCCACGGCGCCCATCATCCACGCCAGCACGATGTAGAGCAGCGATGCGAGCAACCCCAACATGGCGTTGCCCACCCAGACAGCGTTGAGCGCCGAGAGGGCGATGAACGGCAGGGCAAAGAACAAGCAGGTGGCCCAGATGCGCAGGACATAGAGCACCTCGCCGACATCTGCGGCGCCGGCGCTCACCCCGATGCCCCAGGCGGCGAAGGCGTAGATGCCCGTGGCGATGGCGTACAGCTGGAACGCTGCCAGGGCCTTGCCGACGAAGATGCTTTGTCGATCGGCCCGCAGCAGCAAGAAGCGCAGATGGCGGGTGTTGATGTCGGTGGCCATCTGGTCGAAGGAGGCCAGCAACGCCATGAACGGCGTGGCCCCGATGACGAGATAGAACGCCAGCACCATGAAGGGCGAGTGGCTCTGCAGCAGCTCGATGAAGGCGGGCCCTTCAATGTCGATGAGCCAGCTCAGCCATCCGAGGGTGTCGCCGATGGACGACGCGTCGACGTTGCCGATCTGAGACTTGAGGGTGATGAGCTCGTCTGCGAAGCCGTGCAGCTTGAGCAACACCCACCCGAAGAAGATGCCGAAGAGGGCGAGGAACAAGACGCCACCGGGCGCCCTGAGGGCCTGCCGCAATTCGAAGCGACTGACAACGCTGATGGTCCGTGTGTTCATGGCCTCGATGTATACACATTCGAGGGTGCATTGACCATCACGGGGCAGATCAGCCTGGTGTGAAGATGAAGGGGTAGGCGATCTTCATGGGCTTGCCCTCGCTGTGGGCGGGGAACTTCACCCGCTTGCCTGTGGCCTCCATACAGCCCTTCACCTCGTTCATGCCCTCGCTGGTGGCCTCGGTCACCGTGCCGTCCGGGGTCACGGTAAAGACCACCTTCACCCGGCCCGCGAGGCTGGGATCGCGCTGAAGCGCCTTGAGGTAGCACCGCTTGAAGAGGGGCATGTGGGCGTTGATCGTGCGATGCACCGACCCGGCCTTGCCTGGGGCGGCCTTCGGCACCACGGGCACCACCGTGTCCTTCTTCTCGGCCCCGTCGACCTTGAAGATGAAGGGGTACTTCACGATGACGATGCCGCCCCCCTTGGGCGCGGGGAAACGCAGCGCACGGGCCCTGTTCTCCATGCACGTGTGCACAACGGGCATGCCCTCGGCAGTGGCCTTCACCACGCTGCCGTTGCCACTGATGGTGAACTTCACGGTGGTCTTGCCCGCGAGGCTCGGGTTCTTGGCCAGCTCTTTCTCGTAGCAGTACTTGAACCCGTTCATGCTGCCCCGAATGACCCGCTGGATGACCTCTTTGCTCAGGGCGCCCATGACGGTGGGTGCGCCTTTCCCGATTTGGGGCTGCTTCTTTTGCTGCTCGGCAGGGTCTTCCGCATGTTGGATCCCGGCCAGGCCCGCGCCGAGCCCATTGCCGCCTTTGAGGGGATCCTCGTCGGGCTTGGGGCACTCCGTCTCGTCGATGGTGAGCAGTCGCTGCTTGAGCTTCGATGCCTGCAGCACATCGAGCACTTTCAGCACCTCGCCGTGTTGCACTTCAGGGTCAGAGAGGATCAACGCCTCGGCATCACCATGTCGAGGGATGAGCGCCTTCACAGCTTCCGGCAACGCCGCGAGGGTGGTGGGTTGCTCGTTGAGGAACAGGGCGTCGGGGAGCATGGCGATCCGCACCACGGGGCTCTCCCGATCTCCGTGGGTGTCGCACACAGGGGGGCTCGCTTGCTTGAGCTTTGCGGGCAGTGCCTTGTAGTTGGCCATGAAGGGGGCGCACCATTGCGCCTTCGGATCAGTACATCGCCGGTCGATGGCGCGACCCATGCCTGCATAGTTCATCTGTCGCTGGCTCTGCCGAATCTCCACGCTGAGCAACGCGCCTTCGAGGTTGTAGGCCACCGAAGCCATGCGCGGGTCTGCCTTGAGGCAATCCAGGTCCGAGCGGGCAGCATCCAAGGCCCTCGCCACCAACATCTGCCGTTGATCAGGTGCCGCGTTGTTCATGGCCTTCAGACCTTGGGCGAGCTCTCGGCTCACGCGGCTCGCGCACTTGAAGGTCGGCGTGCCCTCGTCGGTGACGATGGGGCTCTGCCACGTGTGGGCGCCGAGGGTGGCAAAGTCGACGGTGGGCGCTGGCTTGCCTGCAGCGCTCAGGACGAGCTGCGTGGCCATGACAGGGCCCTGCACTGTGCTGGAGAGGTCGATCCGCTCGAAGTTGACGGTGAGCATCTCGAGCAGGCTGAAGTCCTGACCCATGGCGATCTTTTTGGCCATCACCGTGCTCTGCAAAAGATGCCCGTCTTTTGCCGGCTCGATCTGACCGAGATCGAAGATGGCATCGGCGTCGGCCTGGAAGCTCGCGAGCAGCCAGTGCCGGCCCTTAGTGGAGGCAGTCTTCACGTTGAGATCGCTCTCGGCGGCCTTGAAGAGCGCCTGCAGCTTCTCCACCCCATTTGCGGTGCCCTCGATGGCCATGGCCACAGGGGGCACAGGGGCCTCACCCCGGGGCATGACCACCACCCGCGCGCCCTTGAGATCGAGGGGCACAGGCGCCTCCTTGGAGACCGCCTGGGCGATGGCCTTGATCACACCTGTGGGGTGCCTCAGGCCAAAGTGCGCAGTGCAGCCCCAGCCACACTCGGAGATGGCGTACGAGATGTCTCTCATCCTGGGCAGTCGGCCCCCGAAGGCCGGCGGCAACGACGACGCCTCGAGCATGGTCTGGCCGTCGAGTCCCACATCGAAGGTGGCAAAGGGCTCCACCCCGGCTTTCAACGCTGGCAATCCCCCAGTGTTGCTCACCCAGCGGGTACGGCCTTCCGGGGTAAGGGCCGACACCAGCTGCACCGCCACTTGCTGATCATCCACGGAGAAGGTGAGGGCGTGGGCGTCGAAGTCGGCCCCCTCGTCGAGGATCAGGGCCTCTGAGCCGAGCACGATGCTCCGGGCCGCGACGGTCAGCTGATCGAGCATGTTCGGGGAGAGGGTATCGGCGTCGCCCACGGCGAGGGCAGCCTGGCCCATGCCCTCCCAGGCGGAGGCGCTCCGGAAGTTCCAGGGCTGCACGACGAAGGCCACAGGGCTCTCGGCGGTCACCGCGTGCACCAGGGCCGGGGTCACCGGCGCCTGGGCATGGATCGGCACAATCACGGGGCCGAGCTTCGTGCGGGCCTCGAGGGTCTGAGGACCGTTCACGATCATCACCCCGTGCACATGATCTTTCGCCGCCTGCAGGCTGAGCCAGCGGCCCTCGTAGATCTCCCACACCTTCTCTTTGCCGATGGTGTGGCCCCGGGACTGCTTGTCGAGGGTGTCGGCGAGAGAGTTCAGGAGCGCCTGAGGATCTGTCGCGGGGAGGATGATCCGATGGCGCAAGCCCTCGCGGCCTTCGAGAGGTCCGGAGGCGACATAGCCCGGGGGGCCGGCCTCGGGCGCTTCGGCGAGGGCGAGGACCGTGGGCCGCGCTTTGTCCCAGCCTTTGAGAGCAGTGGGATCGATCTTGCCGTCCATCCAGGCGGCGAGCAGGGACTCGACGCTGTCGACGCTGGCCAGGGCCCGGCGAAGCTCCCCGGGCAGCTTCATGCCGAGGGCGGTGAGCTGTCGGTGATCCTCAGCGTATTTTTCGGGATAGAAAGCCATGAGGAGGGCCGCCCGATCACCGGCGGCCCGGATGATGTCGAGGGCCGCCTGCTCGCTGTTCTCCAGCGGCCTGGCCTTGGCGCTGGCCCCTGTCGTGGCGCTGCCCGACTTGCCATCCTTTGGGGTGGCGTTTCGATCCCCGCAGCCCAGTGGGGCGGCCATCGCCGCGACCCAGAGGGCGCCGGCACAGATTCGACCCATCTTCCCCATGATCTCTACCTCGTCGTCATTGAACACGTGCGATGCCGATGGGGCATCATGCACGGCCCGTACGATCGACCGAAGAGGATCGACCTACGAAACCACAGAGAAGCCCTCTGGTGGGCTGTGCGACAACGTGTCGCATGGTCACGGCTCAGCTGCTGGCTACAGTGCGCCCATGCGTACGCAGCCCTCTACTCCTTTGCTCTTCGGCCCCACCGCAATGTGCTGTGCGGCTTCGCTGGCCTTCGCCTTCACTGGCTGTGGCACAGAACATGATTTCGAGCCCGCCACGGCTGACGCCCATGGCCACAGTCAGCCCTGCATCGGTGAGCACGACCACTACCGCCCGGGCATGCAACGGCTCACCGAGGCAGGCCTCTACGCCATCGAGCTCCGTGATGCTGACGCGCCTGCAGCCAACGACGAGGGGGTGATCGGCCACGGTGAGCACCGGTTTCATCTGTGGGTGCTCAACCCGATCTCCGGTGCCCCGCGACCTGATCTCGCCCTCGAAGTCGAGCTGGTGTCTCCAGAGGGTGAAGCACCTGAGGTGCCGTTGCTCCAGATGGAGCCTGCGGTCTACCGCTTCACGGCAGACATGTACGCCGAGGGCCTCTGGCAGCTCGACCTGCATCTCGAAGGCAGCCAGCCCGATGTGCTGCGGCTGACTTTCTGTGTGGAGTGATCCGTGCGGTGGTTGCCTCTCCTCATCGGGCCTCTGTTGTGTGGCTGGCCCTCTCCGGCTCGGCCCTGCGCAACCTGCGCCTGTGGTGATCAGACCCTGACGCTCATGGGCACAGGTCGCGGATTCGATGGTCGCCTGCGGGTGGGGCTCGAAGCCCAGTGGCGATCGGAGTCCGTGGCCGAGGTGGGCGCCCTTGAGCGAGAGCACACACAGGATCAACGGCTCACCCTCGGTGCCGTCTATGCCCCGGCGCGAGAGATACAGATCGCCCTCCGCGTGCCGCTGGTCCGCCGTGTCTACACCTCGGCCAACCTCGCCCGCAGTGATCTCACCCACCTCGGCGATCTCGAGCTCCGGGGGCGCTGGCAACTGTTTCAAGATCGAGCCTTTGCCCCTCGACATCTCTTCGGCGTGAGCGGTGGGGTACGCCTGCCCACGGGGCCCGAAGTCGCCGACCCCGACGGTCCCCTCATCGAAGACGCCCAGCCCGGCGTCGGCGCCTGGGTGCCCCTCACGGGTCTCTGGTATGCCTGGAGCGCTCACCCCTGGTCGCTCTGGAGCAGCGCGGGGGTAGAGCTGCCCACCACGGGCTACGGCGATCGGAGACCAGGGGCCACAGCGCTTGCTTCGGTCACGCTTCAACATCAACTCGGCACCATGCTGGCAGTGAGCGCAGGCCTGGACGGCAGGCTCTCTGCCACCGACACCGTGAACGGCATCACCGACAACACCACAGGGGGCAGCCTGCTCATGGTGGCAGGTGGTGTGACGGCTCAGGTCCGCACCGACTGGCTGGTGTATGTTGTGGCCCGGGCACCGGTGCTCGATGGTCAAGCGGCGCAGCGCCGGGAAGGCTGGATGTGGATCTCCGGACTCACTGTCGATCTGTAGCGTCGGCATCGCTGCACGTCGCCCTGGTGCTCACCCTGACAGGTCTGCTGGCGAGCTGCCTCACTCAACGCGACGGCATCACCGTCGATGTCTCGTTGCAACACCAGAGCGCCCGGATCACTCACCCACAAGGATCCCTGGAGATCAGCAACCTCGGCCTCACGATCTGGTCCACGGCCCTCGTCCGCTGCACACCAGAAGAGACCTCTGGCGGCGCCTTGCGCTGGCTGATCGGCACTGCCCACGCCCACTCGGCGAGCGATCCGACCCGCAGTGGGGTGCCGGTGGTGAGCGACGTTGCGCATCTGCCCGAAACCGGCGCAGCTCTGGCGATGTTGAGCCCGCCCCCGGGGCGCTGGTGCACTCTGGAGGTGACGCTGGCGCCTGCTGATGCCGACGCAGTGGGCCTCGACGACCACACCCACATGGAAGGCCGCACCTTCGATCTGGACGGCACACTGCGCACATCAGCCGATGAGTCGATCTCGGTGCGTGTGCTTGGCGCAGCCCAGTCGACGATCAGCCTGCCCCTCGGGCCGCTCGAGCTGAGCGACGCCACAGATCACGTGCACATCGCAGTGGGCCTCGATCTAGAAGCTTGGCTTGCCGAGGTCGATCTGCTCGACGACGACGCAGCTGCGCGATCACGACAGCTCTTCACCGGGCTCTCGAACCACATACAGCTCGAGGTCCGTACGCCATGAGCAACGCCGACACGCTCAACCTGTCGTGGCTGCTGAAGCTGCGCTGGAGCCTCATGGCGCTTCAGGTGATGTTGATGGTGGGTGCCTATGTACAGGTGGCCCTCGCCCTGCCCTGGGTGCCCTTGATCGCCGTGGTGCTCATCGAGGGGGCCTCGAACGCCGCAGGGCATCTCTGGCGCCGACGACACCCAGCAAAGAGCAGAGGCTTCATCGTCACTCTGGTGGCCCTCGACCTGGTCTGCCTCACCGCTCTGCTCTACTTCACCGGTGGTCCCTTCAACCCCTTCAGCTTTCTCTACCTGGTGCACATCGCCCTCATCGCCGTGGTGTTGCCGCCCAGGCTGAGCGCCGCCCTCACGGTGATGGCCTTCGGGCTCTACGGGCTGCTCTTTGTGGATCACTGGCCTCTGGGTCATCACGATCCCCACGGCCACCACGACATGTCGATGCACATGCGGGGCATGTGGCTGGCCTTTGGCCTCACGGCGGGCTTCATCGCGTGGTTCCTGTATCGCATCACCCGGGCCCTGGCCTCTCAGGCCGAAGCCCTCGCCGAAGCCCGCGCCAAGAGCGCCCGCCTCGGCGCCCTGGCCACCCTCTCTGCAGGGGCAGCCCACGAGCTCTCGACGCCGTTGTCCACCATCGCCCTGGTGGCTCGGGAGCTGGAGCGCGATCTCGAGACGGGTGAGAGCGCCCTCGATGATGCCCTCGAAGACGCCGCGCTGATCCGCGCTGAGGTGGCTCGATGTCGGGCGGTGCTCGATCAAATGGCGAGCGACGCCGGCAGCCCAGCGGGAGAAAGCCCTCAAGAGATCAGCCTCGATGATCTCGTACACGAGACCCTCGACGGGCTGCCCGAGCCATTGAAGGCCCGTGTACACACCACGGCAGACACTGGCCGGCTACGCACCCTGCCCCGGGCGCTGTCCAGGGCGCTGCGGGGCTTGGTGAAGAACGCCCTCGACGCCTCGACGGATACAGTGATCGTCAAGGCGTGGTTCCACGATCATCACGCCTGTTTTACCGTTCGAGATCAGGGCACGGGCATGGATGCCGACACCCTCGCCCGAGCAGAGCACCCGTTCTTCACGACCAAATCACCAGGAGAGGGTATGGGCCTGGGCCTCTTCGTCACCCGCACCCTCATCGATCAGCTCGGTGGCGTGCTGACGATCGAGTCGGCCCCTGGTGAAGGCACTACAGCAGAGGTGCACCTGCCGTTGAGTGTGTCGCTGGAGGAGCACTGATGTCTGAGCAGGGCATTCACCCAATGGACTTCACTGGCATGTCGATGCTGGTGGTCGACGATGATCCAGTGTTCCGAGCTCGTCTGGCCCGTGCCCTGAGCAAACGCGGCCTTGAGGTGACGACGGCGGCTGATTACGAAGAGGCCATGGCCCAGGTGCACACAGAGGCACCAGAGCTGGCGGTGCTCGATCTCAAAATGCCCGGTCGATCAGGCATGGAGTTGCTGCAAGACATGCTCTCTGTAGAGCCCGCCACACGAGTGGTGATGCTCACCGGTTACGGCAGCATCGCCTCGGCCCTCGACGCGGTGCGGCTGGGTGCGGTCTGGTACATCTCGAAGCCCGCCGATGCCGACGAGGTGCTGGCAGCCTTCGATCGCGGGCAATCGGACCCTCAAAGCGCCACGCAGGTGGACTATCAAGCGCCAACGCTGGCCCGAGCGGAGTGGGAGCACATCAACCGGGTACTGGCGGACTGCGGTGGCAACATCAGCGAAGCGGCCCGCCGCTTGGGGCTGCATCGGCGCTCTCTGCAAAGGAAGCTGTCGAAGTACCCGCCGAAGGTATAAGCATCACCACGGATGACTCGGCTGTGGTTGCCTCCTCTGGCGTCGAGGGCGCGGCGGAGGCGCCTGCGCTGCGGGCTCGTCGAGGGCGTCGAGCATCATGCCCATGGCCTCGAGCATCATCTGCGTCTGGCGATCTCCGCCGGCGAGATCTGGCCCCAGCTCTCGCATCAACTCGCCGGCGCGCAAGCGCTCACCACTGCCCAGACGCGCCAACAGGCGACCCGAGGCTGACAACATCCGGGCCATCTCCTGATCGTCGGCGGCCACCAGCTGACCCAGCAAATCGGCGATTTGTTCGTGGTTGATCGCCTCACCACGGGCCTCTGGGTCGACCAGCTGATTGAGCAGCTTGCCCAGCTCCCCCGAGCCTTTGTGCTCGATGAGTGTGCGCACCCGCGGATCGAGCTGGCCCAGGATCGCGTCGCCGCCGAGGTGGCCCAGGATGTCCACCACCGACATGCCACCGATGTCTTCTGCGCCGTGGCTCTCGTGCAGCCAGCGTCGGGTCAGGCGCTTCACCGTCTCGGGCTTTTGCGTATGGGCCACGAAGGACTGGGTGAGATCTTCTGGCCGGGCCACCTTGAAGGCGAAGCGGCGATAGTACCCCTGGATCGCCCGCAAGAACGCCCGGTCACCCATGATCTCACGCACCTCGTCGTAGTACATCGCCCCCTTGGCGTAGACCATGGCGGCGTACTCGAGCATGCCGTTGAAGTCACGGACCGGCAGATCCACCGGGCGATCCTGAGCGCCGGTCATCAACGCCACGTGATAGTTCAGCGCGAGCTGCAGACTGCGCTGGCGATCAGCAGCCTCAGGGCCATGGGCGGTGAGGAAGTAGTGGACGGCGCTGTGGTTCGCCAATGCCTCATCTACGAAGGGGTGCCGCTTGCTGTCGCTGCCCACCACGGCGTTCCACCACTGATGTGCCACCTCGTGGGCCACCACGAAGGCCCGGGTCTCTTCGATGTACTGCTGTCCCGTGGCGCCGATTTGCGGATCCACGGCGATGCCGCTGTTGCCATAGAACATCTGGGCGATGGTGACCATGCCGGGGAACTCCACCCCACCGGCGCCACCCGTGAGAGGGGCCTCGACCACATCGAGCTCTGTGTAGGGATACGGCCCGAAGTCACGGTTGAAGATCTTCAGCGCCTCGCAAGCCACATCGAGGGTGGCCTGCCCCGCGGGGCGGTGAGACTCGAGGAACCACGCGTTCACCTTCACGCCATCTACCATGCGTGAAGCGGAGACGTACCCCGGCGACATCTGCATGGCGAACTCCCGCACCCCAGCAGCGGCGAAGGTGTGGGTGGTCTTCACCCCACCACGGCCCGTGCCTTTCTGTTCACCTGTGTGCACACCCGAGGCGATGACCTGCACCCCGTCGGGCACGATGACGTCCACCTCAAAATGACTGATGTCGAAGTAGCTTCGATCTCCGATCTCCGACCCGGGATCGACATCCCAACCGTGCTCGTCGTAGGCGGCGAGCTGGGGATAGGCCATGGCGAGGCTGATGATGCCTCCGCTCACGGAAAACACCCCATAGCCGTGGCCCTGCTGATGTGTGTGCATGCCCCCGGTCATCATCTCGATCATCTGCTGCACCGCCATGCTCTGCATGTCGGCGGCCTGCTCGGGCATACGATGGATCACCCCCCGAAAGCTCAGATCCACCTCGACGGTCTCGCCAGGCGCCAGCGGGGTCTTCAGAGGCACGCTCATCACCGGGCCAGAGAGCGTGTGCCAGACCTTCACCCCAGCAACCTTGGCCTCGTCGACAATGAGGTTGCTCACCCCACCGTTCACCAGCTCGGGCACGTTGGGGTAGAGCATGTAGCGCAGCTCGCTCAAGGGCTCGCGCTCGTTGTTGGTGATGAAGGCTTTCTGCGTACCGGTGTAGGTGAACAGATCGAAGTCCACCTCGAAGGTCATCTGGTAGTGGGGGGCTTTTTCGAGGACGGGCCGGTCGATCAACCGCCCTGCGTGATCGTTGAGCGAGGCGTCCATGGCCTTGCGCAACGACACGATCCGGTCGGGCACCGCAGGGGCGGGCGGCACCACGGGCTCATCGGCTTTTTTCTGCGCTTTCGGCTGCTTTGCAGGCTCTACGGGGATCTTGTCGGGCCGCTCATCACAGCCCAAGACACCCAACAAGGCACACAGAGTCCACAGACGACGTACAGACATAGGCCACTCCCGTGTTGAAGCCATCCTGGCTCAACACGGGCGAGCATCACAGATATTCAACCCATCTGATGGTAGCCAGCCTCTCGTACTCAGCTGAAGACGATGGCTGTGAGGGTTTGATTGATGTGGCCGAGCCAGCTCTCACCATAGGTGTGAAAACCCGCAGTCGGTGCGTCGAAGCATTCCGTGAAGGCCCCATGCGTATCGTCGGAGTCCATCTCGAGACGACGCAAGATACAGTTAAAGCCGAGGATCCCATTCACCTCCGAGAGCTGACGGGCCACCTCAGTGAGGGCACGGCGCGTCTCGGCCACGAGATCTGTGGACTGCATCAGCGACACCTCCATCCCCTCGATGATGGAGCAGTAGAACTTGATGCCGCCATTGTCCGCCTGCTGCTGAGGGCTCCGGATCCAGGGCTTGTCCTCAAGCATGATGCCCACAGGGTGGCGCATGAAGATCGAGCCATCGATCTGCTCGGGGGTCACACCGAGGGCTTCAGCGTATGCCTCCACCGCCGGGCGACCATCGAACTCGTACACCGTACGCGTGGCCTCGTCGGCCTTGGTGATGGTGAAGGTCTTGCCCATGGGCGTGAAACTGCAGGTCTTCACCACCTCGAAGGGGCGGCTCATCTCCATGAGCAACAGTGCGGTGCCGTCATCAGTGGACTCACCATTGTAGAAGACCTGGGTGCTCTGGAAGGCGAGGTTGTCACCTGCAGAGCCGCCGACGAAGTTAAGCAAAGGCGATGCCTCGCCAAGGGCTGCGTTCACCTGCTCTTCGCTGCCGTGCAGCCCGTCGATGAGTACCACCCCGACCCAACGGCCCGGATCGAGAGATCGCAAGTCAACCTCGCCGATCTTCGACGCAAAGCCCTGAGCGGCAGCCTTTACCCCATCAGCAGCCTTGCCCTCATGCTTCACCAACGCCGCCACCACCTGCTCGGTCCGGCTATTGGGGATGGCCATGGCGGTCACGGCCCCCGTCACAGAGAGCTTCTCGGTGAACTCTCCTGCTGTGGTGCAACCGATGATCTCGGCCTCGGGGTATGTAGCCTTCAGACCACCAGAGATCGCCGCCCCGTCATGGGTGTGGCTGCAAAAAAAGACGATCGCCGCGGGCTCGATGCCCTCGAAATCAGCGGCGATGGTGGAGACCACCTTATCGGTCTCGGTCTCAGTGGTGGCGCTGCTCTTGAACTGTTGCTCTGACATGTTTGCTCTCCTTAGACCGAGTAACCGAGGGTGCCGATGAACGAGCGCACCTTGCTCACAGCTGCGGCGTCTCGATCCTGCTCAGGCTTGATTTCTTTGAGGTTGACCCCTGTACCGAGCAACACCCGAATCACGACCGAAGACATAAAGACGGGATTGTCGAGTTGGGTGGAGAGTTCTTGTCTGACTTGTGTAAGCGTCATGGTGCCCACCGTGTGGCGTGGTGAATGGTGTCTTCACCATCGGCAAGCATGCACAGACCTTAAATCAAAGATTTTTCAATACGACCATTCTGGCCAAGTTACGAGGCGACCCCACTCCCCCAAAAAGCCCCCAACACAGCATCCATACAAGTCAGAAAAATGTCATGCACGTACAGCGGTAGGGTAGGCGGGTCGCGGCGTAGTACCGCGTTGCCCGCCCCCCATCGCACCGGACGTGCGGATCTCCCGCATCCGGCGCTCCTGCATCAGTCGCC
>JBKAGE010000004.1:0-81034 GCA_046290225.1 Bradymonadia bacterium | reverse complement strand
TATTCGCTGTACTGGGTACGGGTGGTGTTCTCAGATGCCTCGCATCAAGATCCAAAGCGACAATCCAATTGGTACAGGGCACGGGCACGGGCACGAGTTTTACGAGTGTGCTCAGTAGAGTCCGAGGCTGAATCTCTTGGAACGAATCAAGCCCACCTTCGCCCTGACCTCCGACAGGGCCATGAGCCAAAAGTCGAATAAACTCGTGCCCGTGCCCGTGCCCGTGCCCGTGCCCGAAGACTCTCTCACCAGCGGAGCGACCCCCGAAACCACAGCAGCGCACCAAGCCAGAAACAAAAGGCAGGCTGGCCCTCATCGGCGCTCTTGATGTTTCCCCTACGTCGCGCAATGCTCCCCGAGACTTCAGCTGAGGAGCATTCAAATGAGTACGTTCGTCGTCGTCCGCAAGGGCGATCAGGTGTGCATCGCCGCCGACACCCTCTCCATCTTCGAGGGCACCGAAGAGTTCGCCGGCTTCATCAGCCAGAGCGACAAGATCATCAGAGTGGGTAAGTCCTGGATCGGCTTCGATGGCTCAGTGGCCGTGCGCCTCGCCGCGCAGCACCACTTCAGCCACAAAGGGTCGAAGCGGCACCTGTACGATCCGCTGTCCATCTTCGAGACTCTGGGTGATCTTGCCGAAGCGCTTCGCGCTCAGGGCCTCACCCTGCCAGCGTGCCTCATCATCTCACCTCGGGGCATCTTCCGCGCTGGGGCCGATCGCTCGGTGGTGGAGCTGAACCGCTTCGAGGCTCTGGGCTCAGGCCGCCGCTATGCCCTTGGGGCCATGCACGCGGTGTACGACGCCCTACCCAGCGCCGAAGCCGTGGCCATGGCCGGGCTCGAGGCCGCTTCACGCTTCGATCCGGCTTCCGAGCTGCCCATGACCCGATACACCTTGAGGGTGGGTGGTCAGGAGCGAGACCGCGATCGTGAGGAGCCCCGCAAGAGCAAGCGTGGCAAGCGCCGCCGTGATGCTGATGAGGTGGAGTCGGTGGCTCAGAAGGCCGCGGAGAACTATCGACCTGAGGGCAAGGGATACACCGGGAAGAAGGAAGAGAACGCCAAGGTGGAGCCTGTTGCGGAGACGCTTGTTGAGGCACCGGCAGAGGCCAAGACCCCTGCTGAGGGTAAAGCCAAGGCTGATGTGGAAGCCATCAAGTCGGCGCCGTACTTCACCCAAGGTGCTGATGGGTTGGAGAAAGCAGCCAAGACCCATGTGGCTGCTGAGGCTTCTGCTGAAACACCTGAGAAGCCTTCAATCGAAGCTGACACGTAACATAATCAAGCTAAAAGGCTCTTTTACGATCCGCAAAAGAATGGCTCCACACTCACCGTTTCACTATTGACGCGTGATTCTTTTCATAATCAACCTCAATTAAGTAGGTCGCCCCATCCTTAAAAACGGCGTTCCCGGTAACGTCGACAGGATATGTTTTGTACATGGGCATATCATCCTCAGTCATGATCAAGTCACAAAACTCGCCTCTTAGGCGATATTCAAAACTGCCAGAACGGTATAATCTAACGTCTTTGGACCAAACTTCTATACAGTGTCCATCATCGTCAAAAATATCATCGAGTTCTGCTCTCATCTGTACTCGTTCATCAATACTCAACTCAAAGCTTCGGTCACACTCCCCAGTACAATTCCAAAAGGGGCGAAACTCAAGGGTCACATTTATTGGCTTCTCAACAACCTCTCGTTTTTGTTTAATAGCAAACTCATATACGGCAATACCGCCAGCAACCGCCGAAAAAACAGCAACAATAAACCCAACAACAGACTTCACAATTCACAACCTCATCAAACCTAAAAGAGCTATCAATCAACTCATTACACAAACGCGATACAAACACATCCTTCCCAATTCTAAAAGGCAATAAGAGCCAAACCTATTGCCGATTCTTCACAACCCGCACACACGCCTCCACAGCCCCCTCAAAGTCCAGCGCTGTCGTATCCACCACCACAGCGTCATCCGCCTGAACCAGGGGCGCCACATCCCGGCCCGAATCTGCAGCATCCCGAGCGCGAATATCCGCGAGCACCTCGTCCAGCGATGCCGTAATCCCCTTCCCCTCCAGCTCCTTGAGCCGTCGCTGAGCGCGGGCCTCGTCCGACGCCGTCAGGAAGATCTTCACCTCGGCATCCGGGAACACCACAGTGCCAATGTCACGCCCTTCAAGCACCGAATCCTGCGCGCGGCCCAGGCGGCGCTGCAGCGACAGCAGCGCCTCGCGCACCGGGATCTTCGCCGCATAGAGGCTCGCCGCCTTGCTCATCTCCGGCGTGCGGATCGCCTCGGTGACGTCTTCACCATCGAGCAGCACCCGATCACCGTCGAAGGCCAGATCGAGACCCGAGGCAAAAGCCCCGAGCCCTGGATCCTCCGGGCCCACCTGCCCGCGGGTGGCGGCGAAGCCCACTGCCCGATACAGGGCGCCGGTGTCGATGCGTACAAAGCCCAGTTGTTGAGCCACCGCCTTGCCGACGCTGCTCTTCCCGGCCCCGGCGGGGCCGTCGATCGCCACGATCATCGTGCTGTCATCCGATTCAGTTGTGTCAGAAAAGTCGGGTAGGAGACCGCCGCCACCTCGGGGGTGTCGATCACCACCGGCGCCGTCGTCACCCGATCGAGGATCCCCGCCACCATGGCGATGCGGTGATCGTGATACGCCTTCACCGCGCCACCGCCGAGGGTGGATACACCTTCGATGTGCCAGCCATCTTCGAGGGCATCGACGCGGCCGCCGAGCGTGGTGAGCATCTCCGCCATGGCCGCCACCCGATCGCTCTCCTTCACCCGAAGCTCTCGGGCGCCGGTGATGCGCGTCTCCCCCTCGGCGAGGGCTGCGAGGGCCGCCACGAGGGGCAGCTCGTCGATGGCCCGAACCACCACGTCACCGCTGATGTCGACGCCGGTGAGCGGACGGTACCTGAGTCGTACCGCGCCGATGGGCTCTCCCCCAGCCTCACCCTGAGCGTCGATCTGTAGATCGGCCCCCATGGATTGGAGGATGTCGAGGATGCCCGTGCGGGTGGGGTTGAGGCTGATGCCCTCCACCGTGATGTCGCTGCCGGGGATCAACGCCGCGGCGCCGAGCCAGAAGGCCGCGCTCGAAGGATCACCAGGGACACGCTGATCCATGGCCGGCCATTGCGACACAGGCGTGACCGTGATTTGCCGACCCTCGATCTGTACTGGCACGCCGCGGCCGAGGAGCATGCGCTCGGTGTGATCCCGGCTGGGGCCACGCTCCACTACGGTCACGGGCCCTTGCGCTTGTACCCCAGCGAGGAGCAACGCGCTCTTCACCTGGGCGCTGGCGCCGCCGGTGTCGATGGCGCCTTCAGGGCTGTTCAAGACGACCCCACTCATCACCACTGGCGGGTGATCCCCCTCAGGCAACTCGATGTGAGCGCCAAGGGCGGACAACGGATCTGAGACCCGGGCCATGGGCCGCTTACTCAGCGAGGCGTCGCCGATGAGCCGCGCCCCCTGGATCTGACGCTGGCCAGCGAGGACGCCCATCATCAGCCGGATGGTGGTGCCGCTGTTGCCGCAGTCCACATCACCCACAGGCTGGCTGAGCCCGCCGAGCCCCCTGCCCTCGATCACCGCGGTGCGGGTGCCGTCGTCGGCGTGGGTGATCTGTGCAGCGACGCCGAGCTGCTGGAGCACGGCGAGGGTGGTGCTGATGTCGGCACCGTGGGAGAGCCCAGTGACGGTGCTCCGACCCTCGGCGAGGGCGCTGAAGATGCACGCCCGGTGGCCAATGGACTTGTCTCCGGGCACTCGAACCTGGCCCTGGAGCGGGGCCGCTGGCCCACGCGCTGTAGTCATACGCTTGTCTCCTCCGCAGAGATCTCGTCGATGCCGTCACTGACTGTGCCTGCTGGCCAGCCTGCGGCCCCGAGCGACTTGAGCAACGGCACGATCTGCACCGGCGGCGTGTGCCACATGACCCCCTCGAGGGCCTTGAACCACGTCACCTGGCGCTTGGCGTACCGGCGTGTATCTCGGGCGGTGAGCTCGATCGCTCGAGCTTTTGTGAGGGTGCCGTGGTGGACCTCGGCGGCGTACCGATACCCGATGGCCGACATGCTCCTCAGCGCCGCCCCGTAGCCCGCGGCCTCGAGGCGGGCCACTTCGTCGACGAGGCCACCCTCGAACATGGCCTGGGCCCGACGATCGATGCGGTCGTTGAGCTGCGGCCGCTCCATGTTCAGGCCGAGGAACACGGCCTGATGACGATGCTCGGCGAAGCGATGCTCCGCCTGCCACGCCGAGAGCGTGCGGCCTGTGGTGCGGAACACACCCAGAGCGCGCTCGATGCGCTGACGATCAGCGGGGGCGATGCGGCGGGCGGCCTCGGGATCAGCCTCGGCGAGGGCCGCGTGCAATACTGGCAGCTCACCTTGGGCGATTTGAGCCTGGATCTCGGCCCGGATCGCGTCGTCCACTGGAGGCGCAGGGCACAGCCCGTGGATCAACGCCCGAATGTAGAGCCCGGTGCCGCCACAGACGATGACTGGACGCCCGCGCCCTCGGATCTCCGCGATGGCAGCATCGGCGAGGGCGATGTACCGCTGGGCGTCGAAGGCCTCGTCCGGGCGCACCACATCGATGAGGTGATGCGGCACGTCGCCCATCTCATCAGCAGTGACTTTGCCCGTGCCGATGTCCAGGCCCTGATAAATCTGGCTGGCGTCGGCGCTCACCACCTCGGCGTGGGTGGCCTGCGCGAGGGCGATGGAGAGCGCGGTCTTCCCCACGGCGGTGGGGCCCACGATGCAGAGCAGAGGGGCGGTCACGTCTCCTCCTCGTCGAGATCGAGGGGCGGGCGGCCGCCTGGGAACGGTCGACGGCCCAGAGACTCGAAGGACAGCATCGTCCAGGGGCCCCGTTGGCCATCTCGGCCGAGGCTGATCTCGCTGTGGTGCAGCGCCTGCAACAAGGCGGCGATCTCGGTGAGGCTGCGCAACGGCCGCGCCCTGGCCACCCGAGCAGCGAGGGCGGAGTAGAGCCCCGACTCGTCGGTGGCCTCGTCAAGCAGGGCCTCGAGGATCTCGCCGCCGGGCAGGCCCGCCGCGGGCATGGGCACTCGGCTCAAGGCCAGGGCGTCTTTCCCAAAGGGCTCAAGGGCAAACCCCATGCGGCTCAGGGCACTCTGCAGCTGTTCGTAGCGCTGACGCCTCGCCGGGCTGAAGTGGAGCACCGCGGGCATGGGCAAAGGCACACCCAAGTCGCCAGCGCCTTCGCGGAGCCTCTGCCAGATGACCCGCTCCGCGGCGGCGTCGACGTCGACCACCAGCAACCCGTCACCTGACTCGCACAACGCGAACCGCTCGCCGACCACCCCGGCGAAGCGCAACGCGCCGAACGGCACCGCCCCCTCGGCTCGGCCGATCTCGGGCCAGTCCTGCTCTGGAGGTCGCGGCGGGAGATCGCGGCTCTGAGTGCCCTTCCGAGCGCCCAGAAGCTCGGCGATGGCGGGTGCCTTGCCTACAGAGGGGCTGGTGGTCTCGCCGAGTTGCTCTGTAGATGAGGCCGCAGCATCTGGCTCGCCTGCAGTGTCGCCCTCGGGAGAGCCAGCAGGCATGGATGGTGGCACCCCAGCAGGCACCCCCATCCCGAAATCGACCTCGGTCATGGGCTCACCCATGCGCCCTGCTCCAGGGTCGAACGACGATGGACCCGTGGGCGCATCGGATGGCTGATCTCGCCGTACGGGCAACGGCACCCCAGGGGGTGGAAACACGCCCTCTTCGAGCTCGAGGGGCGTCGCCGAGTCTGCTGGGGGCGGCGTGCCCCGCATGGAGCTGCGGCGAGCAGAGAGTCGGGCCATCACGTCGAAGACCCGTTTGCGGTGGGCGTCCAAAGCCGAAGGCTCGGGCGCAGCGTTTGCCGGGTCGTCTTGTGGGCGCCCCGGAGATGCCGGCGCACTGCCATCGAAGAGCGTGCCGGTGTCGCCGCTCTTGAGGGCGTAGGCCCGCCCCTTGGGCACCTCGACATCTTCGGGCGCGGACCAGGGGTCTTCCTCGAGGACCCCTCGGATCGCTCGAAAGATCACCCGGTGGATCGGGCCGCTGTCCACGAAACGCACCTCGGTCTTCGCCGGGTGTACGTTCACGTCCACCGCCTCTGGAGGCACGGTGAGGACGAGGATCACGAAGGGGTGCCGGGCGCCCTTGACGTGGTCGCGATACGCCGCCTGCACCGCGCTCATCATCACCCGATCTCGCACGAAGCGGCCGTTGATGAAGAGGTAGTAGTGCCGCGCTGTGGTGCGGGCGCTGTCAGGGGGCCCGATGAAGCCCTCGAGGTGAAAGGCCCCGTCGGCCTTCACGGGCTGCAGGCGCCCGGCGACGTCGTCACCGAAAAGGGCCCTGGCCCGATCGCGCAGATCGTCGTGGCGGGGCACGTCGGTGAGCGTGCGGCCGTCGCGGATCAGCCTGAAGGCCACGTGCGGGTGCGCCAGGGCAAGGCGCTGTACCGCCTCCTGAATGTGAGACCCCTCGGTCTGGGGCTTCTTCAGGAACTTCCGCCGGGCGGGGATGTTGAAGAACAGATCAGTCATCACCATCTCGGTGCCCACAGGGCCCGCAGCGTCGGTGATGGTGAGATCCTTGCCGCCGGCGATGGAGACCTTCACCGCGCCGAGGGCCTCTGGGGTGCGGGTCCGGATGCTGAAGCGGCTCACCGAGGCGATGGAGGGCAGCGCCTCGCCCCGGAAACCCAGGGTGCCGATGCGGATGAGATCTTCCACGCGCTTGATCTTGCTGGTGGCGTGGCGTTTGAGGGCCAGAGGCGCCTCTTCTCGAGTCATGCCGCAACCGTTGTCCACCACCCGGAGCTTCTTGATGCCCCCCTCTTCGAACTCCACGGTGATGGCCGTGGCGCCGGCGTCGAGGGCGTTCTCCAGAAGCTCCTTGACCACGCTCGCCGGGCGCTCCACCACCTCGCCGGCGGCGATCTGGTTCGATAGGGCCTCGTCGAGGACTTGAATGCGCGACATCAGGCCTCTCCTTCAGCTGCGGGCTCAGCGCCGTCTTCCGGAGCAGACTCGGCCTCTTCGGCGAAGCCCAGCTGTCGGCGCCACAGGGTGCGCACGTCGGGCCAGAGGGTCTTGAGCACCGCCGCCGTGGGCACGGCGAGCAACACCCCGACAAAGCCAAAGGCCTCACCGAAAGCAGCCAGGGCCACGATCACGCCAAAGGGCGAGAGCCCCACCTTCTCGCCGACGATGCGGGGCGTGAGTACGAAGCTCTCGAGCACCTGCACCACCCCGAAGGTGACGCCGGCGCCGATCCAGACCAGGTTGCCGCTGCCTTCGAGCAACATCACCAGGGCGCTCAAGCCCACACCCACGGCCACGCCGAGGAAAGGCACGAGGTTGGCGAAGCCCGCCAACGGGCCAATGACAAAGGCCAGAGGTACGCCGCTGATCCAGAGGCCGATGGTGTAGAGGCCTGCGAGGACGCTCGCCACGGTGAGCTGGCCACGGACGAAGCCACCGAGGACCTCGTCGGCGCGGCCAAGGCGCTTCAGCGCGCCCTCTCGATACTGTGGTGGCACAAACTCAGTGAACAGCTGCCGGTTCACGGAGCGGTAGTCCCGCATGAGGTAGAACGCCAGCAGCGGGATGAGCACGAGGTTGCCCACCAGCCCAGCAAGGCCCGCGGTCCCCTTCACCAGGCTGCCGAAGATGCGACTGCCCTGTTTGGCGAGCTCTGGCAACTCAGCCTGGGAGTCGCGCCCGAGCTCGTCGAGCAGCGCCCGGAAGTCACCAGAGACAGTCATGCCCAGCTCGGTCTCGAGCCATTGGGGGATCTGATTGCAGAACTCGGCGAACCGCGCAGGCAGGGTGCGGCCCATAGAGGCGATGTCGGTGGCGATGGCTGGCAGCACCAGCAACACCAGCACACCGAAGACGAGCAAGGCGCCCCCGAGCACGAGCCACACCGCCGTGGTTCGGCCCAGGCCGCGGGCTTCGAGGGCGCTGAGGGCGGGATGCAGCAGATAGGCGATGAAGAACGCGATGAGCAACAGGGTGAGCGTCTGTTGGAGCAACGCCACCGCGGAGAGCGTCACCGAGATCCCGATGAAGATCAGGGCCACCTTGGCCAGGGTGTAGAGGTAGCGCTTCTGTCGCTGATCGGAGCTGGGCTGATCAGGGCTGGGCTGTTCGGACGCGCTCATGGACCACCTCGATTCAGCAGATCGTCGAGTTCGAAGGTCGGACGATCGTCATCACCCTCAGACGATCGCGCCTCGGGATCAGGGGGCTCGGGGATCAACCGTTGCTCGATCTGCACAGGGCGGGCGCCGATCTCGACCTCGGCGTACATCGGCAGGTGCCCTGACTTGCGCAGCGTGATGCGCCGGAAGCCTCTGGGCAGCGCCATCACCCCCTCGGGGTAGCCGTCGAGTCGGCCCCGAAAGGCGTCGTCGACATACACATCGACGTCATTGGGGTCACACACCACCCGCAAGAAACCGGTGGTCTTCGTCGCGGGGGGCAAGGCCGAGAGCGGATCGTCCGCGCGGCGGATCACGCCGTCACCACAGCCCACGCTCCACGTTGCACAGGTCAACGCCAGCGTCGCGAGGGTGATCCGACACACCGCCGGCCTCATGGCATCACCACCCAGACCGCCTGACGACCGGGTCGCTCAGCCTCGGTGACGGCGGTGAACGCCACCTCGTGCCCTTTGGCATCGAGGACGATCACCCCGGGGCTCTTGCCAGCCTTGCCCTTGAGGATCACAGGCTTCGGGCCAGCTTTGAGCGCCTGCTTCGCCGACCGCATGCCTTTGATCCACCGAACACCTTCGGCGCCGAGCGGATCGCCGGGCAGGCCTGCAGGCCGACGGCGACCACCACCAGGGGCAGCGAGCTCGATTTGCACCGCGGGCTTCATGCCACCCTCCAGCTGCACCACCAGAGGGGTGAACTGAGGTGGCGGCGATGCGTCTCCAGGCACCAGCGCCGCAGCGGAGATCGGGGGGGCGACCGCCTGCTCGGTGGCCACGCCCATCTCTGCGGCGGCCATGGCCCCAGGCAGCCACTGGAACGACACCTGGGCCGGTAAATGCACAGTGCCGTCGCTGAAATGGCGGGCGGTCTCGCTGGTGAATCCTCGCAGCTGCATCTGCACCAGCGGCTGCAGGTCGTCTACGCCACCGAGGCGGCGCTGGCTGTCGATCTGCAGCTCGGCGAGCAGGCGGGCCAGCCGGTCGCGGGCGTCTTCCCGGGCGAGCACATAAGGATCACGCTCGGTGAGGCTGCCCGTGGGCGACAACACCTTGGGGGTGCCCACGCCGAGGACCTCGATGTGCCCAGTGCTCCAATTGATGCGACCGTCGGGGTGATCTTCGATGACGTCCGAGCGGCCGGAGGGCGCAGCGGAAGAGACTCCAACGCCTGTGAGGCAGAGACCCCAGAGGGCCAGCCCACCCGCGAGCATAGCTCGGCGCGCCACACCGTGACGTCTGCCGCGGCACACGCCTGGATGGGTCGATGGCCGCTCAGGGCCTCTTGTAAAGCGACTCGGGGGGTGGCGGCGCAGGGTCTACTCCCACTCGATGGTGGCCGGGGGCTTGCTCGAGATGTCGTAGACCACCCGGTTCACGCCGGCGACCTCGTTGATGATGCGGGTGGACATGCGGCCGAGCACCTCGTGAGGGATCGGATACCAATCAGCGGTCATCCCGTCCAGGCTGGAGACCGCTCGAAGGGCCAGCACGTGCTCATAGGTGCGCTCGTCACCCATGACACCCACCGAGCGCACGGGGAGCAGCACCGCAAAGGCTTGCCAGATCGGGCGGTGCAGACCGGCCACCTCGATCTCTTCTCGGAAGATGAGATCGGCCTTGCGCAGAATGCTCAAGCGCTCCTCGGTGATCTCCCCGAGGATGCGGATCGCGAGGCCAGGACCAGGGAACGGGTGACGCCAGATGAGGTGCTCTGGCAACCCCACCTCGAGGCCCACGGCCCGGACCTCGTCCTTGAACAGCTCCCGGAGGGGCTCGCACACCTCGAGGTTCATGCGCTCGGGCAAACCGCCCACGTTGTGGTGACTCTTGATGACCGCCGCGGGGCCCCGCACGCTCTGGCTCTCGATGACGTCGGGGTACAAGGTGCCCTGAGCGAGGAACCGCGCGTCGCTGAACTCGTTGGCTACCCGCTCGAAGATCTCTACGAAGACGCGGCCGATGATCTTGCGCTTGGTCTCCGGATCGGTGACCCCCTCCAGGGCGTCGAGGAACTCTTTGCGGGCGTCTACGTGGCGCAGGTTGAAGCCGAAGCCCTCGCTGAAGGTGCTCACCACCTCTTCGGCCTCGCCGGCCCGGAGCAGCCCGTTGTCCACGAAAACGCAGGTGAGCTGATCGCCGATGGCCCGGTGCAGCAACATGGCTGCCACCGAGGAGTCGACCCCGCCGGAGAGCCCGCAGATGACCTGGGCGCTGCCCACCTGCTCGCGGATACGGGCCACAGCGTCTTCCACGAAGCTCGCCGGGGTCCAGTCGCCGGTCAGGCCGGCGATGCGGAACAAGAAATTGCGTACGATCTGATCGCCTTGGGGGGTGTGGGCCACCTCGGGGTGGAACTGCACGCCCCAGAGGCGCCGCTCAGCGTGCTCCACGGCGGTGATCACGCCGCCTTCACTGCGGCCGATGATCTCAAAGCCCTCCGCGGGCTGGGAGACGTGATCGCCGTGAGACATCCACACGGTGAGGGCATCACCGGTCTCGGACTCGAGGCCATGAAACAGATCTGACGACTGGGACAGGTTGATCGTGGCCCGGCCATACTCCCGCCGGTTCGAGGGGCTCACCACACCGCCGAGGGTGCGGGTGAGCACCTGCAGGCCATAGCAGATGCCCAACACCGGGACCCCGAGCTCGAGGAGCTCGGGGCTGAGATCAGGGGCATCTTCGGCGGTGACGCTCGCAGGACCACCGCTGAGGATGATCGCTGCGGGCTTCCGGGCGGCGATGTCGTCCACAGGAGCGTCGAAGCGCAAGATCTCGCAGTAGACCCTTTGCTCACGCACCCGCCGGGCGATGAGCTGGGTGTACTGGCTGCCGTAGTCCAGGATGATGACGGTCTGATGCTGCTGTTGCTGAGAGGCCATGGGGTTCACCGCCGGTAGTTGGGGGCGGCCTCGGTCATGGTCACGTCGTGGACGTGTGACTCGGCGAGGCCCGCGTTGGTGATGCGCACGAAGCGGCTGCGCGTGCGCAGCTGCTCGAGGTTGGCGGCGCCGGTGTAGCCCATGCCGGAGCGCAGACCGCCCACGAGCTGATAGACCTGATCGGCGAGGGGGCCCCGGTAGGGTACGCAGCCTTCGATGCCCTCGGGCACCATCTTCTGCCGCTCCCGGCCCTCCTGGTTGTAGCGATCGCCGCTGCCGTCGGACATGGCGCCGAGGCTGCCCATGCCTCGATAGGCCTTGATGCGGTGCCCGCCGAGATCGATGACCTCACCGGGGCTCTCGTCGGTGCCGGCGAAGAGCCCGCCGATCATCACCGCGTGGGCGCCAGAGGCGAGAGCCTTCACCACGTCTCCGCTGAACTTCACCCCGCCGTCGGCGATGATGGGCAGCCCGTGGGCCTCGGCCGCCGCGGCGCACTGTATGACGGCGGTGAGTTGAGGCACCCCCACCCCGGCGACGATGCGGGTGGTGCAGATCGACCCGGGGCCGATGCCCACCTTCACGCCGTCAGCACCGGCCTCGGCGAGAGCCTCTACAGCTTCGCCAGTGGCCACATTGCCCGCGAAGATCACCACCCGGTCCCCCCAGGTGCTGCGTAGGATCTTCACCGCGTCGATGACCCGCTTGCTGTGGCCGTGGGCGGTGTCGACCACGATGGCGTCGACGCCAGCCTCGATGAGGGCCTTGGCCCGATCCAACCCGTCGGCTCCGACCCCGATGGCCGCAGCGGCGAGCAAACGGCCTTCACCGTCGACAGCGGCGCCGTCACTGCTCTCCGCCGCCTTCACCTCGGCCACATGGGCTGCCTGCACCTGAGGGGTGAGGTTCTTGTGGATCACCCCGAGGCCTCCGAAGCGGGCCATGGCGATGGCTGTCCGAGCCTCGGTGACCGAGTCCATGGCGGCGCTGAGCAGGGGCGTGGGCAGCTTCAGGCGTGGGGTGAGCTGAGTGCCCGTGTCCACCTCTGAGGGCAACACGTCGGAGTAAGCGGGCTGAATCAGGACATCATCGAAGGTGAGCCCTTCGGGGATCATCTGGTCTCGGGTCATGGTGAGGCCTCGCGCGCTGAGTGGCCGGTGAGTGTAGCTGAGGCCGAAGTCCTGTCAATGCGGGTGAGGCCGTCCTTGTTGTAGGGTAGCGAAGACGCAAACGAACAGGTGACGCCCGGATTGCTCGCTCGAACGCTGCTGTTGAGCCTGACGCTCAGCGCCCTCTCGCTGTTGGGGGCCACCGCACGGGCAGGCACGCTGGTGATCACCACGCCCCACTACGGCTCGGAGATCATCATCGACCGCCAGCCAGTGGGCCTGGCACCTGTGGCACCACAACGCGTCTCTGCAGGCTTTCACCTCGTGGAGGTCAAGGTCCGCCGACGGCCCACATGGTCGGCGCTGGTCTTCGTGGGCGCTGACGCCGAGGTGAAGTTGCAGGTGGAGTACCCACCATCGAAGCCTGCAGATCGCATCGCCCGCGAAGATGCTCAAGCCAACGCCCCACCCCCTGACGCTCAGCCGCTCCGCCTGGAGGCGGAGGCCACAGTGAGGGGAGCCCGCGCGGGCCCGCAGAGCGACATCGACCTCCGCCACCGATGGCGCCTCGAGGCCCGTGAGCTGAGGGGCCTCGGCATGGACGGCGTGGTCCAGATGCGGGTGCGCCACGACCTCGACGCCCTCTCCAGGCGAGACAGAACCCGCACGGGCAGCTGCCCCCTGCCCGACCAGGCCTACTCAGCCGACTTGCCAGGCCTCACCGACGCCCTGGACTGCGACGGCACCTTGTTCCTGCTCGACGAGGCCCACCTGCGCTGGCGAGAAGGGCCCGCCCGACTGACCCTCGGCCGCCAGACCGCCTCGGCCCCAGGAGGTGGGGTGCAAACCATCGACGGTGTGCGCGGGCGCTGGCGACAGCGCACAGGCTGGGTGCGCCGGCTCGAGCTGACGGGCGGACGAGCCATCGAGCCCCCTACGACACGCACGCCCGTAGACTGGCTGGGTCACGGGGGCCTCGGCCTGGGGATCGGTGCAGGCGAAATGCGGGGACGCCTCGACGCCGACTACACCTACGCCGAGACACACCACCTCGACCTCGAGGCCTCGGGCCGTCTCGGGCCTCAGCGCCTCGCTGCGCGGCTCGAATCCATTGATGGGCAGGTGAGTCACTGGCACGGCCGATCTTCGACGCAGCTCGGGGCCCTGGGCGTCAACGCCCGCATCGGACACCGCGCCAATGTCACCGGCCCCTATGTTCTTGACGGCGACGCCTTGGGCATCTCGCTGTTGAGACCGCCACGGGGGTGGCGCCTCACCGGAGGCATCACGCACCGATTCACCGGTTTGGCCGGCACCCTCACCGTGAGTGTGCAGGGCACTTCGAGGTGGCCCGGCTCAGGCGTCTCCCCTGCCCCGGACCGGCCCCGCTGGCGGGAGATCACCGCAGAGTCGAGGTGGCAATCCTCCGGCAACCTGGCCGTGACGCTCTTCGGGCAACAGCTCTGGTCTGCTCCCGGCGACAGCGCCACCCCTGCGCTGGGGGATCGCCGTCAGGTGCGCCTCACATTGGAGGGGGCCCTGGGCCCCTTCGCCCTCGAAGGACACGGAGGCGTCGCCGACATCCGCATCGTGGAGGCAGGGGTGAGCGATCACACGCTGGCCCCTGAGGCCGGCGCCGCCCTGAGCGTCCCCTTGAGCAACGCCACCACCCTCTCGACGCGGTGGCAGACCCGGAGCATGCCCCCAGCCCTGCTCTCCGCTGGCCGCCAGCTCACCGAGGGCTGGCTCACGTTGAAGTTGAGGTGAAGTGATGCAGATCAGACTGCTCGACATCACGGTGATGTGTGCGCTGCTCTCATGGGGGTGCGGTGATCGTCCACGGCCTACCCCGAGCCCTCGCCCTGCGAGCCACACACCGCTCTTCGTCACCGATCATCGAGATCTCGACGGCTGCGACACCTGCCACGGCGAGGACGCATGCGAGCGGTGCCATCAAACGGTACTCCCGAGCAGCCACGGCCCCGCCTTCGGAGGCCCAGCCCACGGTTTCCCCGCCCGCCAGGCCCCTGAGCGCTGTGCCACGTGCCACACGCCGGCTTCGTGCACCCTCTGTCATCGCTGAGGGGTTCAATCGAGGGCGCGGCTCAGAGCCCGCTTGAGTCGAGCGTCGGGGAACCCGCTGAGCAGAACCTCACCGTCTTCACTGATCTGAATCTCTGCCGAGAGCCCACCAGAACTCCAGACCTCGGGGGGTCGCCCCAGCACCCACAGGCGCTGATTACTGGAACCTCGCCAGGGCAGACGCCCGGGGCGCCATGGATCAAATGGTCCGTCGACGAGGACGTCGAGGGCGCGGAGCAACGCCTCGCTGCCTGCAGGCGCCTCATCGCTGCGCAGATGCTCGAGCACGTACCCCGAGAACGCCATCAAGCTGACTGAGGGCCACGCCTCTCGCAGGAGCGTGGAGAGATCCGCGAGCAAGGCCGCCTGCTCGAAGGGCTCACCCCCAGAGAAGGTCACACCCACCGTCTCCGGCCCCCGAGCCTCGAGGATCTCGTCGAAGAGCGCCCGTAAGGTGACTGAGCGCCCGGCCTCTCCGTCATGGGTGCCGGGGTTGAAACATCCTGGGCAATCGAGCGGGCAGCCCTGAACCCAGATCACCACGCGCTGGCCGGGGCCGTTGACCTCGGATCGAGGGGCAAAGCCCGCGATCTGCAGCCTCTGCTCGGCGATGAGACCGCCCATGGGGCATTTCTCCTGAAACATTCCGCGTCGACGACACACATTGCCATCGACACCCACGACCGCAAGAGGTGAATCGATGAACGCCCCCCACCCCCTGCACGCCCTCGTCGGCGAGAGCGAGATCATGGCCCGCCTGAGAGCCCGTATCCGGCACTATGCCCGCGTCGACGCGCCGGTGTTGATTCAAGGCCCCACAGGTACAGGGAAGGAGCTCGCAGCCCGGGCGCTGCACCGCCTCGCAGGTGAGGGTCGACCCTTTGTGGCAGTGAACTGCGCCAACCTGCCCCCGAGCCTCGCCACCGCCCAACTGTTCGGCACCGAGCCCGGGGGCTTCACCGGGGCTGTGCGGCGCCGAGGCTGCATCCGCGAGGCCGCAGGCGGCACGCTGTTCCTCGACGAGATCGCTGATCTGCCGCCCGAGGTGCAGGGCGGCCTGCTCCGCGCCCTGGAGTACCGTACGTTCTCCCCTGTAGGTGGGCAGCCCATCGAGGTGGCGCCCTTCCGGCTGATCTGCGCCAGCCACATCGACCTTCAGGCTCGGGTCCGCGAGGGCAAGTTCCGCGCAGACTTGCTCTACCGCATCGAAGGTCTCGTGCTGCGCACCCCCGCCCTCGAAACGCACCTGAGCGACTTGCCCGCCCTCGTCTCGGCCTTCAGCGCCCAGCCCGGCCGATGGCCAGAGGCCACCCTCACCGCGCTCCGCAAGCGTCCGTGGCCTGGCAACGTCAGGCAGCTCAAACACCAGATCGCTGCGGCAGAGCTCGAAGCAGACTTCGAGCGCGCGGGCAGCCCAGTGCGCCCGAGGCACCTCCCGCCCATCGCGACGACCACACACTCATCTGCAAAGTACGCCGGGATGACGCTCCGGGAGATCAAGCAGCGGGCATGTGTAGACGCCCTCGATCACCACAACGGCAACGCCCGCGCCGCGGCCCGAGCCCTCGCCATCAGCCCCACGACTTTGTATCAGCACCTGCCCACGGCGAGGTGAGCGCCGATCTCACAGAGACTCGCCGATCCATCGGCCCAGCTCCCGGCTGAAAGGGGTGGCCTGCTCATGGCTCATGTGGCTCTCGTCGGCCACAGGGTAGCCTGGGCCATTGAAGTCCCGATATTTGCCGCGGGCCGCCTCTGCAATGGCGGGCAGCCGCTGAGCGAGGCCGAGCTGTTTCTCCAAGGCATCAATCTGCGGGCCCACAGGCATACGAAAGAACGTCAGGCGGCTCCCGCGGCGCGCGAGGGTGTCCAGGGCCGCCACCACCCGAGCCTCGGCCTTGATCATGTCGTACTCGTCGAAGTGGCCCTCGGGGACAGGCGTACCCGCAGCATCGAGAGGTCGGAGGAACTGCTTGCCATAGGCCTCGATCTGAAACTTCTTGCTCTCGGGGCGCAGCGACTCGGGCAGGTACATTCCGTTCCAGCCTTCGTCGGTCTGCAGATAGCGCGTGCGCTGCACATGACGGCCGAGGAGCATGTCCACCACCACCCGGAGTTTCACCTCCCCGATGACCAGATGGCGTCGAACCCGATTGCGCAGCAAAGCGTCGATGCGCGCCACCAGCCCCAACCGCTCGAAGCCAGCGTGTATCGGCGCGAACTCTCGCGCGAAGGCCGGGCTGTAGAGGCTCGCCGGCGACAGGGCCACCGCGATGCCCGCGGGGGTGATCTCGGCGTCGACGAGGGCCTCGAGGATCTCCGGCAGCCGCCCCCAGATCACCGCACCGTTGCGGCATCGTCCTGGGGGGCCGTAGGTCTCGAAGACCCCCTGGTCCACACCGGCGCAGTCAACCCCCCACGCCACCCGAGAGTCGCCGAGCACCAGCAGCTCCTCATGGGAGGCAGACAGATGTGCGCTCCACTCCCGGGCCACCTTGAAGCCGTTGTCGGGGGCGTACCCTCGTCCCACACGCGCCGTCAGCTCCAGGGCCGTGAGGGTGAGCACCACGCCGAGGGCCACCCAGATCGCGAGACGACCACCGCCCATCGACCACTGCGGGATCTCACGTGTGTACCGCATGCTGCCCCCTCAAAACTGGAAGTAGATGAACGCCCGGGTGCCCCCAGCGCCCAGGAAGGTGACCACCCAGAGCCCCACCAGCCCGGGTACCAGCATCCAGCCCGGCAACCTAGCGGCCACATGCTCCACCTGATGTTCGCGCCACCACCACCCACCGAGCACCAGCGCCGCGGTGACGCCGCCGACGAGGGCCAGCTCGAGGATGCCCACCGAGACGCCAGCTGAGGAGACGCCTGGACCAAGCCCGACGATGGATCCGAGTAGATGCACCGCCTCCATCGTGGTGTTGGCCCGGAAGAACGCCCAGGTGACCAGCACGAGAGCAAAGGTCAGCAGCGCGCCAGCGAACCCCTTGAAGCCATCTGAGCGCTTCGCCTGCCGCCCGCGACGCACCAGTCGCTCGACCACCAGATAGAGGCCATGTAGCCCACCCCAAGCGACGAAGTGCCAGGCGGCGCCATGCCAGAGACCGCCAAGCAACATGGTGATCACGAGGTTGCGTTGGGTGCGCCAGCGCCCCCTCCGGTTGCCGCCGAGGCTGATGTAGAGGTAGTCCCTCAGCCACTGTGACAGGGTGATGTGCCAGCGTCGCCAGAAGTCGGAGAAACCCACGGCAGCATAGGGGTGCTGAAAGTTGTCGGGCAGGTGGAAGCCCAGCCACAGCGCCACGCCCACTGCGATGTGGGCATAGCCGCTGAAATCGCAGTAAATCTGCCCAGAGAAGGCCAGGAGCCCGGTGAGCCCCTCCAAAGGCCCTACGGCGTCGGGTTGGGCGAAGATCTTATCGGCGATGGGGGCGAGGTTATCAGCGATGGCCACCTTCTTGAACAGCCCCCAGCTCACCAGGAACACCCCGGTGGCCATCATCTCACTGGTGACCGATGGGCCCCCACGGCGCGCGCTCTCGTCTCCTGGCGCACATTGAGGTAGGAACTGATCGGCCCGGACGATGGGCCCCGCCACCAGCTGCGGGAAGAAGCTCACAAAGAGGGCGAAGTCCAGCCAGTCCTTCGCAGGCTTCATGTGACCGCGATAGACGTCGATCGTGTAGCTGAGCGTCTGAAACGTGTAGAAGCTGATGCCCACCGGAAGCACGATGTCGAGGGCGGACCCGTCGATCAGAGGCCCGCCGACCGCATCTGCAGCGCCGAGGCCCACGCTGCTCAAGAGGGCGCCCACGCTCGACAATAGAAAGTCGGCGTATTTGAAGGCGACGAGCACCCCGAGGTTCACCGCGAGGCTCACCATCAACCACGGGCGGCGCCGCTTTCGGTGATACATCGTCCGGGCCACGACGAAGTCCACCACCGTCGACAGCGCGAGCAACCCCGCGAAAGGCCAGTTCCAACACGCGTAGAACCCATATGACGCTGTGAGCAGCCAGCCCTTGCGCATGCGCCAGCCACTCTCGGTCCGAGGGCACAGCCGAGCGCCCAGCAGGACCAGGGCGAGGAACAACGCGAATGTGTAGGTGCCGAAGAGCATGGGCGAGCATCAACACGACTTCGCTCGAGGGTCAATCACGTTCCCGTGATCCGTCGACTCGACGCCTGCACTTGCCACTGATGGGGGGCAGCGATAGAACCCTGCTGAGCGCACCGCCCAAGGATCTGCCATGCGCAGCCTGTTCATCGTGGCCTTCCTCGCCGCCCAGCTCTACCTGCCACTGAGCTACTACATGCGGCCCGACCCTCTGCCAGAGCTCATCGCCGAGCCCCCTGCGGAGCAGCCGGTGACCCTCCCCGAGGGGGCAGATCCCTTCGACGAGCGCTTCGCGTGGCGCATGTTCTCACCGATCCGCATGGTGAAGTGCGACGTGTCCTTCTACGACGCCACCGACGGTGTCAGGCGACGTGTGCCCACGGGCAAAGAGGTTCACTTCCTGTGGATCAACCTCTTCAAGCGCGCACGACGCAGCGTCATCGACCAGTTCGCTCAGTGGCGCTGCCCGCAGATGGCCACCGAGGGCAAGGCGCCGATCCTCAATGCCGAGATCGTGTGCCCGGTCCGCCGCCCCGGCCGCACCGGCGTGGTACAGGTGCGTCCCTTCGATCCCACCCTGAACTTGTGTGATCCCTCATGAGCGCTCCCCTCGACCTGCAAGGCCGGTGGCAGCGCTACTGGTTCGATCACACTGTGCATCCGCTGCGCCTCAACCTGCTGAGGCTGCTGGTCTTCGGCGTACTGGCCTTCGATGTCTGGATGCTCAACATCGAGCACGCGCCGCGCTACGGCGCAGGGGCCTTCAACGCCACCCAGTTCGCCTGGCTCGACGCGTTGATCCCGACCCCGGGGGTCGTGGCGGTGGGGCTGGCGTGGCTGCTCTGTGGCTACATGGCGCTCCAGGCGGCCCTCGGCGTCGCCGTGAAGGCCTCGGTCATCGGGGCCTGCGTGCTCTACAACGGCGTTTACTATTGGAGCCAGGCCGACTCGTATCAACACCACTACCTGTTGGGGCTGGTGCTGCTGCTCTGCGTCTTCATGCCCTTTGATGATCCAGAGACCCGGCGACGTGAAGATCCTGCCCCCATCAAGAGCTGGGCCTGGATGCTGCTGCGCTGGCAGATGGCCATCACCTACTTCTACACCGGCGTGACCAAGTGGGACGAGGTCTGGTGGGACGGCTCGGTGATGCAACAGCTCACCCCGAACTGCAGCCCCCTAATCGATCACATCGCCACTCAGGGTGATCTGCTCGGGGTCACCGTCGCCGGCAGCTGGACCCTCGCCGCCGTGGGAGTGATGGTGGTGGAGCTCATGGCCCCCCTGCCCTTCCTGCTGCCCCGTGGGGGCAAGCTGCTCATCGGTGTTCTGCCCGCCGCCTTCGTCTTTATGGGCTGGAAGGTCATGGGATCTCAGGACTGGGGTGCCCTCGTCGCCGTGGGCGCTCTCATCGGTGGGGCGGCTTACGCCACGGAGACCATCGCCAGGGGCTGGCTGTCTCTGCCGGTGGTGCCCCTCGCCGCCTGGGCACTCTTCAGCGGTGACGACATCGCCATTCAGAACACTTGGCTGTTCGTGTACGCCGCGGGTCAGTGCGCGGTCATCATCGGCTTGGGTCGCTTGAAGATGGTGTGGCTCTTCGGCCTGCTCACCCTGCCGATGTTCCATATCCTCGTCGAGTTCCTGAACCTCGAGATCGGCTGGTTCTCGGCCTACATGCTCGCCCTGGACTTCATCATGCTGACCCCGCCGGCGCTCTGGGTGTTCTTGCAGCGCCAGACCGCGCGGCTCGCGGGGATCTTCGACGGGCTGAAGAGCTTCATCGACACCCTCGCCGAGCGGAAGGTCGACGGGGCCACGCGCTGGATGTACGCCATCACCGCCGCCATCTGCGCCGCCGCCCTCACCCTCGCGCTGCCCTTCGAGGGTATGTCCTGGGCCGCAGGCGCCATCTTCTTCGCCGTACTCGCCACGTTAGATGGAGGGCCCAACCTCTTCGAGCGTGCCGTGGCCCCCAAGGCGGCGATGCAGGTGCTCATGGCCGGCGCCATGGTCCTGGCCCTCAACACCTCCACGGTGCCCTTCGACTACTACCGGTTCTGGGGTGGAGATCTGAAGCGCCGCGGCGCTGAAGCTACAGACGTGATCGACAGCCCGGAGGCCCGGCGGGTCATCCTGTTGGACGCCGCGGACAAGTACCGAAAGGCCAACGCCCTGCAAGCCCCTGCCACCCCCGCGCGCCACTACGCCCTGGGCCGCGTGCTCGATCAGCTCGGCGAGCGTGAGGAGGCTTCAGCGGCCTATGCTGAAGAAGTCTCAGTGCAAAAAGCCGCCCTCGAGAAAGAGTACGAAGCCATGCGCAAGGCCCCGAACCCGGAGGGGCTGCTGGAGCTGGCCAAACACTACAACAGCGCCGCGGCCCGCATGCGTCGGGTGACCTCTCGTCTCGGCGGCGAGGCGCAATACGCCGAGCTCGTCGCTGACGCCACCCGCCTCGCCGGCGTGTGGGAGGTGGAGAGCCGCCAGACCTTCGAGGACCTGCTCGAGGCGGAGCCCCAAGCTTTGCAGTGCATGCCCGGGGCCCGGCGGCTCGCCCGGAGGCTCAAGCGGTGATCGAAGTCCAACGCCCAGGTGAGGCGGTCTTCATCAGCGATCTGCATCTGGCTGACCCGGAGACGCCCGAGGCGAAGCGCCTGCTGCGTTTCGTGCAGAGCCTCGCCCACCGGCCAGTGAGCAGCCTGTTCCTCGTCGGTGACATTTTCGATTTCTGGCTGGGCTACTCCGGGGCCATCTACAGCCAGTTCTTCCCCTTCTTGCGGGCCCTCGCCGAGCTGGTGGAGGCTGGTGTGGAGGTGGTGCTGTTCCCCGGCAACCATGATCCAGATCCGGGCCCGTTCTTCGATCAGATCGGCGTGCGGGTACAGCACACGCCCCTCGTGCGCCGGTTTGGTGAACGGCAAGTCTGGATCGATCACGGTGATCGAGAGGATGTGCGGGGCAGCTTCAAGCGCTTTGTGTGTCGCGCGGTGCACCAGCCCACGTTGCTCAAAGGCGCTCGGGCGATCCACCCCTCGGCGGCGGCCTGGGCGGCAGGGGCATACGGCCGATGGCTCGGCGGTGAAGATCGCACCGCAGACTACACCTTGCCTTTGCCGGAGCATCACCTCGACGCGTGGTGGCAGAGCAAGATCGAGCAAGGCCACGAGGTGCTCGTGATGGGGCACTATCACAAAGCCCTCGCCCGCCAGCGAGATCACCAGGGCCGCTCACAATCGCTCTTCATTCTCGGGGACTGGCTCAACCACTTCACGTGGCTGCGATATCACGAGGGTGAGTTCACCCTCATGCGGGATCAGGGCCCTGATCAACCGGCCCAGCCTCTGGGTTGGGGCCTGCACCCCCTGCCCACCATGCCAGGGTGACGTAGACGACCGCGCTCACGCCCAGGGCAAGCAACGGCAAAGGGATCGGCGGCTGCATCTCTGGGTAGATCAGCTCCAACGCAGTGATCCCATACCCCAGAATCAGCGAAGCCACAGCGGCGAGCTGCCCACCACGACCCCACCACAATCCGAACAGCAGTGGTACGAAAGGCCCCGCCAGCGTCAACGCGTAGCTGCCTTCGAGCAAGCCGAAAGCCGACTCCCCGGCAAAGGCCAGCGCCAGACTCAACCCAGCCATCACAACACAGGCCCAGCGGGTCACCTTCAGCATGGGCAGTGGCCGGGGCCAGAGGGGCTGGACGAGGTTTCGGGCCACCACCGTAGAGGCGCTGAGCAACGCCGAGTCGAGGGTGGACAACACCGCTGACACCAGCGCCAGCGTGAACAGCGTCGACGACACTGGATCGAGCACTTTCTGGGCCAGCGCGGGCAACACAGCCGTCGCCACGTCGGGCATCAAGATGGCCGCAGCCACCCCCAACAACGCGGGGGCGACGCCCACCACGAGGTAACCCACGCCGGCGATCAGACACGCCCCCCGAGCCACCTCCGGGCTGCGGGCAGAGAACACCCGCTGCATGACGTCATTGCCGGCGATGTTTCCCAAGGTGCCCACGATGAGCAGGTTCACCCACCCCCACAGCTCGCCGGCCTTCTCGGTGGGGATCACGATCAAGTGCCCTGCAGGGGCCTGGGCTTGCAAGGCGTCGAGGCCCGCCGTCAGATCGCCCTCCCCCATGCCCGAGAGCACTGAGATCAGCACCCACACGAGACCGCCGATGAGCAGCGCGATCTGCACCGAGTCAGTGAGGGCCACGGACCACATGCCCCCGATGAGCGTATACGCCAGGGCGATGATGGTGGTGATCACCATCGCTGTGCCCATTGGCACATCGAAAAGCGTGTGCAGCACTCCGCCCATGCCCACGAGCTGGGCCGCGATCCAGCCGAGGTAGGTGGCGGCACTCAGGGCGAACAGCCACTCCGCCACGGGACCAAAACGCTGTCGATAGAAGTCGCCAAGGGTGAGCAGCTTCGCCCGCCAGAGTTTGCGGGCGAAGACGAGGCCCACCACCACGAGGCACAGCCCGGCGCCGATGGGCTCCATGGCCACAGCACGCAGACCGTCGGCGCGGACTTCGTCTGCAGCAGCGAGCAGGGTGCCGGCGCCGAACCACGTGCCGAAGAGCGTCGCTGTGGACACGGGCAGCGAGAGCTTGCGCCCGGCGACGAAGAAATCATCTGCGCCCTGCACCTTGCGGTTGGCCCAGATGGCGAGGCCGAAGAGCCCCACGACATATGCACAGAGGATCAGCGCCAAAGAGACCTCAGCGTTGCAGGTAGCGACGGGTCAAGTGGGCCTTGAAGACCTCGGCGTCGAGGGGGCGCCCCGTAGCGTGGATGAGCAAATCGTCCATCTCGTAGCGGCTGCCGAGGCCATGCATGTTGGGCCGCAGCCAGCCCAACAGCGGGGTGAAGTCGCCGCGAGAGAGCGCCGGCAAGATCTCGGCGTCGGCGTCGCAGGCGGCCTGGAACAACTGCGCCGCGGTCATGGCCCCGAGGGTGTACGTGGGGAAGTAGCCGAGGGTGCCGTCCATCCAGTGGATGTCCTGCATGCAGCCGTCCTGATCGGTGTCGGGGGCCACCCCCACCAGCTCGAGCATGCCCTCGCGCCACGCGCCGGGCAGATCGACGACCTGCAGGTCACCACTCAGCAGGGCTTTCTCGAGGCGGTATCGCAAGATGACGTGGGCGGGGTAAGTGACCTCGTCGGCATCCACTCGGATGAGGTCACGGCGCACCCGCGTGTAGAGACGGGAGAGGTTCTCCGATGACCATGCAGGGCCATCTCCACCGAAGACGGCCTTCACCTTCGGGGCGAGGAACTTGATGAACTGGGCGCTGCGGCAGGCCTGCATCTCCATGAGCAGCGACTGGCTCTCGTGGGCGCTCATGCCCCGGGCGGCCCCCACGGGCTGACCACGCCACTTCTCGGGCAGGCCGAGCTCGTACAGCGCATGGCCGGTCTCATGGATCACGCCCATGAGGGCCTTGGTGAACCGGCTCTCGTCGTAGCGGGTGGTGATGCGCACGTCGCCGCCGCTGCCGCAACAGAACGGGTGATGGCTCACATCGAGACGACCGTGCTTGAAGTCGAAGCCCATGGCGGTCATGACCTCGACGCCCACTTGGCGCTGCAGCTCGATGGCGAAGGGCCCCTCGGGCTCGAGGATGTCAGGGCCTGCAGCCTGCTTGGCAATGACCTCGTCGGTGAAGCCAGGCAGGAACCCGGCGAGATCTTCGAAGAGGCCGTCGATCCGCGCCTCACGGCCCCCAGGCTCGTACTGATCCATGAGGGCGTCGTACGGCGACAATCCCAATGACTCGGACTTGGCGGCGGCGACCTCACGCACATGGTCGACGACGGTCTGGAGCAGCGGAGCGAGGGTCTCGAAGTCGTTCGCCTTGCGGGCGGTACGCCACGTCATTTCGCACGCAGATCCGGCCTTGCTCAGGGCGGAGACGAGCTCTGCAGGCACAGCGTTGGCGTGACGCCACGCCCGATCCATCTCCCGCAGGTTGGCGCTCTGCCAATCGTCGAGGTTTTCTTCGTTGGCTTTGGCGAGCCATGTCTCCAAACGCTCGTCGGTGGCCATCTCGTGGTGGAGCACCTTGAGGGTGGCGAGCTGCTCGGCTCGATCGCTGGCGCCGCCCTCGGGCATCATGGCCGCCATGTCCCAATGCAAGATCTCGAGGGCCCCACCGATGTGGGACATGCGGGCGAAGTGGGCTTCCAGGCGGGCGTATGCGCTCACGATCATTTCCTCAGTCGAAGATGAAGGCCAGAGTGTGGGGCAGGTGGATGGTGGTGTCTACAGGTGATGGTGGGGGATGAGACTTTTTGGTTGAGGGGGCTTGGGACACCCCAGCTGACGTAATGATTTTGATGGCTGGTGGTGGTTGCGGAGGTCGCTCCGCGGGCAAGAGAGTTTCGGGCACGGGCACGGGCACGGGCACGAGTTGATACATCTGTGAACTCGTGGTCCTGCGTGGACTCAGGGCGAGGGTTGCAAAGGGGTCTTCACAGATCACTCGTCTGCTGGAAGGAGCGCCTCTTCCTTCATGGCAACTCCTATGGGCTGACGGGCCGAATCCGCACGCGCCGAACAGCATCAGACCCGACCTCTCGCCGGGAGTCGAGCACCACCTCCACGCGGCCCTCGAGCATATAGGTGCCGTGATCTACGAAGGTGTACTCCCCCTCTCCGATTTGCCTGATGCGGCGCTCCACGCCATTGACGATCACCAGCGCTCCGGCGGGGTTCCGGTTCTCTGTGTGGCGACCCTCCAAGGCCACTGTGTAGAGATCCCGGGGCACCCCCTCGAAGACGAAGGTCGCCGTACCGTGCGTGGTGCCGTCGGGGTTGTATCGGTTGTCGCACTCTTCGTGCTCGTCGCCGCGGGCGCTGTAGGCGTAGTCGCGGCAGTCGAGGACCCAGTTTCGGCGGGGATCGTACGTGGCATCGCGATAGCCTTGAACAACTTCCACGCCGAGACCTGTGGGCTCGCCGAGGTCGGGCCCTGGTTCTATGTCGCGCACCCCATCTGCCAGCCAGCCCAGTACAGTTGCTGGCGCATCGTCGAAGCGCAGGTTCCGCGCGCCCTGGGCAGGGATCGGGTAGCCCTGGAGCGGGTCGTACCAGAAGTGGAACCACACCCCAGCGGCCTGAGCCGCCGCAACGGTGGGCGCCACATGCCCGCGGTTCATGAAGCCCGTGCCTGAGTCGGTGTTGAAGCCCCAGCCGTCGTTCGAAAGCGCGTCGGGGGCCTCGAGGGTGTTCGCCAGCGCCTCGGTGGCGCCAACGCTATGGGGATGATGTTCGATGAACTGCCCCACCTGACTGTCGTCACCCATGGGACCGCAGCCACAGGGGTTTCGGCCGAGATCGCCTTCCCAGCCTGCTTCACGCAGCAGCCGGTTCAGCGCCCGGGCACCCGGTCGGGTCAGGTTGTCTTCGAGGGTACCCACAAGGCGGATGTCCACCTCGCCGAGGTGTGTCGCCAGCCGGCCCACCAGCGCCTGAGCGAAGCGGAGCACGTCGGCACGTACCGAATCGTTGTTCTGAAGGGCGTCGTCGAAGCCTGCGGCGTCGAGATCGAAGGCTCGGGCGTAGCCAGTTCGGCGGATCCCGGGGCCGTTGAAAAGATAAATCTGCAGGTGACGACCGTCGGCTTCTGGCGTGGCTGCCACGAAGTCGTCGATGAAATCGTCGAGGGCGTCGAGGTGAGCGGCATTCGGTTCGCGGTTGCCCACCGCGCCGTCGGCGAACATCGCCAGCCCGTGCTCGTCGTAGACCGGCTCGAAGTCGAGAAGCACCGTCGTGAAGGGCCGGTCGAGGGCGCCGAGGATTTGCCAGAGCCCCTCATGAGGGAACCGCGGTGACAGCGCCGCAAAGGCCGAGACACCCAGAGGCGTCTCGTTGGCCACACGATCAAGAGGCTCGGGCTCTTCCGGCATCATCGGATCCGGGCAGGCCACCTGACCGGTGAGTACGAGGCGCACGTCGCTGATGCGATAGAAGCTGCCATCGGGGCGTTCAAAGGCCAGAAAGGCCACACGGTTGTCCCCCGCCACCACCTGCCCCGAGACATCGAGATCCACGCGGCCAGTGACGTTGTCGTTGGCTTCGTCTGCCGGGAGCGCGATGCGTTCATTGCCGTTCACCCGCACCCAGCCTTCCTCACCGGGATGATCGAGATCGTGACCTCGGAAACGCAGGATCGCCTGCTCCACCCCGCCGACCTCAGGCACCCCAGGCACGTTGAAGACCACTCGATCGACATCGCTGCGCCAGGTGTTCACCTCCTGCTCACCTTCAGGCGCCTCGAAGACACAGGTCACGGTCTCTGGCTCTGGAGGCACCATGGCGTCTGGAGGGTCAGCCGCCCCCTCATCGGGCTCACCCACCTCGGCATCAGCCTCACCGGGTTCGATCTCGCCGCCCATGCCACCCTGGGGCAGATCCATGTCGGGTGTGTCGAGCACTCCGCCACCGGGCATCGGCTGTGCCATACCGCCGACACCCCCGGCGCCACCCACAGCACCACCGGCGCCAGCGACGGCACCGCCAGCGCCCTCCTCGGCAGCAGGATCTTCGACATCACTGCACGCCCCGGCCCACAACAAGACCGTGCACGCCATCATCCACTGAGGCAGACGCTTCATCTCACACTCCCGAGTTCAGCCAGAGGCTGCTTTATCCCACACAGACTGAGAAAGACCCAAGGCGTTTTCTACTCATGAGAAGATATTTTTCTTCAAATTGCATGTCAGAGCCACGAAGGGCTCGACGAAGACCCAGATGCCGAGGGGGCAATCGATAGAATTTTGGAGGGAGAAGTCATGGGTCTGTTCACCCGTCGTCGTTGTCTTGCGCTCTTGCTCGCCCTGGTGCCCGCCGCATGTGGCACTACAGAAGATTTCCCGGAAACGTCCGACACGGAAGAGACGCGGGTCGACGAACAGGGCGTGACCTGGCACCGCATGGGGGAGATCAGAGGGGTGAGCCGCATGGCGGAGACGCCCACCTTCACTGACGAAGAGATCGAACGCATCGAGTTCGCCGAGATCGAGCAGTGGGCGATGTCTGAAGGCATCATCACCGAAGGCCCCCTCACGGGGTACACCTTCGACGCCTCCATTGGCGCCTTCACCGACGGGGCCATCCTCGATGACGACGACGGTGAGTGGATCTCGGGGCCCATCGACCCTGAGGTCGCCGTTGCCCTGATCACCGCTTATGAAGACGCGCACCCCTTGGAAGACGCCAAGGGCTCGGGCGATCTCGAAGAGCACGATGTGGTGAGCAAGACGGTCTTCGGCAGCGACGACCGGGTACGCAAGACCACCAGTGAACGCAACAACTTCCCCTTCAGCGCCACCCTCGAGTACGCCATCCCGCTCTCTGACGCCGATTGCCGCGCCGAGGGCCTGTCGCCGGGCTGCCAGAGCACCTGCACCGCCTCTCTCATCGACGATCGCTACGCCATCACCGGCGCCCACTGCGTCTACAGCCGCCGAGACGACGCCTGGATTTACGGTGGTCGCTCTCTGGCCAACGGCCGCCGCGATCGCGGCGAGGTGTGCCGGAACAGCACCTGCGTCAACGTCTACTACCGCTACATGTCACCGAACTACGATGACGGCCTCTTCAGCGACTTCACCCGGGACTACGCCCTGCTCAAGCTGGACAGCGACTTCCCCGGCTCCAATGGCTTCTTCGTGATGTCGAGCCTGACGAGCCGGTCGTCGATCAAGGCCAAGCGGCACTACAACTACGGTTACCCTGCCGACAAGAGCCCCTTCGGCCTCTGGGGCATGGGCTGCGACATCAAGTACGTGGGCGATCAGCGCCTGGGCTACAAGTGCGACACCAGCGGCGGCCACAGCGGCGGTCCGGTGTACTACCGAAACGGCAGCACCCGCTACCAGACGGCGATCCACGTGGGCCGCAGCGTCAGCTACAACACGGGGCCGATGGTGGGCTATCTGCGGGCCTGGTTCCTCAGCAAGATGTAATGTTCGACCACTATCTCGAAAAACAGACTTGACGAGATACATGTCCGGCACTATCGTCCCGGTCATGCGAAACCTCCCCACCATCACCACCCCCATGTCCACCTGCGCCTGCGCGTTGGTGAACGACTTCGCACGTCGAGGGGCCGACATCAGCGCCGTCTACGGGGCGTCGCTGTACCGCGGTCTGCCGTACGTGCAGGGTGATCTCTCCATGGCCGGCGACGCCGGTCAGCTGGTGGGTTGAGCCAAGCAACGCTTTCACTTCAGGCGTTGCCCCTCCTGGGACTGCACCAACCACTTCACCGCTGATTCGTTCGCCGCGCCTTCCCTGAGAGAGGGCCCGCACACATACATCATCATTGTCGTCGAGCCCCACGGCGCGTCGCCCTGAGCACCCCTCAGGGGGCGTCGAGTCGCTCACCCGAATCAATGTCCGTGTCTCGCTCACAGTGACTCCGCGAGAGAGTCCCACTGTTGAGCCGGGGTGTATCTCGGCATGCAGCCGCAATACATCCGTGCATTCATCGAAGCATACAAGACAGGTGTATCATGCGCGTACGTAACTTTGGCATCAGCGCCCACATCGACTCAGGCAAGACCACCCTCGCAGAGCGGGTGCTCTACTACACCGGCCGGATCCACGCCATGCACGAGGTCCGCGGCGCCGACGGTGTCGGGGCCACCCTCGATCACGATCCGCTCGAGGTCTCTCACGGCATCTCGATCCAGTCGGCGGCCACCTCGTGCCAGTGGAACGGCACCCACATCAACCTGATCGACACCCCTGGGCACGTCGACTTCACCGTGGAGGTGGAGCGCGCGCTGAGGGTGCTCGATGGCGCCGTGCTGTTGCTCTGCGCCGTCGGCGGCGTGCAGGCGCAGACCCTCACGGTTGCCCGCCAGATGGATCGGTATGGCGTGCCACGGATCGCCTTCGTCAACAAGTGCGACCGCGCCGGCGCTGATCCTGCTGCCGTGGTGAAACAGATGCGGGCTCGACTGCACGTCGAGGCGATCCCGATTCAGCACCCCATGGGTCTCGAGAGTGAGCTTGAAGGGGTGATCGACCTGGTTGAGATGCAGGCCGTCACCTTCGAGGGTGAAAAGGGTGAACACGTGCGACGTGGGCCGATCCCTGAGGCCTTCAGAGAGGCCGCTGAGCAGGCCCGCGCCGAGATGCTCGACCGGCTCAGCCTCTTCTCCGACGCACTCACCGAGGCCCTCGTGGAAGAGCTGGAGATCCACCCTGCCCTGATCAAATCGGTGATCCGCGCCGGGGTGGTCGAGCGCGCCTTCGTGCCTGTGATGATGGGCTCTGCCTATCGCAACGTGGGTGTTCAGTGTCTGCTCGATGGTGTGGTGGATTATCTGCCCGCCCCCGAGGACATCGAGCGCCAGGCGGAGAACCTCGAGGGCGAGACCGTGCCTCTCTCGGCAGACGCCGAGGGGGCTCTGGCGGCGCTGGTCTTCAAGGTGCAGCCCGCCCCTGGTGGAGCCCTGGCCTGGGTGCGCATCTATCGAGGCACCCTGCGGGCCGGCGACACGGTCTACCATGTGCGCAATGGCAGCCGCATGCGGGTGGGCCGAGTGGTCAGGCTCCACGCGGACCGTTTCGAACAGGCCGAGGCCGCCGAGGCTGGTCACATCGTGGCCATCGCCGGAGCGGGCTGTCAGACGGGCGACACCTTGTCTGCGGAGCACGAGAAGGTGGTCCTGGAGTCGATGCAGATCCCCGAGCCCATGGTGGAGGCCGCCCTCCATCGACGCCGGGGCGAGGAGAAGAAGCTGTCGAAGGCCCTCACCCGCTTCTGCCTCTCCGATCCCACGCTGAAGGTGCACACCGACGGCGAGAGCGGAGAGATCAGGCTGCGGGGCATGGGCGAGTTGCACCTCGAGATCTATCTCGAGCGGCTCAAGTCCATGGGTCTCGAGGTCCAGCTGAGCGCGCCCACGGTGGCGTATCGCCAGACCCTCGGTCGGCGGGTGGCCTTCAACCACCTGCTGAACAAGCAGAATGGCGGCGCGGGCATGTGGGCCCGCATCATCGGCTATCTCGAGCCCCTCGAGGACACTGAGGGCTTCGAGTTCGAGTGGAAGGTCACCGGCGGGGCGATCCCCCGTCAGTGGGCCAAGTCCATCGCCTCGGGCTTCAGGGATACCTTGCAGTCCGGCATTGGCGACGATGCCTGGCCGGTCCAGGGGGTGCGGGTGGTCATCGAAGATGGCGCCACCCACGTGCAGGACTCCTCCGACATGGCGTTCAACCTCGCCGCGCAGGAGGCCTGCCGCACCTACATCAAGGACGAGATGCTCGTTCTGCTTGAGCCCCTGGCGGCGGTGGAGGCGGAGGCCCCCATCGATCATCAGGGGGCCGTCGTGCGCACCCTCATGGGCCGGCGCGGTCGCATCCTGGGCACTGAGGTCGAGCAGGGCCACTGCCGCGTGAGCGCGGAGGTGCCCTTGGCCGACCTCTTCGGCTACGCCAGCGCCCTGCGATCGGCTACGGCAGGTACAGGCAGCTTCAGCCAGGCCTTCGCCCGGTACAGCCAGCTCAGGGCTTCGTAGAGGCCTGCGCTTCAGCCCAGCGGATCGTCTCCGGTGATGGCTGGGCCCCTTCATCGGGGCCTTGTCTTCGGAGGCGATCCGCACCCATTTGCTCGGCGAGGCCAGATCGCACCAGCACAGCGTGCTCGGCCTCGCTGAGCCCCGCCATACACAAGACTCGGCCCTGAGCCCTCAGCTGCTGAGCCACTTCCAACCACAACGTACCCACCGAGACGTCCATCCCTCGGGCGTTGGCCATCCAGGCCAGCACCACAGGGGCGCCTTCACGATCTGCCAGGACCTCAACGAGGCCATCGCGGATCACCTCTTCCACACCGAAGAAGTGGGCCCCTCGAGGCGAAACGATGGTGCACGCCGATGTTGTGGGCGCGACGTCAATATCGAGGCGTCGGGCGTTGTAGAGCACCTTCACGAGGCTGCTGCCCACACCGAGATAGATGGCCTGATCGAGCGGGAGCACCCAGGTGCCGACACACGTCAGCGTGAACGCCAGCCGGTCACCCCAGGTGGATCGCATGATGACGATGATACGGGCTCGATCGACGAGATCACCGGCCACCACCACCAGGAGCCCTGCGAGGGCGGCAACCGGGATCAGGTTGAACACTCCAGCGAAAGCCAGTGGAGTGAGCAGCATGAACAGCCCGCCATAGACCGCGCCCATCCGGGTCACGGCACCAGCCCGCTCGTTCAACGCCGAGCGCGACAAGCTCCCGCTCACGGGGTAGCCCCCGGTGAGCCCTGCAGAGATGTTGGCCAGGCCCATACCCACGAAATCCCAGAAGGCCACCAGCCTCTGGCCCGTGCGGGTGGCGATGGCCCGGCCCACAGCGGTGGACTCCACAAGAGAGAGCACCATGGCGGCGAAGGCCGCAGGCAGCAACGCCCCCACCAGGGAAAGCTCAGGCAGAGTCAAAGGCGGAAGGCTGGAGGGCACAGGACTGATGTCGCCGACGAGCCGCAGGCCCAGAGCAGGCAGATCGGCGAGCCAGCTCACCAGCGTGCCCAGCGACAAGGCCACCATGGCCACGGGCCAGCGTGGCTTGAGCCGGCGCAAGGCCAGGATGCCCCCGGCCACGGCGCCGGCCATGGCCAGCGCCACCGGAGAGATCGCATCGAGGCCCGCCCACCAGGCCTGGACCCGAGGCCACAACATGCCTCTGCCCCCCGTCGTGCCCGTGAGGTTGTGCAGCTGGCCCACAGCGATGAGCAGAGCCGCCCCGGTGATGTACCCGAGCACCACCGGGCGAGAGATGAAGTCCGCCAGCGCGCTCAGCCGCAACACCCCAGAGAGCACTTGGAGCACGCCCACCATCACCGCGAGGGTGGTCGCCGCCACCACCGGGCTCACGCCATGGGCGTCGCCGATGGCCACCGCCAGGGCGCCGCCCACGAGCAGACTCAGGGCGTTGCTCGGCCCCGCCACGACATGCCGCGAGCTGCGAAACAGCCCGCCGATGAGCGTGGGGATCGCCGAGGCGTAGAGGCCCATGGCCGGTGGCAGCTCGGCGATGGTGGCGTAGGCGATGCCTTGAGGGATCGCCAGGAACAACACCGTCAGCGCAGCGGTGAGATCAGCAGAGGCGGCAGAGGCGGAGTAGCCGGCGAGATCGAGGCAGGGCAGCCTTGGCAGAGACCGGGACAACGAGCGGGCCCATGTTCATGACAGGGCGGCGAACATATCACAGCGCGCTCACTCTCCAGCAGCCTGACTGACCGGCGCCGGACGCAGCCCGCAATTCTGATTCGCCGGGAGGGACTCCGCGAGCTTCTTGGGGTGAGGCAGGTTGAGGTTGTCCATGATGGCTTTGAAGTCATCGAGGGCGCGACCACCACCCAAGCGAGGGTTGAAGCGCTTCTCCTCCCCCACCGTGGAGCACGTGCGCCCCTTGTAGTCGTGCCCAGGATAGATCGCCGTCTCGTCGGGCAAGGTGAAGATCTGGGTGTGCACCGAGGTGTACAGGCTCTCGGCGCTGCCCTGCTGGAAGTCCGTGCGGCCGCAGCCCCGAATCAGGAGCGTGTCGCCGGTGAATGCGAAGCGTCGACCGTTGACGAGCTCCCGGGTGACATAGGTCACGCAACCATCTGTGTGGCCCGGTGTCGCCCGCACTTCGAGGCCGTAGCGGCCGAACTGAACCACATCTCCAGAGGTCACGGCCCGATCTACGCAGGGGGCGCCGCCCAGGGCAGAGAGCACGCTCTTCGAATTCAATCGCTCCCGGAGCATCCCCGCCCCGGTGATGTGATCGGCATGCACGTGGGTGTCGAGGGTGTAGACCAGCGTGAAACCCAGTTCCTCGAGCAGCTGAGCGTCCCGGTCCACGTGCTCCGCCACTGGATCGATGAGCACGGCGGCCTTCGCCTCTTCATCAGCGAGCAAGTAGGTGTATGTGCACGTCTCGCGATCGAACAGTTGTCGAAAAAACATAGGGGCTCCACATTGAGGAAGAACGATCAATTCTACGATGGGGTCCGGCTCATGCGATATACATGCCCGCCCGAGATCCTCCATGAGCGCATGCAGGCCATGGTCCAATGCGTCTCAGAACGTTTTATTTCGCCCCGTCATCGCTCGACAAGATCGAACAGGACCCTTCAATGACCGCACCGTACGAAGCCCTCTCAGAGGCCGTCGAAGCCGCCCGCACCCTGTTGCTCACCGCCCCGGATCGTCTCGACGGTGATGCCATCGGGGCGCTGCTGGGGCTGCACCGGGCCATCAAGACGCGGTGGCCCGAGAAGTCGGTGCGCATCGTCGTCGAGGAGGTCGTCCCCGAGCGGTACTGCTTCCTCGAAGGGTCCGAGACGCTCTTCGAACAGGGCACGGCAGTGATCGAGCGCGCTGATCTCGCCATCGTCGTCGACGGAGATCCCGGTCGGCTTGGCACCGCGGAGCCTCACTTCACCGCAGCGGTGAAGACCGGACAGGTCGATCACCACAAGAGCAGTGATCCAGAGGCTGTGGACTTTGCCTACCTCGACTCAAAGGCAGCGAGCACCACCGAGATGATCCTGACCCTGTGTGATCATTGGGGGGTTGGCCTCGATCGACCCCTCGCCGAGGCGCTCTACACAGGCATCATCTTCGACACCAACACCTTCAGGTACCGGATGACGCGCCCGGCCACCCTGAGGGCCGCGGCCCGAATGATGGAGGCAGGCATCGATCACGCCACCCTCGTGGAGCATGTGCTCATGGTGCAGCCTCTCAGCAAGGTGAAGCTCCGGGCCCGCATGCTCGACAAGATGGAGATCTTCGCCGAGGGCCAGGCGGCCTGGGCCCGCCTCGATGCCGAAGAGATCGACGGTGCAGAGACCGGCGGCCTTGTGGACGATCTGCTCTTCATCGAGGGTGTCGATCTCGCCATCCTCGCCATCGTGCGCGACGCAGACACGGTGAAGCTGAGCTTGCGCAGCCGCGGCTCGGTCGATTGCTGTGCCCTCGCCCAGAGAATGAGCCCTCGAGGGGGCGGACACACCCGGGCAGCGGGCGCCACGGTCAAGGGCCCCGTGGAAGAGACGATGACGCGCCTGCTGCAAGAAGCCCCCACGATCCTGAGCTGACATGGCCCCGCACTCGAAGACCAGAGGCCAGAGCCGCAACCGTCGGAACGAGCGAGCGCAGAGCCCCCACCTCGACGTGGCCCGCTGGGCCGTCCGTCAGATGCAGGGTCACCTCGATCAGGGGGCCCTCATCAACCTGCTCACTGGCCTCAAAGATCAGCTCGATCTCGTCTCCACAGGCCTGTGGCTCAAAGCCGACCAGGAGCTGATCCGGCCGCTGGCCACACCGGGCAGCGATCCGATCCCTCGGGGAGACTGGACCCACCCACCCAAAGAGGGCGCGCTCTTCCCCTTGGACGACGGGGGCCTGGTCATCGCGGTGCCGTTGTCCTGGTCCGGCCAGCAGCTGGGGGCCCTGGCGTTTCGACGCACTGAAGAAGAAGCCCGGAGTGCACGTACCGATCTGGCGCTGCTGGAGATCCTCGCCGGCGCCCTGGCCCCTCACCTGCTCCCGGAAGAGCCCTCCGCGTCGAGGCGAGCCCCTGCGTCCATCGAGCCCGTGAGCCGACCCCACAACATCATCGGCAACTCCAAGATCATGGCGGAGCTCTATGGCCAGATCGATCAAGTGGCCGACAGCGACACCACCGTGCTCATCCGGGGAGAATCGGGCACGGGTAAAGAGCTCGTTGCCGAGGCGATCCATCAGCGGAGCAACCGGTCGAGGCAGCCCTTCATCAAGGTGAACTGCGCGGCGTTGCCTCAGACCCTGCTGGAGAGCGAACTCTTTGGTCACGAGAAGGGCGCCTTCACTGGGGCCCTCAACCGCCGAAAGGGCCGCTTCGAGCTCGCTGACGGCGGCACGCTGTTTCTCGACGAGGTGGGTGATCTGCCGCCGCACACTCAGGTGGCCCTTTTGCGCGTGCTGCAGTCGCGTAGCTTCGAGCGGATCGGCGGCACCGAGACGCTCAAGGTGGACGTACGCCTCATCGCCGCCACCAACCAGCCCCTCGAGAACCTCATCACCGACGGCGACTTCCGAGAGGACCTCTACTACCGCCTCAACGTGTTTCCGCTCTACACGCCGTCACTTCGAGAGCGTCGCAGCGACATCCTGCTGCTTGCGGACAGCTTCCTCGAGCGATACGCCCGAGCCAACAACAAGATCGTCCGCCGCATAAGCATGTCGGCCATCGACGTCTTGTTGAGCTACTCGTGGCCCGGCAACGTGCGCGAGCTCGAGAACTGCATCGAGCGCGCGGTGCTCGTGACTCGAGACCAGGTCATCCGCGCCCACGATCTGCCCCCGAGCCTTCAAACAGCAGACACCAGCGACACGCTGCCCCGTCAGGGCCTCAAAGCTGCCCTGGAAGCCCTGGAGAAGGAGATGCTCACCGAAGCGCTCAAGAGCGCCCGGGGGAACATGGCCAAGGCGGCGAGGGCTCTGGGCATCAGCGAGCGGATCATGGGTTTGCGGGTGCAGAAGTACAAGTTAGACCGCTCACGGTTTCGTACATTTTCGTAGGATTTACTTCTGTAAAGATCCATTTCTCTACACAACACATCGGTTATCAAAAGGCTCTTTTCAAAACCCACGAAAATGTACCCCCTAGGCAACATCCTACAAAAATGTAGCCAAACCATCACCCACACCACCCCACACCACAATCAATCAATCGTAATCTCGGTGACTTACACAGCTTGGCCCACCCCTTGCCAATGGGTGGCGGTGGACCCACTGCTCAAGTGAAACGAGAGTCACCGTGCGTACCCCGGTTTTCAAAGCCAACCTCGCCCTCGCAGCCACGCTGCTCACCCCTGCCGCCGCCCTCGCGGGTGACGCCACACCCGCATCGAACGCCACAGCACTGGACATCTTGTGGGTGCTCGTCGCCGCTGTGCTCGTCTTCTTCATGCAGGCGGGCTTCGCCATGGTGGAGGCGGGCTTCACCCGGGCCAAGAACGCCTGCAACATCGTCATGAAGAACCTCATGGACCTCTCTGTCGGGGCCATCATGTTCTTCCTGGTGGGCTTCGGGCTGATGTTCGGCACCAGCGCTGGAGGCTTCATCGGCAGCGACAACTTCATGCTGTCGAGCTTCACTCAGGACAAGGCCGACACCCCCTACCAGCTGGCGTATTTCCTGTTTCAGGCGATGTTCGCCGCCACCGCCGCCACCATCGCCTCGGGCACCATGGCGGAGCGGACCAAGTTCAGCAGCTACATGCTCTACAGCGTGGTGCTCACCGCCCTCATCTACCCGGTGGTGGGCCACTGGGCCTGGAACGGTGACGGCTGGCTCGCGAGCCTCGGCTTCATGGACTTCGCCGGCTCCACAGTGGTGCACTCCGTGGGCGCCTGGGCCGGCCTCGTGGGCTGCTGGATGCTGGGGCCCCGGCACGGCAAATACCTCAAGACCCGAGACGGCAAGTACATCAGCCGCGCCATCCCCGGTCACAACATCCCCATGGGGGCGCTGGGGGTCTTCATCCTGTTCTTCGGCTGGTTCGGCTTCAACGCCGGCTCCACCGTCTCCGGCACCGACGCAACCATCCCCGCCATCGCCGTCACCACCCTGCTTTCTGGCGCCGCCGGCGCTGTCGCCACCATGGTGGTCACCTGGATCAAGTTCAAGAAGCCTGACACCTCGATGACCCTCAACGGCGCCCTCGCGGGCCTCGTAGGCATCACCGCTGGCTGCAATGCCGTCTCACCCACGAGCGCCATCCTCATCGGCCTGCTGTGTGGCGTCATCGTGGTCTTCGCCGTGCAGTTCTTTGATCAGAAGCTGCGCATCGACGATCCCGTGGGGGCCATCGCCGTCCATGGCGTCTGCGGCGCCTTTGGCACCCTCTCCGTGGGCCTCTTCGCCGAGGCAGCGTACAGCGGCGGCGCCAGCGGGCTGCTCTTCGGCGGCGGCGCCAGCCTGCTGATCACTCAGGCCATCGGTGTCGCGGCGGTCTTCGGCTGGACCGTAGCCACGTCGCTGGTGCTCTTCGGCACCATCAAGGCCACCGTGGGCTTGCGAGTGACTGAAGAGGAGGAGGCCCGCGGCCTGGACATCGAGGAGCACGGGATGGAGGCCTACCACGGCTTCCAGGTGTTCACGAACCAGTGAGCGACGATCGAAACCTGCCCTCTGAGGAGCGCACGCCATGAAGCTGATCATCGCCTACATCCGCCCCGAGAGCCTCAACGCTGTCAAAGCCGAGCTGGTGAAGGCCGAGGTGGGGCGCATGTCCGTGACCAACGCCCTGGGCTGCGGCCAGCAGCAGGGCTACACCGAAACATGGCGGGGGGTGGCCGAAGAGGTCAACCTGCTGCACAAAGTCCGCGTCGAGGTGGCGGTGAACGAGGCTTTCGTGGCCCGCACCGTCCAGGCCATCACTGCTGGGGCGCGTTCTGGCCCCGACGGCAAAGGTCAGATCGGCGACGGCAAGATCTTCGTCGTCGAGATGATGGACTGTATCCGGATCCGAGATGGCATCACCGGCCCCGAAGCCATCGGTGGTGACATCGAGGGCTGATCGTACCCTGCCCTCACTCCACCGGGCGCGTCCGTACCACCAGCTCACCGGCGCCCAGGGCATCCCCCACCCGCACCAGCACTTCATCGACCACGCCGGCCACGGTGGCTGAGATGGCCGTCTCCATCTTCATGGCTTCCGCCACGACGAGGGTCTGGCCCGCCTCGACGACATCACCCACGGCACAGTCCACACGGACCACCTTGCCGGGCATGCTCGCCGCCACCTGATGGGGATCTCTCGGATCGGCGACGGGCCGCACCGAGGCGTCGACCTCGGCGCCGAGATCGCGGATGGCCACCTCTCGTGGCTGACCATTCAGTTCGAAGTACACCATCCGCTGACCATCATCGGTGAGCCCGCCGACGGCCATCAGCTTCACCATCAGCGTCTTGCCCTGCTCGATCTCCACCCGGGTGGCTTCACCGAGATCGAGGCCATAGAGATAGACTGAGGTGGGCATGGTGCTCACGTCGCCAAAGGTGTCTTCGAAGTCGAGGTAGTCGGCATACACCTTGGGATAGAGCGCGTCGGTGACGAGCTCGTGCTCCCGGGCGGGCCGCTCGAGCCGCTCGCTCAGGCGCGCCGAAGCGGCGTCGAAGTCGTGATCGGGCAAGCTCTCGCCGGGCCGGGTGGTGAGCACAGGCTGGCCCTTGAGCACGGCCTTCTGCAGCCGCTCGGGGAACCCGCCGTGGGGCTGCCCCATACGCCCCGACAAGAAGTCGATGACCGACTGCGGGAAGTCGAGCCGCTCGGCCTGCTCGATGGCCTGCTCCACGGTGAGATCGTTCTGCACCAGGAACATGGCGAAGTCAGCCACCACCTTGCTGCTGGGGGTCACCTTCACGAGATCGCCCAGGGCGAGGTTGACCTCACGATAGCGCGCCTTGATCTCGCCCCACCGCTCGCCGAGGCCGAGCTTGATGGCCCGCGGCCGCAGGTTGGAGTACTGCCCCCCGGGGATCTCATGCCAGTAGACCTCGGAGGTGCTGGCTTTGAGGCCCGACTCGAAGGGCCCGTAGGCCACACGCACCGCCTCCCAGTAGTCGGCGAACTTCTGCAAAGTGGGCAGATCGAGCTCGGGGTTACGTTCGTGGCCGGTGAGGGCCTCGCAGAAGGCGTTCATCGAGGGCTGGCTGGTGAGCCCGGAGACGCTGGAGATGGCGAGATCGACGGCATCGACCCCAGCCTCGACGGCAGCGAGGTACATGGCGATGCCGTTGCCGCTGGTGTCGTGGGTGTGCAGATGCACGGGCAGGCCGATCTCTTCTTTGAGGGCCTTGATGAGCATGCGGGCGGCGGCGGGCTTGAGCAGCCCGGCCATGTCTTTGATGGCCAGGATATGAGCCCCACGCTCGGCGAGGCGCTGCCCGAGCTTCACATAGTAGTCGAGGGTGTACTTACTGCGATTGGGATCGCTGATGTCACCGGTGTAGCAGAGGCACGCCTCCACGATCTTGCCGGCGGCGGCGACCTCCTCCATGGCGAGCTCCATGTTCGGCACCCAGTTCAGGGCGTCGAAGATGCGGAACAGATCGATGCCCTGCCGCGCCGCCTCTCGGATGAACCGCCGCACGACGTTGTCGGGGTAATTGGTGTACCCCACTGCGTTTGCGCCGCGCAGCAGCATCTGCAGGAGCACATTGGGCATCTCCACCCGCAGCTTGGCGAGCCGCTCCCATGGATCTTCTCGCAAGAACCGGTAGGAGACGTCATAAGTGGCCCCACCCCACATCTCCACGCTGAAGAGATCAGGCAGCAATGCAGCCGTCGGCCGGGCCACGGCCTGCATGTCCACGGTCCGAACCCGGGTGGCGAGCAGAGACTGGTGGGCATCGCGGAAGGTGGTGTCGGTGACGAGCACCTGCTTCTGCTCAAGCATCCATTTGGACAGCCCATCGGCGCCGTGCTCTCTGAACACGGCCATGGCGCCTCCGTCTTCGGGGGCCCAGTGACCGAGGCCTTCGGGCAGCGCCGGCACTTTCGCCGGGAATAGATCCTGAGGCCGCGTGAACTTCTCGTCGGCGCCGGGCGGGCCATTGACGATGACATTGGCAAGAGCCTTGAGAGTCTTGGTGCCTCGATCCTTGCGCCTCGGGATCTGCAACAGCTCGGGGTGCCGTCCGATGAAGCCCGTGTCGGCTTTACCGGTGAGGAACTCGTCGTGCTGGACGGCCTTCTCGAGGAACGGGATGTTGGTCTTGACCCCCCGAACCCGGAACTCGCTCAGCGCCCGCCTCGACTTGGCGGCGGCTTCTCTGAAGGTGAGCCCCCAGGCGATCTGCTTTACCAGCAACGGATCATAGTCGGCCCGGATGAGGGTGCCTGCTCCACCAATGCCAGCGTCGAGGCGAATGCCGAAGCCCGCTGCGGATCGATACGCTCTGATCTTCCCGGTGCTGGGGGCGAAGTTGTTCTCGGGATCTTCGGTGGTGATCCGACACTGAATGGCATAGCCCCGAGCGCTGATGGCGGCCTGGTTGGGGATGTTGATCTCGGGATCGCTCAGCCGCTTGCCCTCGGCGACGCGTATCTGCGCCTGGACGAGATCGCGCCCGGTGATGCACTCGGTGATGGTGTGCTCCACCTGCAGCCGCGGGTTGACCTCGATGAAGTAGTAGTTGCCCTCGGGGTCGACGAGGAACTCCACGGTGCCGGCGTTGGTGTATCCACTGGCCTGGGCGATCCGCAGCGCAGCATCGAACAGGTTCTGACGCAACGCGGCGCCGAGATCGACGGCAGGCGCGACCTCGATGACTTTCTGATGCCGCCGCTGAATGGAGCAGTCCCGCTCGAACAGATGCACGCAGTTGCCATGCTGGTCACCGAGCAACTGTATCTCGATGTGCCGCGGGTGCTCGACGAGCTTCTCGACGAAGAGATCACCCCGCCCAAAGGCAGCCCTGGCTTCGCTGAAGGCGCGCTCGAAGGACTCTTCGACGTCTTCGGGGCCTCGCAGAATCCGCATGCCCCGCCCACCACCGCCAAACGCAGCCTTGAGCATCAACGGGTAGCCATAGGCATCGGCGAAGTCTTTGACCGCCTGAGCGCTGCTGACGGGCTCCTCAGTGCCCGGCACCACGGGCACGTTGGCCTTCTGGGCGAGCTTTCGCGCGGAGACCTTGTCGCCGAGCATCTCGAGGACTTCGGGCTTGGGCCCGATGAAGGTGATGCCAGCCTCGGCGCACCGCCTGGCGAACTCTGCATTCTCGCTGAGGAAACCATATCCAGGGTGGATGGCGTCGACCTCACGCCGCAAGGCGAGCTCGATGATGGCTTCCTGGTCGAGGTACGATCCCACTGGATCGCCTGGCTCACCGACAAGGTAGGCCTCGTCGGCCTTGTACCGATGGATGGAGAGTTCGTCTTCGTGGCTGTAGATGGCCACGGTCCGTATGCCCAACTCGGTACACGCCCGGAAGATCCGAATGGCGATCTCCCCTCGGTTGGCCGCGAGAATTTTCCTCATGCTCTTTTGCTCCGCGCCTACGGTTCCATCTTCCGTCGTCAGGTCGGCGATCCGCGGCACCTAAGCGCTTCGCTGTCCTCGACGATGCTTCCAGCATCGCCTGCGGTCACCGCAGCACTTATGTACCACGCCTCACCAACCTGCCAACGAAATCTGGAGCCTCCGGCGCTCCGCCCTCCGGGCCTGATGTGGGTGGTGCTTGGAGTCGAGATGGAGGTGGGTCGTTCGGATTTTTGTGGAAGGGTTTTTTTGGCTGCGGTGTACCGGTATTTGATGACGCAGCTGGGGTACCAGGATGCCCTGATGGAGAATATAATGAAGCTGATGGGTTGCAGGTGGGCTGTGGGCGGGTTGGTGCTGGGGCTGGTGGGCTGTTTCGAAGGGCCCACGACGGTGCAGATCGACTGCGCGTCCTCGCCAGAGCACCGCTTTTGTCAGGATCAGGTAGATGCGGATGTGATGATGGGGGGCTTGGGCGGCGAGGCGGGTGGCTCCGCTGGGGGCATGGGGGGTATCGAAGGTGAGTCTCCTGATGGGGAGATTCCGGATCTGGGGATGGCAGATGCGGCCCTGCCCGACATGGGTGAGTGTGCGGATGGTGCGGTTCGTACCTGCGAGCTTGCTCTAGGGAACTGTACGCTGGGCGAGCAGACGTGTGAGGGTGATGCTTGGGGCGTATGCGAGCCGCTGGGTGAGAGCCCGGAGGTGTGCAATGGGGCGGATGATGACTGTGATGGCGAGGTGGATGAAGGGGCACCGGGCGCTGGAGCTGCGTGCGAGACGGGGCTGAGCGGTGCGTGTGCCTCCGGGCAGACGGTATGCGAGGCGGGGGTACTGGTGTGCGGGCTGGTGGAGCAGCCGGTGGATGAGCTGTGTGATGGCCTGGACAATGACTGTGATGGCGAAGTGGATGAGGTGCCGACACTGGTGGGTCCGCCCATTGATACAGGCTGGACAGCCCACGAAGACTACCCCGACCTGAGATACGATACACTCGCGGGCGGCTTTGTTGCGCTCTGGCACCTGAATGGACAAATCTATTTTTCATGGTCACACGACCCTTCCAATCTTCTAGAACAAGGCCGCCCGATTGTAGATGGCAGACTATACCAACCCAGCCAGGCCACTGTTGCAAAGCTTGGAGAGCACCTCTACATTCTCGATGACACCAACTTGCACCAAATAGACTATACCGGAAACGTAGAGACCATTGTCCTCGAGGGTATTACTCGTCAGTCCACTACATTCCCCACAAACATCATCACCTATGGCAACGAACTCATGGTTGCCTCAGACACACACTACCAAATCGGCTCATTTGGCTTGGAGTGGTCTGAGTCAATGGCTCTGCCTGGTATATTTCAAGCAGATGCCCCTGAACTATTTGATGGTCCGGGAACACTTAAAGTCAGACATCTAATCGCCGCTTACAAGGACGATGAAGTACGTAGAGTCGTATTTGAAGCGGCAGGAGTCAACAATACAGCAGGTCAAGCACTGGTTGAGTATACGCTTAACGAAGATGACTCCATTGAAGCCCGTCAAAGGAACACCATCCCCATGATTATACTGCCTAAACAAACGCATGTTTCAGAGGAGTGGACTCTGGTTGATGGGTTTATGAACTTTGTTGGAGAGGTCAGGAACCGACCTATGCTCCTCAAGATAGATTCTGAGGGCATGGCATTCGTAGACTCTGGTTATGAAGAACATACTCAGAGAGGCTACACGACTGTTTTACATAGCAAAGAACGGCATCTATCATTCATTTCTTGGGGGTACAGCAGCAATGAGACTCCTGAGGATTCATGGGAAGAACACACCCTTACATTTGTGCAACCTGATGGCCAGACGTGGGTAACACCTCTGCCAGACTCGGTGTTGAGTAACTTGGGCAGTTTCAGCTCTCCTTATGCTCTCGAGCACGAAGGCATAGTCCAACTCATCCACCGAGAGGGACTACAAACATTCTTCCCCGGCTGCAACACGCATACCCAATAATCCTATACTTCTTACCTCACCCGAATTGCTGGCGCTCGTCGGAGAGAGTCCAAGAAAACCATCAGGCTCGCGCGCCGCCCCATATCAAGCTCGAAGAATGCCTGAGCCATGGGCTGCGCCTCACTACCCTCTCCACCATGGAGAGCGATCGCTTCCCCGAAGGTCGTAGCAGAGCCAGTGTGCATGTAGGGCTTTGTGTTGGCGACCCCCCAGAGTCTGCGCGTCATATAGTCTGAGGTGGGAACATCTCGATCTACGTGTTGGGCCTCAAGGTGACTGCCCATCTGGTGCCTCTTAAAATCGGAGAACACAGGTACCAACCACACTCCATCATTGTTGAGCTCTGGCTTGGGTGCAGCACCATGCATGGCCAGGTCAAGCTCGATATGTGTACTGCCCTCACTCAGGCCCTTCGACCTCCAGATGGAACTGGAGACTGCCATGAATGGACGGTGGCAATAGGAACATCCCAGTTCATCGAATACATCGACGCCTTCCAACCAGCGATCGATGAACTCCGAGCCATACACAGCCTCAAAATCACCTAGAAGCGGATTCCCATACTGGCCAGCGATCGTCGGCACCTGTATTTCAGGCGTGTCCAGTGTTGCGATGAAAGCGACCATCGCCGTGATTTGACCCTCAGTGAGTTCTCTCAACACACCATCATTGTCGGGATCATCAGGGTTATCTCCACGCCCAAGATGGAGGAACTCATCTGGTGTGCGGACGAGCTCTTCGGCTTGCAGGTTCATGTGCACATGAAAACTGTCTTTAACGAAGGTACGCAGGTCGGTGAAGTTCCCCTTCCAGCCAAAGGGCTTCACAACGAGGTCCGCATCAACGCCCTCAAGCCCGGTGAAGTCACTCACTGGATCACCCTGCTCATCTACGCTGATCTCAACCACCCCAAAGTATACATCCTTTGCATAGAGCTCGACACGCTCAGGCTCACCAGAAGCCTGCACCCTCGCAATGGCGGTGTCATAGGTCTCTCGGAGCTCACCTGTCATCTCGTCAGCGATGATCTGAATCCATCCCGCCCCCCAGAGTGCGGGTGGGTTTCTCTGATCGTGGACAAGAGCATCATCACCATCACCGAACAAGAATGAATTGTCTGCCCGATCACCGGCACCTGCGAAGCCGCCTTTCCAATGACAGTTCACACACGCGTTTGCGTCCGGACCACCAAAAGCCCCTGCTTGAAAGCGTCGGAAGTTCGGTCGTGGTTTCTGGCCTGCAAGTGGATCAATGCCTGAGAGGTCATTGCCCAACCCTTCTTCCACCGACCACTGCCGGAGGAACATCGAGCGGCCCAGGCCGATCAACTCAGCATCAGAGATGCATCCGTTGTCGATCCATGACTGTTCGATTCGGAATCTCTCAGCGATGCGCTGTGGCTGATATGCCTCCCACATGCGCTCTTCTTCGCGAGCGGTCCGGAAGCCGAGCCATGCCTGGCCTGTTGGGACATCCACACGCGAGTCAATCGCACCCTCGATCATGGCGGGTGGCGTCCAGTCCGGACATTCGAATGGAATAGACGCATCAGGCACCTCTGCATCTGGCACCTCTGCGTCGGGGTTCACGATGACACCAGAGTCAGGTGAAACCCCAGGCTCGCCCTGTGGTCCTCTAGGACCCTCGGGACCTTCAGGTCCGATCTCCCCAGGATCACCTTGCTCACCCTGTGGACCTTGCTCTCCACGAGGTCCCTGTTCGCCCGCCGGACCAGCTTCCCCGGTAGAACCAGGCTCACCTTGTGGTCCTGTTGACTCACATCCAGAGAGTGCGATCCCCGCTGCGATGATTACGATGGATGTGTACTTCATCATTCCACCAACAAGTTGGGCTCGCGGGTCAGGGACATCAAGAACACTCTCAAGGCACCCTGCTCTTCTTCAGAGAGTTCGAGATATGCAGTGGATGATGCTTCCGCTTCACCACCATGCCAGAGGATTGCGTCATGAACGGTTGGCGCCCGTCCATCATGAAGATAGGGGGCAGTGTCAGCGAGGCCCCAGAGAGAGCGTGTCAGCCACATGTTCGGTGCCACCTCTCCGCCGCCCAACGGCAACACCTCAGGTACAGCATCTGCGAGGGCGGGGCCCATATCGTGCCTTTGGAGATCAGTGAATGCGAAGAGAGGGGCTCCATTGACGATTTGGCCATTCTCATCGGGGGCAAAGTCGAGATCTCTGGGTTTAGGATCCTCGCCATGCTCCAACAAGCTGAACTGCAAGAACCAGTCGGAGGGCACAGTCGGTTGGAGGAAGGCATCGTAGCTTTCGATCCTCAAATCGGCTCGATGGCACGACTCACAGCCCACATCCTCAAAGAGAGCTCGTCCCTCCGCCCAGATCAACAAGAGCTCTGGATTCTGAGGTGGGCGGATGATGGGTGTTCCAAGAAGGCTCATATAAGTCGCCATCAAGACGGCTTGGGCCTCAGAGCCTTCCCAGCTCACCCCGTCCCCATCCGGATCGAACTGAATCTCCCCATCACCCAGGTGTACTTCTGCCTCCTCACGATGGCGTTCGATACGAGATTCTGTTTGCAACCCATGATGTATCTGAAATGCCTCATCAGCCAGCTCAGTCAATTTAGCGTGTCGACCCTTGTGGCCAAATGGGCGGATCACCAGATCAGAAGACACACCAGGAAGCCCTGAAGTATCCACCTCACCATCAGGTGTCGCTGTCAGAACCCCCATCTCCATTCCCTTGATTCGGACAGGAATAGTGTAGGGGCCCCCTTCAGCCTGTGCTGCAGCGATGGTGAAGTCTCGATAATCCCTCAATTGAAGATTGATCTCTTGGGCCAATAACTCAATGTAACCAAGTCCCATTACATGGGGTGCGTCTCTTAGGATCGCACTGGAAAGGAATTGACCATCACCGCGAAACAAGCCCACTTGAGTAAGAGTCCCTCCCCCATCGGCACCACCCGAGAAGTGACAAGATCGACAAGATGAGGAGTCATACCCACCCCTCTCTCCGTCGTGGACTCTCTGAACAAATGCAGGCAACTCTCCAGGTCTAGGAGGACCTTGCCCAGCACCTCCCACACGATCCAACTCCGCTTCGAATGCCTCATCGCCCACATTAAAGATGACATCGAACATCTCGTTCTCTGACCAGTAGAGCATCGGTGGGACCCCTACTAGATTCTCGAACCTCTCAAAGGGATCAGTCGCAACAACCAGGGCACCAAAACGACTACGTTGGTAGAGTTCGATGGCTTCGTGGAGTGTCTCAAGAACTTCTGCCTCAGATGGCCCATCACCTGCGGCACTACCCGCGAAGAGGCTGCACGTGAGGAGGGAGATCTGTACCGTGCGGATCATCTTCATGAAGACAACACTATCAGAGGGGTATGGATGGGGTTATCTCTTGCTCACAGCAAGGATGATGTCTTGGAAGGGAAAGGGGTTGCCCCGAGTTGGATTAAACTCAGCGGCAGCAGAGCACGGGGAGAGGTGTGTTACACGGAATCGAGCGACGCAGCTTAAAGACGTCGGAGGTCGCATTGCCGCCACCACCATTGCTGGTGTAGTTGCGATCAATCTCCAAGGTGGTGCCCACGGCAACATCACCACTGTTGTAGAGTAGGTTCTGGCATGTGTTGCCCAAACCATTGTTACCCTGATTGTTGGCCTGCAGGCTGGCACCAGCAACGGTCCAGGTCTGCTGCCCGTCACCGGCCTGACCATTATTGAAGTTGATGTTGCCTGCAGCAACGGCGAGGGAGACCTCGTGGCTGCTGCACATGTGGGCACCTGCACCGAAGGTGTCGATGCACATCTGGCGACCAGCAGCAAGGCCGGCGCGGCCCCCGTAGGTGATCTTACCGCTGGAACTTGACTGCGACACACCGAGAATCGTGGGCTCAGCGGCTGCACCAGCGCCGTTGTTTTCGATGTTGGTCAGGCGGTTGGTCAGATCAGCCACCTGAGCCTGCAACGCGTTGATCGACGCCTCGTTGTCGGCGATCAAATCGAAGTTCGCGTTGATGTTGCCGGCGTTGTTGCCAATGCCATTCGCGTTGTTCGCGATGTTGTTGGCGTTCTGCGCGATGGCGTTCGCGTTGTTCGCGATGGCGCCAGCGTTCTGCGCGATGTCTGCCTGAATCTGGCCCACCTGAGCAGCGATGGCGTCCGCCACCAGCTGATCCACCGAATCGGCCACGGCGTTCGCCACAGCGGCGTCCACCAGCTCGCCGACGTTGTCCTCGATGGCCGCCTGCAGGGTGGCCAGCACGTTGGCCTCGATGGTGGCCTCGGCGTTGTTGAGCTGGTTCACCGTCACGTAGTTGTTCAGGGTCTGGTTCAGCGTGTTCTGGGAGATGTAGTTGCGGGCGTCGATGGCCTGGTTCACCTGGGCCAGGGTCACGTAGCCGCGGGCGTCGATGAGCTGGTTCACCGCATCGGTGTTGACGTAGCCGCGTGCGTCGATGGCCTGGTTCACCTGGTTCAGGGTCACGTAGCCGCGGTTGTCGATGATGTTGTTCACCCGCGCCTCGGTCACGTAACCGCGGGCGTCGATGAGCTGGTTCACCTGGTTCGCGGTCTGGTAGCCACGGGCGTCGATGAGGGCGTTCACCTGAGCAGCGGTCTGGTAGCCGCGCTCGGTGAGGATCTCGTTGAGGCGGGCTTCCGAGATGTAGCCGCGCTCGCCGAGCTCCTGGTTGATGATGTTGGTCACCTGCTCCACGTTCACCGCAGCACCGGCGATGGCCTCGTTGAGCTCCTCGACCGTCACGTAGTCACCCTCGAGCACCTGCTCGATGTTCACCACCGTCACGAACTCCTGGTCTTCCAGGTACTGCTCGAGGGAGGTCTGGGTGATGTAGTTGTCGCTCTCGAGGATCACCGTCACGTCTTCCTCGGTGAGGAAGCTCTCGGCGGGGTAGCCGCCGAGGCGGAGAGCGTCACCGGCGAGCATGGCGTAGGGCACGCTGCCGATCTCCTGACGAGGCTCGGCCTCGCCGTCGCCGTTCACCTCGACACCGAGGTAGCGGGTGCTGCCGTCGAGGAAGTAGTTCGCCAGGGGGCTGTTCATGCCGAGGTAGATGTAGAAGACACCGTCGTCCACCACCACGTTCTCGACAGACTCCGACCAGACGGGGGTGTCGCTGTTGGGGCTGGAGTAGAGACGGAAGGTCAGATCGACCGACTCGTTGAGCGCGGCGCCGTCACTGTTGGCGATGTAGCCGGTGTACGGGAGGACCGAAGGCACCTGCTGGGCCTGAGCAGCGGACACGCCGCAGACCAGGACCGCGGCGCCCGCCACCGCGGAGCCCGCCAGACGTCGGAACGACAGGGGGTTACGGATACGCATGTTGAGGTTGCCTCCAGAATTCATCTGCTCGGTGGTGATGGTGTTGTGTGTGTTCTTGGTTTTCACTGGCCACCCCCGATCTTGATGGGGGAGACGCGGTAGCTGCTGCTGCGCATGACCTCAGGGGGGCTCTGGGGCCCGAGGACACTGCGGATGGAGTACCCCGGCGACGACGAAACGCTCGCGCCGCTGGTGAACTGGCCGGGGCCGAGGACAGGGACCGGCGGCGGGCAGGCGTCGCCGAAGCCGTCGTTGTCGCTGTCGAGCTGGTCCGGGTTCGGGACTCGGGGACAGTTGTCACAGTCGTCGCCGAGGCCATCGCCATCGCCGTCGAGCTGCTGGGCGTTGGAGATCTCGGGGCAGTTGTCGTCCCCGTCTTCGACGCCGTCACCGTCTTGATCGATCACCGGTGGGCAGATGCCCTCGGTGGGGATGCACTGACGGTTGCCGTCGCCGTTGGGGTCGAGGCAGCTGTACCCAGGGGGACAAGCGCGATCCTCGACGCAGGCCCGGGCGCACCGCATATCGTTCTCGTCGCCGTTGAGGGGCAGACAGAGATCGTCGGCATCGCCGCAGTCGCTGTTGTTCTCGCAGGACTCACAGAGGCCACGGGTGGCCGGAGGCCAGCAGATGCCCTCTTCGGTGATGCCCGAGTCCGCCGGGGGTGCCTCGCAGGTCCAGTCGGTGGGACACACGTTGGCGCCCTCGACACATGGCCGGCTGCAGTACCGGGCGTTGCTGCCAGGCTGCTCGATGCACAACCCGCTGTCGCACTCGTCGTTGGTGGCACAGGACTCACCGACGTCGTTGTACTCCGGCGGTGGGGGCTCTGCGTCCGGCGGGCGCATGACGCCGAGGTCGGCACCGCCGCCGCCTCCGCCTGCGCCACCGTTGCCACCGGTGGGCGTCGCCGCATCGGTGTTGGTGATGTCGATCGCGTCATCCTCGAGACAGCCGCTCATCAAGAACGATGCGGCCGTGACGACGAGAATGGACGAGGCATGTGTCCACAGCTTGGATCTCGATGATCGCCGTGAACCCCGAGCATTGAACATGCCGGCTCCTCCAGTGGGCAGGATGAAAGGAAAGTACCTGATTTCAAAAGGCAGGATCTGCCTACACAGATCCCTCCGTCTCCGGGTGACAAAGTAAGTTTTTGTGGGAATTTTTGTCAACCGAACAGCGTAGCGCTCTCCGAGTTGGGGTCAGGAGCCCCCAGGCGCCCCATTTTCTCACATACGATTTCAGTGAGTTATGGATTTTCGGTCCTGTGACCCCAACCCTGGTGGGTCACATCGACCCCACCCCTCAAATCTGGGGGAGCGCGCCCTTGAAGCGGTCTTTCCTGTGAAGATTTACAGCGACAGCCCCTGCTCGGTGGGCATCATGAGCAGCGATGGACATCTACTTTTGTGATCACTTCGTGTTGCCGCTGCCCGAAGGCCATCGGTTCCCCATGCAGAAGTACGCCCGACTGCGGCAACGCCTGATCTCGAGCCGGCTCCCCTCGCGGCCAAAGCTGCGGGTGCCACCGGCGGCCACCGACGCACAACTGCAACTGGCCCATGATCCTGATTATGTGCGCAGGGTGGCTGATGGCACGCTGACCCGACAGGAGGTCAGGCGGATCGGCTTCCCGTGGTCTCAGGAAATGGTCGAACGCTCACGCCGGTCGACGGGGGCCACCCTGGCGGGCGCTCGGGCTGCGCTGAAATCCGGCGCCTCGGTCAACCTCGCCGGGGGCACACATCACGCCGGCTTCGACCACGGCGAGGGCTATTGCGTGTTCAATGACGCTGCGGTGACGATTCGCACGCTTCAAGACGAGGGGCATGTGCGCCGGGTCGTGGTGATGGACTGTGATGTGCATCAGGGAAACGGCACCGCAGCCATCTTCGCCCATGATCCAGAGGTGATGACCATCTCACTCCATGGGGCGCGCAACTTCCCGTTTCGAAAGCAGAAGAGCGATCTCGACGTCGACTTGCCAGACGGCACCACGGACGAGGATTATCTCTCCGCGCTCCGGCCAGCCATGGCGGCGGCGCTGCACCACAGGCCAGAGCTCGCGATCTTCGTCGCGGGGGTGGACCCCTTTGTGGGCGACGCCTTGGGCCGCCTCGCGTTGTCGAAGGCGGGTCTGCTCGCCCGGGACCGTATCGTGCTCGAAGGATTCTGGCAGGCGGGGGTACCTGTGGTGACGGTCATGGCCGGCGGATATGCGCCCGAGGTGGACACCATCGTGGACCTGCACTTTCAGACGGTGTGCACCGCCCTGGCCCTCGGCGTCGCTCAGCCCTCAAGGACCATGCGATAGCCCACTCCACGGACAGTGAGCAGCGCAAAGCCGCACCCTGGGGCCCAATGCAGCTTCTTCTTCAGATTCGAAACGAAGTTGTCCACGGTCCGTGGATCCACGACCACGTCGGCGCCCCACACCGCGTCGAGGATGTCGTCCCTGCTCAGCGCCTCACCTGCGTGCTGGAGCATGAAGCCCAGCATGTCGAACTCAGTGCGGGTGAGGGCGATCTCTCCCCTCCCATCATGGGTCAGGGTGTGGGCCTTGCGATCGAAGGTGTATGCCCCAAAACGCTCTCGGCGCTCAGCTGGCACCTCAGCGGGCGCGCGCTGCCCACGACGCAGCAGCGCCGTGACTCGAGCGAGCAGCTCTCGTAGGCGATACGGCTTGGCCAGGTAGTCGTCGGCGCCAGCATCGAGCCCACGCACGATGTCATCCTCCAAGGTGCGGGCGGTGAGCATCAACACCGGCATCTCGTGGCCTGCGGCGCGGATCTGCTGGCACAGGGTGTAGCCATCAACGCCTGGGAGCATGATGTCGAGGATGATGAGGTGAACGCACTCGCGTTCGAGGATCTCCGTCGCAGCCTCACCCGTCTCCGCGAGATGGATGGTGTAGCCTTCGTCCTCGAGGTTCTCGGCGAGGGTGAGACGCAGGTGCTCGTCATCCTCCACCAACAGCAATGTTCGGCTCATCCTGTCTCCTTTCGAGGCTGCGTCACTTCGCTCGCCGCGGCAGCGTCAACTCGAAGGTGGTGCCCTCAGGGCCCGAGCGCGACACCCTGATGTCTCCTCGATGGACCTTCATGATTTGGCGACAGATCGCAAGACCCAAGCCACTGCCTCGCCGACTGGCACCAGATGCGCCCCGCTCGAAGGCTTCGAAGATACGCTGTTGAGCTTCGGGTGAGATGCCCACGCCATTGTCGGTGAAGTGGATCATCACCCCCTCTTCGCCTGCCTCGACGTCCAGAGCGAGCTCGACGGCGCTGCGGGTGTTGTACTGACAACTGTTGCTGCCCAGGTTGATCAAGAGCAGGCGCATCAGCGCAGGATCGACCTCCAAGCGGATCCCCACTTCTCCTTCACAGCTCACTGTGATGGTCTTGTCTGGGAACCGGCCTTCCAGATCCTGACGGAGCACATGCACCAGGTCTCCCACGCTGACATTGCCGATCTGAGGCTCGAGGCGGCCGCGATCCAGTCTGTTGAACGACAAGATGTTCTCGATGAGAAAATCGAGGCCGTCGATGTCCTTGAGCAACCTCCGGGGGTATCGACCCAGGCGCGGTGTGTCCCCGATCTTGCGCTCCAGAGTCTCGGCGATGAGCCGCATGCTCGCCAACGGGGTCTTGAGCTCGTGGGACACGGTGGAGACGAAATCTGACTTCAATGCCAGATACCGCTGTCTACGCCTCTGAAGGCTCACCGCCAGGATCACGATGGCCACCCCCATCAAGCTGCTGAGCACGACCAGGATGGTCTTGAGCTGGAACCTCTGGGTACGCCGCTCCGCTTGTGCGATCCACTGGGGTCCGCTGAGCGCGAGGGTGATACTGGACAGGGCGAAATAGGGCGATTGTGGGGGCGTAGAGGTACACACCCTCTCCCCAAGGGTGAGCCCTTCGAAAGTGAGCATATCGGAGGACTCCAGCAAGCCTTGTCCGACGAGGGCGCGGCGGGTGTCGTCGAGCACTTCCCCCACGTCGACTCGGGCACCTACGATCATCATCCCGTCCCCGAGGGTGCCCCAACAACCCCTGCTGTCGATGTGCAGGCCTGACGCTTCAGGGGGGACGGCGAACACCTGTGGCACCAGCGCTGCTCGAGCGTTGAAGTCGGAGACGGGCACACCGCTGGCCCGGCTGAGGCGATCCACAGCCCGCGCCAGGCCATCGAAGTCCGCGGCGGTGAGGTGAGGACGCGCCTTGATGACACGCCGCTGCAGACCTTCGATCTCGCTGCCCTTCGCCGAGGTCAACCCCGTGCGCATGAGCGCCGTCATCAGACCGCGGTCCGGCTCGCCTTTGCCCTGAAACAGCTCAAGCAAGGCGATCTGCTCGGGCAGGTCACGATCAGGCCGGAGTACATGGTTCGCTTGATGGGTTAGATGCGCCCGAAAAGCGGACTCGATGGCCGCCGACGTGTCGCCCTGGAGGGTGTCGGCGAATGCGCTGAACAGCATCAGGCGATGTGCCCAGGGGCCGGGCTCCGCGGCAATGGGCTGACGGGCAGAGAGGGCACTCAAGACGTCGAGCGCCGGGGTGTCGTTTCCAGGGCGGCTCCGGGCGATGGGCGGGACGACTTGAGCACCGCCTTCAAAGCCCAACAGACCTTCAGTAGGCGCCAGAGGATCCTCCATGGCCCGCACTACAGCGCCACGGGCGCTCTCGACATTGCGCCTGAGGGCACCACCAAAGCGCTGCTCGGCGAGTCGCTCGAGGGCCCTCTGCCGAGCGATTTGCTGCACTTCGGCCTCATCACGCTCGTCCACCAGGATGCCTTCGAGGGTGGCGAGGCCCCAGATGAGGGCGCCGAGGCCGCCAACGAGGGCCAGCAACCACGGCGACTTGAGGGGCAGGCCGCCCCTCCCTTCAGAAGCGCCCACCGCCGGAGTCGCTCAAGATGGGCACATGATCGAAGTCCATCTGAACCAGAGGGCGCTCGCCTTCGAATCGATCAGCGCGGGTATCGAGCTGGCGCGCGCGCTCGATCAGGCGGCCCAGCTCCACCACGTCCCGACGCTCACGCCAGTCCCCGGGCAATCGCCCCAGCTGTATCTGCAGGCTCTCGTACTGCAGGTTGCGGGCCCAGTAGGCGCCGCGCAGTTTCTCCGCGAAGCCCGCGGCGATCCACGCGAGCCGCCCTGCGGGCGAAGCCGCCTCGACATCACGCTTGATCATCTGCGGGCCCACCGAGAAGCGCATCTCCTGCGAGGTATGACCCTCAGGCGACTTGTGCCGAATCCTCAACTGGCCCAGGTCTTTGACTGCGCCGGTCAATTTCAGCTCGTACAGGGCGGTCATCTGGTGACCGGCACCGATCTCCCCAGCGTCGACCCGGTCATTGGCGAAGTCCTCCGCGGCCATCAGCCGATTCTCGTAGCCCAACAGGCGATACCGCGCCACGACCCCTGGGTCGAACTGCATCTGCACCTTCACATCTTTGGCGATGACTTGAAGGTTCCCGGTGAGGGCGTGGGTAAAGGCCCGACGCGCCTGCTCGTCTCCATCGATGTACAGATAGCGCCCCTGGCCCAGCTGCGCGAGGCGCTCCATGAGCACATCATTGTAGTTGCCCATGCCCACCCCCATCGTGGTGAGCCAGACCCCCTCCTCTGCTGCGTGGCGGATGCGCCCGTACAACGCGTCGGGATCCACCACACCGCTGTTGGCCACCCCATCTGAGCAGAGAATCACGCGGCTGATGCGACCGGCCTGCACATTCTGCGCGGCGATGTTGTAGCCCACCTCGAGCCCCGCCTGGGCGTGGGTGCTGCCCTGAGGCGCCAGGGCGCTGATGGCCTGGACGATGTGATCGCGTCGATCGAGACCTGTGGGCGGCAGCGCCAGACGTGCATCGTCGCCGTAGGTGACCACCGCGACGGTGTCGTCGGGCCCGAGGTGGTCCACGAGGTACATCAATGAACGCTTCACCAGGCCGAGCCGGTCGTCCCGATTCATGGATCCCGATACGTCGATGACGAAGACGAGATCTGCGGCCTTGCGATCTTCTTCGTGAATGACGCGGCCACGTAGACCCAAGCGGAGGATGTGGTAGCCGGTCCGGTTCGGCGAGGGGAAGATCTCTCCGTGCACGGCAAAGGGCTGCTCCGGGCCCTGGGGAGGCGGATCGTCGTACGTGAGGGCGTTGACGAACTCCTCCACCCTCACCGAGGCCTCCTGAGGCATCACGCCGCGATCGAGGAAGGCCCGCGTCAGGCTGTATGAAGCTGTGTCGACGTCCACGGAGAAGGTGGAGACGGGCTGTGCGGAGGTCTCGATGGTGGGGTTGACGCCGTAGTGCCGAAAGAACATGTCGGCGTCGACCCCTTTCTTGAGCACCTGCACACCATCAAAGGGTGTCTTCGGGGGTTGAGAGGCAGGCGCCGGACGACCGGACAAGAGCGAAGGACTCAGACCTGGGTCCTGTGATTCTGCCTTGTGAGCCGCACCACCACAGCCCTGGTGCATGCAGGCGGCGCCGAGGCAGAGCGCCCAGAGAGAGGCATGTCGAAGCGAGGGCATCAGAGATCTCCGTAGGGGTGAGAACACATCATCGAGGATGACGTGTGGTGGATCTCTGTGGGTGATGGCACCGTCATGCCTCCGTCACGAAAGCATCATGACGATGGTTTCGACGCTCAGCCGCGCACCACCATCACTGGCACGTCGGCAGTGCGGATCAACTTCTCGGCGACGGAGCCGAGGAGGGCGTGGGCCAGGCCAGTGCGGCCATGTGTGCCCATGACGATGAGGTCGAAGTCTTCTTCTTTGGCGATCTTCTTGAGGGCCGTGGCGTGATGCCCGGGCTCGAGCCGGTGGTGGACCGTCAAGCCCTCGGGGAGGCTCTTCTCTTTGAGGAACGCATCCATCTCATGACGAGCCTCAGCACGAATGTACTCGCTCACAGTGAGGCCCTCCTGGCCGGGCATCTGCACCACGACGTCACCCACGTAGGTCGGGGGCTCGTAGATGTGCAACAAGGTCAGCTCGGCGCCGAGGGCGCCAGCGAGCTCAGTGGCCTTGTCGAAGGCCACCGCGGAGCAGTCGGAGAAATCAGTCGGGACCAGGATCTTGTTGATAGACGCCATCTTCACCTCGAACTCAGGGACAGAAACTGGGTACGTACCACACCTGGAGATGGTGCCCTCTCCACAGGAGGGACGCAATTCTTTCGGTTGAAGGCCCGGCTCAACCCCGAGGCCCGAACCCACGGATGATCTTGATGATCGCCTTCAAGACTTCCGGCTCGCCTTCGAGGTCGGGGTTCGGCGGCATGAGCACGCTCTTCCCTACGGCCGCCCCGCCGCCCACGATGATTTGCTCGAGGTGAGCGTCGCTCACTGAAGACTGCCATGCAGCATCGGTGAACGCTCTGGGTTTGGGGGCGAGCGCCCCGGCCCCTGGGCCATCCCCGCCCCCGGTCTTGCCGTGGCAGGTACTGCAACGCTCTGCATAGAGGGTCTGGGCCTGTGCTGTGGGGCTCTGCTCAGAAGAGCCAGACTTGCTGCAGGCGCCGAGGGTGAGCACACCCATCAGCACCAGGGGCCACCTCACCGCGCCCCCTTGGCCTGTTGCTGAGCGGCGGGCCGGCGACGACGGCGCTTGCCCCGCCGCGACCGGGCCTTGGCCTGGTTGGAGAACAGGTTGCCGGTCATGGCGTCGAGGGTGCTGGTGAGCTCCTCGACGCGCAGCTCCTTGGCCAACCGGGTGGAGGGGTCAGTCGGCGGGTTGAGGATGAGGTCGATCTGTAGACGACGCCGCGTGTAGTAGATGCGGGTGATCTCCTTGAGCACCGACTCCTGGAGCACCGCCAGGGAGCTCACGTCGAGAACCTCGGCGTTGAAGATCAACTTGGGCAAATCCCACGAGGCGGCCACCCCGACGCTGGTCGAAACCGACTCAGCGTCATCGCGCACAGCAACCTGCTGCAATGTCGGATCGAAGTCGAAGCGGTAGGTGTCGAGGTCGATGTTGTTCGAGACCTGATTGAAGTTGGCGCTCACCGACGGCAAGAGCGCCTTCCACCCGGCCCGCGTGCGCATGGAGCTCACGGTGTCGGGGTCGATGCGGAAGAACTGCAGGGCGGCGCTCTGGCTCTCCTGCACAGTGGGCTCCGCTTTGAGGGCCTCGAGGGCCGCTTCGATCTCCGGAGAGAAGCCATTGCCCTGGGCAAAGGCCGGGCTCACCGAGGTGAGGAGGACCATCCAGACGACGACGAGGCCGAGTCTCGAGGGGGTTGTGGGCTTCATGCACTCACTCCAAGGTGGCCCATCAGAGGGCGGACATATCTTTGAAGACGCCCCCAGTGAGGGCGTTGAGGTGGGCCGTCAGCTCTTCGAGGCGCAGGTTGCGCATCAGCGTGGCCCGGGGGCTCGAGTTCACCCCCATCATCTGTTCCAGCTGCAGACGACGACGCTCGAGATACATGTCGAGCACCGATAGCCGGATGCGGCGTTCGAGGAATCGCATCGTGCTCTCGACGCGACCCGTCGGGATCTCGTCCTGGTTGAAGACCAGCTGGGCCAAATCCCATTGACCCATCACCCACCAGTATTGACGCTGCAACAGCTGAGGTTCCCAGATGAACTGGGGCGGTCCGCCGAGGCCACCGTTGCCCAGCATGGGCGCGCCGAGCACTGCCGATCGCCTGCCCTTCTCGAGATCAGTGGTCTGATGCTGAAAGCCAGCGTCGATGTTCGGGATCAACCCCGCCCATCGCGAGTTGCTGCGGTAGCTGTTGAGGTCTTCTCTCCACACCCCGAATTCCGTGAGGGCCACACGGATGACCTCTGCGCTGGTGGGCTCGGTCTTCAGAAAAGCGCGCCACCGTTGAACGAGATCACGGGGCACGTCGACGGGCTTGCTCGGGCTGAGCCGCAGGATCTCAGCCCAGGTGACCACCCAGATGGTGTCAGGGCGCACCGGATCGAAGTGGGCGTAGTTGATCGTCCACTCATTGGCGCCGAAGTAGAGCACCTGCCACGTCTTGCCGCCGTCGAAGGTTTCCCAGAGATCGGCGTAGGTGGCGAGCATGAAGTGACCGGGCCGGCCTGAGCTCGACAGGGCCTTGATGCGATCCCCCACGAACTGAAGCCCACCTGCGCGCTCGAAGGTCTCCCCTTCGTCTTCGCTGACGAACAGCCCATCTCGAGTGCCCATGAGCACCCGAGAAGGCTGGGCTTTGTCCACGGCCATGATGGTGACGTAGTTCTGGTGGGGCCACGTGCGGATGTAGACCCACTTGAAGTTATCACCGCCATCCTTGGTGCGGAACATGCCCGCTCTCGTGGTGCCTACGTAGAACGTGTCGGGATCAGTGGCGTGAAACTCGATCCAGCTGATGCCGTACTGGGCGACACGGCCGTCCACCACGCGGGCGAAGGTCTCCCCACCATCTCTGCTCATGAACAACCCTGCGCCAGTGGCCAGAGCCAGCGTGTTGGGATCATGAGGGCTGCGGGTGATGTGCAGCATGTAGCGCTCGCTGGGGGTGGCCCCAGTGAGCACCGTGGGCCATGTCAGACCCCCATCAACGGTGCGAAGCAAGCCGTCCTGGGTCGCCGCGAAGGCATCATTGGGATCATTGGGGTTGACGCTGATCCAGTACACCCCCGTGGGCGGCGAGGTCTTGAGGGCCAGCGTCTGCTTCATGTTGATGCCGATGGCCCAACGCCGCTTTTTGCGCAGCGCCAGCGTCAGCCAGGGGGCGCCGCCCCTCAAGCCCACACCCAGACGCGCGCCGGGGCCACCACCACCACCGGAGCCCTTCCACACATGCGGCATGTGCGTACGGCCAAACAGGCCATTTACCTTGCCGCTGGGATCTGGGGAGTTGATGCCTGAGCCAAAACCCCCAGCGGCATCACCAAGCGGTGATGCTTCACCACTGACCGACGAAGGCGGATCAGGCTCGATACTGGGACCACGAAATGCGAAATCGAGGGTGAGCAGGCTGCTCAGGCGATTCTCCGTCCAGCGACGAGGTACCCGACTGGAGACGAGGTTCGGTTGGCCCATGGGGCGAATGGCGCCATAGAAAGCGCTATTCCGCGTACGCACCCGGAACTCTTCCCAAGACTGCCCACCATCACGGCTCACATAGATATAGCCTCGATCGGTCCCCACATAGACGACGTTGGGATCGGAAGGCGCCACGGCGGTGACCCAGAAAGGCGGATCGAAGCGGAAACCTCGGGTGAGGTTCTCGGTCTTGAGCGGCGCCCGCAGCGGGCGGCCCTCGACCCCAGAGGGAAACTCGGGGCGCTGAGCTTGAGTGAGGGTCGGGCTCGCGAGACAGAAGGCCACGCAGAGCAGGGTGATGAGGGCTTTCACGGCGGGGAGTGTACCCACGGCGGCCCACGGCAACAAGGCCTGGATGCAGGCTGATGGTCAGTGGGCCTCAGGGCGCCCTGACTGAAGGGAAGAGAATCAGGCTCAGCTGCCTTCGGGTGCAGCAGCAGGTGCTGCGGCGGGGGCCTCGGGTGCAGCAGCAGGTGCTGCGGCGGGGACCTCGGGCGCAGCCTTGACCTCGGGGCGCTGGGGGCGCTGGGGCTTTGGCTTGGCCTGGGGCTGGGGCTTTGCTCGGGGCTCGACGGTGGCACACACAGCACCACCTTCGAGGGCGGGGCGGCCGGTCACCACGCCGATGTCGTCGAGTTTGGCCAACAGCTCGTTGAGCTGCTTCTGCCAACGCTCGGTCACCGAACGCTCACGGCCACGCATGCGCACCACAAACCGCACCCGATCACCGCCCTCGAGGAACCGCCGCGCGTGACGCAGCTTGGTCTCGAGGTCGTGAGGGTCGGTCTTGGGGCGCATTTTGATCATCTTCGTCTGCACCTGGTGCTGCTTCTTCGAGCGCTTGCGCTGCTCGTACTTGAAGCGGCCATAATCCATGATGCGGCAGACCGGCGGCCGGGCGTTGGGGGCCACCTCGACGAGGTCCATCCCCTTCTCGCGGGCAATACGGCGGCCTTCGTCGGGGTGCATTTCCCCGAGCTGCTCGCCCTCGTCGTCGATGACCATGATGCGAGGGATGCGGATCTGCTCGTTGATGCGTCTACGCTCGTCCAAGTGCTTCTGGGCTCCTCCACAGGTTCAACAGCACGCCACGCAGGGCGGGGGTGCCGGTTACTGTCGGAACAATCACAGACAGCAGTCGAGCACACTCCTCCATCTTCGGCGCAGCACCGTGGATACTACAGCCAATCGACCGTCGAAGGCCAGTCCGTTGAGTCGAGGCCCGTTGTTCGCCTCGTGAGATCTCTGCTAAGAGCCAGGGAGAGGGCTGAGGCGAGGCGTGAAGCCGTCGCTGGCACAGCACATAACGTTCCCTGTCTTTTCAAAGGGTACCGTCAAACATGATGAAGCGTTACTTGATGTCACTGAGCCTCACTTTGCTCGGCGCCGCAGCAGGCTGCTCGGAGAGTGAAAGTGGAGGCGCTGACGCCGACGGCTCCGTCGATCTCGACGCCGGCACCGCCGATGCACGGCCTGATCTCGATCTCTTCGACATGTTCCTGCCGCCCCCGGATGCAGAGCTGGAGCCGAATGCCTGCCTCTCGGAGAACGGTGTCCTGGTGCCCACTCACGAGAGCGAGCCGATGGACGGGCTCACCGACATCCAGGGCGATCATGACCTCGACGGTGATGGCCTCGCCGATATCTTGCTGACATACGATGCAGCCAGCCCCCCGAAGCTCTCGGGCGTTCTCGGCACTCAACTGACTGAGCTCTTCTCCGTTGAAGCCGCGCCCGGGCACACCCTGAGGGTCATCTCACCTGTGATCCCCGACCCCGGGCCGCTGCACCGCCCAGTCTCTGCAGGTGGGCGCGAAGCACTGTTCCTCCTGGAGCAGCCCGGGGCGGATCAAGAGGGCGCTCAACCGGCGCTGCGGGTGGTGGACACCGCCGGAGCAGATCTCGGTCGTGTGTCGTTGCCAGGTACCCCCATCGCGGTGATGCCCGTGGAGACAGGTGCTGGCTGGCGCGCAGCGGTGAACTTCTCTGATGGAGGGTGTGGGATCTTCGATCCAGTGGCAGGGACCGAGCAGCTCGCCCTCGGAGTGTGCACCATTCACCCTGCTTGGGATGCCAATGGTGATGGCGGCGTGGATTTCGTCTACACCGGCGGTCTCGGGGTGGCGCTGCTCGACGGCGGGAACCTCGAAGACATCGCCCGGCAGGCCCTCACCGGACGCATCACCGCGGGCTTTGTGCCCATCAACGACACCGCCGAGGGCGTCGACCCGGGACCACAGGCGGTGCGCGGTATGGGCGATGAGCTGGTCACGGCCTCCATTGAGGGCAACCAGCTCACCGTGCGCTACCATCGCGAGGATCTCGTCGAGGCAGGTGCCGCCTCGCCTTTGATCGGCGAATTCCTGCGTGCAGAGTTCTATCGAGCAGGCGATGCACTGCGCCTCGCCGTCGAGGAAGAGCGCGGTGGTCTGCGCTACATCCTGCTCTACGAAGCCGGCACGATGCGCCGACGTGGTGAGTTTGGTCCCTATCGTACCCTCACGTGGTCCACCGACAGCGATGTCGATGGTGATGGCGAGCGAGAGCTGCGTTTGCTCGTCGGCCCCAACGAAGACGGCATCGACGGGGCTCAGGAGTTCCGCGCGATCTCTGATGGCGATCTCGTGCTCGAGGTGGAGTCGGAGCGCAACGCCGCCTTTGAACTCGTCCTCGATCGACGCGGTCCGCTCGGCACCCTGGGTCAGCTCGATGGCTGTGAGGGTGACGAGCAGCTCCTGCTGCGCACAGGCAACCGGGCCGCAAACGGCAACCTGCCCTCCCGGGTCCGAATCCTCGATGAGGAGGGCACCCGGGTGTTCCAGGGCGAGCCGCTCAGCGGCGAGGTGCATCGCCTGGCGCTCTCGGACCTGGAGGGCGACGGCCGGCTGGAGATGCTCGAGGTCCTCTCTGATGGTCCGGGTGTAGCCCGCTGGCGCGTGTACGCCTGGCCGCCCTTCCGCCCCTGATTCCCTCCCCGCTTCTCTGGAGTGCCTCGCGTGCCCACACTGGAAACCCCAGCCCCCTCACGCTCGCCGGCTTTTGCCCCCTGGCGGGCCGACGCCCACCGCCTGGCCCAGGCACTGCTGAAACGATACTTGAGCCGCTACTGGTATCGGGCAGCGCAGGGTGCAGGCAGCCTCTCTGATCTCTTCGTCACCATCGAAGAGGTGAGCGCCGAGCTCGAGGTGGGCAAGGCGAAGCCGCCCATCGCGCTGCCAGATGCAGAGGCCCTCGATGGTCAGATCGTCGACCTGCGCACGCGGCTCTCACAGCGTCTGGAGGCCCACGAAGATCTGCCCCCCGCCCGCCTCGGTCGATTTGCTCAGCTCGATGCCACGGCGTTGGAGCTGGTGACACTGCTCGCCACGCTGGAGGGCTCTCCGGGGCTGCTTCGGGTGTGCACCTTCGCCTGGGCAGACTTCGCAGTGAAGCAACCCACGGCGGGGTTTCTGCTGGAGCTGCTCGCAGACGACGAAGCGCACCGGGCCGACTTGGAAGACGCCCTGGCCCCCGACGCAGCGCTGCGTCGTCTGCGCCTGGTTCAGCTTGGCGAAGATCGACGCTGGCAGCCGGCGACCCCCCTGCTCTTGAGGCCCATCTTCGTCCCAGACGCGGTCAGGCGGTGCCTCTCTGGCCGCCCCATCCTCGACGAGTCATACACACCCGGGGCTGTGTCTTTGGAGATGTCGGGGCCAGGGCCGAAAGAGCTGGTGATCCCTGACCCTGTTCGATTCGGCCGGCTGCTCGGGCCCCTGGCCCAAGGCCGGGACACCGCCCCCGTGCTTCTTGTGGGTGCCCCTGGCAGCGGCCGCCGCACCCTGGCCCGGGCCTACGCGCTCATGGCGAAGCGCCCGCTCTTCTGCATCAACACCGCAGCGCTGCCCTGGGAGGTAGAGCCCTTCGAGACTCAGCTCGCAGCGGCGCTGAGAGATGGCTTCTTGTTGGGGGCGTTGATCTTGATTCGCGCGGAGCCCCTCGGAGATCGCAACGATCGACGCGGTGGTGCTCTGGCGCGGCTCCTCAGGGCCTTTGACGTGCCGGTGGTGCTCACCGCGGATCGGTTGAGCGTGGCGCACATCGCCGCTTTGGTGCCCCATGCCCGCTCCCTGAGCATGGATGAGCCGCCAACCCCGGTGCGTACACGCCTCTACGCGCAGCTACTCGAGAAACACGCCTTCGAGGTACCTCCGGGTCAGGTCATGGGCCTCGCCGACATGTACAAGTTGCGTCCCGGTGATCTCGACCGCGCGCTCCGAGACGTGCGGGTAGAGCTGGGCGACACAGCAACACTCGACACCGTTCGGTTCGATCAGGCCATCCGTCGTCAGATCAGGACCCACCTCGCCGATCTGGCCACCTTCACCTCCACCACCCAGACCTGGGACGATTTGATCATCGAGGAAGAGGTCCACGGCAGCCTGATGGAGATCCTGGCCCACGCCCGCTTTCGCACTCGCGTGTTCGAGGAGTGGGGCTTCGCCCGCAAGCTCGGCAGCAAGGGCCGAGGGCTGAGCTGTCTGTTCAGCGGCCCGCCAGGCACAGGGAAGACGATGAGCGCCGCCCTGATCGCCAAAGAGCTGGGCCTCGACATGTACCAGGTCGACTTGTCCCGCATCGTGGACAAGTACGTCGGCGAGACCGAGAAGAACCTCGCCCGCCTCTTCGACGAAGCCTCCCGGGTGCCCGTGGTGCTGCTCTTCGACGAGGCCGACTCCCTCTTCGCCAAGCGCACCAAGGTGGAGAGCAGCAACGATCGGTACGCCAACCTCGAGGTGAACTTCCTGCTGCAGCGCATGGAGGCGTACGAAGGCATCTCCATCCTGACCACCAACCTCGGCACGGGCATCGATCAGGCGTTCAAGCGCCGCCTCCGGTTCCGCCTGCACTTCGATCTGCCCAAAGAAGAGGAGCGCCTGAAGCTGTGGCGCTCCATGGTGCCTCCAGGCCTCGCCCTGGACCCTGATCTCGACTGGATCGGCCTCGCCCGACAGTGGGAGATGAGCGGGGCGCTGATTCGCAACTCCATGGTCCGGGCGGCCTTCCTCGCCGCGGCCCAGAACACCCCTCTGACCACAGCCCTGCTACACCAGGCCGCCCGATCCGAGCTCATCGAGATGGGCCGCCTGGGCTCGGGCACCAGCAAAGGAGCCGCCCTCGTATGACCGATCTCACCGCGATCGATCTGACCGCCCTCGACGACGCCACCCTCGGCGCCTGGGCCCTGGAGCACCTCAAGTCGGTGGTGGCCATCGACAGCGCCAGCGACGAGCGCTCCGACACAGTCCCCAGCACCGAGGGGCAAGCCCACCTGGCGGACTACCTCGCAGGCTTCTTCGCCGAGCTGGGCGCCGAGGTGGAGCGTGACGACTTCGCCAACATCATCGCCACCTTCCCTGGCCGCGGCCCGGGCGCATCTCAGCCACCGGTGGCCTTGATGGTGCATCTCGACACCGCCCGGGGCACCGCGGCCCTCACCGATCTCAACGTGCTCTCGAGCTGGGGCGGCGATCGGATCCCCTACCCCGAGAACGATCGGCTTCAGGTCGACGTGGAGACCTACCCGGATCTGACAGCCTTTGTGGGCCAGGATCTGGTCTACGGTACGGGCAAGGCCCCCTTCGGGCTCGACGACAAGCTGGGCCTGACCCACATGATGACCCTGGCGCGGGTGCTTCATGCGCACAGCGATCTGCCCCACCCTCCGCTGTTGCTGATCGGACGCCCCGATGAGGAGATCGGCCGGGAGGAGGCCCTGCTGGGGCTGGCGAAGTCTCTCGCCGAGCGCGGGGTGCACACCGGATTCACCATCGATGGCCTGCTGCCCTACGAGATCAACGTGGAGAACTTCAACGCCGCCCACTGCGGCCTGGTGTTCCAGAAGACTCCTGTCGCCGCAGGCCCATGGCAGGTCGAAGTGCAGGTGCTCGGGGTCAACACCCACGGGGCCACGGCGAAGAGCGAGGGTCACCGTCCAGCGACCCGACTCACCACCGAGATCATGGGGGCTCTCGGCGATCTCCGCGGCGACATCACACCTGTGAGCTTCGAATGCGATCCGCTCCGAGACTGTGATGCCACGGTCCGGTTCCGGCTGTCTGCGACGACAGAAACCGCAGCCCGGACGCATTTCGACGCACTCAAGGGTGCCGTGGAGCGGGTGGTCCAGCCCCATGTCTGTCGAGGCGCAGGCTATGTGGTCGGCACCCTCGAAGCCGCAAGCGGTGAAGCCGAAGGGGGCATCGACGCAGCCCTCCAATTCATCGAGCGGTTCCTTGCCAGTGACGGCATGCACCCCATCAGCGCCGAGGACTCGGACAATCGCCAGGGGTACACCCAGCCGTACCGCATCGAGACCCAAGAGACCGGCATTCGCGTCGATCTGCGGATCCGGGACTTCACCCCTGAGGGCCTCGAGGCGCGTAAGGACCACATCCGTGGTCAGGTGCCCGAGGGTGCGGTGGCGACCTTCACTGATCAATACGTGAACATGGCCCCCCGCATGGCCCATCGGCCAGAGCTGGTGGCCTGGCCCAAGGCCGCCGCAGAGATCGCCAGAGTGGATGTGCTGGAGCGGCCCATTCGCGGGGGCACCGGGGTGGACCCGTTCCTGGATCAGGGCACTCTGGTGGCCAATCTGGGCACTGGATACTTCGCCCCAGAGAGCGAAAAGGAGTTCACCAGTGTGCAGCTGATGGCGGGCCACGCGAGGTGGTTGGTGGCCCTGATGGGTGTGCTGTCAGCGGCTTGAACTGAGCGGACGACCCAGCAAAAGCTTTCGCTTCGCTGCGTCTGTAGCGGACGGTCATCGCCTTGCGGCGACAACCTGTAGCGGACGCCTCGCCTGCGGCGAGAGCTGTAGCGGACGCTCATTTGCCTCCGGCAAATTCCCTGTAGCTTTTTGAAGATCAGTTGAGGAGCGTGGGCTCATCTACCGCGAACGCCATTGGTCCCTGACGGACCAGTTCCGGCGTAAGCCCCTACCTGGGTTGAAAAGCCCATAACTCCCACCCAACTCTCTTAGAAAGCTACAGCTCAGGCTGCCGGAGGCAGACTCGGCGTCCGCTACAGCTCTGTACCAGCGCAGCTGGTTCAGGCGTCCGCTACAGGCGGTGCGTAGCACGGCCGTCCGCTACAGACGGTGCCAAAGGCACGGTCGTCCGCTCAATGCACCTGCTTGGGCTGCTGCACAGGTTGAGGCGGCGCCTTCCAGCGGGCCTCCAGCTCGTCGATGAAGGCCACCGCCTCCGCAGAGATCGCTGTCGGATCAGCGTCGGCGCGCTGATCGAGGGCCGAGGTCAGCTTGGCCATCTCAGCGTCGAAGCCACCCATCCGGTTACCCAGAGAGAGGATCTCGGCGATGCGACGACCTCGGGCGAAGGCGCCATAGGCCCGGGCAGGATCACCACTGCCGATGAGGGCCTGACCCAAGCTGTCGTACATCCGCATCAGCGCGAAGCGGTCCCGAGCACGCTGCCGGACCTCTTCGGTCTCCCGCACCACCATCACCGCCTCGGAGAAGCTCTCCTGATCGATGAGGCATTGGGCGACCTCTTGCCAGGCGTCCGCCCACTGCACCGCAGCCCGGGCCTGCTTGAAGGCCTCGGCCACCTTGCGGAGGCGTTCTTCTGCCTGCTCCGGCGCACCAGAGCGGCGCTGGAGGCCGGCGGCTGCGGTCTCCACAGTGTGCACGGGCATGCCCACAGCCTGAAACAGCTGCGCGGCCTGCTGGAGCAGCTGGAAAGCCGGCTGCAGATCGCCCTCGTGGGCCGCCACGTGGGCCCGGGCCATACGGGCGGCGGCCCGAGGGCGCGGATCGCCCAGCTGGTCAGCGAGGCCCACAGCCTCGTCGAGGAGGGCCTTGGCCCGGCCAGCGTCACCGCGCTCGAAGACGAGACGGCCCATTCGGGTGAGACCCAGGGCCACGTGGCCCTGATCGCCCAGGCCACGCAGGGTGCCTACAGCCTGCTCGAGCAGCTGCTCGCCGGTGGCGAGATCTGCATCCAGGATGTGCACCTCGGCCTGCATGAGATCGAGCCGGGCGAGGCTGCGATCGTGCTGCGCGGCCTCGAGCAGCTGGCGCGCCACCTGGAGCGCCTCCCCGGCCTGCTGAGGCAGCGACAGGGCAATGCGCATTTCGGCTAGGCGGGCGAGGGCCTCACCGGCGGGGCCAGGGCGCTGAAGACGCTGAGCTGCAGCGGCGGCGGCCTGGAAGCCCTGATCGGCGAACTGCAGCTGACCCACCTGGGCGCCGAGGGCGCCGGCCTCCATGCCTGCGCCGTAGAGGCGGGCGAGAGCCAGACCGTAGGGCGCCTTGGCATCGAGCACGGGGCGCATTCGACCGAAAGCGGCCTGCACACGCTGGGCGTCGGGGCGGCCGACGAGCAACCCCTCGACGCGCCGATCACGGCCGCCGATCTGGTCGAGGTTCCACAGGGTGCCGGACACCTGCCACGCGCCACCTTGCTGGTAGCCCTGGAGCAGATGATCTCGCAGCGCTCGGGCCCGGCCACGGGCAAGCTCAGGGGCGAAGGTGCGCCGCAGCGCGATGACTAGGCGCATGTCGCCGAACTCGAAGATGGGGTGCAGACCGTCAGGAAGATCCGTCCACTGCTGAGCCCCAGGGGGAATCGCCGCCTCACAGGTGCCGACCACCTCGCCGTCGATCTCGAGCTCGTCGTCGAAGAGCAGATCTTCGATGAAGTCTTCGTCACGGCCGAAGACCTTGCCCACAGCAAAGCCGTGGAACAGCTGACCCTCGAGAGCAGCAGCGGCGAGGATCTCCCGGGCCCGGGTGGACTTGGGCAACAGCGGCTCGGGATCGAAGCCCGCCTTCAGGCTGCTCACAGCCTCGTCCACGCTCTGGCCTTCGAGGGCCGAGAGCCACGCCCGCGCAGCGCCGAAGGCACCCTCCCCCAGCACCCCGTCGAGGGCGGCTACGAGGGCCTCGGTCACAGCGCCGTGATCGGTGTCGCCGTACCACGTGTTCACCAGGGCGCCAGCCACCTCGGCGTTCCAGTCACTGAGCGTGAACTCCGTGAGGATGCCGCGGCCCCGGGCGTCGCCGATGATCTCGGAGAGCGGGCCGTCGAACTTCGGATCTTCTGGGGCCCCCATGACCAGCAGGGCCTTCCGCTCCGGAGCGGGCTCAAGGTAGAGCGCCAGCCCGAGCAACAGGCTGCGAGACTGGATGTGGCCGTGGTCGACGATCATGGCCACAGGGGCACTGTCACCGGCACGACCCATGAGGCCCACGAAGTCCTCTCCGTACCGCAGCTGGGGGATGATTTTGGTGAGCTGCTCGGGCAGGTCTACCTGCTCAAGCAAGGGCTTGAGCACGGGTGCCCAGTCATCACGCGCCCCGGGCATCACGGGCGTCACGGGGCTCTTGGCACCGTGGGCACCGAGCAACAGGCGGCGGACCTCTGCGAGGCAGGCACTGCGGCCGGGACCACGGACCACCACCACGTGCTGACCAGTGCCGTGCATGTCGGCGATGCGCTTCGCCACTCCACCGAGATCGACGTGGGGCCAGGGCCGGCTCGCAGCGGTGAGGGCCCAGGACTCGGCCTTGCCAGCACCACCAAAGGGGGGCTTGTCCCCAGAGCGGCTCAGGTGATCCACCACGGCGAGCCACGCCAGACGAAACGCCCGCTCGTCGATGGGGCTGTCTGGGTGCGCGGCGAAGAGGGCGTTCTCCACCGCCTGAGGATCGCCACCCTCAAGTGCTGCGGCGCCGGCGGCGATGAGAGCCTGGCGCCAATGGGCCACAGCGTTTTCGTATGCCTTGGCAGGCAGCCGACGCTTCAGAATGCCTTCTCCTGCATCTACAGCGGGCTTCAGGCGATCAGGGGTCCGCTCGCCCTCGGCGGCGAGGGCGTTGACGACGGCAGACATCTCGGGGGTGTTGCTGGCGGTGCTCACGGGGATCCGGCTCCACTTCAAGGGGGTCGACGGGGGTTACCAGAGGCTGCCGTCCCATACAAGAGCGAAGCTGGGCTTCACCACGGGGTGATGTCCCTATGGGGTGTAGATCTCTACAGTGTCGACGGCGCCGAAGGCCTGCACGTCTGCCCCACCTGGGATGATGATTCGCCCATCGATGGCAGCAGCGCCCGTACCGTGACGGGGCGCAGGCATGGGCGCCAGGGTCTCCCAGCTGTCAGCCTCCACATCGTAGACCTCGGTGGCTGCGAAGACCCCTGTGGCGTCCCCCTCATTGCCTTCACCGCCGAAGACATAGACTCGATTGTCGATGGCGGCCCCCATCATGCCACCACGGGAGACCTCGGCGGGGCTGCCGGTGCGCCAGGTGTCAGACTCGGGGTTGTAGATGTCGACCTGTGGGGTGTGGGCCTCGATGCGAGTGTTTCGGCCGCCAATGACGATCACTTCGCCATTCACCGCCGTGGCCACCATGTGATCACGGGGGCTGGGGATGTCGGCCATGGGGCCCCAGGTGTCCGTGGTGGGATCGTACGCCGTACTCAACGTCACTGCCTGGGCCCCGTCGAGTCCGCCGATGACGTAGATGCGATCGCCGATGGCCACCGTGCCTGACGCACCGCGGGCCTCAGTGTCGGGCATCGGGGCCACGGGGCTCCAAGTGTCCTGGGCCGGGTCGTACACGTAGCCGCGGCCATCAGCGGCGAACCCGCGACCGAGGAACCCGAGCACATAAATTTTGCCGTCGTGCACCGCGGCGTTGGCGTGGTGCAGAGCCACAGGCAGATCAGCCACTGCGCGCCAGGTGTCCCCCACTGGATCGTATGCTTCCACCGTACCGACGATGCGCAGACGCCCATCGAACCCGCCGATGACGAAAATCTCGCCGTCGAGGGCCACCACAGCGGTCTCCTGCCGCGGGCCGGGGAGCTCAGCCGCCGTGGACCACCCACGCATCGGGGGCGGGCCCATGTCGGGCGCAGCCACCTCGCCCATGTCCGGCTCGAGGGCCATGTCAGTGCCGGCATCCTCCACCATCAGCGTCGCATCGGGTGCACCCTCGCTGGCGTCCGCAGATGACATGTCCATCGCAACGGGGCCCGCGTCGGCAACTTCGTCAGTGCTGCCAGCGTCATCACACCCGAAGAGCGGGAGCAGCCCCAGGGTGATCGCACCAAGCCAGGGGGTCGAACCTCGCCTCATGATCTGCCTCACGTCTTTGCTTGAGGGCTCACCTTACATGAAGGTGGCCTGAAGTTTATGGTGTGGCGCCTCTGGAGCCTGCAGCTCTGAAGATTCGATGAGGATGATCCATGGCCTCCAATCGCCGCCCTCAGCTCGTCGCCGCCGTGGACACAGGTGGCACCTTTACAGATCTCGTCGCTCGGCCCGAAGGGCGGGCTCCCGTGCGCCTGAAGGTGCCCTCCACCCCCGACGATCCAGGTCGGGCTGTGCTCGATGCCCTCCAGGCTCTGGCCGAAGCTCTGGGCACACCAGATCTCCAGGAAGCATGGCGTCTCGAGGTGCGTCACGGCACCACTGTGGCCACGAACGCGCTCTTGGAGCACGCGGTGGCCTCGGTGATTTGGATCACCAACGTCGGATTCGAAGACATCCTGCGTCTGAAGCGACAGAACCGTCCCGATCTCTATGCACTGCAGCCTGTCGTCGACGATCCCCTCCTGCCCGACGACCATGTCCTGGGGATCGAGGGGCGCATCGGCCCTGAAGGTGAAGTCTGGCAGCCCCTAGAAGACGTGGAGCGCTGGATCGACCGTCATCACGATGTGCTCTCCACCGCTGAGGCCTTCGCAGTGTCGTTGCTGCACGCCTACGCCCATCCGGGCCACGAGCGCACCCTCGCTGAGGCGCTGCGTGCCCGGTTCCCCGACATACCGCTCACGGTCAGTCATCAGCTCGCCCCGGTCTTTCGGGAGTACGAGCGGGCCAGCACAGTGGTGGTGAACGCGAGCCTCGCGCCGATCATGGCCCGCTACCTCGACACGCTGGAAGTTGCCGTCCATCCGGCCCCCCTACGCGTCATGGGCTCGGATGGCGGCTTGATGTCGGCGAGGGCCGCCGCGGAGGCCCCAGTGCACACGGTCCTCAGCGGTCCCGCAGGTGGTGTGCGTGGCGCCTGGCACGTTGGCCTCGCCAGTGGTCGACAGCAACTGCTCGCCTTGGACATGGGGGGCACCAGCACAGACGTCTCGGTCATGGTGGGCACCCTCGCGCCCACGGACGACGGTGATCTCGGCGGCCACCCTCTGAGAGTGCCGCTGCTGCCCATCGAGACCGTGGGCGCAGGTGGAGGCTCCATCGCGTTCGTCGACGCTGGGGGCGTGCTCCGTGTGGGGCCGCGCTCTGCCGGGGCAGTGCCAGGGCCTGCGTGCTATGGCCGCGGTGGCACTGAGGCCACGGTGACCGACGCCCATGTGGTGCTCGGGCGCCTGCCCCATCTGCTCGGTGGCGCCATGGCCCTCGATGTCGAGGCAGCCCGATCGGCAGTGGGCAGCCTCGCTGCGCACCTGAATGCCTCCCTCGAAGACACCGCCCAGGCCATACTCGCCATCGCCGAGGCCACCATGGCCCGGGCGTGCAAGTCGGTGAGCCTTGCTCAAGGCCACGATCCGCGTGCTCTGAGCCTTGTGGCCTTTGGCGGCGCTGGCGGCTTGCACGCTTGCGCCCTCGCGGAGGCACTCGGTTGCCCGGAGGTGATCTTCCCCAGCGATCCAGGTGTCCTCTCCGCAGAGGGCATCGTGGATGCGCCTTTGGGTGCCGCATCCACAGTGAGCCTCTTCTCCATGGAGACGGCATGGTCTGCAGAGGTCATGGCCCAGCAACTCAGCGATCAGATTGAGAGGGCCTCGACCCGCCTGCGGAAGATGGCCGCTCCAGATCGGATCGAGGCACCAGTCATCGAAGCCTACGCTGACTGTCGCTACTCCGGGCAAACGTACACCCTCTCGATCTCTTGCCCAGATCCGCTGACCCCCGAGTCACTCCGGAAGGCTTTCGACGACCAGCACACCGAACGGTACGGACACGCTCACGGCCCGGAGCGCAAGGTGGAATGGGTGGCGCTGCGGGTCTTTGCTCGGACCGAGACGGCCACCCACACTCAGCACACGACAGATCCCGACCGGGCGGTACAGGGCCCGAGGGCGCTGTCGAGCTACAGCGCTACGCTCTGGCTGCCCGAGGGATGGTTGGCAGTGCCCATGTCAGAGGGCGGATGGCGCTGTACCCAGCTCAAAGACGCCTCGAAACCTGCCGACCGGGCCGCCTCCATGGCCCTGGCACTGGAGATCCACCGACAGCGGATCAGCGCCATCGCCGAAGAGATGGGCGCCACGCTCATGCGGGCGGCGTTCTCCGCCAACATCAAGGAGCGACGGGATTTTTCCTGCGCGATCTTCGACGCCCGAGGTCAGATGGTGGCCCACGCCGCCCATATCCCCGTGCATCTCGGCGCAACCCCCCTGAGCGTCAGAGCCGCCATCGACAGCGTGCCCATGCCTCCAGGCTCTCAGGTGATGCTCAATGATCCGTACGCTGGGGGCACCCACTTACCAGATGTCACGGTGGTGGCCCCCGTGTATCTGCCTGGGGCCGAGGCGCCGAGCTTCTACGTCGCTAACCGGGCCCATCACGCGGACGTCGGAGGCATCAGCCCTGGCAGCCTGCCTGCCCCACGACGCCCGGACGGCTCGGTTCGATCCCTCACCCTCGCAGACGAGGGGTTCTGCGTCGGGCCCACCCTCATCGACGCTGAGGCTCGGGCCCGTTTCGCCGACGCCAGCAGGACGCCTGCGGAGCGCTTAGGCGATCTCAATGCCCAGGAGGCCGCGAACCGCCAGGGAGAGCGCCAATTGCTCGCCCTCGCCGCGCGCTTCGGCGCCGAGGAGGTCGAGCGCCTGAATCATGGCCTCGTCGACTATGCAGAGCGGCGCATGCGGGCAGTGCTCGATGCACTGCCCGACGGCACATGGCGCTTCACCGACCACCTCGACGACGATGGTGTAGGCACCGAGCCCGTCGCCATCCCCGTAACCATTCGGCTTGAGGGCGATCAGGCCACAGTAGATCTGACGGCGTCGGCCCCCGTGGTGCCAGGGCCCCTCAATGGGGTGCGCGCCATCGCCGAGAGTGCCGTATTCTATGTCTTCAGAGCCCTCGCAGGGGCTGTGTCGGAGGATCACGGTGATCTACCGGCAAACAGCGGCCTCATGGCCCCCATCACCATCCACACCCGGCCAGGTACCCTGATTCACGCTGAGCCTCCAGCTGCAGTGTCCGCGGGGAACGTAGAGACCTCTCAGCGGTTGGTCGACGCCCTCTTCGGCGCCCTCGCTCAGGGCATGCCCCACCTGATCCCTGGCGCCTCTGGTGGCTCGATGAACAACGTGCTGTTCGGCGGAGAGCGCACCCCTGGAGGGCAGCGCTTCGTGCACTACGAGACCCTCGCCGTCGGTGCAGGCGGTGGCCCAACCGGGCCTGGCGCCCATGGTGTGCACACGCACATGACCAACACCCTGAACACCCCTGTGGAGGCCCTGGAACGCGCCTTTCCTGTTCAAGTTGTGCGCTACGCCCTCCGCCGCCCGTTTCCCGAGGTGCTTGAGGGCAGCCACTCAGGTGGTACGGGCATCGTGAGGGCGTGGCGGTTCTTCACGCCGGTGGAAGTCACCCTCATGACCGAGCGGCGCACCCTCGCTCCCTGGTCAGTGGGCCTCGAGGCGCATGGAGAGCGCGGTCGCAATGCCCTCCATCGTGCAGATGGCTCTGTTGAGATTCTGCCCGGGAAGATCAGCCTTTACGCCGAGGCTGGAGACACCCTCGAAGTCAGCACCCCATGTGGGGGTCACTGGAGGCCATCTTGAGCCCTCGCTACCATGGCGTCTCAATCAAGCAGCCCCTTCCATGAAGGCTTTATATTTTATGGGTTTGAAATCGTCTTGGATGCTCTTGTTGCTTTTGCTCGTGGCCATCGGCTGTGAAGAGAGCACATCTGGCCCGGCGCCTCTCTCCGAGCAGGCCCTGATGGATCCCGAGGCGTGCAAGGACTGCCATCCCCAGCAGTACAGCGAGTGGTCGGGCAGCATGCACGCCTACGCTGCAGCAGATCCCGTCTTCACCGCCATGAACGCCCGCGGACAGCGAGAGACGAATGGCGCCCTGGGCACTTTCTGTGTGAACTGTCATGCCCCCATGGCCGTGCGGTTAGGGCTCACCACAGACGGCCTCAACCTCGATGAGCTGCCGGCATATAGCAAAGGGGTGACCTGCTACTACTGTCACAGCGTTGCGGAGGTGAACGGCACCCACAACAACCCGCTCACCCTCGCCACGGATGGCGTCTTCCGTGCCGGCATCGATGATCCCGTAAAGACCCACGCCCACGAGAGCGCCTACAGCCCACTGCACGATCGCGACGCCCACAGCTCGTCATCCATGTGTGGCAGCTGCCACGACATCGTGCTGGAGAGCGGCCTAGCTTTGGAGCGCACATACGCAGAGTGGCAGGGCACAGTCTATGCCCGTGAGGGTGATCCTCAAGCCAACAGCTGCGGCCAGTGCCACATGGGATCACGTCAGAGCCCTGCAGCGCTGGTGGAAGGTGCCCCCATCCGCACCACCCATGATCACGCCATGCCCGCCGTAGACGTCGCCCTCACCCCCTGGCCTGATCGGGAAGCTCAGCGGGCCATGGTGCAGGAGCTGCTCGACTACTCACTGCTCCCGGAGATCTGCGTGCGCACGGCCCCTGGCGGCGCCGACGTGGAGGTCTACCTCGAGAACATCGCCGCTGGGCACAGCTTCCCCAGCGGAGCCGCTCACGATCGACGGGTGTGGGTGGAGCTCACGGCCTACGCGGGGGACGAGGTGCTGTATCGCTCAGGCCATACCGCCGAAGGAACGCCCGCAGCATACGTTGAGGCCGAAGACGAGAGCATGTGGTTGCTCCGAGATCGAACCTTCGACGCAGAGGGCGAGACCGCCCACATGTTCTGGGAGATCGCCAGCCACGAGCCCGAACTGCTCCCTGCCCCCACAGCACTCAGCCCCATCGAGCCCGAGTACATCAACACCCATATTCTTCGTCGTTATCGCGTGCTCGGCGGCACCCCGGATCGCATCGAGATGGTGGTGAAGATGCGCCCCATCGGGATCGAGGTCCTCGAAGATCTCGTCCGCAGTGGAGATCTCGATCCCGCCATCATCGAGGCCATGCCCACCTTCACCCTGGAAGGCAGCCGGCTCACCTGGGCCGAGGCGGGCGCCGTGATGCGCCGCTCCCCGGCTACTGGGCAACCCATGTTGTGTGTGCCGGACAATCCCGGAGACCGCTGAGCGCTCTGGCGTGTGAAGGGCTCAGCCTTCGATCCAGACCTCGATGTCGATCTGATCTGAGATGGCCTCGCCACACTCGATGTAGGTGTGCACCACCCACAGCCCCCGCATGAACAAGTACAGGTCTTTGATCTGGTAGGCCCCACCACCCATCTCTTCCACGAGGGTGGGCTTCGAAGTGCCGTGGTTACCGTGGGCCGGCATACGCGGATCAAACTCGATCATGCACTCGGAGAGCGCTGAGCCCGTGGCCGCCTCGGTGAGCGACAGCGTCCACACGTTGTCGCCCCTGAGAGGGGGCTCGAAGAGTGTCTCGTTCAACGTGAGGGCCACCAGCCCTTTGTTGCCCTCAAGCTGAAGCCCGGCGGTGATGTGGTCACCAAACTCCGGCGCCTCGCTCGCCGGCGCCTCGCCCTCGACGGGCATCTCGGTGCTGTCGCCACTCTCGTCGTCCCCACACCCGAAAAGTGCACTGGAGATCATCACCATCATCGCGAGAGACTTGAACTGCATGGGGGTCCTCTGCTTCAAGCTTGGGGCCATTGGCCATTTCCAAGTTGCTTACGGATAACCTTTTCCAGTGTTTCGATGCCAGCTCAGTTCTCCACGTCGCCTCGTCTCCCTCGTCGGCCTCTCACTTTTATGTGCGACCTCGAGCTGGGGCCACGGTGGCAACCCTCAGGTCACCGGGATCAGCTTCCCCCCTCAGTTCCCTGGAGAGGCGTGGGCGGTCACTGACAATCAGGGGCTTTTCGTCGTGGGTCCGAACGGCAGCCGGTGGCTGTGCGAGGACGCCGTGGAGCCCGGCGCCGGCTTTCGGGCGGTGTTGCCCATGGGGGTCGAGGCCAAGCGCTGGTGGGTTGCCACCGATTTGGGTCTGTTCTTCACCGAGGATGGCGGTTGCAACTTCTCTGTAGCAGAGGGCCCGCTCGCCGGCGCCATCCCCCACGGCATCTCACCCAGGCCGGAGACCATTCTGCGCCCCGAGGGGGCCGAGTTTGTCGTGGCCACAGCCACCTTCGGGGCCCGAAATGATGTCTGGTGGACTGAAGATGGCGGCCAGACCTGGTCCAGCGCGGGCCTGGACATCGAGGGTCGGGTCTACAGCCTGATCCGCAGCCCGGTGGATCCGAATCTGATGTACGTCGCCCACGCTGAGGGCGCCGCCCGCAGTGAAGACGGAGGCCGGACCTTTCTCCCAATGGCTCTCGGGCCCTCGGAGCTTGAGGTGTTGCCCGTCGAGTTCAGCTTGATCGGCGCCAGCGCTGCTGAGCGAGATCGCGTGTATGCCGTGGTCCAACGGTTTCCCACCTCTCTGCTGCTCAGCAGCGCAGATGGCGGTGACACCTGGTCCGTGGCCACAGAGCTCGATGAATACCCTCGGGGCATGGCCACAAACGAAGCCGGCTCAGTCCGAGTGACGGTCCCGTTCTCCGGCGTGTTGCGGCAAGAATCCCCTGACGCCCCATGGTCACTGACGCCCGAGGAGATCCCCTTCCTCGGATGCTTGACGCCTGGCCCTGCTGGCGATCTGTGGGCATGCTCCAACGTCTTCTTTCAGGGCCCCTGGGTGCTCGGCAGTTCGAGTGACTTTGGAGACACCTGGCAACCCACACTCGAACGTTTTCAGTCGGTGACCCCCACATGGGGTTGCGCCCCGGAGAGCGCCGCAACGACAGCCTGCGCGGCTTTCTGTCCTGGTGAAGGTCCCGAAGCCACGTGCGGCGATCCCGACGCCGGCGTACCGATGGAGGCGCAGCCCGATCAGGGCATATTCGAAGAAGACTCAGGGGTCGAAGGCAACAGATCGTCTGGGGGTGGATGCGTCGCCCGCAGTGGTCCCCTGCCCCATGGCATCCCCTGGTTCTTGGGCTGCCTGGCGATGCTGGGTCTGCGACTCAACCGCCGAAGCCGAGGATGCGCATGACCAGGTGCTTGTGGGCGTAGAAGCCCATGGTCAGGCTGTTCTTCCCCCCCTTGGGTCGCGGATGTACCCACTGCCCCACCGAGCCATTGAGGGCGTGCAGGCCCCGATTGCTCACCGTCCACCTGATCTCTTCGTAGTCCGCCTTGATCGCCTCGTAGAGCCCTGAAGACTCGAGGTCGAAGGGCGCAAAGCCGTACACCATCGATCGTCGGCTCTGGCCGTCTTCGTAGAGCCGGGCCACGATCACGATCCGACTCAGCTTCGCCAGCAGGTGGCTGTCCTCGAACTCTGATCGTTCGAGATGCTCGGGCTCAAACATCGTGATGGCCATGGTCTCCTTCAGCCGCGGCATCAGATCGCGGCCGAGCACCAACGGCACAGCCTTGAGCTCCCAATCACCGAAGTCCGGCGCCTGAGCAGCATCAGGCCCCATCCCCAGATAGCGTTCGAGTGTCTGCCCCGCCCAACCTTTGTTCAGGCGCCCGTCGCGAAACACGGTCACCCCATAGGCGTCGGCGAGTGGACGCAGGTCCTGACCCACCAGGCGTGCGAGACGCGACATGGCCTCCTCGCGGGTCAGGGGCCCGGGGCTGCTGAAGAGAGAGGCCTGATCGACAGTGTCATCAGAAGGGTGGGTACTCATGCAGGCAACCCTGACACACGTGGCGCACGGGCACTAATCATTCAGGTCGAATCTGCCGAGAAGGTATGCACCCGAAACAATCACGTAACCTAATATGACAAAATCAGAACAGAGCAAATTCTCCGCTGCCCATCCTGGCCTCTGGTCCTGGGTGATGGTGCTCACCGCTCTGGGCTGGTCTGTCGCAGGTGATGCGCACCTCTGGGCCACCGTGGGGCTGGGCGTGACTCTCGGCGTGCTCGCCCTGGTCCTGATGCAAAGGCGCGCTCCTCAGTCTGCTGTACCAGGAGAAGACACACCGACGGACGCATCGTCGGGCTCTGCCCGTGACGTCGTAGATCTGATCGACCTTCTCCCTGAGACCTGCCGTGGCGATGGGGACATGACCTCCCTCAAGACCGAAGAGCTGCTCCAGGCCTGCTCTGGTCTTGAGACCCGTGTGATACAGGTGCTCCAACAGGTCTCGATGTCGGCAGAGAAAGTCGAGCTGGGCTCGAGCAGCACCCTTCAGGCGATGTGCGTCACCACAGAGCGCACCTCCGAGGCGCAGGATCTCTCCACCAAAGTACAACGGGTGATGACGACCCTGGGCAAGCTCACTGCAGCGATGTCCTCATCGGTCGGCGACATTGAGCACCAGACTGCGGACACCAAAGCGCAGGCCAATGATGCAGTGCACACGGCCCAGGCCACAGCAGAGCGTATGCAAGCCCTCTCCAGCTCCGCTGCGGAGATTGGAGATGTTGTCTCCTTCATTCGCGATGTCGCTCGCCAGACTCGATTGCTGGCGCTCAATGCCGCCATCGAGGCAGAAAGAGCCGGTGAGGCCGGCCGAGGGTTTGCCGTTGTCGCCGACCAGGTCAGAGCCCTGGCGCAAAAGACGGGCGATGCCACCAACAACATTGCAGATCAGGTCAACGCGATTCAGAGCGAGGTTCAGGCCGTCACTCGAGGCATCGAAGCCATTCAGAGCAGTGTCGAGGGGTTCGAGACGGTCACAGTGAGCATCGCCAGCGCCGTCGCCGACCAGGCCAGAGCCACAGACCGCATCAACAGCCTCGTCGCCACCACCGGCCGCGATATTCACATCATCGACGACAGCTTGCAGAGCATGGCCCAGGCGATCCTGAACACGGGCGATCATGCCGGGGAGAGCCTCAAGGCCTCGGCGCTCTTCAGAGCGACAGGCCAAGAATTGACCAAAGTGGTGCTCGCCTTCCTCCGCGAGCTGCGAGAGGGCGCCCTGGGCAACCGGCGCATACATCCTCGCTATACCTCGCATCCTCCCTTGAGGGTGACTGCAGAGGGCGTCGAAGGCGATGGCCTGCTGCTCAACCTCTCACAGGAGGGGGCCTGCTTCTCCCTGGCACAGCGACTGCCTGCGAACCAGCCGACGTTGGTGCACTTCGATGGGCTCGGCTCAGAGCAGGTCGAAGTGGTCCGCTTCAACGGCGACCAGATGGGCGCACGCTTCCTCCGCCCCATCAGCGAGCGACCGACCTTCAAGGCCTATCTCGACACGCTCAGCCTCGCCGACGACCTGACGACCCCCACCTCAGAAGAGCAGGTCGACGAGATGGGCGACGCCGAGTTGTGGCTCTGAGCAAAACCCCACCGAAAATCCCGCTTCGTGCTCAAGGCACACAACACAGCAGCCGAATATGAAAACATTCAAACCAGGAGCGTGTGAATGAGCCAGCCAGCCCCTCGATTGCAGGCACCAGAGGCGGTGTGCCTCGGCGCCCGATTGACCATCCAGGAGGCAGAAGGACTGAAGGCTCGTTTGCTCGAGCTGTTGGAGGCGACGGGGCCCGTCACCCTCGAAGGCGATGGCATCGAGACCGTCGATACAGCAGGGCTTCAGCTGCTCCTGGCTTTTGCGCAGGATGCCCGCGGTCGCCAGCTCGACTGGTCGTGGCGCGCCCCCTCCGATCAGCTCGTGGCAGCGGCCCGCACACTGTCGCTCTCCACTGAACTCTACCTTGACTGAATCCACTGCACCCGACACAGGAGTGACCCATGGCCACCATTCTCGCAGTTGATGACTCCGCCACCATGCGCCAGCTGGTGAACTTCACCCTCTCTGGCGCTGGCTACACCGTAGTCGAAGCGGTCGATGGCCAGGAAGCTGTCGAGAAAGCCGCCAAGCAGCCCTTCAACCTGGTGATCACCGACGTGAACATGCCTCGTATGGACGGCATTGCGCTGATTCGAGTGCTCCGCGCCAACCCGAGCTTCAAGTACACCCCCATGCTCATGCTCACCACCGAGTCGGGGCACTCCAAGAAGCAGGAGGGCAAGGCCGCAGGGGCGACCGGTTGGATCGTGAAGCCCTTCGAGCCTCAGCAGCTGCTCGCCACCGTTCGACGCGTGCTCGGCTGAGGTCCACCGATGGATATGTCCAGCTTCCTCGCCACGTTCTTCGAAGAGTCCCGTGAGGGCCTCGACCAAATGGAGACGGGTCTGCTGGCCTTTGACGCAGGCAACGCAGATCCGGAGCTGATCAATGTCATCTTCCGGGCGGCGCACTCGCTCAAGGGAGGAAGCGCCACCTTCGGCTTCGACGCCGTCACCGAGCTCACACACGAGATGGAGACGCTGCTCGATCAGATTCGAGAAGGACAGCGTACGGTCACGCCGGCCACGATCACCGTGCTCCTGGAATCAGTGGACGTGCTCCGCGGCTTGATGGGTGCCATCCAAGGGGGCGAGTCCCCGGATGCTCAAGGCCAAGTCCAGCTCGTGGAGCGCCTCAAGGCCATGCTCGACGGCTCGGACGCCCCCGCCGAAGTTGCGGCGACTGCCACTGCGAGCAAGGCATGGTCGGTGGATTTCCTTCCCCTGCCCCACCTGCTCAAAACCGGCAATGATCCCGTCCGCATCCTGAGGGAGCTGGGCCAGCTCGGCGAGCTGCAGCTGGAGGTCGATTTCAGCCGCCTGCCTGCGCTGAGCGATCTGGAGCCGGACGAGTGTCATCTCGGCTGGCGGGCCCGCCTTGAAGGTGGCGAAGGACTCGAAGCCCGACAAATCAAAGAAATCTTCGACTGGGTAGAGGATGACTGTGTGCTCGAGGTGAGCCCCTTGAGCTCGGAGCCTGCAGCGGCTCACTCGGAGCGTAAAGCGAGCCCTGAGGACGCATCCGCCTCGAAGTCCACGGCGAAGATGTCGGTGGACACACGGTCGATCCGGGTGGACACGCACAAGATCGACACGCTGATGAACATGGTGGGTCAGCTGGTGATTACGCAGTCGATGCTGTCACAGCTGGGCGAGCAG
>JBKAGE010000003.1:0-97243 GCA_046290225.1 Bradymonadia bacterium | reverse complement strand
GTGTCTCCACTCGGCCATCGGGAAGTTCAAGCGTGTCCGAGCACCCACCCCCTGCTCATTCTTCGTACTTCACGTCAATCCTATTTTGGTGCGATTGCCCTGCCCCGAAACCCCTCTGGCCTTGCCTTCAGCAAAGCGCTCAGATAAACGCCTTTGTAAAGATTTCACAAAGCGGAGGTCACCATGAGTGAAGCCAAGATCCTGGTCAGCGAGGAGGGCCCGCTCTGGCGGGTCACCATCAACGCCCCTGAGCGCCGGAACGCCCTCGGCCGAGCCGTCGTCGAGGGCATCCGCGACGTCGCCGAGCGGGTGGCCAAAGAGCGTGCAGTTCGCGCCGTGATCTTGCACGGGGCAGGGGACAAGGCGTTCTGTGCCGGGGCCGATCTCAAAGAGCGTAAGGGTATGCCTGAGGCTGATGTCCGGGCCTTTGTTACCCTGCTCAACGACACCTTCAACGCCGTAGCCAACAGCCCCAAGGTGTGGATCGCCGCCATCCATGGCGCCTGCCTTGGTGGAGGGCTCGAGTTGGCGCTTTGTTGTGATCTGCGCGTCGCCCGTGCGGGCTCCATCATGGGGCTGCCCGAGGCCCGTCTTGGCATCATCCCCGGTGCTGGTGGCACTCAGAGGCTTCCGCGGCTCATCGGCGTCGCCCGGGCCAAGTCGCTGATCCTCACTGGCAGTCGGCACAGCGCCGAGCACATGGCCAGCCTCGGTGTGGTGAACGAGGTGGCCGAGGATCACCTCGCAGCCGCCGAGGCCCTCGCCGCCGAGGTGTGCAAGTGCGCCCCCATCAGCCTCACCCAGGCCAAGCAGGCCATCGAGGGTGGTTGGGATCTGCCCATGGAGGCCGCCCTCGCCCACGAGCGGGATTGCTACGACGTCACCATTCCGACTGAGGACCGGCTCGAAGGTCTGCGGGCTTTTGCCGAGCGTCGGGCGCCGAACTACAAGGGCGAGTAAGCCCCACTCATACGACAGGAGATCGATGTGTCCGAGCACGACAGCAGCCAGATCAGCACCCTCACCGAGGGGATCCTCAAGGGTGGGGCCGAGAAGTATCACGCGTCGAACAGCGCCAAGGGCAAGCTCTTCGTTCGCGATCGCATCGCCCACCTCGTCGACGAAGACAGCTTCGTCGAGGACGCCCTCTTTGCCAACGCCCTTGACGGGCGGTTGCCCGCTGATGGTGTGGTCACTGGCCTCGCCCGAGTCGATGGGCGCCCGGTGGCCATCATGGCCAACGACTCCACCGTCAAGGCGGGCTCGTGGGGCAAGCGTACGGTGGAGAAGATCGTCCGTATCCAGGAGACGGCGGCGAAGGTGAAGTGCCCGCTGCTCTATCTCGTGGACTCTGCCGGGGCCCGCATCACCGATCAGGTGGAGATGTTCCCCGGTCGACGAGGGGCCGGCCGCATCTTCTACAACCAGGTCCACCTTTCGGGGCAAATCCCCCAGATTTGTTTGCTTTTTGGTCCCTCTGCCGCAGGTGGTGCCTACATCCCCGCCTTCTGTGACGTGGTGGTGATGGTGAACAAAAACGCCAGCATGTATCTCGGCAGCCCCCGTATGGCGGAGATGGTCATCGGCGAGAAGGTCTCCCTCGAGGAGATGGGCGGCGCCCGCATGCACACCGGTGAGTCCGGCTGTGGTGATGTGCTGGTCAAGACTGAGGTGGAGGCCCTCGACTGGTGCAAGCGCTACCTCGGCTACCTGCCGAGCAACAGTGCCGGGCTGCCCCCCGTGGCCGAGTCGAAGGCCGTGGATGCTGGCGCCGGTGAGGTGGACGCCATCATCCCGCCTGCACAGAACAAGCCCTTCGACATGCTCAAGCTCATCGAGGCCATCATCGACGAGGGCTCGTGGCACGAGATCAAGAAGCGCTTCGCCAAGGAGCTGCTCACGGGCTTCGCCCGCCTCGACGGCCAGGTGATCGGCATCATCGCCAACAACCCCCGACAGAAGGGGGGTGTGCTCTTCGTCGACTCCGCCGACAAGGCCACCCGGTTCATCGATCTGTGCGACGCCTTCAACATCCCGCTGCTGTACCTCGCCGACGTGCCGGGCTTCATGATCGGGAGCAAGGTCGAGCAGCAAGGCATCATCCGCCATGGGGCGAAAATGATCAGCGCCATGTCCAGCGCCACCGTGCCTCGCATCTCGGTGGTGGTCCGAAAGGCCTACGGCGCTGGCCTCTACGCCATGTGCGGCCCGGGGTTTGACCCGCACTGTACCCTGGCGCTGCCCCAGGCCATGATTGCCGTCATGGGTCCCGAAGCCGCCGTGAACGCGGTGTACTACAACAAGATCCAGGCATTGCCCGAAGAGGAGCGCCCGGCCTACGTAGAGGCTCAGCGCAAGGCGTATGCTGAAGATGTGGATCTGGTGAAGCTGGCAAGTGAGCTGGTCATCGACGGCATTGTGCCCGGGGCCCAGCTGCGCGAAGAGCTGATCCGCCGCTATGCCTTCTATCGCGAGGGCTATGTGCCGACCACCGACGGTCGTAAGCACGGGGTGCGCCCGGTCTGAGGCGACTCTACTGCCTCTTGAGTAGACCCTGCTCACCTGGGCGGGGCAGCCTGTGCATCTCACCGGTGCTGATCAGATACGCATCCTCGCTGTACCCCATCTGCCTGCCGTGATTCCCACCATCCCAGCTGCTGAAGTAGCTGTGCACGACCACCTTCTCACCACTCTCCAGAGTGCGAACCTCGAACTTTGGCGGGTGATATGGAGGCAAGCCGGGGAAACCACCTGACAGGCGCTTGAGGTGATCGGGGAGCTCTGGGGTGGTGATGCGCGTGGAATACTCGAAGAGCGCGTTCCAGTCCTTGATGAAGTGCTTGAAGACGGTGAGGGCCTCTTCGTCGCTGGATCCGCCCTGGGCGGTCCACCCCTTCCTCAGCTTCACGAGGTGGTAGAGCACACCCTTGGGCCCGACCTCTTCGCCACCCACTTTCTGTGACTTCACGTATGACATCATCCCGCGATCGTGGGCAAAGCTGGAGGTCACTTCGACCTCGATCTCGGGGAATCTCGCCGACAGGGCGCCCTCGCTCATGCCAGGGCCAGTCATCTTGCGAGGCGAGGTTTGAGCTGTGAGTGTCTTCACCAGGGGCTCCACAGAGGGTGGGGGATCGAGAGGGGCGCTCAGAGCCGGAGCTGAAGCACCAAAGACCAATGCTGAGAGTACGAGTCTGCGCAATTTCGAGTCCTTTCCCGGGACATCTACGAAGCAGGCTGTGGTGGGATCTCTTCGAACGCCGAAAAGAGGTCGCCGTGTCACTGAGCGAGGGGGAAGTTCTCGAGCTTGTCGAAGGTGTACGGTGTGGAGTCTTCGGTGAGACCATTGATGATGTTCCCGCCGTCGTCGTAAAGCAGATCGAGGCTCCGCAAGCCGGTTTCGGAGAGCGTGACCGCAGAGGTGGCGTAGCCACCGAAGCTCAGTCGACATGCTGTGCCTTCAGTGCCACCGACGAAGGTCTCGCCCATCCGGGTGAGGCGGACATCACAGCCTTCGGCGAGGGTGAGGCTCTCTTCGCTGAGGGCGTCGAGTACCGACAGGTCGTTCCAGGGGTCGACGAACTGGTCTTCGTCTTCGATGCGGTACACCGTACTGACTACCCCATCGCCTTCACCGTGCACCCAGTAGACACGTTGGCGATAGGGTGCCTCGTAAGTGCCGTCGTCATTGTCGTCTCGGGACTGCTGCACATACATCCACGCGCCGTCTTCACGATCAGGCCAGATCTGGATCGCGTAGAGGTGTACGTCGAAGTAGCGCCGATCGGCCATGGCCTGGGCTCGACTGTTGAAGTCACCCGTGAGCCAGTCCGCGGCGAGCTCCACGTCGGTGGGTGCGGGTGGCGCCATGTCGGGGAGATCGGCATCCGGCATCATCATCGCGTCAGGTTCGGGAAGGCTGGCATCGATGGAGGCGTCGGATTCGGCAGCTTGCGCGGCATCAGGCATGTTGGTCGACGATGTGTCATCGTCATCACAGCCCACGTGCGTCGTCACAGCGGTCAACAAGAGAAGTGCAGCAGCTGTTGGGTGGTTCATGTCTCTCGTCCTGCAATCAAGCGTCGTCGAGCTCGGTCTTCGCCGCTTGCCAGCGAGCCTCGAGCTCGTCGATCTCTGCGTCGTCTGGCGTTCGGTTTTCCGCCTTCAAGCCTGCTTCGACGTGGCGAAAGCGGCCCTCGAAACGCAGGTTGGCCTTCTGTAGGGCCGTCTCTGGATCGATCTTCATGTGACGGCACAGGTTCACCATCGAGAAGAGCAGATCTCCCATCTCGTGTTCGATGGCCTCTGGGCCCAGGGTCTTCGCCTCGGTCAGCTCACGGGCCTCTTCAGCGATCTTGTCCACGACGCCTTCGACATTGGGCCAGTCAAACCCCACTGAGGCGGCCTTGTTGCCCAGCTGAAAGGCACGGAGAAGCGCCGGCAGTGCTTTGGGCACCCCATCGAGGACCGACACACGGCCTTCTTTGGTCTTGGCTTTGCTCCAGGCGCGTTTCAGCTCTTCTTCGGTCTCGTACACCGTGTCACCGAAGACGTGGGGGTGACGTCGGACCATCTTGTCGGAGATCGCCTGAGAGACGTCAGCGACATCGAAGCGGCCTTCTTCGTGGCGGATCTGGCCGTGAAATACCACCTGCATGAGCAGATCGCCGAGCTCGTCTCGGTGAGCGTCTACATCCCCCGAGTCCAGGGCATCGAGGGTCTCGTAGGTCTCTTCGAGCAGGTAGCGGCGGATCGAGTCCAGGGTTTGCTTCTGATCCCAGGGACAACCACCCTCAGGATCGCGCAGCCGGCTGATGATGCGGACGAGGCGAGCGAAGGCTTCTCCAGCTTTCGCCGCATCTTGTGCCGAGAATCGTGGTTTCTCGCTCATGCTTCATCCCAGCGACGCAGCCGATCTGCCGCGGACTGAGCCTCAGCTTTGGCCCGGGCCACGGCCACGAGCTCGGCACGGCGGATCATGTGCTTCCAGTACGTCTCGGTGAGGGTGGGCAGATGCTCGCCGTCGATGAATCGCGCTGGCAACCGCCAGCTGACCGGCTCTGCAGGGCTGAGGCTGTGGCTCGAGAGAAATGCGGTGATGCGCTTCTCGATCTCGCTCATCACCTCGGCGACGCCCGAGATGTCCTTCACGGGGGCTTTGAGGTTGTCACCGGGCTCACCGGTCAACCACAGCGCGGTGTCATCAAGAGTGCTGGCCACATGCTCGGAGGCGGCCTTCGCTGCGTCGTAGGCCTCACCCTTGAGGGCGGCCAGGGCGTCATCGGAGAGCCCGTCCGCGACCTCGGGGTGCTCGCCGAACTCGGTGCGCACAGTCTGACGAAAGAAGTAGCCCGCGTCCTGGGCCAGCAGGCGCGAGATGCGCCGGCCCACGTCGGCGATCTTGTCTTCGATGGCGTTGATGCTCACAGCGGCCTCCGGGAGATGGTTCGGCATCACCATAACCGAAGGCCGGGCCGCAGTCCGCTTCCGTTGAGGGCGTCGAGCTACTTCCTGATGGCAGAGCGCTTGCCCCGCTTGCGGGCAGCCTCGCGGTGACGACCCTGAGACTGCCCTTCAGGTTGAGCATCTTGGGGGGTGTCAGTGGGCGCGGCGCGCTTCTTCGTCTGCTCTTCGGTCTGGGCCTTCTTCGCCTGCTCGAGCCGGCGTCGCTTCACCATGGGTGTGCGCTTTTGCGCTTCCTCCCGCTGTGTCGGGGCGGCTTGCTTCTTGCGCTTGTGAGCCTCTTCCGCCCGACGGCGCTTCGCTGCGGCTGCAGGTGTATCCGCGGCACCCTCTTGCGGCGCCTTCTCGGTGGGGGCGCCTTCTTCGAAGCCAGCCTGATCATCGACCTGAGCGTGGGCCAGCTGTGGCGCCAGCACTACAGCCCCAGCGGCAGCCATCGTGGTGACAAATGCCCGCCGATCCAGTCCTTCGGTGTTGGGTGTGGATGATTTCTCCGACATCTCTCCCTCCTCGAGTTGAGTCTGGGATGAGCGTACCGGCAGGTGGGGGGTGGGGCAATCTCGCCCGTCAGGGGGCCAGCCGCGTGAGATGGTCGATCATGGCACCAGCGACGTCGGCGCCGAAGGTCTCTGCTTGGGGGAAGTAGCAGGGGAAGTTGGCTTCGAGCAGCCATCGACCGCCCTCAGGATCGATCAAGACGTCCACCCCGGCAAAGGCGTACCCGACCACCTCGCTGGCTCGAACCGCCAACTCGATGATGTCAGGCTCGGCCTCGATGTCGTAGTCGGCAGCGTCGATGCTGGGCTCGCTCCTGAAATCGCCTGAGCGCACAGGGTTGCGATAACAGGTCACCACATCGTCACCGACGACGACCAGGCGCAGGTGCACAGCTTCGGGCACATACTCCATCAGTGTGGGCGTGCGCCCCTGGTGCAGGAGTAGATCAAGCAATGATCTCAAGGCCGGCATGGAGTCGGCCCGCAGGGTGCCTACGCCGCCCTCACCGCCGCCTGACTTGACCACAATCGGCAAGCCACCGAGCCACTCCACCCAGCCCTCGAGTTTGTCTCCTGGGGCTGTCTCTACCTGGAGCCAGCGAGGGACGGGCAAACCAGCGCGCTCGAAAGCCAGCAGCGGGTTGAGCGTGCTGACGAATGGTCCCTCCGGGCGGCGATGGAACGTCACCACGCCCGGTCGCCAGAGGCGCTGCTCCATGCGCTCTGCCACCATGCTCGTCGAGGGTGTGTAGAGCAGAGCGCCAACCTCCAGGGGGCCACGGCGGGGATCCACCTCTCGAGGCCTCACCCGCACGAAGGTCAAGCCTCGAGCAGTGCAGGCATCATAGAGAGAGCGTACGGTCTCCTGAGGCACACCATCGTCGATGCAGTAGAACCGAGGCCCGGTGGTGGGCGCGTCGAGATCGGCGATGAGCGGTGCTGCATCAGATTCGAGGCCTCGCAGCCTTGCCTCTTGAGCAGCCTCGAGCGTGGCATACACAAACCAGGTCAAGGTGGTCCGGGTACCCGATTTCACCGCCTCGATGGCGTGCTCGGAGCGTGGATCAGGCCGACCGTCACCGCGTACGTTGAGCCAGGCCAGCGCCCGCCCAGGTTGGGGCGCTACGGCCATTGGGGGCTCCACCGACTCGAAGACTGTGTGACCGCCTTCCACTGCGTCGAGATACACCAGCGCCGTTGCCACCAGCGCACAGCCATCCATGACATATGTGTCGAGGTGGGCCGGATGGCTGGCACCTGCCTCGGCGATGCGACAGCGGACGAAGGGCTCGAGCGCGGTCGGCAAACCGATGAGCGTGTCGAGCTTTGCCACGAGGGCGTTGAGCGCGGGGTGTTCGGTGGCCAGCAGCTCACCGACGCGACCCACGTCACTCTGAGCCCAGTCGGCAGCGTCAGCCTGGTGAAGGACCAACGCTCTCAGGGTGCTCACCTGGTTTGGTGACAGAAAGTCATCGACGAGGCGATGTCTCGGTGTGTCTGCCGTCACCGGATCTCTTGCTTGGCGTGCTCTTCGCGGTCGCGATCCAGCTCGGCGCGCTTGTGCTTCTCTTCAGCAGCCCGGCGCTTGGAGCCCTGCTCTTGCGCGCGGCCCATCTTCTGGTTCTCTTCCGCGAACTGGCGCTCCGACTTCAAGTTCTGCTCTGCCCGGCGGCGCAACGTGAGGCGCTTGGCCCTGGCCTCTCGCCGGCGTGCCTGCATCGCCTCGCGCTCTTCGGCACGGGCTTCGCGCCACTCCGCGCGATCTGCGGCGAGGGCTTTGCGCTCCTTCTCCAAACTGCGTCGCTCCAGAGTGCGCTGAGCGGACTGCTTCACCCGCTGCTCCTGGTTGCGCTGACGCCGCTTCTGGTGGGCCTCGCGGCGCACCTGAGCAGGGGCGTCCGACTTGGCGTGCTCTTCTCGCAAGCGGTTCCGGCTGCTCTTGCGCTGCTCTTCCTGGCTGGCGCGTACGGCCCGCTTACGGGCGGCCTCTTGCTGGCGCCGGGCCTGGAGCTCCGTGCGCACTGCGCGCTTGCGGCTCTGCTCAGAGGTACGCTTGACGTAGACCTCTCGCCGACGAGCAGCGAGCTCGGCCTTTTGCTCGGCGATGATCTCCCGAGCCAGATCGCGGGCATCGAGGGCGTCGATGTCGTCACCGGCGTCGATGGCTTCGAGCCACTCGTCCACCAGAGCGTCGTCGCCATACTCGAAGCCCTCGTCGAGCACCGGGCGCTCGATCTCGGGGAGCTCGAGAGCGTTGTACTCATCGGCGGTGCCAGGGAAGGGGACAGGGGCCTCATCTTCGGGGAAGCCTTCAGCTGCGAGGTCCACGACCTCGAAGCCGGCTTCTTCATCGGGGTTGGCAGAGCTGAGCGTGGGCACCAGCGTCGTCGCGGCCCCCACCGCGCCCGCTGCGCCAAGTGTCTGCATGAAAGAACGGCGGTGCATCCCCCGCTTCTCGGGATCGGTCGCCATGAGCTCCCTCCTTCTCGTGGCTGACATGGACAGTGAATGTGTGAAGGAAGCGTACATCGCCAGACGTCGGGTGGGCAAGGTGGCTGTGGCCGAACGCCTTGGTGGGCGTTTCAGTCTCGCCGTGCGATCAGCACCTTGAAGACCCGGGCTCCGTTCTCGTCGGGCTGCCGAATCAGGCGCACCACCTTCAGATGCAGATCGGTGAGCCGGCCTGCAGGGAGCCGCACCTTCACCTTGCCCCGCTCTGCAGGGCGCATGACCCGGCAGCGGCCAAAGCGAGGGTGTTGCAGCAGATCGCCCACCTGCAGCTCATCTCCGTTCACGCCCTTGGGATCCACTGCTGTGGGCTTCGACCCCCGAGGCGTGCTGCGGCGCGGAGTGCTCGTCTTCTTCGACTGCGCCACCGCGGCGCCCCAACCCGTTGAGGCCGCCGGCTCGGGTGCTGGCGTTGACTTGGGAGCCCGTCGTGGAGGCGCTGCGGGTGTTTGCAGGGCGTCCATCTCCTCCGAGAGATCCACCACCGGGCTCTCTGGGGTCTTTCGGCTGGCCTTCTTCGGTGCAACCTCTTTGGGGGCAGCACTTCCGCGGCGGGCCTTCGTCGGCTTCGCAGGTGTCGCGCTCGTACTGTCGGCGAGGCTCCATGGGCTCACCATGACTTCGATGTGATCACACACCGCCGCCTCGAAGATCCCACCGAGGCTGCCAGGCATGCCCGGCCCTGCCCACGAGACGAGGCCGTGAATCTCCAGCTCACCGCCCTTGAGCCAGCCCTCGGCATACACACAGTGCAGGCGTCCGGAGAGCGTCACGGGTGGATCATCCACCGTGGGCTGTAGCGTCACGGCGGTGAGCCCTCCGCGGATCAGCACGCGGGCATCGGCGATCTGCAGCTGAGCACAGCGCGCCTCGAGGGCTTCGACGAGGGGAGTACCTGGGCTGAGGGCGATGGGGTGCACGGTGGGGGCAGACATCAGCGGCTCCAGAGCGTCTGTGGGAGGTCCTCGGAGAACCTCGAAGCCGCGGGTTATATCATTGAGTGTGGTAGGCCAGAATCTTGTTCTTGTCGAAGCCCGGCACAAGCTTGCCGCCGAGGTCGAAGACAGGCACCCCGCGGATCTTTTTGCCCGAGGCGGCGATCTTGGTCCCCAGCTCTTTCATCGCCTGAGGATCAGTCTCGATGTCCTTCTCGATGTAGGGGATCTTCTTACGCTCCATGAAGCGTTTGGCCTTCTTGCAGTACCCACACCACTTCGTCGAGTACATGATGACCCGGGCCGGGCGCTTCTTTTCTGCCTTCTCTGCCTGAACTGTCTGCTTCTCGTCGGCGAGCAGGCGGCGGGCAGCGGCTTGGGGCACCCTCTGGATGTTCACCAGGGAGATGACGCGCCCGGGGTAGGTACCGTCCGCCTGCTTCTTACGTAAATCGAAGACCTGGGCGTAACGCCCCGCTCGGCGCTCTTCAGGGGACTGATTCAGGTCGACCACCAGCACCGCCTCTCGGGCCTTGCGGGGTACATCTTTGATCGTGGGCGCAACGCTGTACTCGATGCCCGAGGCGTTTTGCCCCGATTCGTATCTGAACATCAAATCGGGGGTGGTGTCCGTCACTGTGAGCAGATCAGGCGGACCTGCGAGCTCGTCTACCCCGTTGCCTTCAGCCTGTTCTTCGCTCTTTGTGCACCCGAAGATGGTGATCAAGAGCGCAGCAAACCCCCACACGACCAGACGATTCATCTCAAATGCTCCCAAGTGTCCTGGTGGCGCTGCCGATGCTATGAAGCTGAGGCCAGGGCGTCAAACCGGTGATAGGGTAACTCTGCCTATATCCCGAATGTCACAGATGGCCGGTGAGGGTTCATACTGATCATCATGGCCCTCGAAGATCACTGAGGTTTTCATGGACGACACCTTGAACGAGACCACGGGACTACTGCGACGCTGGTTGGGGCGGCAGCTCACCTCAGCACAGGTCGAGCAGCTCGACGCCACCCTCAAACACATTCGTGAGGCAGGTCCTGCCGTCGATCGGTTGATCTTCAAAGAGGTCAGCCTCGCGATTCGGAAGTACGGGAAGTCGGATCTCGAGCTCACCGCCGACGATTTCGATGCCGCTGCCGCTCAGCGTGAGGGCTGGCATCCAGTTGGCTGGACGGTGGATCAGACTGCCCGTCTGCTCATGATCCTCACCAGCGCCCTACATGGCACCGAAGGCTTCGTCGCCCGGGTCGAGAAACTCTTCCGCACCGCCGACGTCGGCGAGCTTGTGGCGTTCTATCAGGGTTTGCCGTTGTTCCCGGAGTCCGAGGCCTTCGTTGCTCGGGCTGCCGAGGGGTGCCGGACCAACATGAAGGCGGTCTTCGAGGCCGTCTCGCACCACAACCCGTACCCCTCGGAGCGGTTCGACGAGGTGGCCTGGAACCATCTGGTGCTCAAGTCGATCTTCATCGGCAGCACCCTGTTCCACATCCAAGGTCTCGACGCCCGTCAGAACCCCGAGCTCACCCGAATGTTGTGCGATTACGCCCACGAGCGGTGGGCTGCCAGCCGGACCATCACCCCCGAGCTGTGGCGGTGCACCAGCCGTTACGCCACCGACGAGACCATCGCTGATCTCAAGCGGGTACTCGCCAGTGACGATCTCCACGAACGACAGGCAGGGGCATTGGCCCTCGCCGCGAGTCCGCACCCCGATGCCGGTGAGGTGCTCAAAGATCACCCCGAGTTGTCGCAGGCCATCGAAACTGGATCTCTCACTTGGGCGTCTTTGGTACGTGACGCGGGACTGATTTAGAGAGGAGCGCACCCCTGATGTCCGATATCCCGATGAAGTTCATCGATCCCCACATCCACATGAACGCCCGGACCACCGACGATTACGAGGCCATGGCCGCCGCCGGTGTGGTGGCCGTCATCGAGCCCGCGTTCTGGCTCGGTCAGCCCCGAACGTCTGTGGACACCTTCATCGACTATCTCAGCACCCTCGTGGGCTGGGAGCGGTTCCGCGCTTCTCAGTTCGGCATCCGCCACTACTGCACCATGGGCCTCAACAGCAAAGAGGCCAACAACGAGGCCCTCGCCGAGGCGGTGATGGAGATCCTGCCCCGCTTCGCCGTCAAAGAAGGCGTCGTGGCCATCGGCGAGATCGGGTACGACGAGCAGACCGCCCTCGAAGACAAGTACTTCCGGGCCCAGCTCGAGCTGGCCAAAGAGCTCGACATGATGGTGATGATCCACACCCCTCACCGGGACAAGAAGCGGGGCACCAGCCGCTCCATGGATGTCTGCATCGAGCATGGCCTCGACCCGAGCAAGGTGGTGGTCGATCACAACAACGAAGAGACGGTGGAAGAGACCATCGAGCGGGGCTTCTGGGCGGCCTTCACCCTGTACCCCAAGACCAAGATGGGCTCCGAGCGCATGGTGCACATCGCCCGTAAGTACGGGTCGAAGCAGATCTTCATCGATTCCAGCGCCGACTGGGGTGTCTCTGATCCACTGGCGGTGCCCAAGACCGCCCGGCTGATGCTCGCCCGGGGCATCCCCGAGAAAGACGTCTACGATCTCTGCTACGGCAACGCCCTGGCCTGTTATGGTCAGAGTGGTCAGATCAAGGCCGAAGATTGGGAGAGCCCGGCCCCCATCGATCAGCGCATGCTCTTCGAGGGCAACTCCGTGCTCCGGGGGCAGGCGCCCCGCGTCGACGAAGGGCAGGGGGGCGTCGCCGATCCGCTCGAGGGTCAGACCATCGAGCAGATGGCCATCGATTGAGCGCCCCCACCAGAGTCTCGGCTGAGATGCCCGCTCAGGGCAGGCAGTGACTGTCAGTCACTGCAAACCCCAGGAACAACTCCAGTTCACGTAGGTTGTCGGCCTGATACAGGTGTCCGCGGATGCGGTCGTCATTGATGCCGTGGCTTGGATGCTGATCGCTCTCGATGAGCCAGAAGTGCATCTTCAGCCAGTCGAGTTTGATGGCTTCTCTGATATTGGCCTGCGCCCGCAGGGCCTCCCAGGTCTGGTTGTGCTCGGTGCGCAGGATCCGCAGGTAGTGGGTCAGGAACCAGGCGAAGGCTACCGCGCCATCGCGACCGCTGAAGCCGAAGGCCTGGATGCCGTCAGCTGCGACAGAATATGTCGCCAGATCGTGGATGTAGCACTCCCACTCTTCCATGACGTCGAAGAAGCCCCGCTGGCCCTGCTCCCCGGTGAGGTAGGTGCGGGCGTACAGATCTGCCGAGTCATCCGGCAGCCGCTGGCGAATGGCCGAGCGGGCAGGGGTCTGTACCCAGTTCGCCTGCAGCCTGATGTCGTCGCGGATGTAGAAAGTGGCCCGTTGCTGCCACAGCGCGTTGTCGGCATGGAACCCGTGGGTGTTCTCGTGCATGACCGTGGCCAGCGAGTCGAGGAAGTTGCTCCACGAGTTGGTGCTCAGGATCTCGAAGAAGGTCTGCCGGGTACGAATCAGGCCCATCCCTCCCGGCCAGCGAGCTTCGATGAAGGCAGAAGCCGCGCCCTGGGGGTTGTTGCGCATCATCGCCTCGGCGTTCGCCACATTGGCGTCGGCGTCGTAGGGCTCGAAATAGCAGTCATCTCCCATGGGATCTGGGATCGGATCAGGGGGTGGATCGCGATCTGGGTCCGGCAAGGGATCAGGGGGCGGATCTCTGTCCGGATCTGGCGCAGGATCGGGATCTGGCGCCGGGTCGGGATCGGGCTGAGGGTTCGGATCGGGGTCCGGCGGTGGATCTTCGGGCCAGGGCTCAGGCTCTGGGACCGGATCGGGCTCCGGCTCGGGAGAAGGCCCAACCGGGGGGTCATCTTCCTCGGGCTTGTCAGGGGCTGGAGGCGGGAAGAGGCCATTCTCCTCCGGATCGACCTCAGGTGGACCCATGGGCGCTGGTGGGGCATCGCCACCACCGCAATAGTGGCCCGTCTCGTCGTCAATCCAGCCGCATCCCTGAGCGCCACACTCGTACTCAGTGAGCGCGCCGTTGTGACAGAAGACCACCGTCGTGCCCCGGCAATAGCCCAGGTAGTCCACCTCCCCGCAGGCCCGTCCCGGTCGCTCACCAGAGGGTGGCGGGTTCACGAGGGGTGGGCCCTGTCCTGTAGGCGACTCGGCCTGTTCGGTGCCACAGCCCATGGCGATGGTGAGAGGCAGCATGACAAATGCGGCGAGGCGAAGACGCATGGCGGCTCCTGAGTGGTCGCAGGGTGGCCTCCGAGACATCGCTGCAGAGGCGCAGATACATCAGGACCTCAGAGCAACGGGTGTGCCGGCGGTACGCCACGGTGTAGAGCCCTTGGAACGCGCCAGGGTGTGACATCGGCAGCAGCGAATGACGACATGGTGAGACCTGATGGTCCCGCTCTGGTGCCGAGATGGCCAGCTGAATTGAAAGCCACCCACCGGGCCGTTATGATTCGCCGCTTTTGTGGCCCCAACGCCCTCACCTGAACGCTCGAGTCCATGGCCATCTACCTCGATCACAACGCCACCTCGGTCCCCCTCGACGAGGCCGTGCAGGCGATGATCCCCTGGCTCAATCAGCCCGCCAACGCCAGCAGTGTGCATCAGGCGGGCAGACGCGCACGGGCGGCGGTGGAGCGAACCCGTCGAGCCGTAGGTCAGAGCATCGGTGCGGAGCGGCCTTCGCAGATCACCTTCACCTCCGGGGCGACGGAGGCGCTTCATCTGGCCATCGTCGGGAGCGTCGGCCCTGGGCAATCTGTGGTGATCTCTGCTGTAGAGCATCCCGCGGTGCGTGGTGCCTGTGAGGTCTCCGGGGCCGAGGTGATCACGGTCCCCGTGGATCGTCAGGGCCGACTCACCGCCGGTCAGTACGCCGACGCCGTGAGAGAAGATACGGCGTTGGTGGTGATCATGGGGGCCCAGAACGAGATCGGGGTGCTGTACCCTGTGGCTGAGATCGTCGAGGCCGTGGCCCCTGTGCCCGTATTGTGTGATGGCGCGCAGCTGTGGGGTCGGGTGCCCATCGACGTAAAGACGCTTGGGGTGACCATGCTCGCCCTCTCGGGGCACAAAGTCGGCGCCCCACAAGGCGTCGGCGCCCTCTGGACCCGGCGCGGTCACCTGCTCGAGCCTCATCAACGGGGTGGCCCTCAAGAGAGGGGCCTGCGTGGCGGTACCGAGAGCGTCGCCGGCCTCGTGGGCCTGGGGGTTGCCGCAGAGCGGATTCCGGCGCGGATCGAGCAGATGTCCCGAGTCGCGGAATTGCGAGACCAGCTCCAACAGCGCTTGTTGGCTGCGGTGCCCGGCGTCATCATACACGGGGTGCCTGGAGAGGGCTTGCCCAACACGCTGGCGTTCCGCATCGATGGTGTGCCCGGAGACGTGGTGCTCGCCGCCCTCGATCTCGAAGGTGTGTACATCAGCAGCGGCTCCGCGTGCTCATCGGGCTCCGTCGAGCCTTCTCCAGTGCTGACGGCGTTGGGCCTCGATCCAGAGTCTGCCCGCTCGGGGCTGCGCATCTCGCTCGGCCCGGAGACGACAGCAGAAGAGATCGAGCAGGTGATGCACATCCTGCCCGAGGTGATCCATCGGATCAGGGCAGCGAGTGAAGATGAGTTCTAGATCTGACAAGCCTGTGACACAGGGAAAACGGAGCACATCATGCGTGTGATGGTGGCCATGAGCGGCGGCGTCGACTCCTCGGTGGCGTGCGGCCTGATGCACGAGGCAGGCCACGAGGTCATCGGTCTCACCATGAGGCTGAGGGACACCACCACCTTCGAGCGAGGCGGCCAGGGCGGCTCGTGCTGCTCGCCTGACGACATCGGCGATGCCGCAGCGGTCTGTGATCAGCTCGGTGTACCGCACTATGTCGTCGACTATCGAGATGCCTTCAAGAAGGCCGTGATCGAGCCCTTCGCCAAGAGCTATCTCGAGGGCCTCACGCCGAACCCCTGCGTGTTGTGCAACGATCACCTGAAGTTTTCGGCGCTGCTGACCCGCGCTCGGGCCCTCGGGGCTGATCTGCTCATCACGGGTCACTATGCCCGTTCGGTAGAGCAGGGAGATCGCTGGACCTTGCGCACTGCGGTTGATGGCAGCAAGGACCAGTCGTACTTCTTGTTCGGCATTCGTCAGAAGGCCCTGGCACGGACCCGGTTCCCCCTGGGCGATATGACCAAGGACGAGGTCCGCGCCCACGCCCATCGCATGGGCCTCGCCGTGGCCGACAAGGCCGACAGCGAAGACATCTGCTTCGTACCCGACGGTGACTACGCCAAGGTGGTGGAGCAGACCGTGGGCGCCGACGCTGTGCCCGGCGCAGGGCCCATCGTCAACACTGAGGGCAAGGTGCTCGGCGAGCACCAGGGTGTGCATCATTTCACTGTAGGTCAGCGCAAGGGCCTCGGCGTCGCGGCGGGTACCCGACTCTATGTGCTCGAGGTCGATGGCCCGGGCCGCACCATTGTCGTGGGCGGCGCCGAGGGTCTGCTCGCCGGCGGACTCACCGCCAATCGTTGTAACTGGATCAGCGGCCTCGCCCCCACCTCCGAGGTGGCCTGTACCGTGAAGATTCGGTACCGGCACCCGGGCGTGCCGGCCATCGTACGGCCCTCCGAAGATGGCCGAGGGGTCGTGGTGCGATTCCAGGCACCACAGCGAGCCGTGACTGGCGGCCAGGCCGCGGTCTTCTACAACGGTGACGAAGTCATCGGTGGTGGGTGGATCGACCAGGCCCTCGCCGCAGATCAGGTCCTCTCCGCTGGAGAGGTAACGCCTCGGGTCTCGGGCTCATGAGCGATCAGCAAGGCCAGGAAGAGGCTGACCAGAAGACGGACCAGCCCTCCGCTGATCCTCAGATGGCGATCTCGCACTTTGCCGCGAGCCTGGGGTACCCCGAAGGGCCCCACGGTGTACCCGAGCGGACCGCGCTCTTGATGCAGGCGCTCACTCATAAATCCTTCACCCACGAGCATCGGGACTCACCGCCACACAATGAGCGGCTGGAGTTCCTCGGAGATGCGGTGTTGGGGCTGGTCGTGGGCCATGCGTTGATGGTCGCGCATCCGAATGTGCGAGAGGGGGAGCTCAGCCGTATGCGGGCCGGCCTCGTCAATGCGCGCCGCCTCGCCGAAGAGGCTGGGCGCATCGGTCTAGGTGCTGTGATGCGCCTCGGCCGAGGAGAGGCCATGACCGGTGGGGATCGAAAACGCTCGATCCTCGCCGACGCCTTCGAGGCGGTCATCGGGGCAGTCTACCTCGACCTCGGCATGGAAGCCGCCCGAGCCCTGATCATGGCGGGCCTGGGCCCACACATCGAGGCGGGTCGAGTGCAGGTGGCCGATCGAGACTTCAAGACCGCTGTCCAAGAGCTGGTGCAGTCTCGTTTTGGAGAGACCCCACGGTACCGACTCGTGAAATCCGAAGGCCCCGACCACGAGAAGGTGTTCACCGTGGCATTGTGGGTCGGAGGCGAGGAGATCGCCCAAGGCGAGGGGCGATCTAAGAAGAACGCTGAGCGGGCAGCGGCTCAGGCGGCGTGGGCTCGATTGCAGACAGAAGAGTGAGCTGACAGAGAAGTGAGCTGACTGGGAAGTGAGCTGACTGGGAAGTGAGCTGACTGGGAAGTGAGCAGCAGGGGACTGATCGTTCAGCCGATGAGATCCTTGAGCCGCTCGAGCTCCTGCTGGTAGCGGATCTCCCAATCCTGGGTGCCCTCTTTGAGGTTCTTGATGCGCTTGCGCACCTCTTCGTCGAGGGGATCCTCATTGGACATGTGGCGCTTGAGCACGGGGGCGATCTGCGCTCTCAACTCATTGTCTTCTGCGAAGATCTCTTCGATGTGGTTGGTGTGCAGGAAGGTCTCGATGAGCTGATTCGAGAGGTAACCCACTGCGTCGTCGTAGAGCCCGAAGCCACGACGGCTGGCCAGACGGCGCTTGATCTTCTGGTGATCGCTGTAACCCAGGCCCTGATTGTGGGCGATGTCCTTCGCCTCCTCCGTAAGACGCCGTTCGGCCCGGAGGTACTCCTTGAGCACCGACTCGACGTCGAGCTCTACCTCTTTGACGTTGTCGGGGAGCACCTCGATGAGCTCCTGCTCGACGAGGCGTTGTACGACATCTTTGACGATCAAGGGGATACGGCTGGAGTGAAGACGCATGGGGGATCCTTCGAGCGATAGCAGGAGCCCTATCTACCACGGGTCTCAACGAGATGACACTCCAGACCGATGGGGATCAAATATCGAATTCAGAGTCGATCTTGGGCGGTAGAGCCCCGAAATTCTCCACATAGGCTTCGATGGCCGCTTCGTCCTGAGGCAGGAGCTCTTTGAAAGCCAGCGCCATGCCCGGCAGCAGCTCGTTTGTCTCGACGGTCTGGAGCCACGCCACCACGGTCTGAGCTGTGATCTGTGGCCCATCGGGGATGTCGAAGTCGATGTCTACATGGGTGCCTACAGGGAACGGCTCATCAGAAGGTACGAAGAGCCCACCGGAAGCGATCCGGGTGTCTTCGCCCATGAAGAATCGGTAGCCGTAGTGGTCATCGACGACACAATGCATCATCTGAGGCTCCAGGGCTTCACCCGGAGCGTCGTCTTCTCCAAAGCCCCCCGCTGAATCCATCGCTGCACCCGTTGCTGCGAAGTCCTCGGGCGAGTCCTCTGTACCGAGCGTCTCCAGCCAGCCCGCCTCCATGCTGCCGAAATCCTCTTCCAGGGGCGCCTCTTCACTGCCAGGCTCCGCAGGCATGATCTCGTCGCGGTTGATGGACTTCACCCCTTCGCTGCCCACAGGTACCGGTGTTGTGTCGAGGGCAGACCACGGATCTTCACCCTGAGCTGGGCGTGGCCCCTCGATCAGCGGCTCTCGGCCTTCACTGCTGCCACCAGGGCTCGTGCGGACAAAGGACTCTGCGGTCCCGAGAGAGGCGCCGAAGTTCTCCGGGTCGAGCTCTCCCATGCCCTCGTCGAAGTCCCAAGGATCGAGATCTGCCAGTGGATCGTCGTCGAATTCCTGAAACAGGTCGTCCACCTCGCCGGCTGTCCCCGGATCGAGCAACGCCTCTTCCTCTTCTTCTTCGGCGGTGGCTGCAGTGAGGGCCTCGATGTCATTGGTCAGCTCATCTGAGGGCTCCGGATCCCCCCCAGCTTCCGGGTCACCCTCAGCCTCTGCGAGGGCTGCGCCCCAGGCTGCATCGAGATCTTCGTCTTCCGAGAGCTCTTCGTCGGCATCAGAGGGCTCATCTGGTGTCGGGTTGATGATCTCGTCGGGATCGGACACATCGCCGATGTTGTCGGTGTCCCAGTCCGCCTCAGCGCCCCAGTCGACACCTTCTCCAGTGTCTGAGGCGGCTTCTGGGTCCGAGACGGCTTCATCATCCAGGCCCTCCATCAACGCGGCGGCAGCCTCCTCTTCATCGGAGTCCACCTCCGAGTACTGATCGGGGTCGTCGACATCGTGCTCTGTGGCAAGCGCCTCAGACATCTCACCATCGAACATCGCCTCATCAGGAAGGGCCTCTTCTGAGAGAGCAGCTTCCGAGGTGCCCTCATCAGCAAAGCCCTCATCAACAAAACCCCCATCGGTGAAGTCTTCATCAGCACTGTCTTCTGCGTGCTCTTCGCCGAAGGCTGCCTCTTCCGAGATCTGATCTCCCGGCTCGGTCTCAGGGGGAGTGCTCTCCCAGGCGTCGTCTTCTACGTCGAATTGCGCTTCAGGCGGGAACTCATCTTCGACGGCCTCATCGTGATGCTCGCTGGGCAGCACACTCTCCTCAGGATCGGCATTGGCGGCCTGCTCGACTGCACCTGTCTGAAGCATCTCATCCAGATCTGAGGTCTCAGAGAAGGCAGGCTCTTCGAGGATGGGGGGCTCTTCCCCCTCTGGGCTCAACATCTCAGCGACGAATTCATCTGTGAGAGCAGGCTCGTCGAGATCTCCCTCCTCAGTCCAGGCTGCCTCGTCTCCATCATCAGAGCTGTGTCCGGCCTCTGTGAAGTCATGGGCGAGGTCAATCTCGGAAGAGTCGGCTTCAATGAACTCCATTGGGGTCTCAGCTCGGGCTTCAGGTGTTGAGTCAGGGGTTGCATCGAGCACCACCTCCTCGTCAGCCGAAGGGGCTTCGAGGGCCACGGCAGCCCAAGCATCCTCCTCAGCCTCGATCGGCATCTCTTCCCCGAAAGCATCCAGGGATGCGTGCTCACTGAATTCGAGATCCTTCAGATCAGGCTCCGCGATCTGCACCTCTGGCTCAGGCTCTGCGAAGGTGGGCTCAGGCTGAGCCGGGAACGCCTCCTCAGCAGGTGGGGGCGCGGAGGGGGCCATCTCGGCCACAGTGGTCGATCCTGCGACAGACTCGAGAGCGCGCTCGGACTCTGAGCTCGGAAGGGCCCAGACCGCTTCGTCGTCTTCCTCGTCATCCCAGCAGGAGAAGAGATCAGCCTCCTCGGCGGCCGCCGTACCGGGCTCTGCCACGGCGGTCTTGCTCAGGCATTGGGAGAGCTCGTCGGACCAGCGTCCCCAAGCGTCCAGGGCCGACATGATCTCCGCCTCTGGCAGCTGGGCGAGCTGAGCGCGCCACATAGGGGGGTAGATGGACGGGTGATAGCGGTTGAGCTGATCGAGCAGCTCAGCCTGTCGTGTGAGCAGATCATCGAGCCGTTGCCCCAAGCTCCTCAACCGGCTCAGGGGATCAACCTCGTCAGTCCGCGTCAAACCCTCTGAAATCATCAGCCCTCACTCCAGGTGTGGTTCCCCCTGGGTAAACGGCCGAAGAAGCCTCGGGCTCAAGCTGCATCGTAAGATCAGTGAAAGAGTGGCTCAGGCGAGGTCCGTGTAGAGGTCCTCGTAGGCCTTGACCATGCCGTCGAAGGTGAAGTGGGCCTGCACTCGGGCTCTGCCCCTCACGCCCATGCGCAGGGCCTCGTCGCGGTCTTCGAACATGTGCACCAACGCTCCGGCGAAGGTCTCCACATCTTCAGAGGGCACCAGTACGCCGGTCTCTCCGTCAGCGACGATTTCGGGGTTGCCACCCACGGCGGTGGCCACAACAGGGCATCGACCGTACATGGCCTCGAGCAAGGTGACCGAGGTGCCCTCCGTGAGGCTGGACAGCGCGAAGACGTCGTAGGCCGTCACCAGGGCAGGCACATCTTTTCTGAAGCCGAGAAAACGCACCGCGTCACCGAGGTCGAGGGCTGAAGCCCGCTGCTCCACATCAGCTCGAGCTGGTCCGTCGCCCGCGAGGAGCAACACCGCCTCTGGTTGTACCTGACGCAGACGAGCGAAGGCGTCTACCAGCAAGGGCAGGTTCTTCTCGGGGCTCATCCGCGCGCAGATGCCCACCACAGGGGTGTCGGGCGTGACGCCCAGGCTCGCACGGATGTCGTCACGAGGTGGCAGATCATCGAACCGGCGGGTGTCGATGCCGTTGTAGAGCACTCGAACGTGATGCGGAGGGAACCCGTCGTTGTCGATGAGTGCCTGTCGAGTGAACTCGCTCACCGCCACGGTGGCCCCGTTGAGGCGCCAGAGCAACTGGTTGGCGGCGACCCGCTTGGGTTTGCGCACATCAGGGAAATGTCGCCCGTGTTCGGTGAGCAGGCATCGCTTCCAGCCTGCGAGGCGGCCGGCGAGCAGCCCATAGAAGAACGGGGTGTACTGATGGGCGTGGATGACGTCGATGCGATGCTTGACGCATGCCGCGGCGAGGCGCCCCACCACATCCGGTCTCAGCCCTGGGGCCCGGTGGAGAATCTCCACGGGGATCCCCTCGGCCTTCAGGCCTGCTTCGAGGGCACCGCCCTCGTCAAGGCAGGCCACCACTGGCCGAAATCGCTGACGATCGACGGCGAGGGCCAGATCGTGCACCAGCTTCTCGGCCCCACCCACATTGAGGGTGTGCACCACGTGCATCACCCCGATGGGCTGGTCTCGTCGGCCGAGTCGCCCCAACATTTGCCCGATCACGTGTTCTCTTGCCTCCTCGGCGGCGGGAAGTGACTCCAGCGGTCGTCGTTGACTCCAGGCGCCTGCGAGCCATTGCCGGTCGAGCCATTGCCGGTCGAGCCATTGCCGGTCGAGCCGTTGCCTGTCGCACCTGTGCCCGGAGAGGGCGCGGGTTGTGGCTTGCGCCAGCGCCGCTTGTCTCGGGGTGGCGCCTTTGGTGCGTCCTCGGACTCGTCCAGCTGCGGCGGCGGTCCATCGCTCGGGACGAGGTCTTCCCCCTTCTCCAGAGCAGCGATGTAGCGTCCGAGCCAGGCGTTGTACGAGGTCGCCAGGGCGCCGAGCACGAAAATGTACTCAAAGTGCTGCATACTCAAGAAGAACCCGGTGATCAAATATGGACCGAAGGGGCACTCGAGCATCTGGCGCATCACCTTGATGTCGATGTCGGGAGGGCCGCGGGACCCGATCCGCTTGATCTTCGACGCGATCCGGAACCGGGTCATGATCAAGACGGAGATGATGTAGAGGGCCAACAGCACGATGCCCAGGATGCCCAGCTCACCGCCCGTCTGAACCCACATATTGTGGGCCTGACGCGCACGATAGATCTCCCATTCGAGATCCATGATCAGCTCGACTTTGCCGTTGGGGTACACGTGGTACTTGGGTCGGTAATTTGGCTGGTAGTCGTAGTACGCGGCGACGAAGTTGTTCAGGCCACGACCCCAGATGGGGTTGGCCCACGCCATGCGCATGCCCACCTGCCATGCGGCCTTACGGCCGAGGGCAGAGGCGTCCTGCTCGTAGTTGGTGATGGTGCCGTACCGCTTGAGCATCTTCTCCGTGGCGAAGAGCAGCACGAACATGATCATGCCGATGAGGCCGGCGATGGACATCAAGACACGGCGCTTGCTGTGCCAGGTGATGTAGCCCATGGCCACAGAGATCCCCAGGAGGCCACCACGGCTCTCCGTGAGCAGCACGGCGTGCAGCGCCACGGGGATCATGCCCAGCCAGGCGAGCTTGAAGATCAAGCGTTTCTGCAGCTGTCCCACGTACCAGAACATGGGCACGCTCATGGAGAACATCATCGCGAAGTCATTGCGATCAGCGAAGAGGCCTGCCCAGATCGAGAGGTGAGGCCCAGGGCCGGCGAGGGGGGGCTGCTGATACAAGAAGAAGTACCGGTGGTTCTGCCAGATCGCGAGGTAGGCACCACACATCGCCAGCACTGTGAGGGCTTTTTGGATGTAGGCCGGGTTCGAGAAGATCTTGCTGGCGATCCACATCATCATCGCCATCTTCCAGTAGTAGTCGAACCGCTGCCAATGGCCGATGCTGTTCTGGAGCATGCCATTGCCCTCGTGCACTTTCCCCACGAGGAACATGTGCAGCACCATCAGGGCCAGAATGGCCACCGGTGCGCCCCTGACTTTTCGGACCCCCTCGTTGCCCATCATGATGACGAAGCCGATGAGGGTGGATCCCACGAGCATCATCGAGAGGCGCATGTCGAAGAGCCAGCGGCTCATCTCGTTTGGGCGCATGAAGCCGACGATGTAGTAGCCGTACATCGCGTAGGTGGGGTGACGCACCACCCCCATGATCGCCAACCCGCACAGGATGATCAGGATGGGGACGTCGAAGAGCTTTGTCTCGTACCCCACGGCCTACCCCAGGAACATGTTTCGGGCGACCTTGGCCATGGCCACGGGGCTCATGAGGATGTTGGAGTAGCTCTGATTGGCGAGGGGGCAGGCGCACCCGTCAGCGGCGATGAAGCGTCGCACCGACTCCGCCTGCTCCGATTCGAGCAGAGCCATCACGTCGAGATCGAAGTCCCTGACATTGCCCATGGACTTGCGATAGCCGAGCACACAGCAGGGCCACACGTCCCCGTGGGGGTTCAGGTGGATGTTGGTAATGCCGGCGTAGCAGGGCAGCACCTGGCGCTTCTCCTCGAGGATCTTCACCACGTACTGATAATAGACCAGACGGAAGGCCTCGGTCACCCGGGCATAGGCACGTTTCTTTTTGAGGTTCTCTCGAATGCGCCCGCTGAAGAGATCGATGATCTCCCGATACTCTGACGGAGACGGGGTGATCGGATCACCTACGTTGAGGAACTCCTCGCGCTGCTCGGCGATCTCGTTGCGGTAGCTCTCTACGCCGAGGCTGTGGCCGAAGTCGGCAATCTCGTCGATCTTGTGCTTGTTGAAGTTGCTGATGACCGTGCCCACCTCGACGTGCAGCCAAGGGTATTCCTTGGAGACCGCCTTGAGCCGCTCGATGGTGTCCATCAGCTTTTCGAAGTTGCCCGGGATCCCCCGGACGAAGTCGTGATCCTTGCCGATGCCGTCGTAGCTGGGCTTGATGGTCAAGGGCACATGGGTGTAGTCCAGCGCGGCCATCTTCTCGCAGATCTCCACCACCATGGTCTCGATCCGCTTGGGCGTCAGGGCGTTGGTGGGCGAGTGAATGATGCGGGGGCTCATGTGCTTGATGGCCCGCTCCACGATCTCCGGCAAATCACGCCTGAGGAATGGCTCTCCACCGCTGATGTTGAAGAAGTAGATGTGCCCGAGGCTGCCGAAGACCTGATCGAGCTCGTCGAGGGTGAGCTCCGTGCTCCGGCTCTGCCATTTCTTGGGATAAATCTCCCAGATGTTGCAGGTTTTGCAGCGCGACTGGCACTGGTTGGTCACAGAGTACGTGAGCGTGATGGGGGCCTTGGCCTTGGCGAGTCCTGCCCGTGCCAGGAGAAAGTTGGGCATCTTGGGCAGGAGATCGGTCATGAAGCTGCGGGCGTCCATGGCATCTCCTCAGGAGCGAGCCGGTGTCAGTGACCGTCGTGAGCCACACTCACGAGGGCATCTACGAGTGCGGTCCAGCTGAACCGCCCCTTCACGTCTTCGTCGATGTGCCTGTCGTACGGCACATTGTCTTCATCCCTGAAGAACTGGTCGATGGCCCCAGCGAGGGCCTCTGGCGCTTCAGGAGGCACCAGCAAGCCAGTGGCGCCATGGCGAACAGCGTCTGCCTGGCTGCCCACGGCGGTGGCGATCACCGGCCGGCGGTGCCCGAAGGCGAGCTGCAGGACCCCGCTGCCGGTGCCGCTGCGATAGGGCAGCGCCACGACATCGGCGGCGCTGAAATAATCGCCGATCTCTTCATTGGCCACGTACCGATCCATGATGCGCACCCGATCGCCGAGGCCGATGGTGCTGATCTGAGCGTCGATTGTGGCCCGACCACCCTGCCAGAACTCACCCACTACCCAAAGGCGGGCGGGGGTGTCGGCCTTTGCCAGGGCAATGAGTAGATCCTCGAGGCCCTTGTAGGGTCGCACGAACCCGAAGAACAAGATCACCGGATCAGAGGGGTCGAGACCATCGTCAAAGGTCTCTCGCAGGCGCCTGCGGGCTTCCGCCCTCGGTGCCCCGGGGGCGATGTCTTCGTATGTGGGGTGAAAGGCCCGGGCGATGGGCCCTCCGAGTTTCATGGCACCCAGCTTGGCTTCGTCTTCCCGCGTGTGACACAAGAAGCCGTCTCCACGGGCGAGGACCTCTCGGGTCACTCTACGCTTGGCCCAGTGGTCTTCGTGTTCATGGGCGTTGTGCACCAAAAAAACGGTCCGACGAGGGCGAGCGATGGACAACAATGTCAAGTAATGGGGCGCCCAGAAGACCACCCACCAGGGCAGGACGAGTAGATCGGGACGATCTCGCCGCAACCGCCACCCGAGACGGGCAAAGGTCGCCGGGTTGCACCCGTCGAGCACGTGCTCCACGCCGTCGGCGGTGAGAGCCTCGGCGCTGGGATCTCGATCGCTCTGTCCGGGGAACAGCCACTGCGGATACTGCCTCCAGAACGCATAAAAGCGCGTCTCCGGAGAGTGAGCCTTCAGGTGTTGGTACAGCAGCGTGTTGTAGTGACTGATGCCACCGCGAAAAGGGTGGGTGGGGCCCACGAGGGCGATCTTCACGGCTTACGCCCGAAGTTGGGATCCGAGGGGTCGTCGTAGGGATTGAGCAGCCCAAGATCGTCGGTGCTGCCGCCTGGATGGGAGTGATCCCTGAGGGCGGGGATGTCCACCGTCGTGGGTCGCCTGACACGCTGGGGCTGATACCCGCTCTTGTCCTTGGTCTTGTAGTCAGGGTGTGTGCTGTGGGCGAGGTAGCCAGCACCCCATCGCACGAGGCCCTTTTCGATGAGGTTCAACTCGATGTTGCGCACGGTGACCTGAGTATTCTCGATCAGGCGACGGTTGAAGTTCACCAGATCTGCGAGCAACCCCAGTACGCCGGTGATGAAGCCCACGACCAGCATGCCCACGCCCACAGTGAGGCTCTGGATGTGATGGCCGAGCGGGGCGTCCATACCCAAACTGAAGTGGTAGTAGATCCACCGGCCGATGAGGAACAGCCCCATGGCGATGAGCAGCATGGACAAATAGATGAACACCCGGAGCGGCTGGTACATCAGGTACATGCGGACCATGGTGGCCCCAGATCGCCTGATGTACTGGGGAATGCCCCGGAACAGTCTCGAAGGGCGAGTCGGGGCGTTGGTGCCAATGGGCACGCTGGCCACGGCCATCTGCTTCTTGCCCGCCTGGATCAAGGTTTCGAGGGTGTACGTAAAGGGGCTCACCACGTTCATCGACATGGCGGCTTCTCGTTTGTACGCCCTGAACCCGCTGGTGGCGTCGGCGACCTCAGTTTCGGAGAGGAATCGCACCACCCGGCTGCCGAGCTTCTGCAGCCGCTTCTTGACGAAGGAGAAGTGCTGGATGGTGTCGGTTCGCCGGTCGCCGATGACCATGTCGGCGTTCTCGTACAGGATGGGCTTGAGGAGCAGGGGGATGTCCTGCCCCTTGTATTGATTGTCAGCGTCGGTGTTCACGATGATGTCGGCGCCGAGCTTCAAGCAGGCGTCGAGGCCTGACTCGAACGCCCGAGCCAAACCTCGGTTGTTCGGCAGCCGTACGATGTGGTGGACCCCACATTGTCGAGCCACCTGTACTGTACGATCAGTGCTGCCATCGTCGATCACGAGGTACTCGATCTCGTCGATGCCTTCGATGTACCGAGGCAAGTCCGCCACCGTCTCCGGCAGCGTCTGCTCTTCGTTGAGACATGGAATTTGTATGATGAGCTTCATAGAACCATCGCCGAGGTGCGCCCGATGATAGCTCTAATCGCCTGATGTCCGAAATTCCTTGAGGAGTTCCCGCTGCTTTTTGGTCAACTGGGTGGGAATGGCCACCTGAACTTGCAGGTGAAGATCGCCACGGGTGTGCTTGCGCTCCACCGTAGGCATACCCTGACCCGCAACGCGGAGCAGCGTACCCGGCTGGGTGCCTGCCGGCACCTCGATCTCCAGTGACTCGTCCAGGCCCTCGAAGGGCAAGGTGCCACCGAGGGTGGCGGTGACCATATCCACCTTGAGCACACTGATGAGCTCGGCGTCTCTGCGCTCGAATCGCGGGTGCTCTCTCACCTGGATCACGACGTATAGATCCCCAGGTGGCAGTCCGTTGGGCCCAGGCTGACCCTGGCCGGTCAAGCGAAGGCGCATGCCATGGTCCACCCCGGGGGGGATGGTGACCTTGACCTTGCTCACCTCCTGGCGGGTGCCCTCACCATGGCAGGTGGGGCACGGCTTGGTGATGATGCGGCCCTGACCCTGACACTTGGGGCAGGTGGTGCTCATCCGGATGAAGCCCCGGCTGACGAAGACCTGACCGTTGCCGCCACACATGTCACAGGTGACAGGAGGGTGATCGGGGTGGGCGCCTGTGCCATGGCACGTGTCGCAGATGTGATCGCGGGGGATCTCCAGCTCTCGCTCTACCCCGGTGAGGCACTCTTCGAGGCCGAGCACGAGGGAGTAGCGCAGATCGGCGCCCCTCTCCCGACGGCGGCGTCCTCCGCCACCTCCGAACAAGTCGCCGAAGAGATCGCCGAACTGACCGAAGATGTCGCCTACATCAGCGAAACCTCCGCCCATGCCCTGGCTCTTCAGCCCCTCGTGACCGAAACGGTCGTAGATTTGCCGCTTCTGATCGTCGGAGAGGACTTCGTAAGCCTCGCTGATCTCTTTGAAGTGCTCCTCCGCCACGGTGTCGCCTGGGTTGCGATCCGGGTGGTACTTCATCGCCAGCTTTCGATAAGCCTTCTTGAGCTCAGAAGCGGAGGCCTGTCGTGAAACGCCGAGGAGGTCGTAGTAATCCTTGGGCATGAGCGTGCTGTGCGCCTGATGATTGTGGCCAGGGGCGCAGGCTAAACACCATGTCCCCGCTGTCAAGGTGACACGGGCAACCTTTCGTGACGAAGGCCGCATTTCTCATGGTGGTCTTCGAGGAGCGTATCCATCCATGAGCTACGTGTGTGTGTGCATGACGGTGACAGAAGCCCATCTGCTCGATGCTTTCATCGCCGGAGACGGCTCAGTGGCCGATGTGATCGCGCGGACGAAGGCCACAGGGGGCTGTGGGACGTGCAAGCAGAGGGTGGAGCGACTCGTGAAGCGATGGCGCTGGGAGCTCCGCCTCAAGGGGCTCGTAGGGCGGTGGGGAAAGTAGAGCGCAGGGGGCGGGTACGAGGAGGCGCAGTAGAGCGTCGGAGAAGCTCTGCCATGAGGGCCTCTATCAGGTGTCCCACCAGAGCAGGAAGATGGCAGTGACGGCCAGGTTGGCGATGCTCAGGGGGAGCATGATCTTCCAGCCGAGACGCATGAGGTGGTCGTAGCGGAAGCGGGGCAGGGTCCAGCGAATCATCAACTGGAACCAGCAGAGCACGAGCACCTTGAAGCAGAAGGCACCGACCTGAATCAGCTTCACCAGGGCGTAAGGCATGGCCAGGGTGGGATCGCCCTCCATGGTGAAGCGGATGCCGTCGCCGTAGAGGTAGGGCACCTGCCAGCCACCGAGGAAGAGGGTGGTGACCATCATGGCCACGAGCACCGAGCCCACGTACTCCGAGAGGGTGAACAGGGCGAACCGCATGGAGGAGTACTCCACGAAGTAACCTGCCACGAGCTCGGACTCTGACTCGGGAATGTCGAAGGGCGGACGCTTGGTCTCGGCGATGGCTGCAGCAAAGAACAGGAAGAAAGCCAGGGGCTGAATGAAGATGCCCCACTTGGGCAAGAAGCCGAAGAGCAGCTCACCCTGCTCGCGGACCATCTCGTTGAGGTCGATGCTCTGGTACACCATGAGCAGGCCCATGAGGGTGAGGGCCAGGGTGACCTCGTAGCTGATCATCTGGGCCGAGACCCGGACGCCGCCGATGAGGGAGTACTTGTTGTTGCTGGCCCAACCACCGATGGAGCTGCCGTACACGCCGAGAGACAGGATGGCGAAGATGTAGAGCAGCCCAGCGCTCATGGCGCTGATCTGGAAGGGGGTGTAGGCGTCGCCGGCGGTGCAGACGTCGCGGTAGTTCACCACCTGCACGGCGCCCTCGGGGCACCAAGTGTCACCGATGGGGATGACGGCGAAGCTCAGCAGCGCCGGCACGAAGGCCAGGAAGGGGGCGATCCGGTAGAGCCCCTTGCTGGCGTTTCGGGGGGCGAAGTCCTCTTTGAGGAGGGTCTTCAAGGCGTCAGCGAGGATGTGGATCAAACCCGCTGCGCGAATGTTGCCCAGGTTGGCCCGGTTGGGGCCCACACGGTCCTGGATCAGGGCCGCCTGCTTGCGGTCAGCCCAGGTCATGATGGTGGCGGTGACCATCACGAAGACGAGCACGATGCCGACGATCTTGGCCAGGCTCGCGCCCAGCAGAATCAGGAGTTCCATGGTGTGGATCGACCCCTCGGTCCGGTGAAAGGGGAGAAAACTTGGCTTCTTATGGGCTCAACTGAGCAGAAGGTCAAGCCTCGGTCGTTTCGACAGGTGCTTCTTCTGCAGGCTGCTCGGCGGCGTCACTGGCTTGGGCGTCTTCGGAGGCCTCTTCGGAGACGGCTTCGCTCTGAGGCGCTTCGGTCACCAGGGGACGACCGGTGCTGCCCAGGTTGAAGTGGGTCATGCCCGAGAAGGCCATGGTCTCCGAGGCCAGCGCCTTGAAGACCGCGCCAGCGGTCCGCCACTTCAGGGTGGCGCCGAGGGCCCCAGCGATGCGGCTCACGATGGCGTAGCCAGCTTCGGCCTCACCCACAGGGCTGATGGCGCCGTGGAACCGCTGCACGTGGCCGTCGAAGTTCACAAAGACCCCGTCGTGCTCGGCGTGGCTCTGCAGAGGCAGGGCCACCTTGGCAGCCTTCACGGCGTCAGAGGCGTGTACCCCAGCCACGATGACGCACTGGGCGCCGGCGAGGGTGGTGGCGTGCACAGTGTCGCCAAAGGCGATGACGTGCGTGATCTTGCGACTCGACACCGCGCCGGCGAGGGCGACCTCGTCGGGCAACGGCCCAAAGACGGCCTCGAGGCCCCGGGCGTTGGGGTTCTTGTCGTTGCGGATCAGGATGTCGTCCTGATCGGTGCCGTCGGCGCGACCGGTGCGGAACACCTGGGCCTGGGGCAGGACCTCTTCCCGTAGGCGACGGAGCGCGTAGGCGGTCTCGACGCTCACCGTGGCGCTCACGGCGATGGCCACGGCATCGGAGGCGACACCGGCCATGGCGGTCTCGATGGCGTCGACGGCGTCGGTCCAGCTGGCCCGGCGGGGCTTGCCGTTCTGGCTCACCACGGGGGCGAGCACGCGGCGCTCGTGGATCTTCTGGTAGCTCAGGCGACCCTCGTCGCAGACCCACCAATCGTTCACATTGCGGTTCTCCCGAGGGCGATACCGCATGACCTCGCCCTTGTGATGGTCGAGGTGCACGCTGCAGCCGCGGGCGCAGTGATCGCAGACGCTCTCCACGCTCTCCATGAACCAGACCCGGATCTTGAACCGGAAGTCACGGGAGGTGAGGGCCCCCACAGGGCAGAGGTCCACGATGTTCATCTGGTAGGGGTTGGAGAGATCCTGGCCGGGGAAGATGGCGATCTCCGACTTCTCACCCCGGTTGATCACCCCGATCTCGCTGGTCTTGGCCACCTCGTCGCAGAACCGCACACAGCGGGTGCAGACGATGCAACGCTCGCCGTCGAACATGATCTTGTCCGAGAGGGGCGTGGCCTTGGGCTTGTGGACCTTGGGGGTCACAAGCCGGCTGGTCTGGAGCGAGTGATCGAAGTAGTTGTCCTGCAGCTCGCACTCGCCGGCCTGATCGCAGATCGGGCAGTCGACGGGGTGGTTGAGCAGGATGAACTCCAAGATGGCGCGACGCATCTCGTGCACGTGCTCGGAGTCGGTGGTGTACTCGGCGTCGGGGGCGGCGTCGATGTAGCACGAGGGGATCGGCTTGCGGCTGTTCGACGCATCGACGAGGCACATGCGACAGTTCGCCGGCCGGGAGAGCCCCGGGTGGTAACAGAAGTGGGGGATGACGAATCCCGCGGCCTTGGCGGTCTCGTAGACCGAGGTGCCTTTGGGCACCTCGACGTCGACGCCGTTGACCTTGCACGAAATGGTGTCGCTCATCGGTCGCACTCTCCACCGATCATGTTCACCGAGCCAAAGGTGGGCACGATGTCGGCAATCTGCCAGCCTTCGATCAACTCGTGCACGGCCTGCATGAAGGACCAGCAAGGGGGTCGCACGCGGCACTTGTAGGGCCGGCCTTCGCCGACGCTCACCAGATAGAAGCCCAGCTCGCCGTTCCCGGCTTCGGTGTAGGAGTACACCTCGCCGGCGGGCACGTTGATGCCTTCCATGATGATCTTGAAGTGCTCGATGGTGCCCTCGATGGAGCCGTAGACCTCATCCTTGGTGGGCAGGAGCACACCAGGGGCCTCGGCGTTGAAGGGGCCGGGCTCGATCTGCTGCAAGCACTGGTCGATGATGGACATCGACTGCTTGATCTCCTCCATGCGCACCAGGTACCGGTCGTAGTTGTCGCCGGTGGTGCCTACGGGCACGGTGAACTCCATGCGATCGTAGTGGTTGTAGGGGTGATCCTTGCGCACATCGTAGTCGATGCCGGTGCTCCGGAGCATGGGGCCGGTGAAGCCCCACGAGATGGCGCGATCCGCAGAGATGTTGCCCACGTCCCGCATGCGGTCGAGGAAGATCCGGTTCTTGTTGAGCAGGGCTTCCATGTCCCCGACCACGTTCCAGACCTTCTTGGCCACCACCTTCCAGTCCGCAGCGAAGTTCGCCGGGAGGTCGCGCTGGAGACCGCCGATCCGTACATAGCTGTGGGTGAGGCGGGCGCCGGTGACCTGCTCGGTGATCCGCCAGATCTCCTCACGGGCCTCGATGGCGTAGAGGAAGGCCGTGAAGGCCCCGAGCTCCATGGCGCTGGCGCCGACACAGGTCAGGTGATCGCCGACGCGGCTGGTCTCCGACATGATCATGCGGATGTAGTCGCAGCGCTCGGTGACCTGAATGCCCATGAGCTTCTCGACGGCCATGGCGTAGCCGACGTTGTTGCACAGGGGGCTCACGTAGTTGAGGCGATCGGTGTAGGGGAAGACCTGGGTCCAGGTGGAGGCCTCGCAGGACTTCTCGAAGCCCCGGTGCAGGTAGCCCACCTCGACGTCAGCCTTCTTCACGATCTCGCCGTCGAGGGCGATGCGCATCTTGATGGTGCCGTGCATGGCGGGGTGACTGGGCCCCATCTGCACCTGCATCGGGACCTCGCCGAGATCCTCGCCCTGCATGTCCACCGCTTCGAACATCAACTCGCTCATCGATCAGACCTCCGGACCTTGAGCTTCGAGCTCATCGGCGCGCTCACTCACCAGCGTGGTGAGGGGCTGGCGTTTGTTGATGGGGTAGTCCTTGCGGAGGGGGTGACCCTCGAAGCCTTCCCACATCAAGATCCGCTCGTGCTTGGGGTGACCCTCGAACTCGATGCCGTACAGGTCGTAGGCCTCGCGCTCGTACCAGTCGAAGCCCGGCCACACGGGGTTGGAGCTGGCCACCACCGGATCGTCCTCATCGACCTGAACCTTCAGGCGGATGCGGTGCTTCTTGGTGGTGGAGTAGAGGTGGTAGACCACCTCGAAGCGGGGCTCCTGCTTGCGGTACCAGTCGACCACGGTGAGGTCGATGGGCATGTCGAAGGCCATGCCTTCGCCGTCGCGCAAGAAGTAGAGCAGCTCGAGCAGGCGGTCCCGCTTGAGCACGATGGTGTCATCGCCCAGCTTGCTGTGGGTCTCGATCACCTGATCGGCGAACTTCTCGAGCACGCTCTGAATGACGATCTCGCTCATCGATTCTAGTACCTCAGATCCGGCGCTCTTCGAGAACCACAGGGGTGCGCTTGCCAGGCTCCAGGGGCTGCTGCTGGATCTTTTCCTGGAGCATGATGAGGGCGTCGAGGACAGCCTCGGGCCGCGGAGGGCAACCGGGGATGTAGACGTCGACGGGGACGATGGTGTCGATGCCCTGCACGGTGCAGTAGTTGTCGTAGAAGCCGCCGCTCGAGGCGCAGGCGCCAAAGGACACGACCCACTTCGGATCGCACATCTGCTCGTGCACCTTGCGCAGCACCGGGGCGAGCTTGTGGCTCACGGTGCCCACGACGAAGAGCAGGTCGGCCTGACGCGGTGAGAATCGGGGGATCTCCGCGCCGAACCGGGAGATGTCGTAGTGACTGCAGGCGGTGGCCATGAACTCCATGCCACAGCAAGCTGTCACGAAGGGGTATTGGAAGAGCGAGAATTTACGGGCCCAGTTGATGGCCGCTTCCAGTTTTGAACCCACGAATCCGCCGTTCGCGGTGAGCGTAGTCTCTAGTCCCATTCCAGCGCTCCTTTACGCCACACGTAGGCCAGTCCGCCGGCGAGAATGCCGACGAAGACCACCATTTCTACGAAGACAAAGGTGCCCATGCCGATCGAGATGTAGTCTCGGAACAGCACCGCCCACGGGAAAAGGAACACCACTTCGATGTCGAAGAGGATGAACAGAATGGCCACCAGATAAAACCGGATCGAGAACCGCTCGCGGGCATCGCCCTCGGGTTCATTGCCGGTTTCAAAGGTGTCCAGCTTCGACTCTGTGGGGTTCGATGGGCCAAGAAACCGTGTCAGGACCAGAATCGATGCCCCGATGACGATGGCCAACAAGGCCAGTACGATCATCGAGATGTACGGATCGTACATCAGGTGTTCCTCCGTGGCGGGGGGTATACCGGTGTGCCATAGGGATACGCAGGGTGGCCTGCCGGATGCGCGGGAGGGGTAACATCAGGGCCCTCCGCTGTCAATTGCATGTGTCTTCTCGGGACGATGGAGGCCGTGTTAGGGTGCCCCGAATTCGCGATGGAGGCCCACGAATCGACCTGTGTGGACGCTGAATGACCCGTGACTACTCCTCAGCAGTTTTGCTGACCGAGCTCGAACAACTCGCCGAGCGCGCCCGGGCCTTCATGGCGAAGTCCAGAGGGGTGGCCGATGACGTCGAGCTGTGGCTCTGCGGCACCCTGCAACACGGCTTCATGTTCCATGACCATCGCTTGATCCCCATGCGCACGATCCGGTCCGAGCGTGCGGGCCTCCGCGTGCTCGCTCGCGGCCGCATGGGCAGGGCGGGCGTTTCCAGCTTCGACATGGGTGACTGGACGACGGCCCTCGACGGGGCCATGGCGAAGCTGGGGCCTGAGGGCCCGGTGAACGGCTTCACCCGCCCGACCATGCGTCGACCCGCGCCTTTCACCTTCGACGCAGATCTCGCCGACGCCCTCGCCGACGAGGCGATGATGAAGCACCTCGCCTTCGCGCTGTGTGACAACGCCCACCATGAAGCCGCGCGGACTCCCGGTTTGGAGCGCCTCTCTGGGGGGGTGGTCTACACGGTGCAGACGCGAGTGGTGGCCACCAGTAAGGGCACAGTCTTCGCGCTCCACGGAGATCTCGACGCCCGACTGCGTTTCAACGGGATGTACAGCGAGCTGTTCCATCAGGTGCATTTGCCCGACTCGTTCCTGCCCCTGGCGATGCTCGGGGCCCGGGCGTGGCTGAACATGCCTTCGGCGCGAGTTCAGCTGCCCCGCCACATCACCGGGCGACAAGTGCCGGTCCTGCTGCACCCGAGGCTCATGGAGCTGCTCCTGAGGCGGGTGGGGGAGCCCATGCTGTCCACGACGGCGACGGAGTGTGGCGCTTCGCCCCTGTTGCCAGGGGCCATGGTGGCCGATCGCAACATCACCCTCGCCGACGACAGCACCCTCGACGGGCTCGCCACGAGCCGGGCTTTTGACGACGAAGGCACACCCACCCGGCGCATCCCGGTGATCCTCAAGGGTCGGCTGACACAGACGCTGGTGACCTATCAGGAAGCCGCGGCCCGCGGTGTGACCCCTACAGGGAACGGCTATCGTCGCTCCCAGGGTGGCCAGGGGGTGGAGCACGTCGAGGTGAGCCCCCGGCTCGGGTGTCTGGTCATGGATCCCGGCACGCTGGGCCTCAATGAGATGCTGTCCACTGTGCCCGAGGGCCTGCTGGTCTATGAAGTGGCGGGCTTCGATCTCATCGATCCCAAGACGTCGAAGTTCCAGGCCATCATCGCCTCTGCGGTGACCCTCGGCGCCAACGGCGGCATGATCCCCCCCGGTCGTCATCGCATCACCGGCCACCTCTTTCGCGTCCCTGGCATCTCTGAAGGGGTGTTGAGCACGTGCCAGTTGAGCCGTGAGCTGTACGACACCGGCGGGGCGATCCTGCCTTATTGCCTGACCATGATGGAGGTCTCCTGATGCGTGGGCTGATGCTCGGAGTGGTGGCGGCCCTCGTGGCCGATGTGAGTCTTGCTGCCCCACCCGCGGGGGATCCGCAGAAGGGGGCAGCCCAGACCTCTGTGGCACCTGCAGTGAGCCCAGACGAGGCCTTCGCTGACCGTCGATATGGCGAAGCGCGAACGGGCTATGCCAAAGCGGCGAAGCACAAGCCAGCTGATTTGGCTCTCCGCCACCGTCTGGCGGTGTCGAGCTTGTTGGCCGAGAAGCCTGCCGCAGCTCAGAGAGAGGCCCTCTCCGTAGTGGCCTCCGACGAAGGTGGCGCTCCCGCATCGGCCGACGTGGCCCGCATCGCCCAGGCCATGCGTCAAGACAAGGGGCAGGCGGGGGTCGACCTCGCCGCCATCGAGGCCACCCTCGAGGAGGGCCGGTGGCGGACCGCTGCTCACATGGCGGGCCAGGCCCTCTCTGACCCCAAGTTGAGCGCGGCGACCCGGGGCCGCCTGATGTGGGCCCGTGGGCGCGCCCTCGCGGCCCTCGGCCAGGGCCCGCAGGCGTGGGAAGCGCTCACCGCTGCCGGAGCCTTGGGCGCCGCAGACGCCAGCCTGTGGTGGTGGCTATCAAATCTCGCCGGGCGAACGGGGCAGCGCACCCTCGCTCGATCATTTTCCGAGCTGTCTGTCGATCTCATGCCTGAGGGCAGCCCGCTCGCTCCTGCCAGTGGCGCACGGTGATGCATGTCCCAAGATGAAGAGAAGCCTGAGGGCACTGAGCCCATAGATCCTGAATCAAACGACAAAAAGGGAGGCCCCAAGAAGGGGCGTTTCGACGGGATCCTGCCCGAAGTGGTGCGTCGAGCCCTGAACCAGGGCGCCGAGGCGCTCAACAACGAGCAGATTCGCGAGACCGTCGTCGCCGAGGTGGTGCGTCGGGCGATCAATGTGGGCAGTGAAGTGGTGGACTCCACCGAGGACCGCATCCGGCGGTTCGGCGAAGATCTGCCCCTGCCCAAGGAGACGATCGACAAGCTCACCGGTCGACTCGACGACTACAAAGATGAGCTGTTCCGCATGGTGTCCCAGGAAGTCCGCGACTTCCTCGATCACGTCGATCTCGTGGACGCCCTCACCAAAGTGCTCACCAGCGTCTCCTTTGAGGTGAGCACGGAGATCAGGTTTGTGCCCAATGACAAGGCGGCCAAGGGGGAGGGTGGCCCACCGGTGAAGCCTGATGTCAAAGCTTCGGTGAAGATGAAGCGTCGTAAGTCGCGTAAGAACAAAGAAGAAGAGTAGCGCCTTCGCTCACCGCTCGAACTTCAGCGCGAAGCCACCAGAATCCCTTCCGGTGTCGATGTCCACGTGGAGCGTGTGAGCGCCCGACTTCTTCGGGGTCTCATAGGTGAGCTTGACCACATGGCTCAAGAGGTGGGCCACCTGGGTGAACCGCTCAGGGAGCTTCGAAGCATCCTCGGCAACGAAGTTGCGTCGGGATCCCGCGAGATCGGACAGAGCCTGAGGCGCTGGCTGCTCTCCCACGCTCACCACATACGTCATGATGCCGTTGTCCCGCAGCATGGAGACGGCGGCCTCTTCCGAGATCTCGGCGACGTTGTCCAGTCCGTCAGTGAACACGACCACGGCCTTGCCTGCGTTCGCATCTCGCGCGGAGAGTGCGCGCCCGGCACGAAGCACGGCGCCCCAGAGGTTGGTGAACTGGCCAGAGCGGCCCTCTGGAGTCTTCAGCGCGTCGATGGCGTCCTCGAGTACCTCTCGATCGGCGGAGAAATCCTGGGCCAGAGCGTGCTCTGAGGCAAACTGCACCACCGAGACCTGAGACGCTTCGGGGAGCGCTTCGACGAAGCCCAGAGCGCCGGACTTGAGCGCCCGAACCACCTCACCGGCCACCATCGATCTCGAAAGATCCAAGACGAGCACCACGTCGAGGGCCTCCAGGGCCCCGATCTCGAAGATCGCCTCTCGACCCAACTCGACCTCGTTCTCGGCAAAGGCGTAGTCAGCCTTCTCGAGGGTGGAGCTGGGGTTGGAGATGTCAGGATCGACGATGGAAATCAGACACGACAACACGTCGGGCTCGCGCCACTGAAGGCCATCGATGGCCAGAGGCAGACCCTCAGACCACACATCGTCTACCGAGAGGGCGCCACCAGAAACTGTATCCGAGACGAGATCATCAGGCTCGGAGAAGACGAGATCACCATCAGAGGTGCTCATCTCGCCGGGGCCAGGATCCTGGAGACCGTCGATGTGCTTGCCGTCGCCACATGCGATGCACACGCTCGCCGACAAGAGCCAGCACAAGGGGCGCGTGAGGAGGCTTGATGAAGGCATGTGTGCTCCTAGGGTCTACATGTGGGTCCATCTTCGGGGCAAAGCCTGTATCACGCCAGTTTTTGCTCTCGCGGTGATTTGGAGCATGTTCTCCGGAATATCCGAGGGCCCAAGGGCATCACATGCTTGCCCCTGCCTTGGTGGGTCGGTTAGAAGACGACTCTTCATAGCCTTGAACCGTGGGAGAGCATGCGGATCTACACCTTCGGCGACGGCACCGCAGAGGGCAGCGCCGACATGGTGTCGGTGCTCGGCGGCAAAGGGGCTGGCCTCGCGGCCATGAGCCGGATCGGGGTCCCTGTCCCGCCGGGTTTCACTTTGCCCACCACTCTGTGTGATGCGTTTCATGACGGCGGCAGCCAGCTGCCTGGCGAGCTCGACGCGCTCCTCGAGTCTGGCGTCGGTCACATCGAGGCAGCTCGGGGTTTGCAGTTCGGTGATCCCACTGCGCCCCTTCTGGTCTCGGTCCGATCGGGCGCGGCCATCTCCATGCCCGGCATGATGGACACTGTGCTCAACGTGGGCCTCAACGATCACACCGTGTACGGCCTCGGCCAGTCCATCGGCACTCGAGCGGCACACGATTGTTATCGGCGGTTCGTCGAGATGTACGCCGAGACGGTGATCGGCCTCGATCCCACCATTTTGGCTCACGTCCGTGAGGGGGTGGTCGAGGCTGCAGCTGTGCCTTCGGTACAAGCGCTCCCCGAACCGCTGCTTATGGGCCTCGTGCGCGCCTACCTGGTCAGAGTAGAGGAAGAGACCGGCGAGCCTTTCCCTCAAGATCCAGTGGCGCAGCTCCGCGGTGCGGTGGCGGGCGTACTGTCTTCCTGGGACAGCCGCCGAGCGCTGCAGTTTCGGCGGCAGTACGCCATCCCAGAGCGGCCCGGTACCGCCGTGACCGTGCAAGCCATGGTCTTCGGCAACCTCGCCGAGGCTTCGGGCACGGGCGTGTTGTTCACTCGGGATCCCAACACCGGGGCCCGCAGCATGATCGGCGAGTTCCTGCCCAACGCCCAGGGTGAGGATGTGGTGAGTGGTCGACACACCCCTCACCTGATCGAACCTGATGAGGTGACCCCGCCCGAGCTGACTCTGGCGGTGACGATGCCTGAGGTTCATGCAGATCTTCAGCGATTGGCAGGGACCCTCGAGCGCCACTTCGCCGATGTACAGGACATCGAGTTCACCGTGGAGCAGGGCAAGCTTTGGCTGCTGCAGACGCGCAGCGCCAAGTTGAGTGCTCGGGCGGCGGTGGTCACCGCTGTGGAGCTGGTGGAAGAGGGGTTGATCTCCCGGGACGAGGCCCTCATGCGGGTGGAGCCTGCGCAGATCAGTCGACTGCTCCACCCCTGCGTCGACGTGGACGCCCGACGTCGCATCCTCGGGCGAGGTGTACCGGCGAGCCCGGGCGCAGTGTCCGGGGTGGTGGTCTTCGATCCCGAGCGGGCTGTGGAGAAATCCAAGTCCGGAACACCGGTCATTCTGGTGCGGGTAGAGACCTCCACCGAAGATCTGGTGGCCATGCGGGCCTCAGCAGGTGTGCTCACCGCCCGGGGCGGGATGACCAGTCATGCGGCGCTGGTGGCGCGGAGCATGGGGGTCTGCTGTGTGGCTGGCTGTGCAGACATCGTGGTGAACGAGCGCGGCAGTCGCTTCACGGTGCGCAGTCAGGGCCTTGTGGTCTCTGAGGGCACCTGGATCACCCTCGACGGCACCACGGGCGAGGTCATCCTTGGTCGCGCGGCCACCACACCTGCGGAGCTGCCTGCGGCGTACGGCACCCTGATGCGGTGGGCCGACGAGCGGCGACGGCTCGATGTGATGGGCACCCTCGATCGCACCGCCGATGCGCCAGAGATCATCTCTGAAGGGGCAGGGGGCATCGGGCTGTGTCGCACAGAGCCCATGTTCCTCGATCCTGCCCGGGTGGCCCTGCTCCACGAGATGGTGCTCGCGGAGAGCCAGGGTGGTCGCCGCGCAGCCCTCGACCGCATTTTGCCCGCTCAACGAGACGACTTCGCCTCCATCTTCGCGTGCACGGCGGACAAGCCGGTGATCATCCGGTTGCTCGATCTGCCTCTGAACGACTTCCTGCCCACGACGATGGCCCAGCTCGAGGCCCTCTCGAAGCAGCTCAAGCTGCCGGTGGAGGTCCTCGAAGCCCGTGTACGGCAGCTCAACGTGGACAACCCCGCCCTCGGACACCGAGGGGTGCGTCTGGGGTTGCTGTTCCCCGAGGTGTATGAGGTTCAAGGGCGGGCCATGGTGGAAGCGGCCATCGAGCTCAACCGCACCGCCCCGATTCAGGTGGTGATCCCCGTGGTGGTGGCCGTACCCGAGCTGGTGCGGATCCGCCGCCGCTTGGAGCGCGTGGTCAAGACCCTGTGCGCTGCTCGGGAGGTGCCGCTTATCCCTCTCGAGGTGGGCGTGATGGTGGAGCTGCCCCGTGCGTGCCTCATCGCCGGCGAGCTGGCCAGGTCCGCAGACTTCCTGCTCTTCGGCGCCAATGATCTCACTGTGAGCACTTTTGGCTTCAGCCGGGATGATGGGGCGGGCTTTTTGCCGTTCTATCTCGAGCGCGAGGTGCTCAAGCACGATCCCTTCATCTCCCTCGACGAAGAGGGGGTGGGGCCGCTCATCGAGCTGGCCATCGCCAAGGCTCGGGCGAGCACCCCGGAGGTGCGCTTCGGCATTGCCGGGGAGCAGACGAGCGATCCCGACTCGATCCGCTGGATCGAGCGTCATGGGGTGGACTTCATCTGCTGTCCGCCTCATCAGATTCCCCAGGCCCGCCTCGCCTCTGCTCAGGCGGCGGTCCTGCACGATCCCCCCACAGGAGCATCTCTTTGAGTATCGCTTCGAGTTTTGCTTCGGTGGTCCGTCAGATGACGGCGCGGTCCGTGACCGCCTGCTGTGCCGCGGGCCTCATGTCCGTTGCGCTCTTCTCTGGCGGGTGTGGCACCGAGACGACAGGGGATCCACCCCTGGTGGACGCGCTCTATTTCCCCTTGGGCATCGCCGCCCACCCGGACGGGCGATACCTCTACGTGGCCAACTCCGGCTTCGATCGGCGCTACAACGCCGGCACGGTGACGGTGTATGACACCTTCGAGCGGCGCATCCTGGAGAACGCCACGGTGCGGATCGGCCTCTTCGCTGGGGAGATCTCGGTGCATCGCACTGCCGACGACACCGTGCAGTTGCTGGTGCCCACCCGAGATGACGATCGGCTGGTGGTCATCCAGGTAGATGCCGAGGCGGGGGATGCACAAGATCACCTTCAATGCGATCAAGGGTCCGACACGACCTGTGGGGCAGGGGCGAGCATCGAGCGTATGTTGGGGATGAACCAGTCGGATCGACTCTCCGGAGATCCCTACGGTTTGTCCCTCGACGCTGAGGGGCTCTACATGACCCACCTCGAGCGAGGTGTGCTCTCTCGATGGCACTTTACCGAGGATGGCACCCCCGTGGGCGACTGCACCGTGACGCTGCCCAACGGGGCCAGCTCCGTGGCTCGACACCCGACGCTCGGCTGGGCGTACGTCACTGATCGATTCGGTCAGGCGATGCACTCGGTGGAGACTCTGGATCCCCTGGACCGGGGTCGCCGCGGGTTCACCAGTCGCGATGTGTGTCGCATGGAGATTCGCGACGTCATTGGTCTGGACGACACCATCACGGGGGGTCGAACCCGGGGGATCGCCTTCAGCGCTGATGGCACGCTGATGTACGTCGCCAGCGCCACCGAAGGGGCCTTGAGGGTGTACGACACCTCCGTGGATCGCTTTGGCCAGCCGAGAAACCGACTCGTCGCAGCGATCCCCCTCGGTACGGGGCCCAATGTCGTTCGGGTGGCAGGCTTGCGCGGTGGAAGCAGCCCGGAGGTCCGTCCGGCAGGTGGTCGTACTCAGGGGTTGATCGACGAGATCGTCGACGCCCGTGGTGAGGGCCTGGTGTACATCTCCTCCTTCACCGACGACCTGGTGGTGGTGGTGGATCCCACGACGCTCTCGGTGGTGGCCCGTATCCCCGTGGACCGCGGGCCCCACGAGATCTCATTTCTGCCTGACGCAGATGGCCGCCTGATGGCCTATGTGGGGGCCTTTCAAGAGAGCCGGATGATGGTGGTCGATGTCGATCCCGACTCTGCGGATCGATTCACCGTGAAAGCGAGCTTGCAGTGAGCATGACCCACGGCCTTCGGTGGGCCCCACTCCACGTGCTGATGATCGGTGGGCTGCTGCTCGCCGCAGGGTGCCAGGATTCGTCCTTGCCCTCTCGCACTCGCCTCGATGATCCACAAGCTCTCACGTTCCAGTGCCTCGCCCCTGGGGGCGGGGTGCCGGTTTCGGGCTGTGGGTGCATCGTGCCTGATCCCGAGGGGGCGATCCTCACTGAAGAAGGGCCTCTACAGACGGGTTACCGATCATTGGGCCGTGTGGCGTGTACGTGCCAGACCATCGAGGTGGTCCCCGCGGAAGATCCCAATGACGAGGCGGAGCGGTTCCTGCGCAATGTGGACTTCGTCGAGGTGAACCCCGACGAGTGCCAGCCGGTGAACGACGAGCGCGGGTGTCAGGTGGACTGGGACTGCACGCCGATCACCGATCCCGAGACCGGAGACTGGATCCCCGCTGATCGTACGCCCGAAGGGGCGGGCACCCCGGCAAATGGTTGTCCTGACGTGCCGCCTCGTCCGCAGACCATCCGCTGCGCCTCCGACGGAGGTGGTGAGCTGCGGACCTATGTCTCTGCTGCCCGCCGTGGAGAGGTGGCCCTCATCGATCTCAGCGACGATTCGGCCATTGAGGATGTCGACCGCACGATCCCGGGGAACACCTCCATCTTTGTCGACGACGTCATCTCCGACATCGGTACGCATCCTCGTGGGCGCTTTGTCTTCACCGTAAACTCCACCACGGCGAGTCTCACGGTCATCACTGAGGATCGCCTGCTGCCTTCGCACACAGTCTCTCTGGGTTTGACCACGCCGATCCTCGAGGCGCTGGTGACGCCGTCGCCCACGGCCATGCCCACCGAAGAGTGGTGGAGGGCTCCGGCCCTGGCCTTCATCTCCGCCCCCCACGAGGGGCAGGTCCTCGTCGTCGACCTCGACGCCCTCGCTGATCCCGAGGCTACAGCTGACTCAGTCATCATCGACACGCTGGTGCTCGATGACGCTGATGCTCTGCCTGGGCGACTGGCCGCAGATGAGGCTGGGCTCTACCTCTTCGTCGCCCATCTGGAGTCGTCTTCGATCACCGTGGTCGATCGCACCGATTTCTCTCGCCAGGTGACGGTGCAGCTGGCTCCTGGAGAGTGCAATGACGGGTACCTCACCAGCGTGATCACCGATCTGGCCGAGGCGGCCTTGTGCGCTGATGGCCTCGACAATGATGGCGACGGCACCATCGACGCGGATGATCCTGAGTGTGCTCAGGGTCTGGGCTGGGAAGGCGTACCCGCAGCCCTCGCCGGTGAGCCCAGCCGCGCTCAGTGCCCGCAACGCTACGAGTGCTTCGACAATGTGGACAACGATGGTGACGGCCTCGTCGACGCCATCGATGACGACTGCACTGAGGCTGTGCGTTGGGAGCGCCCGACCCCCGCGTGTGCAGATGGCCTCGACAACGATGGTGATGGCCTCGTCGATGTCGCTGATCCGGACTGTCGCAACGAGGCAGACACCACGGAAGAGGGTCGTGAAGTCTCTACGTGTGCAGATGGCATCGACAATGACGCTGATGGTCAGGTCGATGAAGACTGTGATGTGCCCCCTGAGTGCAACATCGCGCTGACGGAGACCCCTCCAGAGGGCTGCCCGCCTACGCCCTTGTCTCTCCCGGAAGAGGTCGCTGAAGGTGCGCCCTGTCGAGACGGGATCGACAATGACGGCGACGGCCTCACCGACTCTGAGGATCCTGGCTGTCGCGATTTCGACGCGCCTCGGCGCTTTGGGATCGAACGGATCCCCGAGTGCGCCAACGGGGTGGACGACGATGGCGACGGATTGATCGACTTCGCTCCTGATGGCAGCGCGGATCCTGACTGCTACGCAGCCTCCGACGACAATGAGGGTGGGCAGGCTGTGCGCCTTGGCCCCACGGCGCTCACGGCACCGGTGGTCGTGGTGGATGGTGAGAGGCGTCATTTCCTCTACGCCCTCGATCGCACCACGGGCGATCCCCATCGAGTGGAGCTCCCCGGTGATCCTGCTGCCTTGCTCGATGGCCCGCTCAGTGTGCGCCGGCTCCGTTTTGGCCTCGACCTGCAGCAGATGGTGGCCCGCCAGATCCCAGGTGAGTCCGACGCGCTGCTCACCCTCGACGGTGGTGGTGTGCTGCGCAGCGTCGAGATCTCCGATCGCACGCCGTTGGTGGATCAGAGCGGTCGTCCGATTTATGCCCGACTGGAGAACTACCAGCGCCGGACCGACGACTTCACTCTCAACGGTCAGTACTACGTCCTCGAGGATGGCGTGGCCTACTGCGTCAGCTACTGCAACGAGCAGGTGTTCCGCGAGGGTGCCGAGAACAGCTGTCCCACCGTGGACGATCTCGAAAGCTGTACCACCGCATCAGGTGAGGCCCACCCGCTGTTCACCATGGCTGTGGACTCACGGGCTCTGCCTCTCTCACCAGAGAGTTTCCAGCTTGAGGTAACCCTCTCGGATGCTGATCGTCAGGCGCTCACCAGCCTGGTCCCGGCAAACGGCGCCCTCGGGGTCACGGTCTCTCTTCTCGATCCCGACAACGCCGACGCTGATCGGGATCGCGGTTTCCGGGATCCGCTGATGATCCTTGGAGGCACCCGACGCCTTTTGGAAGATCTCGCCAACGTGTCCACGACGGCTCAGGGCATGTCCAACCTCGTGTCCACCGTTCCGACGCTGCGGGTGGAGGAGACCGCGATCCGGTACGAGCGGCAGCGACACCCCACTTTCTGCCGCCCGGATCCCACGCTCGACGCTGCGGAGCCGGTGACCTCAGCAGACCGGGATCTCGCGAGCCTGCTCGCCAATGGTCCGTGCACCCCCGTCGGCTTCGAGTCTGATGGGACCGAAGAGGCCCTTCAGAGCAGCCGGGATCGCACCCAGTTCAGTGTCGATGTGTACGAGGGCATTCAGGTGCTTGAGGAGAACCCTCGCCGTGTGCCCTCCGACGACTTCACTCTGGCCTACGAGGGTGAGCTCCCACGCACTGAGAGCCGGTCCGGGCAATATGGCCCGCCCTACTTCTCGGCGCTCGACCCCGCCACGGCGGAGGCGGAGACCTGGACACTGCTCGATTACCAGGTCGACCTGTGTGATCGCGGCATACAGGTGAACGATGTGGTGCTGGTGGATCAGATGGTGCCTGCAGATGACGCCGCGGCAGAGATTCCGGTGTGTGCCAACCTGTACGCCCAGCTTTCTGCCGAGCCTTTGCGTTATCGAGTGGTGGAGGTCGGAGAGCACAGGATGGTCCTGCAGCCGGATCCACGCACTGACTACTTGCCTCAGGTCCCACGAGACGATCGTTCGAGTGTGCAGACCCTCGACGCCGTGACTCAGGTGCCGCCTTTCGAGTGTGCTGCGCAGTTCATTCAGTACCGTGTACGCGTCGCCGACGATCAGTGGCTGCTCACCGGGGCGCGCTCTGGCTACCGCCACTCGATCGTGAACCTCGGCGGAGAGTGTGTGGCAGACGAGGAGCGTCTCGCTGCAGGCCGCCACGGGCGTACTTACCTGGGTGATGTCTTCGAGAACGAGTGGTTCCGGTTCCGGCTTGGCTACCTCGGCGCGGGCGATGACGTCATCTCTGGCGTGCCCACGAGCCGCCTGCCTCACATGGTGGAGACCAGCTTCACCTTCACGACTCGGGCGGGGCGGAGCACGCGATCAGCTTCTGTCATCGTCGGCCTGGCTCAGGAGATGAGCTGGTTGCCCCTGGACGATCACCTCTACATCGTCGACAGCGCCGTGGGCTCCGTCGTCGAGGTGGTCGATCTCGACATCTACACCGAGATCTTCCGGGCCCTGCAGACCTTCGATTGAGCATGGAGCCTCTCCGCCGAGAGTCTCCGTCGAGAGGCCATGAGCGAGTCGAGGGGATAAACCCTGACTACTTCAGACCGGTGAGTGCCATGGCTGTGAGGGGCAGCTCCAGGGCCTTCTGTTGCTTCAGCTGAGGCATCCAGCCCTGGAGGATCTCCCTTGGGGTGGGGGTGAGCGCCCACCATATGGCCTTGAGTGCTTCGGCGTTGGGGATCGTATCGTCTGCCCCAGGGGCCGTGGAGATGAAGGTGCCCAGGCGGAACCAGAGAGACCAGGCCTCCTCGGGGCTGTTGCCCTGGTTGGCGAGCAGCCGATCACACAGCTTCACGATCGACTCGAAACGCCCGGCGAAGACATCGCGTACCAGCTCTGATGCTGGGGTGCCTGGCGATAGAGCGGTGACTGCCCGGGCCAGAGCTTGATCGACCGCTCGAACAGGTGGCTCATCGGACCACAGCGCTTCCGAAAGCACCGTCCGGCCGAGATCACCCGGGATCTCGGCGAGCAGCCGCAGACGGTGGATGGCCAGAGTCGTGTGTTCGAGGCAGGCTTCCTGGTGCTCTTCTGGTGCGCCATGCCCTGTGGTGGCCACGATGTCAGCGAGCCAGGCCCTGGCTTCTAGAGCCACCTTGCTGTGCGCGGTGAGTTCGAAGGTCGGCACGCCCTCGAAGTCGGCCCTGCCGAGATCCGTGAAGATGAGGCGGAAGTCGGCGCTGAGGGGCAGCCACAGCTGGTGCCCCGCCTCTGCATGGCTCAACACGCTTTGGGAGAAGGCTGAGGCGAGGCCTGCCTGATCCTGGACTCGGAACGTCGAGCCAGTGACGATGACCCACGCGCCCTGGCGGACCGCATAGTGTGTATGCTCTCCGCCTGATTGTACGACCACAGGTACCCTCGACTGAGGTGCCCGTTGACCAGGCTGGAGCGGATCCAGCTCGTCTCGTCGCCAATTCAGGCTGACTGCCTGCCAGGCCCACCCCGAGATTCGAGGGATCTCACCGGCCTCGATGTGGACATGTGGCTGGCCGCTGTGACCCATGACCGGGTGTCGGTCGTAGATCAGGGCGGTGAGACCCTCAGCCACCTGACGGCGGCGCCTGCTCGAGAGCCCTGTGAGATTGATTGCACGGTGACTGAGCAACGCTCTGCTCGCAGCGAGCAGGGCATCTTCGTCCACGCCGAGCTGCTCGGCGAGCTTCACCACCCGAGCCTTCAAGTCGAAGGGGGCTGCGAGGGGCTCGTCGCTGTGGGTGATGGCGTCGACGAGATGATCCGCCAACTGAGCCGTACGCTCAGCGGGTGAGAGGTGGATGCCCTCTGGTGCTGCCGTGGCGCCAGTGCCCAGAGCGCGCATCGCAGTCACTCGGGCTTCGAGATCGGCGCTGGTGCCACCACCATGGGTGTGAGCGTCCTGGATACGGCGCAGGGTGTCGTGGATGAAGTTGGGTGCAGGGAAGGGGTAGCCCACAGGATCGAGCCCCGATCGCAACCCGGCTTCCTCTGATTGAACCGGCGCCGATACCATCGCGGGGCGGGTGGCTTCCGGAGCCAGGGGCTCTGGCGCCGCCACCACCCGGGAGGGCGGGGGGAAGGCCTCAAGTGCTGTGGAGTCACCCTGGCCGAGACCTGGGGCCGACCAGACGATGGGCGCCATCCAAGCAAAAGACTCTGCACCGGAAGCCTTCACGAGGCGGGCGCGGCCAGCTTGGAGCGCCGTGGCCACCGAGCACCCTGTGGCCAGCGCCTTGTAAAAGGCCTGGTTGAAGGCCCCGATCTCCTTGGGCGCGAGCTCACGCTGGAACTGAACCACGAGGGGGGTACCCAATGCACGGAGAGCCGGGCCGGCGCCTTCAGCGGGGCGGGTACCGGCGATGACGGCCATCCAACACCGCTCGTTGAGACCCGTACGCTCCAGAGGCACCTTGCCATCGTCCAACAGCAGCGCACCGTTGGCGGCGAGGCCGGCGTAGTGGATGAAGAGTGCCCCCGTCGACAGCGCCCGCCGCAGGCCCAGGCCAGTGACCGGCTCAGAGGGAAACACGTCGACCTCTGCTTTCCGGGCCAACGAGCGGGTCACGGCGGTGAGGGCGTCGAGCCGACCAGCACCCGTGGCCGCTGGGATCGTGAGGATCCCGCGACGGGGCGCGCCGTCGAGGCTGGGCGCGCTGCCGATGACCCGGACAAAGGTGGCGCCATCGAGGGTGGGCAGGTGTCCGGTCTCTGGATCCCGGGCCAGCTCCCAGGGCAGAGTGAGCAGTCGCTCTGATCCCGTGAGGGTGATGGCCGACTCTGGATCGGTGGCCAGCGCCTCTCGAAGGATCGCCCCAGCCTCACCGCCGAAGAGCAAGCGCCCGAGCAGAGCGGACATCTCCCGCGAAGCACCCATGGCGGCCTCGCGCAGGCGGACTTGAGCCTCGAGCTCCGCGAGGCTCTCGTCACCGGCCCAAGGCGCCTCGGAGGTACCAGTGAGCCCTCGTGCGTCGCAGCGAATGCGAATGAGATCGGCGCCTTCAAGGTCGAGATCGATGCGTAGGTCAGACACGGTGCTCACCGCTCCTTTGGGTTACCAGGTCAAAGATGTTGTCAGGGGGCTTCAGGCTTGAGTGAGCGACGCACCGCTTCACGGGCCTGAAGCATTGCTCCGGTGAGGGCCCGCTTGACCTCGGGATCTCGCTCTTGCAGGGCGGCCTCGGAGAGGGCCACCAACGCCTCGGGATCATCATCCTGAGCCAGAGCCTCACCGGCGGAGGCGCGGATCAGCGGCCCGTGATGCTTGAGCAGTTTGATGAGCAGTGCGGTGGAGCGCTCGTCATTGAGCGTGCCCAGGAGCTGTACGATGGCCAGCCGATCACCGAGGGGCACCTGCTCATCTTCGAGCTGTCGACTCAGAGCATTCAGGCGGCGTTCGTACTGCACCAGCGCTGTGGCGCCTTCATCGTGGCGACCACGCTCGATGAGCACCTGGCCCAGCGATAGCCAGGCAGGCAACAAATCGGGCTGCAGGTTGGTGGCGGCTCTCAAAGCGTCGATCCCTCGTGCGGAGTCTCCAGTCCGATGAAAGAAGCGGCCGGCGAGCAGATGGACCTCGGCCACCTCCGAGCCGAGGTTGATCAAGCGCTCGTACAGGGCTTGAGCCTCTTTGACTTCACCTTCGAGCTCGGCGAGCTCTGCGGCGGCAAGGCCGGCGGAGAGCTTGATGCCCAGATCGGGGCCATTCATCGCAGACTTGAAGATACGATATGCCGCTCGGGTGCGGCCCTCGTTGAGCTCTGACTTCGCTTTTTTAAGCGCTTCGAGCTGGGCTTCGGGGCTCAAGACGGGCGGCTTCACCTCCACAGGAGGCGGCACACCATCCAAAGGGGGCGAAGACAGGGCAGGGGCCTTGACCTGTGCATCTGGCCCTGAAGCAGGTGCTGCGGCGTCCTCCTGAGTCGTGGCTGAGCGTTGTCGGGCAGGCTCTTCGCCACAGGCCATGAGCGCAGCAGCACTGAGGCATGCCAGGGACAGCGCTCTCAAGAGAAGTTGGCGATCAAGTCTCGGTCTGCTCTGCATCTGTGCCCTGAGGGGGCAAATACACCTCGAAGGTGGTGCCCCGGCCGGTCTCGGTGGTGAAGTTCACTGTACCGCCGTGATCTTCGGTGATCCGCTTGACGATGGCGAGGCCCAGACCTGTCCCGCCTTTTTTACCCGATGTCGTGAACAGCTCGAACAGACGATCTCGCAAATGCTCGGGGATACCTGGGCCATTGTCGCTCAGGGCGAACCTCAAGCCGCCGTCGTCAGCGTCGGCCACCGAGAGGGTGAACGTGCCATCGCTGCCCATGGCCTGCCGGGCGTTTCGGGCGATGTTGGTGATCACCCGCATGATCTTGGGCTCGTCGAACCAGCCACTCACCGATGATTGATCATCGATCTCGAGATCGACACCTCGGCCCGTGAACTCGGGCTCAAGAGACTCCCGCACCCGCTTGAGGAACCGGCGAATGTCCACCGGGCGGGCGAAGACTGTGCGCTCTCCTCGCACAAAGGCCATGACCTCTCGGGTCATATCGTTGAACTGGGCGATCTGGCGACGAATGGTGTCGGCCATCTCATGACGCGTCTCGGGATCTTCCTGATCGGCCATGAACTGGGTGTAGCCGCTGATCACGGCCATGGGGCCCTTGAGATCGTGGAGCACGCCTCCGAGCATCTGGCCGATGGTCATCAGCCGATCGCGCGTCTTTGCTTCTCGCCGGGTCACCATGTCGGCCACCCCCTGGGATAGGGCGGATCCCACGAGCATCATCAGTTGTTGATCCGCAGCGAGATCACGGCGGTGTGCCTTCTGACGATTGATCAGAGCCACCGAGCCGAGGATGCGCTCAGCGTGACTGAGGGGGGCAGTCATCACATCCCGAAGCTCGAGCGGGCAGCCCTCGCCGAGGGTGAGGGGAATGTCGTCCTCGGGGGATGACTCTGCCACACCCAGGATCAACCGCTTGCCTCGACTGGCGGTCTTACCGAGCACGCCCTCACCGATTTCTACGCGAGGCAGGATGCTGAACTGCCCACCCTCGGCGATGTAGACGGGGCCAAAGCCGTTCTCCTCAGGGACGAACATCGCCGCCGCCTGAGCGCGAGCCACCACCGCAAGCTGCGCGAGGATCTGCCGTGCGAAGACTTCCGGGTCTTCAGTGCCACGGTAGGCCCGTTCTACGTCGAGCAGCAGGTCCTGCTCTCTTACACGTTGTTGCAGATCTTCCGAGAGGCTCTTCAGCTCGGCGTTGCTCATATTGAGCCTCACCTGAAGCCGCAGCGCTTCGAGGGTGATGGCTGCCTGGTTGGCGAGGGCCATGAGCAGCCGCTCGTCTTCGACGGTGAAGTAGCCCTGTTGCTTGTTGAGGACCTGCACCACCCCGATGACCTGCTTTCGGGAGTTGCGCATGGGTACGCACAACATCGATCGGGTGCGATAGCCGGTGAGCTTGTCGAACTTCGGATCGAAGGCTGGATGCAGATACGCATCCTTGAGGTTGATGGGCCGACCCCGAGCGGCGACGAGCCCCGCGACCCCCTGACCCACGGGCACGCCCACCTGAGTGGACATCTCGCCCTGAACAGCGAGGCCCCACAGCATGTTTTCTTCAGGCCTCAACTCGTAGATCGTCGTGCGATCCGCTTCGAGCAACTCGGAGATCTTCGCCACGATGGCCCGCATCGCCCGGGCCGGATCCCGGCTGACGCCGAGATTACTGGCGATGGTGACCAGACCTTCGAGGCGTCGCTCGTGGGCCTGCACGGCGCCTTCGAGCTCGGCCACACGCTCCGCGGGCCTCTCGCTGGGGCCGACCCAGGCTTCTGGGGGCGCCTCGGCGCGGTGCTCCGCCACAGAGATTGTCGCGGTGTCGTCGTCTGCAGGTGGGTGTCGGGTGGTGCTCATCTGGAGGAGAACATACCCCAATTCACATGAGGGGGGGAGGATGCAATCTCAACTTGGTGTATAGTCCCCCGCCCACGTGCTCAGAGGAGCCCCCTCATGTCGTTCAAATGCGGCTTTGTCACACTGCTCGGCCGACCCAACGCAGGGAAGAGTACCCTGCTCAATCGGATCCTCGGCGAGAAGGTGGCGATCACCTCCCATCGTCCTCAGACCACCCGTAACCGCATCCCCGGCGTGCTCACCCGCGAGGCGGATCAGATGATCTTCATCGATACGCCAGGGATCCACCACGCCGAGCGTGCACTCAACACCTATATGGTGGACATCGCGCACAACTCCATCGCCGACGTCGACGTCATCGCCCTGCTCATCGAGGTGAAAGCCAAGGTGGCCGAGGAGGGTCTCATCGGTGAAGTCGAGGCCAAGGTGCTCGAGCGCCTCGCCGAGGTGAACAAGCCAGTGTTCCTGGTGCTCAACAAGATCGATCGCATCGACAAGATGCTGCTCCTGCCCATGATCGATCAGGTGAGGGATGCGTATCCGTTCACCGAGATCGTGCCCATCTCTGCCCTGAAGGGCGACGGGGTGGAGATCCTCGTGGAGTCCCTGGCGCAGCAGATGCCGGAGAGCCCGGCCCTGTACCCGGAGGACGCCCTCACCGATCTGCCCGAGCGCTTCATCGTCGCCGAGATCGTCCGCGAGAAGCTGTTCCAGCTGCTCGAGCGAGAGGTGCCCTACGCCACGGCCGTCACCATCGAGACCTGGCAGGACCGCAGCGACGACAATCTCACCGAGATCCAGGCGGTCATTCACGTGGAGCGCGACTCGCAGAAGTCCATCGTGATCGGTCGTGGTGGCCAGATGATCAAAGAGATCGGCACCCGTGCCCGACGCGACATCGAGCGCTTGCTGGGCACGCGCGTGCATCTCAAGCTCTTCGCGCGGGTAGAGAAGGGCTGGACCCGAAATGCCTCAAGCATGCGCAAGCTCGGTTACGAGTGAGGGGGAGCAGATCATGAAACCCATCGTCGCCATCGTCGGCCGCCCCAATGTGGGCAAGTCGACTTTGTTCAATCGTCTCATCGGTGAGCGCCGAGCCATCGTCCTCGACACCCCTGGCGTGACCCGAGATCGCAATTACGGTGACTGCGAGTGGCTTGGCCGCCACTTCACCGTCGTGGACACGGGGGGCTTCGAGCCCAAGGCTGAAGAAGGCGTGCTGGCCATGATGCGCCATCAGGCCATGGCTGCTGTGGAGCAGGCAGACGTCGTGGTCTTCACGGTCGATGCCCAGTCAGGGCTGGTGCCCGCGGATCGCGAAGTCGCGCACATTCTCAGGTGTCACCACGAGCGAGTGGTCTACGCGGTGAACAAGACGGAGAACAGCAAGTACCGCGACCAGGCCATGGAGTTCTATGAGCTCGGCGCCGAGTTCCTGGTGCCCATCTCTGCGGAGCATGGCCAGGGCATCGGCGATTTGCTCGACGCCGTGATCGAGCAGTTCGAGCCCCCTGCACCTGACGAAGCTGAAGAGGACGAGCGGGTCACTCGGGTGGCCATCGTCGGTCGCCCGAACGTTGGTAAGTCCACTCTGGTGAACCGCTTGCTGGGCGAAGATCGCATGATCACCGCCAACATGCCGGGCACCACCCGAGATGCCATCGACGCGCCACTCACTGTGGGGGAAACCGACTACTTGCTCGTCGACACTGCAGGGCTTCGCCGCAAGCGTGGGATCGCCAAGGGCAGCATCGAGGGCTTCAGCGTCATGCGGACCCTCCGGGCCATCGATCGGTGTCACGTGGCCGTTCATCTGCTCGACGCCACTGAAGGGGTCACTGAGCAGGATGCTCGGATCCTGGGGTACGTGCACGAGAAGGGGCGCGCCCTCATCCTCGCGGTGAACAAGTGGGACGCCATCGAGAAGGACGACAAGACGATCTACACGTTCATCGACGAGATTGAGCGTCGCCTGCCCTTCATCAACTACGCAGACCACCTCTTCATGTCGAGCCTCACTGGTCAGCGCGTGCACAAGCTGATGGCCATGGTGGACAAAGCCCGCGAGGCACACCTGTTCCGGGTGACCACGGGCCAGCTGAACCGCTGGCTCGAGAAGGCTGTCCATAAGCATAGCCCTCCAGTGGTGAAGAACCGCCAGATCAAGCTCTACTACGCGACTCAGGCGCGGAACGCGCCCCCTACGGTTGTGGTGCAGTGCAATGATCCCACCGGCGTGCACTTCAGCTACCAGCGCTTTTTGATCAACCAGTTCCGAGAGAGCTTTCCGGTACACGGTACGCCGATCCGGTTGATCTTCCGCCAACGTGAGCGTCGCTCCTCGCCAGACGAAGAATAGCCTCCCGATGCCCGAGCTGCCGGAAGTCGAGATCTGTGCCCGTAACCTGAGGCGCTGGCTCGTGGGCCGTCGTATCAAGGCCGTCGATGCCTTGGATGGTATTCCTCTGAGAGGGATCGCGGCGGCGGAGGTGCGAGCAGCGCTCTCGGGTCGCACAGTGGATGACGTATGCCGCCGGGGCAAGCAGATGTGGCTGCCCCTCGACGACGGCCGTGTCGTCCTCACCCACTTGGGGATGACGGGAAAGTACGTGCAATCGAAGGCCGGGGAGCCGCGTCGCAAGGGATGGCGTGTCGCCCTCACTTTGGATGACGGTACTGAGGTCTTGTTCGCCGATCCGCGGCGCATCGGGCGTTTCTCTGTCGTGGATGCCAGAGGCCTCGAGACTGCGGTGGATGCGCTGGGCCCTGACGCCTTGGAGAGTGGCCACCAGTCAGGTGTGCTCTACTCCGCGCTTCAAAAAACTCGCAGGGCGGTGAAGGTTGCATTGCTCGACCAACACCTCATCGCAGGCATTGGCAATATCTACGCCTGTGAGGGGCTCTGGTATGCAGGCATCCACCCGAGCAAGCGGGCCAGCGCTCTCTCGATCGAGGATTGTGATCAGCTTTCGAATCATGTCGCAGAGTGTATGTCCGCCACACTCGAACGTGATATGAGCCCTGAGGTCACCTACATACACGAAGGCGCAGAGAACCCTTTCGCTGTTTACGGACGTGAAGGGGAGCAATGCCGGCGGTGTACTTCGACTCTGCTCCGTATGACCCAGGGTGGACGCTCCACCTTCTGGTGCCCTCAGTGTCAACCTGAGGCATGAAAGTGCGCTGTGGGGCACACTGATCGCACAGTGCCCAAATCCCACGGATCCGACAGCCGGATGACCACCTGTGTGGACGCACCAGCGGCGAGGGCGAAGGCTCGTCGCCAACTGGGCAATCGAGCTGAGTACAAACACTCGCTGTCGACACAGATACTGGCGAAGCATGGGTGGCGCGTCAGGGCGGAGAGCATCTCTGGCCCCTGGTCTGCCTGCGCGAACATCATCCAGAGCGTGTCCGTTGCTGTTGATGAGAAATCAGGGGATCCCGGCCCTCTCAGCCAGACAGCCGGTTGAGGCAAGCACTCGGGATCGAGCTCAAGGATGATGTCTGCGGACCACGCAGGTGGTGTCGACCGAGCCTGGCGCCGGCTTCTCATCATGGGCAGACACATCAGAACAAACGCAGAGAGCCACCACATGTGAGCTGCCCAGTTCATCGTCGAAGTCCTCCACTGAGTGCCTGATCCCGATCGAGCGGTCGAAACTGAACGGCTTCGGCGATGTGGTGGGGCTCAAGATCAGTGGATCCGTCGAGGTCAGCGATGGTTCGGGCCACTCTCAGCACCCGATCATGAGCCCTGTGTGACAGGTCGAGCGTGCTGAAGACCTGTTCGAAGAATCGCGCCCCCTCGGGACTCATCGTGCAGGTCATACTCAGCTTGGCGGGGCGTAGATCGGCGTTTCGGGTGAGAGGCATCTGCAATCGGTCACATCGATGCAGCTGGCGGCTCGATGCCTCGGCGACCCGCTCGGCGACGATGGAAGACGCCTCGCCAGGCTCGGAGCCGAACAGCGCGCCCTTGTCGGGGATCTCCATCGCCACCTGAAGGTCCAGGCGGTCGAGGAGTGGGCCACTGATCTTCTGAGCATAGGCGGAGATTCTATGGGGCGGATCCACGCAAGCTCGTCGTGGATGACCCAGGTATCCACATGGACACGGATTCATCGAAGCCAGCAGAGAAAACTGTGCAGGCCAACGCAGGCGTCCTGATGCTCTGGAGATGGTGATGTGGCGATCTTCGAGCGGCTGTCGGAGTGCTTCGAGGGCGCTTCGGCTGAATTCGGGCATTTCGTCCAGAAACAGGACACCATGGTGAGCAAGGGCGACTTCACCAGGCCGCGGCGGGTTACCACCGCCAACGAGAGCGACATGGGAGGCACTGTGATGCGGGGCTCTGAAGGGCCTCACTCCGGCAAGGGCCAACTCAGGATCCGCATGCCCTGAGACGCTGGCCACTGCTGCCGACTCCAAGCGCTCTTGCTCCGACATGGGCGCGGTGATGGAGGCGAGCCTCCGGGCGATCATGGTCTTACCCACACCTGGTGGGCCGATGAGGAGGAGATGATGACCCCCTGCTGCGGCAATTTCGAGCCCTCGCCGGGCAAGGGGCTGTCCTCGAACCTCTCGCAGGTCGGGTTGGCCATCGAATTGCGCATGTTGGACGGTGCGTGGAGAGACGACTTCGAGTGCTGCTGCGCCACGCAGATGATCCAGTACCTCGGAGAGCGTGTGGGCACCGAGGCACGCGATGCCTGTGACGGCGGAGATCTCCGAGGCGTTTTCCATCGGTGCAATGAGCCTTTGAAATCCGCTTTGACGTGCGTGAAGGGCCATGGGAAGCGCACCCCGAACACCTCTCAACCGCCCATCGAGAGCAAGCTCGCCAAAGACGAGTGTGCCTTCGAGGGCATCCGCTCGGATCTCTCCCTGAGCCATGAGGATGCCCAGTGCGATGGGGAGATCGTATGTGGTGCCTTCCTTCCTCAGGTGAGCGGGGGCGAGATTGACGACGACACGTTTTTGAGGAAAGGGGAGTCCAGTGTTTTGCATCGCCGACTTCACCCGAGTTCGAGCTTCGACGACTGCTCCGACTGGCAGCCCCACGGTGGAGAAGAGCATCATGCCCGGGCTCAGATCGACCTCGACTTCGATGGTCCTGGGCTCTACGCCCAACAGTGCGGCTGAGGCGACGATGGCGATGGAAGAAGTGGACATTTGCAAAGCTCCTGACGGTTGACAGGCCGCTCTGTTTGGCAAGGTCTGTTCCATTCTCAAACGCTTGAATTCACTCAAGTTGATGTGGAAAGTCTGCCTAAATCGTTCAGGAAATCCGTTCATCTGAACGCGAAGGGGCAAAAGCCGTAGTGTGTTGTTTCCCCCAACCCGGGACTGGGGGTACTCTCGATCCAACCATGGGATTAGATCCTTACCGAGCGGTGCACGTAGGGCAGGGCACCACCTCACCATGCGGAGAAGTACAGTGTCCAAGCTCTCGCGAATGATGCTCGGTTGCCTCACGACTCTTACCCTCGCAGGCACGGCGTCAGCGAAGCCCCACATGGCCGACGCGGCTCGGAAAGCACTGCTCAGTGGTGATCGAGTTGAGGCTCAGCGAGTACTCGAGGGTGCCTGGCTCGAGATTCAGAGTGAGCCAGAGACCCTCAAGCTGTTGGGGGATCTACGTTTCCATCATGGCGAGACCGCCCAGGCTGTGAATGCATGGGCACAGGCCCTTGAGCTGGAGCCTCATTCGTTCGTGTACGCTGAGCGCGTGATGAAAGGGGCAGGGCACCTGGGTGATTATGCTCGGGCGAGCAAAGCTGCTGGCACCCTTGTGAGACTTGCGAAGGCTCATTGGGCTGAGTCGATAGAGCTGGCACCCGGGAAAGCTCAGCTGGCCCGCGAGCGGTGGTTGAACGCCTTACTCACACACGCCGAGCTCGCTTGCCTAGCGGGAGACTACACGACTGCCGAGGCCAGTGCCCGGGCCCATATCGAGGCAGCACCTGGCGCTCTTGAGGGGATGCTGTCCCTGGCATATGTGCATCTGAGCGGTGACGAGTTCGATGAGGCCGAAGCCCTTTATTTGCAGATTCTCGAGCGGTCGCCGAAACTGGCGGACGTCCACAACAATCTCGGCATGATTCATTACTTGCGGGGAGATTTGGAATCGGCAGAGGCTGCATATGCTCGGGGTCTTGAGTACACGACTCAAGAAGATGGGCTCGAGAGTCTGCTTGTGTCCAACCTCGGCGAGCTGGCCATGCTCCGTGGGGCATATGTCGATGCACGCCGGTTGTACGAAGACGCCATCGAGGTCGCTCCGGAGAGCCCCTGGGGTTATATGGGACTGGCCACGGTGTTCGAGTTGAACGATGAGCCAGATGCTGCGCTGGACGCCATGATCGATGGATGGTCCAGAGACCCATCCAGACTCAGTCGACTCAACACCCGGTTCCAAAAGGACGAATGGTATTGGCATAGGGATGCGCTCATCGCCGAACTGGAGGGTGAGACGGATCTCGCTGTGGCGTTGTGGTCGAAGATCGCCGCAGGCACCGTTGAGGCGTTGCTGGAGCCTGCGAAGCATCATCTTCAAGCATTGAGAGAAGATTGAACGTCGCCGTCCTTCCTCCGGGCAGCGGCGCACCCTGGTTGATCACGTCTCCTCTGCGGAGACCAGAGGCTGTATGGGGCTGACTGCTGGCCAACTCGAACCGCTGAGCATCTACAGGGTGCTCAGGATCATCGCCGAGAGGCGCCTGAGCGGGCGTCTCACGATCCAAAACAATCGGCTGGTGAAGAAGGCCCGTATTTCTTCTGGGGTGGTTGTACACGTGTCTTCGAACGTGAAGACCGAGGGGGTGATCTACCACCTGGTAAAGGGCAGGGTGCTCACGCCAGACCAGGGCGAAGCCATCAGCCGCTTCAGGGTGGCTACAGGTGGATCTTCACTTGATGCCATTGCCTCGGTCATTGGCCGCCGAGACGAATTCGTTCAGCACGTGGCAGCGGTTCATCGCTTACGGCTGTTGGATGTCTTCCGTTGGGAAGACGGGCGCTTTCAATTCAGCTCCGACGATACTCATCGCCTTGAGGGAGACATCCGCCTGGCGATCCCTGATGTCCTGCTCCACGCCGGTGCATTTGTCGCCACACTGGACCAGTGTCAGCTGTTCCTCGAACGCTACCAGCATCAGGCTGTGAAACTCGGACCTCGCCAGGATCAACTCGAAGATCTGTTCAACAAGCTCTTCAAGTCTCCAAACGTGTTCCAGGCGATCAATCATGGCCCGGCAGACTACTCGAAGTTGTTGGCGACTTTGGGGGGTGGCGAGCGGGCGATCCGTCAGGTTTTCACCCTGGTGATCAGCGGTTTGGGCACTTTTACTGCTTCTCAGAGCATGAGGGCGCCTTCACCCCGACCAGCAGTGATGCCTAAGATGCCGGCTTCGAAGTCTACTACAGGATCAACTTCCAGCCGCCCGGTCAGGCCCGCTCCGAAGACTGGACCTCAACAGGCCGCCAGGCCCCCAGCACGATCAAACGCAGTATCGAAGGCGCCTCGTGAGGCGATGATTCGAAAGGCTCGGAAGGCTGATGAGGCTGCTCGTGCAGCATTGAAGCAAGCGGAGAGTCTTTATGCCCAACTGGGTCAGCTTAATCATTACGAGCTGATGGGTTTGGAATCCGGGGCTGAAGCCGGTCAGATCCGTGAAAGGTTCAGAAGTCTGGCCCGAGACTTTCATCTCGATCGGTTTGTTCGGTTGGGGATTGATCAGGAGCTGAGGAGCCGGGTCAAGAAGGTCTTCATGGAGATCAACCGGGCCTACCACGTATTGATCGATGACGAGAAGAGGCGAAACTACGACTTGAGCTTGTCCATGGGCACACCAGGGCAAGATGCCGCGAGTATGGTTCAGTCCGCTCTACAGAGTGAGCGTCTTGTAAAGGAAGGCACTCGACTGCTCAAGAATGGCGAGCTCGATGTGGCTCGACGTCGTTTCCAGGAAGCGCTCTTGCTCAATGCAGAGGAGATCGTGGCTCTCTCCGGGATGGCCTATATAGACGCTGTTCAGTCTCCTCAGAGCAGAGGGTTCGCCGAACTAAAGCAGCTCGTCGACCAGAACCCGCCACGTGAAGAGCCTTACATCTATCTTGGTCGTTTGTATCGCAATCGTGGTGACTGGCAGAACGCCCAGAAGTACTTCAAACAAGCACTCTCAGTGAACGCTGGGGCAACTGAGGCCCAAAGCGAACTTCTTTACGTACAACGTAAACTCAAGACGTCCGCGCGGGGCTGAAGGCCTAAGAATCTCGAATGGGACCGACATTCTCCCGTCGTCGCCAAAAGTCGCACAATGTATATTATGTAAACTAGATGACAGGTTGAGCAGAAGAAGGAACCAGGATCCCTCTCCTACTCAACTGCTTTTCACCGAAAAATCAGTTGTCCAAACCGTAGTGACCAAAAGGCGCTTCGGATCGAGTACTCCGGCCAGGTCCGGTTTTTCTGTGAACGAGGCTGTAGAGCACCCCGCCATCACCGACAAAGTAAACGTGCCCTTCCGGAGTCACTGTTGCCGGTGCACTCACACCATGACCGGGATTGAACCGCTGTATGGGCTGCCCTGTATGGGGGTTGATGAACTGCAAACCGATCTCTGCAAGAGTCACCACGACATATTGGCCAGCTGTCACAGCCTCATTTGCTGCTCCGCCAGGATAACGCAGGCGCCATCGTCTGCTCCCGTCATGGCCTGATAGTCTGATCACAGTCGAACGATCGGTAGAAGCGATGAGATCACCCTGGAAAGCGTGAAGCCCTACGATCCCTTCGATGGGTTGAGTCCACCGGACATCACCAGTACTGGGATCAAGTGCATAGAGCGCTGAAGCCGCAGAGGCAGCATATAGAGTCCCATTGATGACCTGCGGGGTCGCGTCGACATCCTCGAACTTGTCATGCTCGGGCGCCAGATCACGCTTCCAGATCTGAGCACCATCTTGAAGGCTCAGAGCTACGAGGTGGCCATCTGAAAAACCGACGTAAACGCGCTCACCATCACTTGCTGGCGCGCCCTCGCTCGAAAGCGCGAACTCCGCCGGCGGTGGCCGTTGAACCTGCCAGACCCACGCACCGGTGTTCCGATCAAGGGCGTAAACAGTGTTGGTGCCATCTACAAAAACCACGCGATCCTTGACCAGCAATGGCTTTCGAATCAGCGCACCAGGCACTTCGTAACGCCAGATCTCCTCACCAGAGGCTGAATCCAAACACAACAGAAGACCGTCATCCGTGCCGACGATCAGCTGTCCACCATCGAAGATGGCGCTGTGACTCGAGGTCCGCCTGATCTTCTCTTTATCTGCTTCGGCTTCGGCAACAGCTGCTGCAGCCTCGAGATTCAGAGGTGTACCTTCTTGCCCGGCCTTGCGCGGGGGGATCCGTTTACGCCAGAGGGTTTGACCACCACTCGCAGTCATACACTCGAGATGGCCATCTGGTGTGCCCAGGCAGAGGCGGTTACGTGCAACGTCAACAGCCGGTGACGCCAGCTGAACACCCTTGAGTGTCTCGAGACGACCCTCGCTGAAATCGCGACGCCAACCTGGGCTGAGGTGCGTCGGCATCAGACGCTTTGCCTTGCCTGTGTGTGGCAGCTCGTCCCCAGGGAGGCCGATCGGACGGGCGCATCCGAAAGGTAGACAACAAAGGCCAGCGAGGACTGAGATTTTGAACATCAGGCTCAGGCACCGCCCTTGAGGCGTGCGATCCGACGCTCGATGTCAGCTTTGACGGAGCGGTTGGCGGGCTTCTCGAGATCCTCTGCAAAATCTTTCTGCATGGTCTCGTAATGAGTCTTGGCCTCGGCGCTCTTACCTTCAGCCTCGAGGAGACGGCCGACCTGAATGCCCGAAAGCAAACCGAAAGCTGGCTTGTCGACCTCGGCGAGGGTCTGCCACGCCTTCACGGCTTCGCCGTAATTCTTCGCATCTTCCCAGGCCACGGCACGACCGTGAATGGCAACCGCCTTGAGCATAGGATCCTTGGACCCGGAGGCAACGCTGGCGTAGCCGTCTACAGCATCCTTGGTCTTGCCTTGCTTGAAAGCAGCGCCGGCGAGGCCCAGATCGGCCAGTTGAGCGAGGGGCGTCCCCTGCCCTGCCTTCTTGAGCCGATCGAAGTCAGCCCGGGCACTCTCCACGAGCGCGGCAGTGTCGACTGGCTTGTCTTTGTCTGCAGGGGCATTGGCCTCAGTGAAACTCTCAGTGCCACTGAAGAAGCTCTTCGCCGTGGTGGCCTTCTCCGCGGCACTGCTGCTGTTGGAGTACCAGACACCAATGGAGGCACCCAGCGCGGCGAGCGCCACCCCAATGACGAGGCCCTTGCGCTCGACGAGCCACTGCAGACCACGTGCAGTGGCGCGACCGAAGTCGTCTTCAGCGATGTCACCGAAATCGAGCTTGCCGGAAGGCACCTCGTCCTCATCACCGAACCCATCATCATCAGTCGATGTGCTGTCGGGCACGATTGAGGTAGAGGCAGAGACGGCTGCAGAAGCCGTGGAAGCCGCAGCGGCAGTGGCCGGAGCCGCAAGCGTGGCGAGATCACCCCCATCACTGGGACTCACGCCGCCATCAGCGACATCGGGGCTCAGGCCGGCATCAACATCAGCGGGCTGCTTGGGGATCCGCTTCTTGATTTTCTTAACCACCGCGTGGGCTCCTGCTCATGCGCTCTGGATGTGTAGATTGAAGCAGGGCTGATTACCACTGAGGGCGATCGGTGTCAACGACGGCCCGCCTTGACCCACTTGTCATCTGGCCCTACCGTGCCAGCGATCACCCGTGGGCCCACGACCGCAACAGAGCATCCACTGCATGAACGTCTTCTCACTCCTGTTCATTCGGGCCATTTTCGCTGTGTCGCTTTTGTCTTGGAGCAGCACAGCACTTGCGCAGGAAGATGGCAGCCTCCGACTGGACGGCGAGCTCGGTTATGCCTGCATCTCGGACCAGGAAAACAATCGCATTGACGGTGGGTACGGGGCTGCCGATTTCGCCTACACCCCCAACGCAATGTGGAGCTTCCGAGCAGGATATGCCCTCGCACGCCACGACAGCGCCAACCGGGCCTTCACCGCTTACCAGCCCAGCGTCGGGGTACGCTATCTGCTCGATGTCTTCACCTACGTGCCGTGGATCGAAGTCTCTCCCACTTATTTCTTGACCGAAGGCGACGCACCCTACTCGGGCCTGTCGGTTGCAGTCGGTGTCGGAGTGGACTGGCTACAGAGCCCGGAGACGACGATCGGCGTTGCGGTACGCGCTCATGCGCTCATGGAGGGTGAGGGCGAGTTTCCTGGCTACATCACCATCGGCGTGCGCCTGGGACGCCGGTGGACCCTCGGCGATCCTTTCGCCCCCTGATCTCACCCCACCATTATCCCCGAGGCCCTTGCATTTCCCTCGACGGTGCCCACCCTAAGCCGCCGTATACATTCTCTCGAGAGCCGAGCCCTCATGCACGACACGCAGACGCCCCACGACGACCGTCGTTCGAACTTGCCAGACGACATGCCGGTCATCGCGGTGAAGAACGCCGTGGTCTTCCCCATACCGAGCCTGCCGATTCCCTTGTCGGTCGGTCGAAGGCAGACCCTTCTGGCCCTGGAGCAGGCTCAGCTTGAGAGCGACCACGTCCTCGTCGTCAGTCAACGAGATCCCGAAGAAGACGAGCCCGAGATAGACGGTCTCTACTCATTCGGCACGATCGCTCGAATCCTCAGACTGACAGCGGGCAGCGACGACACCCACGACCTGCTGCTCGAAGGCATCACACGGGCCCGGGTCGTAGAATACCGTGAGGTTGATGGTCATCTCCGCGCATCCCTCGAACCCGTCTTCGATGATGCCGATCCGACGGATCCCGAAACCGAGGCCATGATCCGCACCATGAAGGAGATGGTGGGCAGGGTCATTCACCTCTCACCACGGATCCCCGACGAAGCGCTCAATGTCGTGGAGGGCATCGAGGATCCAGCGCATCTCGCCGACCTGGTCATCACCCAGATGCGCCTCAACCAGGAGGAGAAGCAGAGTCTCCTGGAAGAAACCTCAGTCAATGCCCGCCTGGGCAGCCTGCTCATCTTGTTGGCACGAGAGGCTGAAGTCCTCGAAATTTCAGGTCGGATCCGCAGTGAGGTCCGTGACTCTCTCGACAAACATCAGAGAGAGGTCTACCTGCGCGAGCAGCTGAAGGCGATCCGCAAAGAGCTCGGCGAAGAGTTTGGCGACGATGATGACCTCGACGAGTTGGCTGCGCGTATTCACGACGCCCAGATGCCCGAAGCCCCACTGAAAGCAGCGAAGAAGGCACTCCGACGCCTGGGCAGGATGAATCCCCAGAGCGCTGAGGCTTCAGTGGCCAGAACCTACTTGGACTGGCTGCTCGATATGCCCTGGGCAGAAGTGACGACGGATACCATCGACATTCGCGAGGCCCGCGCCACCCTCGATGCTGATCACCATGGTCTGGACAAGGTGAAGCGGCGCATCGTCGAGTTTCTCGCCGTACGCAAGCTCAAAGGCGACTTGAAGGGGCCGATCCTCTGTCTGGTGGGACCGCCTGGTGTGGGCAAGACCTCTCTGGGCAAGTCCGTCGCCGAAGCCCTCGGGCGTACCTTCGTGCGCATCAGCCTGGGCGGGGTCAAAGACGAATCCGAGATCCGCGGGCACCGTCGCACGTACATCGGCGCTCTCCCCGGCCGCATCGTCAAGGGCCTCAAAAAAGCGGGCACGATGAACCCAGTCTTCGTCCTTGACGAGATCGACAAACTCGGCAACGACTTTCGGGGGGATCCGGCGTCTGCTTTGCTCGAGGTCCTCGATCCCGAACAGAACGACACCTTCAGTGACCACTACCTGGAAGTGCCTGTGGACTTGTCACAGGTCTTGTTTCTCACGACGGCCAATAGAGCGGACACCATCCCGGCGCCCCTGCTCGATCGCATGGAGCTGATCGAACTGCCTGGGTACATCGAAGACGAGAAGGTCGCCATCGCCGAGGCACATCTCCTGCGACGCCAGATCGAAGATCACGGGCTCGAGCAGGACCAGGTAGTGTTCCCGACCGAGGCCATCCGCAGTGTTGTGAGTCAGTACACCCGAGAAGCAGGTGTACGGGGCTTCAACCGCCAAATCGCCGGAGTGCTTCGAACCGTGGCGAGAGATGTCGCCACTGAGGACGTAGACCTGCCCATCACCGTGGACAAAGACCGGATCCGCCACGCTCTCGGGCCCCAACGCTATTTCCCGGAATCCGCAGAAGAGGTGACCACACCAGGCACCGCTGTGGGCCTCGCCTGGACGCCTGTCGGGGGCGACATCCTCATCATCGAAGCCACCTCCATGGTGGGCAGTGGCAAGCTCACGCTCACCGGCAAGCTCGGTGAAGTCATGCAGGAATCAGCGCAGGCAACACTGTCCTATGTGCATGCCAGAGCCGATCTGTTGGGCATCGACGAGGCCCTCTTCAAAGATCGCAACATTCACGTGCACGTGCCCAGCGGCGCCATCCCCAAGGATGGACCGAGTGCTGGGGTCACCATGCTCGTAGCGCTTGTATCTCTGCTCACCGGCACCAAAGGCCGCCCGGATCTGGCCATGACAGGCGAAATTACGCTTCGAGGCGTCGTGCTTCCGGTGGGTGGCATCAAAGAGAAGGTCATCGCCGCAGCGCGCGCTGGCATGACCGAGATCATTCTGCCCAAGCGCAATGCGGGAGATCTCGAAGAGATCCCCTCCAACATTCGGGATCTCATCACTTTTCATCCAGTCGAACGAATGGAAGAGGTTCTGAAGATCGCCCTGGGGATCGATATGTCAGCTCGATCCTCAGTGGTTCCGCCCAAGAAAGCCTCACCACGGAAGACAAAGAAGACTTCGCCGAGGGCCCAAGCGTAAAACAGCGCTGTCAGATGAATCAGATGCCGCTGAGCCAGGGCCTTACGACGTCTCTGGCGGCATGGGTATGCTCCGGACGACAGTAGATCCGACTCAAGCGGGTGGGCTGAGCGTATCTCTCGTAAAGCTTGGAGTAGGCGTTGACCGGCATCGCCTGGCCCGCAGCCCGGTTCACGGCGAAGAGCGGCCGGTTCCCGTGATCTCCACGACCAAAGTACGCTGAGATTGCGCTGGTATTGTGGCTGGTGAAACACTCAACACCAGCGCTCTCCAGCGCCTCTGACATCTGCTCGATATCGGCCACTTCGTCATCATTGAGCTCTACCAGCCGGTGGTAGACCTCACGGCCATCGATCCGACGTGCCCACTCATGCTGCGATCGACGGATCGCGCTGTAGAGTGAAATGTCATCCACTCTGGCATAAGCCTCTGCATCAACAGGCAGCTCGAAAGCATTCGGATCCTCAGCGTAATACCGCGCGAGCATATGATCGAAGTTCACCGGAATGTAGTGGTGATAGACGCTGAGGAACATGTGGTGCCGGCTGAGCAGGAAATCCTCGAATGCAAAGATCGCTCGATGCCGCAGTGCCAGGTAGGCCTGATTGTCGTCGGCATAGTGCACACACAGGTTCTCCAACAACCAGTCCTGGTCGAACCGACCGTAGTTGACGCCGGTGTGGTGTGCATCACGCTGCAAGTAGTCCATGCGATCCGCATCCATCTCTCCGCTGACGAGCTGACTGAGGATCGGAAAGTAGTCTACGCCGCCCACCACAAATGCTGGGGCCTCATCTGGGAACCGGCCAGAGATCAGATGGGCCACCTGCCTCGGTGTGATGCCAAAGTCACCAAAGGCCTCTTCGAGAAGTCCACTCAGCGAAGAGCATGTCAGGAGAAGGACCGTGAAGTCCTCGTGGGTGGCCCGCCGCCCTCTCTCCTCAGGCGAAAAACACTCCAGATCGAGAGCTGATCGCAGCGGCATGGGTGATTCACCTGCATGAGACATGGGCGGGTGCCCTACGTCATGGAGCATCAACGACAAACGGATCGTCTGCCGGAGTCTCAGGCGAACCAACGGATCGAATGGGCAGTCATCTTCGGGGAAGAGCGCGTCGAACATCTGCCCACCCAGGTGCATCGCGCCCAAACTGTGGACAAAGCGGGTGTGGGTGGCGCCGGGAAACGCCAGATCCGTGAACCCGAGCTGTTTGATGGCTCTCAGGCGCTGATAGACGCGATGATCGATGACCCTCAACTCACCGGAGTTGACGGGAATGCGGCCGTGGATCGGATCCCGCAGGTGAGCCATCGCTCAGGCCACCGTGGGCTCGGCAAAGAGAGTGTGGCTCGTGGCCCGGACCACCCTGCCCTTCACCAGCGTGCCTGGCGCTGGCAGGAACTCGCTCGGGAAGATCGTGGTCTTGAAACAGCTGGTCCGGCCGAGCACCTTGCTCGGATCGCGCTTTGTGGGCCCCTGAATCAAAACCTCGACCTCGCGGCCCACCATGGCCTGGTGTACCTCGCCGCTGATGGCCTCTTGCATGTCGATGAGGCGCTTGAGACGGGCCTTCTTGATCTCGAGCGGGATGTCGTCCTCACGCTGACGGGCGGCAAGCGTGCCTTCCCGCTCGCTGTAGTGGAACATGAAGGCGCTGGAGAAGCGGGCCTGCTCCATCAACTTCATCGTGGCCTCGAAGTCAGCCTCCGTCTCGGAGGGGTATCCCACGATGATGTCGGTGGTGAGTGCATGCTCGGGCAACTTCTCACGGATCTTGGCCACCCGCTCCAGATAGGCCTCGGCGGTGTGTCCGCGGCGCATGTCCCGCAAAATCCGATCACTGCCGCTCTGCACTGGCAGATGGATGTGCCGACCCACCTTGGGCAGCTCTGCGAGCGTGTCCAGCAGGCGATCGCTGAAGTCGTTCGGATAAGGCGACGTGTACCGGATACGCTCGAGGCCTTCGACGGCGTGTACCCTGCGCAGTAGATCCGCAAAGTCACAGCCCCGCTCGTAGTAACTGGAAACCGTCTGACCGAGGAGCGTGATCTCCTTGAAGCCCTGAGCCACCATGGTCTCTGCCTGCTGTACCACCTCTTCAGGGGGCAGGCTCCGCTCGCGACCGCGCACAAAGGGCACGATGCAGAAGGTGCAGAATTTGTCGCAGCCTCGCATGATCGTGAGCCAGCCGCTCACTCCGGGCACGCGATCGACCTCCATCCCCTGGTACAGTTCCTTGCGATCGAGCCGCACGTCGACGAGGGGATCCGCCTCCTCGCCCTGAGCCTCTGCTACGAGATCGGGCAAACGCCGGTACGCATCGGGGCCGATGACCATGTCGACGTAGGGGGCCCGCTCGAAGAGCTTCTGCTTCATGCGCTCGGCCATACAGCCGGTGACGCCGAGGACCACGTCGGGTTTCTCTGCTTTGAGCGATTTGAGCCAGCCGAGTCGACCGAAGATGCGCTCTTCTGCGCGCTCTCGCACAGCACAGGTGTTGAGCAATACGACGTCTGCATCATCGGCAGACTCCGCCACTGCATATCCGTGCTGCCGCAGCAAGCCGTACATCAGCTCGCTGTCGGATTCGTTCATCTGGCAGCCGTAGGTCTCGACAAACACCGTCCGGGACATAGCGCTGTGCCCTCTGCTCACTGCGTGGAAGCGGCGGAGGGTATCCCCGGATTCAGTACAGCGTCAAGAGGAGATGATGGTGGTGGGGTGCTTCTTCTTGAGGCTGTAGACGATCCAGGCGGTGCCCAGGATCATGAAGGGGATCGAGAGGTACTGGCCCATGGTAAGCGTGGACTGCTGAGCATCGAGGGTCTGGAAATCCTTGAAGAACTCCACGGTGAAACGACCCGTGAAGTACAGCAGGAAGAACATGCCCCCGAGCAGACCGCGAGGCCGCTGCGCCCCGAATTTGCGATCGACCGCAAGCAGAGCCAGCAACACCAGGATGCCCAGGCCTACTTCGTACAGCTGGCTGGGGTGGCGCAGGGGTACATTGGCGAGCGCTGCTTGATACGCGTCGGGGTTGACCACTGCATCGCCCTTGAACAGCGATGGCGCATCGTGACGCGGGAACTGCACACCCCAGTCGCTCCCTGTGGGCCGGCCCACGATCTCACTGTTCATGAAGTTCCCCACGCGGATCAGGATCGCCGCCCATGCAGCGCCGAATGAGAAACTGTCGAAGACTTCGGTGAAGTGCACCTTGAAACGCCAAGCGTAATAGAACAACACCAGCACGAGGGCGATGGTGGCGCCGTGGCTCGCGAGCCCCCCCTTGTGGATGTAGAGGATCGTGATCGGATCAGCGAGATACCGCTGGGCGTCGTAGAAGAAGACATGGCCAAGGCGGGCGCCGATGATCGCCCCGAGCACGCCCATCGTCAGGAAGGTGTCCGCTTCCTTCTCCGGATGCCCTGCCCGGAGCATCTGCCACCGGAACAAATAGAAGGCCCCCATGAGCGCCACAGCGTAGATCACGCCGTAGTATCGGATGGCGATGGGGCCGAGCTGCACGAGTATTGGATCAGGATCCCAGACCACAGGTGTTCCTCACAAACGTGGATCGTCGGCCTTGCCGACAAGCGGCGGAACCATGGCACAACATCGACGAGAAAAAAAAGCCCCGGCGCCGGGGTTTGCCGGCCCCACCTGAGTCCAAGATGACCCACTTGAGGGTGGGGTCCCGAGTCCCCAGTGACCTCATGTAGGAATTCATCAAGGTTGTCGGTCATATGCGCCGACAAAGGGGAAAATCGCGACACCTTTAAAGATTCGCCCCTTGGCATGTTCACTGCTTCTGGGGGTGTGTGGTAAGGTGGCTCCCGAGTCAACTTGCTCAATATCTACGGTGACGCGATTGAAGTGCTCCGACATGGTGTCGAGGCGCTCCGGGTCCCTAACTTTTTCCAGCGCGTATGGGGGAAAAAGAGATGCAAAAGGGTTTGAGAAGATCGCGGGCACTGCTTGCGCTCTCCCTCGCCACCCTCCTTGGCGTTGCCGGCTGCGACGAGACAGCCTCGTTCGACAACGGCCAGCAAACGCCTGATGCCAATGTCGGCGGCATGGGAGGCGAAGGCGGCGCCCCCGGTGGCGAAGGCGGCATGGGTGGCGAAGGCGGCGATGTAGGCGGCATGGGTGGCGACGGCGGTGCCGGCGGCGTCGGTGGCGTCGGCGGCGTCGGTGGTATGGGTGGCGTCGGTGGTGACGTCGGTGGCATGGGCGGTATGGGCGGCCTCGGAGGTGAAGGCGGCATGGGTGGGGTTGAACAGCCCGATCCCACGCTCTGCACCGAAGCCGATCCCCCTGTCGTCTGCTCCGATGATCTCCAGCTGCGGCAGTTCTGCTGCAACTACGACATCATCTTCTGCCGGGCGCCAACTCCTCAGGACGGCTGTGAAGAGCCCCAGTGCGAAGGCGACGCCGACTGCCCTGGTGCTTACTGCTACCAGCCCGGCAACCCCGCCGAGAACCGGTGCGTTGAGTGTCTCGACGACAACAACTGCCCCGAGAACTTCTCCTGCGGGCCCAACAAGATCTGCGTGCAGACCGAGTTCGTTGAGAACGTCGAGAGCTGCATGGAGTGCCACAACGGCTCAGACTCCAACGACTACGCAGGCAACGGCATCAACAACCCCCACCCCTTCCCCGGCGCCTCCAACGTGACCTGCTCTCAGTGTCACGGTGGTAACCCCCGCGGTCAGGGCAAGATCAACAGCCACGTGCCCCCGCCGCCGGCCATTGGGAACCGTGAGCAGCAGATCAACAACCCCGAGTCCTACTTCAACCGGTTGACCCTGGTGGGCATCGACAAGCTCGAGCCCGCCACTTACGGCTCCAACCCCGACACGGGTCAGCCCTGGTCCAACCTGGACTACATCCAGTTCGTCAACCCCGGTGACCTCCGCGTCGTCGAGGCGGGCCGTGGTTGTGGTGACGCCGGCTGTCACGACAACGGCCATGGTGAGTGGGTCCCCCGCTCCATCATCGCCACCACCACCGGCATCTTCTCCGGCACCCGCTTCACCATGGGTGTCGAGAACCGCATCGCCGCCAACCGCGGCCGCGACAAGGACGGCGACTCCCTCGCCGACAGCGCCCCTCGCCGGGTGGAGAACCCCAACTACCAGGCCGCCGTGCGCCGGGTGGGTGAGGTCTCCTACGTCAACGAGCAGCCCGAGCTGGCCCAGTACAACGGCGCCATGCGCGACAACGCTGTCTACGACGCCAACCAGCTGGCCAACCACATCATCAACGAGAACCAGGATCGCGCTCGCCCCAACCGCGTGCGGACCGGCAGCCCCCTGGAGACCCTCGTCGACGAGCAGGTGAGCATCACCTGTGGTAACTGCCACCTCGGCAACGCTGGCGCCAACAACCGGTTCGCCGACTTCCGCTCCTCGGGCTGCACCTCCTGTCACATGGAGTACAGCTACGATGGTCGAAGCCGGTCCCAGGATCCTCACGTGGACAAGCGTGAGCCCCTGAACCCCGACGCCATCGACGCCAACCTCGCCGAGCGTCCTCACGTCGAGGCCCACATGATCCGCAACGTGGCCAAGGTGCTGCCCAACGGCGCCTTCGCCCGCGGCATCAGCGACCGCGCCTGCGTGGGCTGCCACCAGGGCTCGAACCGCACCGTGCTGCAGTACTGGGGCATCCGCATGGACCAGAACGCAGACGTGGTGAACAACTTCCAGTACCCGGCGAACCCCCAGAACTTCGCCACCACTGAGAACGACACCCGTCTCTATGACCCCGCGGTGAACAACGCCACCTTCAACGGTCGTAACTTCAACCAGCACCTGCTCACCGAGGACTACGACGGCGACAACCGCGACGACACCCCTGCCGACATTCACTACGAGCGTGGCATGGGCTGCATCGACTGCCACGGCAGCCGCGATCTGCACGGTGGCACCGAGGGTGATCCCAGCAGCGGCAAGATCCCCAGCCGTCAGAACCAGACCGTAGCCATCACCTGTGAGAGCTGCCACGGTTGGACCGACCGCTACGCCGAGACTGCTGACTGCTTCACCTACGACGGCCGCCAGGCACAGTGCGCCACGGACAATGAGGGCAACCCCATGCGTCACGTGACCCGCGACGATCAGGACAACTACTGGCTCATCAGCCGCGTTGACCAGACCCGTCACTACGTGCCCCAGACCCGTGACGTCGTGGTGCAGAACCAGAACAAGCGTCACCCGATCAACCAGCAGCTGATCTACAGCCCCAACGCCTCGTACGCCATGGGCCGCGCCGACGGCAGCGCCCTCACCGGCCTCGGGCCCCGTCAGGCTGATCCGCTCATCGGGCAGAACTTCAGCCACCTCGACACGATGGACTGCTCCAGCTGCCACGCGTCCTGGACCAACAACTGCATCGGTTGTCACTTGAAGACCGAGTACGAGGCCGATCCCGGTCAGTACTTCTTCTCGAACATCACCGGTGAGCGCATCCTCCTCAAGGAGGCCAACGCCGACTTCGTCTACCAGAACCCCCTGGCCATGTACCTCGGCGTGAACAGCCGCGGTAAGATCACCCAGATCTCCCCCGCGGAGAAGTGGTTCTTCCGGTACGAGGACTTCAACAACAACGAGTCCGACGTCTTCGCCTTCAGCGACCGTCTCGGCGAGGGTAACAACCCCTTCAAGAACGGCGGCAACGCCTTCCCGGCGCTGAACCACAACCAGATGGCGGCTCACTCCACCCGCGGTAAGGTCAGCGACACGCAGGAAGGCCCCCGCTACTGCGTCAGCTGCCACCTCAACGTGGACCAGCTGAACAACTTCGGCGACGAGTACGCCGAGTTCCTCGATGTCTACGCGAACAACGACTTCGCCAACCTGGACTTCGACCTGCTGCAGGAGCACATCGGTCAGAACACCGGCAACCAGCTGAACTCGCCCATCTGGGTCCACATGGTCGCCGGTCGTGGCTCGGGTCTCTTCCTCTTCGACGCCACGGGCTGCCCCGTGAACCCCTTGGACGCCAACGACAACCGGCAGTACTGCCCCGATGGCGCCCCGGCGGACAACTTCGACGCCAACAACGTGGTCTACGACCTCGATCGCATCGTCGAGTTCACGGGTATCCCGAACTCCAGCAGCATCCACCCCCGTACGGTGGGCTTCAACGTCGGCACCCGCCGCGACGGCGCCACCAACCCGGAGATGGCCGGTCCCCTCCCGGGCCGCACCATCCAGCTGCTCACCGATCCCAACATCGGTGTGGTTCTGGACTCCTGGTTCGACGCCGACGGCGCCCCCCAGGGCAACGCCGACAACTTCCTGCAGTAATTCACCGCAGGCTCGGCGTGCGCAACGTGGCGGTCACTGGCAACCGAAAGTGGCCACCACGTATCTCACCTCTGACCCTTTTTGGGTCGCGTTTCTCCCCCATCTCTGCTGAGGCCTGAAATGGTGTCACCCATACGCCCTCGATCCGTGCTCGTGACCGCCTGTGCCTGTATCGCCGTCGCCTGTGAGAGTCAGGTGCTCGATTTAGGCCCTGACTCGGCAGCTCCACCTCCTGGGATGGACATGGCTGTCGGAGGCATGCCCGATCCAGGTGGATCCGGAGGCACAGGGGGTGACGGCGCTGCGGGGGGTGAGATCGCCATGGGCGGCTCTGGTGGAGAAGGCGGCGCCATGACAGGTGGCATGGGCGGCACTGGTGGTCTGCCTCCTGGAGGATCGGGCGGTATGGGCGGTCAGATGGCCGAGGAAGATGCCGGGCCTCCCCCTGGTCCACCCCCCTGTGAGATGCCCGAGCCCGACGTGACACGCTTTGCCGAGGAGGTGGTGCCCGCGCTTACCATCGGCTGTGGCGGGCGTGGCTGTCACGGAGCCGCTCGAGAGCCCAATGTCGATCCTGAAGATGGTGCCTTCCGTTTCTGGGAGTCCACCAACGGGATCAACGACGAGCAACAGCAGGCCAACCTCGACGAAACGTTGCGGCTGGTGAACTTCTGCAACCCCGAGGGCAGTGCCCTCATGATCTTCGCCAGGAGCGATCAGAACAGCAGCCCGATCCACCCGGTGGCGACCCCCCCGATGCCCGAAGGCACTCAGCCGTACAACACGCTGATCAGCTGGATCGAGGATGCAGTGCCCGTACCGGACATGTTCGTCCCGCCTCCACCTGAGGACATGGGGCCTCCGGACGAGCCCGATGCCGAGTTCGGGCCACCAGACATGCGCCTCGATCCCCCACCTGTGCCGTGTGAGGGGATCCCACAGTTCGAGGTCTTCAACCGTTTCGACATCGATCAGTTCGTCACCGAGGTGAACCCGATGATCGTGGAGACCTGTGCCACCCAACCCGGGTGTCACAGCGAGCCTGGAGATGGTGGTGGTTTGTACTACCTGACCGAGCTGCAGAACGAATGTGACCAGCGGTGGAATCTGCTGGTGAGCCAGTGGTACGTAAACCCGGTGGATCTGCCCCGCTCGCTGGTCCTCACCAAACCCCTCGATCGCAACCATGGTGGTCGAGTGGTCTTCGACGGCACCGACGATCCCAATTACGTGTTGCTCTCGACCTGGTTGCTCAGCGCCTTCGAGTGATCTCGAAGCGGCCTGGCTCAGCTCATCCCTGCGAGCCAGGCATCGATCTCCGCGCGACTGGGCTCAGCCTTCTCCAAGCGCTCTGCCAGGCCATTGAGAGAGCGAGAGAGGCTGTGCGCTCTTCGACGGGCCAGCCAAGGCCCCATGAGCGCCACCTGCGGATCTCCGATCCGACCCCACCCCTTGATCTTCGATGACCAGAGACGGCACACACCCGAGACCACCTGGGCCTCGGTGAGCGGTCGAGGTGGGCCACTGAGCCCCGTCACAAGCGCGGTGGCGTCGAGTTTCACCCGCAGACTCGCCTTCTGGCCCTTCTGAGGGACTCGAGCCACTTCGAGAGAGCTCAGATGCAGAAGCTGCTCGTCACGGGTCAGCTTCAGGTATCGCTCGAGATCAGAGATGAGGTGGGTGAGCAAGCCCGCCACTTGCTGCTCGTCGAGGAGCTTGGGATCGAGGGCCTGAAGAGGCAAACCGGGCCGAATCATCACCACACAGAAACACCCGGTCTCCAAAAAGGCATGCTGGACGATCCGGCCCATGCTGCTCTCTTTGAGATGTGTGTCGAGACACTTGATGCGGCGATCACATCGATCCGCCCAACGCTCACCCTCACCGTCCGGTCGCGGCAGCACGATCAGCCGACGCTCGAAGTGTTCAGGGTGAGGGCTCACCAGTTGCATCACGCCGCCGTGGCTCGCCATCAGCCAGCGCGCCTCTCCGAGGGGGGCTTCCGAAGAGGCTTGCAGCATCGCGCTGCCCACAGCCTTCACCGCAGATCTCATGTCTTTGAAACGCTGAGGCAGCAACACCGCCATCGTCTCTTCCCTGAGCCTCTTGTGCTCGTCCAGTTGGCCTGTATCTGGTATCGGACGTACAGCACGGGGAGATGATGAAAATTCACCGGATAAGGGTGAAGCCTTGCCTTAGGTTCGGTGGTGTGAGAACTCAAATCCCCTGTGAATCGAACCGTATTCAGGAGCCCCTATGCGCCTGTGGAGATCGTTCAGCGCCCTCGCCCTCTTCGCCCTGTGCAGCACAGGCTGCAGCACCAAGAGCGACAAGAGCCCCGACGCCGCCTCGAAGCGGGCGATCCCCGACGCCTCACCGCCCGATGCTGCGCCGCCTCCGCCCTGTGAAATGACCATGGGTCTCCAGAGGCCCCTCGACACCCTCGACCCTGCCCAGTCGGACGACCGCGCCGAAGACACCCTGACCACCCTCTTGTTCGAAGGGCTCACGCGCTTCGGCGCTCACGAGGGCGTCGCCGAGCTCGCCGTGGCGCAGAAGATCGTCGCCAGCGAAGATGCGCAGCGATACGAGATCACGTTGTCGCCCACGGCGGTCTGGAGCGATGGCAAGCCTGTGACGGCCCACGACTTCGTCTTCTCGGTGAAGCGCGCCCTGGAGACTCAGCCCGCCATCCCTCGGGTGAAGGAGCTCTTCAGCATCGTGGGCGCCGAGAGCTACCACCTGAAGACCGATCCGGATTTTTCGAAGGTGGGCATCAAAGCGGTCAACGATCGCACCCTCACCCTCGAATTCGTCGATGCCACACATGATCTCTACGACCGACTGGCGATGCCCCCGCTCTTGCCCCTCCCGGCACACGCCTTTGCTGATGGCGATGCCAGGTGGCCAGAGGGCAAGGCCTTGAGCGCCATGGTCTTCAACGGCCCCTACATACTCTCCACGGAGAGCAGTGAGGGCAGCCCCGAGCTGGTGCGCAACCCCAAGTATCGGCGGGCCAAGCACGTGGAGCTCGCCACGATCCGCACGACGCTGGCATCTCCCAGCAAGCTTCAAGCGGAGTTCGACGCGGGCCGTCTCGACTGGACCGGGCCTCTCGGTCTGCCTCACCGGGCGATCGCCAACCCCGCGGATCAGCGAGGCTATCGGGCGGATCCCTCATCCGAGGTCGTGATCCTGGTCCTCGACAGCACTCGCAAGGGACTCGAGCAGATGGAGATGCGATATGCCATCGGCCTGGCGATTCGCCGCAGCCAGATATGCGCCCTGATGCCCGGGGGCAAACGGATCGCGGGCCAGTGCTTCCCTGACGTGCCTGACTTCAGGGCCCCGGCGCAGACCGACGAGAACACTGATCGCGCTCAGGGCGCCTTCAAGCAGGTGAAGAAGCCGCCCAAGGCGCCGCTTTATCTCGCCCACCCCGACACCCCCATCATGCGGGAGCTCGCGAAGTACATCGCCGAGGACGTCAAATCGACCCTCGGCGTCGAGATCAAACCCTTCTCACCGAAGGCCGGCGACAAGAGCCCCAAGCCTCACATGCAGCTCATCCGTCACACGCCCCATACGCGGAGCGTGAGGCGGAGCGTGAGCCAGTTTCTGCCAGGCGGATCGGGCAACGTCTTCAATTGGGACCTCAAAGGCCTGAACGACTACCACAAAGAGGGCCGATTCACTCGGCACCTGGCCGACGCCCGCGATACGTACATGCGTGGCCAGACTGAACTGTTCAAGGGCGGCCACATGAGCCCCATCATCATCGACTCTCGGGTCCACCTGCTCGATGGCCGGCTCAGGGGTATGGGCATCAACACCCTCGGGGTCTTTGCCCTCGAGCACCTCACCTGCGCGCCGCCCAAGAAGTGAAGCGCCACCCTCGCCGCGGGCGATCCGGCCTCGCTGCAGCCCTCGTCGGGCGATCGACGCACGTCATCGAGCGCCACTATGATGTGTGGTTGCCCCGTGGCCCCGCAGAGGCTGAGCTCACCATCGCTCACCTCTCGGACCTGCACATCGGCAGAGTCACCCCCGAAGCTCGGCTCCGCGCCGCCGTTGACGCCGTCAATGACGCCGAGCCCGACATCGTCTGCCTCACCGGTGACTTCATCGCCCACAGTTTGCGCTATCTGCCCCGGCTCACCCGTAGCCTCGAGGCGCTGTCCGCTCCAGCCTTCGCCGTGCTGGGCAACCACGATCACTGGCACGGCCCCGACGAGGTCTCGAAGGCGCTGACCTCCGCTGGGATCCGGGTTCTGAACAACACATCAGAGACGATTCAGGTGGGTGGCCAGCCCTGGCAGATCGTGGGCCTGGATGATCCAGTGACCGGCAACCACGATCTCGACGCAGCGTTCTCTGACGTCTCCGGGGAGGACGGGCCAATTCTCGTGCTCAGTCACCTGGCAGAGATGGCCACCGAGGTGAGCACCCGTGGCGCTGCGCTGGTCCTCTCCGGGCATACCCACGGCGGTCAGGTGCACGTGGCAGGATTGACCCATCGGATCATGACGCGCATGGGTCACGACTACATTCTCGGGTGGTACGACGCTGGCCCTACGGGCGTTTATGTAAACCGCGGCATCGGTGCTGCCGTCTTTCCTTTTCGCAGTCGGCGCGCCCAAGCTGAGGTGGCGTGCATCTGTGTTCGGGGCCGCGCATCTGAGATGCAGGTCTCGCAGGTCTCGGGGGCAGGATCACCCCAACCGCTGAGACCTTGAACATTGAGGCGCTGAATTCACTGCTTCTAGGCTCGACATCATGTCGTACCTGAGCCAGAATGCCGCACCCAAAAGGGTGTGCTCAGAGTCCACGCCCTGGCGACAACCAAGGCGCCCCTCGATGGGCCCCAAGGGAGCGAACAACCCATGCAGGGTGACAACAACCCCCTCAACGGTCAGAACCTCGCCTTCATCGAAGCCCTCTACGCCCAGTACACTGCCGATCCCAGCTCCGTGGAGCCGGAGTGGCGGGCCTACTTCGATGATCTCCACAGCCAGAACGGGCAGCCCGGATCGGGGCAGCCGGCCCGGCTGGGACCGAGCTTCACCCCCACCACCGTGTTCAATCCTCCCAGCAACGGTGGTGGCGCGGCGCCGAACATCTCGGGTGTCGCAGAGCGTCAGGATCGAGTGGATCAGCTTGTTCGGGCCTATCGAGTCCGCGGGCACATGATCGCCGATCTCGATCCCCTCGGCCTGCCCCGTGAGCCCCACCCCGAGCTCGACATCTCGTGGTACGGCCTCACGGAAGCCGATCTCGACCGCAAGTTCTCCGCGAACACTGTGGGCGGCGGCCCAGCCATCGACACCCTGCGCAACATCCTCGACCGGCTCAAGCGCACCTATTGTGGGAGCATCGGCGTGCAGTACATGCACATCGACGATGTGCACATCAAGCACTGGCTCCAGGAGCGAATGGAGACCACTCAGAACCAGCAGAGCCTCACCCGTGAGACCCAGCTGCGCATTCTGACCAAGCTCACCGACGCCGAGATCTTCGAGCAGTTCATCCACAACAAGTTCCTCGGAGCGAAGCGCTTCTCCCTCGAGGGCGGCGAGAGCCTCATCCCGCTCCTTGATCTGGCCATCGAAGAGGCCGGTCGCCACGATGTGGAAGAGATCGTCATCGCCATGGCCCACCGCGGCCGGCTCAACGTGCTCGCCAACATCATGGGCAAGTCGCCCGATTTGATCTTCCGCGAGTTCGCCGACAAGGATCCCGACCTGCACTTCGGTGGCGGCGACGTGAAGTACCACCTCGGTTACTCCACCGACGTGGCGACCACCAGTGGCGCTCAGATCCACCTGACGTTGTGCTTCAACCCCAGCCACCTCGAGTTCGTGAACCCCGTGGCCATCGGCCGCGTGCGGGCCAAACAGGACCGTCGTCACGACGAAGAGCACAGCCGGGTGATGCCCCTGCTCATCCATGGTGACGCCGCCTTCATCGGCCAGGGTGTCTCCCAGGAGACCTTCAACCTCAGCGAGCTGTGGGGCTATCGGGTCGGCGGGACGGTGCACATCATCGTCAACAACCAGATCGGCTTCACCACGCCCCCCGAGGCGGCGCGGTCGTCCTACTACGGCACCGACATCGCCAAGATGCTGCAGATCCCGGTGATTCACGTGAACGGTGAGCACCCCGAGGCCGTGGCCCGGGCCATCACCCTCGCCATGAACTTCCGCAGCAAGTTCCGCAAAGACGTGGTCATCGACATGTGGTGCTATCGGCGCTACGGCCACAACGAGGGCGACGAGCCTGAGTACACCCAGCCGCTGATGTACCAGGCCATCAAGAAGCGCACCACGGTGCGCAAGGCCTACCTCGAGAACCTCTACAAGATGGGGGAGATCAACAAAGAGGACGGCGAGAAGATCGCCAAGCGACGCAAGACCCGCCTCGAGACGGCGCTGTCGGAGTCGCGCTCGCCCGATTACGAGTACCAGCTCGAGTTCGGCGGTGGCCTCTGGACCCCCTACATCGGCGGCGCCGACGAGGCTGTGCCCGACGTGGAGACCGGCGTCGACAAGGCCACCCTCACCGAGATCATGACGCACCTGGCCACGGAGCCGGAAGACTTCAACATCCATCCGAAGCTCAAGCGTCTGCTCAAGGCCCGCATGGCCATGGCCACAGGTGAGAAGCCCCTCGACTGGGGCGGCGCCGAGGCCCTCGCGTACGGCAGCTTGCTGCTCGAGGGTACGCCGATCCGCCTGAGCGGTCAGGATGCCCAGCGCGGCACCTTCAGCCACCGCCACGCGGTCTGGCACGATCACAAGAACGGCCGCCTCTGTGTGCCCGTGAACATGATCCGCGATGACCAGGCCCACCTGCGGGCGGTGAACAGCCCTCTGTCGGAGATCGGCGTGATGGGCTTCGAGTACGGCTACAGCCTCGACGCCCCGGATCAGCTCGTCATCTGGGAGGCCCAGTTCGGCGACTTCTCCAACGTGGCTCAGGTGATCACCGACCAGTTCATCAGCAGCTCCGAGGAGAAGTGGCAGCGTCTCAGCGGTCTGGTGCTCAAGCTGCCCCACGGCTTCGAAGGCCAGGGCCCCGAGCACTCCAGCGCCCGCTTGGAGCGCTACCTGAACCTCTGTGCTCAGGACAACATGCAGGTCTGCAACGTCACCACGCCGGCGCAGATCTTCCACCTGCTCCGTCGTCAGGTGAACCGCAAGATCCGCAAGCCTCTGGTCATCATGACCCCCAAGAGCCTGCTCCGCCTGCCGGCGGCCACCTCCAGCATGGACGAGCTCACCACAGGCACGTTCAAGCGGATCCTGCCCGACGTCGGCGACCGGGCTCCCAAGCAGGTCAAGCGGGTCCTGATGTGCTCCGGGAAGATCTACTACGAGCTGGAGCAGGCCCGGGCCTCCATGGGGGCTGATCACGTCGCCATCATCCGGCTGGAGCAGCTCTATCCGCTGCGGGCGGCGGAACTCTCGCAGGTGCTGAGCATCTACGCTCCAGAGACCGAGGTGTTCTGGGTCCAGGAAGAGCCCATGAACATGGGAGCCTGGCCCTACCTGCGGTTGCGCTTCGGCGAGCGCCTCGTCGATCGTCACCCCCTCAAGTGGGTGGCCCGACCCGAGAGCGCTTCCCCGGCAACGGGATCCGCGGCGAGTCACAAGATGGAACAAGAGCTGCTCATCGAGCAGGCCTTCGCGACTACCTGAACCTCAAACCGATCATGAGAGGAGCCTGACAGCATGGCTGTGGAGCTCAAGATTCCCCCAGTAGGCGAGTCCATCACCGAGGTCACCATCGGCGAGTGGCTCAAAGAGAAGGGCGAGTGGGTCGCCCAGGACGAGCCTGTGGTGGTCATCGAGACCGACAAGGTGAACATGGAGGTCCCCGCTCCGGTCTCCGGCATCATCACCGAGATCCTGCTCAACGCCGGGGACGAGGCCCAGGTGGGTGATCTCCTCGGCCACATGGAAGAGAAGGCCGAGAGCGACGCCCCCAAGGCGGAGGCCGCTGCGGAGCCTGCTGCTGCTGAGGCCTCTGCCGATGCAGGTGACGGCGCTCGCATCAGCCCCGCCGCCCGCGCGGTCATGCAGGAGCATGGCGTGTCCCCCGGTGCGGTGACGGGCTCCGGCCCTTCCGGTCGGGTGACCAAGGAAGACGTACTTCGTCACGTCGAGCAGTCGAAGAAGGCCCCCAAGGCCGCAGCTGCTGCGCCGGCAGCCCCCGCGGCCCCTTCTGGCCCCCGGGCCACGGAGCGGGTGCCCATGACGCCGCTGCGCCGCACGGTGGCCAGCCGCCTTGTGGAGGCTCAGCAGAACGCTGCGCTCCTGACCACCTTCAACGAGGTGGACATGAGCGAGATCATGGGTCTGCGCAAGACCCACCAGGAGGCCTTCGTCGCCACCAACGGCATCAAGCTGGGCTTCATGTCGTTCTTCGTGAAGGCCGTGGTCGACGCCCTCAAGGCCTTCCCCGCGGTGAACGCCCAGATCGACGGCAACGAGATCGTCTACCACAACTACTGCGACATCGGCGTCGCCGTGGGCGGTGGCAAGGGCCTCGTGGTCCCGGTCATCCGCAATGCCGAGCGCCTCAGCTTCGCTCAGGTGGAAGGCACGATCCGCGACTTCGGCGCCCGGGCCAAGTCGGGCAAGCTCAAGCTCGACGAGCTCATGGGCGGCACCTTCACCATCACCAACGGCGGTGTGTACGGCTCCCTGCTGTCGACGCCCATCATCAACCCCCCGCAGAGCGGCATCCTGGGCATGCACGGCATCCAGGAGCGCCCGGTGGCGGTGAACGGTGAGGTGGTGATCCGGCCGATGATGTACATCGCGCTGACCTACGATCACCGCATCGTCGATGGCCGCGAGGCGGTGAGCTTCCTGAAGCGGGTGAAGGAGTGCTGCGAGTCTCCGGTGCGGATGCTGCTAGAGGTCTAACAGGGCTGAACGTACGTATAGTATAAAAGAGCGTCTCCAGTGTATGCTGGGGGCGCTTTTTTTATGGCGTTCAGGGGGGGTCAAACTATGGGCAGTTGGGGCTGCGGCATCCTACAAAATGATGGTGCAGGTGATGGTGTTGTAGACATTGGAGCTTGGGTGAGCTCGGCCATCGAGGACGTTCACGAGACCGCCGAGGCCTCAGAAGATACAGCGATGACGGTCCTGGCTGGCATTGCACTCCTCATGCAATTCAGCCCGTACAGCTTGGATCCTGATAACGATGCTCAGGCGATTTTCGCCGAAATTGTGCGCGACCATCGGCCCTATATGATTGGTCTCACAGCCGAAATCGACACAGCGTTGAATCGCATCGAAGCAGGCAAGGAGCCACCCTATCGACTGGTCGAACTCCCTCAAACACTCAACGAAATACTCCACGGCTTTGGAGAGGTAAGTGGACTCGATCGTACATGGGCTTGTCCGCCCGAGGGCTGCTTTGACCACCCAGCAGCCCAAGCGTTTGTGCAGAGTGTAGCCGACGAATGTGTGCGCCGCCTCGACGCTGAGATCACACCTGGAACCGATCCTGATCTGGTGAGAGAGATCGAAGTCCTGGGTGAATTGGCGCTTTTGCTCTTGCTCGAGCCCATCACGATCCCATCTGAGAAGTTCAGCCAATGGCACTCGAACTGGAGTGCATCCTTGTTCATTCAGTCAGAGGAAGAGCGGGATGAACTCGAAGGGCACAATCAATGTATCCGCAACGCCTTTTACTATGGCGAGCTCAAGTTCACTTCTTTGAGGGGCCCCTTCACCCCCATCATACCTCAGCCGGGATTTGGCCCAGAGGATGTCCCCCACCTCCTGGCTGGGGCCCTGCCCGCCGCGACAGGCTGGGCTTGGGGTGAGGGCATTCTGGCGATGAGTGGATCTGACTGGGTCGCAAATATTTCGGGGCAAGTGATGCAGGCCGTTCGGCTCATCAAAGAAATGCCAGCTTGCGAGACCTCAGCCATGGCCATCATCGGCGCAGTTCACTGCCTGGGGAGGCTCGACAGCGGCAATCTGGATCCGCATGTGTGGTCAGACTGGTCAGCGGGTTCGACACCACCCACACCATTCACCGATGAGTTGAGCGAAATTCTCGCGGTGCACCGGCCGCCTGCACATGCCTTGACCCCAGAATGGAAAGGCTTGATCGCAGATCTGCACAGCGGTCGCACGCCAAGCTTCTACTCAGGCGGCGTCAACGTCCATCTCAGCCGCATCTTGCATGGTGAAGCTGGTCCCCAAATCTTGGAGGCGGGTTGGTTGGATGGACCCCCACCTCATGGTTTGTCCCACCCAGCAGCGCTCGACTTCGCACAGCGGTTGGCGGATGTGTGTATTGGTCAAATCGATCAGGAGGTCAGCAGAGGTCTCGAACATGATCTGATCCGATGCGACGCCGTGATTCCAGGCCTACTCTCGGTACTCCTGCGACTGCCCGAAGTCTCCATCAATCCAGATCATTTTAGTCGCTGGCGATCCTGGTGGTATCGAGGTGTTGTTCAGATGCACAACATGGCGATTGCCGAAGGGCGGCTCGTACACATGGACGATCTGGTCGGGGCTCGACCGATCGAGGCCGCTTTCAATTTCGGCATTGAGCGCTTCTCTCGCAGATGATTTTGTCCTCATGCACTCATATCGAAGCATCTTTCAAACTTCATCAGGAGCCTACACTTGAGCCAAGGTGACACCCCGACTTGGAGCACTGGACACGGAGAGCGGTGGCGCGCACATCTCGACCGATTCGAAGGCATGCTCGCCCCCGTGAATGACCTGCTCATCGAAGCCCTGCGGCTGGATGGTCCCACGCAGATCGCCGAGATCGGTTCAGGCGGTGGGGGTGCGACCTTCGAGATTCATCGGCAGGCACCGGCAGGATCCGTCGTGCATGGCTATGATGTCTCCCCTGCCCTCGTCGAAGCCGCACGGGCGCGGATCCCCAACGATACTCACAGCCTGCGCTTCACACTCGCGGACATGCAGACCGCGGATCCACCGCAGCAGTATGATCGGCTCACATCGCGGTTCGGAGTCATGTTCTTCGACGATCCGCCCATCGCCTTCAGCCAGCTGACGCGGTGGCTCGCCCCCGGTGGACGCATCGCCTTTTCTGTCTGGGGATCCCCGCGCAACAACCTCTGGTTCACGGTGGTCAAAGATGCCCTGGCGCAGTTCGTCGACTTCCCGCCCCCTGAGCCTGACCAACCTGGGCCCGTCCGCTACGCCGACGCGGATGCCTTTCTCGCTCTGCTCGACCGCAGCGGATTCTCCAACTTACACGTCGAGACCTGGCGCGGTGAGTTGCCTGTAGGTGGGGGCTTGAGCGTCGACGAAGCTGCGCACTTTGCGATGTCTTCTTTCTCGCTCGCCGAGAGCCTCAAAGATCAGGGCGAGGCGATCTCCGCCGAAGCTCACCAGGCACTCGTGCGTCGTCTCCATCCATATGAACGCTCAGGAGCAGTCTGGCTGCAGTCCGAGGTGCACATCGTCACGGGCACTCGCCTTTGAGCGCGACCTAAGCTGAGGCGGAAAGAGCGCGCTCATCTGCGCCCAAGACACCCTGGTGGAAGTTCTGGAGCCGGGACTGAGCTTCGCGAGCATCTCACCCGCAGCGCCATCAAGTCATGTATGGTCGAATCAGCAGGGCACCAACACAAGGGCGAGTCTTGAGTGAAGTCAGCGAACTCCTCACCAGCATCTACAATCACCTCGATTCCATCGAGTCCGAACTCCGCGGCCAGATGGAACGCCACATCGATCATATGTTGCTGTGCGATGGCAAGGTCACGCTCACTGTGATGATCGAGCCCCCGGATAGCGGCTCAGTGATGGCCCACTGCCACGTCTTTGCCGCCATCGAGGGCTACCCAGAACCGTTCGACGCGTGTGTCATGGGCGCCGACGAGGACCGCTCTACAGCCATCGAAGAGGCGGGCCTCGTCTGGGTACAGATGGTGGCGCCGCTCGTCTTGTCCTGCATACACCAGCGAGAAGTGCTCGGCGCCGTCCAGTTCACCGGCCGCGAAGCGCTCGGCGTTCGAGAGCACTCTGGCTTTGTCGGGCCCATGCGGATGAGAGCCTTCGACGGTGACATCGACATGGCCGCCTTCAGCGATGCCTGGATCTTCGACTATGCCCACACCATGGTGCCCCCACAGGCCGTTCACATGGTCAAGGTCACCATGGGCAACCTCGAGCATCAGGGCTGGAGTCGAGATCTGGAGGCTGACAGCCACGTCGCCAACTACCACGACGATCTCTACACCGAAATTCATGCCAGGCAGCGGGGTCTACTCACCCGATACGCGGTCTTCTTCAGCCCACCAGCTGAGGTGGCGTTCGCACGGCAGATCGATGACGCCATCATCAGGTTTGTCGCCGCGGTGGGTCCCGACTGCGACATCGACGTGGGTATCGACGCCCTGGAGAACGCCAGTACACCACCGGAGATCGTGTGGAGTGTCTTCAAGTTTGCCGAGATCGCCCTGGGCAGACAGCTACTTGGGCAGATGGGGGTCGGTTTCTCTCATGTGTACCAGATGGTGCACGCCGACGGCTCGACGCAAGATGCTCACCTGATGCACAACGCCGCATACGCCCGCACCCTCATGTTGGCCCACGATCTGCTCACGGGACCACACCAGGAATCGGCAGTTGCCCTGGGGTGTAGAAGCGCCGAGGTCAATGGGATCAATCAAGTGCTCGAGTCGGGTGTGCCCAAGGAAGAGCTGCACAACATCAAGATGAGCGCCTTGTTCGTCCTCGCACCAGACGCCGACGACGCAGCTATGGAGAAGGCTCTCGAGACGTTCCACGCACAGCGAAATGCTGAGCGGCCTCAGCGCAAGAAGCCGTGGTGGAAGTTCTGGTGATTTGGCAGACAGCCCACAGCACAAGTACGCAGCGGGCGCGTCAGTCGTCGGATCCGAGGTTACGCTGAAGAAACACCGCAGCTGACCCATCTGGCCTCTCATCCAGCCAAAGCGACCAACGGTAGTCGTCGAAGTCCCATGTCGCCTGACAATCGACGCCCCTCAGGTGAGACTGCACCCAGAAGTCGTAGTCAGGTTCATCCAGAACATTCACCAAGGTTGTGTAGGCAGCGAGGAAGAGCTGGATCGCATCTCGCCGGCTCTGACGTGTTTCGGGAGCCAGAGCGCCTGTAGGGCGAGACCAGACGATGCAATATCGCGAGCATTCCCCCTGATGGGCTGAGACAAGCGCTCGAACCTCTGAGCGTGCAATGATGGTGTTGTCTGAGTTGCTCGTTCTCATCGCTCCCGCTCGACAACGCTCGGCCCAGGGCATAAAAAAAACGCCGACCCCTTGCGGAATCGGCGTTTTCGAGAGCGTCCCCAGCGGGATTTGAACCCGCGTCGCCGCCTTGAAAGGGCGGTGTCCTGGGCCTGACTAGACGATGGGGACCCAGAGGATGTTGTAAAATGGGCCGCCTGGGGCTCGAACCCAGAACCAATGGATTAAAAGTCCACTGCTCTACCAATTGAGCTAACAGCCCATGCCCCAGCAGAGGCGACGCGTTTTGTAGCCGAGGTGATCTACGGTGTCAAGTCTACTGAAACGAGTTTCTTCAGATACGTTGGCCATCGCGTTGACGACGGCCGATCACCAGCATACAACACCCCTATGAGCCAGACCCATCTGCTTCACATCGCCGGGCAGCGGATCACAGTGCGCAGCAATGTGCCCTCCGAGCATGTGCAGGCCCTCGCCGCCATCGTCGACCAGCATGTTCAGACAGCCCGGGGCAGCGGGGCCAGCCCCCACACCGCTGCGCTGATGGCCGCCCTGGGCTTCGCCGGCGAGGTCGAGCGCCTGCGCGAAGAGAACCAGCGTCTCAAGACCACCATCGCTCAGGATGTGCTCGATCTCGCCGACACCCTCGACGCCCTCGCCGCAGGTGAGCCCCCCATGGTGGCTGAGCTCGTGAGCGAGTCCGAGGTCGATCCGGATGCCCTCGACGCCTGAGCGGGTGGCCCTTCGAGAGAGAGGCCGGGCCGCGCGACGCTCGATCCCTGCCGAACATCGTCAGCGCTTCGATCACGCCATCGCCATGGATGCGCTCGCCTGCATCGCCGATGCCCCCGATGGGCCCGTTGCGCTCTACCGGGCCTATGACGGAGAGGTGGGCACCGATCTCGTCGCTGAAGGATGCGCGCGGCTTGGTCGGCAAGTCGTGTACGCGCTCCACACGCCTCGGGCACCGCTCACCTTCGTCGTCGCTGAGCGATGGCAGACCACACGATTCGGACTGCCGGTGCCCGAGGGACCTGTTGTCGACGCCGAACAACTGGCGGTCATCGTGGTGCCAGGCACCCTCTTCGATCGCCGGGGTCATCGCATCGGGATGGGCGCAGGGGCGTACGATCGCACGCTCCCCGACCTGCCTGCGACGCGGCTGGGGCTCGCCTACGAGTGCCAGCTGATCGACCAGATCTCCGCAGCCCCGTGGGACCAACCACTGGATCTTCTGGTGACCGAAGGCGGTGTGCACACCTTTGCACTCCGGTAATCCCCCGAAATCCAATACAGATCATGGCCAGTTGAGGCCGCCTGGGTTAAAACACCGCGTGCCCTTGAGCAACTGAGAGAAAAGCACCCCCATGGAGTACGTCATCAGCGCGATCGTCGGCGTGGCGCTCGGGGCCGTCTTCGGCCTCGTATTCGCCCGTCGGGGACGCTCGGAATTGGAGAGTCGCCTCGCAGAGCAGCAGCGCAACGCTGAAGCCGAAGCCGAGCGACTGAAGAAGGAAGCAGAGATCGCCGGCCGCGAGCAGGCGGTGGCTCTTACGTCGGAGGCAGATGCCGAGGCGGCCCGTCGCCGCCAGGAGCTGACCACCCGCGAAGAGCGGCTGCACAAAAAAGAAGAAACCATCGAGAAACGATCGGAGCAGATCAACCGCAAGGACAACCAGCTGGCCAAGCGAGAGAAGGAGCTCGGCCGCCGCGAGAAGCGCGTCGCCCGTCAGGAGGACGATCTCGAGACCACCCTCGCCGAGGCGCGTCGTCAGCTCGAGCGCGTGGCGGGCATCTCTCAAGAAGAGGCCCGACAGCAGCTCGTGGACGAGGTCCGAGAAGACGCCCGGCGCAAGAGCATCGAAGAGGTCATCGCCGTCGAAGCAGAGGCCCGCAAGCTCGCTGAAGATCGAGCCCGTATGGTGGTGAGCGCCGCGATCCAGCGCTACGCCGGTGAGCATGTGGCCGATCGAACGGTCACCGTGGTCAACCTGCCCTCTGACGAGATGAAGGGCCGCATCATCGGCCGCGAGGGCCGTAACATCCGCGCCTTCGAGGCGGCCACAGGCTGTGATCTGATCATTGACGACACCCCCGAAGCGGTGGTGGTGAGCGGCTTCAACCCCGTGCGTCGAGAGATCGCCAAGATCGCCCTGGAGAAGCTGCTCACCGACGGGCGCATCCACCCCACCCGCATCGAAGAGGTGGTGTCCAAGGCCACCTCCGAGATGGAGCAGGTGGTGCGTAAGCACGGCGAGGCGGCCACCCTGGAGCTTGAGGTGAGCAACCTGCACCCGGTCCTGGTGAAGCACCTCGGACAGCTGCATTTCCGACAGACCTTCGCTCAGAACGTGCTGCGCCACAGCATCGAGGTGGGCTTCCTCGCCGGGGCCATCGCCGCCGAACTGGGCCTCAACGAGAAGCAGGCCCGTCGGGCCGGGTTGCTGCACGACATCGGCAAGGCCATCGAGCAAGAGGTCGAAGGCCCCCACGCGCTCGTGGGCGCTGCCCTGGCCCGCAAGCATGGGGAGCACAAGGCTGTGGTGCACGCCATCGCCGCCCATCACGAGAACGAGCAGCCTCGGTCGATCCTCGCCCACATCGTGGGCGCCGCCAACGCCCTCTCCGCCGGACGCCCCGGGGCGCGGATGGAGACCCTCGCCGCCTTCATCAAGCGCCTGGAAGATCTCGAGGCGCTGGTCCTGGAGTTCGATGGGGTGGAGCGGTGCTACGCCATTCAGTCCGGTCGTGAGGTCCGCGTGCTCGTGGAGAACGCCGAGGTCACCGATCGCGAGGCTCAGTTGCTGTGCCGCGACATCGCCCGGCGCGTGCAGGACGAGCTGACCTACCCCGGTGACATCAAGATCACCGTGATTCGAGAGACCCGGGCGGTGCAATACGCTCGCTGATCGTACGACGAGCCCACAGTCCGGTGGCATCGCCGGTGATGACTCGTTATGTTCCGTTTTTCACTGATCCCCCACGGGATCGCCCTTTCGCCCATGGAGCGCGCTCAGGCATGAGTCAGGCAGACATCTTTGAGAAGGTTCAAGAGGCCTTTGTTGAGGCCCTCGGTGTTGACGACGACGAGGTGGAGCCCGGGTCCAAGATCTTCGACGATCTCGGCGCGGAGTCTCTCGATCTGCTCGAGATCGTCTACCTGCTCGAGCGCGCCTTCGACATCAAGATCCCCCGCGGTGGGGTTCAAGAGGCCTCCAAAGAGGGCATCGATCCGGAAGAATACGAGAAAGACGGCGTGTTGACCCCCGTCGCTCTTGAGAAGCTCAAGGCGTTGATGCCCGAGGTACCGCCCGAGGAGTTCGTCGACGGCCTCACCGCCAATGACATCCCCCGGCTGTTCCGGGTGCAGACCTTCGTGCACATCGTCGAGCGCCTGCTCGAGGAGAAGGCCGCCGAGGGCTGAGCCATGGCGCCTGTGGCCCGCTTCGGCTTCATCGTTCACCCGCTCACGCCCTTCCAGCGGCGCCTGCACGGAGTGCGGGCCCTCGATCGGCACATCGCCGCCGGTCGCCCTGCTGGGGCTTCTCCTCGCCCTCAATCCATCTCGACATTCCTGGTGGAAGATCCCCACGGCGCTCGGGTCGAGGGTTTGCTCGTGGGTGTACCCCTGCTCCCTGAAGAGATGCTCACCGATCAGCAACGGGCGGTGGAGGCCGTAACTGCCGCAGTGCACACGTGCCATGCCGCCGGCGCTCAGGTGGTGGGCCTCGGCGCGGTGGCTGCGGTCATCGGGGGGCAAGGCAAGGCGGTCGCCGCCGAAGCCCCCTGCCCGGTGACCACCGGCAACAGCTTCACCGCCCTCGCTGCGTTTCAGACCTGGCGTCACCTGCAGCGGGCCCTGGACCATGACGGACCAGTGGCCCTCATGGGCGCCCCCGGCCCCGTCGCAGGGGGCATCCTGCGGATGCTCCTCGCCGATCGGCAGTCGGTCACGGTGGTGATCCCTACCCCCTCGAAGCCCCTCAAGCGCCTCGTGAGCACCCTGGGGGCCGAAGATCGAGTCACGTGGTGTGCGGATCCCATCGAGGCCTTACGAGAAGGTCTACCCCTCATCGCCGCTTCGAGCACTGGGGGCCGATTGTCTCTCTCGAGCCTGCCCAGTGGCGCCGTGGTCATCGACGTCGCCGCCCCCGCCGATGTGCTGATGGACGGGCCTGCTCGAGAGGATGTGCTGATCCTCGACGGGGAGTACGTGCGGCTGCCCCGCCCTGTGGCGGGGGTACAGCTGTGGCGCCGCATTTATGGTCTGATCACCGGGCAACATCGCCACGTCTTCGCCTGCTTTGCCGAGCCCATGGTCCTGGCGCTCTCCGAGACCTTCGAGTCTTTCTCTCTCGGTCGCACGGTGAAGGGCGAGCAGCTCACAGGTTTGGAGCAGCTCGCCCTGGAGCATGGCTTTTGGGTTGATCAGCTGTTCGAGGCCGGGCGGCCTCTCTCTGCTGGTCGGCTGGATGGCTTTGCTCGCCGCAGGCGCCTCAGCGTCGCTTCAAGTTGAGCAGAGTGGGCAAATGCTCGCCCTCAAGACCTTGCATCACCGCAGCCTCCTCCGGCTCTTCGTGATCATGGCCGAGCAGGTGAAGAATGCCGTGGAGCAACAGGAACGTGATCTCGTCCTTGAGCCCCCATTCACCTGACCACTGGTACTGGTCCAACACCGGCCTCAGGCGAGCGAGGCAGCCATCCTGCTCGACTTGCCGCATGGCCGTCGGCACGCTGATGATGACGTCACCGAGAGGCTGAGGCACACCCGGAGGCAATGGAGGCATGCCCCCTTCGCCCTCCATCAACGCAAAGCTGAGCACGTCGGTGGGCTTGTCCTTGTGCCTGAACTGCAGATTCAGCTGGTGAATCTCTTCGTCATCGGTGAGCAGGATCGAGACCTCGGCGGGATACACCTTGAGGGCCTGGAGCAGACGCTGAGCCCGCCGCTTGAGCGTACGTGGATCCACATGGCCACGCACCGAGGCCCTCACAGAGCAGGAGATCACTTCCGCTGCCCCTTGCCCTTGGCCTGATCATCTCGATCGTACGCCCGGATGATGGACTGCACGAGGGAGTGACGCACCACGTCGATGTCGGAGAAGCGCACCGAGGCGATCCCCTGGATATCCTTGAGGATGTCCAGGGCATGGGCCAGGCCGCTCTTGTCGGCGTTGGGCAGATCGACCTGGGATCCGTCGCCGGTGACCACCGCCTTGGAGTCATTGCCCAGGCGGGTCAGGAACATCTTCATCTGCTCCCGTGTGGTGTTTTGCGCCTCGTCGAGGATGACGAAGGCCCGATTGAGCGTCCGGCCTCGCATGAAGGCCAGGGGCGCCACCTCGATGACCCCGGACTCCACGAGGTGAGCGGCTCGATCGAGATCCATCATGTCGTACAGGGCGTCGTACAACGGCCTCAGGTACGGGTTCACCTTGTCGGCGAGGCTCCCGGGCAGGAACCCGAGCTTCTCCCCTGCCTCGACTGCGGGCCGCGTCAAGATGATGCGCTGTACCGCCTTGGCCCGGAGCGCCCCCACCGCCGCCGCCATGGCGAGATAGGTCTTGCCGGTCCCTGCGGGTCCCACGCCAAAGACGAGATCGTGCTTGGCGATGGCTTCGAGGTAGCGGCCCTGGTTCGGCGTCTTCGGCGAGATGGTCCGGCGATCTGCGGTGACCACCATCCCTCCGCCACCCTTTGGCCCTGCGGGGCGCTCGGCGCTGTCGCCACGGGCGACGCGGACCGCCTTCTCCACGTCTTTGAGGAACACCGGACGCCCCGCCCGCACCACGGCGAGCAGCTCGTTGATGACCCGCTCGCCAACGGCCACTGCCTCGGGGACGCCTGAGACCTGCACCCAGTCTGCGCGGCCGCCGATGCGTACGCTCAGGGCGTTCTCCAGAAATTTACGATGGGCGTCCCCGGGGCCCCACAAGGCCGCAATGGCCCGAGGATCAGCCTCGATCCGGCCCGGGGTACTCCCCTGGCCGCCAACAGCTTGCTGTGTCACTTGGGTTCCTATCTCAAATCGTAATCGGTGCCGATGGAGATGTAGCTCAAAGGCGCTCCACCAGGCACGCTCAGGGCATCAGGCTCGAGGATCCCCGCCTCGATGAGCTGCTCGAGTCTGGTGGGGTAGTCTCCCTGCTCTGCGGCATAGACTTCAAGAGCCGATTCGATCAGGTGCACTCGATTTCGTCGAGCTCTGCGCTCGAAAGCGGCCTGTAGAGCCACTGTATCGCCCTCTTCTGGGGTGGGCTTGAGTACCACACTCGTGGCGAGCACCACCCCGACCAGGGCCAACAGAGCGAGGCCCGTAAAGAAGTTTTTGTCCCCCGACGTGCGCTGCTTTGCCTGTGGGATCGCGCTCGGCGCAGGGGCCTCTACGACCTCGACGTACCCCTCGTTGAGCAGGGTGACCAGGGCCTTGCAGGTTTCGAACTCCCCAAGGCGGCTGAGCTCCACCAGTCGGTGCACCGATCGCTTGCCGTCAATGAGCGGGTACAGGCGCCGCTCTCCCGGGCCGAGTTGCACGCCGGCGAACGCTTTGAGTGAGCCAGAAGTCTCGTTGACGGGCTCGTCGAGGAACTCGCTGAAGGCATCGTCGAGGACACGCTCCAGGGCCTCGGCGTCACCCTCCTCGTCTTCGAGGGCCTTGATGGTCTTGAACACCATGTCGTGGCTCTCGATCCGATTGCGGATCAAGGGCCACTCATCGAGCATGCGGAAGCCCTCCATGAGCACGCTCTCGGCAGGCAACATGCCCGGCCCCGCTTCCGCAAAACTCGGCGGACGACTCTCGAACCGGTAGCGGCCGTCCTTGTATTCGAAGAGCCCGTACAGGTGCTCACGCATCTGCAACATGATGAACTCGTCGAGGGTGCCGCGATCGATGAGGCCCTGCTCGAGAAGCAGCTCACCGATCAACTGCCGCTCATCCTCAGGTTGCTTGCGCTGAAGCCCCAGGCACCTCTGCATGTCTCGGCTGGGCACCACCTCAGCGGCGACGAGCCGGTTGCCGAGGAGATCTTTTCGCTCGGAGTGCGTGACGAGGCAGCGCACGATCTTGCCACCGAGGAACAAGACCTTGATGGAGCCCTCGGTGCCCTCTTGCTCTACATGCAGGACGCCCGTCTTTTGCTGAGTGCCAATGAGCTGCAGAATTTCGGCGATGCCGAAATCTGCGAGTGTGCCTTGCAGTGCCACTACGCCGCCCTTCTTCCGAGCCTGAAGGCCACGAAGGCCCCCACCAGCCACACGATCCCCAGAGCCACGATGACGCCCACCGTAGCCGACGTGTGCAACACCCCAGGCAGGTAGAACAAACCATGAGGCAAGAGCAGGGAGACCAGGAGGAACACCCCCATCGCCATCAAGATCAAGCCAGAGATCGGGCGCCCCCGCATGACCGAGGCCCAACCTGGCAGGGCCAGCCCGGTGATTCGGGTGCCGATGCTGAGCAGCTTCTGGTGGCGATCGATCTGCTCTTCCTTGCTGAACCGGATGCGGCGCTCCATGGGCAAACCCCGCACGAACAGGTCAGTGCAGGTGTCGCAGAGCTGATCGGGCTTCTTGCTCGCTGTGGGCACCAGCTGACGCACCGGCTCGCCGCAACGCGGGCAAGGGCGCGTGAGCTTCAACCTCTTCTGCCGCAGGGTCACGAGACCCGCGAGCAGCAGCGTCACCACCGCCGCGATGGGCAACGTGAGCACGGGCAACGGGCCCACGGCCTTCAGCCAGACCCCTTGAGCGAGGGGGCCGTTTCGCCACGTGGGCCCCACATGGGCCCCGAGCATCTCGGCGCTCAGGGGCAAATCTTTGACGTGCCGGTTCAGGTTGGTGCCGTCTTCGTTCACCCACAACGCCACTCGCTCGGCGTCGAGGCCGGAGGCCTGCTGGAAATTGCTGTCTGCCGCTGCGGCCTGAGCGGTCCGCGCATAGAGCCGATGCAGATTGAACCGGGGCTCTGGCAGCTCGGGCAAGAGGCCCTTGGCTTCGAGGTAACGCTTCTCAGCAGTGATCACCCGACCTGTGGCGAACAGCGCGTTGCCGAGGTTGTTGAAGATGATCCCTTGAGCGGTGGACCCGTCGGGCACCTTGCCCTCGGCCTTGGAGAAAGCGACCAGGCTCTCTTCGAGACGACCCTGGGCCTTGAGCGCTCGGCCAAGGATGGCGAAGGCCCACCAGGCATCGGGGTGAGTCTCGGTGAACTGCTTCACGTGGGCCTCGGCTCGGGCATCCCACGGGTTTCGCTGGAGCGTGTCCACAGCCATGGAGATCTCGGTGCCGTTCATGGTCAGCGCGTCGATGCGCTGAGCGCCCCAGGGCATCACCACAGCGAGGGCCAACACGACCAGGCTGGTGGCCCGCTCGGACCACTTCTGGTAGCCCCACAACAAGGCCACAGCGGGGAAAACGAGGAGCAATGGGCCATAACCAAAGAGCAGGGGCACCGCCACCCCAGCGAGGGCGATCAGCACCGCCACGGGCCTCAATGCCCCCGGAGTGACCCGAGCGAGATCGTGATACACCCCAAAGCCATGTCGGGTGATCTGCACCACCAAAAACAACAAGATCACCAGACCCATGGCGATGAGCCCGGTGGACCACATGTTGGCCAGGAACAGCTGCCGATCAGGCAGACGGTCGAGCCTGAGACTGATGGCCGATTGGGTGTGCCCCACCCAACCGATCAGATCGATGGCGCTCAGCTCGAGCGAGAGCGCCGCGGCGACCTCTTCGATGGCAGGCAAATCAGGGGCGAGCTCCCGAGCGAGGGCGAGCCGGGACTCCACCCCTTCTGCATCACCGTTGGCTGCAGCCTGTTGGGCCTCTCGCAGCAAGGCTGCGGCGAAGGCATCAAGCCCCATCAAACCATTGTCGGTGGCCAGGGCCTTCACTGCAGCGAGCGCCTCTGATGCAGCTTTGGCGTCGCCGGACTTCAGCGCCGACTTCCGCCCCTGCCACAGAGCCTGCAGATCAGAGATCGGGCTGATGGGGTTGCTGAGAGATCTCGAGGGGTTCGCAGCTTCGTCGTAGGGCGCCGCTGCAGTCTGCCCGTAGCTGAGACACGGCAGACACACGAAGAGACAGACCCACACGCGGGCCCATAAGCTGCCCCACAGCCTGGCCCCTGACCAGGCCGCACCTGCGGCTCGCGCACCCGTTTGAGACGGAGTGTGTCGTGAACCTTCTGGAAGATTCGAGTCGAGCAATCTAGAAAGCAGATGGCGAGTGGGCATGCACTGCGGTTACCAGAAATCTGTGCCCAGTCCAATCTTCTTGGGGCAATATCACCGCCGCGAACCCTACGAGACCGACCCACGGAGGTACGAGGCTTGACCACCCGATTTCCCACCGAGAGTGAGCGCGCCAAACGAGCGAAGCTCGACACCATGCTCGCTGACGGCCTGGTCTATGTGCACCTGGATGCTCGGCCTGAAGAGGTGGAGGTCCCAGATCATCTCAAGGGTGAGATGACCCTCACCTTGAGTCTCTCCCGAAAATTCCGCCTGGAGACGTTCGAGCTGGGGCCTCTCGCTGTGCGGGTCAGTCTCTCGTTCAACGGCGAGCGGTTCCCGTGCGTATTGCCGTGGAGCCGGATCTTCGCCTTCACCTCCGAGATCACCGGCGAGCGGGTGGTCTACCCGGAAGATCTGCCCCTGGAGATTCAGCAGGCCATGGCCCAAGGCGCCGTACGCGGTGCCCCAGGAGAGGAAGAAGAGAGCGCTGAGACCTCGGAAGCTGCTGAGGCCTCAGACGCCGAAGATCCATCAGATGAGCCCCCTGAGGATCCACCCCCTACAGGGCCGCGCTTGCGGTTGGTGAAGTGAGCCCATGGACACACCCAAGCTCTTTCGTACCGTATTTTCAGCGGCCTACTGGATCTTCACCCTCGGCATCGGGGCCTCCATCGCCGTGAGCGTGACCAGTCAGGCCTTGAGTGATCCGCCCGGTGTACCCGCCGAGGTGGGCGCGCCGGTGAGTCAACAGGCCTGCATCGAAGGTTTCGAGACTCTGCGCACGCAGCTGGTGAGCCGGGTCAAAGAGGCAGTGACCCCTGTGAAGCCGGGCGACGCGTCAGAGGAAGAAGACCAGACGCAATGGGTGGCGTGGAGATCGTGGTCCGATGGCTGGCTCGTGGATCTCGCCACGCACCGTCGACGCTGCCCTGAGGCGTTCGAAGAAGCCACAGAGATGGTGCACCGACTGAAGCGCCTGCACCTCGCTTACAGCACCGCCTTGAGAGGGTTCACCGCCGTGGGCAGAAAAGCCATGGACGCCGTGGAGCGCTCGATCATGGAAGCCCGGGCGCGCTGAGCACACCTCAGATCACTCAGTGAGTTGCTCGTACCGCCGCTTGGCCCGTGGGGTGAAGCGATGGTTGGCGTACCGCTTGAAAAAGCTGCGGTACAAATCGCGGGCGGTGCGTTTCTCGCCGAGGCGATCGTGGGCATAGGCGAGGTGGTACCGCGCATCGGCGAGGCGCTTGTCGCCGATGTTCTTGCCCTGGGCCGTGCGCAGCAGCTTCCCCGCCCGAGCGAAGTCCTTGAGACGCAAGGCCGACATCCCCTGATGGTAGAGCAGCACGCCGAGGTAGGGCGGATCATCGTTGTAGTCGAGAGACTTCAAGAACGCCTCGTCGGCGAGGTTGAAGTTACCCTGCTCGTAGTAGGTGAGCCCCTTCTCGTACTGCTCGCGGCCCACTTCCTGGCTGAAGCGCACGATGAGATCCTGCAGCAACCCCGAGAACCGGACCCGCTTGAGGGCGCTGAAGGCCTCAACAGCCTGCTCTTTCTTGCCCTCTTTCACGAGTCGCTCGAACTCGAGCAGCTCGCGCTCGATCTGCTTCCAGCGCCCGAGCTCAGCCTGCAACTCCACCATCTTCTGCTGCAGGTCTGTCTGCTTTTTTTCGAAGAGGGTCTGGTCGACCTGAGCCTTCTCGAGGCGGGCCTGGAACGTAAGCCACAGCCCCGTGAAGGCCAGGGCGCAGAACAGCACATAGGCGATGGCCGAGTTGAAGTACTGACGCTTGTCCTTGGAGATCTGCTCGGCGGCGATGCCCTTGATCTCGGCGCTGAGCCCCTTGATCTGGTTCTCGGTCTTGATCGAGAGGTTCCGAGTCTGGACGAGCTCTTCCCGCAGGCGGTTCAGCTCGTCGAGGAGCAATTCCTCGTGCTCTGCAGGCAAGCGTCTCTCCCAGGCCGGCTGCCCTCGGGGCAGGCATCAAACGGCGGGAGTCTTACTCACCGGGGGCGGGGGCGTCAACGACTCCGCCACCGGCGCCGGCAGGATCTGCCTCCTGAGGCACTGTCGGAGCAGCAGGGGCCTCGGGTCCGCCGACGAGGTATTCCAGAGTCACCCGGGCGTTGGCGGGGGGCAACTGAGCGAGGTTGACGATGTACCCCCCGGAGCAGGCGTTGTCTTCCGTGATCGTGTAGCCGCTGGGGCTCAGGACCTCTCGGGTGAGGCTCTGACACTCGGTGATGGAGATGCCCGCCTGGGCGCAGGTCAGCAGCTGCAGCCTCAGGGCATAGTTCCCCGCATCTTCGAAGTCCTGCTGTGTCGTACACGGCGTGGTGCTCTCTCCGTCCTCGCTCAGTACAAGGCAGGAGGGCCGCTTCTCAAGACAGAACCGGCCGATGAACTTCGTCAGCCGATTCTCGATCTCCTGCAGCGGGCCAGAGAAGTCATCCACACAAATGGTGACGTTGTCGGCGAACTCATCATCGGGATCCCCACCCCCCAGGCCATCCTCTCCGAAGAGCTCCACGAGCTGCAGGAATCGACGGCCGCTGAAGGCGATGCCATTCTCGCTGCTGCAGGTGGGCTGCCGCGGCCCCTTACAGATGCCGTTCGGGCAG
>JBKAGE010000002.1:0-97391 GCA_046290225.1 Bradymonadia bacterium | reverse complement strand
CAGCCGCACCGCACGCTCTCGGACCTCTTTTGAATACCTCTTGCTCATGACCCCATTCTCTCAATTTCTGGGGTCTCCGGTAAACCCGGGGCGATTCACAGGGCTGAGTTGGGGGCTTGGCGCTGGAGGGGCAAAATGGAGCTGAGTCCCTATTGAGAGAGTTTGTCGGGCACGGGCACGGGCACGGGCACGAGTTGATTCGACCCTGGACCCGTGGCCCTGCATGACTCCGCCCGTGGGTTTGTGATGGTGGAGGCGATACTCGGCCTCATATGTCTCTCATTGGAGGTTTTGGCCTCCATACACCCCAAAACCTGACCTCTCAGGTCGTTCTGCAACACATCAACTCAGCATCAATGACAACCATCGCCCTGAGTCATGCAGGGCCACGGGTCCAGGGTCGAATCAACTCGTGCCCGTGCCCGTGCCCGTGCCCGACAAACTCTCTTTTCTTGTCAGACTCTCCCCCCCAGCAGCGAACCCCAGACCGACCACTCAACACGCATCGTCTGGAGGCTCTCATGCGCTCATTCTCCCTTCGCTCACTCGGATTTCTCTGCCTCGGCGCCATCGCCCTGCCTGCGCTCAGCGGCTGCGGTGGCAAGAACACCAACAAGGGCGTCGACGAAGAGATCGTCGACGCCGCCAACCAGGCACTCGAAGACTGCCAGGACCAACTCGACGAGATGGGGATGGGGGCCTGCCTGTACTGCTACAACGTCGTCACCAGCGGGGCCACGGTGAATGGTACCGTTGGTGGGGTCACCGTTGGTGGGGTGAACGCTGGCGCTGTGACCTTCAGCTACGACGCAGGTGACACTTACGAGGTCCTCGTCAAGACGTTGCCTGGTGGCTCGTGTGGGGATTGCCTCAACCAGTACATCGACAACATGGCCACCGAGATGTGCGAGGCCGAGTCGCTGAACAACTATGAGGAGTGTCAGTGCCGAGAGCTCGTGGATACGTGTGATCCCGAAGACGAACACTATGCTCTGTGTCTGCGCGAGAAGCGTGGGTACGCCGTGTGTGATTCGATGGAGTGCACACTCACTTCGCTCATCGACATCGTAGAGGGTGCAGAGCCTGCAGTGGTCGATGAAGAGCTCGCTGTGTGTGAAGAAGAGCAGGATGCCGCCCTTGAGGCCGCCTGCGAAGAGCCAGCGCCGCTGCCCCCGCCCCCTGGGGCCGGGCCCATGTTCGCCGAGATCCCCATGCTGATCGGTCACCACTACGCCATCAACGACCACATCGGGGCCTACAATCTGCTGTTCAACAGCGATGTCGCCGAGCACGGGGCCATCTACGAGATCGAAGGCATCGGAGGGCGCTCTGTCAGGCTGCAGTTCGGCGCCTTGCCCGATGGCAGCAGCTACCGTGACCTGGGTCTGATGAGCGGGGACATCATCACACACATCGATGGGCAGCGTGTCACTACGCTCGTGGATGCTGCGCAGTTGCTGGGCGCTTTCGAGGCCGGTGAGGTGATCCCGATGCGCATTCGCCGCAATGGTGAGACGCGGCTCCACCGGTACCACCTGAATTGATGCGTGTCAGTGTTGTCGCTCAAGTGGTTGCCGCTCAAGTGGTTGCACGCTGCTGAAGCCCTCGCCCTGCTGCCTCAGGGTGACGTGGTCACCCTCTCGGGTGCCGGTCTGGGTGATGGGCGCGCCGAGCCACGTGAGGGTGTAGCACGCATCGGTGGTGTTGGCGTTCACCCTGCCAGGGCCCGAGACGCTCACCTTCTTCCATGGTGCCAGCGTCAGTCGGCTTCGCCCTGACAGCTCGAATGTGGCTCCATCTGCGTTCAGGGTGAGGGTCTCCACACCGCGCATCATGGGCACACCCAATGCGCGCACGAGGGTGGTGTGTACGAATTGTCGAGGGTCGACCTCGGTGACCGAGGTCTCCATCCAGATGCCCCCGAGCCACCGCGGCCAGCGGCTCAAGCACCACAGCGACATGGCGTTGAGTAGGCCCATGGCCCGTCGGGTGGCGCCAAAGTCGGTGATGGACACCTGCATGGGCCCGCGCCATTTGCCGACACAGGCGCGGTAGTAGGCCAGGGCCGGGCTCATGGCCACTGGCGGCGCTGGATGTCCTGACCCTCAGCGGAGAAGTCGTTCAGCCATGCCGAGGTCTCTTCGTCACCCTGAAGGAGAGCGCCGAAGAGGGCCACACCCCACGTGGCGGTGATGTGGCGCCCCTCGTCGGGATCGAGATAGGTGAAGGGCTCCTCGTTGGTTTGCCGGATGCCCTCACCACAGCCCGGCGCGAGCGCTTCGACGAGGCCGGCGAGATCCGAGACCGACCAGTGGCCAGCGTCGGCCACCTCCACCTTGATGGCGGGGCCGCCGAGATCCTCGTAGTTGACCCGCATGAAGCGGTTCCCGATCTCTTGAATGCTGTTGTCCTCAACGGCGACGAGCATGACCGTGGGCACCGTGATGTTCGCCGCTGACACCCCGGGGATGAGGGGGTTCTCCACTGGTGCCGCCATGACATAGGCGGCGTCGATGCGGGGATCTCGCTCCGCCACCCAACCGGCGGTCACCGCACCATAGCTGTGGCCGGCGACGCCCACGTGCTCCAGGTCCACATAAGGGGCCAGAGCGGCGAGCTCACCATCAGGTGCCACGGCGTCGAGCACACCCACGATGTCGTTGCCCCGGACCTCGAGGAACTCTCCAGTGATGGCCACGCCGTCGCCCGCCTGCCCGTTCCAGAGCGTGTTGTTCACGTGGTCGGGGGCCAGCACGATGTGACCCCATGTGGCGAGGCGTCGGGCGAGGGTGGCGCCAGAGACGCCGAGGCACTCGTGACAGTGACTGTAGAGCACCACGGGCCATCGCCCCTCGGACAGCGCCCCATCGAGGACCACCTCCAGACTCGAGGGTACACACCCCTCAGGTGCAGCGCCGCGTAATGCAGCCATGGACTCTGCCTGGTCAGGCACCACCATGGCCTCCAAAGGCTGAGCCTGCGCCACCTGCTCAGAGGGCCCCCAGACGCCCACGGGCAAGACGCGATCACCCACGGTGACTTGTCGTAGGGTGTACGCCGCCGAGTAGGGGCCGTCCGTGGTGGGGTCGATGGTGTCGAATCGCCGAGAGACTTCAGCGTCTGCTGCTACAGCCATGTCGGGGATGGTGCCCATGTCCGCGGCAGACATCGAGGCGTCGACGGCAGATTGGGCGCCGCCATCGTCGTCACAGCCGGGCAGGGCAGAGAGAGCCGCGAGGGCGAGGAGAGCTGTTCTGGCGCGCATGAGAGCCTCATTGGTGAGTCCGGCTTGAAACACTGCCATCAGATGTGGCTTCGTGGCCACCATGAGATCAGCACATCGTTCCATACTCCGTGATTGGATCCTCATCGTGTCGAGCTGCTGTGCGGCTGTGGGCTGTGATGACGACTCCAATGCCGATTCAGACGTTGACGCGTCGATGATGCGCCCGGACAGCGCCATCTCTGAAGGGGGTGATGCGGGCCTCCTCGATGCCGAGGTGATGACCGACGCCGAGCCCATGCCCGCGGCCAGGTGGCTCGAAGACTGTCCCGCCGACACCTTCGAAACGCGGCGTGTCGAGCTCGAGGGGGTCAGCCTCAGCGTGGTGTGTCGTGGCAGTGGGCCCACGGTGCTGTTGCTCCACGGGTTCCCCGAGTTCAGCCTGTCATGGTCCGAGGTCATGGACGCGCTCGCCGGCGAGTTTCGCCTCATCGCCCCTGACCAGCGAGGGTACAACACCTCCGACAAGCCCGAGGCCGTGGAAGACTATGTCTTGGGGCTGCTTGTCGAGGACATGGTGCAGCTCATCGATCACGTGAGCGACGACCCCGTGCTGGTGGTGGGGCACGACTGGGGCGGCCCCGTGGCGTGGGGGCTGGCGCATCACCAGACAGCCAACGTGCGTGGCATGCTCTCGACCAACGGCCCGCACCCCGTGCGCATCGCCCATCTGCTCGCCACAGACGAGGCACAGCAGGAGGCCTCGTCGTACTTCGAGACCTTCAGGTCCGACAACGCCGAGCGCTTCATCACCCCCCGGACCATCGAGGCCTTCTTCGACGGCGCCATCTCCGAGGACTTGCTGCCTGCTTACCGAGAGGCATGGGCTCAGCCTGGCGCCATCACCGGTGGGCTGAACTGGTATCGGGCCAACGCCTTCGACGTGATGTCGATGACTGAGGTGTCTCCAGCTTTGAGCGAAACCATCGCTGTGCCTGTGGCGGTGCTGTGGGGGCTCGCTGACACGGCGCTGCTGCCTCAGAATGCAGAGGGGCTCGATGTCTTTGCTGGTGACATCACCGTACGCACCCTTGAGGGGGTGGATCACTGGATCGAGCACCGCGCCCCAGAGGAGGTCGCCGCAGAGGTGCGCGCCCTCGACGAGCGCACGCGATGAGCAGAGGCACGAAGATCCTGGCCAGTGCGATATCGTGCCTGCTGTGGTGCACGGCGTGTGGCACCATCGGCAACCTCAGGCCCGAGCAGAGCGTCGTCGATGGGAGGCGCCAGCTGAGCTGGCCTCAAGGTGGAGTGACTCGACCCTACGAGGCCAGCGAAGTGATCATCGTGCAAGCCTTGCAACGCGTGGCGCAAGACCTCTCGTTTCATCGAGAAGAGGGGAACTTTCAGTCGGGCTACGTCATTTGGGGTGTCGACAACTTCAAGGCCAACTTCGTCAAGAGCGACACCTTCGTCGGCATCTACTTCAAGGCCACCGAGGGCGGTCGTCACCTAGTGAAGGTGCAGTCAGAGCCCGGGTGGACACCCTCCATGGTGTGGCATGACTATGACGAAGAGTTCCACATGCGGTTCGCTCAAGCGCTCGACGTGCTCAAGAAAGAGGCCCTTGCCAGCGCGCCAGCCCCTGTGAGCACAGCCCGCCTTGCCGAGGCTGCCACCCCTGAGCCAGCCACCCCTGAACCAGCCGCTGTGAGACCTCTCAAGATTGCGGTGTTGGAGATGCTCGGCGCCGATGCCCTGAACGCGGTGGAGTATCGCTACCTGACCGACTTGCTCAGAGGCGAGTGTGTCAACGTGCTCGGTGCCCCCCACATGATCATGACGCGAGAGAACATCCTCGAGCTCCTGCCTCCTGGGGTAGATCTCGCCAACTGCGAAGGTCAGTGCGAGGTGGAGACGGGCCGGAACCTCGGCGCCGACGTGGTGCTGTCGTCTCACCTGATCGCCTTCGGCAGTGGCCTGCGGGCCAACATCAAGGCCCACGACACCCAATCGGGGAAGCTGGTGGCATCGATCATCGTGAAGGGCAACACCGCAGAGGAGATCGAGGCGGGCATCAAAGTAGAGTCTGCGCAACTGCTCGGGCGAGTGAGGGCCTTCAGCGCCAGCAGCGCGCCCTGATTCAGAACTGGGGGTTGGGTTTCAGTGATGACATCCTGCAAGGAAGTACACGGTAAGGTGCTCGGTGATCTGTGCACCACCGTCGATCAGATGCTGCACATGATCGCCCTGCACGCGATGTCGACCCGGGTGGAGATCACCACCGTAGAGGCTGCCCTGTAGCGCGCTACTCGAAGACCAGCTGTGCGTCCCCGACTTGCTGCCCGTTCGCGTCGTAGCAGCGCAGTGCATCGATTCCGATGTCGGCAGCGGTGGCCACCTGGGCGTTGCTCAGCACCAGGGCGCCAACATTGTTGATGGGCGCACCGCCGAGCCCCACGAAGACCAGGGCCACTTTCCCGTCCTGTCGCAGCCACTCGGCGACGAGACCGTCGGCGAAGGCGACAGAGCGGACTGGCACAGCCCCTTCGGTGAGCACCAGATCGCAGCCGCGGATGTCGGTCCCCGTGACGCTCAGCGCGTCCGTGGGTGGGGGCTCGGACATGCCACAGATGCCATCGACGCAGTCCAACCCGCCATTGCAGCTCCCCTCGGCGCATACGCAGTCGGCGGTGCCGGGCTCACAGCCACTGGGTACACAGAGCGCGTCTACGCAGCTCAGTCCGGCAGCGCAGTTGTCATCCACACAGGCGCAGCCGGATTGACCTGGATCACACTCTGGCGGCGTCTCGGGTACGCAGAAGCCGAGCTCGCACTGGAGCCCCGTGGCGCAGGTGCCGTCGCTGGCGCATGCACACGTGGCGGCACCGGGTACACAATCCATGGCGCCACCTGTGCCCCCTGCGCCGCCTGCGCCCATGTCGCTCCCGCTCTGGCCACCAGAGCTGCCAGAGCTGCTGTCACCACAGGCGCTCAGCCCCAGGGCGCTGAGCAAAACCGTCAGAGCGAAGGATGATGCGCGGGGTGCGCGAACAAAGCGCTGAGTCGAATTGGGCATGCTGCCTCCTGCATGAGTTTCTGGGGGAGATGCGCCAACGAGAAGTGAACCCCGCATCTACCCATGCGCAGTGACGAAGATTCACCTCATCTCGTAGAGGAAGGCTCAGGGCAGAGATGGTTTTTTTGCTGTCGGTTCGACCCTGAATTGCGGGTTTCGTGGAGGTTTGACGCATGTCGGTCGACCCAAGCACCAGACAAGGACACCTGCATGAACCACCTGCTGCGCTCCATCGTCTTCATGGCCACCACTTTCTGTGTGGCGGCGCCCACATGGGCCGACAACGACGACGACAACGCCACTGAGAACATCGCGCGGGTCGTGCCGTACGATGGTGTGCTCGATCTGGACGGGGCAGGCTACAACGGCCTGGTCGATGTCATCTTCACGCTGTACGACGCCTCGAGCGGAGGCGACGTGGTGTGGACCGAGACCTGGAGCGCAGCCGACGGGCGGGCCATCAACATCACCGGCGGTCGCTTCACGGTGAATTTGGGGGCTTACGAGAGCATTGAGGCGGCCATCGCTGATGGTGGTCAGCTGTACCTGGGCATGCAGATCAAGCTGCCCGAGGCCAATGCCTACACTGCCCTCAGAGGGCGGCAGCGCCTCAACCCCGTACCATACGCCCTCTGGAGCGCCCAAGCCTCGAATCTTGCGGTGGGCGGTGACGCCCGTGTGGGTGGCGACCTGAATGTCGACGGCAACACGAACGCAGGCCGGCTCAACCTGCAGACGCTCTGGGTCGACCAGGGCAACGACAACCCTGCCAGGGCGTTGGAGTTCCTGAACAATCACCTCTACCTGGGCCGAGACGGCGCATTCGGAGACGGTCTTCGCGTGGCGGTGCCTGGTCGCTTCGAGCGCACCCTGCGCGTCGACGGCAATACGACCTTGGTGGGCGATCTGAACGTCAATCGCACCATCAGCATCGGCGGATCCTACAACATGAACGACGGCGCTGGTGTCACCGCCGCACTCAGCATGTCAGGTGGTTATCTGCGCCTGGGCACCAGCGGACGCTTCGGCAGCGGCGTGATTGTCCCCACCGACTTCCGCACTCAGCGCAACGCCGACATCGACGGCAGCCTCAACGTGGACAGCAACGTTACGGTGGGTGGCTCACTGAACCTGACCGGCAGCCTGAACACCACTCAGAAGCTCGTGCATGTGCAACTCTTCGACATGAACATACGCGGGGATCTCGACACTGAGATCGACTCGCGCGTCTGGTTTTGTGTGATTGGCTCAATGGACCTGACCAGCGGCCGAATCGCCACAGGCGAGGGCAACCCCTTACGGGCATATACCCGCTCTTTGCAAAACACGTGGCGCATCTTCGTCGATATTCGGTCACAGGACGGCCATGAAGAGTTCAGGCGCGTTGGATTGGTGTGCTTCCGCAAGACAGTCGTCAACGATGCTGGCTGGTTCTGAGGTGAAGCCATGAGCGAGGGACACGGGACACGAGCATTGATGCGCTCGGGTGCATTGATGGAGCGAGTGGGTAGAAGCCTGCGGCCTTCCTCTGCATCCTATAGGCATGCTCGATCCAAATGCTCTGACCACCCTCCTACTTGCGGCCCGCGACGGCGACACTCAGGCCGAAGCACAGGTGCTGCCATTTCTGTACGACCAGCTGCGCAACCGTGCCGCAGCGGTCATGAGCCGCGAGTCGTCGGGCCACACGCTTCAGCCGACAGCGTTGGTGCACGAGGCCTACATGCGCCTGATCAACAGCAATATGCCCGAGTGGAAGAGCCGAGCTCACTTCCTCGCCGTGGCCTCCGACGTCATGCGTCGAGTGCTGGTGGATCATGCGCGGCATCGCACCCGAAAGAAGCGTGGTGGCAACGCTTCACCGATCTCGCTCAGCTCGGGGTTGGGCCTCTCGGTTCAACACGATCCCGACGTGTTGGCCCTCGACGACGCCTTGAAGGCTCTCATGGTGATCAACCCACGGCAGGCTCAAGTGGTGGTGTATCGTTTCTTCGGCGGCATGAGCGTGGCCGAGGTCGCCGAGGAGATGCAGCTCTCCAAACGCACCATCGAAGGCGAATGGACCATGGCGAAGGCCTGGCTCCGGCGGGCGCTGCAGGACGGCGCTCAGGATGATGGATAAGGCACTCTACGCCCAGGTACATGCCGTCTTCATCGAGGCGTGTGCGCTTGTCCCCGTCGAACAAGGCGTGTTCCTGGATCGCGCCTGCGTCGGGTGCCCGGAAGTGCGCGCCGAGGTCGAAGAGTTGCTCAGCCAGCTGACTGAAGGTGAACTCTTCGAAATGGAGGCCCCACCTGATGATCCCATGCGCATCGTGGGCGTGGTGATCGATGGTCGGTACCGTGTAGATGCCTACGTTGCCATGGGTGGCTCCAGTCACGTTTATCGGGGCTGGGATCTAGAGCGAGAGCAACCTGTGGCGCTCAAGTTGTTCAGAGAGAGCTTTGCTGTCGAGCCATGTCATTTGGGTGAGGCCTTCGTACGGGAGGGAGAGATCCTGGCCCAGCTCTCGCGCCAGACCACATCGGTGGTGCGGTCGCTCGATCTGGGTACCTGGACCTCGTCCCGAGGGCACCCGGTCACCTACACTGTGTTGGAGTGGCTCGAAGGCGAGACACTTGAGGCCATGCTCAGTGATGATCGTCGTCAGTGGACCCTCGACGAGGTGATGCGGATCCTGGGCCCCGTCGCCGAGGTCCTCGGCCTTGCCCATGGTGAGGGCATCGCCCACCGCGACATCAAGCCCGCCAACATCTTCGTGCAGTCAGAGGGCAAGGGGCTCAAGCTGATGGATTTCGGCGCCGCGAAGCTCGCAGCCCACTACTCGCGTGGGTTCGATGGCACTGCAAACATCGCCTCGCCGTTCACGGTGAACTACGCCGCCCCTGAGCAAGCAGCTGCGCAGGGGGCGCCCACTGGACCCCGGACCGACGTCTACGCCCTGGCGTTGACCTGCGTCGAGATGCTGGCTGGGCGGCCGCCCTACGCTCGGGCCGACGTGTCGACCGTGCTCGCCCAGGCCCTCGACACTCGTCGGCGTCCCACCCCGCGGACGCTGGGGGTCAAGATCTCCGGGGCGGTCGAGGCCGTGTTCAAGGCAGCGTTGGCTGTCGATCCCAGGGCACGACCCGCTGACGCCACCGCCTTCTGGGTGGCCCTCGACGAGGCGCGCAGGGATAGACGTCGCTGGTTCAATCGCTGGCGCTGACCACGTACTGCCCATGACAGTGCCGCTGAGGAGCAGCATGCCCAACATGGAGACTGATCGCCGAGTAGACGTGGGGTGCATCAGGGCCTGGGCAAGGGCCTCAATGGCCGCCACCGGCCCAGGGCGTCGCGTTGGATCTTTGTGCAGCATGGCCCGCACCGCAGCGCTCACCGCTGGGGTGTACCCCGTCGTCAGGCGATGCACTGCAGGGATCGGTGCGCCGACGTGGGCGTTCATCATCTCAAGTTGGGAAGAGGCTCGATAGGGCAGCTGCCCGGTGAGCATTTCGAAGGCCATGACGCCCAAAGCGTACACGTCAGCTGCGCCGGTCACTGTGGCGCCGAGGCATTGTTCGGGGGCCATGTATGAGGGCGTGCCCAGCGCGAGTCCCACAGCGGTCTGCAGAACAGCCGCCCGTGTGTCTGTGAGCTTCGCCACCCCGAAGTCGATGAGCTTGGGCACGCCATCGGCACACAGGAAGATGTTGGCAGGCTTGACGTCACGATGGATCACGCCCGCTGCATGGGCGGTGGCGAGGGCATCGGCGATCGGCCGGAGGCGCGCGATCACTTCATGCGCAGGCAGTCGACCTCGCGCGTCCAGATGCTCGTCCAGACCTTGGCCGGCGAGTCGCTCCATCACCAGGTAGCGTCGCCCGTCAGGCAAGCGCCCGAAGTTGAAGATCTCAACGACGTTGGGGTGTCGCACACGACTGACTGCGCGGGCTTCCTGTACAAAGCGGCTGATTGCGTCGGCGCTGTTCGAGTAGCGCGCGTTGAGCACCTTGATGGCGACCACGGCGTCGATGAGCGGGTGACGGGCTGCGTAGACTGTGCCAGACATGCCCTGGCCGATGGGCGCACTGATCACATAGTCGCCGACATAACTGCCGGGGGCGATCAGAGCAAGCGATGGGCACGGCGTATTCAGAGGCTCACCTGGGTTGCGAAGGAGCCTTTGGGCTCGCGAACGTCTCGGTGAGCGCTACGTTAACGGGCGGCCGTGGATTTGCGGTGGCCAAAGACGATCGTGGGGGTGGGCATAAACGGCCACCCTGTTCAGAAATGGCCAGTGCGCTCTGGGGCGATGCACAAAGGGCATGAGCGGGGCTTTGGGGTGACCGAGGTCAGACCTCGGTCAGATCGACGTCTCTTTGGTCTTGGGCGCGGTCTTGGGTGTGGAGGGTTGAGCGCCGCTCTTCTGCTTGGGCCGCTGGCCCTTCTTCTTGCTCTTGTCCTTCTGGCTCTGCTGCTGCGCACCCCAAGAGCCGCTCGCTGGCATGTTGCCGCCCTTCCCAGCAAGCTTGGCATTGGCTTGGCCCTTGTCTTGGAACAGGCGGTCGTTGAGCACGATGCCCGTCCCCGCGTCGTGTCGGGCTCGCTTGGCCTTGAAGGCCGCCCGCCGCTTCGCATCTCTGAGCAGCCTCAAGTTGGCCTGGAGCGTCGGCGTGACGTTCATGATGTCCGTCTTCAGGGTCGACATGTTGTTGTACAGCTGGGTGTAGTACGCCGAGTTCCCCTGGCCCAGCAGCACGCGGATCATGTCTGGATCCCCCTGGCCATGCGCAGCGAGATCAGCCAGATCCTGCAGCGCAGCGAGGTCCCCCGCGCCGTCTTTGACGTAGGCTTCGACGGTGTCCAAGATGTCGTTGATGTCGGGCTGCGCCAGGAACATCTGAACGCTCGCGTCGTTCAGATCTCCCCGGGCCAGATCGCCCAGCATCAGGCCATTCTGCAGCACTATTTTCCGGTCGAGGTCGTTCGCCGCTTCACCAGCCAGACCACTCGGATCGGTGTAGCGCAACGGGTTGTTGAGCACGAAACCAAAGGGGTTGGTTGCTTCGAATGGTGAGCCGACCTCCAGAGGGGAGTTGGCGAAGGCGAACTGCGGATCGGGGGCGGTCCATTGCCCTGCCCAGGGGTCCAGAGAGCGGGCGCCGATGGTGACGAGATCCGTGCCGTGATCATGCTTTCGACCTTCGAAACCGCGCTCGGCGCCGGCGATGTCACGCTGCAGACCGTGGGGGTCGGGGGCGAAGCGGTCGATGATGGCGCCCTCAGTGTCAGTCTCGAACACCAGTTGCCGGGTGGCGTCGTGGTGGGCGAAGGTCCATCGATCATCACCATCGAGCAGACGGCTGCGGGCCAGGCCGCGCAGCATGCTGCGCACCGCAGCGTGGGGCGTGTCGGTCTCGAGCTCGCCGGCCTCGATTCGGGCGGCGATCACAGCGTCGCCTGTGGTGAAGGCGCCGTCGGCGGCCGGGTTGCCCTCGGCCAGCGGGGCGAGATCGCCCAGAACGTCGGTCATCAGCGCATCGCTCTCTCGCGTGGCGAGGCGCAGGGCACCGAGCCGTACGTCTTGCATGCTGATCCCGTCTTCGATGGTGAAATCGCCACCGAAGGCGATCACGTGGCGATCGGAGAAGTGGCTCACGACCCGGTCGTAGCCGTCGTGCCAGTGGCGCTCGACGCGGGCGCCATCACGCTCGGCGCTCGCCAGCTGGCCAAAGGCATCCCAGCTCAGCCCGAGGGCCCCACGCTGCGTCAGACGCCCCGCTTCGTCGTGGTCGTAAGCGAGATCACCCGCCTGGGCGAGGGCATAGGGCCGATCGGCTTCGTATGCGAGGGCCCCGACGTGTGAGCGGCTGGCCGCACCCCGAGAAGACATCTTCTCTACGAGGTTTTGGCGACGGTCGTAGCTGTACGTCAGCAATTCCTCGAAGTTGGAGCGTCCGGGATCGAGGTGCGCCGACACCAGCCGGTTCAGGCCGTCGAAGGTGTAGCGCGTGCTCCGACCCGGCTGATCGTCGACGACTGTGCGATCGTCGATGGCCGAGAGGTTCCCCAGCCGGTCGTGGGCGTACTGCAAGTCGAGCAGCTCGCCTGTGGCACCAGCGATCTGCAAGCGCGCGGGACGCTCGACCACGTCGTAGGCATGGGTGGTGGTGACGCCGTTCTCGAAAGCCATCGAGCGCAGCAGGGTGTTGCGTTGCCAATCCAGGGTGGCCACACCCTCGATCTCCAGGACACGGCCAGCTGCGTCGTAGGTGCGTCGCTCTACGGTACCGTCGGGGTAGGTCACCGAGAGCAAGCGGTCGATGTTGTCGTATGCCAGAGTGGTCTGCAGCTGCACGCCGTCCACCTCGAGGCGTGTCCCGGTGAGCCGCCGTCGATCATCGTGGGTGAGCCAGCGAGTACCCCGCCCCTCGGGGGTGGGGAAGGTGGTCTGCACCCGCTGTCCCGCGCCGTTCGGGCAGACCCCCTCAGGGCAATGAGTTGGCAAATCGTACGCATACTCCACGCGGGTGCCCTCGGGATCGGCCTCGTCCCACCGGGCGATGAGGCGCCCCACGGCATCATAGTCGGAGAGGAGCACGCGACCCGCGCCATCTTCCTCGCGCAGTACGTTACCCAGGCCGTCGTAGGTGCGCGTGGCCAGACCGCGATCGGGGCTCGTCGCTTCGATCACCTGACCTGCACGATCGCGGACGAACAGGCGCTCGCCGCCCTCGGCATCCACGACCCGCTTCAGCCCGCCTCGAACGTCGTACTCGTATCGGTACTCCAGCGGCGCGCTCTCTGGTGTCTCCCGCATCTCGATGCGCACCACCCGGCCCAGGCCATCGTAGTGGTGGGTGATGGGGGTGCCAGCGCCGGGCATGTCGGGATCCAGATCGTCAGGGGCGTGGGTGTGACGGGCGAGGGGCTCGACGTCGATCTGGCTCTGTGAGGCCGTGCCGAAGACGGCGGCGTCGTCTTGCTGGATCCAGCGTGCCCGACCCAGGGCGTCGTATTGATACATGGTGGCCGAGAGATCTGGGGCGTCGAGCAGGCAGTTGTCGGTCTCGGCCACGTGACCTCGGTACACCTCGACGGCGGCACCGTTCTGATTCAGGACGCTGTAGCCGCTGACCTCGTAGGCACCATCCACTTCGGTCACCTGAGCGACGTTGCGCCCGTAGCCGTCTCGGCAGAGCACCGAGATGACGTCTGGTGCCGAGGCGCCGGAGGTGGTGCGCATCTGGCTGACGAGGCGGCTGACGGGGGCGCCCCACTGCAGCTCGAAGCTCAAGGTGGGTCGGCCATCCGGGTCGCCAGGGTAGAACCGGGCGATGACCTCACCCAGATCGTCGTACTCGATGCGGGTCTGGTTCTGGGGGGTCAGCGCTTCACCGTCGCGGATGACGTAGGGTGCAGTGGCGACGCTGAGCAGGCCCCACACCGGGTGGTACTCGAACTCGGCCCGCAGCTGGTAGTCGCCCATGTCGTGGGTGGTGCTCGCCAGCAGCAGATGCTCGTCGTCGTAGGTGGACCTCAGCTCGCCGACGGTACTCTGCGGGTCGCCCAGGGCGTCCAGTGAGCGGACGACGTTGCCGTGGTCGTCATAGGCCGAGCGGTTGGTGTCGACCCAGGTATCGTCCGTCACCTGCACCCGCTCCCGGGTGAGTAAGCCCAAGGTGGCCTCGCCAGAGGGCAGGCCGACGAAATCGTCACCGTCGTAGAAGTACTCGGTCGTCGCCGCCTCGGGGCTGTCGATCTCAGCAGCGGTGCGCACTCGGACAGGCAGGCCGAGCTGCCAGCCCTGACTTGCCCGAGTGTAGTCGGTCTGCACCACGGTCTCGTCGCCCTCGCAGCCCTGTCCACAGGGGGCGCCGTAGCTGTCGGCGGCGCGATCACAGGGCGCGCAGGCGTCGCCGCCGATGTCCACGACACCATGGTTGACGCTGAGGGTGAGGTTGCCGTCGCCATCGTAGGCGTAGGTCTGCCGCAGGTGCGCCCACTGAGATTCTGCCGCGCCCTCTTGCACCAGCGTATCGACCTCGGTCAGGCAGACATGGCGCACGGGCCAGGACAAATCTTCGCTCTCCACGCCGTCGACGGCGCAGTCTTCATAGTGGTTGGTGACTGTGCGCAGGGCCACGGGGGCCTCTCCGGCGAGGCTGTAATCCACAGTGGAGAGCACCAGGCCGTTGCGGTAGCGATCTTCGGCGCCCACATCGAAGGTCCGCAGCTGGCGACCGGCGTCTTGGGTCTCATCGCCGGGGCGCTCACTCACCACGTGGGCGAAGCCGCGGTATGCCTTCTCTTGCGTGTCGTAGTATGCGTCCGTGTAGTGGAACGTCGTCTCCAAATGGACCGCGTTGAGGCTGTCGTAGGTGTCGATGGTCTTGGCCATGTTCATGGAGAACGGCAGGGTGAAGGCCCAGTCCTCCTCGGAGGCGGCGCGCTCTTCCACCATGGTGGTGTAGCTGACCTCGGTGACCAGCCCGAGGCCGTTGGTGAGCTTGGTGAGCAGGTTGGGCCGCACAGGAAACAGCTCAAGGTAGGTCACATCACCCTGGGGGGTGATCCAGACCACATCATCGCTGCCGCTGCCGTTCATATCGGCGAAGAGCACCGTGGTGCCGTCCACGCGGGTGGGCAGGCGCTGGCCGTCCACTGCGTTGATGGTTTGCTCGGTGTCGAAGTGGGTGCCGGCGCGGTTGAGTGCGAAGCGCAGCTCGTCGCCCACCACGATGACGAGATCGTCGAGGCTATCGCCGTTGATGTCCTGCAACTCGACGAACTCGAGCTCAGCCTCGTTGAAGGGGAGATTCTCGATGTCGGTCCAGGCAGACCAACGGCCAAAGCCGAGGTTGAGCCGATAGCTGAGGCTGCCTGCGCGGAGAATGACGGGGTCGAGCAGGCCGTCGCCGTTCATGTCCGCGAGGTCGAGGCCACCATCGAAGCCAGCGCCGATTGCGTTGATGTCGTCCACCACCTCGAAGCCCGCCTCACCCATGTTGGCGTATATCTGGGTCTGGTTGAGGGAGGAGCGTAGGACGTCGATGCGGCGGTCGTTGTCGTAATCGAAGAAGCGCACATGGGCCGGCTCGTCGGCGCCTCCGCCGAAGTCGTCCCCGAAGTCAGGGAGTGCTGCGGTGCTGCCCAACTCGGAGGCCTCGGCCCAGTCACCGTCGCCGAGGTTGTAGAGCACCTCACCCGTGCGCACGTTGACCATGTCCACCCGGCCGTCACCGTTGGCGTCGAGCGTCTGCACATACGGGGAGCTGAGCTGATGTCCGGCCCTGTCGCCCACAGCGCTGTCATAAGGGGCGTCGAAGATGTGCTGAGCTCGGTCAGCGAAGCGGTTGACGAAGATACGATGGGCGTCTTGACGAGAGGTGTCGATGATGTCTGGCAGGCCGTCGCCGTTCATGTCGGCGAGGGTGGCGTCTCCTGCGGCAAGGTTGACCCCGATGGAGCCCATGTCCACCAGGTAAGGCTGGTCACAATCGTCGTCGCAGTTGTCGTTGCCCAGCGTCTTGGAATACTCAAAGTCGAAGGCGATGGGGTGAGGGGTGTTGTCGAGACCCACGCGGTCGATGCCGCTGACCCGCGACAGGCCGTTGGAGAGCGCCTCGTCTTCATATCGAACTGTGTAGCGCCAGACGCGCACCTCTTTGGAGAAGACGTTGACGTGGGTGAGGCGCTGCGTGCGCCGCTCATTGGAGCCGCTGCGGGCGTCGCTCAAGACATCGGGGCGGTTTTCGTACTCGAAGGTGAGTGAGGCGCCGGGGCCGCCATCGGTGCCGGTGAAGATGTATTCGATGCGGTCCAGGTGAGGCAGCCCATCGAACAGCCGGTAGCTGAAGTCCATCCGGTGCCCGAATTTGTCTACCTGCGAGACCAGGTGATACCGGAACGTCGCTCCATCCCGACCTGCCGCGCGGGCAGAGTCTACCGGGGTGCCCTCCGCCGTAGCCCCGAAGTACTGCACAGTCCCATCGGGTAGCTCCGTGGTCCAATAGCCCTGAGTGCCGTCACCACGCTCATGCCAGGTGTGGCGTGAGAAGCCCTTCTCGAACCTGTTTCGGTAGACGCCGTCGCCGATGTGCACGAGCTGCCCGCCAGCGACGAAGTCATCATCGATGTCATAGTCAGGCAGGCGCCAGTTGGTCATGCGCTCCACGAAGGGCACTGGCATGTCCCAACCAATGCCCATCACCCCCGCAGGCCCCGCGCTGTCATATACGAGCGCAAGGTCAGGCGTCACAGCGGGGAAGCCAGCGGGCACCTCGATGGGCACCGCGTAGCTCATCGACCCCATGTTTCCGCTGATGGCGGCGTTGTCGCCGATGCCTTCGAGGGAGCCGGGGCCCTCGGGCAGGCTCACCCGGTCGTCGCCGGCGCCGTGTTGTGCCAGAGCGGGGGATGCCAGGCTGAGTCCGAGTAGAAGGGGAGTGGCCGCATAAAGTCTCAGTCGCATTCGATGCCTCCGTGTTCAGTGGAGGTGCGTCAAATGCGCCCGAAATCCGCGATGGCCGACGTGCGATTGTCTTCAGTGTGCCCTCAGCACGGGCCACTTCGCTGTGAGCCTCTTGCCGAAGCGCGCTGCCCACGGCTACGTAATCTACGGCCAGACAATGAAGACCCACTTCGCGCCCGTGGAGACCTGATCCGTGTCTACACCCGATATCCACCTCTACACCGCGGCCACCATGAACGGTTGGAAGCCCCTCATCTTCCTGCACGAGGCCGAGGTGTCCTATGACCTGACCTACATCCGCTTCGATGAGCGTATGCAGAAGTCGGACTGGTACCTGAAGCTCAACCCCAACGGCCGCATCCCCACCATCGTCGATCGGGGCAACGACGACTTCGTGGTCTTCGAGTCCGGGGCGATCCTCTGGTATCTCGCCGAGAAGTACGATCGCTTCTTGTCTCATGATCCCAAGCTGCGTTCGGAGACCCTACAGTGGATGATGTTCCAAATGGGCGGGGTGGGGCCGATGATGGGGCAGGCGATGTATTTCCAGCGCATCGCGGCGCCACAGGGGGACGAGGTGCCCTACGCCATTGATCGCTATGTCAGAGAGTCGCGCCGCTTGCTCGAGGTGCTCGACACGCGCCTGAAGGGCCGCCAGTGGCTGGTGGGCGACGATTACTCCATCGCCGACATGATCATGTATCCCTGGGCCCGTACGCATTTCTGGGCCAAGGTCTCGACCGAAGGGCTCGACAATCTCAACGCATGGTTCGCTCGCATCGACGCTCGGCCGTTGACACAGGCGGCGCTGCAGCTGCCCGAGCCTCGCCCGGCCTTCTTCGGTGAAGGGGATGTAGCCTCGGCGACGACGGCCAATGCGGCGAGCTTTGCGCGAGATGACTGATGTCTTGGCATTTGAGGCATAAAACGCCTCGATGAGAAGAGGTCACTTCGTGAAGTGATGTGGGCGTTCCGCGCTCACTCGTCCCAGAGACTCTCCAACGTGTAGGGCCCGTCCTCTTTCGCCCAGAATGTGCCGTCGATGTACCGCCGGTGACGCTCGAGCCCGGCGATGCGGGTCATGTCATCGTCGCTGAGTTTGATCTCCGTGGCGGCGATGTTCTGGCGAATCCGCCCCGGGTTCACCGACTTGGGGATCACTGAGGTGCCACGCTGAAGCGCCCAGGCGATGAGCACCTGCGCCGGGCTCGCCCCATGACCCTCGGCGATCTCCACGATGGTGGTGTCTTCCAGCAGCACCGGCTCGTCGGCGGGCTTGAACTGAGCGGCGCGATCACCAGAGCCCAGGGGCGAGTATGCGGTGAGGGCGATGTTCACCGACTTGCAGTACTCGAAGAGGGCAGGCTGCTGCAGGTAGGGATGGCTCTCCACCTGGTTGGCCACCGGGGCGATGCGGGCCTTGCCCATCAGATCCGTTAGCTTGGCCACGCTGAAGTTCGATACCCCAATGCTGCGGCACGTGCCGGCATCCACGAGGGCCTCCATGGCGCCCCAGGTCTCTGCGAGAGGCACCTCGTCGAGGCTGAGCTGATCGGCACCAGTCTCGGGGGCGACCACACCTTTCTTGTGGGCCACGGGCCAGTGGATCAAGTACAGGTCGAGGTGGTCGAGGCCCAGGTTGCTCAGGGTCTCTGCCAGCCCACCAGCGACGTCTTCAGGGCGGTGGCGGTCGTTCCACAGCTTCGAGGTGACCCAGAGATCATCTCGAGTGACCACGCCTTGAGCGAAGAGCTCGGCGAAAGCTTGCCCCACCTCGGCTTCGTTGCCGTAGATCCAGGCGCAGTCGATGTGGCGGTATCCCGCCTTCACGGCCTCGACGACGGCCTGCTTGACCTCACCGGGCGCTGACTTCCAGGTGCCGAGGCCGAAGGCGGGCAGGGTGAGGCCGTTGTTGAGCTTGAGGGTGTGCATCAGAAGGGTCTCCTGAGAGTTGAGTTGGGCTCACTGCAGCTGAAGGTAGATCCAGCCCAGGGCGCCGAGGCCATTGATGATCAATCGATCGCCGTCGAGGCGTACGCTGGCGTCTGGTGAGAAGGCTTGCACCAAAAGCCCCTCTGCCGGAGCCGGCAGCTCGATCTCGATGGGGACGTCGATGTCGGTGCGATCGAAGTTCACCGCCACAATGCCCCTACGGCCCTCGTATGTGCGCATCAGCGCCACCACGCCCTTGCTCGGGGTGTCCAGGCGCATCGTGTCGCCGAGAGACCACAGCAAATCAGAGCTGCGCAGCGCGATCAGGTCGCGTGTGTGAGACCAGAGCGAGGTTGGATCGTCTCGCTGAGTGGCCACGTCGACGCCCTCGTCTTCCGAGCGGCTGCGCCAGGGGGTGCCGTCGGTGAAGCCGAAGTGCGGGTCGTCGGGGGTCCAGCGCATGGGGGTGCGCTTGTCCTCGTCTGCTTCGAGGGGGCCGCCCTCCATCCCGATCTCTTCGCCATAGTAGAGAAACGGCGTGCCCGGGAGCCCCATGAGCAGAGCCATGGCCACCTTAAACTCCGGCACCCCCACGCGGTTGTCCCGCATGAGACGGTTCATGTCGTGGTTGGTGATGAAGGGCGCTTCGAAGCGCCGAGTGGCGAAGGTGCGGCGGGCGCTGTCGAGGGTGAACCGCAGGCCAGAGGCGTCACCCGTAATAGTGGCCTGCTGGATCGCCTGAGACAGATCGAAGTTGAAGGCGAGGTGCAGCTCGTCATCGTCGCCATAGTACGCCGCCACCTTCTCGGTGTTGCTCCAGGCCTCGGCGAGCAGCAGCGCCTCGGGGTGGGTGGCGTCGAGATCCGCACGTAGCCGCTTGAACCAGTCGTGGGTCTCGTCGATGTCGGCGAGCTCGCCATCTTCCGTCTCGATCAGATAACGCACCGCATCGAATCTGAAGCCGTCGACGCCACGGTCGAGCCACTCTCGGGCGGTGTCGAGCATCTCGGCGTACACCGCCTCATTGCGGTGGTTGAGATCGGGCATGCCCGACCAGAACACCCCGTAGTATAGCCATCCGCCGGGGGCGCCGTGCCAGAGCGTGGGCCCGAGGCCGAAGGGGGCCTGCCACCGCGGATCAGTGCGTCGCCAGACATACCAGTCACGATGCTCAGCCTCTTCGCCGGTGCGGGCGTCGATGAACCAGGGGTGCTGAGCCGAGCTGTGGTTCACCACCAGATCGATCACCACGCTGATGCCTCGGGCATGGGCCTCGTCGAGCAGGCGCTCGAAGTCGGCCATGGTGCCGTAGTCGGGGTTGATGCCCCGATAGTCGGTGACATCGTAGCCGTGGTAGCTCGGCGAGGGGTGAATCGGCATCAACCAGAGTCCGGTGATGCCCAGGTCGGTGTCAGTGCTCGGATCGCCGTCGTTCAGCGCGTCAAGGCGGCTGATGAGGCCGTTGATGTCGCCGACGCCGTCGCCATCGCTGTCCTGAAAGCTGCGGACGAAGATCTCGTAGAAGACATCATCGTGCCACCACCGCTGCTGAACGGGGGCGCCTGCATCGGGCACAGCTGCATCAGGGACGCTGGCATCTGCGATGCGTGCATCGGATTGGGTGGCTGCATCCGCGATGGTCGCAGCATCAGGCTCGATGGCGACTGTGCTGTCTGGCTGTCGCCCACCTGGGACCGCGTTGGCGAAGTCCGAGTCCTCGCAGGCCCACAGCAAACACATGGCGAGACAGAAGAAACAGGTGCGCATGAGACGCCTCACGAGATGTCTGCTGGCCGTGGAAGGTGGTTCTCTCATCGTGCTCTCCCAACTCAATCCGAACGCAGAGCACGATCAGAAAAGGTGGCCCCAGCGCAAAGCGGCCAGGTTCATCACCGAGCCAGCGATGATCGACATCAGGGTCATCACCATGCCCACGATCCGCATGGAATTCACCTCATGAGGGCGGGTGAGGCCGTAGGCGTGTACCGCGCGGCCGACGAGGAGCAGGCTGCCGAGCAGGTGCAGCTGCCATGCGGCGCCGCCCTGAGATTCGAGCGACACCATGAGCAACAGAGAGAAGGGGGCGTACTCCGCGCAGTTTCCATGGGCGCGGATGGCTTTGCGCAGGCTCTTGTGCTCACCGTCACCGAGGCTGACGCCGTGGCCACGTCGGCCGAGGATGACCTTGGCTGTGAGGCCGATGAAGAGCAGGGAGACGAGGGCGAGATAGAGTGGGGTGATGACCATCAGAAGCTCCACGGGCGCGGGGTAGACGGGGGCATCGTTCTCCGATGCCTGCACAGGCACAAGCTTTTGCTGATGTGGGTTGGTGTGCACTGCCCCGATTTGGGTAGCCTCTCCCGACCTTGAAGCGCCTGTGTAGGGGAAGACATGGCCAGATACGGGTTGCCGAAACACATTGTCATCGAGCGGTCCTGGGACGGTGCAGAGGCGCCAGCGCCGACCCTGCACGCCACCCTCGAGTTGCGAGAGGTCCCCGAGGGGTTGTCGGTGATCGCCAGGGCACCCCATCAGCCCAGCCCATGCCTTCCAGAGGCACCCGTTGGTCACCGCGTCGCCGACTTGTGGCGCTACGACGTCGTGGAGCTGTTCCTCGTCGGCGCTGACATCTATCTCGAGTTGGAGCTGGGCCCCGAGGGGCGCTACCTCGCCTTGGATTTCGACGGCGTGCGTCAGCGGCGGCGCGCGTTCGCCGACTGGTGGCCGAAGGTGACGTGGATGGACGAGGGCAGGGGATGGGTAACCATGCTCACCGTACCCCACGAGATGATCCCCCGAGGGCTCGAGGCCATGAACGCCTTTGCCATTCTTTCAGGTGAGCATCTTGCCTGGCATCCATTGCCGGGGCCGAAGCCCGACTATCATCAGCCCGATCGGTTTCCGCGCGTTCGCTCAGTCTGAGCGACGGTCAGCACGCAGCGCTTCGAGGCGTCTGCGGATCTCGTCCCGAGCGACTCGGAAGTGGTGCAGGCGTTCCTCGTCAGCGAGATCTTCGTGTTTGCGATCCGGGTCTTGTAGAGGCCAGTGCAGACGCTCCGCTTCACTCAAGAAGACCGGGCACACCTCCTCGGCGCACAACGTGATCACCAGATCGACAGAGGCGGGATCGATGGTCTGCACCGACTTCGAGGTGTGTGCGTCGAGGCTGATGCCGAGCTCGGCCATGGCTTTGATGGCCCAGGGGTTCACACGAGAGGGGGACGAGCCCGCGGACTGCACCTGAACTGCGTCACCGAAGAGATCTCGGGCGAGCCCCTCGGCCATCTGTGAGCGGGCGGAGTTGGCCACACAGAGAAAGAGCACACTGTCGAATTGAAGGTTGGCCATCAGAGCCCCTCCTTCCCGATGCGGTGTTTGGGGTTGTCCGGGTCGAGCAGGCCGTCCTCGGACAGCCCATGTTCAGACATTGCCTTCGCCAGCGCTTCACGACGCTCGCTGTAGCGATCCACCAGGAAGTCGCGGATGTCCCGGGTGAGCATGGTGAACTTGTAGAGCTCTTCCATCACGTCGACCACCCGGTTGCGATAGGCCGAGTCTTTCATACGACCATCGTCGTGGAACTCCTGGTAGGCCTTCGCCACTGAAGACTGGTTGGGGATCGTGAGCATGCGCATCCAACGGCCGAGCAACCGCAGGGTGTTCACCACATTGAACGATTGTGAGCCCCCGCAGACTTGCATCACCGCCAGGGTGCGCCCCTGTGTTGGGCGAACCGCGCCGATGGACAATGGGATCCAGTCGATCTGGTTCTTGAACACTCCGGTGATGGCTCCGTGCATCTCGGGGCAGGACCACACATGCCCCTCGGACCACATCGACAACTCGCGCAGTCGCTGCACCTCAGGGTGATCTTCGTGCTCGGGGGATTTCACCGGCAGATCTTTGGGGTTGAAGAAGCGGACCTCGCAGCCCATGCCCTCCAAGACCCGCCCGGCCTCTTCTGCGAGCAAGCGACTGTACGATCGCTCGCGCAGAGATCCGTACAACATCAAGATCTTCGGCGGATCGGTCCGCAGGCCCATGTCAGGCAGATCGGGGGTCTTCAGGGGTGGGGGATCACCGTAGACGATGCTCATCAACTCGCTCCATCGGGCGTTGGCGGACGGTCGTACTCGCACGCTGAGCGGACGGCCCCGTCTTCGACGCGGCCTGTAGCGGACGCCTGTGCCTTTGGCACAAAGCTGAGCGGACGGCCTTCGGCCTGTAGCGGACGCCTATCCTGCCTCTGGCAGGATTGGGCTGTAGCTTTCTTAAGAGAGTTTTGGTGTCTCTGCTGGGCTTTTCAACCCTGGTTGGAGCCTGCGCAGAAAGTGGTGCGGCAGAGTTGCTCACATTCGCAGTAGATGAGTCAACACCCCCAACTCTCTTAAGAAAGCTACAGCTCAGGCTGCCGAAGGCAGACTCGGCGTCCGCTACAGCTCTCGCCGAAGGCGAGGCGTCCGCTACAGGCTGTCGCCAAAGGCGATGACCGTCCGCTACAGACGGTGCCGAAGGCACGGTCGTCCGCTCTAAGCGAAGCACGGCCGTTTAACGCGTGATGCTGTATAACCCCTGCATCACCCCCTGCAGAGGTTCCCCAATGCCCGAGACCACATTCGCCACCTTGCAGCGCGATCTCGAGTTCTTGCTCCACGACGTGTTCCAGATCGAGCAGCTGCTCGAGCGCCCTGCCTTCGCCCAACATGACCGGGCCACCCTCGACGCCATGCTCGAGGCCGCCATCAAGCTCGCCGCTGGGGCCTTCGACACCCATGCTGCAAAGCTCGATGACAATGAGCCCCATTGGGACGGCGACCAGGTGCACCTGATCCCCGAGGTCAAGGCCGCCCTCGAGGCCTTCGTCGACAGCGGGTTGCTGCCTGCGGCGTTCCCCGAGGAGGCGGGCGGGCTTGGGTTGCCGTACACCGTCATGCAAGCCTTCATGGCTGCCTTCTATGCCGCCAACCCTTCCACGGCGGCCTACCCGATGCTCACCGTCGCCGCGGCGAACTTGCTCAACGCCTTCGCCAGCGATGAACAGAAGAGCCGGTTCATGGCCCCCATGCTCGAAGGGCGGTTCTTCGGCACCATGTGCTTGTCGGAGCCCCACGCCGGATCCTCCCTTGCCGATGTGCGGTGTATGGCGCATCCGCAAGAGGACGGCACCTACCACATCATCGGCGACAAAATGTGGATCTCCGGCGGAGAGCACGAGCTCTCGGAGAGCATCGTGCACCTCGTGCTCGCGCGGCTGCCCGACGCGCCTCCGGGCGTGAAGGGCATCTCTCTGTTCATCGTGCCGCGGCATCACATCGACGCCGAGGGCAAGGTTGGGGCCCACAACGGGGTGAAACTCATCGGTCTCAATCACAAGATGGGCTACCGGGGCACCGTGAACACCGCCCTCGTCTTCGGCGACGACGCCCCCGCTGTGGGGCACCTCGTGGGCAAGCCTCACCATGGCCTGAAGTACATGTTCCACATGATGAACGAGGCCCGGGTGGGTGTGGGCCTCGGCGCCAGCATGCTCGGCTATGCCGGCTATCGCTACTCGCTGCAGTACGCTCGCGAGCGGACCCAGGGGCGTCACCCCGATCAGCGTGATCCCACGACACCGCCGGTGGCCCTCATCGAGCACGCCGATGTGCGGCGCATGCTGCTCGCCCAGAAAGCCTACGCCGAGGGCGGCATGGCCCTGGGCGTGTATTGCGCCCGGCTCATCGACGAGATGGCCACCGCAGAGAGTGACGAGGATCGGGAGCGGGCCGACGATCTGCTACAGATTTTGACCCCCATCGCCAAGGCCTGGCCGTCGGAGTATGGGCCCCGAGCCAATGACTATGCCATCCAGATTCTCGGGGGCTGCGGGTACACCCGTGACTACCCCGTGGAGCGCTACTACCGGGACAATCGGCTCAACCCGATCCACGAGGGCACCAACGGCATCCAGGGTATGGATCTGCTCGGCCGCAAGGCCATGATGCACCAGGGTCGGGCCCTCAAGCGCCTCATGGGGGAGATCACCGCCAGCGTCGAGCGCAACCATGGGGTCGAGGGCCTCGAAGAGCTGTGCACGGGTCTCTCCAAAGCATTGAGCCAGGTGGCGGAGACCACCATGTCGCTCGCCGGTGTCGCCATGCAGGGGCAGGTGAGGCTGTTCCTGGCCAACGCGTACACTTACTTGCTGATGGTGGGCCACACGGTGATCGCCTGGATGTGGCTTGAGCAGGCGGCGGTGGCTGCCCGTCGGCTCGAATCAGGGGCAGGGGACGAGGGGTTCTGTCGAGGCAAGCTGCAGGCGGCGCAGTTCTTCTATCGCTACGAGTTGCCAGTCATCGAGCAACACGCTGCACTGCTGAAGAGCCTGGACGACACGACACTGTCGATGAAGCCAGAGTGGTTCTGAACGAACGCTGCGTACGATGAGCCCTACCTCTTCGGCGGGATCGAATACGTCACCGAAGCGTGGGCGATGAGCGCATCGTCAACATCGCTGTAGACCATCACATCGCCCACAGAGAGTGAGCGCCCCAGCTTGAGCACCCGGGCCTCACCCCGCAGGGGCCCCAGCTGTGCCTTGCGCATGAAGTTCACCGAGAGGTTGGTGGTCACCGTGAGGGCCTCGGGCCCAATCACAGCAAGCGTGGCGAGGTAGAATGCCAGATCAGCCACCGTGAAGACCGTGGGCCCCGAGATCGTGCCCCCGGGTCGTAGATCCGACTCGCGGGTCTGGAACACGATCGTTGCTGTGCCGGGGCTGAGCTCGGTGATTCGGTAATAGTCGCCGATGGCGGGCCACACCCCGTCGAGCAGTGCGTGAATCTCGTCGATGGTCATCTTCAGCTGCATCATGGCTCCATCTGGGCTGTGCCTTCGGTGAGATGAAGCGCAGACTGCCGAGAACGACGTCGAACCTCAAGGAGGCCTGCCCATGAAGTCGCTGCCCGAAGACGTGCGCCCTTACAAACGCACCCCCAGTTTCACCGCCGAGACTGTGCCCAAGGGCTTGTTGCGCCAGCACAACACCAAGGCCGGTGTGTGGGGTCGTATTTACGTGGAGGAGGGCCGACTGCTCTATCGGATCCTGCTGCCTGTGATGGAGGAGGTGGAGCTGAGCCCCGGGGTCGAAGGGGTGGTGGAGCCCGAGGTGCCCCACGAGGTGACCCCTCTGGGGGAGGTCTCGTTCTACGTGGAGTTCCTCAGAGTGCCGTGAGCGTCAGGCCTCGGCGTCGCCAGCCATCGCGCGGTACACCACCGCTGCGAGCACCGCGCCCACGATGGGGGCCACCCAAAACAACCACAGCTGGCTCACGAAGGCGCCATCGGCGAAGAGGGCCGGCCCCGTGCTCCGGGCGGGGTTCACCGAGAGATTGGTCACCGGGATGCCGATCAGGTGGATCAGGGTGAGGCCCAGGCCGATGGGGATCGGCGCAAACCCGGCTGGCGCCCGGGCGTCGGTGGCGCCGAGGATGATGATCAAGAACATGAAGGTGAGCACGACCTCGGCCACGAGGCAGGCCACCATGCTGTAGCCCCCTGGAGACAGGTCACCGTAGCCGTTGGCGGCGAAGCCCCCCACGGCGAAGCCTGCCTTACCCGAGGCGATGACATAGAGCACCCCCGAGGCGGCGATGGCCGCCACCACCTGCGTCACGATGTAGGGGGCGAGATCTTTGCCGTCGAACCGCTTGCCTACGAAGAGCCCGATCGACACCGCCGGGTTCAGGTGACACCCGGAGATGTGACCGATGGCGTAGGCCATGGTGAGCACCGTGAGGCCAAAGGCGAAGGAGACCCCGAGCAGGCCGATGCCCACGTCGGGGAATGCTGCGGCGAGCACGGCGCTGCCGCAACCGCCGAAGACCAGCCAGAATGTACCGATGAACTCGGCGATGAGTTTACGCGCCATCTCGACTCCCTAGATCGTGGTGTGGAGGGAGCATGGCACACGGGCGCGCTGGTGGACAGAATGGTCTCAGGGTCGTGGTGGGGCCTGAGGGACCAGGAAGTTGGCGACGCACTGCCCCCGAGGGATGCACACCTTGTGGGCGCCGCTCTTCAGGCACCGGGCGCGGCCCCCTTTGGGGCAATCAGAGCTGGTTCTGCACTTGAGAGGCACACACGACCCGCCGTTGCAGCGCATCCAGCGGCCGCAGTCGCCGTCATCATCACAGCTCGGCTCCGGCATCGGTGTGCCTCTCAGCTGCACAAGCTCGGTGTAGCAGCGGCCTTGTTTGACGCCGAAGACGTTTCTGCAGTCTCTGTCGCGGTAGCAGTGTGGGCCACACACCCCCCCGGAGCATTTGTATTTGCCACAGTCATGGCCACAGCCGCCGCAGTTGCGCCTGCTGCGGCGGAGGTCGACGCACCCGTTGCCGCAGTCTTCTTTGTGCTTGCCACGGCAGATCTTCGGGGGCGGTGGTGGTGGCGGAGGTGGAGGGAGCTCCACGGGGCGATCGAGCAGAGCGCCTGTGTTCCACGCATACTCTCTCTGGTCGAGGGCCCATCGTTGCGCCCCCATGAAGGCCGTGGGCATGCCATCGATGATGGCGAACTCCAACTGCACATCGTCGGGGAGCAGCGCCTCGAGCTTGCGCGAGACCGCAGGGCCTTGCATCCACTGGCGATCGCTCATCGTGATGGGCGCAGCTCTCAGATGATCAGTGAGTACGGTGCGCACCAGGGTGCGCTCTGTGGGGCGCCGATCTTCTTTGGTGAAGCTGTGATGCTCCTGCGTCTCGCGCACCACCCAGAGCACCCAGAGTTGATCGGGCCCTGCCATCATGAGGGTGGGGCTGCGGGGGGCTGTGCTGCCGGCGAAACACAACACCGCCTGGCCACCATCAGGGCAGCCGTTGCCCTTGGGTGTGGAGACGAGGGCGTTGAAGAGGTGCATGCGCTTCGCCTCAATGGGCCCACGGTTGAGAGACCGCAGCCAGAGGCCCGCAGGCACATCAGCGTTCTTTCTCACCCACGTGGCGATGAGAGTGGGCTCTGGGGACTCGCCCATCAACAGCGTGGTGAGGGGTTGTTTCTCCATCAGAGGCTTCAACACGGGCGGTGTCTGCGGATGCACCTGGGCGGAGGCTGGCGTAGAGCTGAACGGCAGGGAGAGTGCCATCAAGGCGATGGCGCACGCGGCAAGTCGAAAACATGAAATCTGCATGACAAACAGTCTACGGTGGCAACGCCGGAAGGTGTACGGCTGTCTTGCAATACGCACGTCAAAAAGAGGAGATGGGCATGGGTATACACTCCCGCCGCGAGGCCATGGAGACCCTGTTCAAGCTGTTGACCGCGAGTACGCTCGGCCTTGGGGGGTTGAGCGCGTGCACGAAGCAGCCCAAGCCGTCATCGATCGACGCGTCTGCGCCAGCACAGCGCTCGGTGGTGGTCATCGGCGCAGGTCTGGCGGGGCTCACTGCGGCGAAGGCGCTACAGAACGCAGGTCAGAAGGTGGTGGTGCTCGAAGGGCGGGCCCGCATCGGTGGGCGGACCCACACCGCCTCGGTGGGCGCGGCGAAGATCGACCTCGGCGCTGCCTGGATCCATGGGCCCGATGACAACCCGCTCGCTGTGCTGTGTCGCGCCGCGGGGTTGAAGATGCCGCCTCAGGAGATCGACCCCTCCGTCATCTACGACGACGCGCTCGGCAGAGCGCTGACTGAAGACGAAGCTGCTGCTGTGGTTGAAGCCGTGGAGGGCTTCTTCGAGGCCGAAACGACCGAGGCGCTCGCCGAGAGCGAGCGGACCAGCCTGGCACAGGCCCTCAGGGCCTATGTGAACGAGCTGGAGCTTTCCCCGGCATTGCGGGCGCTGGTGTTGCACACCCTGACCACGTTCACCGGAGACTCCGGGCCCTCGGAGCAGGTCTCGCTCCACTGGCTCTTTCACAGCGCGAGCAACGAGCTGAGCGGAGGAGATGTGACCATCGAGGGGGGCTACCTCGAGCTGGTGAAGTTCCTCGCCGAGGGGGTGGATGTACGCACTGAGCATGTGGTGACCCGCGTGAAGACCACGGGAGACACCGTGACGGTCGACACCAAAACAGACAGCATCACTGCGGATCATGTCATCGTCACTGTGCCTCTCGGGGTGCTCAAATCAGGCAGCATCAAGTTCGAGCCTGCGCTGAGTCCGGGCAAGAGGGCAGCCATCGAGCGCCTTCAGATGAACACCATGGAGAAGGTGGTCCTCACATTCTCGGAGCGCTTCTGGCCTGCGGAGATCGGCTCGGTGCTCCATCGAGGAGACGCAGGGCGAGACTGCCCGCTGCTCATCGACATGACCGAGCACGCTGGCGCCACGACGTGGGTGGGCCTGTGCACTGGGCCATCTGCAGCGGAGATGCAGAAGACCACCAGCGACGGGCCGATCATCGACAGGACGCTCCGTGCGCTGCGTGCGATCCTGGGGCGCTCGGTGCCCACACCAGCGGCCACGTACGTGACCCGCTGGTGGTCCGACCCCTTCGCTCATGGGGCGTACAGCCTCACCGCTGTTGGCGCTTCACCGAAAGATCGAACTGCGTTGGCCGAGCCCATGGGACCGGTCTTGTTCGCTGGGGAAGCCACCATGGAGGAGATGTTCGCCACGGCCCACGGGGCGGTGATGTCGGGCCTGCGAGAGGCGAAACGTATCGTGAATCAGGCGAAGCTGCCGGGGTAGGCCCCCAGGGGGCTGTCAGGCGCCTTCTTTGTGCAGGGCCACTGCATTCATGCAGTAGCGCAGACCCGAGGGCGGGGGTCCGTCGGGGAACACGTGACCCAGGTGAGCGTCACACACGGCGCAGGTGGTCTCCACCCGAACCATGCCGTGCGTGTGATCCGCGTGATAGGCCACAGTGGTGCCGTCCACAGGCTGGGTGAACGAGGGCCATCCCGTGCCCGAGTCGAACTTCTCCGCGGCGTCGAAGAGCAGCGTGCCGCAGCATGCGCAGTGATACAGACCGGGGCCGAAGAGGCCGCACATCTGCGAGCTGAAGGGTCGCTCGGTCCCCGAGCGGCGGGTCACGTAGAAGACCTCAGGGCTCAGCTCGGCTTGCCACTCGGCCTCTGACTTCTCCACCCGTCGAGGGGGCTCTGCGTTGCCCTCTTTGGCCCGGCGCAACACCTCTTTCCAGTCGATCATCGAGTCCTCCTTGAGCATGCAACAGGCATCAAGTACCGCAGAAAGTCCGGTAGCAGCCAAATGAGGCCGGCGCGGGCTCCGCATAGCGCTCACGCCCTGCTTGGACCTCGAAGGGAGATGCCAGCACCTGCAACAGGGTGCGGATGGGGTCGAGATCTCCACCCTCGGCGGCCTCGAGGACCTCTTCCACGAGGTGGTTGCGGGGGATGTAGAGCGGGTTGACGCGATCCATGGCGTCGGCGACAGAGGCGGGCTCGGCGTCGCCGTGTCGAGCACGCCAGCGCGTGTGCCACTGGGCAAAGGGCACGTCGTCGAAGGGCAGAGCATCTTCTCGCAGCCCACGGGCGAGGGCCCGGAAGGTGCTGGTGAAATCCTTGTGCGTGTCCCGCATCCAGTCGAAGAAGGTGGAGATCAGGGGGGCGTCTCCCGCTTCGTCACCGACGAGACCGAACTTCCGACGCATGCCCGCGAGGAAGTGACCCTCGAAAGTGCTCTGATACAGGTCCAAAACCCCATACACCTGCTTCACCGCAGCATCTTGATCTGCGTTGAGCAAGGGCAACAACGCTTCGCCCATACGGGCCAGGTTCCACTTCCCGATGCCTGGCTGGTTGCCATAGGCATATCGACCGTGGTGATCGATGGAGCTGAAGACCGTCGCCGGGTCGTACGTGTCCATGAACGCGCAGGGGCCATAGTCGATGGTCTCCCCGGAGAGGGCGAAGTTGTCGGTGTTCATCACCCCGTGCACGAAGCCCACGTGCATCCAGCGGGCGATGAGATTCGCCTGAGCCAGCGCCACCCCGTTGAGCAACGCCAGGGCCGGTGACTCAGCGCCTACGCGATCCGGGAAGTGGCGCTGGAGCGTGTAGTCCACGAGACGCTTCAGGCTCTCGTGGTCTTCCCGAGCCGAGAAGAACTGCAGCGTGCCCACGCGAAGGTGGCTCGCCGCCACCCGGGTGAGCACGGCCCCGGGGAGCGGGGTCTCCCTGCGGATCGTTTCCCCAGTTTTGATGGCCGCCAGCACGCGGGTGGTGGGCACGCCGAGGTGGTGCATCGCCTCGGAGACCAGGTACTCCCGCAGAACCGGCCCCACTGCAGCCCTGCCATCACCACCTCGGGAGAAGGGGGTGCGGCCGGACCCTTTGAGCTGCAGATCGAACCGACGCCTATCAGGAGCCACCTTCTCGCCGATGAGGGTGGCGCGCCCGTCGCCGAGCTGGGGGTTGAACCCGCCGAACTGATGCCCGGCATAGGCCTGGGCCAGAGGCTCGGCGTCATCGGGGAGCCCACTGCCCGAGAACAGCATCGCGGCTTGCTCTGGTGTCACCTCTGGCAAGCCCAGAGCCTCGTTGAGCGCGTCGTTGAAGAGCATCAGCTCGGGTTGGGGGAACCCCTGAGGCGTGTGCGGGATGTAGAGCCCCTCGAGATCGCGGGCGAAGGTGTGCTCGAGCTGCAGTTTCATGCGGTGTCCTCGATGTGTGTCAGGGGGTAGATGCTCGAGGACTGGCGATGGCTGCGTGGAGCAGCCCGAGGGTCTATGCATCCTTCGCTGGTGCGTCTTTCCCCGTCACCCGCTCCACCATGTCGATGACGTCGGGGATCTTGTCGAAGATCTTGTCGAGTATCCCTTTGCGATCGGCGATGGGGAGCACCTCGACGCCGTCTTCGGTGAAGATGGCCACACCCACAGGTCTGATCTTGGCCCCCATGCCTGTGGCCGCGCCGCGGCCCTTGCCCTTGCCGCCACGGTGTTTGTGGCGGCCCTTGCCGTGGGCGTGCACCTCTCCCTGACCCTCGCCACCGCCGACGCCGAGGCCCAGGCTCAGCCGGGACAACGGCACGATTTGTACCTTGCCCAGATCGATGGCCTGCCCCACCACCACATCGCTCTGGGAGGCGTCTTCGAGGTTACCGGCGACGGTGTTGAGCAGATCGAGAATCGAGTCCATGGCGTCTTCTCCCAGTGAGCAGTGATTTGATGGATGAGATGAGAAAGTCGAGTAAAAGCGGGATCATGTGCCCAGGTGCTCCAGACGGACCTTGCCGTCTTCTACGATGAGCACGGCCACAGGGCAGGCTGCGGCCTTGCCGCCGGCGCCGCCGCCAGTGCCTTTGCCCCCGCCGTGGCTACTCTCTTCTCCTTCGCCAGCGCCCCCAGCGCCGCCGAAGCCGATGCTCAGCTCGCAGAGGGTGAGCACATGGCGATCGCCCACGGAGATGGGCTTGGCCACGACGGCGTTTCGCTGGGCGAGGGCCTTGAGGCGTCCGGTGACGGCCTCGAGCATGGCCTGTACGTGCTTCATGTCTTGCCTCCGTTGAGTCCGTGAAGACCCCTGTGAGAAGTGCTGTGAGAAATGCTGTGAGAATTGTCGAATCAAGTGGCGCGCAGCATGCGCCGCGTGCGGCTGTGGAACAGTAGGGCGATCGTGATCGCCAGCACCTGAGCGGGCCACATCCAACCCTTCAGGTGGCTCCGGAGCGCGAGGACCTCTTCTACCCAGTGCACATGGACCTGCAGCACCCCCAGAGGGAGCCGAGCATCGAGGGCATCGAGCAGGCGGTGCACTGCTGCGGTCTGATCAGGTCGGGGCAGGCCGATCTCACCTTCGATGCAGCCGCTGAGGTGCAGCGCCTTCACATATCGTTTGACGCACCAGAGCAGCGTACGCCGATGAGCGAGGAACCAGCGCACGCCCCGACGACTGCGTTTCTTCGACCCCTTGCGCCTTTTGCGCGGTCGTTTCTGCTTCTCCTGGGACTGTTCTCCCCGGCCGGACAGCTTCACCACTCGCAGACCGCACACCCGCAGGGTGGCGCCGTCGCTGCCGGCGTGGATCGCCAGGAGCCCGAGGCCCCAGGTCAGGTGGGCGTGCCACCACGCCCCCTCGTCATCGAGGTTGCCCTCGACACGCCAGGTCCAGGGCATGAAGATCAGCAGCGCCAGGCCGCCGAGCATCACCCAGAGCGCCCACCAGAGGACCTCCACGATCACCCCTGCCTCCCGGCGAAGCTCAGAGCGCGCCGCCATAGAGGCCGGCGCGGGGGCTTCTCCTTCGAGGGCCAGAAGCTGAAGGAGGCCAGGGCGTATCCCATGTTGCTCACCCCTGAGCGAGAGCCTTGGACCATCATGCCAGCAGTGGCGAAGAGCCCGCGGACCCAGCCACCTGCAGGCGCCTCGGTGAGATCGAGCACCTCAGCCTCTTCTTCGACACCCAGGGCGGCGATGATGCGATCGTCGAGGCCCTCGGGGGGCGAGAGCTGCTCAGCCACGTGGCTGAGCAGCTCTCGCAGCGCGATGGCTTCGGCGAGGGCGTCGGCGATCTCCGGCTCGATCAACAACCGCTCGGTGATCCGCGTCTCCTCGTGACTCAGCCGCCCGTCGAGGTAGTCGTCGAGTCGACGGGCGAGATCGATCTCCGCCTGGGTCTTCATCGGTCACCTGCCTTGTCGAACAGGGGCTTGTCGAACAGGGGCCCCAGCATCTTGCGCAGGGCCTGACGCGCACGGAAAAGCCGGGTGCGCACGGTGTTGCGGTGCATGCCCACGGCCTCGCCTACCTCTACGTCGGTCATGCCCTCGACATAGCGCAGGGTGATGAGGGCGCGATCCTGGGCCGAGAGCGTGTCGAGGGCGGCCTGCATGATACGCCCGGCTTCGCGATCAGCAGCGGCCCGCTCCGGGCTCGCTGCGCGCTCGTCGAGCATCTGCCCCAGCTCCACCGGATCTGTCGCCTCGGCGTCGCCCTTCACCCTGGCCAGCCGCTTGAGGCAGACGTGGTAGGTGATGCGCCCGAGCCACGGCGCCAGGGGCCGGGTGGGATCGTACTGGTGCAGGGCGCGGTGCATCTTGAGGAACGCCTCCTGACAAGCGTCTTCTGCTTCAGGGCCAGGGCCGAGGATTCGAGCCGACAGCCGGTAGACCATGGGGGTGTGTCGTCGAACGAGGGCTCTCCAGGCGCTGTGGTCTCCCCGCAATGCGCGGCGGCTGAGATCGGCGTCTGAGGCCTCGTTGGAGCGGCGCTTTTTCATCGTCAGTCAGGCATATCCAGAGCGGCGAGAAACTGTTTCAGTTTTTTTGAAAAAAGCCTCTCTAGATGCCGCTCAATGTGTCCAGCAGCGCCTCCCACACCGCCTTCACACGGGGTACATGCCTCAAGCTCTGGTGCGTCACCAGGAACAGATCGGTCTGAGGCAATGCCCTGGAGATCGTCTCGGGCAGGGCCAGCGGAACGAGGCCGTAGTGGCCCACGCTGGGGTGGGGCACCAGAGCCACCCCGAGGCCTGAGGCCGCCGCTGCGATCTGTGTCCTGAGGCTGTCGGTGCTGATCACTGGAGCAGTGCCCATGTGAGTCGTCATCCAGCGCGCCAGTGGGCTGTCTTCGAGCTGGTCTCCCCAACCCACCCAGGGCAGTCGAGCCAGCGAGGTCACGGGGGTCAGCCGTGAAGCCAGCTCGGGGTGAGCGGCCAGCAGGAACTTCACCGTGCCCACCTTGCGCACCAGCAAATCACCGCGAGTGGGCTTGACGATGCGCAGCGCCAGATCTGCCTCTCGACGGTTGAGATCCACGACGGACTCGCCGGGCTGAAGGCTGATCCGCAGCTGCGGGTGTCGTGTCAGCAGCCCCTTGAGCATGGGCAGCACCAGCACATCGGCTGCGTCAGGCGGGCACGCGAGACGCACCACACCAGAGATCTCTCGCTCGAGGCCGTCGATGGCATTGGAGAACTGCGCCACACCATGCTCCACGAGCTCGGCGGCGGCGATGAGATCATGGGCGGCCTGGGTGGCCCTGAGGCCCTCTCGACCGCGATCGAACAGGCGCGTGTCCAGGGCCTCTTCGAGGGCGATGAGGCGGCGGGAGATGGTCGAGATGTTGATCTTGAGGTTCTTCGCGGCCTCACCCATGGTCCGCGCCCGATAGAGAGTGAGGAACAATCTGACGTCATCCCAGGGCAGATCGGCATACGACATGGGTGAGAGACTCCAAATTGCTCGCTCAGGTATCGCTGCGCTCACCATGCATCGAAACCCATTGAGGGGCGTAACCTTTTGAATGGTGTTTCATTGATGTAGTTAATCAATTGTATTTTGTTTTGTTCTGGTTGTTGAGGAGCGAACGATGCGAAGTTCGATGTGGACCATCTGCACAATCCTGGTGAGCGCTGTGGCGTGTGACGACGGCGACGACAGTGGCGACGTTCAGGCTGTCCCGGACGCTGAGATCATGGCCACAGAGATGGACATGGGCACCGAGACGGCATCGGACATGGAGATGATGCCCCCCGGGAACGCTGACATGGGTTTGCCTGACTTGGGGGCCCCAGATATGGAGGCGATGCCCTCAGAGGCCGTGATCTTGAGGGCCACCGAAGACTACGAGCGCGATGTAGAGTTCGACTGGATTGCCGCTGGCCAGCCCACCGAAGCTCGCCTCACTGAGGTCGTGGAAGCTGGGGTGCCAGTCATCAGCCTGCGCTACCCCGAAGAAGATCCCTTCGACGAGCCAGGCCTCGTCGAGGGCCTCGGTGGCAGCTTCACCCGCTACCCCACCAGTGGGAACGACTACCGCGATGTGGCCTTCCGCGAAGGCATGTATGACCTGTACGAGGCGCTCATTGATGCTGGCGGCACTGTGTACTTGCACTGCGCCTCGAGCAACCGGGTGGGGGCATCGTGGGCCTTCTTTCACGCCGAGCGCCTTGGATTTGATGTCGACGCCGCACTCGAGGTGGGCCGAGCTGCGGGCATGCGGAGCCTGGAGTCGTTGGTGGTGGAGATCCTGGAAGCAGAGTGACGCGCCAAAGGCCTTGGCGCCCCCGGCGGTGATCGTGGCATCTTTCAGGGACTGACCATCGCATCGAGCGCAGCCCTTGAGAACTTTGCTCATCATCGCCGCCTTGCTCACCGCCCTGCCCATGCTCGCCCACGGGGCCGCCGAGGTGAAGGCTGGGGAGACCTACGTGGTGCTCATCAACGGGGGCGCCAACCCCCGGAGCAACTACCTCAGCCACCTGCACCACATCCAAGACATGCACACCATCCTCGTGGCCCGTGGGATCCCTGCAGATCACATCACGGTGTTCTCCAGCGACGGTGAGCGAGACACCCTCGATCTTGCCCAGAGCCGCAAGGGGGTGCCCAAAGGCTGGTGGCTGCTCGACGACACCGCCCCCGGTCGGGTGCTCAACCCCCGCATCGAGCTGGTGAACACCGAGTGGGCCGAGGTGAAGCTCCAACCGGCCACCTATGGCGCTTTGCGGGGCTGGTTCCGCAGCTCGCCCCTCGAGGCCGGCGACACTTTGCTCATCTACGTCACTGATCACGGCGAAGGCAATGACGCTCACCCCGACAATGGCCGCATCGATCTCTGGCATGAGGAGATGTCGGTGGCAGAGTTCGAAGCCCTGCTCGCAGAGTTGCCCGAGGGGGTGAAGACCGTCGAGGTCATGAGCCAGTGCTACTCGGGCACCTTCGGGTATTCGATCTATGCCCCTGGCGCCGAAGAGCCACCAGGAGACACCTGCGGCTTCTACTCCACGTATCGGGACCGACAGGCCTATGGCTGCTACCCCGGAGGCCGCGGCGTGGAGCGCGTGGGCCACGCCTTCCACTTCATCGACGCCCTGAGCCGACATCGCGATCTGGTGAGCGCACATGATGAGGTGTCGCGCTTCGACGACCGGCCCGACGTACCCGTGCGCAGCTCTCAGCTCTACCTCGAGCGGCTGCTGCGCGCAGCAGCTGAGGCCAGGGGCCAGAGCTTCGAGGCCTATGTCGACGCGTTGTTGCAGCAGGCATGGCAGGATCGAGGGCGCTGGGAGCGCCACATCAGACACATGGACGCCATTGGGAACACCTATGGCACCTTCAGCCCCCGCACGCTCGGAGAGCTCGAGCAGCATGCTGGCAAGCTCCCCGACAACGCCAAGGCCGTGCGCACCTACGCCAAGAGATGGTCCGAGGCCCTCGACGATCTCAAGCGAGACAACCTCGCCCACTTCCTCGAGGCTCAGCCTAAGTGGTCGAAGAAGCTGCAGCCCAAGGCGCTCAAAGAGCTGGACGACGCCGCGCAGATGAAGCTGCTCCGAGAGGTCTTGCCGGCCCTGCTTGAGTTCACCCGGGGTCGCGAGCAGGTCTGGCGTCGGGCCAACACGCTGGCGCAGAAGGCCCGCACCGCCCGCAAGTCGTGGGAGCGCCTCGAGCTGAGGCTGGCGATCCTGTTGCGACTGCGCACCTCTCTGGTGGAGGTCGCTGGCCAGATTTGGTTGAGCACGCCGGGTCATGAGGCACAGAAGGCTGCCTGGCAACGCCTGACCGCCTGCGAGCAGTTCACGCCCGGGCATCTGGACGCCTCCATCGCCAAGGCTGATCCGAAGGCGCCGGAGCCGTTGCCGCCCTTCGCCGACGAGCTGAAGAAGATCGAGAAGGTGCTGCCTTCCTGGCTGGGCATCCGGTTCCGCCCGCTCAAGCCTGCTCAGAAAGAGAAGTGGAAGCTCGCCGGGGGCGCCGTGGGGGTCATGAGTGTGTTCCCCGACTCACCGGCTCAGAAGGCCGGGGTGCAGGTGGGCGACGTCATCCTGGGGCCGCCTGGGGCCCACTTCGAAGAGCCGAGGCAAATCAGGGAGTGGACGATGCGCTCGCCTCAGTTCACCCCCTTGAAGATCGAAGCCCGTCGCGACGGGCAGCCGATCACGCTCACCTTCAACCTCGGCCCCTATCCGCTGGAGTGGCCCGAGCTGCCGAGCCCGCCAGAGCTCGGTGAGTCGGCGCCGAAGATCGAGAACCTGAAGGTGGTGACGGCCCCCGCGGGTGGCCTGAAGCCCGGATCGTCGATGACGCTCTCCGAGGGCCCGTACATGCTCTTCTACTGGGCCACGTGGTGCGGCCCCTGCAAACGGGCTGTGCCCGAGCTGCTCGACTGGTCGAAGGCCACGGGGGTGCAGGTGGTGGCGGTGACCGACGAAGAGCCCGAGATCGTGCAGAAGTTCCTGGGCAAGTGGGACAAGGCCTTCCTGCCCCTCATCGTGAGCGACGAGCTGCGGCGCAGCTTCGTGGCCCACGGCGTGAGCGGTACGCCCACCTTCATCTGGGTGGAGGGTGGCAAGGTGAAGCACCGCCAGGTGGGCTACAACGTGAAGAAGGGCATCAAGATCGAAGGCTGGACCTGGGAAGAGTAGAGCACCTGTGAGGGGCGCTCACTTCATCACGAACCACATCAACGCCCCGCCCGCCGCCATGAGCCCTGCGCCCATGAGCACCCCCAGCCACAACCGATCTCGAGCAGGCGGCTGTACCGTCGCCGTAGGCTCGGGTGGCGTTCGAGGTGTCGGCTCTTCTATGGGCGCAGGCGGGTTCGATGGGTAGGGCGTCTCTACTGCGGCGTCGGGGAGCGGCGGTAGCTCACCAGTGCTGGTGATGGCCGCTGGGGTTTCGGCGGTGGGCACGACGAAGGCCGGCGCCTGATCGATGGTGTCCAGCAGGCGCAGATTGTCGAGGCCGCTCGCCGGGCTCTGCCACACGGCGTCGCCTGCCCCAGGGAGAGACTCCTGACGCTGCAGCCGGCCGTGGCTCCACGCCTCGGCGAGGGCCTTGCGGAACAGCCCTGCCGTGGCCGGCCGCTTCGCCGGATCAAACGCCAGCACCTGGGCCAGCACCTCGTCGAGGGGTCCGAGATCGGGCTGCTGGGGCATCAAATCTTGCAGTCGGTGCAGGGGGTTCTTGATGCGCTTCATGCGGAAGATGGCCGCCTGCATCGGGTTGTCGGCCTTCTCGTCGATGTCATACGGCAGGCGCCCGGCGATCATGCGGAACAGCAGGGCCCCCACGCTGTAGAGATCAGAGCGGTGGTCCACGTGGCGGGCCTTGAGCTGCTCTGGGGCCATGTAGCTCACGGTGCCCACCACGAGGGGCTCGTCCTTGGTGACGTCGAGGGCGTCGAGGGGGCGGCTGAACACCCGGGCAAAGCCGAAGTCGAGGATCTTGGGGTGATCGCTCACCCCGGGCCCCGTGGTGAGGAACAGGTTCGCCGGTTTGAGATCGCGGTGCACCACCCCCGCGGCGTGAGCGGCCTCGAGGCCCGCGAGGATCCCGTCGGTGATGTGCAATGCCCGGGGGATCGGCAGCTGGGGCTCACGAGTGAGGCGATCGCCGAGGTTCTCGCCCTTGAGACACTCCATCACGAGGTAGGGCTGCTTGTTCTCGAGACGATCGAAGTCGCTCACCCCGACGATGAAGGGGCTCGACAGGCCGCTCACCAACAAGGCTTCGCGGCGGAACCGGGCGATCTGATCTTCTGGGGTGTCGGGCTTGAGCAGCTTGATGGCCACTTCTCGAAACTCGAGGCGATGATCTCGGGCCCGATAGACGGTGCCGATGGCCCCTTCACCGAGGCGCTCGGCGATCTCGTAGCGCTCGGCGATGAGGGTACCGGAAGGTGTACTGCCAGGGGCGTTCGATGTGCTCATGAGGGGAGCATGCCGCAAGGTGTCGTCGAGATCGAGACTGCATCGCCCCTGGTGAGCCCCCTGTCAGTCATCCGCGCAATGGCAGTGGCAAAACTGACACTCAGTTGACAGAACTCTCGGGTAAGGTGCGCCCCAAACACCATCCACCACCGAGCTGGAGTCATCCGTTGCCCGCGAAAGCCAAAGCCAAAGCCGCCCCCGAGCCTGCACCCTTCACTGGGTTCGATCCGCAGATGTTCCAGTTCCTGCTCGAGCTCACCGCCAACAACAACCGCGAGTGGTTCAACGCCAACAAGCCCCGATACGAGCAGCTGATCCGTGAGCCAGCCCGGGCCCTCGCCCGGGCCATGGACGAGCGTTTCACCACCGCCGAGGCTCACCTGAAGGCCGACGACCGCAAGATGGGCGGCTCGCTCATGCGCATCTACCGCGATACCCGCTTCGGTGCCGACAAGACACCATACAAGACCAACGTGGGCATTCAGTTCCGCCACGAGGCGGGCAAGGACGTACACGCCCCGGGGCTCTACCTGCACATCAGCCTGGAGGAGATCTTCATTGGTCTCGGCATGTGGCGACCTGACCGAGAGCCCCTGGCCCAGATCAGGGCCCGCATCGCCGAAAAGGGCGACGAGTACACCGCCATCATCAACGATCCGAAGTTCACTGCCCGTTTCGAACAGGCGGGGGACACCCTGAAGCGGCCGCCGAAGGGCTACGTCAAAGAGCACCCGATGATCGTGGAGCTCAAGCGCAAAGATCACATCCTCGTGCAACCTCTCGAAGCGGACGTACTCTCGACGACTGCGCTGGTGGACGAGCTGATGGCGGCCTACGAGGCAGGCCATGGGTACTGCAAGTTCTTGTGCGACGCCCAGGGATTGCCTTTCTGAGCATGCTTGGGGTGAGCTGTTCAGGGCGCCACGCACTGGCCGCAAGGAGAGAGCCATGCCCATCCCCACTCGAGATCCGGTGCTGGTGAGCATCAACGGTCAGATCACCGGACCTGAAGAGGCCACCATCTCGGTGTTCGATCGAGGGTTCTTGCACGGTGACTCCGTCTACGAGGTCATGCGTACGCATCACGGCCGGCCACTCTTCTGGTACGCACATCGCGAGCGTCTCGTGGCTTCGGCTCAGCGGATGGGGATGATCCTCGGCTCGTTGGTGAACACGATCTACACCAACATGCATGGGCTGCTCGAAGGGGTCACCTGGGGTGAGAGCTATGTGCGCATCGTCATCACCCGCGGCGAGGGGCCGTTATCCCTCGACCCCAAGACCGCCTACCCGCCCAACCGGGTGATCTTTGCCAAGCCCATGCCCCGCGTGCCCCAGAAGCTGCTCGAAATCGGCTGTATCCTGACGTCGTTTCAGACCCATCGGAGAGATCTGGGGGAAGAGGGCAATCGGGATCCGAAGGTGAAGAGTGGTGATCGCACGCTGGCGGTGAAGGGGGCCCGCATGGCCCGAGACACAGGCGCCTACGAGTCGCTGCGGGTGGACACCCTCGGTCGAGTGCTCGAAGGCGGCACCAGCACCTTCTTCGGCGTGAAAGATGGTCAGCTCATCACCCCCGACTTGTCTGTGGGCATCCTCGACGGCATCACGCGACGCAAAGTCATCGAGGCCGCCCGAACAGTGGGGGTCGAGGTGATCACCCCGACGATCTATCGACATGATCTCGAAGCCCTGGACGAGGTGTTCATCACCAGCAGCGTTCGCGGTATCGTGCCTGTGCGCAACATCGACGGATTGATCTATGAGGCCCCGGGGCCGATTACGCAGCAGCTGGTGGCGGGCTATGGCGATCTCATGGATCGCGACGTCGGCGTGTGATCCAGGACCTGTATCCGACACCCTGCCCGAGGTGCGCCCCGAGGCCCATGCGGCTTTTTTGCCCATCGATTCGTGTGCGCCGTGTCACCCGCGACAGGTAGACGAGTACGCCCCTTCGCCCATGAATTACGCAGCCAGCTCACCGGTCTTCGCCGCTCTCGAGCTGGCTGTGGGGGAGATCGACCACGACATCTTCAGTGATGATGGCGAGGGGCAGGGCAGGAACCTGTGCGTGCGCTGTCATGCCCCCGTGGGGGTCGCCGAAGGGATCGGGCAACCCGCCAGTGCCGAGGGCGTAGCGCATCGAGCGCGACTCGAAGACCCAATCGACCAGGGCATCACCTGTGATTTCTGCCATAGGGTCTCCGGGCCTGATCTCGAAGGCAGTCCTCTCGGCGACGGCATCGCCAACGGGGCCCTGAGGTTTACCCCTGGCGCCACCAAACTTGGGCCCATCGCCGATCCAGTGAGCAACGCCTTTCATCACTCAGCCCTCAGTGCGCAGAGCCCGTCGAGCACACAACCCTATTTGAGCAGCGCCGAGTTCTGCGGGGCATGTCACGACGTGCGGCTGCCTGTGGAAGATGTCGTGCGCGGCGAGCGCGATCTGGCGGGCGCCCCCATGGCGCGGCTGGAGAATCTGTTCTCCGAATGGCAGCAAAGCCCCTGGGCTGATCCAGCGCATCCGCTCAACCCTTTGCGTGGCGAGCTCGGCGTCGTGGGTTTGCCCGGCGGTGAGGGCGCGGTGTCTCACGGAGAGGAGATCACCTGCCAGGACTGCCATATGAGCCTCTATCCCTATCGTCGCTTCGACGACGAGGTGCGTTACGACGAAGCCTTCGCCGGGGTGGATCCTTCGACGCTGCAGCGCAAGGCACACAAGCTGTACCCCGCAGGGAAGGCGGCCACGGCCGAGGGCTCTGTTCAGGCTGAGCTGCCTCGCAGGCGGGTGTCTGTGCACGACTTCACTGCGGTCTCCCACCCGATGGTGCCTTTCCCCGCAGACGATGCCGCGGATGTGCTGGCGCCATGGCCCGATGACGACATGGCCCGGAGAGCCCGCCGGGCGCTCTCCGACCGCCGAGGGCTCGACGGCGCTTGCTCCGAAGATGAGTGGGGCCGGCCCACCTGCCTGCAAGAGCGTCGGGCGGACATGCTCCGGGCGGCGGTGAAGATGCACCTCGACGAGGTCCCCGAGGCGGTGGCTGCCGAAGGCCTGCTCTCGGTGCCTGTCTGGTTGGAGAACACTGGCGCGGGTCACAACGTGCCCGCAGGGTTCAGCCAGGAGCGCGAGGTCTGGGTGGCCATGCAGGTGGTGGACGAAGGGCGCACCTGTACCGCCCACGCCGAGTGCTTCGATCTGACCTTCGACACGCCGGGGGTGGACGACTTCGCGCTGCCGTGCACCGTACCAGGCCCCGATGGGACACCTGATCCCGTGCTCGCCGATGCGGAGTCGTCTGGTGGCCTCACCCGTGAAGCCCGCATGCGCCGCGAGCGCAGCGGCCTGTGTGATCTGACTCAGCAGCGGTGTGTCATCTATCGCAGTGGATATCTGATCGACAGAGATGGTGATGGCATCACCCACGACGAAGATCTGCGTCATGTGCTCGTCGATCTCGACCCCGAGTCGTTGGGCGCCCGGTGTGTGATCCCTGGCCCGGATGCTGATCTGCGGCCTCTGGGTCTGAACCAGGGCATCGTGCGGTTCACCAACGCGTTCCAGAGGGTGAAGCTCGATGAAGCAGGCGGGCCGGTCACCTCTGATCGAGACTGGGAGCTGGATCCAGAGGGCACCTCGGAGGCTCTGGAGGCCACGGCGAGGGCGCTGTGGGATCGGCACAGGTTCCTCGGGGCCCCCCTCGTCGATCCGGTGACCGACACGCCCGTGGCGCGGAGCCGCCAGCTCGAGGTGGACCATCCCCTCGAGGCCAACCGTTTCTTCGACGGCGCGGCACTGCGACCTTTCGAGCCTCGGCTGGCGCTCTACGAGGTGCCTCTGCCCCCTGGTGCCGTGGGGCCACTTACAGTGCAAGTTCGCTTAAGGTATCGCTTCTTCCCGCCGAGATTGATCAGGGGTCTTGCACGCCGGAGGTCGGGCGCTCAAATCGTGAACGAACAGATGCTCGATGCTTCACTTTTGATCGTAGACATGGCGAAGGATGAGAGGCAGATTGACCTCTCGGGCGCGGGCTTGGAGAGTCGCTGAGAGAGTGCACATGTTGCTGGAGCCAGAAACCCGTGCCCGCGTACACCCTGTGTTGGTGCAGCACCTGAATGGCATGACACAGCCTGTCATCGTCATGGACCGGTCGGGGCACTGTGTGGGGTTGAACGCCGCCTTTGCTCAGGTCATCGAAGCGCCTGAAGCCGAGGCCCTGGGTCAACCTGTAGAGCAACTGTTCGTACAGTGGCCTTCCAGCATCAAGGGATTGGGTACTGCGGGGTCAGGCACTGATGCCATGCACGCTGAGGCGTTCAACGCCGAACAGCAACCTTGGGCCGTCACGTGCAATGGCGACCGGCTCTTCAGCTTCGCTCTATCGTGTGCCCCACTCGAGGTCCTCGAAGGTGAGCCTCTCGAGTATGTGACACTCACCGACGTCAGCGATCACCTCGAGAGCTGTGAGTCCACCATTCACACCCTCAACGAGGCCGCCCATCACATGTCGGAGGTCTTCGAGCAGGCCATGGGTGGCATGATGCTCCTCGACGGTCGTACCCGCAGGGTGATGAAGATCAACCCCGCCATGTGCAAGCTGCTGCAGCGCACACGCACAGACGTCGAGCATCAGCTGATCAACCAGATCTTCACCGAGCCTCAGCTCTCCGCCCAGCTCGAGAAGATGGTGATCGCCCTCGAGGGGGGCTCGGAGCACGAGCAGCAGGGGGTGCAGCTGATCCGCCACCGCGGTCGGCAAATGCATGTCGAGGTAAACGCTTCGCGCTTGCAGATCGAAGATGCCTCACTGTTCTTGATCACCGCACACGACATCACGCTCTATCGTCAGGCCATGCGGGCGGTGGTGGAGTGGCAGCAGCGCTACTCTGCGGCGGTGCGAGCCACCAAGCAGGTCCTCTTCGAGTGGTCTCCGGTACAGGACAAGCTCTCGGTGGGCGAAGGGGGTCCCGATCTGTTCAAGCTCGAGCCCAAGGCCCTGCCTCGAGTGCTTGGTGACTGGATCCTGATGGTGCACCCCGATGATCGGGCCGAGGTGATTCAGGCCTTCGATGATTGCCGTCATCGTGGGCAGCCCGTGCACATCGACTACCGTATGCATCAGGGCAACGGGGCCTGGATCACCATCCGTCATGACGCCGACCTGGTCCTCGACCGTCAGGGTACGCCTGTGCACCTCGTGGGCTTCCTCGCCGACATCACGATGCAGCAAGAACTCGAGAGTCACCTGAGGCAGTCCACCAAGATGGAGGCCATCGGTCGCCTCGCCGGCGGCGTGGCCCATGACTTCAACAACCTGCTCACGTCGATCTTGAGTTATGCCGAGCTGGCGGCCCTCGCCACCGAGAAGCCCCTGGTGCGCAATGATCTGATCAAGGTGATCAAGTCGGCGAAGAAGGCTTCGGCACTCACCCGCAAGCTGCTCGCCTTCAGCCGCCGGCAGGTGGTGAGCATGAAGGCCTTCAACCTCAACACTGTGGTGGCCGAGACCCTCAGCCTCGCCCGGCCGCTCATGGAAGATTACGTGCAGGTGGATCACCACCTCGATCCCAACGTGCCCCAAGTGTACGCCGACGTCAGCCTCATGGAGCAGATCGTACTCAACCTCGTGGTGAACGCTCGGGACGCCATGCCCTCCGGGGGCGTCGTCACCGTGAGCACGAAGGTCGTCGAGAGCGAGTCCGGGCCCCAGGTGCTCCTACAGGTGGCCGACACCGGTGTGGGCATGACCCCCGAGGTACAGGCCCACATCTTCGAACCATTTTTCACCACCAAGCCCCAAGGCGAAGGTACAGGCCTGGGCTTGTCGATGGTGTACGGCGCCGTAGAGCAGTGTAGGGGGATGATCTCTCTCGAGAGCGCCGTCGGTGAAGGCACCATCTTCTCGGTGACGTTCCCCCCGTACGATCTCAGCCCGATCCTGAGCAGCGGCGAGATGGTGGCCCTCGATCTGAAACACTATGGCGACATGGCCACGTCGGGCGCGGAGTTCCAGGCCCGGATTCTCGTGGTGGAAGACGACGACGCCCTGAGGGAGCTCGTGAAGCGGGTGCTCGAAGACGGCGGTCACGAGGTGATGGTGGCTGCGGGCTATGCCCAGGCCATGGAGATCATCAGGCTCGACAAGGCCTTCGACCTGGTGCTCACCGATGTCATGATGCCTGGAGAGAGCGGGCTTCAGGTGGTGGAGTCGATCAAGTCTCAGGCCCCCCACGTCAAAAGCTTGTTCATGTCGGGCTACCCCGACGAGATCGTCGAGAGCCAGGGGCCGTTGCCCGAAGGGGCGACGTTGCTGGCCAAGCCCTTCAGCCCGCCTGAGCTTTCGAAGGTGGTGCGTGAGATCCTGCAGGCCCCTGCAGAAGGTCAGATGCTCAACTGAGCACAGAGTACGACTAGCCATTGAGGTCGGCTCGCTGAGGCCCGTCAGCTGAGATCGAGGTGTTTTCTCACGGCGAGGCCCGTGAGCAACACCGAGACGAAGAGCAGCAGGCCGCCTACGGGCACCAGCAGGATGCCCACCCCAGGATCACCCCCATAGATGTAGACACCGCCGAGCAGGAAGCCGCCGGGCATCAACAGTGAGGCGGCGATGAGCGCCCGGGAGGCGAACCGCTGTTTGCCCTCTGACCACCCCGAGAGGTGCCGGACCGTGAAGGCCATGGCGATGTTCACCAGGGCGAGCAGGGTGCCGTGCACGTGGGCCAGGGTCCACATGAGGCGCCGGGTCTCGTTGCCGACGTCGAGGTACCAGGGCACCTTGAAGCCGTGCAGAGCTTCGAGCACGAGGCCCATGGAGAGGTAGAACAACAGGGCCATCCATCCAAAACGCAGGTGGAGGGCCACAGGGCGGGCAGGGCTGGGGGAAGTGTCGGCCATGGCTCCAGGGGGCAGATCGTCTACTCGGCGATGTATACCGGCTGAGTGTCTCGATTGCTCAACAATTGTCGGATGATCGATGTGTCGGAGGTGCCGGGGCCCGAGAGCAGGACTGCCCTCGGATCGGCCTTCATGGGCTGTCGCAGATCGGACTGCATTTGTTGCCAGCGCGTCATCACCTGCTCGGCCACCTGTGCCCGCGCCTGGGGCGGGGCTACATAGTCGTACTCGAGGGTGGCGAAGGCCTTCTGTCGTCTGAGCGCCGCCCAGGCGATGTAGCGCACCACGGCGTAGTCATCGGTGAGCAGCCCGGCGAGGAGCGGCGGCGTCCAGCGCCCCACCTCGGCGACAGCCTGCGCCGGCGCCCAGCCAGCGTGCCACGCCGACATGGCGCGTTGCGCTGCGTCGCCTTCGAGCATCCATCTGGCCGTGGAGGAGAAGGTGCGATCTGCATCGGTGTATTCGGGCTCTGTGTGTCCGTACCACTCCGCGAGCCATCGCCCAGTCCAGGAGAGGGGCTTGTCCATGTGGCAGAGGCTGCAGCCGTCGGGGCGGCCCGTGCGTTGAGCGCGCAGGGCGCTCGGGGCGTCCACCCGGTGGGCCCGGATCGCACCCATGAGCCCATAAGAGGTCCGGGGCATGTGGCAGTTGTAGCAGACGCTGCCTTCCGAGTCGGCGCCGTGGTGTGTGTGGGCCGTGAGGGCATCGCCCGGCATGGGATGGCAGTCGATGCATGCTGCGTTCGAGGCGATCCCGTCCACGGGCATCTCGGGCTTCATGAGATCGTCGGGATCGCCCTGGTGCATGCTGTGGCAGCTCAGGCAGGTCATCTCGCCGTTGGTGACACAGGGGGTCTCCAACATGCCCGTCATCTCCCGGCCCGTGGTTCGGACCGTGCCATCGGGCCAGAAGGCGCTCATGTCCATGGCTGTGGGCTTGTTCTGGTCGTAGCCCATGAGGGCCAGCAACCACTCGAGACCTTGAGGCGGCCAGCGCCCCGGGCGCATGCGGACGCCCCAGTCGAAGACCTCGAAGGTCCCTGGCAGTCGGCGGCCACCGGAGAGCTGGACGAACCCTTCACCTGGGGCGATGGGCGGGGTGCTCTGGCTCAGATGCACGCCGAAGCGGGTGGTGCCTTGCAGAGACACGCGCCGGGCTGGGGCGCCAGCGATGTGCACCTCCAGGGTGGGGCTCAGGTGGGCCATGGGCCTGAGCACTTTGTCTCCTGGTGTCGTCAGATCAGGACCCACGCGGATGAAGTCGCGGGTGTGCTGGGCCTCGTCACCGGCGGTGAAGGGATCACCCTGCATGTTCACCTGGGCCCAGTTTCGGGTCATGAAGAGGCCATGACATTGCCCGCAGGCAGCGATGGATGCGTCTCGGCTCATCCGGGCGGCGTTGGCCACGGTCTCGTCCGGGGCGTCGGGCTCACCTTCGAAGTCGAGGTGGCGCAGGTAGCGGCGCAGAGGCGACCGATTGGCCTGCACGTGGGCCTCGGAGGGGCCGTGGCAGGCCTCGCAGGCGATGCCCATCTCGGAGACCTCGGTCTCGGCTTTTTGAGCCTGGGGGGCGGTCTTGCCCACAGAGCCTACCGTGTGACACGGATTGCAGTTGCCGTTCCACACCGGCTGTGGGGCATCAGGGGGTGAAGGCTGAAGGAACGAGTCTGCCGTGGGGATCCAGCGCTGGTCCCGGGTCCACCAGGCGAAGGGTAACTGCACCAGAGAGCCGTCTCCCGGGGCAGGCATCCAATAGTTCTGCATGTGGTGGGCCCCCGTGGTCATCACGATGGGCCGGGTGGCAGGCACTCCACGGGGTGGCACAGGCTTCACCTGCTCGGCAAAGAAGCCGTCGCCTTCACGGAAGATCCGAAACGACACGCCCCGATCAGAGAGCACCTGTCCGTCGAAGCGGCCGATGACCGTATCCGGGCTGGCCTGCTGGGTCATGGTGCGGTGCCACGTGCGGTACCATGAGGCATATTCGCTGGGGTGGCAGGCGCGGCACGCCTTCGACGTGATCCGGCCATCGTCCGTACGTGCTGTGGGCAGCGCTGGGTGAGCGGCCCCCTCAGTGGCGGCTTGGGTTCTGGGGGCGTAGATCCAGGCGGCGAAGGCCAGACAGATGGCGCCGATGCCGACCCCGGCGAGCCAGATGGGGTCCAGAGACCAGCCCTTCGAGCGGCGAAAGGCCAGCAGGGCCAGGCAGAAGAGCGTGATGAGGAGCGGGGTTTCCCAGGCGTACATGGCCCACAGTGTCGGCGCATCGAGTGAAGGAGACAAGCGGATCCGAGCAGGGGAGCACCGCCCCGTGCAACCAGACCCCCATCTGTCGCGTCTCAACGAAGTATCGTCATTCGAATGAAGGACCGAAATGTCGTCAGCGCTTCACGAGTCGGCCACTGAGCTGACCGCCCTTGCTCGCCTCGCCGGCAACCGGGATCACCTCGACGAGCTGTTTCGCCGGGGCCTCGACTGGCTGTGCCGCATCGCGCGGTACGACCTCGCCACCATCTTCATGCTCGAAGGTGAGCGGCTCACCGTCAAAGCCGCCCGAGGCAAGCTGGCCCTCGACCAGGTGAAGGATCACACGCTCGATCTCAGCGCGTTTCCCACCCTCGCCGAGGCATTGGAGACCCGGAGAGCACGGGCCTTCACCGAAGGGGATCATCGCCACGGCGACGGCGATCCCTTCGATGGGGTCCTCGACTTGCCCCCGGGTCACGCCTGCATGGTGGTGCCGTTGTGTGCCGGTGAGCGGCGCTTGGGGTTGCTCACCCTCGATCGAGATCAATGCGAGCCATACCCCCAGAGCCTCGTGGATCAAATCGAGATCTACGGCCACCTGCTGGCCCTGGCCATCCTCAACGCCGAGCAGAGTATGCGTCTGGAGCAGCTGCTCAAGCGCACGGCGAGCAGAGCCCGGATTCTGGAAGACGAGGCCTTTGGCCAGGGCGATCAGGCCTTGAGCGAGAGCCGCAGCCCCGCGGTGCAAGAGATGGTGCGTCGGGCTCGCCTCGTGGCCCAGACCGACACTCCAGTGCTCATCCGGGGAGAGACAGGCACCGGAAAAGAGCGTCTCGCGGCGGCACTGCACCGGTGGTCTGCCCGGAAAGACGCGCCCTTTGTGCGCATCAACTGTGCGGCGATCCCCGCCAATCTGCTCGAGGCGGAGCTCTTCGGTCACGTGAAGGGGGCCTTCACCGGCGCCCACGGCGATCGCCCGGGTCGGTTCCAGGTGGCCGATGGCGGCACGTTGCTCCTCGACGAGATCGGAGAGCTGCCCCTGGCTTTGCAGGCGAAGCTGTTGCGGGTGCTGCAGGAAGGCACCCTGGAGCCCGTGGGCAGCGACAGCACGATCACCGTGGACGTGCGGATCTTCGCCGCTACCCACGTGGATCTCGAGCAGGCCATCACCGACGGGCGCTTCAGAGAAGATCTCTACTATCGACTCAATGTGTTCCCGCTGCACATGCCCCCGCTGAGAGAGCGTCTCGAAGATCTGCCCCTGCTCAGCGAGATCCTGCTGGCCGATCAGGCCCGGCGCACCCGGCGCACCCTCGACATCGGCCCCGACGCGCTGAGCGCCATGTCGGCGTACGACTGGCCGGGCAATCTGCGAGAGCTTGCCAACCTGTTGGAGCGGGCGTCGATCTTGTCGCCGGGGCCCACTCTGACCCCCAGCTGCCTCGGCTTGCCCACGGGTGCTGGCACACCACGGGTGACCTCGCCTTTGGAGACAGAAGCGCCTCTGGTGACTCTGGAAGAAGCACAGCGACTGCACATCGCCCGGGCGCTCGACGTCGCGGATGGTCGTATCTATGGTCCGGGAGGCGCGGCGGAGCTGCTCGACATCAAGCCCACCACGCTTCAGAGCCGCATGAAGAAGCTCGGCGTCTCTCGGCGTTGAGGGGCAGTGGGCTGATCAGTCCAGCTCTGCAGAGATAGAGCGGTCGCGGCCAGCCTTCTTGGCCCGGTAGAGTGCCTGATCAGCCCGCTTCATGAACGCTTCTACGGTCTCATCGTGCTTCAAGGTGGCGTAGCCCACCGAGCAGGTCACTGGGATCAGCTGCCCTTCGAAGGGCACGTCCATGCGGCGGATGGCATTGAGCAGCCTGATGGCCATGCGCTCTGCGCTCACCGGATCTGCGTCCGATGCCAAGATCGCGAACTCCTCACCGCCATAGCGGGCCACGAAGTCGTCCCTGCGGGGGAAGGCGCGGATCAAGGCCTTCCCGGCTTGCCGCAGCACCTCGTCACCGCCAGGGTGGCCATAGGTGTCGTTGATGCGCTTGAAGTGGTCGAGATCCACCATGAAGAGCGTGAGTGGCCGCTCGCTCACCTGAGACATGGGCAGCAAGCTGGCGATGCGATCGTCGAAGCCGCCGCGGTTGGCCAGACCGGTGAGCGGGTCCTGAACCGCCCGAGCCTGTGAGGCGGCGAGATCTTCGCTGAGGGCCTGCAAGCGGGCATGCATGGCCGACATCTCTTTCTGTCGGCGTACCTGGTGCTCCGCCAGGGCCCCACGCATGTTCTGCAATACGCCGGGCAGCGCCTCACCGAGTTGGTTGAGATCTCCACTGGTGACCGCGGTCTCCAACGTGGAGAAGCCCTGCTCGAGTTGAGAGGTGAGCTGCTGATCGTCCCCCACCAGCCCCCGGAGCCCCTGCACCACTCCATGGATCACATCTTTGAGGGCCTTGGCCCGGCCCTCGACGAACTTGCGCTCCGCCTGGCGGTGGTCCGTGACGAAATCCCTCAGCCCCGACCAGTGACGCCTGCCCGGGCTCGGCGCAGACTCGCCGCCGGGCAGAGGGCCGGCGTTGAGCACATGACCTGCCCAGGACTCACAGTCGTCGGCGATCTCGTCGCGGCCTCGGGTGTCGAGATCGAAGGCTGTTCGCCCCAGAGCCCGGACCACCGCGGCGAGCGTATCCAGGGCGCCGTCGAGCAGGCGTGCATCGGTGGTTGCCGCGGGAGGAGGTGCGGTCTTCGGGGGCTGCTCGTGGGTGTCTGCGGGCGTCCCAGAGGTGCCCGCTGCCTCGTCAGATTGCTTGCGTCGTCTCAGCCAGGCCATCTCATCTCTCGCTGCATGGGTGCCGAACTGGAATATCGGCACGAGGGGCGACGAACTTGTGCCCACCCCCCGTGCTCCAGCACTCTCCCCCCGAGAGTTCATCAGCACGGGCGCAACGCTCGTGGGAGATTGTCATGTCGAGATTGTGTTCTGCTGCCCTGGTGTTGATGCTCACTGTGTTGACGGGGAGCACTGTGGCGATGGCCCAGAGCCCTCAGCCCCAAGGCCTCAACGCCACCCACCGCAGTGGCCAGACATTTCTCACGTGGACCGAGCGAGACGACGTGCAGGGGGTGCGCTATCGCCTCTACCGCCACACCGCGCCCATCAACGCCGGAAACCTCGGCGAGGCCACGCTGGTGAGAGAGGTGCCCCAGGGGTCTGCTCGATGGTTCGCCAACTACTTCATCGGCGGAGACGGCGTATGGCAGCCGCGTTGGGCTGCCCGTCTCATCATCGAAGACGGAGGCCAGCCGCTCCCCTCGGGGGTGGGTCTCCTGGTCTGGACGCTGGAGGCCGAGGCGGACTTCGGCGGAGACGACAGCGGCAGCACCCACTACGCCATCACCACCGTCGACGCTGAGGGCAATGAGAACCGGAGCGACTTCAACGGCGACAACACCGTGGGCCCTGTGCGGGAGCGGGTGGAGGATCCGTTGCCGATCCGCACTGGGCTGCCCCTGGAAGACAACGGTTATGTGTACATTCAGTACATGAACCTCAGGCGTTGGAACCCGACCTTCCACGCCCCGGCCCCCCACAACAACTGGTTGGGCTTCGATCCCGACGGTGCGGGCATCGACGGTGCCTTGGCTTATGCCTATGACTACCGCGTGTTCCCGCCCCTCGAGCGCTGCGACGGCCAGCGCGAGCCCATCATGTTCAACCTGCACGGCCATGGCAGCGATCGCTATGGACCGTCGACGAACAACAACGATCCGTTCTGGTGCGCCTACAACATCTACATCATCGACCAGCACCAAACCTGGTACTTCGGCTTCGCCCGAGATCACGACTACCAGCAAGGCGCCCCCTCGGGGCCGCAGAACACCGTGGCGAACTTCACTGAGCGCCGGCTGATGCGCATGGCCTACGATTTGATCCGTCAGCCCACCCCTGGCGGCCCCGCCATCGACACCGATCGCATCTACATCTACGGGCACTCCATGGGGGGCAGCGGCGCCCTGGCCATGTCGCTGCGCTACCCAAACGTCTACGCGGCGATCTACTCCAGCGAGCCCATGACCAACTATGCCGCCTCCGGGGATGGCGGCGGTACGGACTGGCGGGGTGACGTGGCCACGAAGTGGGGCCCTCGAGAGCAGAACTACCCCGTGGAGATCGACGGTCCCGGTGACTGGGCTGATCCCATCAAGATCTACAATGGCACTGGCGTGTGGGACTGGCAGAACCACCAGCAACAGGCCCTGGTCCGTCGATCGGATGACTCAACCCCCTTTGGCATGGGCCACGGCACCAACGACACGGTGATCGAGTGGAACACCCAGGGCGCGCCGGGGTACACGGCCTTCGAGGGGACCAGCAGGCCCTGGGGGGCCATCGCCCTGCCTGTGGAGCACAACTGGTTGGGCTTTCGCGGGCTGCCGCCGAGCATCCGCTCCGATCGGAGCGGCTCGCCCTTCCAGAACCTCACGGTGGTGTTGAACGAGACGGTGCCGGGCATCGACGGCCTCTCGGTGAACAGCCCCATCCCACCCGAGGGCCCCGGCCAGTACAACGCCGGCATTCGGTGGTCTTCGTCGTGGCAACCCTTCGACGGTCCGCCCGTGGACGAGCCCTTCCGCTGGTCCATGGCCTTCTGCTCGGTGAACCTCGAGGACGGCAACGCCGACTGCGGCACGGGCCCTGATCTGCAAGTGACCATCACCCCACGCAGGCTCCAGCGCTTCACGGCGAACGCTGGCCAGACGTTCGCCTACACCGTGAGGCGCTTGAGCGACAACGTGGCCACGGCACAAGGCGAGGTGGCCGCAGACGTTGATGGTCTGGTGACCCTGGTGGATATGCCCATCGAAGCCGCTGGTAGCCGCATCACTCTGGAGCCCACCTCAGAAGACATCCGCTTCGCCCAGGGCAACTACGAGGTCAGCGAGGGGGCGGGCCAGCGGGTGCTGCAAGTGGTCCGCGTCGGTCCCCCCGAGGGGGCGGCCTCGGTGGAGTACGCTACACGGTCTCTCGACGCCACCCCAGGTGAGGACTACACCACGGTCTCCGGCGATCTGTCGTGGGCCGACGGCGAGTCCGCGCCCAAGGTGATCGCGGTGCCCGTGCTCGACAATGACGACGAAGACGGATCCCGGCAGTTCGAGGTGGTGCTGAGCAACGCCCAGGGCGTGCCCCTCGGCGAGCCATCGACGGCGGTGATCACCATCGTCGACGACGAGGCACCACCAGAAGAGGTGGGGGTGCAATTCGTCACCGACAACGCCGTGGTCTCGGAGGGTGACAGCCTGGCTCGCCTCGAAGTGCGTCCTCTGGCCCCGCCACAGGTGCAGATCGAGGTGGGCTACACGGCAGAGACCGGCATCGCCCGAGTCACCGACGACTTCGAGGCTACGGGGGGCACGCTCACGTGGCCCGCCGGAGACAGTGAGATCAGGGTGATCGAGGTGCCCATCGTGGACGACAATCGCCTCGAGGGGCTGGAGACGTTCCAGGTGGTGCTCACGATCCCGCAGGGCAGCCAAGGTGTGTTCCTGGGTGATCGCGCTGTGGCCCGTATCTCCATCGTGGACAACGACGACGGCGCCGGTGGGGCTGGCGGCGGAGCGGGTGGCGGGGCTGGTGGTGCTGGCGGCGGTGTCGTCGGTGGGGCTGGTGGCGGTGCCACGGGTGGCAACGGCGGCAACGCCACGAACGATGCCGGGGTTCGGCCCGACTTCGGTGAGCCCATCATCGACGCGCCAGAGGGTGGCTGCAGCTGCGACGCCGGTGGTCGTGGTGGGGTAGGGGGGCTGTGGTGGCTGGCGTTGGTCGTGGCGCCGTGGTTGCGACGACGGAGAGGCCAGAGCTGAGCGGCACCCCGAAGCCCCCGAGGTTCAAGGCCCAGGAAAGTAGGTGGGGATGGGATGTGTCATCGGCGCCTGCTGAGGCCACCGTGCTCGAAAGGCCCGGCGCAACGCCAGATCACGCTCGTCAGTGCGCCGGATCGTGTCCCATGTATCCAACGCCTCTGATTGCAGCCCCTCACCCCCTGGCCACGCATCCATGAGATCCCGGAGCGCCATCATCCGCTGAAACCAACCCGCCTCGCTGAGTGGATCTCGCGCCAGGATCGCGTCCGCTGCGGCGAGGGCGCCCTCAGGCTGCCCGAGCACCCCCTTCAGCCGCGCCACCAGGGCCAACGCCTGTGGTGAAGCTGGATAGGCCGCCAGCGCCTGCTCGGCGTGATACAGCGCCGGCGCCGTCCGGTAGGCCCGCGCCAGAGCAACCGCCTTGAACCAGTGCAGGGCAGGTGGAGTGTCTCCAGACACTTCAAGGGCGGCGACGTCGTCCGTACGGCCCAGGCGGCCCAGGGCTTGAGCCATGGCCGCGTCGGGGATGGGGCTCGTGGTGAGTTCTTGAGCTTTGCGCAAGGGATCGAGGGCGCGCTTGGCGTCGTCGGGGAATCCCTCGGCGAGGGCGAGGCCATGATCCACCAGCCCTGCCCAGCTCGGCCGTGTATCTGCCGGGCGCTGTACCTGGTCGGAGAGCCCGCTCGAAGTGAGGCGGGCCTCGCCGCGAGCGATCTCGTAGATGGGTGGGGTGAGGCAGCGCGCCTTCGTCGAGGCAGGCAATGCGCCACAGGCCAGCTCGAGATATTCGCGATCGAACTTGCGGTACATCAAGCGCGCAGAAACAGCGTTGGTGCCATGGGGCAATGCATAGCGTGCAAGGCGGGGCTTGCCCTGAGGCAGGGTGGTGTCGAAGACCACCCCCCGCATGCGGTGGGCGTCCCGATGCCGGAGCGGATCGCCCGCTTCATCTACGGGTTGAGACCGCACGCGATGTGCGGCCGGATCGAGGCGGCCTTCGTCGTCGAGACCACCGGATTGCCAGAGGATTCTACCGCGTTCACCGAAGGCGGTGACCTCGAGCCAGACCTGGTTCGAGTCCTGCGTGCCTCCAGGCAAACGGTGACCCGCCTTCAGGTTGATCATCACCACATCGACCTGCTGCAGGCCGTCTGAGGAGAGACCGCCGGGTTGAATGCTGACCACCGCAGCGCCGCGCAGGGCTTCCCCAGTGGCCTGTGCCATGGCGACATCACCTCGCAGGTGGGGGAGCGCGCCGTTGGCACCGAGGAATCGATGATCAGCGACGCGCCCAGCCCGGGCGCCCTTCTCCCGGGTACTCGCAGGCACCTTGGGCATATGGCAATCAGCGCAGCTGCGTTCGGGCAGGGGCCACACCACATCTGGTGCGCCGCGGCCGCTGGGGCTCGCCAGCCAGTCTCCGTACTCGTCCTGACCTTTGAGCCAGCGATCACCGGTGATGTCGGGGGTCAGGGCCACGCGATGACAGCTCGCGCACAGGTTCTCTGTCCGCAGCGCGGATGAGGCGACTCGGGCGTTGTGCTCTGGCCCCTTCACCGGCACAGGTGAGAGCTCCACCTGCAAGGTGCCGTTCCCCGTGAGCGCCGGGGGTGTATGGACCGAGTGGCACGTGAGGCAGACCACACCCGCCTGTGCCGCCGGGGTGGCGAAGGTCTCCGGCTGTAGCGGATCGGTCCTGGCGAGGGTGCCTTCGGCGATCAGCGCCGGATCATGGCAGCGACCGCAGAACACGGCGGCCTCGGGCCCTCGATCTGCTCGGAAGTCGATGAGCCCTGCACGGTAGTAGGGGTTGTTGAACGAGGCGAAGCGATGGGCCGAGCGACCCCAGGCCTCGGCGACGTCCGGGTGGCATCGAGCACACGTTGCGGCCCCAGAAGGATCCCCACCGTAGAACCCTTGCCCATGGACCTGCGTATGCACCTGAGCTGTCGACGGGCCTCGGCGACCGAGCAAGCGCTCGAGCGATGCCACGTGTGGATGAACTGTGGGTGCGTCTGTGGGCGCATTCGGGGCCCCCTGAGCGAGCTGCAGAGCGCCGAGCACCCCGCAGAGGCTCACCAGAGACAGCATGTTGCGCACAGATCTTTTCACGGGGATCGATGTACCACGACCCTCGACGATCTGGGCTTCGGATCTGCTATGAACATCGGGCTCAGCCCGAGCGCGTCTGGAGGAGCTCTTCATGAAACGTCTACTGAAAATCATCGCCACTCTGTCCGTTGTGCTGATCGGCGGCGGCATCGGTTTTGGTGTGTGGTTGTCTGCGGCCCCTGGTGAGAGCTTCCCCAGCGGCAAGGCCTTGCCAGCGCCGAGTGCCGATCACGTGGCCACTGCAGGCCGGTTGAAGGCCGACACGACCACGCTCTCGGTCACCATCGGTCCTCGGGACGTCACCCACCCCAAGGCGCTCAAGCAGGCAGAAGACTTCATCGTCCAGCGGTTCGGAAAATTGGGCTACACCGCGGAGAAGCGGCCCTTCATCAGCCCGGTGGACGGAGGCGGGGAGCACACAGTCTACAACATCGACGCCACACTCAAAGGCACCAAGAAACCCAAAGAGGTCATCGTCGTGGGGGGTCACTACGACACTGTGCCCGGCACCCCTGGTGCCGACGACAACGCCACGGGCACTGCCGCTATGCTCGAGCTGGCCCGACGCCTCAAAGAGAAGCAGCCTGAGCGGACCATCCGCTTCGTGGCCTTCGTCAACGAGGAGCCCCCGTTCTTCAAGACCGAGCACATGGGCAGCCTCGTCTACGCTCGTGAGCTCGCCAAGGCCGGTGAGCAGGTGGTGGCCATGATCTCACTCGAGATGCTGGGTACGTACACCACCGAAGAAGGCAGCCAGAGCTATCCGCCTCTCATCGGCGGGCTCTATCCCGATCGCGGTGACTTCATCGCCTTCGTCGCCGATCTCGGCTCTCGAGAGCTCGCCCGAGAGGCCATCGGCCTGTTCCGAGACGCTGCGCAGTTCCCCTCGGAGGTGCTCACGGCGCCCGCATCCTTGCGAGGCGTCGATTTCAGCGACCACTGGTCGTTCTGGCAGGCAGGCTACAAGGGCATCATGGTCACCGACACGGCCTTCTTCCGCACGGCCCACTACCACGAGCCCACCGACACACCCGATCGCCTGGACTTCGATCGCATGTCCCGGGTGGTGGTGGGGATGGAGTCGGTGGTGATGGGGCTGGCCAAGGCGAAGTGAAGCTGTCGTTGACAGCAGCGCGCCACCCACATACGCCTCTCTCTACATCAGAGAGGGAGGACTCCATGAAGTTGCTGCTGAGTGTGCTCGCCGCCATCGCCATGAGCACCACCGTTGCCATCGCCCAGAAGAAGGCCGACGAGAAGTTCACCATCACAAACAAAGAGCCATCGGCCACGGTCACGCTTGACGCCGGGATCCTGGGGTCGGGCAAGAAGGGCCTCGAGGTCACCCTCAACACGGTCTCGGTGGTCACCACGCTCAGGCAGGCGGGCATCACCACCGTGGGGCACCTCGCCAAGGCCAACCCCGAGGCGCTGGCCAGGGCCATCTCCAAGAGCAGCGGCCACACCTCTGCCACTCAGAAGAAGCGCACCACCCTGAAAGAGATCCACCCCAGGGCAGCCATCGAGCTCGCCGCTCGGCTCAAGGCCACTGCTGAGTCCGTGGTCATGTCCGGGGGCAGCACCATGTTCGAGGGCGTCAAGGGTGACACCGGCTTCAACCCCCTCATCGCTGGTCGGATGTTCCTCAACCCCAGCCGGACCTACAAGCAGCTGCCCGACAAGTTCAACATGAAGTAGAGGCGCCTGATCCTGCCTTCTCGGCTGCCGCCCGGCGGCCTCCAAATTGCTTCGTGGTTAATTTACACTTTGGGCGGGCGGCTTCGTAAGTACCCAATCTCGCTCATCTAAGTTAAATGCTTTTTGCATAAATGTGCTGTGCATATATGTTGTGTGCATCTAAGGAGAGCCTGTGAGTCCCCAGGACGAAGAGCTGGCCTATTTAGAGGCCTACGACCCCAATCACTTCGACCGCCCCTCCGTAGCGGTCGATCTCGTGATCCTCACCGTTGATGAGGGGGGGTTGCAGGTGTTGCTCGCGGAACGAGAGCAGCTGCCTTTGCGTGGGCGGCTGGCGTTGCCCGGTGGTTTTGTTCGTGTGGAGGAGCCTCTCGAGGTGGCTGCGGCGCGGTTGCTCGCTGCCAAGGGCAGCATCACCGATGTCTACCTCGAGCAGCTCTACACCTTCGGGGCGCCGGGGCGAGATCCGCGTATGCGGGTCATCTCCGTGGCCTATGTGGCCCTCGTGGCACCTGAGCGTATGCCCGAGGGCAACGACAAGCGTCGGGCGTGGGACATCGAGGTGCCCTGGGCAGGTGAAGAAGGCGGCCCGGTGATCATCAGGGGCCCCGAGGGGCCCGTGTCCCTGGCCTTCGATCACGAGGAGATGATCGCCCTCTCGGTGAAGCGGCTGCGCGGGAAGCTGGCCTACACCCCCATCGGGTACCAGTTCCTCGGGGAGACCTTCACGCTGCGGGCCTTGCAGGGCGTACACGAGGCCATCCTCGGTCGCCCGCTCAACAAAGACTCTTTCCGGCGTCGCATGCTCGCCTCAGGTGAGCTGACGCCCACCGGTTTACGCGAATCCGCCGTGGGTCACCGACCTGCGGAGTTGTATCGATTCACACACCGCTCCGCCGTGTAACCCCAATCGCGGAGCAAGGAGGTCATCATGGCCGAGATCAGCAAGCTCTTCGGCTTCCGACATCTGCGCAGCGAGCCCAGCTGCCATGTGCTCCGCTACGGCAAGGGTCGCCTCAAGGCCAGCGGCCGCGGCCTCGCCTTCTGGTTCTGGCCCATGTCCTCGAGCATCGCCGAGATCCCCATGGACGACCGCGACGTTCACCTGCTGTTCCACGGGCGCTCGAAAGATTTCCAGGACGCCACGGTGCAGGGTGTATGCGTGTGGCGCGTGGCTGATCCCGAGCGGGTGGGAGGGCGCATCGACTTCTCCCTCGATCTCGAGCGCGGCGTCTACACCAAGACCCCCATCGAGCAGGTGGACGCCCTGCTCACGGGCATGGCCCAGCAGCTGGCCCTGCGTCACGTGGCCAACCTCAGCGTGCGGGCTTTGCTCGCCGAGGGGGTCGAGGTGTTGCAGAGTCGCATCGCCGAGGGCCTGATCGGCCACCCCACGCTCACCGAGATGGGCATCGAGGTCGTCGAGGTTCGCATGGCCGACGTGCGCCCCACGATGGAGCTCGACAAAGCGCTGCAGACGCCCACCCGGGAGGCGATCCAGCAAGACGCCGACGAGGCCACCTTCCAACGGCGGGCTCTGGCGGTGGAGAAAGAGCGGGCCATCGCCGAGAACGAGCTGCAGAACCGCATCGAGCTCGCCCGTCGCGAGGAGCAGCTCATCGAGCAGCGCGGCCAGAACGATCGGCGCCGCGCCGAAGAAGAAGCCCAGGCGGAGCAGATCAAGGTGGACGCCCAGGCGGCTCGCACCCGCGTCGAAGCCGAGGCACGGGCGGATCAAATCCGCCAGGTGGAGCACGCCCGCGTCGAGGCAGAGCAGACCCGCATGGACATCTACAAAGAGCTGCCCACCTCGGTGATGATGGGCCTCGCCGCCCGAGAGCTCGCCGGCAAGCTCAAGAGCATCGATCACCTCAACCTGGCCCCTGACGCTCTGGGCCCGATGCTCACCCGCCTGATGGAAGCAGGCACCCAGCGTCTGGAAGCCCCTGCCGAGAGGCCCAGAGGAGGGCGCTGAGCCATGGCCATCATGCCCCGAGTGGTCCTCGTGACCCGACCCAGCGATTACGAGCGGCTGGTGGCCCAACACGGCACCGCCCAAGCAGCAGAGTTCTTCCTGAAGTCCCGCGGGCAGTCGCTCAAGGCTGTCATGGAGGCCTACTGGAGCCAGCTCGGGGCGGTGAAGCGCATCTTGAACGCGATCCCACTGTCGTGGCGTCGCAGCAAAGTGGATCGAGCCGATCTCGACCGGTTCCTCTTCGAGCCGGACGATACGGTGGTGGTGGTGGGACAGGACGGCCTGGTGGCCAACGTGGCCAAATACCTCGAGGGGCAATCGGTCATCGGAGTGAACCCGTCACCTGATCGCTTCGACGGGGTGTTGGTGGCCCACGGCCCCCGAGAGGCAGAAAAGATGCTCGAGCCGGTGGTTCGCGGCGAGCTGCTGCCCACGGAGCGTACGATGGTGCAGGTGGATCTCGACGGCGGCCCCGAGAAGGGCGGCCAGCGCCTCGTGGCCCTCAATGAGCTGTTCATCGGTCACCGCAGCCACCAGTCGTCGCGCTACGAGATTACCTGGGGGGCGCACTCAGAGGCCCACTCATCTTCAGGCCTCATCGTGGCCACGGGCACGGGGGCCACGGGCTGGGCCCGCTCGATTTGCGGCCAGCGCAGCTGCCCACCACTCCTGCCGGAACCATCGGATCCGTGGCTGGCCTTCATGGTGCGGGAGCCGTTCCCGAGCGTGGCCACGGGCACGAGCATCACGGGAGGCAGGGTAGATGGGGTGATGCCGTTGAGCATCCGCTCGAACTTCAACGAGGGTGGCCGCATCTTCGGTGATGGCATCGAGGAAGACCACTTGGACTTCGGCTGGGGGCAGGTGGCGGAGATTGGCGTGGCGAAGCAGAGGCTGGCGCTCGTGGGGTGAGCAGCGGGGTGACGGACGCCGTGAAGGCACGGCCGTCCGCTCAGAAGTTGTGCGACAACACCTCGAACTTCTCGACGTTGGCGAGCACCCCATTGGCCCAGCCGCCCTGAAGCAGCTGATCAGCGCCGCCGTTCTTGAGCGCCGCAGCCACCTTGCCGGCGAAGTGGGCGTCAGCACCTGCACCATCAGCGAAGGTGTCGAAGATCACGTAGGTGCCCTCTGCGACTTTGAGCGAGACCCAGAAGAGGGTGCCAGGCTCGGTGCTCTCCACGGTCTTCGCAGCGTTGACGAGGAACGCTTCCACAGCTTTCTCCTTTCCGGGCAGCGCCTTGAAGGCAATGGCTACGGCCAGCTTGGAGTCACTGACGTTGCCACGGCGTACATGAGAGAGGACGGTACTGTTTTCGACATGCTTGAGTACGCCGTCGTTCCAGGCGTCCTTCACGATGGTGGGGGCCTTCTGCTTCAGCAGGCCCGCAACCTGGCCACCGAAGTGTGCGGCGCGGCCAGTCTCATCCGTGAAGAAGTCCACGATGGCGACATGGTTGCGCTTCGCTGCATCGTGGGACCGCAGACCGAACCAGGCGGTAGTCTTTGGCTCGGTTTTTTTAACGAGAGGCCCTGCCTGACCGAGCAGATCCGCAAGCTGCCCATCAACAGCAGTCATCGGGATCCGTGTGGCCTGTGTCGGGCTGTCGGCGTGGGCGGCGGTGGCCCCACAGATGCTGGCGAAGAAGATGCTGCTGGTGAGGAACATGTTCGAGAAGTTCATGGGATGCCTCCATCGTCGAGTATGTGATGTTTCAACGACATCACTGTGTGTTCTGGGTCGGCTCGTCGTTCAGAAGTGCTCGCCGAACCGTGAAGACATACTGACCGAATCGAACTCAGCCCGACAGGTGAGTTGACGACTTGTTTGGTATGGATTCCGACAAGCGTGGTGGCCTCGGGCGTACAGCGCTACCACCTTCACCGAACATGACCGATGCATCAACCGAAAATGGTATTTCGACTCTTGCCCGTGCCCCCGCCCTTGCCCTTGCCCTAAACTCTCTTGCGAGCGAAGGCTGCTGCCGCAGCGAGAGTCACGAAGTTCCTGCGAGGTTGGGGGGAGAGATGAGCAAAGAACGTAGCATGCTCAACTGTGGTCAGCCCGAGCGGCTGGAGATGACCTTTCGCTGCCCGCTCACCTGGGCCCAGCTGACCCCCACCGACGAGCCTCGACAGCGGGCCTGCCATCGCTGCAATCGCACAGTCTACCTTTGCCACGACATCATCGAGGCCGATCTGCGGGCTCAGCAGGGCGAGTGCATCGCTGTGCCCGTGCGCCTTGTGGAGGCTATGGCAGAGGAGCAAGAGACGAGTCGTCTGGCCGTTGGCGGCATCGGTAGCCCCTCCCGGCTCCGTCGGGTGTGGGACCAACTACAGGAAGACGTGAGCTGAGCCTGTGCCGCCAACTCTCCTTGGCACCACATGCGGACCAGAGTGTCAGGCTTGCTTGACAGTGTGAGCCGAGTTGCTGGGGTGTTTGTCCCTGAGAGGGAGCTGGCACAGAATGTGAAACGATCACTCGGCGAAATGTACCGAGCCCGAGGAGATCGTTGAGATGACCCATCCCACCCGTCGAGCCGTGTCACACATTGCCTACCTGAGCCTGCTGCTGAGCACTCTCACAGGGTGTGATGGTGAGGCCGACACTTCAGACACGCCTGCCAATGCCGGAGGTGCAGGAGGTCAGAGTGATGGAGGTGACGACATGGGCGGAGAAGGCACCACCGAGGGCGGGCACGACGAAGACAGCGGGGGCAGGGTCCACGATGGCGCCGGAGGCATGGTGGAGCCGGCCGAGTCAAAGGTTGCTTCAGTCTATGTCGATCCGCAGTTCGAAGTGCAGACGCTCGAAGGCATCACCTACGGTCAGGCCTTGAGTCACGCCGATTGGGGGTCCGACGCGCGAGAGACCATCGATCTGACCCTCGACGGGTATGCGCCTGTGAGAGAGAGCGACACCCCAATGCCCGTCATCGTCTTGTTCCATGGTGGCGGATTCGAGTTCAACGACTCCACTCACGCCCCCATCGTGCGCGCGGCGCGGGACTTTGCCGCCCAGGGGTGGATGGCATTCTCGGTGAACTATCGGCTCGTCGAAGACTGCGGCACGCTCCCCGACGACTATCCGGTGATTCCTGAGCTGAGCCCGACGCACGCAGACCGGTTTCGGGCTCTCTACCCAGCGTGTTGAGATGCCAAAGCCGCTGTGCGGTGGATCAGGGCGAACGCCGATCAGCTCGGCATCAACCCCGACTACATCACCGCTTATGGAGGCTCCGCAGGGGCGAACCTCAGCATCACCATCGGTGTCAGCCGTGAAGGGGATTGCGTAGACGAGCTGAGCGTCGAGGAAGATCCGACGCTGGCGAGTACGCACCTGGAGCAATCTTCGAAAGTGGCCACGGTCATCGACAACTGGGGCGGCACCGGCGTGCTCGATATGCTGACCATGATGCATGGTCATACACACTTCGATGAAACAGATGCCCCCATCTCCATCGCCCACGGCACCCGCGACTCCACTGTGCCCTTCGAGATGGCCGAAACCCTACAAGCGCACTACGAAGAGACCGGCGTGCCCTACGCGTTCCACCCCTTGGAGGGGGTTGGGCACGGACAGTGGAACGCTGAGTTCGAGGGACGCACGCTCAACGAACTTGCCTTCGACTTCATCGTAGAGCAGCAGGGTCTCACTGTGGAGTGAACGTGCTGTGCACGTTGCCAAGAGCATTGCTGACCGCTTGCACATCAGTCATCGCCTATACAGAACAAATCATTACAGAGGAGGCCCTATGAAATACACCATCACCTGCATGCTCGTCGCTCTGACCACGACCCTCGGCTGCACAGAGTCCAACGATGACACGGCCGCAGAGGCTGTGCAGGCTAGGCCAGACGCCTCTGTGGACGCAGCGGTGGACATCGGCGCGGATGAGGGTGCTCCCGAAGAAGCACCAGACATGGAGCCCGAGCCACCAGAAGAGATACAGGGCGTCAAGATGCTGTACATGGGGCACAGCTTCGGGCGGCCCTTCGCCGAGCAGCTGACTGACTTCACCGAGGCCATGGGCATCGAGGGGCACCAACAGGAGATCGCCTTCGCTGGCGGTGCCAACGGTCCGCCCCAGGCGTTGTGGGAGCACGAGGGACGGCGGGCGCAGATTCAGGCGATCCTTGATGGCGGCGACATCGAGGTGCTCACGATGATCTGTTGCTCGGAGAGCTTCCTCGAGTCTGGCGAGGAATGGGCGGTGAGAAGCTGGATGGACTATGCCCTGGCGCAGAACCCCGACACCCGCTTCGCCCTGGCCATGCCCTGGCTCGACTTCCCCGAGAGTTATCCCAGCGTCACCGAGTACTACAGAGTCTGGTCACAGCTGGCCACTGTGTGGCTTAGCCTGATCGATGATCTTCGGGCCGAGTACCCAGGGGTGGAGATCTTCCCGATCCCCCACGGCGGTACGGCGATGGTGCTCCGCAGCCGGTTCGAGAACGACGCGTTGCCCGAGGTCGATGTGCTGACCAGTCGAGAGACCAACGCCATCTTCACCGACGAAAAGGGTCACGCGAATCAGATACTGAGAGACGTGGGCACGCTGGTGTGGCTCGGAGCTGTCTACGACGTTGACGTCTCGGAGTATACCTTCGATCCCCCGTACGAGACCGATCTGGGTGCCATCGCAGCTGAGGTTCTCGAGACGAACGGCATCGCGGAATAGCACCTTCACGCCTGCTCTCAACCTGCCTGCCGAAGACAATCCCCCTCTGATCGTGCTCTGCATTCGGATTGAGTGTGAGTGCTTGTCTTGAGGGCAGATCTCGAGGTTGAAAATACTCGGTGATACTTTGTGCTTCTTCAGAGGCTGCCCTTCGGGCGCTTCTACGCTCCTACGGCTTCGCCTCCGTCGACTCCGAAGCGTCTGGCCTCAGGCCCACAGCGGTTTGCCAGGCATCATCGGCGCCTAATTCTTCAACGCGCTGCCCGATGGGGCGTGGGCAGAGGACGCGCCCATGGATCCGGTGGCAGAGGTGAACTGCGACAGCCCGCCGATGTTCCTGCCCTTTGGCCCCGCGCCAGACGACGGTGATTCTCACAACCCTCGGAACCTGGTGCCGGTCCTCGACGAGTATGCGCGCTTGGGCAAGGGTGAAGAGGTGCGGCTGAGGCACTCGATGTACGCCCGTGGTGAAGAGCCGTTCCAGTTCTTCACGCAGTTCGTCGAGCTGGTGCGGCCCTGGCCTGGGGCGGAGTGTATCGAGAGCGGCAACTGAGAGAGCCCGGCAGAGCGGGCTACTTGCGCTTGGGCGTCGCCATGCCGGGGATCTTCAGCTGAGGCAGGTTCGAGCGCACCACCTTCTCCAAGACCACATCACCGCGGGGGGCATTGGCCAGATCTGTGGCCGCTGCGGCCTTCTTCTTGCCATCCGGGTTGCTCGGCGGACCGCCCCAGCGACCATAGCGCGGGTTCTTGCACTCGACCTTGCCCTCCCAGAAATGCCGGATGATGTAGCGGCCCTGGAAGTTGTTCACGCTGGCCATGTCCACCGAGCCAGGGGCTTCCACGCCCGTACCGTCCCAGTTGGCGCGGCCGCCGCGGACGGGCTTTGCCTCGGTGAAGACGAGATCTTCGCTGAGGGTGTCTTTGCTATATCGCGTGTGCATCCGCGTCAGCACCCACGACGAGGCCGGTCCGAAGAACGGCTGTCCAGGTCGGGCGTTGGCGGCCTTGGCGTTGTTGCCCTTCACCCCCATGACATCGCCGCCGAGGGTCATGAGATCGGCAGGCTGAAGCGGAGGTACAGGGCAGGGATCGCAGCTGGTGGTTTGCCATGCGTATTCAGTGACGACGGCTTTGTTGCCGTGGGCGGCCATCGTCGAATCAAAGAGCTGGGCGTAGAAAGCGCCGAAGTTCTCTCGGACTTTATCGAGGACCTCGACATTGCTGGGGATGAACACATTGGGGTAGTTCGCCACCTCGAAGCGGGACGTTGGGTGCAGCACATACACAATGAGGTCCTGCTTCCCGTTGGCGTTCAGCAGGCCCAAACGCACCGGCAGGCTGAACTGCTCCGACTCATAGTCGAACCGCAAAGGCGACAGCACTGCGTATCCGTGTGCGTCGCGCTTCACTTTCTTGATGTCTACCTTGGCCACGAAGAACTTCATGCCCGAGCGAATGTACGGCGCCAGCGCCTGCGAGGCCCCATCGGGGATCGTGTACTTGTTCAGCTTCAGCCACGTCTCCAGACCGTTGGCCTCTTTCGCCGACAAGATCACGATTTGGTATTCGCCCACCTCGAACTGGGCTTCGATCTTCACCCCGAGATCCCGTGGCGGGGCACCACCGGATGCGCTGGGCACGGCCTTGCTGAGATCGTCGAAGGCGCCTTCTTCTTCGTAATCCGGCTCCACATAGCAGGGATCTTGCTCCCAGTACTCCACGAGGCGTGGGGCAGAGAGCTTGTCCACCTTGCTGAAGACATCCTGAGGCAGAGTCTTGACCTGCTCTTTCTGCAACACGACGGGCACAGGGACCACCATGGCGAAGTCCTCTGGTGGGCCCTGGTAGTTGTTCGACATCGACAACACCGTCTTGTTGCCTTGCCGCATCAGCGCCACCTGAGAGGCGTTGTTGTGCAGATCGGCGTCAGCCCCAGAGACGAAGAAGCCGCAGAAGCCGAAAGCGGCCCCAGGCAGCGTCAGGGCTGCAGCGGCGAGCAGAGTGAGAAGGCGCATGCATCTCTCCAGCCATCATGATGTGGTGGGAGATGCATATCACCTGGTGGGGAGGGCGGCCAGAGGGGGCAAGCTGATGTTGCCTCAGCGCTCGATGATGGGATCCACCGACCAGTTCTGGATGGTGCCGAGCAGCGTGTCGTCGATGCCCGAGATGTAGGCGCCGCCGAACTCGAAGAGGGACACCATACTCTGGGCATCGTTCTGGCTGGCGTACTGACCCATGAAGAACATGAGGCTCTTCGTCTCACCGGGCTCCAGGGTGACCTCGAAATAGATGTCGAAGTCATCGCCGCTGAAGGTGACCGAAGAAGCTGTGAGCGACGGGAGCTCGCTCTGCCAGGCGAAGCTCAAGGCCGGGGTGCCGTCGCCGTCTGTCTCGTCGTCGCTGACGAACCAGCGATCGCTCTCGTTGACCACGTCGTCTTCGATCAAAGACACGCTGCTGCTGTCGACGAGGGTGGTGTCGCGCCCTGAGCCCAAGTCGCCGTTGAAGTTGGCGGTGAAGGTGATGGTCTCGTCGCCGAGGTTGGTGAGCGAGTCCACGTGGCGGACGAACTGGCCGTCTTCGGGCACGTACACCCGGCGCTCGGTGAGTACGCTCGCGTTGAGCATCGCGCCCTCGTCGGAGCTCGCGATGAAGCTAAGGATGTCGGTGAGCAGCAGCTGCCGTCGGTCGAGCTCGTAGGTTGCCCATTGCTGAGAGGTGAAGTCTTCGCTGTTGAGTTCGATGTAGCCGGCGTTGTCGTAGGCGTTGTCGGTGCCGTCGTCGATCTGCCCTCGGGTGTCCACGTCCCAGGTGAAGCCTGCGCCATCGATGAGGGTGAAGATGAGCTCGGCGAGATCATCAGCTGCGTCGGTGGGATCAAGGCCTTCGGTGACCTCATCGCCGTCGCCCATGCCGCCGCCGTCGGTGTCCTGCACGGAGGGATCAGCACCCAGCTCGATCTCGGCGCCATCCTGCAGGCCATCGCCGTCACTGTCGGCGTTGGACAAGTTGGTGCCCAGCTCTGCTTCTTCGCTGTTGCTCAGGCCGTCTGCGTCTGCGTCGGCGTCACCATCGGCCACCAGCAAGTCGGTGCCAGCGCTGATCTCGAGGCCATCAGGCACGCCATCATCGTCAGAGTCGCTGTCTTCGGGATCACTCCCCAGCTGGCCTTCGAGGATGTCGTTGAGGCCGTCTCCGTCAGTGTCGGTGGAGAGCTGCCAGTTGATCACTGTAGCCTGCTCCTCTGCAGAGAGGTCGGCGAGGTAGGCGGCGGGGTCGCCCGCGATGGTGGCGCTCTCAGTGACGGCGTCTTCCACCACCTCACGCTGGACCAGGAACCATGCGAAGCGGGCCTCGCCGCCGGCAGGGACGAGGGTTCGAGTGCCCCACTGGAACCGGCCCTCGTCCAGGCTGAAGGTGTTGAGCGCGCCCATGGAGGCCGGATCGGCGAAGACTTGTCCCAGCTTGGTGGTCTCGTCGCTGGAGCTGTCCTGGTGCACCAGCCACGTGTCCGCGATGGTCTCGACGCCGTCAGCATTGGCATCGGCGAACAGCTCGATGGTTTCGTCGAAGTCCACGTCACCATCGAAGTCGAGGGTGGCGGCGAGGGCCTCGTCGGTGGGGTTCTCGACCAACTCGACGATCCGGGCATAGGCAGCATCAGCAGGCACGAAGATCTGACGGTACACCCGCAGATCACCCATGAGCACCGGACCCAAGGTCACCGTGCGGCCGTCTGCGCTCTCGGCGGCAGTGTACTGCTCGGGGAACTCGACATCGTCGACGAGGAGGCGGGCGTAGTCGTTGAAGGTGTCGTTCTCGCCGCTCTGGAAGTCTCCGGCCTCGCGGATGTCCCAGAGGTACCCCCCGCCGTCGACGAGATCGTGGTCGAAGTAGACGAAAGATCCCACCGAGCTGGCATCGTTGGGATCAGTGCCATCGAGGGCGATCTCCTGGTAGTCGGTGCGATCGTCGTCGTCGGAGTCGGCCCGCAACGGATCCGTGCCAGCCTCAGCCTCTTCTTCGTCGGTGAGGAAGTCATTGTCGTCATCATCGTCGCAGGCATCGCCGAGGCCATCACCGTCAGTGTCGAGCTGATCGGCGTTTTCCAGGTCGGGGCAGTTGTCGATCCGGTCACAGACCTCGTCGGCGTCGCCGTCGATGGCCGCCTCGGTGGGATCAGTGGTGCTGGTGCCACACGCCACCTCTTGATCGTCGGTGTAGCCGTCGCCGTCGTCATCGTCGTCGCAGCTGTCACCGAAGCCGTCACCATCAGTGTCGAGCTGGTTGGGGTTGCCCACGGCGGGGCAGTTGTCGCAGGCGTCACCCACGTTGTCCTGAACGAGGGCGCAGATGTACGCTCGGGTGTTGTCACAGGGCAGATCGTTCCATTCACCGTCAGACCTCAGCTCTGCGCAGTCCTCTCGGTTGTTGGCGTCATTGGGCTCACCGCTGCGCCAGGCGTCGAAGCTGCTGGTGTCGCTGCCGTCCACCCACACGAAGTTGCCCTCGTCGTTGATGTCGGTGAGGCCGATCCAGAAGTTGGTGCCGCTCACGAGGCTGCCGAGCGAGTCTGACTCTGCCGCGGTGTCGAGGACGACCAGATCACCCCCATAGTTCTGACAGAGGGTGCGGGCGTCCTCCCAGGTCTGAGTGTCATTGCAAACCAGGTAGGGTGCGCCGTCGTAAGTGATCTGCTCACAGCCGGTCTGGGCCGCGCAGTCGATGGCGTCGCCACAGCTGAAGCTGTCCACTGCGTCGCTGTTGTTCTGATCGTCGTTGGCGTCCACGGGGCAGTTGTCGGCGGCGTCCTCGACGCCGTCGTTGTCGCTGTCGTCGTCACAGACGTCGCCGGCGCCGTCGCCGTCGGTGTCGGTCTGATCGTCGGACACGTCGGGGCACACATCGCAGGCGTCGGGGTAGCCGTCACCGTCGGTGTCGTCGCCAGGGGTGGAGCTGCTGTCGTCGGCGTCGGTGCCGCAGGCGGTCTCGGCGTCGTCTGAGACGCCGTCGCCGTCGCTGTCGACGAGATCGTCACAGGCGTCACCGATGCCGTCACCGTCCACATCGGTCTGGTCGATGTCGTGCACGTCGGGGCAGAGGTCGCAGGCGTCGCCCACGCGGTCGGGGGCGGGCTCGCAGAAGAAGGCCCGGGTGCCGCTGCAGTTGCCGTCGTTCCAGACGGTGCCGTCTTCCCAAAGGGTGGCGCAGCGCTCGTTGACGCTGTTGGGCTCGAAGTCGTCCCAGCGGGCGTCCTCGTCGGTGAGCTCGGTGCCGTCCACCCAATACCAGCTGCGGTTGTCGCCCACGATGTCTCTCAGGCCGATCCAGGCTCGGGTCCTGAAGGCGGCGAAGATGGCCGCCTGCGTGTCGTCGGTGACGATGGCCAGATCGCCGCCGAACTGCTGGCAGTGGGCGCGGGCGTCGTCGAAGGTGCGGTTGAAGTTGCAGCCGAGCCAGGCGCGGCCGTCGCCGTCGGTGAGCCAGCTGCAGCCGCTCTCGGCTTCACAGCTCGCTGCCCCGCCACAGTTGAAGCTGCCGGTACCGTCGCTGTCCGCCTGATCGGCGTTGGCCACGCTGGGGCAGTTGTCCACGGCATCAAGTACACCGTCACCGTCAGTGTCATCGTCACAGACATCACCGATGCCGTCACCGTCGGCGTCGAGCTGCAGCGGGTCGATGACGTCGTCGCAGGTGTCGCAGCCGTCGGCCAGATTGTCGGTGTAGGGCAGCTGGCAGAGCACCTCGCGCTGATCGTCACAGCGGGTGTCGCCCCAGGTGCCGCCACCACCCTGGTTGATGGCGCAGTCCTCGGCGCCGTCGAAGTTGTCGGGTTGGCCATCACTCCAGGGGGTGAAGGGCAACAGGGTGCCGTCGCTGGACCGCCACTCGCCCTCCAGAGCGCTGTCGCTGGCGTCGACCCAGAAGAACCCGCCCAAGCCTGAAAGGAAGTCCTGCTCCGCCTGGTCCCAGACGACTGGGAGCTGAGCACCCTGGTCGGCGCAGAGCTCCCGAGCCTGCTCCACGGTGGCCCCGTCGGCGTCGTAGGGGCAGCTCAAGTAGTAGGCACGACCAGAGTCGAACCACTCGCAGCCAGCTTCTTCTTCACAACTGATCTGGTTGCCACAGGCGAAGGTGGCGCCTTCGATGGCGTCGCTGTCGAGCTGTTCGGGGTCGAAGTCGTCGACGCAGAGGTCGACGTCATCAGCGATGCCGTCGTTGTCAGTGTCGTCGTCGCAGGCGTCGCCCACGTTGTCGAAGAGAGGTACCTCGCAGGCCAGCCAGGTATCGCTGTTGCATCCATAGTCGTTCCAGGTGCCGTCGGCGCGGATGGCAGTGCAGTCTTCGCCGAAGAGATCGTTGGGCTCACCGCGGTTCCAGTTCTCGTAGTCGAGGGCAGTGCCGTCCGCCCACACGAAGACGCCTTCTTCGGTACGATCGGTGAGGCCGATGGCACCGGAGTAGCCACTCGCGACCAGGAAGTCGTTCTCCGCCTGATCGTTGATGATCACGAGACGGCTGCCGAGGCCTGCGCAGAACGCCTCGGCGTCTTCGTATGCCATCTCCTGCTCATCACCACAGATCAGGTAGGTGCTGGTGCCAAACTGCACCCAATCGCAGCTCGTCTGGGCTTCGCAGGTCGCCTCGTCACCACAGGTAAAGCCTCGAGCCTCGTCGGTGTTTTCCTGACCGGCGTTGGCCACATCGGGGCAGTTGTCGATGGCATCGCACACCTCGTCTCCGTCGGCATCGCTCGGGGTGCTCTCGGCGTCGAGCGGGTCGGAGCCGCAGGCGGCTTCCTCTTCATCGGTCACATCGTCGCCGTCATCATCGTCGTCGCAGAGGTCGCCGAGGTCGTCGCCATCAGTGTTGAGCTGATCAGCGTTGGCCACATTGGGGCAGTTGTCGATGAAGTCGCACAGCTCATCGCCGTCGTCATCGAGGGGCACGCTCTCGTCACTGAGAGCGTCAGTGTCGCACTCTGCCTCTTCCAGGTCGGTGAAGCCGTCATCGTCGTCATCGGCGTCACAGGCGTCGCCGCCGTCATCTGCGCCGTCAGTGTTGGCCTGATCGGCGTTGCTGATGGCCGGGCAGTTATCCAAGGGCGTGCAGATCTCGTCTCCGTCCGGATCGGCAGGCTGGCTCTGGGCGTCGAGGGGGTCAGAGTCGCAACTGACCTCCTCCTCGTCAGTGGCGCCGTCGTTGTCGTCGTCATCATCACAGGCGTCGCCACCATCGTCGGCGCCGTCTGTGTTGAGCTGATCTGGGTTGGCAATGTCAGGGCAGTTGTCTTGAGCGTCGCAGGTGTCGTCCGCATCACCGTCAGCAGGGAGGCTCTGAGCGTCCAGCGGGTCAGAGCCGCAGGCGAGCTCCACGACATCCGAGATGTCATCGCCGTCGTCATCGGCGTCACAGGCGTCGCCACCGTCATCTGCACCATCAGTGTTGAGCTGGTCGGCGTTGGTGATGGCTGGGCAGTTGTCCACGGCGTCGCAGATCTCGTCTCCATCGGCATCTGCAGGCAGGCTCTGGGCGTCTAGGGGATCAGAGCCACAGAGCACCTCGACCTCGTCGGGCACCTCGTCGCCATCATCGTCCGGGTCACAGGCGTCGCCGTCATCATCAGCGTCGGTGTTGGTCTGGTCGGGGTTGGCGTCGCCGGGGCAGTTGTCGAGAGGGTCACAGAGGCCGTCTGCGTCTCCATCCTGCGGAGTGCTGTTCGCATCCGCAGGATTGCTGCCACATTCCATCTCCTCGAGGTTGTCGGCGCCGTCACCGTCGCGATCGAGGTCGCAGGGATCACCTTCACCATCCTCATCGGTGTCTCGCTGGCCACGGTTGGGCTCGTCAGGGCAGTTGTCGACATCGTCGCAGATGCCATCTTCGTCGGCGTCGCCGACACCCTCGCAGGGGCCAGGCATACCGCCGCCCATGCCACCTGGGTCACCACCCATGCCACCTACGGCGCCACCGGCACCACCGGGGTCGCCACCCATACCACCGGCACCACCTGGGTCACCGCCTATACCACCAGCGCCACCAGGCATGCCGCCCATGCCCGCTTCGCCACCGGCGCCTCCAGGGTCGCCGCCCATACCGCCAGCACCACCGGGCATACCACCCAGACCACCAGAGCCAGCCTCACCACCGGCGCCTCCAGCACCACCTGGATCACCGCCAGCTTCACCGCCAGCACCGCCTGCACCGCCAACATTGCCGCCGGAGCCGCCAGCCTGGACTGAGCCGTCAGCGCTCACCGAAGCGTCGAGGGCACCAGCCCCTGTTTCGCTGCCGTCATCGTCGCAGCCTGCCGCGAAGGTGAGCGACAGGGCCACCATCAAGGCCGGGCCCCATCCAAGGCCTCTTAGGGCATGGTCTCGCATGTGAGTCTCCTCAATTGATTCGTTCAACGAGGGGAATGCGACGGAAAGGCCCTAAAAGCCGCAAAATGAATGGTGTGTGGGTGGGCTGGCCAGAGTCGGCCGGGAGACAGGAAGGCGGGGGAGCGGCCGCGAGATCAGAGCTCGTCGACCTCGACGACCCTGTTTTGGATGTTGGCGAGCAGATCGTCGCCGATGCCGGCGCCTACATCGCCGGCGAACTCGAAGAGCGGCACCATCTGCTGGGCCTCGGCCCGATCTCGGTGCTGGCTCATGAAGAACATGAGGCTCTTCGTCTCTCCAGGGGCCAGGGTGATCTCGAACTGGATGTCGACATCGTCGCGGCTCAACGTCGCTGAAGCGGCCTGTGCTGGAGCGCTCGCGCTCTGCCACGCGAACCCGAGGGTCGGATCGTCACTGCCATCGTCATCGTCGTCGCTGACGAACCAGCGATCGGTGGCGTCGACCACGTCGGCTTCCACAACAGGCTGGTTGCTGCTGGCGATGAGGTTGGTGCTGCTGTCGGAGCCCAAGTTGCCGTTGAAGTTCGCGGTGAAGACGATGGTCTCTGCGCTCAGGTTGGTGAACGAGTCGACATAGCGAAGGAACTGGCCATCAGCGGGCACATAGAGGCGGCGCTCGTTGAGCACCTCGACGTCGATGGGCGTGGCGTCGAGCAGAGCGGCGGTGAAGGTCACTGTATCGCTGAACAGTAACTGGCGGCCCTCGAGTTCGAAGAGGGCGGTGTTCTGTCGGTTGATGCGAGTGTCGTTGAGTGACATGAAACCCATGCTGTCATAGGCATCGCTCGTACCGTCATCGATGTCACCGCGGTCGTCGACATCCCACAGGAAACCTGCCGCGTCCAAGAGTTGATGCTCGAGGGTCGTGAAGTCGTCCGTCGGATCGAGGGGGTCGTTGCCCGCCTGAGCCTCATCACCGTCGAGCATGCCGCCGTTGTCCGAGTCGGCGTCGGTGGGATCGGTGCCGAGAGCCAGCTCTTCATCATCACGTAGGCCGTCATTGTCTGTGTCGGGGTTGAGCAGGTTGGTGCCGAGGGCGATCTCGGCATCGTTGGCGATGCCGTCACCATCGGTGTCGATGTCACCATCTGCCACGAGCGGGTCGGTCCCTGCGTTGAACTCAAGGCCGTCGGGGACCGAGTCACCATCCGTGTCGGGGTTATCGACGTCGGTCCCCAGCAAAGCCTCGAGCGCGTCGCTGAGGCCATCACCGTCTGTATCGACACCCAAGGACCAGTTGAACACCGTGTTCTGGGCCTCTTGAGAGAGGTCAGCGAGGTAAGCCCCAGGATCATTGGCGATGGTGGAGATCTGATCGATGGCGTCCTGAGTGCCCGATTGCTGGGTCATGAACCAGGCGAAGCGGATGGTGCTGCCTGCAGGCACCGTCGTGGTCGTTCCCCATTCAAATTCATCTTCAGTGTAGACCAGCCGGTTCAGCGCACCGAGAGACGAGGGATCTGCAAAGGCGTGACCCAAGGTGGGATCATCGTCTCCGGGGGTGTCGTCGGTGACGAACCAGAGATCGCCGAGGTCAGCGATGAAATCACCGTTGTCGCTGGCGTACACCGCGGTCTCTTCGTCGGAGCCAAGATCGCCGTCGAAGTCGATGGCGGTGAGGATGGCCTCGTCGGTGGGGTTCTCGATGATCTCGATGACACGGGCGTAGCCATCATTCTCGGGGATGAAGAACTGACGATAGACCCGCAACCCGTCCATCAGCACCGGCCCCAGCGTCAACGTGCGACCGTCTTCGCTCAGGGCCCCTGTGTCCTGGCTGGGGAACCGGGTGCCGTTGATGTTGAGGTAGCCATAGTTGTCGAAGGCGTCGCTGGTGCCGTTGTTGAACGCGCCGCGGCTGTTGATGTCCCACAAGAAGCCGATGCCATCAGTGAGCTCGTAGTCGAAGCGGTTGGTCAGGGCCACCACGGAGTTGATGTCGAGTGGATCTGTGCCGTCGAGGACAATCTCCTGGTAGTCAGTGCGCTCGTCACCGTCGGTGTCGGCCAGCAATTGATCAGTCCCCAGAGCCGCCTCCTCCTCGTCGGTGAACTGGTCATCGTCATCGTCGAGGTCGCAGGCATCTCCATCACCATCCCGATCTGTGTCGAGCTGATCTGCGTTGGCGATGGCTGGGCAGTTGTCGATGCGGTTGCAGGTGCCATCTGCGTCGTCGTCCACCGCGCCGACGCTGGCGTCGACGGTGCTGGTGCCACAGGCGCGCTCGGCTTCGTCGCTGTAACCGTCGTTGTCGTCGTCATCATCGCAGGCATCACCGAAGCCATCACCGTCAGTGTCGAGCTGGTCGCCGTTACTGACGTCGGGGCAGTTGTCGCAGACGTCGCCGAGTTGGTCACCGACGGTCTCGCAGAAGAACGCGTTCTGCCCACCGCAGTTCGCGTCGTTCCAGTCCGTACCGTCATTCCAGATCTGGGCACACCCCTCGTTGATGCCGTTGGGCTCGATGTCATCCCAGCGGGCGTCTTCGTCGGTGAGCTCGGTGCCGTCCACCCAGTACCAGCCACGGTTGTCGCCCACCACGTCTCTCAGCCCGATCCAGCCACTGTTCCTGTAGCCAGCGAGCACAGCCTGCTCTTCGGCGTCGTCAACGATGACGAGATCACCGCCGAACTGCTGGCAGTAGGCCCGGGCATCGTCGAAGTTGCGGGCGATGTTGCACGCGAGCCACGCGCGGCCGTTGCCGTCGGTGAGCCAGTCACAGCCGCTCTCGGCCTCACAGCTCGCTACGCCACCGCAGTTGAAGCTGCCACTGCCGTCACCATCTGCCTGATCGGCGTTGGCCACATTGGGGCAGTTGTCCAGCACGTTGAGCACGCCGTCACCGTCGGTGTCGGTGTCACAGGCATCACCCACACCGTCACCGTCGGCGTCGAGCTGTATGGGGTCGAGGTCGTCGGGGCAGGTGTCGCAGCCGTCAGCTACGCTGTCGGTGTAGGGCAGCTGACATGCATAGTCCCGTTGGCCGTCGCATCGGCTATCACCCCAGGTGCCGCCGCCGCCCTGGCTGATGGCGCAGTCCTCGGCGCCGTTGAAGTTGTCGGGCTGGTTGTCGCTCCAGGGGGTGAAGGTCAGCAGGGTGCCGTCGCTGGACCGCCACTCGCTTTCCAGGGCTGCATCTGAGGCGTCGAGCCAGAAGAGAAGCCGAAGGCGCGGAGCGCGTCCTGCTCGGCCTCGTCCCACACGACGGGGATCTGGCCACCTTGGGCTGCGCAGAGGGCTTCAGCTTCTGCATAGCTCACCCCACCATCGCCTTGATCGCACATCAGGTACAGGGCACGGCCAGAGTCGAACCACACACACCCAGTGGCCTCTTCACAAGCCGCCTGATCTCCACAGTCAAAGGCAGCATCGGCAACGACGTCACTGGACGCCTGAGACGGATCGAAGTTCGCTGGGCACAGATCGAGCGCGTCAGCGACGCCGTCGTTGTCGGTGTCGTCGTCACAGGCGTCGCCCACGTCGTCGAAGAGGATCAGCTCACACGCCACGGGCTGCCCGCTGGCGCAGTTGATGTCGTTCCACCGGCCGTCGCCGCGTACGTTGGCGCAATCTTCGTTGTTGTTGGTGTCGTTGGGTTCACCGCCACCCCAGTTGTCGTAGTCGAGGGCGGTGCCGTCAGCCCAGACAAACACGCCCTCTTCGGCGAGATCGTCGATGCCCAGGTAGCCGTTGAATGCGTTGTCCACCAGGAACTGGTTTTCGGCTGCGTCGTTCACCACGACCTAGTAGCTGCCGAGGCGCTCACAGAACTGCGTGGCGTCAGCGTAGTTGAAGCGCACGTCGTTGCAGATGAGGTAGATGCTGGCGCCGAATTGCACCCAGTCGCAGCCCGTCAGGGCCTCGCAGCTCGCCTCGTCGCCACATCAGAAGGCCTGCGCCTCGTCGGTGTTGGCCTGATCAGCGTTCGACACCGCCGGGCAGTTGTCGAGGGGATCGCAAATGCCATCATCGTCGCTGTTCGCAGGGATGCTCTGGGCGTCGAGGGGGTCGGTGCCGCAGGCGAGCTCGTCTTCGTCGGTGGCGCCGTCATTGTCGTCGTCGGCGTCGCAGGCGTCGCCACCATCATCGGCACCATCAGTGTTGAGCTGGTCGGCGTTGGCCACCGCTGGGCAGTTGTCGAGGGCATCGCAGAGGCCGTCGATGTCGTCGTCGAGGGGCACGACCTGACCGTCGAGGGGGTCCGAGTTGCACTCTGCCTCTTCGAGATCGGTGAACTCGTCGTTGTCGTCATCAGCGTCGCAGGCATCGCCGCCGTCGTCAGCGCCGTCAGTGTTCACCTGATCGGCGTTGGCGATGGCAGGGCAGTTGTCGAGGGGGGTGCACACACCGTCGCGATCAGGGTCCGGCGGGGTGCTCTGGGCATCGAGGGGATCGCTGCCGCACACACCCTCTTCGGCGTCGGTGACGCCGTCGTTGTCGTCGTCGTCGTCACATGCGTCACCGCCATCATCGGCGCCGTCAGCGTTGGCCTGATCGGCGTTGACGAGGTCGGGGCAGTTGTCCACGGCGTCGCAGGTGCCGTCCCCGTCGCCGTCCGTAGGCAGACTCTGGGCGTCGAGAGGGTCAGAGCCGCAGGCCAACTCGGTGGCATCGTCGACAGCGTCGTCATCGTCGTTGTCGTCACAGGCGTCACCACCGCCATCGGCGCCGTCGGTGTTCGTCTGATCGGGGTTTGCGTCGTCAGGGCAGTTGTCCACCGCGTCGCACACCTGATCTTCATCGGCATCCGCAGGCAGGCTCTGAGCGTCGAGGGGATCAGAGCCGCACAGCGCCTCTACCTCATCAGGGGCGTCGTCGTTGTCGTCGTCGACATCGCAGAGGTCGCCCTCGCCGTCTTCATCCGTATCGGTCTGCTCAGGGTTGGCGTCGCCAGGGCAGTTGTCCTGCATGTCGCAGGTGCCGTCCTCGTCGCCATCTTCCGGCGTGCTGGCCGCATCGGCAGGATCGCTGCCACAGGCCATCTCCAGCATGTTGTCCACGCCGTCGCCGTCGATGTCGTCGTCGCAGAGGTCGCCTTCGCCGTCTTCGTTGGCGTCGGCCTGGTCGGGGTTGGCCACATCGAGGCAGTTGTGACGTCGTCGCAGATGCCATCTTCGTCGGTGTCGCCGATGCCCTCACAGGGGTCGGGCATACCACCGCCCATGCCACCTGGGTCACCGCCCATGCCACCTACGGCGCCACCGGCGCCACCAGGATCTCCACCCATGCCACCGGTGCCACCGGGATCTCCGCCTTCGCCACCAGCGCCGCCAGGCATACCCCCCATCCCTGCTTCGCCACCAGCACCTGCGGCGCCACCGGAGCCGCCTGTGACCATCGAGCCGTCGGTGTTGACTGTGGCATCTGCAGTGCCACCTTCTCCACCTGTGCTCCCATCATCATCACAACCCACCGCGAAGGTGAGCGTGAGAGCGATCATCAAGGCGGGGGTCCAACCAGGGCCACGCCAGACACGATTACGCATGTTCCTCTCCTGAGTTTGCCCAGATCAACGAGCGGGGCGCGCTGAGCGGGCAAGGCATCCGTATGTTCGGGTGAGGGGATGATGCTGACATTGCCAGTGTGAGGCAATGTTCAAACATGCAGCCAGTGTGTCGGAGGATGACCACCTGGCGCAGGCAGGATGACGAGCTGCCTCAGTGGCCTGCGATGCCCCCGCCGCGTACGAGGTTGGCGTAGCGGCCGTCTACCTGCATCAGCTGCTCGTGGGTGCCTTGTTCCACGACCTCGCCCTGGTGCAGGACCAGGATGCGATCGGCTTTGATGATGGTGGACAACCTGTGGGCGATGACCAGCACGGTGCGGCGCTCGAACAGCTCGGCCACGGCTTCGTCCACGAGGGCCTCGGTCATGGCGTCCACGCTCGCCGTGGCTTCGTCGAGGATGACCACCGGTGCCGGTCGCGCCATGGCCCGGGCGATGCCCAGCAGCTGCTTTTGCCCCGAGGACAGGTTGCCCCCACGCTCGCGGATGAGCTGGTCGTACCCTTGAGGCAGCGACTCGACGAAGTCCGAGGCCCGGGAGAGCCGCGCCGCCTGCTGCACCTCGCCCTCGCCGATCTCCGGGGACCACAAGGCGATGTTCTCGTTGATGGTGGCGTCGAAGAGGTAGACATCCTGGTGCACCACGGTGACCAGATCTCGCACCGAGTCCGGGGCGATGGCCCGCAGCTCGTGGCCGTCGAGGGTGATCGAGCCGGTGTAGCCGTCGTACATGCGGGTGAGCAGGCGCCCGATGGTGGTCTTGCCCGAGCCTGTGGAGCCCACCAGGGCCACCACCTCACCAGGGGTGATGCTGAAGCTCACATCTCTGAGCACCGGGGCGCCCTCAGGGGCATAGGCGAAGGCCACCTTGTCGAAGACGATCTCCCCAGTGCACGTCTCCAGCGGTGCGGTGTCCTCAGTGGTGATGCGCTCCGAGGTGTCGAGCAGCCCGAAGATGCGCTCCAGGGCAGCGATGGCCCGCTGGATCATGGCGATGCGCCCGGAGAATTCGCGGATGGGCACGAAGATTTTGCCGAGGTAGTCGATGAAGGCCACCAACAACCCCAACGAGACGGCGTCGCCATAGCCGAAGCGGCTGGCGCCGTACCAGAGCATCAGCCCCGTGGCCAGGGCGCTCAGGCCGTCCATGATGGCGTAGAGGCCGGCGTCCCACCAGTTGCTGCGGCGGTAGGCGTCCATATAGGTGAACGACTCTTTGGCGAAGGTCTCTTTGGCGCGCTCTTCGGCACCATAGAGCTGCACCACGGTCATGCCGTTGATCTGCTCGGCGAAGTCGCCGTTCAGGTTGCTCAGCGAGGCCCGAATGATGGTGGACAAGGCCCGGAGCTTCTTCCGGAACAAATTCACCACGAAGACGATGACCGGCGAGAGCGACAGCGACACGAGGGTGAGCTGCCAGTCGAGCCACAGCATGGTGCCGAGGGTGCCCAGGATGGTCAGCGCGTCGGTGACGAGCCCCACGGCGCCGAAGGCCATGCTCTCGTAGATGGCCTCCACATCGTTGGTGGTCCGGGTCATGAGCGAGCCGGTGGTCCGCTTGTCGAAGAACCGCGATCCCTGCCCGAGCACGTGGTGGAAGACCGATCGCCTGATGTCGGCGAGAGCCCGAAGCCCGGCCACCTGCAGCCCATACAGCCCGAGGGCCCGAGCACTGAAGGCGAGGGCGACGACGCCCATGAAGGCCAAAGCAACGCCGCCGAGGCCGTCGAGCTGCCCGGTGACGATGTGCTCGTCGATGCCCTGCTTGAGCAGAATGGGCTGAATGAGCCCACCGACGACGCCGAGGGGGGTGGCGATGGCCACAACCCACAACCATTTGGTGTACGGCCGCATGAAGGGCCACAGGCGCGAGATGAGGGCGAGATCGGTCTGCTGGGGCGTGCTCATGGGGGGAAGGATGCAGGGAAGGGGGCCGAAGTCACAAGTGGGTGAGGTTGTCTCGCCCAAGTAGGGCTAGAAGGGTTGCGAGGGTTTGATGCCACGCAGCATGTTGTTGAGGGCGTCCTCAAGGGTCGATCCCTGAAACACGAGGTGATTCATCAAGGCGAAACAACGTCCATCTGCCGCAATGCCCAGCAAGTAGTAGCTGTCTTTTTCCCAGCCAAGGGGGCTGATTGCGCTTCCGATCTCTTCACCAAAGTCTTCAAACCTGTCTTGTTCAGCACTGCAGTATTCCGGCTCGAACATGATGTCGGGGCGGTATTGAGTGATGCCAGGCATACTCTGGTGCACTGTCAAACCAAGCAGGCTATTCAGAGCGCGATGGGCCTCATCATGAAGAATGAAGCCCTCAGGATCGAAGATGTCTCGCTTCAGTCGCTCGACTTCAGCAGACATGTCTCTCTCAGGGTGCCACCCGGACTGAAGCAGCAGTGCCATCGCATCTGGATGCAGGGCCTCCGTCTTCAGCATGTCAATCTCATTACAGTGCGCCCTGTCCAGTCTCATCCCGTCGCTTGAACACATGATAGTGATACGTCTTCGACGACTCGAAGCGCCACACATGCTCGTATTGCTCGAAGCGTGGATCCGCCGCCAGATTCCGCACCGAGGCTCGCTTGTCCGTCTTCACCGCGTCGACAGCCGGCTCTTTCGTCTGCAGCACCATCCAGCGGGGGTTGCGATCGAAGATGTAATCCCGATCCGCCTGAGCATCCAGCGTGAGCATGTAGTGCTTCTTGGGCGTCGGTGAGCGGGCGCCGTTTCGGGCCAGGTGGGCGTCGTTGAGCCCCACCAGATCGAGGGCCCCCATCCCGCTGTAGAACGGGATCGCCCCGGCGTCGAGCACCGCCACCTCGTCTCCGGGTTGCCCTGCAGTCTTCAGAAATTTGCCCACCTCGATGGTGCTGCGGCCCAGGCGGTCACCGTACTTCACCTGCCCAGGCACCAGGCGCATGCCCCAAAGCAGCGCCAGACCTGCGCTCATGGCCAGCAAACCCGGCGCGATGAGGCGGCGCCACAGCGGGGTGGGCCCTGAAGGCAGCCAGTACACGAGGGCCAGCCCGGCCAGGGCGTAGAGCAGAGGCAGGGCAGGGGCCAGGAAGCGATACGTGCCCATCCAGGCCCCACCCGAATAGATCACGAAGGCGAAGCGGGCCCCTACGGCGAGAAACAAAAACGACCCTACAGCGAGCAAGCGACTGTCCGTCTCACGCTCACCTGCATCCTTCAAGCGGCGATGGCCCATCCACCAGAGCACCGGGGCCCACAGCGCGATGGCGCCGGTCCAGACCATGAACTTCCCGCCGAGCTTGGCCCCGGCCATCATGATGTCCATACGGCCCCCCACCTTCACGTAGAAGGTGTTGGGCACCCAGGCGCCGTACACCGAGTGGCGCCACAGGGCGTGTACCACCACCACCGTCACCGGCACGGCGAGCACTACGAGGGCGCGCTTCCATTGCTTATGAGCGAAGCTCCACGCCATCACCGCAGCGATTGCGACGGCGAGGCCGTCGGGGCGGCTCAGAGCGGCGCAGGTGGCGAAAACGCCCGCCAGCACCAGGCGAGGCAGCTTCACCTGATCAACAGGTCGTTTGATGAGCACCCAGGCCACCGCCAGCGTGCTCACCGTGAGCAGCGGGGTCTCCAGGCCATCGGCCTCGCTGAGCACCACCACAGGGTGCATCAGGCTCAGGGCCACACAGCTCCATTTGATCCAGTGGTCTCGTGGTTTGTTCGTGGGGATCAGGCTGCCCACGAGCAACGCCGAGATCACGCCCAAGGCGATGGACCAGCCCTTGGCCCAGAGGGTGATGTCGATGCCCCAAGAGAAGGCCGGAGCCATCAAGAGGGTCCACAAGAAGTTGGTGTAGCCTTCCACCGGGGCGCCGTTGGGGTTGAAGGTGAGCCCGTGGCCCTCGGCGAAGTTCTGGGCGTACCGGAACGTGATGTAGGCGTCGTCGAGAAAGTAGTGCCACAGCTTGAAGTGCCAGAAGCCGAAGACCCCGATGGCTCCGAGCATCAAGCCGAAGATGGTCAGCCGGCCCAGGCGGGTGGGGGCGGCGCGGGTCGAGGCGCTCATGCAGGGCCTTTCTGCTCGGGATCTTCCGGGGCGGTGAGGGCAGCGAGGGCGCACAGCCGGCCCTCGCTGCGAGAGAGCAGCCAGCCATCGAGCCAGACGGTCTCACCGGCGGCGTACTCCTGGGCGATGGCTTGCTTGAGCTGCTCAAGAGCGGCGCTGCGGGCGATCGAGTCGGGGGCGCCGGGGAGCAACAGGCCCACGAGCTTGCCGGGATCGGCCTCTGCGCGGTGTGCCGCGAGATACTGCTTGCCCAGCGCGACGACGGCGTGGTGAGGCCCCTGCCATTGGCTGGGGCTCTCGGTGAGGCCGATGACGATTTGCCGAGTCGACCCTTGCGGATCGTCACCACAGCCCACGAGGGCAGGGGACAATGAGGCGGCGAGCAGGCCCGCGGTGAGGTGCTGGAGGGTCTGGCGTCGAGTCAGCATTTGGGGCGCTCGCAAAGAGAGTTTTTCGGGCACGGGCACGGGCACGGGCACGGGCACGGGCACGAGTTGATTCGGGTGTGGACCCATGGCCTCACCTGGCTCAGGGCGGGATGGGGCTCAGGGGCTGAGGCGGGGCCATTCAGAGCGACCTGCGGTTGTTGGGTGCGTGGCTCGAGGTGGGTGGGGCCTAGCAACAACATGCGTCGGCAGTCCTCCGACCAAACAGCGAGCTGAGCCCATGTAGGACCACGGGTCCACACCCGAATCAACTCGTGCCCGTGCCCGTGCCCGTGCCCGTGCCCGAAAAACTCTCTCTGCGAGCGCCAGCGAGTCATGCAAGCCCCCTCAAGTGCTCCGCTAGCCGCAATGCCAGCGCCACGATCGTAAAGGTCGGGTTGGCGAACCCCGAGGTGGGAAACACCGAGCTGCCCGCCACGAACAAATTCGTCACCCCGTGCACCTTGCAGTCCGCGTCCACCACCCCTTGCTTGGGATCAGTGGACATCCGGGTGGTGCCCATGTGGTGGTAACCGCCCTTGGCGTCGGGCCATTCAGAGGCCGGGAACAGCGAGCGCACCCGGGCCCGCCCGGTTTGTGACAACGCTTGGGCGATGAGCTGGGTCGTACGCGCCAGGCTCTCGCGATCTGCCGAGGTGAGGCGCCAGTCCAGGTGGGCGCGGCGCATGCCCAGGGCGTCTCGCTCGTCGAGCAGAGTGACGCGGCTCTCGGGGTTGGGCTGGTGCTCTCCCCGTAGATAGAGCCTGACCGGCAGTGTGTCCTCAGCGCCGTCCAGGGCCCTGGCCAGGTTGCCGAGGCCCTCGAACTGCGCCCGCTGCCCCTCGTCGGCGTCGTTCTCCTTGAGGGGGGAGAACTGCACCATGGCGGCGCTCAGTTTCTCTTTGCGAAGCACCTCATCTTTGAGACAGAGCACCGGGATGGTGGTGTGCCACTTCAGATAGTCCCGCAGGCGTTGATAGTCCCCGTACAGATCCTTGCCGCCCGTGAGCACTGCGTGGCCCGCGTTCATGTGTGGATGATCCATGAAGAAGCGGCCCACCAGATCGTGATCGTTGCCGACCCCCCGGGGGTTCACGTCGTTTGAGGCCAACAACATGCGGGCGTTCTCCACGCCTCCAGTGGCGAGCACGAAATGCTTCGCCTGCACGCTGAGCTTCTTGCCGTCGTAATCCGAGACCGAGAGGTGATCGACGGCCTGCCCGTTGGGGGTGAGGTGGATCCCCGTGACGTTGGCCCGCACCAGCACCGTGACGTTCGCCGCCTTCGAGAGCTGAGGCCGGTAGTGGCTGCCGAAGCGGGTCGGAGGGCTGAAATAGAAGAAGGCGTCGCGGAGCAAGCCGCCGGAGATGTCGGGACCCTCATCTGGATCTTCCCCGTCGACCTCAGGGAACTGCGACACTTGCACCACGTCGCTCGCGCCTTTGAAGTAGGGCACCAAATCGGCGAAGGACACCGGCCAGCCGCTGTGGGGGATCCAGTCCCGGGCCTCGAAGTCGATGGGATCGAGAGGGCGCACCCAGCCCGCCCAGTGGCCGGTGGTGCCGCCGAAGAAGCGCAGGCGGCCCGTCTCGAGGTAGGTGGGCCACGGATCTTTGACGAAGGTGCCCGTGTACGTGCCCTTGTAGAGCTGCATCGACTCTGCCGTGGGCAGGTAGTCGCCCCCTTCGAGCAACAGCACCCGCAGGCCTGAGTCCCTCAGGGCCAGGGCAGTGGTGATGCCTGCGGCGCCGGCGCCGATGATGCACACATCTGCAGCGAGGGTGGTGTGGGCGGCGAGCTGAGCGAAGTCGAGGTGCATGGGATCCTTGTGTTCTCGTCAGCATTGACCCCGCCGAGGCGGTCGCTGACTCAGGGCCGCAGAGGCTGGGCCTGCTTCAGTGAGAGCAGATCTTGGGCCGCGCCCAGTCCACGGGTTTGAAGACCAGGAACTTCCGGGCAAGCCATGGGGTCTCCGAGAAGGTGTTCGTCGACAGAGCTGGGCCCTCGGGGCTCGAGCGCCTGGAGCTGGGCACCGCGGTGAGCTGTACGCCCTGAGCGCGCAGGCGGTCGAGCTCGTACCGGGTGATCTCCTTCTGGGCGTACCGCCGGGCGATCCGGGGGTTGTCGGCGCCGGTGACGGTGAACAAATCGCCGAGATAGCCGAAAGCGTCGATGGGGTGGGTGACGATCAGGTGGTTCGTGACACCGCCCTCAGTGTGCAGGTTGGAGAACATGGCGATCGACGATTCGGTCTTGAAGCCCAGATAAGGCGACATGCCGTTGAGTACGAAGAGCAGCGGCACCCACACACCCCAGGCCCAGGCCCACCTGGGGCTGCCCATCAGAGGCTGCCAGGGGTGTTTCCAGGCGAGCCACAAGACCCCGAGGTAGACCACCGCAGAGTATGCGAAGAAAGGGATCATCATGGCCCTGACCTTGCCGCCGCCCAGAGCGATGACCCCGCCCACGAGGGCCCCGAGAATCACCACGGCCTTGATCATGAACAGCCGGTAGTGAGGCCAGAAGCCGTCAGGGTGGGCCCTCGCTGGTCTCCGGGCGAGGATGCGGGTGTTGATGGCGTCGGCCACCTCTTCGGGGATCTGCAGCAGGTACAGCGCCACGGCGAGGGTGGAGAAGTCCATGTAGAAGCTGTAGCCGGTGAACCCGATGATGATGTGGAACGGCAGCCCGATGGCGAAGCCCCACATCTTGTAGCGCCGCGACAGCAGCAACAGCATGGCCGCCCCTTCGAAGACGAAGGTGCTGTAGATGGCCACGTAGTAGCCCGGGGTCCAGTGATCCAGGGCCACCCACCGGGCAAGCTGGTCGTACAGCACGCTGGCGCAGCTCACCTGCGGATCGAGGAAGTCCGTATTGATTTTGTGAAAGATGCCATAGAAGTACAGCGCCACCAGCACGATGCGGGCAGGGCCGGAGAAGGCGGCGAAGAGCGATCTCCGCGTGAGGGCCTCGGGTCTGCTCAGCCGCCCGCCGAGCCCCACGACGAGGCAGGTCAGACAGGTGAAAAAGGCCACCGTCTGGTTGTTCGACCTCACCGGGGCCCGCCACAGGTAGTACCCCACGAACCACGCCATGAAGATCACCAGCAGGGGGGTGCTCCGTGGCCAGAGCAGCAGGCCCAGGGCGAAGGGGAGGGCGGCCCAGAAGCCCATCAAATCGCCAGAGATGTTGGCGGCGAAGACGAAGACGCCATAGACCGCCATGCCCATGGAGAAGAGGGCGAGCGAGTCTACGGGGCGCTGTGGCGCCGGGCTTTTGGGATCGTCGACATTGGGCAAGGTATGCACGGTGCTGTGGGGCCTCCCTGGCAGACAGCGACGCGCGCTCTCGGAGCGCACGCGTACGCAGCATAAGCAACGGCGTGCGTCGGAGCGAGTTCAAGGGAGTTTTGAAGGGCCAGGGGGCCGTGGCATGGTACGCCGATGCAGCTCCCCCTCGTGCAGACCACCGGCAACCAGACCCCCAAAGCGCAGCCGGGCGTGGTTCAAGGCTTGATGGCCCGCAGCGATGCCGTCGATCCGAGCACGCTGCCGTGGTGGCCCCTCGAAGGGGTCACGGCCCTGTGTCAGGCCACAGGGCGGATCCTGGCCATGTTCGATTTGGAGACTGCTGGCGGCCCCAATCACGAGGACGGCATCGTGGAGATTCACATCTTCTTCGTGTCGCCCAAGACGGGGGCGCTGCGAGAGGCTGGCGGGCTGGTGAACCCCGAGCGGCCCATCAGCCCCATGGCGATGCGGGTGCACGGAATTCGGGATCATCAGGTGCGTCATTGCCCCAACTGGCTGCATTGGGCCCCCTTCATGCACGACGTCGCCGCACATCATCTCGTGAGCGGCTACAACGTGAAGGGTTTCGATTGCCGCAAGGTGCTCACCCAGAACGCCCGCTATGGCCACGAGGAGACGGTCTTCGCCCAGACCCTCGACACCATGCACCTCGCCCGTACTGCTCGTACGCCGAAGGGTGGCCTCGGCGCTGCCGCCCGGGCCCTCGAGGTCCCCGGGCCCCACGCGCACCGCGCCCGCGACGATGCTCTGATGACGCTGCTGGTCCTCGACCGACTGCTCACCATCTATGGCCTCGACGAGGCCCTCGGCCGCATCGCCCCTGTAGAGCCCAAGCTCCCAGGCAGCGCCCGCCGGCGGACGCGCCGCAAGTCTCGATAGTCATGGCCCTGGCGGTGACTCGGCGCCTGCACTGCGACGGCGCACTTCAGGCCGTCGCCCTCGATGGCTCAGGTGGTGCTTTGGCTGTGAGCACTGTCGGAGATGCGCAGCACGTCACGCGGTGGCACGGAGCGCAAATGCTCTGGCAGCGCCCCATCAGCGCGCCTCGCCGGGCTCAATGCATGTTGCAGGGTGGCTGCGCGGTGGTCATCGCCGGGGGCTACAGCGAAGACATCGTTCACGTCTTCGACGCCGCAGGGGAGACGGTGTGCGTGCAGAGCTTCGAGACGTGTGCCCTTGAGTGGGTCGCCCTTGAGCCTGTCGTCGAAGACGCCCTTGAGCCCACATCAGCATCTGCGTCTCCGGAAGCCTCACCCCTCGAGGCCCTCGTCCTCGGCGCCAGTGGTGGTCAGCCCAGGCGCCTCGATGTGCGCACTGGTCAGTGGCGAGAGCGAAAGCGCCGGGCGAGCAGGCGAGATCCCGTAGAGGCTTTCGCGATCGCGCCGAGCGGTCGTCGCAAGGCCCTCGCCGCCGGAGGACAGATCAAGATCACCTCCATCCCGGAGATGCCCCGCCGGGGCAAGAGCATTCACGGCGGGCCGCTCATGGCGTTCACGCCCGATGACGAGCTGCTGGTCTGGCGGAGAGAAGATCCGTCGACGTGGGGCCCGACCTTGTCGCGGTGGCAGCTGAGATCGAAGGTGCCGCGCTGGATTCAGCAAGGCCCCTGGCCTGACCCGGTGGTCGCGGTCGCGGCCCTCGCCGAGCAGGTGGTCGTCATCTGTGAAGGGCCCGAGCGATCTGGCCTGCTGACTCTGCGAGGACACACCGGGCAAATCATGGAGCGGATCGCATTGCCCGAGGGTGGCCCCTGGCGTCTGTCTGCCCCGCCCGGGGGAGAGTGCATCGCCGTGTGGGCCCCGGCGCATCCCATCCTGGTGCTCTCGAATCTTTGAGTTCCTAACAAAACAGCTCCCGTCGCCAGGAAGGCAGTGTTGTCTAGCCCAGCCAGACGAAGGCACCCGATGGGCAGCTCTTCGCTCCGTCGGCTTCGCCTCTGTCGACTACGAGTTGTCTGGCAAAGCCAGATACCTTCGCCTGTCTGGCCTCAGCACTTCGCGATGCAGCCGAAAGCGTCCTCGACGATGCTTGGGCATCGCCTGCGGGTCTTTCGACTGCCTCACTCGCACCTCACCCTCCTGACTCGGTCCGCCATTGTGTTAGGACCTCTTTGACTTGCCTCACTCTGGAGCCTCTCTGGTGACTCACCCCAACATCCCCGTTCACGCTCGACTCGATCACGACGCCCACCTGTGGGATGCAGCGGTGACCGACGAAGGTCACATCATCACGAGCGACAACACCAATCACGTCTCGCTCTGGGTCGAGGGCGAGCTGCGGTGGCGCACCGAGGTGGGCTGGCCCAAGCACGTCGCTGTGAGCGGTGAGTGGGTGGTGGTGGGCGTGCGTCGGGGCGGCCCCACAGGGGAAGACGCGATCAAGCTGCTCGATCTCCAGACCGGCGTGCTGACGCACACCATCTCGTTGCCCACGAGGGCGCTGGAGATCATGGGCACCTCCGCCGACGGCCGCTGGGCGGTGACAGGGGCGACGGGCATGTCGGGTGATCGCACGCCTGTGGTCACAGATCTCGAGGCCAGAGCTGTCATAGGCAAATCGCTCAAGGCCTCGAAGAAGCACTGGGTGCAGGGGATCGACCTGTCACCCACCGGCGCCCTGCTGGCCACTGCTTCGGGTGGCGAGATCAAGGCCCGGCTGCTCAAGGGGCGTAAGGCGTTGATGGCCATGCACGGCGACAATCACGTTGCCTGTCTCGATGATGAGCGTGTGCTGATCTGGGACGCCCGCTCGTCGGCAGGCCACCAGTGGAGAGGGCTGACCCTCTGGCAGATGGGCGTCTCCGCGCCGCTCTGGCACAGAGAAGGCCCCTTTGCCGGGCACATCGTCAGTCTGACTCGGGTCGGTGAGCATGTCGTGGTGGCCACCACCAAAGACAACCAGGGCTGCATCACGCTGATCCGCGGCGAGGACGGCGCCGAGCAGGGCGTGTGGTCGTGCCCGGAGCCGTTCAAATTTCCCAAGGTCAAAGCATCTCCAGGGGGAGCGCTGATCTCGATGTCAGCACACCAGGACACACCGGCGGTGATCACCATCTCTCTTGATCGTCTGCTTGATTAACTACTCGTGAGTAGATATGGTCACGCCATCACCTCGATGCCGGGAGCGCACCATGGCCACTGCAGCTGAGACCCGCTCGATGCCCAAGAAAGCCCCCCGCTCGAAAGGCGCCCTCACCCTGGTGCCCGTCGCCTGGCCCACGCTGGCCCTCACGGCTTTCGCGCTCCTGGGCTGGCTCTTCGCCTTCGTCGGCGTGATGGATCATCGCCTGAGCCTCTTCATCTCGCTCCCGCTGGCGTCGTGGTGTGCCTTCGCGGCCTTCACCCCAATGCACGACGCCTCTCACCGCTCGGTGACCCGCAAGCGCTGGCCCAACGAGGTCGTGGGGCGTCTGTGCTCCATCGTGCTCACAGCACCGTTTCCGGCCTTTCGTCATGTGCATCTGACCCATCACAAGCACACCAACGATCCTGTGAAAGATCCCGACTTCTGGAGTGGTCGTGGTCCCAAGTGGCTGCTGCCTCTGCGCTGGCTCACCCAGGATTTTCACTACTACGTGGTGTACGCCAGGGCCGGCCGGCCTCGAAAAGAGCTCGTGGAGACGGTGAGCACGCTGGTGTTGATCTACGGACTGATCATCACCCTCGTCGTCGCTGGCCATGGCACCGAGGTGGCCCTGGCGTGGTTGATCCCCGCCCGGCTGGCCATCGGGTTTCTGGCATTCTCTTTCGACTATCTGCCCCACCGCCCGCACCAGATCACTTCGAAAGAGGACCGCTACAAGGCCACGACCCTACGCCCCTCGGGCTGGATGACGCCGCTCCTGATGTTCCAGAACTACCATCTGATCCACCACCTCTACCCGGCGGTGCCGTTCTACCGGTACGCCAAGGTCTGGCGAGAGCGTCGGGAGCAACTGCTCGCCAAGGGTGCTGTTGTCAAAGGGCACTGAGAGAAAGCCGCTGAGAGCGAGCCGCTGAGGTGGCGGCTCGAACTGCCACACCAGATCCCTGCCACTTCTCCCGAGACACGACGCTCTGGCCACCACTCTAAAGCTCTACAAATCCCGGTGCCGCTGATACAGATCTTCTGCAGATGGCGCTCGAGGAGCCCGAGCGTCGCGAGGAGGTGCCTGCTTCATGAAGTATCGCCCGGAGATCGACGGTCTGCGCGCCGTCGCCGTGCTCCCGGTCATTCTGTTCCATGCGGGGCTCACGCAGTTCAGCGGCGGCTTCGTAGGTGTGGATGTCTTCTTCGTGATCAGCGGCTATTTGATCAGCACAATCCTCATGCGTGATCTCGCTCGGGGGAAGCTGAGCATCCTCGAGTTCTACGAACGACGGGCGCGGCGGATACTTCCGGCGCTTTTCGTGGTGATTCTCGCCACGCTGCCCTTCGCCTGGATGTGGCTTCTGCCCAGTGACCTCAAGGATTACGGGCAAAGCATCACAGCCACCGCGGCCTTTGGCGCCAACATCCTGTTCTGGCGGGAGAGCGGGTACTTCGACACCGCGGCAGAGTTCAAGCCTCTGCTCCACATGTGGAGCCTCGGGGTGGAAGAGCAGTACTACGTCATCTTCCCGCTCCTGCTGTTGGCGGTTTGGAAGCTGGGCAGAGCCTGGCTGAAGGTGACGCTCGCCCTGATCTTCGTGGCGAGCCTCGTGGGATCACAGTGGTCGTCGGTGCACGCGCCGAGCGCCAACTTCTTCATGCTGCATACCCGGGCGTGGGAGCTGCTCATCGGCGTCTTCGCCGCCCTCTATCTCAACGGACCAGAGCCCCGGACACCGAGCCGTGGATCCTCAGCGATCTTGAGCGGCATCGGGCTCGTCCTCATTGGTGTGTCCATCTTCGCCTTCGATGAGTCCACGCCGTTTCCCAGCGTGTATGCCCTGGTCCCCACGGTGGGCACCGTGTTGATCATCCTCTTCGCGGTGCCGGGCACGCCGACCCATCGGCTGCTGAGCTTGCGGCCCATGGTGGGCGTGGGTCTCATCTCGTACAGCGCCTACCTCTGGCACCAGCCCATCCTCGTCTTTGCCCGGCATGCTTCTCTGGAAGAGACCACGATCTCGGAGTCCCTCGCGCTGAGCGCCTTGTCGATGGTGCTGGCCTACCTGACGTGGCGCTTCGTAGAGGCGCCCTTTCGAGAACGATCGCGGTTCAAGGGCATGGTGTTACCGGTCTCGACGATCTCGCTGGTGCTCTTCGGTGTCCTCGGCTACGGCATCGCGCAGCAGGCCGGTGGCCCCCTCGGTGAGATCAGGTTGACCGATCACAACGTGATGGCGCCGCCGAAATTTCCGGGCATCAGACACGAGGGCAGAAGCTGCAACCGCGCCGCCCTCACAGAAGACGCGCCACCGTGTCGGATAGATGGAGCACCCGAGGCAGAGTTCGAGGTGGTGATCGTGGGGGATTCCCACGGCCGGGTCCTGTCGGAGGCGCTCCATCGACGCCTGCACAGCGTCCGGCGGTTGACCGACCTCACCCGGGGTGGGTGCCCCTTTGTGCTTGGGCTGGATGCTTTCATCCACCGCGGGCACTCACAATGCGATCGGGCCTATCAGCAACGTCGTGCTGACGTGATCGCCCAATCTGCAGATGTGAAGCGGGTCACCATTCTGCAGGCGAGGCATCCGCTCTACGTCACGGGAGATGGCTTCGACAATGGTGTGGGCGGCATCGAGAAGATCGCCCGGACCTATGTCGCCGACGCGCCCCTCGATCCACCCGAGAAGCGGCAGGTCGACTACTTCGCCAGCCTGGAGCGATCCATCGAGCATCTGTCAGCGAACAGCGCTCTCGTGGTGGTGTTCTTGTCGCCCCATACCAACGGCTGGGATCCAGTCGAGCGCATGTGGAAGCTCAGCCAGCGTGGGCTCGATCTGGCAGAAGCACGCACGCGGCTCTCGTTCCCCTATGCATCCGTGGATGCTCGGGTGCATGCGGTGGATCAGGTCATTCTCGACACTGCGGCGAGGCTGCCCAACGTGATGACCGTGGATCCCAAGGCCCTCACGTGCCCGGTGACGGACTCGGGAGACTCCGCACGTCGGTGCACCGCACTTAGCCCCGATGGGTTGCTCTATTTCTCGGACGAGGATCACCTCGCGCTCATCGCCAACGAGGCCCTCGTAGAAGAGGTGATGCGTCGTGTGAGCACCCGGCTGGGATCAAGGCAGTGACGAGCTGGGTCGTGAAGGTCAGAGCAGTAAAGCCATGATCAGGCGGCCCCGGCCCTGGCAGACTCTTCCGCCGCCTGCTGCAGCGCCCAGGCCTGAGCATACTCGCTCGACTCGTCGGCGATGAGGGCTTCGTGGGTGGCGCAGGTCACCACCCGACCTTCTTCGAGCACCAGCACCCGATCGGCCTGCGCGAGGGCGCTGATGCGGTGTGACACCAGCACTGTGGTGCCCCCCGCCGCCCGACGATAGATCGCCTCGATGAGCTTCTTCTCTGTGGCGTGATCTACGGCGCTGAGCACGTCGTCGAGCAGCAACACCTCGTAGTCTCGATAGAAGGCTCGAGCCAGCGCAGTGCGTTGCCGCTGGCCGCCGGAAAGCGTGATCCCCCGCTCGCCCACCCGGGTCTGCAAGCCCTCGGTGAGGGCCTTGATGTCTCCGGCGAGCGCGGCATCTTCGATGGCGTGCTGCAGACGGTCGTCGTCGATGTCTTCTGGCGTCTGAGCCAGGGCCACGTTCTCCCGCAAGGTGCGGCTGAAGAGAAAGGGCTCCTGGGTCACGTAGGCCATGGCCTGCCAGTACTGCTCTACGGGGATGTCGAGGATGTCGACCCCGTCGAGCTTCACGGTGCCGCGTGGAGGCTCGTACACCCGGCTCAGGATGTTGAGCAGCGTGGTCTTCCCAGCGCCAGTGAGTCCGAAGATCCCCAGAGTCTCGCCGGGCTTGATGGTGAAGCTCACGTCTTGCAGCACCGGACCGCGCTCCACCTCGTCTTTCGCACCTTCATGGGGCACGGGGTGTTCGAAGGTGAGCCCAGTCACCTCGATGCCCCGACCGGGTTGCTCAGCGGCTCGAGGAGGCAGCGCACCTGTGGGCTGCAGACGGCTCTCGGCTGCCTGCATCACCTCGTACACACGCTCCAGCGCGATCCACCCCCGCTGGGCGGCGTTCACCAGCCAGCCCAGGGAGGTGAGGCCGTTCACCAGGATCGTGATGAACACCGTGAAAGCGGTGAGCTCGCCGAGGGTGAGGGGGGCCAGCTCGCTCCCTGCAGGGGCGCCCACACGGCGGCCGCCGATGTAGAGCACCAGCACCACGCACACATTGCCCATGACCGAGACTACGGGGAGCAACCACGAGCGGATGGTGACCAGCTTCAACGACAGCTCGAGCAGCCGGTTGTTGGCTTCGTCGAAGCGTGCGAGGGCCCCAGGCACTGCGTTGAACGACTGCAGCACACCGACACCGGTGTACGTCTCCAGAATTCGGGCTGAGAGCACCGACAGCTGCTGCTGGAACAGGCCAGTGAGGCTGAACATGGCCTTCACGGCCCGGCGCAGAATATAGGCCGCCAGCACCAGGGGCACGACACACCACAAGGCCAGCTCTGCGTCCATCCAGAACATACGCCCGAGGGTGAACGACAAGGTGAAGGCCACGTTGAACAGCTGCAGCGTGGCGAAGCCCACGAGCCCGCGCACAGAGTTGGTGTCGTTGGTGCCCCGGCTGATGATGTCGCCGGGCCGCACCCGGTCGAAGTAGCGCTTGGGTCGAGTGAGCAGGGTGGCGAACAGGTGGTTTTTGACCTGGTACTCGATGGCCCGGCCAGGATTGAAAAACAGCGTGCGGCTCAACGTGCGCACGATGATGATCGACACCCCAGCCACCAGAATCGCGATGGCCCAGTTGACCGCCTCGCCTTGCCCGTCGGGGCCCCGTTGCTCGAGGGCGTCGACGGCATAGCGCACGAAGTCGGGGATGGCCACGGTGAGGGCGGTGGTCCCGGCGAGGCACGCGAGACCGAAGACGTACCAGAGCCAGTACTGTTTGACGAAGGCGTGCCAGAAGTGCAGGCCGCGCTCGACGCCTTTGCTGCGGCCTGTGGGCTCCTGAGTGGACAAATCGACCTCGATCTCGAAGGTGAACGGTCGATGCACACTTCACGATGCGTGCATCACCGGGGGATCTGGTACACCAGATGTCGCCGGGGGGGTAGACGTTGCTGGAGAAGCCTGTATGACACCGACCGCTGACCTGTGTGATGAGCACGCCGACGAAATTCAAGTGATCGAGCTGCCCTGGCGCAGCTACGGCGCGGTGCCGGCCTTTTCGGGCACGGTGCACACGGTGAAGTGCCACGAAGACAACACGCTGGTGCGCGAGGCCCTCACCGAGCCCGGCAATGGCCGTGTGCTGGTGGTGGATGGAGGAGGATCGTTCCGCTGCGCGCTGGTGGGTGACCGCCTGGCGACAAAGGCGGTAGACAATGGCTGGTCAGGCGTACTGGTCTACGGCTGCATTCGCGACTCAAAGCCCATCGGGGAGATCGCCGTGGGCGTGATGGCCCTGGGCACCTGTCCTCGGAAGAGCATCAAACGCGGTCATGGGGTGCGTGGAGAGACGTTGCGGTTCGGTAATGCTGTGATTGCTGAAGGGTCGTGGGTTGCTGCGGATGAGGATGGAGTGATCGTGGCGACTGAGTCTTTGAGGTTGGGCTGAGGGGCTCGCTGACGCTCGCAGATCAGTTTTCGGGCACGGGCACGGGCACGGGCACGGGCACGAGTTGATTCGGGTGTGGACCCGTGGCCCTGCCTGGGTTCAGGACGAAGGCTGCAATTGAAGCTGAGATGATGTGTTGCAGAACGACCTGAGAGTTCAGGTCTTGGGGTGTATGGAGGCCAAAGCCTCCAATGAGAAGAACATGGGGTTGAGTAGGGCCTCCATCATCACAACGCTATGAGCGGAGTCATGCAGGGCCACGGGTCCACAGATGAATCAACTCGTGCCCGTGCCCGTGCCCGTGCCCGTGCCCGAAAACTGATCTGCGAGCGTCAGCGAGCCCCTCAGCGCCCCTCCATCTCCTTAAACTCCCGCCCGACGTACCGCACCGCCACCAACCACAACAGCACCACCACGATGGTGAAGCCCGATAGCCAGCGCAGGGCCGAGAAGTCATCTGCGATGGCCCCGAGACCCAAGCTCACGCCCACCGCGATGGCCTTGGCGAAGCGCTGCACGAACATGTCGATGAAGGCCTTCGCCTTGTACTTCTCCTCAGAGGTCGTGGGCACGTAGAGCGCCTCTTTCGCCGACTGATTGATCGAGTAGCTGAAGGCGTTGTCCGTGGTGTTGAGTAAGCTGCCCACCCACAGAACCGGGGCCACCACGAAGACCGCCGAGCCCAGCAAGATGGCCGCTGGCAGAATCATCAGGGCGATGCCTACGCCGAAGCGGGTCATCACGAAGCTCGTGAGCAGAAGCTGCACCACCAGCGAAGCGATGTTGGTGATCGTGTAGACCGTGGCGAACTGCTCACCGATGGCGGGGCCGTCGAGATAGTGGGCGATGGTGGCGGTGAACTGGAAGTCCATCACCGTCGAGGCGATCTCGTAGAGGCCCACGATGGCCACCACCGAGAGCAGGTACTTCGAGCGGAAGACCAACGCGGCGCCTTCGAATGCGGGGTTCCCGGCCTTCTTGGGGGCCTCTTCCTTTTTGGGGGCCGCTGGCGGCGGATCGCGATCGACGAGGCGGCCGGCGTAGAGAGCCAGAGCGGCGATGAAGAGGGCGATGGCCAGGCTCACCCACATCCACTCGCCGAGCTCGATGTTCTTGATCTGAGTGCGCACCGTGGTGGTGCCGAAGACCCCGCCGGCGACGCCGCCGAGGCCCACGAGGCCGTACAGGCGCTTTGCTTTGTCGCTGTCTACGCTGTCGTTCATGAAGGCGAAGAACGTCGCCACCATGAGGGTGCTGTAGAGATCGCCGAACAGGTAGAAAGACCACACCACGCCGCTGCCAGGGCCACCTTCGGCGCCGAGCAGCATGTTGTAGGCCACGAAGCACACCCCGAAGAAGGCGCTGAAGACCAACGTGAGCTGTTGGCGTCTGAAGTGTCGGACCAGCCACGTGAAGGCCACCACCGCCACGAAGGCCACGAACATGTTGGCCACCTTGGCCAGCAGCTCTGCTTCGCTGGCGCTGAACTCGGCGCCGAAGATGCTGAAGCCCGTGGCGTCGTAATGCTGGATGAAGAGCCCCTTCTTGAGGGGCTTCAAGATCCAGAACGTCGTGATCACCAGGAAGAAGTAGCCGAACATCGACAGGGCCAGGGGCAGCTCCTGGCGCCGGATGTCGAGGATGGCCTTGAGGGGGGATTTACGTTCGGTGGCCGACATCGGCGATGTCCCTCAGTTTTCAGTGCTCAGTGTTCAGTGCACGGTGCGGGCGAGGCGGTCTCGAAGCTCCGTGAGCTCTTCTTCTGTGACCCGGTAGGTGGTGTTGCAGAAGGGGCACGTGGCCGTGGCGCCGTGATCCTCTTCGATCATCGACGTGAGCTCCTCCACCCCCATGCTGGTGAGGGCCCGGTGCAGCCGGTCAGGCGAGCAGGGGCAGAAGAACGACAGCGGCGTCACCGCCATGTTCCGCAGCAGGTGGCCCTCTACGGCAGCCGAGGCCAGCTCAGGGGCCTCGGGGGTGCCGCCGTCTTTGACGACGAACTTGAGCCACTTGTGGATCAGCCCCTGACGCAGGGCGTGTTGCGCCTCGCGGATCGGATCGCCCTTTTCGGTCTTGGTGCCAGGCATACCCTGCACCAGCACGCCGGCGCTGGCGATGGGCAGACCGGCCTCGTCCAGGGCAATCGCACCAAAATAGGATTGACGTGAAGTACGAAGAATGAGCAGGGGGTGGGTGCTCGGACACGCTTGAACTTCCCGATGGCCGAGTGGAG
>JBKAGE010000001.1:0-160133 GCA_046290225.1 Bradymonadia bacterium | reverse complement strand
GTCGTCCACGCGAGCGAAGGCGCCGATGACTGCGTTCTCACCGATGACGAGGTCGTTGCCGAGGGTAGCGGTGGGATCGATGTCGGCGTTCACACTCACACAAGCGTCGCCGTAGCCATCACCGTTGTTGTCCGTCTGGTCTGCGTTGGCCACGGTGATGCAGTTATCGACGTCCTGACAGATGCCATCGCCGTCGGCGTCGTTCGTCGCGTCGTTCGTGCAGGCGTCACAGGCGTCGCCCAAACCATCTGCGTCAACATCACTTTGACCCGCGTTTGCGGCCAAGGGACAGTTGTCATCAGAGTCACACAACCCGTCGCCGTCGGCATCGGGGCAGTTCACACCACCAGAGTTGTCCAGATCGATGGGGGTGCCGAAGTTGACCCCGAGGTTCGCCCCAGGGTTCGTGGACATGTTGGCGTTGGAGTGGCCATACCAGGAGGTGTTGCCAGTGCCGAGGTTGCCATAGGGGTTGTAGCCCCAGCACTTCACCTCGCCGTTGTCCAAGATGGCGCACGTGCTGTGGAAGCCTGCGCCCAGGGCCACTGCCGTGCGACCTGCGCCCAGGTTGACGTAGGGCAGGTTATCGCCCATGTGCGATGGGGTCGTGCCGCGGTTGCCCGTGTGGTTCTGGCCGAGCTGGCCATGGGCATTGTAGCCCCAGCACTTCACCCCACCATCGTCCAAGATGGCGCAGCTGAAGCTGTTCCCAGAGACGATGTGGGTGGCGGTGCGGCCAGTACCAAGGTTGGTGTAGGCGAGGTTGTCGCCCATCTCGTTGGCACCATCGCCGCGCTGAGTGGTGTTGCCCTGGCCAAGCTGCCCACTGCCGTTGTTGCCCCAACACTTCACCCGGCCATCATCAAGGATAGCGCAGGCGAATTGGTAACCTACGCTCACCATCACCGCAGTATGGCCAGTGCCGAGGTCAATAGGATTGAGGTTGTCACCCATCTCGTTGGCGTTGTCGCCGCGTTGGGTTTGATCGCCCTGACCGAGCTGGCCGTCATTGTTGCGGCCCCAGCACTTCACGTCACCGTTGTCGAGCAGCGCGCAGCTGGCGTAATAACCTGAGGACATCTGTACTGCGGTGCGATCCGTGCCGAGCTCGGTGTAGGCGAGGTTGTCACCCATGTGGCTGGCGCTCGTGCCTCGGTTGCCAGTGTGCCCCTGACCGAGGTGGCCATAATTGTTGTAGCCCCAGCACTTCACCTTGCCGTTGTCCAGAATGGCGCAGTGACCATGGTAGAAGCTGCTCAGGTGTACGGCGGTGCGGCCGGTGCCGAGGTTGGTGTAGGCGAGGCTGTTCCCCATCTCACCACCATTATCACCCCGCTGAGTGTTGTTGCCCTGACCGAGCTCACCATGACCGTTGTAACCGAAGCATTTCACGCGTCCGTCATCGAGGAGCGCACAGGTGCTGTGGTAGCCATGGGTGACTTGCTGCACTGTGTGTTGCTGGCCTTGAGCGTTGGTGCCCAGGTCCACCACCGACATGTTGGCGATCTCGTTGGCGGAGTCACCATAGTTGCTGGTGTTGCCCTGGCCGAGCTGGCCATGACCATTGTAGCCCCAGCACTTGAGCTGGCCGGCATCGTCGATGGCACAGTGATGGTAGCCAGTGCTTGCAGAAGCAGTGCTGAAGCCAGCGAGGGTGATGACCCCCGCGGCGAGAGCGCCGTGCAAGAGCTTTTGAGTCAGTGACAGGGCCATGGGAACTCCTCGAACTACGGGTGCCGAGCTGTAAAGCAATCCGGCACAGTGTAAGTCATGAGGAGGCGGTGTGCTACACCAAATTGGCGGGCAGGGCACTCAAAATGAGTGACGCTGGAGGAGGGGAGGCGGCTCAGTCGAAGCTCCAGAGGTAGTCTCCACCGGGGGCGTTGGAGTGGCAGCCCACGCAGCCACCGTCAGTGCCCTTGCCGGGGCGGCCGGCGAGGGGGGCGGGGGCGTCTTCAGGGGTGAAGAGGGTGCCGTCGGGGTTGAAGCGGACGAAGAACCAGTCGTTCACCTCGCCATCGAAGCCCTCGATCTTCTTCATGACCGTGAGGGCACCGAGAGTGGCCTCGTCTTCTTCAGCGTAGTTCTTCTTGATGATGATGTAGCCATCGGCGGTGTTGTCGTCGCCATTGTGGAAGAAGCGCTGCGACGCGCCGTGGGGCATTGCGCCGGTGACCCAGCCCTCTTTGCCCTCGGGCACGGGCCAGTTCTCGTGATCGGCGATCTCGGCCCAGAGTTGATCGGCCATCACCAGATCCCAGGGGCGACCCATGGGGGGGCCGTTGGGGATCTCGTCACCATCGAAGCTGAAGAGGAAGTCGTCGCCACCAGCGCCGGAGTGGCAGCCCACGCAGCCGCCGTTGGTGCCCTTGCCGGGGCGGCCGGCGATGGCGGTGCCCTCAGGGGCGTAGATGGTGCCGTCGGGGTTGTAACGGACGAAGAACCAGTCGTTCACCTCATCGTCGAAGCCATCGATCTTCTGCATGACGGTGAGGGCGCCGAGGGCCTCTTCGTCCTTCTCGCCGTAGTTGCGCTTGATGACGATGTAGCCGTCGGCGTTCGGGTCAGTGCCGTTGTGGTAGATCTGCTGGATGCCACCGTGGGGCATGGCGCCTTCGATCCAACCCTCTTTGCCCGCAGGCTGGCGCCAGCTCATCTGGTGGCCGGCGATCTCGTCCCAGAGGGCCTCGGCCTTGGCGATGTCGTCGGGGGTGCCGAGGGTGGGGGTCATCTCGCCACCAGCGCCACCGGCCATACCGCCAGTGCCACCGGCTTCGCCACCCATGCCGGCCTCGCCGCCAGCGCCACCGGCCACGCCACCGGCGCCGGCCTCACCGCCAGCACCGGCAGTGCCGTCACCATCGCTGCTGTCATCATCACAGCCAGCGCTCAGAGCGAGCGCGCCGCTCATCAATACACTCATCCACCAATGCGTACGCATAAGTGTTCTACTCCCGTTGAACAGGTGAAGACCGAATCTCTCGCCGGCCGTGTGCAAGTCGTGAAGGCGTTTTTCCCGATGTTGGTGGTGTGTGTCTAGATAAAAAACGAGTTTTTTCAGGTGGGTACATAAAAACGAAAAAAGTGGGGATGGACGTGTAACCTCTCGGATGGGGCCACGTAATCCTCCCCGCACCACTGTCGGCAGCGAGCTTTCTCTCCATCATGGGAGACGTGTATCTATAGACAGATGTATGCCTTGGTGCCGATGTGTCAGCGAGGCAGCGCCTGCACCATCAATTGAACAGCTCGGCGCAGATCTTCGGGTGGCAATCGAGCAAACCCCAACCTCAAAGCATTGAGTGGTGTGCCGTCGAAGGTGTAGCGGCCACCGGCGCTGAAAGTCACCCCGAGATCCCGACAGCGACTCACCCAGAGATCGATGTCGATCTCCGGATCGACGTCCACCCAAAGCGCCATACCACCTGCAGGCCGATCACATTTGACTGCACCACCAAGGTGCAGTTTGAGGGCTTCGGTGAGAGTGTCGCGACGATCCATGTATGTGCGTCGCATGCGCCGAATGTGTCGCTGTACTTCGCCTTCTTCGAATAACTCAGCCACAGCGCGCTCGCCGAGGGCGTCACCCTGGCGGTCGATGGCGCGACGCAGCGTGATCATGCGTTCGATGACCCGAGCGGGGGCGCAGGCATATCCGATGCGCAGACCCGGGGCCAGCACCTTGCTCAGGGTGCCGATGTAGATGACCACTTCAGGGGCCGCGCTGGCCAGAGGCATCAACGGGCGGCCTTCATAGTGGAACTCATTGTCGTAGTCGTCTTCCAACAGGGCGATGCGACGCCTTCGGGCCATCTCCAACAGGGCCAGACGTCGCCGGGGGCTCAGTGGCACAGTGGTGGGATATTGATGGTGTGGGGTCAGGTAGACCGCTTTGAGCGGGCCTTCGATGGCGCTCAGGGCATCCACCCTGAGGCCCTCTTCATCCACAGGCACAGGCACCAGCTCAGCCCCAGCAGCTTGAAGCGCCACCCAGGCCGGTCGATACCCCAAGGCTTCGACCGCCACACGATCGCCTGGCCGGATCAAGGCCTGAGCGGCGAGCCAGAGAGCCATCTGGCTGCCTCGGGTGATGACCAGCCGCTGTGGATCGGGGATCAGGCCACGGGCAGTGGCGAGGACCTCGGCGAGGGCGACCCGCAGGTGTGGATCACCTTGGGGATCTGCATAGTCGAGCAGCGTGCGGCCGTACAAACGCAGCGCGCGCCGGATGGCCCGCATGAGCGGCACGCTGGGCAGGCTCTGAGGATCAGGCAAACTGTCGAGGGAGAGCACACCTGCAGGGTGCACCTCCGGTGCTTCTTCCATGGGCGGCAGATCATACGCCGGCTCGATGGGGAGCTCGCCGAGGGTGGGAGCGGCAGAAGGCCTTGGGGCGATCTCCGGCAGGGCCTCGCTCACGAAAGTACCACTGCCCGGGCGTGTCTGTAGCCAGCCCTGGGCGATGAGCTCTTCGTACGCGGCGATGACCGTGTTCCGGTGTACCCCCAGTGTTTCGGCGAGCTGCCGGCTGCCGGGCAGCGACGCCCCAGGTGTGAGGCGGCCTCGACGAATGTCGGACTGCAATCGATCGGCGATTTGTATCCGCAGGGGCCGCTCATCGTCGGCGTCGAGGGCCACCGTGGGGCGCCATCGGCTCATTGTCTCCTCCAGAGGGTCTTCACCGGTCCCGTGGGCCTATGCTCTACCTGTCCGATCTCGAAGCCAAGAGGTAGATACACTGCCTCTGCATCTCGGGTGCTCAGACCCACCCGTTGTGCATGACGCAATGCTGGATGGTCGAGCAGGAGCTGCATCAAGGCGCTGCCGATCCCCCGGCCCCGCCAGTTGGGGTGCACCACCACATTGCAGATCCAACCATGGCGTACGCCCTCGCTTACCCCAGCGGCGATGGCCACCAGGTTGCCCTCGGCGGTGCGGGCGCCGACCACGTGGCTGTGGCGCAGGCTGTGACGCAGGGCGTCATCGTCGGCATTGGCGGTCCAGTATTGCCCCCGGAGCAGGTCGAGGCAGTCCTCGAGATCGGCATTGACGCTGGGATCGAGGGTGATGCCTTCCGGCCCTTGGAAGATCTCTGGCGGCGTAGCTTTGGGGTAGGCCTGCATCAGCGTAGAGATGGCCTCGACGTCACCCACGTCGCCGCGCCTCCAGAGCTTACCCATGATGTGCGGGATGAGGTGCGGCCGTTTTTGCCCGAGGGCCAGCTTTGCCGTGAGCCGATCGGGCACCAGCCGGACCACGGACAATGAGGCCACTGCCCGTCGATAGAGCCGGTCATAGTCTGCAAGGGCCGGGTCGATGGGAACGTGCCCACCGCCCGCCTGAAATCGGACCATGAGCGCTTGGAGTATCCGCGCCTTCTGGGCTTCGTCCTCCACCGCCTCAAGATGGCCGTGCATTTGAGCGCTGCGATACCACGTCGTCGCCGGGCAGGCCCGCTCGGGGTGGATGAAGTGGCTGGGAATCTGCGCGATGATTTCTTCGACACCTGCCACGGCCCTCGGCGCTGCCTCGGCGAAGACCTCGGCCTTCTCCCCGAGGGGAGAGCCATGAAAAGCGAGGGCACCATCGACGACGACGCCGTGCACCACCTTGAGCATCGGCCAGCCTTCAGGGTGCACCATAGAAAGGTGTACTGCGGTCGACCGCTCGAAGAGGGCCCAGGCGTCATCGTCCGTGAGGGTCTGGCGGGGGCGTCGCATGGGTCTCATGGGCGGATCTCCTGTGAGGTGCCTCATGAGTAGAGCGAAATGTCTGGTCTGTGCTGTAGGCCCAGTTTAGTGATTTTAGTTGGACCAGTTGGGCGGCGAACTACTCGACGGCGCGCAGAATCTCGATGAGCACCCACTCGTTGGCCCCATGGTTGTGCACGTGATAGTGCACAGGCGTGCCGTGTGGCCAGTCGCTGTCGGCTTGCCAGACCACAGTCTCCCCACCGCTCTCCGTTGGGAGGGGGATCGTCGTGGACCAGACGATCTCACCATTGAGGGCCAGAGCCACGTAACCCTCGGTCACTTCAGGGATGTTCACGGGAAAATGGAACCGCCGAAGTCGTAGCTCGTCGCCTGCTGCGACGTCGACGAGGAGCGGTTGGTGCACCGTGGCGTACCCACAAAAAGACGTGTCGATGGAGAGGACCTCGTCAGGGCCGAGCTGCTCTACATAGAGCTCATCGATGCCCTCACAGCGAGTACGCTCGCCGATTTGATCGGCGAAAGGGTCTTCTTCAACGGGAGTGGGCTGCCAGTCTTGGTGAGCGATGAGATGTTCGAAGACCGGACCACCATCGACAGTGGCATCTGTAGGCAGGGCATCTACAGGGAGAGCATCAGGCGGGTCGGCGTCGGGGGGGATCGAAGGCGCAGATGTGTCATCTCCCCCGCACGCGCTCTGGATCGTGCATAAGATCGCGAGGGCCCAGGGCAGCCGCATCGTGCCTCAGTTGTCCTCAGCGCCCATGGCGATCCAGTCCCGGACCGTGGCCACGAGGGCAGGGCTCATCAGGGTGGGGGCGTTGAGCGGCATGTGGTTCACCGTAGCGCCACCGGCAGTGGGCTCACACTTCGACATCAAGTGATACAGGTAGCTGCCCTCGGGATCACCCGGAGCGACGAGGGGCATGTCGGTGGGGGCCTTCACCTCGTGGTTCATGATGGACGCGTAGAGGTCGTCGCCGCTGAGATCGAGGCCCATGGCGGGGTTGGGGCCGCCGTGACACGCGGAGAAGCTGCAGCTGGGCTGGAACACCCCGGTCTTGAGGCTGCTCAGCGTGGCCGGAGGCGAAGCCATGACGTCGGCGGGGGTGTCGACGCAGGTGGGGGCCGGCCGTACGTCCTCGTCGCTGGGATCGGTAGGCGGCACATAGAGCTCGCCGGCCTTCTCCTCTTCAGTGGGCAGGGTCTGATCCGGGTGCCGGGGGATCGCGATGATGCGGCAGTCGCCGGAGTTCTGCATGCGGCCGTCTTCGCCCATGCCGTCGACGTTGTTGCTGAGCACCGTGCCATCGAGCATGACCGGGCTCTCGGCGAGGCCGAGCATGACACACATCTCCTGATCGCCGATGCCCCAGCCCACGGGCACATCTCGAGGGTTGCGGTAGCCGCAGCTGAAGCGCAGCCCGTCGATGTCGGTGAGGTGAATGGGCGGGGTGAACGACATGCCGTTCGCTTCGGCGTTGAAGCCCTCGAGGGTGAAGAGCGACTCTCCGTCGCGCTCGCCCCCCATCAGCTCGAGGTGAAAGTAGTTCCCGAGGTTGTGATAGTGGGGCAGCACCCAGTGCAGCTTGATGTCGAAGGGGGTGCCCGCTTCACGCTCGAAGGCCTCGGCGAAGTTGCAGGTGCCGTTGAAGCGGGCCTCGGTCTGCGCCGGGATGTCGAGATCGTAATAGGTGAGCCGGAAGGGCGACAGGATGACATTCACCGTCTTGGGGTGCACGAGATCGAGGCCCATGCGCAGCTCTGTGTCTACGGGGCGATCGCTGAGGTTGAGCAGGTGCACGCCGGCGACGATCTTGTGCCGCGGCGGGATCTTCACCACGACACCCGGGGCGAAGGCCTGATTCTCGATGATGGACTGGGTGCTCTGAGCAAAGAGCACAGTGCCCTTCGAGGCGGCGATCAGCTCCGAGAAGCCGCGATCCCCACACTCGAAGAAGCCATCGGGGCCTTCGTATTCCGTGTCGGGCACCACGAACCAGTTCGAGTGATGAAACCCACCGTCGTTGCCGAGGTGCACGCCGTTGACGTAGATGGCCTCTTCGTTGTTGAGGGTCCAGGCCACACAGTCTTCGACCTCCTCGTAGCTCTCGAGGGCATATCGGCCGAAGCTGTGGTTGATGGTGGCCGTGGCGGGCTGCTCCACCATCATGCCTCCAGCGCCGGCTTCTCCACCGGCTCCGCCTGTCTCTCCACCGGCACCGGCGACGCCACCACCTGCACCGGCTGTGGTGCCTGCGGCGCCATCGTCATCGTCACAGGCGGTGAGTGTGAGAGAGGCTGCCGCGGCGACGCCGAGCAGCACGCGGCTGAGCCGCCGGGCGGCGGTCGGAACGTTGTGGTGTGCGTGCATTGATCTTCCCCACGTCGACTGCGCTGTGAGCGGGGTCGACGGCACCGTGCTTTCACCAGATCTCAGGATGGGCGTACTGTAACCCAAATCGCGGTGTACAGAGAAAGCCGAAGTGCGAAAGTCTAAACGAGTTGGTCAGGATATTCCGGCCGTGGAGGCTCGATGAAGGGCATGATGATGAAGCGTGTGTGGTGTGTGATCTTCGCCCTCGCCCTGGTGAGCTGGGGCTGTGACGACGACGAAGGTGGTGGTGAGGCGACTGGCGGCGCAGGCGGTGCTGCAGGCGCAGCAGGTGCCGGCGGAGAAGCCGGCGGCGCTGGCGGCGAGGTGGGTGGTGCTGGTGGTGAGGCCGGTGGTGCCGGTGGAGAAGCCGGCGCAGGAGGCATGGAGACCTTCGACGTGGCCCTGGAGGAAGGCCTCTGGCGCATGGGCGTACAGTTCGTCGACGTCGGTGGCATCGTGCTCGAGTTCCAGCTCGAGCTCGGCGACGTGACGCCCAGCAGCATCGGATCCCTCACCATCCGCGTGATTGATCAAGACGGTGGCATCAGCCCCGACATCGCCACCCTCACCGATCTCACTGTGAACGCCGAGGGCCAGTTCACCGCGGGCTTCACCGACATCGTGCTCCCGGCTGACTACAGCCCCACAGGGAACGACATCCTGGCCACGCTCAACTTCACCAGCACGATCCGTGACGCGCAGTTCTTCTGCGGAGATGTCAGGGGCCGCATCGAGACCCTCACCACCGACGTGGAGATGAGCACCTTCGCCGCGGCGCCATGGTCTCAGCTACAGCTCCCCTTCAGCTGCGATTGGACCCCGGACATGCCGGAAGATCCGACCTTCGGCCCTGCGGATCGCCCCGCTTCGGTGGTGCTGCCCGAGGGGCACGAGGGTGGTGGCCCGTGGCCCGTGGTGATGGTGCTGCACGGCTATTCGACCAACGGTCAGCTGCAGACCGCCTACTTCGAGCTGCGCAGCTGGGTCGACGCCCTGGGCTTTGTGCTGGTGATCCCCGAAGGCACCGTCGATCCGGAGGGCAACCAGTTCTGGAACGCCACCGAGGCGTGCTGTGGCCCGCAAGATTCGGAGATTGACGACGTGGCATATCTGCGGGGCCTCATCGGAGAAGCCGTGGACACCTTCAACGGCGACGCTGATCAGGTGTTCCTCATCGGCCACTCCAACGGCGGCTACATGAGCCACCGCATGGCGTGTGAGGCTGACGATCTCATCGCTGGGCTCATCAGCCTCGCCGGGTCGACGTTCCCCGATCCCGCCGACTGCGTCGGCACTGGCGCCCTCGACGTGGTGAACGCCCACGGGGTAGACGACACTGCTGTGTCTTACGCAGGTACACCCCGAGCCCCCGGTGCTGAGGAGGTGGTGTCGCGGTACGTCACCCGAAACGCCTGTGAGGGGGAGCCGGTGACCGAGACCATCGATCTCATCAACGGCGTCGAAGGGGCGGAGACCGAGATCACCCGCTACGAGAACTGCGCAGAGGGGCGCCGCGTGGCCCTCTGGCGCCACAACATGACCGGCCACGTGCCGGGTCTCGTGGGCGGTGGCTTCACTGAGCGGGCGCTGCGCTTCATGCTCGATCCCTGAGTGAGCGCTGCGCGTGGTGACTCAACGGGCAGTGAGCCGCTTTGCAGGATCCTGTTTGTAGAACGACGACAGCACGCGATAGAGCTCCGGCTCCTCTTTGAGCACTTGGCGGGGCTGCTCGAAGAAGTGCTCCGTGGCCACGGCGAAGAACTCCGCTGGCTCAGTGGCGCCGTAGGCGTCGATGAGCGTGCGCCGGCCTTTGGCCACCTTCGCCCTCAGACGCGTGTACGCGTCGCTCATCACCTCGGCCCAGTCGGCGTAATCTCGGGGGTGCTCCAGGGTGGGCGCGCCGTCGACGGCGCCATCGAGCATGTCCAGCTTGTGGGCGAACTCGTGATAGACCACGTTGCGCCCGTCGCGATGATCGATGCCCCCCTTGAGGGCGCTGTTCCACGACAAGACCACCGGCCCGCCCATGTGAGCGGTGCCCAGCACAATCCGATCATCATGGCTGATCGTGCCGTCGGCGCCGCCGCGGCCGCCGGGCACCACATAGGTAGACGGGTAAACCAGGATGCTGTCTACGTTGTCGTAGTAGTGGTGCCCCTCTGGGGGGTGCCCCAGGATCAAGAGCCCTGCCTGAACCGAGATGATCACCTGCATGGCCTCGGTGAGCTGTAGCCCGCCGCAGCCTTCCCAGTGTTTGTCGGCGATGAGCACCTGCACGATGCCTTCGAGGGTGCGCTGCTCTTCAGGGCTCAGCACGGACCAGTAGGCAAAGTGGGACTCGAGGTGCGGGCGCCACTGCTCGGGGAAGGGCTCGGCGACGATGTTGGCCCATCGCCTGCGGGTAAACCACCGGAAGACCATGGCTGATCCCTTTCTGGAGTGTTGTGGGGTTGTGTAGGTTTGTGTGGTTGTGTATCTTCTTTTTTATGCACTCACGCTTCCTCATCTTCTGTGTCCTGTGGTTCACCTTCACGTCGAACGCTTTTGGAGCGCCCTCCGCTCAGGGGGTGGTACAGGTGGAAGTCGACGGGCAGTGTCAGTGGCAATGGCCTCAGGCCGAGGGCCCGCCCGTGAGCGGTGCGGACCTCTTTCTGACCCCTATCCTGTCACCGTGCGCAGAGCAAGAGGGGGTCTGCGAGTACGTGATCATGCCCACCGATCTCGAGCCCCCGGAGCTGGGTCTCTCTTCACCTGAGGTGCAGGTGGCTGCCGGCGTCGTCATCGACGTCTTCGAGGCGTGTGGTGTGTCATGGTCCGACAACTGTGGCGCTCCGGCAGAAGTGGGCGTGCACGTGAGCGCAGCACCTGGCGTCGACGGCGTCTCGCTCACCACGGGTGAGCCGGGCACCGTGCACACCATCACCTTCGTGGCCACCGATCCTGCCCTGAACCAGTCGCAAATGACGTGCGCTCTGACCGTGGAGTGAATCCGGAGGGGTGGCCCTCGTCTGGGACGAGGTCGTATGTTCACACGACGTCGTTCAACGCACTCAGCGAGATCATCAAGTCCCCATGCGCGCATTTGTCCTCTTCAGCCTCTTCTGTCTGCTCAACCTGAACGTGCTCGGCTGTGGCAGTCGCCCCGAGGAGCAGGAGCTCTACGACAGCACGGCCTTCAACCAGAAGCCGGTGACCGAGAAAGATCGCGAGGCCCTCACACAACATCTGCAGGGCAAGCTCAAGTCGAAGACCGTGGTGGTGCGCACAGGAGGCAAGAACGCCAAGGTGCCCGGCAAGGCCCTCAAGGGTCAGCCCCTGGCGGTGCTTCAGGCCCTCTTCGTCACCGGACAGAAGAAGGGCGGCAACGAGTCGGACTTGATCATCGAGGTGAAGGGGAAGGGCCGGTTCCCAGTGACGGTGAGGCGCCCGAAGAAGGGCAACATCACGGTGATCCTGGGCAAGGCCCTCAAGGCCCCCAACCCCCCGAGTAAAGAGAAGATCGCCAGCAAGTACGCCACGGGCCCACTGAAGGGCAAGGGGGGAAGCGATTGGGGCAAGAGCTCTCGGGCGGCGCTGGTCTCTGCCCTCGAGCTGCTGGGCCCGAAAGGCAGGAAGCTGCTGGTGAAGCTGCCCATCATCCGCGCCCCCCGGGGGAAGGACCGCCAGCGGGGTGGGGAGCACAACCTCAACAACTGCTCTGAAGAGCTGTTCATCTACGATCGCGCCATCGCCGCCCAGAAGGTGCAGTTCGTCGGTACGCCCGAGCGGCCCCACCCTGCAGGGGCCCGGACGATCCTCCACGAGTTCGGCCATGTGATGCACACCCGACCTGGCCGCCTGACTTTTTGTCGCTACGGCAAGCGCTTCAAGGCCCTCAATGTGCGCATCAAGCAGCTCAACGAGAAGGTGAACCGCTACAACAGCCTCGCCCGGGCCAACAAGAAGCAGGAGGCCGACAAGGTGGGCAAGGCGATCCAGGCGGACAAGGCCTTCATCGCCAAGGAGCGCAAAGCGGTGGACGCCCTGGGCGAGAAGGCGAAGAAGATGGTGAAGTACGGCCCGGTGCTCAAGGCGTACGCCAAGGTGCTGGGCAAGGCCAAGGGCCCCACAGCTTACGGGCGCACTTCGATGCAGGAGTCCTTCGCCGAGTCTTTCGCGCTCTACTACGCCGATCCGGCGGTCCTGTCCCGAGTGTTGCCAAAGGTGCACACCTGGTTTAAGAGCGGAGGGCACTTCAAGGCGCTGAACTGAGCGCCGAGAGTTCCCTCATGCTGTATGCCCTCTTCATCGGCCTCACCGCCCTCGAGCGCCTGGTCGAGATGGTCGTCTCAACCCGCAACGCCCGTTGGAGCCTCGAGCAAGGGGGGGTCGAGACCGGGCAAGGTCACTACCCTTACATGGTGGCGTTGCACACCGGCTTCCTCGTGGCCTGTGTGTTGGAGCACTTCCTGTTGCCACGATCTGTGCCGACACCCGCGGTGGTGACGCTGCTGGCCCTGGCCCTCATGGCCCAGGGTTTGCGCTGGTGGGTGATCACCACCCTGGGGCGTCAGTGGAACACCCGCGTCATCGTGATCCCCGGCGCCCCCCGCGTGGCCCGCGGACCCTTTACGGTGATCAAGCATCCCAACTATGTGGCGGTGGTCCTCGAAGGGGTGGTGATCCCGCTCCTCGGGGGTGCATGGATCACCGCCGTGGTCTTCACGGTGCTCAACGGGTGGCTGCTCACGGTGCGCATTCGCTGCGAAAATGAAGCATTGAGTCGTCTGGAGGCGGCCAGGGTCGCATGAGCTTCGACGCCGATCTCCTGGTGGCGGGTGGTGGCCCAGCGGGGCTCGCCTGTGCGATCCAAGGGGCCCTCGCAGGCCTCGAAGTGGTGGTGATCGAACCCCGAACAGGTGTGGTGGACAAAGCATGTGGCGAGGGCTTGATGCCTCGAGCTGTACGCGTGCTGCAGGCCATGGGCGTGAGCCCCGAGCGCCGGGTGGAGATGACCGGCGTCAGCTACATCGACGGGGCCAGAGACGATCGTCGAGCTTCGGTGGGCTTTTCCAAGGGTCGCAGCGGTTGGGGCGTGCGGCGGAGCGATCTGCACCGGGCCATGCTGGCCCGCGCCGAGGGGCTGGGCGTGCGCTGGGCCCACGAGAAGGTCACGGACATCGAGCAAGGCGAGGGCAGGGTGCGCGCTGCGGGCTTGAACGGCCGCTGGATGGCGGTGGCCGACGGCCTGCGATCCCCTCTGCGTCGGCAACTCGGCCTGCAAGGGCCCGCCCCTCGCTGGCGCCGCATGGGCATGGTGCGCCACTTCGCCTTGGCTCCGTGGACGCACTGTGTCGAGGTGTACTGGGGGCCCTCCATCGAGGCATATGTGACGCCTGTTTCCACAAGTGAGGTGGGCGTGGCGGTGCTCTTCGAGGGCAAAGGCCGGTTCGATGACATGCTCGAGGCGCAGTGTCCTCATCTGTGGGCCAGGCTGGCCGACGCCAGCCCGCTGGGGCCGGTGAAGGGCGGTGGTCCCTTTGATCAGCGCGCCACTGCCAGGGTGAAGGGCCGAGTGGCCCTCGTGGGCGACGCCGCGGGCTTCCTCGACCCTCTCACAGGAGAGGGGGTGCGCCTGGGCCTCGAAGGGGCCCGGGCCCTCGTGGGCTGTATCACGGGTCACAGCAACCTCGACAGCTACGAGCGCGCATGGCGCCGGGCCACCGCCCGTTACTACCAGATGACCGGGGCCTTGCTCGCTGTGGCCCGTCGGCGGCCCCTGCGATCTTTGATCTTGCCGGTGGTGCATCGTTGCCCCTGGGTGATGCAGCTCGCTGTGAGCCGGCTCTCCGCGGACGACGCCGCCCCGGCCCTGGCACCACCTGTCACACCTCTGGCCCTCGAGGGCCCCTCCGTCACCTGAGGATCCTATGTACATCGCCGCTGCAGGGACCGCCCTGCCGCCTCATCGCTACGATCAGGAAGCGCTCATCGACGCCTTCAAGTCTCAATGGCAGGGGGTGCATCACAACGTCGAGCGCCTCGCGGCAATCCACCGCAACGCTCTGGTGGGTGGCCGCAATCTGGCGCTCCCGATGGAGGCCTACCTCGATCTCGACTTCGAGCGGGCCAATCAAGCCTACATCGACGTGGCTGTGCCCCTCGGCGCCGAAGCCCTCGAGCAGGCCCTGAGTCGTGCTGGGGTAAGCCCCGAGCAGGTGGATGTGTTGTGTTTCGTCACCGTCACGGGCCTCGCGGTGCCGAGCATCGACGCCCGGCTGATGAATCGCCTGCCCTTGAGGGCCGATCTCAAGCGCATGCCCCTCTTTGGTCTGGGCTGCGTCGCCGGCGCCGCGGGGCTCGCTCGGGTCTCCGACGCCCTGAAGCCTGGTCAGGTGGGGGCGTTGCTCTCAGTGGAGCTGTGCTCGCTCACGCTTCAGCGCGGCGACTTCTCGTTGGAGAACATCGTCGCCAGCGGTCTCTTCGGCGACGGCGCCGCGGCGGTGGTGGTCCGGGCAGATGGTGAGGCGCCCCGAGGGCTACCGGAGATCGTCGACACCCGCTCGATCTTCTTCCCAGACACTGAGCGGGTCATGGGCTGGGACTTCGGCAGTGGCGGCTTCAAGGTGGTGCTCTCTGCTCAGGTGCCGCACATCGCACGAGACAGCCTGCGCCCGGGCGTAGAGGCCTTCCTCGGCGCCCACGGGCTCAGCATCGACGACATCGAGCGGTTCGTCTGCCATCCAGGAGGGCCCAAAGTGCTCGAAGGCGTGGCCGATGGCCTCGAGCTGCCCGATGGCGCCCTCGACGCCTCGTGGGCCAGCCTGCGCACTGTGGGGAATCTGTCGAGCGCTTCGGTGCTCATGGTCATGTCGCAGACCCTCGACGAGCCGCCCCCGCCGGGATCGTGGGGCCTGTTGATGGCCATGGGCCCGGGCTTCTGTGCCGAGCTTGTGCTGCTGAGGTGGCTCACATGAGCGTCTCTCCTGATTTACCCACCCTCGTCACCTTGATCAGAGCTCATCTGCCCGATCCGTCGGCGGCGCCAGCAGAGATCACCGCCGAGACCCCTGTGGCCGGAGGGCTGGCCATGGACTCTCTGAGTCTGCTCAAGCTCGTGGTGGCCATCGAAGACACCTTCGAGATTTGTCTCGAAGAAGGCGACGGCGAGGCGCTGCGGACTGTGGGTGATCTGCTGGCGCTGATCCAACTGCGCCTCGACGAGGCATCGACGTGAGCTCGGCCCAGCCCCAGACCCTGGTGGAGGCGTTGCATCGAGCGGCGTCGCTCTCAGATGGCCCGTCGCCGGCGGTGGTGCGTTTCGTCGACCGCCGTGAGCGCGCCACGACCTTCACCTATGGCGAGATCTCCACAGGCGCCACGGCCGTCGCGCGGCAGCTGGTGGCCCTCGGGGTGCAGCCTGGAGAGCGGGTGGCCCTGGTCCTGCGCACGGGCCCCGAGTTCTATGACGCCTTCTTCGGCGCTCAGCTCGCCGGGGCCGTGCCTGTGGCGCTCTATCCGCCAGTGCGTCTGGGCCGTCTGGAGTCCTATCACGCGAGCACCGCCCGGATGCTCCAGGCCGTGCACGCCCGGTTGCTCGTCACGGATCGACGCATCCGCCGAGTCCTCGGGCGCACAGTGGCCGCCCTCGATCAGCTGCCACCTGATCCACACCATCACGACCAGAGCCAGCCACCCCTCGATCTGGGCTGCCTGAACATCGAGGACCTCAAATCCGCGGGGGCGCATCTCGGTGACGCGCTGAACGTGCGCCCTGCACCTGACGATGTGGCTTTCATCCAGTTCTCTTCGGGCACCACCGGAGATCCGAAGCCTGTAGAGCTGACTCATCGTCAGCTGCTGGCCAACGCCGACGTCATTCGGCAGTCGATCTTGAAAGCATGGCCCGAAGACCCGCCTGAGCAGGTGCACAGCGGGGTGAGCTGGCTGCCGCTCTATCACGACATGGGGCTCGTGGGGGCGGTGATCACAGCGGTGCTGCAGCCTGGCGATCTGACGTTGATCCCACCAGAGGCGTTCCTGGCGCAGCCTGCGCTCTGGCTGCGCACGTTGAGCCGATATCGAGGCACGGTGAGCCCGGCGCCAAACTTCGCCTATGGGCTGTGCCTCAAACGCATTGAACCCGCAGAGCTCGAAGGCATCGAGCTTTCCAGCTGGCGGGTGGCGCTGAACGGCGCCGAGCCGGTGACGCCAGAGGTGTTGCAGCGGTTTTGCGATCGGTTCGCCCCCCACGGCCTCGATCCCCGGGCCCTCACGCCCTGCTACGGACTCGCCGAGGCGGCCCTCGCGGTGACCTTCGCGCCGCTGGATGCCCCCTTCGAGGCGACGCGCTTCTGCCCTCGAGGCCTCGCCGAAGGTGTGGCGCGGCCAGATGCCGAGGGGCGTCCTCTGGTGAGCGTCGGGGGACCACTCCCGGGGTTCGATGTTCAGATTCGTGGTGAAGCAGGGGAGATCCTGCCTTTGGGACAGATTGGTCGGGTCTTCGTCAGAGGCCCGTCGATCATGCGGGGATATCATCGCCGTCCCGAGGCCACCGAGGCGGCGCTTCGCGCGGGCTGGCTCGACACGGGAGACGAAGGCTTCTTGCACGAAGGCGCCCGGGGCTCGGAACTCTTCATTTATGGTCGGGGCAAGGATCTCATCATCATCAGGGGTCGCAACCACGCCCCACAGGACATCGAGCACCCGCTCGATGAGATCCCCGGCGTGCGGGTGGGCTGCACCGCCGCCGTGGGCCACGTGAACCCGGGGGCAGAAGGGGAGTCGCTCTTCGTCTTCGTCGAGCGGGATCCGCACGTACAGCCTGCCCCAAGCGATGAGGCCCTCATGGCCGAAGTCCAGAGTCGAATCATGCAGTGGACGGGGCTGAGGGCCGATGAGATCCATCTGTTGTCGCCGGGCACCTTGCCGCGCACCAGCAGCGGAAAAATCAAACGCCGGGCAGCTCTGGCCCAACATCTCGAAGGTACCCTCGTGCCGCCGAAGGCCGTACACGCCGTCTCACTCGCGGTCGAGGTGGCCCGCTCCACCCTGGCCCACAATCGCCGGAAAATCCGCTGACTCAGTGATCAAGAGGGCACTTCAGAGCGCCGTATCTCCTTCTGATGTCCTGATCCTCGCCGCGATGGATGCCGCGAGTGCGTCAGGGACTGGGAGGTGACATGAAGACCTGCCTGATCGTAGACGATTCCAAGGTCGTTCGGCGGATCACCCGGGGCATGATGGAGCAGTTGCAGTTCGAGGTGGACGAGGCCCAAGATGGCCAGGACGCCATGAACGCCTGTGAGCGTCAGATGCCCGACGTGGTGCTCCTTGATTGGAACATGCCCGTGATGAACGGCCTCGAGTGTTTGCAGGCGCTGCGGGAGAAGTACGGTCGAGAACAGCCGGTGGTGATCTTGTGCACCACCGAGAACGATCTCGATCACATCATGGCAGCCATGGAGAACGGGGCGGATGAGTACATCATGAAGCCCTTCGATGAAGCCATCATCCAGTCCAAGCTCTCTGAAGTTGGGATGCTCTAAACAACCAGGGGAAAGATCATGACCCCAAGCGATTTCGCTTACCTCTCCGGGTTGGTCAAAGAGCGCTCCGGCCTCAGCCTGACCCAGGACAAAATCTATTTACTCGAGTCACGTCTGGCGCCGGTGGCTCGGAAGTGGGGCGCCAACGGACTCAACGAGCTGACCCGTCTGCTCAAGGGCCCTCGGAACGAGCGGCTGCTCGTCGAGGTCACCGAGGCCATGACGACCAACGAGTCGTTCTTTTTCAGGGATCGTACGCCCTTTGAACTCTTCAAGAGTCATGTGGCGCCCGAGCTGATGGCCAACCCCGACCGGCAGCGGACCAAGCAGATGCGCATCTGGAGCGCCGCGTGCTCCAGCGGCCAGGAGGCCTACTCCCTGGTCATGCTCATCGGCGAAGAGCTCGGCTGGCGGGACTGGAAGTTCGACATCGTGGGCTCGGACATCTCCCAGGAGATGGTGAACCGCGCGAAGTCGGGCCTCTACAGCCAGTTCGAGGTGCAGCGCGGGTTGCCGGTGAAGCTGCTCATGAAGCACTTCAAGAAAGAAGACGCCCAATGGCGCCTCAATGATGCGACGCGTCAAAAGGCGCAGTTTCGGCTCTTCAACCTCATGGACGATCCCGCCCGTCTCGGGAAGTTCGACGTGGTCTTCTGTCGCAATGTGCTCATCTACTTCGACCCCCCAACCAAGGGGATGGTCCTCGAACGCATTGCCCGGACCATGCCCTCCGATGGCTTTTTGTTTCTCGGCGGTGCGGAGACCATTCTCGGGGTCTCCGACAAGTTCAAGGCGGTCCCCGGCAAGCGTGGGGTTTACCAGAAGGTGTGAGCCCACCCCGGGGCTGCCCCCTGTGTTTTAGCCTTGCATTTGGTTGATGGTGCGTTGCAGCATGTCAGGCCTTACAGGTGTTCTTGTAAAGTCTGAAGAGCCAGCCGCCCGAGAGGGCACACAGAGGTTGTCCAATGCGCAACGCAGCCATCCGCGCCACCGGTATGTACGTCCCCGAGCGGGAGATCCCCAACAGCTACTTTGACGAATACTTCGGTGAGCCCGTGGGGGACTGGCTGGTCAAGAACCTCGACATCCACGCCCGCCGCTGGTGCCGCGACGACGAGTCCACCGCCGATTTGGTGGAGGCCGCCGCCAAGGACATCCTTGAGCGGGCTGGGGTCGCCGCGGAAGAGGTGGATATGCTCATCGTCTCCACCGACACCCCAGAATACCTCTCACCGTCGACGGCCTCTGTGGCTCAACACCGCCTCGGCCTGAAGAAGGCCGCCACCTTCGATCTCAACACCGCCTGCGCCGGCTTCGTCACCGCCATGGACGTCGCCTCGCGGTACATCCGCTCTGACGATCGCTACCGCTACATCCTGGTCATCGGCGCTTACGCCATGAGCAAGTTCCTCAACGCCGATGACAAGAAGACGGTGACCCTCTTCGCCGATGGCGCTGCCGGGTGCCTGCTTGAGGCGGTCACCGGTGAAGAGGCCGAGACCCGGGGCTGGCAGGGCTGCTTGCTGAGCACCGAGGGGCAGTACGCCGATTGGATGGGGGTGTACGCCGGCGGGTCGAAGTACCCCACCACCCCAGCGCGGATGGCGGGTCACGAGCATCAGCTGCAGTTCACGAAGCGGTTCCCCAAGGAGATCAACCCCGAGAACTGGACGCGGATGATCGGAGAGCTGTGCGATCGCGTGGGCACCCGCCCCACCGACGTGGACCAGTATTTCTTCACCCAGCTCAACATCAACAGCATCCGGGAGACCCTGGACAACGTGGGTGTGCCCCACGACAAGGCCCACACCGTGATGCAGCGGTACGGCTACACCGGCTCGGCCTGCATCCCCATGGCGCTGCATGACGCCTTTACCCAGGGCAAGGTGAAGCAGGGCGATCGCATCTTCCTGGTGGCCTCTGGCGGCGGGCTCTCCTTCGCCGCGGCGAGCTTCGGCTTCTGATCTCCTCCAAGATCAATAGCGTTGCTTGTTCCTGAGCCGGGTGCGCGCCCGGTTCGCCTTCTGGATCGACTTCCACTTCGCCTCTTCCAGCCGCGCCAGGGACTCATCTTGTCTCCGGGCCTGGAAAGCCAGCTCCCGATTCAGCTTCTCCCAGTTCGCCAGACGAGCGGGTGAGAGCTCTCCACACTCGAGCGCTGCACGCACAGCGCAGCCTGGCTCGTTCTGGTGGCTGCAGTCCCGAAACCGGCACTGATCGATGAGGGCCTCGATGTCGGGGAACGCTGAGGCCACGCCGGCCTCGGCGCCTTCGTCCACCCACAACCCCAGGGCGCGCATCCCTGGGGTGTCGATGAGCTGCGCGCCCCCTGGAAGCGTGAGCATCTGGCGGTGGGTGGTCGTGTGGCGCCCCCGCTGGTCATCGGCGCGGACCGCGCCTGTGGCCATGTGAGTCGCTGCGGCCTCACCGAGCAAGGCGTTGCTCAGGGTGGACTTGCCCACCCCAGAAGATCCCACCAGGGCCACGGTGCGGCCTGGGAGAAGATATGGGGCGAGGGCATCGAGACCGGTGGCGTCGAGGGCGCTGGTCAAGTGCACGGACACCCCTGGGACTGAGCCCTGAAGCTCGGCGAGCATGCTCTGTGGATCCGGGCATTGATCCACCTTGTTGAGCAACACCACTGGCTGTGCGCCCGTGCCCCAGAGCGCGGCGAGGTAACGTTCGATGCGCCTGGGGTTGAAGTCTCTGTCGAGACTGCAGACGAGGAAGACGGTGTCGACGTTGGCCGCCACCACCTGCCCGTGTGTGCTCTCGCCAGCGGCGGCCCTGCGAAAGACCGATCGCCGAGGCAGACTGGCGATGATGTGTGCCAGACCATCGGCCGTGGCCTGCTCGGCATCGACGAGCACCCAGTCACCCACTGTGGGCATGTCCTCTGGAGAAGAGCGCGCTCTCAAGCGGCCTGTGGGTACACCACGCTCCACCGGCACGGGGCCGGCGAGCACACGAAATTGACGGTGAACGGCGATGACCCGCATGGGTTGCAGGTCCGGTCGGCCGATCTGATCGAAGGCTGAGTGCCAGCGCGTATCCCAGCCGAGGGTGTCGAGTGGCTGCACCTGTGCAGCACGAGACGTTGAAGACGCAAAGTCGGACAACGGTAGACTCCAAAACAGGTGGGGTGCTCTGACCCCAAATCAACTCAAATCAATGTGTGATGTGGCCCCGGGGTGGGGCGAGACGGAGACGCACCGTGGACCTTGAGCATGCTTGGTGGGGAGCATGCTCGATGGACCAAGGTCTTCAGCCTGAGGGCAAGGTGAGGTGAGTTGATCTGAGCGAAGGCTCAGCAGGCAGCATTCAGCAAGAGGCTCAGCTGCAGATACACCACACCCTGCAGGGCTGGGGGCATGCAAACACAATCATCATCTGCCTCCTGGGTGTGGGTTGAGGTCTTGAGGATGAGGACCATGTGGCTTCGAGTCAAGAGGAGAGGGGAGATGCAATGGCTCAATGTGAGGTGTCTTGTGTTTCGTTTTGGTGCTGTTTGGTTAGCTTGATTGGGTGGAGTGTGGGCGTTTTTTGAACGTTTTTTGATGTGGGTGTGTGAGGTTAATGCTTTGTGTTTATTGGGTTTTTTGTGTTGTGTTGTGGGCGCGGGGGACGGCGGCCCGAGGAAAGAGGTTAAGCCCATGGTGGGTTATCCCGATATGGTACAGCAAGGGTGGTCGTTTCCCCTTGCATACGCCACATCGCCTCAGACACAGGCCACCCTTTTCGACCCGCCCGGGGGCAACCTCGGGCGGGTTTTTTTATGCTCTGTCGCCTGTGCCGCGAGGCTTTCTGGCTCCGCTGAACATCCTCTCCCGTGATGCGTCCTCGTGTTGGACGACTCGATTGCCGATGAGTGAGCAGTCGAACGGGCCATGGAGTCTCCATGAAATCTACCCCTCTGAGCTGTGTGCTCCTTCTTGCGTGTACTGTGGGATGCATGACCCCTCAGGTTGCCGCCGGTGATGGTTTTCAGGATGCGAACCCTGAGGCCATGGTGTCGGTGATTCACCAGACCTGTGAGCCGCTGCCCTATCCAGTGGGTGGATTGATTCGGGTGACACCGAGTCAAGCGAGTTTGCTGCCGCAAATCGTGAGGCGGGCGCCTAAGGGCAGCACGATCGTGCTCGCCGACGGCCTCTATCGGATCCAGGGGCAGAACGAGACGGAACGCCGGCTGGTGTTTCGGACCCCAGGGGTGACCCTCAGAGGGGCGAGCGGCGATGCTTCGAAGGTGATCCTCGACGGGGCGTACGTGACCCAGGAGATGATCTACATCGAGGCCTCGAACATCACCATCGCCCACCTCACGGTGACACATGCTGTGGATCACCTGATCCACATCGCTGCGCCGGAGACCCTCAACGGCACCATCAGTCACCATCGTATTTACGATGTGCGCTTTGTGGATGGTGGAGAGCAGTTCCTGAAGGTGAACGCCAACAAACGGCGGACCGGGTGGATCGACGATGGCGAGGTCTCGTGCTCTACCTTCGTGATGACCGCTGACGGCCGACAGCAAGTGGAGAAGCGGTTCACCGGTTGCTACACCGGCGGCATCGACACCCACGGCACGGCACGGTGGCACATCCATCACAACCTGTTTCAGGGCATTTTCTGTGACAACGGCAAGATCGCCGAGCATGCAATCCACCTCTGGAAAGGGGCCCGGGACACGCTGGTGGAAAACAATGTGATTGTGGACTGCGCGCGGGGCATCGGGCTGGGGCTGATCTTCGAAGGCGAGGCTCGACGCTATCCCGACAAGCCATGCCCTGAGGCAAAGGGGCATGTGGGCCACTACGGCGGGGTGGTGCGCAACAACATCATCTTCGCTTCGACGCCGTTCTACGACACGGGCATCGAGCTTGATCAGACGTGCGGTGGGCAGGTGTATCACAACACCGTCTGGTCCACCCCGGAGGCCAAGGTCTTCGCCTCGATCGACTACCGGTTCCCCAATACTCAGGTGGAGATCACCAACAACATCGTCCGCAACATCAGTCGCAGGGACAACGGCAAGGCCGCCCTCGAGTCCAACATCACCAACGCCCCGGCGAGCCTGTTTCGCTCTGTCGATCCCGCCACCCTCGATCTGCGCTTGTCCGACAAGGCCAGGCAGGCCATCGACAAGGCCAAGACGATGCCTGACACGGGTCTCGACATCGACAGCCAGCCGCGGCCCCGGGGCAACGGACCCGACATCGGCGCCGACGAGCGCTGAGGCGCGCTTAAAGCCCTCACTGGGGCCATCTAAATCGACCCGTGTAACAGGTTGCCCCTCCCTTTCTGCGTGTGGGTGATTATGCTCCCTCCTCGTGCAAGACTCGAGGAGACAGATGCGGCGCATCTCATCGGCCATCAAGGCGGCCCTGACCGCCTCCGTTGCCCTGCTGGGCAGCCCCGCCGGGGCCCAGGTTCGACCCACCGAACATCAAGCGCTCACAGAGCGGGACGCCCCAAAGCTGCGCATCGAGCGCCATCTGGAGACCCTCGGCGGTGATCGCCTGAGGGTGCAATGGCAAGGTGAGCGCCCGACGGTGATCACGGGCCTCTCGGTGTCGGTGAAGGGATCTACGCCCCTCGAACAGGCCGCTGATTTCCTCGACGTGCACGAGGTGCTCACTGCAGGGACCACTCTGGTGCCTGTTGAGGCCAACACCCGTCGCGAGCGGACTGTGGTCCGACTCGCTCAGCACCATCAGCGCCTGCCGGTCCTTGATCATGAGGGCACGCTCACCCTCGACGATCAGGGCCACGTGATCGCATTCCACAATGCTGCCGAGCCCCTGCAGTCGTTCAAACAGGCCACGATCACTGAAGACGACGCCCGAACGTTGGCCCTGCGCTATGTGCTCGGTGAAGGCCCGGTGAGCCCGGAGGCCTCGGCGCCCAAGGTGACTCGAGGGGTGGCGGCCGTGGGCAACTTCGGTGTGGAGGTCTTCGAGGTGGAGGTGGTGCGCCAGCCCATGGTGGCCCACTTCGTCGTGCGGGTGGACGGCCACAGCGGTCGGGTGATCGGCCTGCGCAATCGGGTGATTCGATGAAGCGGTGCGTGATGCCCCGATGGGCCTTGGTGGCGATGAGCAGCCTGGCTTTCTCGGCCTGTGACGATGGCGGTGCCAGTGGAGATCCCGGCGAGGCCGACATGATGGCCTCTGATATGGCCGTCGATGCCCCGGACGCCATGATGTCCGATGCCGAGGTGATGTCCGACGCTGAAGTGATCCCCGATGCGATGCCCCAGGTGATCGAGGCCCCCAAGGCGATGATCTATCTGAACGATCCGGTCACCGACGAGGAGACCCTCACCGAGGTGACGCTGCCCCCGGTGATCACCGAAGACGGCGCCCTGACCAGCCCGTGGGTAGAGGTGTTCAACTGCCTCAACGAGCCCGGTGGGGTACAGGCGAATCCCTTCGGCAACGTCACGGTATCGCTGTGTCACGAGGTGCAGGTGGCTCGCCCCGATGGTGAAGGCCACTACACGCACATTTTGCCCCCGGCGGACGACGCGGATCCCGACGATCGCTTCGCCGAGATGATGATGTACTACCACGTGAACGTGGCCCACGATTACTTCAACGGGGTGCATGGCTTCGAGGGTTTGGACTTCCCGTTGCCGGCCCTGGTGAACGTGCAGTTTCAGATCGATCCCCCAGCTCTGGCCTCCGTCATCGGCGCCGAGGCGAACGAAGACGGTTGGGTGCCGTTCTCCAACGCGGCCTTCTTCCCCCGAGAAAGCTGGGAGGCCTTCGCCGAGCAGTTCGGGCTGCCTCCTCGGGACACCGACACCATCATCTTTTTTCAGGGTGAAAAAGACTTCGCCTACGACGCCCGGGTCATCTACCACGAGTACGCCCACGCCGTGGTGGGCACGAGCCGACTGCAGGTGCCCTCGGTGCCCGATCAGTATGGCCTGGTGAACGATCCGCCTTCGATGAACGAGGGCCTCGCTGATTACTTCTCCGCCACCATCGCTGATGATCCGGTCATCGGCGCCTATGTGGGGGTAGAGGGCCTGGCGCTGCGCAACCTGAGCGGGTTTCGCAGCTGCCCCGCGGACACCGTCGATCAGGTGCACGCCCATGGGCAGCTCATCGGGTCGACGATGTGGGCGGTGCGCGAGCGCGTAGGCGCCGCGGTGGCCGACGAGATCGCCTTCCGAGCCCTCGAGCAGTTCACGGTGCGCACCACCCACGAGCAAGCGGCGGCCATCATCCGCGGTGAGGCGGCCCTCTTCGACGAGAGCGTGTCCACTGGGGTGGACGAGGTGCTCACCGAGCACGGGTTCGGCGGCTGTGTGCGGGCGATCCCCTTCGAGCGCTTCAACGCCGCCACGAGCCGGGATCGCATCCCCCACATTGTCGAAGGCCGCTCCACTTCCGGCGTCATCGGCTTCGAGCAGACGGGGCTGCCGGGATACAAGCAGTTCACCTTCACGGTGCCGCCAGAGGCTGAAGGCATACGCTTGATCTGGAGCATGCGCACCGGTGGCGGCCTGCTGCCCGGCGTCGGCGGGGGCTCGGTGCAGCCCCTCGACCTGTCGCTGCGTCACGGCGCGCCGGTGGGGCTGCGTTACGAGGGGACGGTCTTCGTCGATGAAGATGTCCGGGTCACGGCGCCTCTCGATGGCTCGACCCAGCGCATCACCCTGGCCGGTGATTGTCTGCCAGAGGGCGGCGGCGAGGTGTACTCGTTGTTCTTCAACACCGCCGATGATGCCATGCAGATCATCACGATGGACTTCGAGGTGCTCGACACCCTCGACGGGGCCACCGAGATCGAGCGGTGTGAGCAGGCCCCGGAGCCTGACCCCGAGCCGGCCCCAGAGCCAGCCCCGGAGCCCTGATCCCGGAGCGTCTTCGACTGTGCTATAACCCCCGCCCATGTCTGCACACCGCTCTGAATATCCACAAGTCGTCAAAATCTTCACCACCAGCCAGGAGACGGACTTCGCGCAGCCCTGGCGGGCCCACGCGCCGTCTCGCAGCACCGGGTCCGGGGTGCTCATCGCCCCCGGGCGTGTGCTCACCGGGGCCCATGTGGTGGCCCACGCCACCTTCTTGCAGGTGCAACACGTCTCGGGCCCCGATCGGTACGTCGCCGAGCTCGAGGCCATCTGCCACGACAGTGATCTGGCGCTGCTCCGCCTCGAGCACGCCCCCGCCCTCGACGGGGTAAAGCCCGCGGTCATCGGCGATCTGCCCGCGCTGAGAGACAAGGTCACCGTGGTGGGCTACCCCATCGGGGGCGAGGAGATCTCCTTCACCGAGGGGGTGGTCTCCCGCATCGAGGTGCAGCGCTACAGCCACTCTCAGCGTCATCTGCTCGCCGTCACCGTCGACGCCGCCATCAACGCCGGGAACTCCGGTGGCCCGGTCTTCAAGGGCGACGAGGTGGTGGGCATCGCGTTCCAGAAGCTCGATCGCGCCGACAACATCGGCGAGATGGTGCCGGCCCCCATCATCCGGCAGTTCCTCGACGGGGTCGCCGCGGGGCGGTCGCCGCAGATCCCCGGCCTGGGCATCTGGGTGCAGCCCATGGAGAATCCCCTGCTGCGTCAGAGCAAGGGCATGGCTGAGGGCATGTCCGGCGCGCTGGTGTTGCAGGTGCAGTACGGCAGCAGTGCCTGGGGCGCCTTGCAGGCTGGTGACGTCTTGCTCAGCCTCGACGGCATGACCGTGGCCAACAACCTGACCGCGCTCTACGAGGGGCGGCACCGGACCACCTTCGAGGTGTCCATTGGTCAGCGGTTCATCGGCGACGAAGTGCCTGCAGAGATCCTCCGTGACGGTGAGCGAAAGACGGTCACTCTCAGGCTGGCGCCCGTGAGCAGCTTGATCACGCGCTGCATTCACACATCGCCCCGCAGCTGGTTCATCTATGGCGGGCTGGTGTTCCAGCCCCTGAGCCACGGTTACCTCAACACCTGGAACCGGTGGTGGGAGAGCGGCCCCAAGGCGTTCATCAGCGCGTATTATCACGGCCGTCGCACCGAAGAGCGGCAACAGCTCGTCGCCCTCACTCAGGTACTCAGCGATCCGCTCAACGTGGGGTACGAAGACATCTACGATGAGTCGGTGGAGGCGGTGAACGGGGTGATGCCTCGCGATCTGGCCCACCTGGTGGAGCTGGTAGAGGCCGCCGAGGGTTTGGTGACCTTCACCACCAGCCGTGGGGCCTCACTGGTCTTCGATCCCAAGGTTGTCGCTGATCGAGGCCCCGAGATCCTCGCGCGATATCAGGTGCCCGCCGACCGATCCACTGATCTGCCGGGCACACCCGTGAAGGCCATCGAGCCCGAGTGAATCCACCTGGGTGATTGCGCGGGCGGTCGAGTCCAGGTAGATCGCGCCCGTGGCGACTGTACGCCACACACGACATGAGAAGAGGCAAGAGATGATCAAGGTGCTCAACACCATCACCGTGGTGTGTGCGTTGTCCATGCTCACCGCCTGTGGCGGCAAGAAGGATGAGGGCGGGGACAAGGCTGCGGGTGGCGACAAGGCCGCTGCCGCTGACAAGGGCGGCGAGAAGAAGGGTGGAGGCGCCGCCGAGGTGGTCCTCACCAAGCTCGACAACCTCAAGGGCTCGGCTCCTGCGGGCAGCAAGGCCGAGGACGGCATCGTCGGCGGCATGATGGTTAAGGGCCCGGGCCTCGTGGCCAGCATCGACGTCGCCAACGACATGGTGCCCAAGACCCTCGAAGAGGCCCAGAAGGACTTCTCCGAAACCTACCAGGGCGTGACCAACGTCAAGGCCGAGAAGCTTGCCGACGGCTACATCTTCACCGCCGAGAACAAGGGCGGCATGGGCACCAACTACTGGGTGAAGTCCCGTCGGGAGATCGGCGGCAAGGCCTACAGCTGCGAGACCAACGCCCCCAAGGCCGAGATTCAGGCTGGCGCCCTGGCCTTCTGCAAGAGCCTCAAGAAGTAAGAGCCCCCCCTCGAGTACACAGACATGTACTCACGCCCCTGACCTGCCAGCTCCGTGTGTCGCCCTCAGCGCTGCACACGTGTCGAATTTTGCACATGATCCCAGATGGTGGTCTCTGCTCCTCTCTGCGACAGAGCTTGGAGGCAAGATGAACAGAGCGTTGTTGTGGGCGAGCATGCTCAGCATTACGGCGGTGGGCTGCGTCGAGCGTACGACCACCAGTGAAGGCGAGCAGCCGCAAGATGCATCCGTGGGCGCCGAATCGGACGCGACTCCCGAGCCGATGCTGGAAGCGGACGAGGGGGCCGCCATGATGGGTGGGGCAGGGGGTGGAGAGCCTGTGGAGCCAGGGTGTCTGGGCAGTGAGCGCCTCGTCGCCATGCCCTCAGGTGTCTTGGACTTCGGCTTGGTCATGAGCGGAGAAACGAGCACCAGAGACATCACCGTGAGCAACCCGAGCGAGAGGGCTGTACAGATCAGCAATATTCTCCTCAACGGCTCGGCGGACTTCGAGCCCAGAGTCAACGGTGTGGATCCCCGTCGTGAGCCAGAGGTGCTCTTCGATCCCGACAACGACGGCCAGCCTGGCATCTCGCCAGGGGGCGCTGTGATGATCAGCGTGACTTACACACCCCCTACGGCAGGCGCCGATGTTGGTGAGCTGACGATCATGAGCGACTGCGCTGAGCCCGTCACCGTCGAGCTCGCAGGTGAAGTCCCCGGCGAGCCGTTTTGTGGGGTGTATCCTGATCCGTCGCGAGTGTGGGCTTATCCGAACGAAGCCATCGACTTGACCCCGAGGATCGATGGCCCCGCGGGCGAGCTGCTCTACCGATGGAACATCGTCGAGGTGCCCGCCCGTGTGCCCATCGAGATCGTGGACAACTTCATCGACCCGGCGCAGCCTGAGCTCGGTGGACCCATTGACAGCGTGGATACACCGAGCGCGTGGTTCTCACCGGCCGTCGCGGGCCTCTACACCTTCGACCTCGTGGTCCTCGACGCGATGACAGGGGAGCCCCCTGTGCTTGACCCCTCATGTGCGGAGGGCCGACTGGGTGGCGAGGTGCTGCTGGACGTACGCCCGCCCTTCGGGTTGACCTTCGAGCTGAGCTGGATGCCTGCGGTGGAGGGCGACGACAGCTCTGCTGATGGCAACCTGTATGTGTTGCATCCGAGGGCGCCGAACTGGCAGCGCGGCCTTCTCCGTTGTGGTGTGAACAACACCGGACCTGATTGGGGAGAGCCGGGCGAGACTCAGGATGACTGCCGGTTGCTTTCGGACGACGCCGTCGGTGGTGCTGGCACCGAGCGTGCCGAGATCGCCTGGCCCGAGTCGACGGACGACTTGGGAGGGCTCTACGAGGTGGGCGTCGAGTTCGGCGGCGTGTTCACCGAGACGCTCGCCACCCTGAAGATCTATGCAGATGGCGTGCTGGTGTACGAAGCCATGCAGCTGATGACACCTGAGATGAGGCGTTGGCATGTCGCCTCTGTAGGCGGCAGTACAGGCGCGTGGAGCATCGAAAACCGCGACCGCCTCTACGCTGAGTGGCCCGAATAGCAGAGTTCAAACCCACCCGCCGCGTACTTTTCCCGAGCTCAATCATGTTGAAGATGCCTCTCTCGAGGGCGTCTGCACGTCGTTGAACGTTTGGGGAGAGACCATGAACAAGTATCTGTTGTGTGTATTGGCCCTCGGGGGTCTCGTGTCGGGGTGTGTAGAGACGTCATCGCAGACAAGCAGCGATGAGGCCGGGTCAGGTGACGGCGCTGGAGGCGGCGGTTGGATGGGTGACGACGGCGCCGGTGACAATGGCGCTGGTGACAATGCACGCGACGAAGAAGAGCGGGATGAGGTCATGCGGCCACCTGAGGATCCAGATGGGCAATGTGGCATGACCATCGCCCCTGGCCAATGGGACTTCGGCATCGTGCCCGTGGGGTCGACCTCCACCGCGGAGATCTACATACAGAACACGGGTGGGACCTACCTCGAGAGTGTGCACGTGGTCACAGAAGGTTCGGCCGCTTTCTCCGTGCTTCACGAACAGCGTCAAGTTGCATATGGAGAAGAGATCATCCTGGGCCCTCAGGGTCTCGCGCCGGGAGACGAGGCGAGCTTCACCGTCGTGTACGCCCCCGACAGTGTGGGCCCTGAGCAGTTCGAGCTGGGCTTCGTCGGTGATTGCTTCGACTCAGCGATCACGCTCCATGGCCGTGGCAATGGTGAAGGTCCGCTGTGCATCGCCGCGCCGTTGTCGAACGCGATTTGGGCATACCCCGGTGACATCGTCGATCTCGACGTCTCCGTCGACGGCTCGGCCGACGGGCTTCAATTCCAATGGTTGCGGTTTGACTCTCCGACGCCTGGGACGGGCGTGCCGGTGGAGTATGTCGGTGATGTTGCGTCAGCGCCCGAGCCTGACGACATCAACACGCCAAGAGCGCAGGTCCTCGTCGAAGAAGAGGGCAGCTACCGCGTGAGCCTCAGAGTCCTCGATGCAGATGGAGATCCTGTAGAGGCAGATGAAGACGCGTGCGACTTCACGCGCATCGGTGGCTTCGCCGACATCAACGTGCGACCTCCACACGGGCTCGCCTTCGAGGTGAGCTGGACTGTCGAGTCTGAGGACGAGTCAGAGACCCAGAATGTGGATCTGGCCATTCTGCCCCCCACGGCTCAGGGCTGGCGCGAGGGATTCCTCGCGTGCGATCCGCACAACACCCGTCGAGATTGGGGCGCCCCCGGGCCTGAAGGGGATTGCTGGTTCATCAGCGGAGACGCCCGCGTGCACGACTTCGTCGAGCGGGCCGAGATCGTGTCGCCCGATCTCGTCGAGGGCGGTGATCCCTACGAAGTTGGGATCAGCTACACCGGCCAGGCCGAGGCGGTGGAGGTCACGCTGAAGATCTACAAGGACGGCGAGCTGCTCTCCACGCAGCGCACGCAGATGACGCGGGCGGAGCGTTTCTGGCACGCAGCTTCGGTTCAGCGGGGAGGCGCCACCGGCTGGCGTGTCGACACGGTGGATGCCCTCATGCCGGCAGGGCCGTGGTGGTAGCACCGCATTGCCGAGCCCCTTCATGTCATCCACGCTCTGCCTGTCTCATCACACGTGCCGAATTTTGCACATGACCTCTGCCGGCGGCCTCTGGTCCTCTCTGAGGAGAGATTGGAGGCGCAATGGACAGAGCGTTGTTGTGGGCGAGCATGCTCGGCATGTCGATGGTGGGGTGCGTCGATCGTACAGACAATCGAGCACGTGACCTCTCTGGAGATGCCGCTGCGGGTGAGGCGGTGGATGCGGAGGTGGAGCAGGCGCCTCAGGCAGACGAAGGTATGCCTGCAGGTGGTGCTGGGGGTGGTGGTTCAGTCAACCCTGGTTGTGATGGCCGGGAGCAGTTGGCCGCGGCCCCTGGCCACTGGGATTTTGGCTTGAACCCCACAGGCTCAGTGAGCCACCACCAGATCTCCGTGCGCAATGACGGGCCAGTGACGGTGGAGATCACCCATGTGAGTCTCGTGGGCTCACCAGACTTCGATGTCACTCTCGATGGACTCGACCCCCGCGATGATCCAGAGGTACTGCTCGATCCTGATGGTGATGGTCAGCCCGGCATCTCGCCGGGCCAGACGGCCCAGTTCAGCGTGAGTTACACAAGCACTGCAGGGCCAGCAGCAGGCGAGCTGACGTTCCAGGGCGACTGCTTCGATCCCGCGATGGTCACCCTCGTGGGTGAGGCACCTGAGGCGCCCTTTTGCGGGGTGTATCCAGAGCCTTCGGTGATGTGGACGTATCCAGGGCGTGGCGTTGTGCTGGATCCCAGGATTGATGGTCCTGCGGAAGAAGGGCTGGCATATGTCTGGTACGCCATCGCGTTCCCTGCAGGCCCTGTCCCCGAAATCAGAGAGAATTTCATCGATGACGCGCGCCCTGAACTTGGGGGGCCGTTCGACAATTTGAGCACCCCAATGGCGCATATGCTGGTGTCCGATACAGGCCTCTATGTGCTTCAGCTGGAACTCATCAGCGAACAGACTGGAGAAGCACCCCAGGTAGATCCCCGCTGCGTCGAGGGGCAGATGGGTGGAGAGCTGGAGATTCACAGTCGTTCGCCTCAGGGGCTGGCCTTTGCGCTGAGCTGGGAGGTCGTCAGTGGTCCGGACAGCGCACTGGTCGATGGCAATCTGTACGTGCTGCACCCCGACGCCCCCAACTGGTCGAGCCACCCATGGATGTGTAGTTGGGAGCGGCCGAACCCGGATTGGGGGCCACTGGGCCCTGAAGGTGATTGTAACCTGGTCTCCAGAGATGCGGTCAGACCATCAGAGATAGAGTGGATCGAGATTCGTGAGCCCGAACCTGGCGACATGGGTATGGGCTTCTATGAGGTCGGGGCCGATTTCGGCAGCGTGGCGCAAGACGTCATGGCCACTCTGAAGGTCTATGCCGATGGTGTACTGGTGCACGAAGCGGCAAAACGCATCACGCCTGAAATGCCGTACTGGCATGCGGCCTCAGTGGGCTGGGGCGGGGTGGCGGGATGGACCGTGGAGAGCCGCGACCAGCTCTACGCGAGCTGGCCAGAGTAGCAGCGCGGTGTGCCTTCGGCGAGTGATGACTGAGCCTGTTCGTAGAGACAGCGAATGTGTGCGAACACCTCAGGGGCCTGCTCAGGCGTGTGTACGCGAATCAAACGCGCATAAACGCGTTTGAGCTGCCTGGCATCTGCCAAAGCCTCGGCACCGAAGAGTGCCTCGGGCGTGGTGGCCTCGAGCGGATTGGAGATCACGGTTTCTGACTGCCCCCTCATTGACCCGTAGATGATGCCACGACGTCGAGAAGGGAGCCAGAGGGAGATCAGGGCAGGCAGGCTCCGGGGCCAAAGCCCATCCCCTGAATCATCTGGTTGGCGCCCTTCCAATACCCCGCGCCTTCGACGAAGAAGTCACCCCAACCCTCGAAGAGCGCGGCGTCTTCGAGGGCTGTGCACGCCGAGCCGGTGAGGTCTTCGTCGTCGCCGAGCCAGCCGGCGATGGCGATGGGCACCAGCGTATGGGGCCGTGTGGGTCGATACATGGCCAGAAGTCCATCGGAGTCCAACGCTGGGACACACGTCGTGATGGTGTCTTCGGCCACGGTGCAGCTGAGCCCTGCGGCAAAGTCAGCAGCTGTGTCGATGAGCCCGTCCTCAGAGGGGGTGGTGAACGCAAGCAGATTGCGTCCGACGTCCACCAGAGCTGCACGCAGGCCTGCCGGTGCACTCGGGTGAGCCTCGAAGCTGAGCAGCCAGGTGTAGAAGAAGCGGTACATCATGGCGTTCTGCATGAACTGTTGAGGTGTGTCGCAGCGATCGGCCTGCCGCAGATCGCCCTGACACATGAGGCCCAGGGCGAGGTTGTCGCGGTACAGCTCCGCCATGATGTCCACCGAGCGGCGCAGACAGGTGGCACCTTCAGGGCCAGGGACAAAGCGGGCGCAGTTCATCAGCATTTCATAGTGCTGGATGGTCTGGCGGGTGATGTCTACATGATTGACATACTGTTCCCGGGCGTCTTCATCAGCCACGCTGTACCGAGTCGTCGCGGTCAGACCTGCTTGCCTCAGCCGAGCCCTGAAGAGCGGGTCGGGTCGGAGCAGGTAGGCGTCGGCCATCCCCTGGTTGTAACTGTAATCGTCGCTCCCGAAGCTGCTGCGATGCCACTGACCTTCGCCGCTGCCACCCGAGGTGACTGCAAAGCCGTTCCGGTTGCCGTGGCCCTCGTCGCCGATGTTGTAGTAGGCGCTGTACATCTGCAGCCAGCTGCCCGGCAGAGCCATCTCCCATGCCCACTGCGGATCCCCCGTACGCCAGAACTCCAACAACTCTGCGCCTGTGGGGTTCCAGTAGTTCATGTTGGCAGTCATGGCCATGGGGGAGGGCTGGTCGATCACCCACGGATCGGCGTGCGTGTCGGGCCACAGCTGGCTGCCATAGCTCCGAGAGCGGGCCCACTGAGACTGCACCGTGTCTGTGTGCAGCGTGTGCATCAGCGCAGTGAAGGCGAGATCCATCGCCGAGCCGCTCTGGCCGAGAGGTGGCATGACCTGAGCGGTATTGAAGGCATCGAGGTCTGTGGAGACGAGCAGGCCGCGCTCCAGGGCCGCCACTCCACGGCGTCGAGCCTGTTCGAGGGCCCCTTCGTCTGGCTGGGCGATCATGGACAGGCGGGCTGTGTGCCACAGGCCTCGAGCCTCGCCGACGTACAGAGGCTCGCTGATGAGCTCCAGCGCCAGGGCGCCACCTCGAGGATCAGCCGTCGCACGCAGTCCTTGAGGCTCCCGGAAGCGCATCCATGGCATTTGCAGTGACCATGCTGCCGCTGCGTTGCCGAGAGCCACAAATGGAGCGTCGAAGGCCTCGGCGCGCTCAGTCACCTGGGCATCGAGACGCACCTCGGCGCGGCGGGTCCATGGCGCGCCGCTGCCCTTGCGTTGAATCACCTGTACCGAGGCGCCCTCCACGGCGCTGACCTGCTCGGTGCCCCCGACCCAGAGCTGAGCGCCCTCAAAACCCACGAGGCGCCACTGCGCAGACTCCACCTGCAAGCCATCGTCGGTCCAGGGCCCCGAGAAGGCGTCACCACATGTCTGCGTCAGATGAACTTGAAGATCGACGTCGCCCGAGCTGCGGTGGAATGCGGCCACCAGATCGAAGGCCAGCCGTTCATAAGGCGAGCCCGAGGCCATACATCGGGTGGCGCCTCCAGGGTCGACGAGATGCCCACGTTGATGGAGCACAACCCGCACCGGGCCTTGCTCGACGATCTCGAAGCCCTCGATCACCGCGTTGCTCGGGGAGAGCATCGTGCCATCACCAAGGTGTACCTCGAAGCCACTGCGCTCGGCATCAAAGATCTGTTCAACCTCACCCGTCAAAATCCGCTGAAAGAGACCGGGGGCATCAGAGTCGAGGGTGAACTGGGCGGTGCCTGTGTCGATGGATATCTCTGTCCCGTCAGTCATCATCTGCATCCCCATCTCGTCAGGGGCTGCTGCCCGATCGAGGATCATGAGGCTGCCACGCGCCGTGTCGCCTGCAGGCAGTGTCACCGGTGTTGAGACCTGTACCCATTGGAGTGGGGCCTCTATGTCGTCCACTGTAGATCCCCAGCGAGCGAGGGGCTCGAACTGAGCGGGCACGCGCTGGCCATCAGGTCCCACGAGAATGAGTCGTGATGTCTCGGTGAGACCCAGCGTGACGGGGAGTGGCACCCCGGAGCGGGCGACCTCTGTACGGTCGACGTCTGTGTCGTTTCTGATCGAGAGGCAGGCGATGTGCGTGGCACCTGCTGGCGCATCGCCCAGCGTCTCAGGCCAGTGCCTCGCCTCCACACCTTCGAGACAGGCCCCAGGTGGGGCATCTTGAGGTCGATCGACAGGCGTGCCGTCCGAAGGGCTCATGACGTCGGCGCCGTGCTCGGCGAGCTCGTCGTTGGGATCACAGGCGGCGAGGGCGAGACAGGCAGCGCTCAGCGTAGTTAGGGTGCGAAGAAACGACATGGCAGTGCTCCGAAGAAGGTGTGCCTCGACGCCTTTTCAGAGACCATGCCAGAATGCGTAAGTGGTTGAATTGAAATACTACTGGAGGAATGGGGCGCCGGAGAGTCACCCCGTGTCCCAGGGGACGTCTCACGGGACACATGTCATTCACCAGCAAGCGCACGGATGGAGATGTCGTCGACACAGGTGGCACCCCGCACTGCAGGTCCGGGATCTTCCACGTCGAAGTTGTTCCAGCTGTCCACCGCGATGCCGAGAGGTTGGTCCTGCAATCCGCGGGTGTCGTCCTGGGCTTCGATCTGCCACGTGTCGGGCTCAGCTTCATCTTCGGGCCAAATGCGTCCCTGAAGCAGAGTGCCGTCACCCTGTCGCGCTGCTCGGAAGCGCACGCGGTAGCGCACCCCGTCCTGCAAGTCGAGGGCGTCATTGAAGTGGATGTCGATGTCCTGCTCGTGACCTTCGACCTCTCTCCATAGGCCAATGCCGTCGCCGCGGAAGCCTTCGATGAAGATGGCGTAACCGGTCCCCGCAGGATCTTCGGTGGCGAGGTAGGCGCCGTTTTGTCGTACGTAGAACCCTATGCCCTGGCGACGCACATGGCTGAAGCGGAGGGTGAACAGGACCTCGACGTTCGTCGCGCCGAGGGGCGCGTGCATGCGGCCGAGGGAGTAGTCGCTGATCGAGGGCACGAGGCAGGCCATACCGTCTTCGAGGGTGGCAGACTCCACACCACCTGAGATCGACCACGGCGCAGGCCACTCGGCGCCGTCAGGGCCGTCAAAGCTGGCCTCGAACAAAGGTCTCGCAGGCATCTCTGCGTCGGGCATCTCGGCATTGGGCATCATGGCATCGGGGGCCGACTCCGGGATGTCTGACATCGCATCGGGCCGATTGGCCTGGGCATCTGGCGAACTCGTCCCCGCATCACCCTCAGGCATGGCATCCTCGGCGGGCTGTCCAGGGGCAAAGGCCTCTCCAGCATTCTGCTCGTTTTCTCCGAGTGGCTCCGAGTTCGATGCATCTTCGGCCTCGTGACAGGCCATCATGCTCACCAAACACATCATCATCAGCCAACGCATCATTCACTCCCGTGCTCGTCGTTCGTCTTCTGGGGCGACGCATGGGGAGATCTCACGACAGGTTTCTGTGCTTCTTCTTTGTGCCTCAGCGCAGAGTACGCAACCTGAACAGACAAATTTTCGCCTCTATCTTGTATTTGCGAAAATCCATCACTATAGTCCTCGACGAACCCTCCACTCCAGCAGCAGGAGCCGTGTCATGTTGCATCTCTTCACCTTCATTTGAACAACTCCTGCAGATTTACACGCAGGCATTCAATCGGCTGATTTTACCCCCCTGAGCATCTTCGACAGGGGCGTTGTACGCGTGTAACTGCAGGTCATCCCGATATTTTGTTGTCGTGGCGAGTGGCTGCTGCCACCAGACATAGAGGTCTGGGGGTCTGTTGAGTCGAGCAGGCGGGCATTGTGTGTCCTCCCATGCTCGAACATGCCGCCGTCGAGATGAATCGATACTTCTGACTGTTGTTGAAAGTGGGTGGTATGACTGCGAATACGTCTATTGAGGCGAAGCGATTCGGTGTGTCCAGCACATCAGCTGAGCCGCACTTCGGTGAGTGGATCAACTGGGGCCTGACCCAAAGATGCGAGGCCCACGCCTTTGCATTCGATCTCGCCCTCCTGGGCAATCTGATGACCAGAAATATGGAGAGCCCTGGGGTCAAAACCAGGGTACTCAAACGGCTTGAACCCTTCGTGGACGCACAAGATGAGTCGGTGCGTATCGCGGCCAGGGCGCTTCAGCGCGCGATCCACGACTCTGATCCGTATCTCGCAGAGGATGCGCTGAGCTGGATGGCGTTGTTGAGGCCCGTCAATGGGGCCTACCCCGTCGTCGAGCGCATCAAGGATCTGATGAAGCTGGGCGCGTCGAAGGCTGCTTGGAAGATGCTCGACGAGGTGAATCCGAACGACTACGAGCGGATGATCCGGTTACTCAAACGGGGCACCTGGCGCCGTGATGATCCCAACGCATGTTGTGTCGATCTGCGTCGCCCAGGGCAAGAAGCTCAGTTTCCCATGAGCTTCTCTCTCTGGGCGCGAGCGGTCGATCTGAGCTGCGAGCATGCTGCAGGGGCAGGGCTGTTGCCCTGGATCAAGGCGAGGCAGAGCGAGCTGCCGAAACGAATGCTCGATCGAGCGGAGGCGTGGTCCGTCCGTATTCTGCATCGCTTCCACGGGGTCAAGCGGGCGCTGAGCGCGATAGAAGGGTTGCGACAACGCAGCGCGCGACTCCTCGCCCTGGACAGAGCGGTGAGCGACGCCGTGGCCCGAGGCTGCCCTCGAGAAGCCTGGTTATTGTTGAGCGCATACCCCGAGGGGGCGAGGCGCGGCAGAGCTGCGTTGAAGCTCGCCCCCCTGCTGTGGCAAGCCGGCGCCACCGCAGAAGCGCGCAAGGCGCTGCAGTCTGGTGAGCGTTGGGCCTCCACGGGGCTCTACCCACCATCGAGCGTCGCCCTCGCTAGGGCGAGACTCCACGCTGTGGCAGGTCGCGCCTGGAAAGGGATGGAGGTCCTGGAAACGTTGTGTGACGACTACAGAGCACTCAGCGTGTCAGAGCAGCAGGCGCTGGGGCTGGCCTGGGTCGAAGTCTGGGCCAAATCATCCGAGGACACCCTGCCAGATACGGCAAAGCGATCAGTGTATCGCGTGCTCTTTGCCCCTACAGGCCATCAAAAAGTGCTCAATGTCTTCCGGCGCCTCAAGGCGGTCGATGTGTCTACGATGCATGCTGTGAGTCAGCTGAGCTCGGAGTGGCGGCTGTGGTGCATGTGGCTCATCGACGAGATGGGCAAGCGGATCGACGGGGCGGTTGATGCCATGGCCCAGACCAGTGGGGTGCCGAGAGCGCTCGTCGACGAGCAGCGCCTGGTCCTCGGGATGAAGGTCTATCGAGAGGGGGTCCGGCGGGCATCTCTGGGTGAGCTCAGGGGGACGATCAGTCAGCCAGAGCGCGTCTTCACTCCAGCTGCTCAAGCGCGCCTGCGGGTTCTGTCTCTGCTGAAAGACCCGCACACAGGCAAGAAGGTGGCTCATCTGCTGGATCAGGTGCCGCAGGGTCATCCGTTGTTTTTACCCCTCACCAAAGTCCTCGAGCACGTGATGCCCAAGCAATCGACCCCATGGTTGCTGACCCGTCTTGGCCCTGAGTCTGCTCGAACGCTGCGCCATCTGGTCGAGGGCGGCGTGCTGCCCGAGGCCATCGTCAACGCCTGGCTCGACCTGGGGCAACGGCTCTATCGGGTTGGTGTGGATCCGCTGCCCTGGCTGCGGGCACTGATCAAGGCGTGCCCGACATGCCTGGAGGCCGAACAGCTCAGGACCATCGCAGCCATTGGCGAGTGGCGGGGCTGGTCTCTTGATGGGGGGCTGTGGCTGACCGAAGTGCAAGCAGAGGTTGATGACCATTGCACGCGGTCGCCGACACAGCTGGTGGAGACCTTGAGTACGGACGAGCGGGCGCTGGCGAGGCAGATGTTGCTTCATCCGCCGAGGCTGCCTCGGAAGAGCACGCCATGGACACCTGCTCGATACCAGCAGAGCCTGAAGGCGATGGCGCGCCTCAGCAAGCGGATCAACAAGATGCGGTTGATGCAGTGGGGCGCTCACCTGGAGGGCGACGTGGCCAGGCACATGAGCGCGCTCCACATGGGGCGATGGCCAGGGCAGGGGCCGTCGAAGATGTATTTCGAGGACGGATATGCGCTTCAATGGCTGGACAAGTGCACCGACATCCTGACCTGGCCACGTCTGGCAGATGCCACACACTGCTGTTTCAGCAGTGAGAGCTACAGTTACAACAGCGGTATGCAGACGGCTCAATGGCTCTGGTCACTCTGGGCTGATCCGCTCTCGGTGGCCATGCAGATCCTCGATCCAGATGGGCTGCCTGTGGGCTTCGCCTTTGGTGGGTACGGGCTGCTGGCCAGGAGTCGACCTGTCTTGCTGCTCTCGGGCATCTATCTGTCAGAGTCGAATAAGAGGCTGCGAAAGCACGTGATACGGGCGTTGAAACATGGGCTGGCCCCTGCGCTGGGGTTGCAGGGTCTGGTGATGCCCCGGGAAACGTCGAGGCGAGTTGCGCAAGAGGTTGAACTCGAGCGATGGCGCGCGCTGGATCAGACCTCCAGGCGCCACGGCCGTCGCCTGACCCAGTCCATCTACGATGATCTCGGTGAGGTGGTGAACCGGCCATACAGTCGTACGTGCTGGGTGGATCGATGGGTGTTGCCCGTCAAAGGGTCAGTCAGTGTGGATCGCGCGGATCAACGATGAGAGCCGCTCGGGGTTCAGCTGGCCACTGGCCCTGACGCCGCTGCACACGTCGACACCGAAGGGCTTCACTTGCTCGATGGCGTCGGCGATGTTCTCCCTTCTCAGACCTCCAGCGAGAAAGACTGGGGTCGGCGCCACCGCCGCCACCAGCTGGGCGCTCACAGACCAGTCATGGGTGCGCCCTGTCCCACCGAGCTCCGCCTGGCTCGGGTTGCCCGAGTCGAGCAGGATGGCGTCGACGTGGGCACGCAGCGCGAGGGCATCGTCGATGATCTCGGGTCCCACGACATGGAGCACCTGTACGATGCGCCGTCCGGGCAGCTTCGCCTTCAAGTACGCATGACCACCCTCGGGGATATCGGTGACGAGCTGTACGGTGTCGACTCCAGCAGCGTTCACCTGGGCCACGATGGCCTCAGGCGCTGTCTTGCTGGTGAGCAGCCACGTGGAGATGAGTGGCGGTACGCTGGCGGCAATGGTGGCGATGTCATCATCGCTGATTACGCCAGGGCCCGTGGGCATGGCGGAGACGAGCCCCAGAGCATCCGCCCCTGCTTCGATGGCGATTTGAGCTTCTGCTTCACTGGCGATGCAGCAAATCTTGACGCGTGTACGGCGCATGGTGATCCCCTTTGACATTCGCAGCGATGGCCGAATGGGAGTCACCATGCCTGAAATCATCAACCTGTACGAGGCCCCACACGCGCGATCTCGGGTCCGTGCGACAGGAGAGGCCCTGGGCTGGGTGGCCGAGCTGTCGTCACAGCTCGGTCTGTTGCGCATGCACCACGAGCGCCTGCCCTCAGGGTGTAGAACCGCGCCGCCTCATAGACACACTGAGCGTGAAGAGGCCTTCGTGGTGCTCTCCGGTCATCCCACTGCAGAGCTGGGTACGGCGCGTCGGGTGTTGAAGCCTGGTGACGTGGTCATGTGTCCTGCTGGAGAGCACGAGACACATACAGTGGTGAACGAGAGTGACGAGGAGGTCACGCTGCTGGTGGTGAGCGCCTCTACGGGCATGGATCAGGTGGAGTTCACGGCGGAGTGATGAAGAGGCACCGCCGTAGTGCGCAGATCTTACTCCTTCGCCAGGGTCACGCTCAGGCGGCCATCTACTGCCTCTGACAGTCCCCCTGCTTTGCCCTGGAACTCTTCCAAGGCCAGGCCACCCACCGCCTGAGCTGCACCTTCTCCAAGTCGCCTTTGAATCGCGACGACCGCCCCATCGATGGCCTCATTGAGTGTGCCCGAGAGCGCTCCAGCGATCCCCGAAGTCCGTGACTTCAGCAGCGGCTCCACTGCCTCCACATTGCCATGGGTGCCCAATACACGTGCGGCTTCGAGTTTGACCGCGCTCGAGCCTGTGCTCAGGCGTCGAATCAGCAGATCTTGCATCGCTTCGCTGTACCCCGAGCGGGCATGACGTGCGATCGCTTGCACCTGAAGCTCTTGGAGCGCTGGCGTGTCTGCCTGCATCACGATGATGTCCGGCAGCAGCTCGGGCCGTGCCCGCTCGAAGAGGCGCTCAACCAAAGCTATTACAGGGGGTTGCTCCGACAAGAGAGCCCGAAGCACCTCCAGCGGAGCCGGGTTTGGATCCAACACTCTGTCAGCATATGTCTCGAAGAGCCTCAGCGCAGACAGGCGAGCTTCAGTGGTCGATTGTAGCGCGGTGACTTGAGCGCAGATCATTGACCAGTACTCGTCCAGCAGCCCATTGTCCGCGGCGAGTTCGAGGGCGGCGAGCCGTGTCTCGAGATCGGGGGCGTGCACGAAGTCTCCCAACGTCTGTCGACCGTCAGGGTGTCCTGGGAAGTTGCGCAGCAGATCTGCCAGGGCTTGGAAGCGCACCTGCGGATCGGGATCTTGGAGGGCGCGTTGGCTCAAATCAGCGGTGAGACCATCAGTCATCGACTTCAGATGAGGGAGCACCATGGTGACCGCCTCGATGCGCTCGATGAAAGACTGCGTGGAGAAAGGGAACCCCAACCTACGTGAGATGAGCCGACCATCTTCCACAATGAAGGGGCTGCGCGACATCGCCTCGAACAGTGCATCCCGGACAGACGAAGACAGGGACCTGCGGATCACTTGGGGGTTTCCAGTGACTTCGACAACACCATCGAAGCGCTCGTCTCCAGTGGGGAGAGTACACGTACCGTTGGGCACAGCAGGGCGCACACAGAGAGGAGGCGGCAGATCTGAGACGATGATGCGGGTCTCGGGGAGCAGCCAGGGCGATCGAGCGATCACCACTTTGATGGGGCATTGATGAGACTCACCCTCGAGCCGGTGCCACCAGTCCTCATACTCGTCGCCATACAGGGTCAGGCCTGTTGCCTGCCCTGCGTCTTTGAACACGCGCTCAAGGCGATAGACGAGATAGATGAGCGTAGCGAGGGTACCCAACCCCATCAGAATCAAGAGTAACTCGCCATCCACCGCTGCATCATCCTCATTCTGGTGCTTGGGTTGGATGACCACCAGGCTATGTTGGTTGTGATTTCTCTGGTTTGGCGATGCTCAAACGGCCTTCTGTGGCTTCTGAGAGGCCACCCGACTTTTCTTTGAGCGCCTCCAGAGTCAAGCCACCCACCGCGTGCGCAGCGCCTTCGCCGAGGCGCCCTTGAATCGCCGACACCGCCTCTTCCACCACCCGCTTGATCTCGCCAGAGACCAGCACCCCCTTGATGCCAGAAGACAGCAGGGCCTGAAGCGGGGCCACCGCGCTCACATCCGCATGATCTCGGAGTACGTGTGCGGCAGCCACCTGAACCTCTCGCTCCTCGTCGGCGAGGCGTTCGACGAGCAGTTGCTGCAGTGCGTCGTCGTATGTGTCTCCAGCGTACGTGCTCAACGCTTGCACCTGAGCCAGCTTGAGCGCGGTCGACGACGCCTCGAGGCCCATGAGTGGAGCACGGATATCCGGGAACACGCGGCGACCGGCGAGTTGGACCGCCTCCACCAGTGGGAAGGGCTCTGACAGCAGTGAGGCGAGCACTGCAGAAGGGCGGGGATCAGGCGACACCACCATGCTCATGTGCGCGGAGAAGATCACGAGGGCTTGCAAACGGGTGTCCTGCTTCAGCCGGGTCGACATGAGCAGGGTGCAGAGCTTCGGCCAGAAAGACTGGCCCATGCGACCATCGAAGGCCAGTTCGAGGGCGGCGACCTGATCGCCGCTGGGTGCGCTCTCCATGACCTTCTCAAGAGTCGTCGTCGCCAGAGGATCTTCGGGGAATCGGTGGAGCAGTTGCGTCAGAGCTGCACGGCGTACGTCGGTGTCAGGGTCGCGCAGAGCCTGTCGACTCAAGAGTTCGGGTCGAGCCTCTTCCAGAGCCTTCAGGTGCGGCAGCGCATCGTCGAGAGCCTTCAGGATGCTCACGATGCCACCGCTGGAGAGCGGCAGGCCGGAGATCGTCGCCGTGAGCGTGCCGTCTTCGACCATGAACGGGTGTGTGGACATCGCCTTGCTCAATGCTGCTCGGGCCTGCTCTGTGAGCCCGCCGCGCAGGGCGGCCTCGTCGCCCGCCAACCAGACCTTCTGGTCGAAGACATCATCCCCCGTGAGGACGCGATCTCCATCCATCAAATCATTGAGGCGAGATTGCAGACCCGCAGGATGCACTCTCAGGTTTTTGGGGAGGCCCAGGGCTGTGATGACTGTCTCTGGAAAGAACCAGGCGGAGCGTTTGACCCGGACCATCACCCTGAGGCCGTGCAGCTTGCCGTCCATCTCGCTGAACAGGCCCGGACCCACCGAGCTCGCCGAGAAGTCCACAGCCTGCGCAGCCTTGCGCATGATGTAGTATTGCCACAGCTTGACACCGGTGCCGGCGATCAGGAGCAGGATCCCGATGCCCAGGGCGATCAGATCGCCTTCTAAGTCACCCTCGATGCCTGTACCCCAGTGTCGCATCAGCTCTCCGGTCGTGTCTCTTCTTCGAGGACCACCGCGCCACGGATCAGCGCGCTCAAAGCGTGTTGAGTGAAGTCGATGCGGACCTCTGACTCTACGAGGCTACGGCGAAAGCCGCCTACAGCGCTCAGGGGCCGTTTCACCAGCCAGGCGTTGTCGAAGCGCAGCTGATCGCGCACGAGGGCGTCGAGGGCATGCGACATCTGCGCCTTCAGCTCGGGGTCTGGGGCACCTCGGTGACGACTGAGACGATAGGTCGACACGATGGCCTCGGTGAAGCCCGCCGCCGCTGGCGCTTGAGGCACCAGCAAGGCCCCGAAGCCGTAGTGCCCACGGAAGTCGGCATTCTGCCAGCCCTCTTGCGGGTATTGCATGAGCGCGATGAAGTCGGCGTAGCCCTTACAAAAATCGAAGTACTGGTCGTGTTTGAGGGTGGGCCATGCCTCCTCGGCGGCGATGCAGGTCCAGTGATCGGCCCCATAGACAAAGCGTCCGAGGAAGAAGTCGTATTTGGGCCCGGTCAGATAGTTCAACGCGCGCTCCGCTGCGGCGAGGTATGTGTCATCGCCGAGGATCTTGTGGGCCATGACCAGAGCCAGCGCTGCCTCTTCGCTGTAGAACATGCCTTTGTAGCTTGGATCGATCTGGCGCTTGCCCACGATGACCTTGTGCTGAAACTCACCATTGGGCTGCTGTAATGCCATGACGTACTTCAACAGTGAGCGTGCCTGCTCTGCGTAGCGGGTATCGCCGGTACGTCGCTGGTATTCCAGCATGCCGACGAGCGTGAGGGCCGTGGAGCCGAGCATGGCGACACCGCCCTTCACCACACACCGGTCGCCGTCGTTCAGGCAGCCCTCGTGGGTCTGCTCGCCGAGCCAGAGGATCGCCCGCTCTGCAGACTGCTTGAAGCGCTTGTGCCCCGTCTCGCCGAAGAGCAGAGCGAGGCTGTACACGGTGCCGGCGTGGCGGGGGATGCTGTAGTTGGCACCCCCAGGGTGATGATCTGTGTAGGGCAGGTATTGATAGTGGAAGCGGTTGTCCTTCCGAATCTGCCGCCTGACAAAGTCGCCGCCACGGATGGCGGCGTTTCGCCATGCCACAGGGCCGGGCTCGGGGCCTGGGGTGTTGCCGCGGACCACGGGCAGCACCTTTTGCCCCGCGCTCACCCAGCTCTCCAGGCGCAGGCGCTCGATGGGGGCTCCGTCGTTGGCCAGGCGAGGCAGCACCTGATCGACGTCCAACCCCAGACGCAGCTCGCGAATGCCCGGGACCAGGGGGGCGGCACCGAACACGTCGGCCTGGATCATGTCGTCGGGCAGGGCCACGAACGGGTCGAGCTGTACGGGCAGCTCATCGGCCCCAGGGGCACGGCGCAGGCCGTCGAGGCCCGGGTTCACCGAGAGGGCGAGGATGGGCCCCGCAGAAGAGAGAACCGGGCCTTTCGCCACGACACGGTCGATCTTGAGGGTGTGGCGGGCGAGGCGTTTGCCCGTGAGCACGGGATGATCTTTCAGCGTGTCGGCTGCGGCGAGCAGGGCGCTCTTGAGGTCGGTGCTCTCGGCCCCCACGCGGGCGGCCAGCTCGCCTCGCCCCCACAGAGAGACATACACTGGCCCAGGCCCCATGGGGGCGCCGTCGAGATCTGGGGTCGGGGGCAGGTCGGCCCCCTGCATCCGGGCCTTGAGCAGCTGGACCGCCTGCAACTGGCCCGCTGCGCTCAGAGCAGGCACCTCAGGTGCGAGGTGGTGCTGGCTGTGGGCCCACCAGGCCACGGGTAGAGGCAACAGTGCGATGATGAGCGCCGCGGCCTTGATCTTGTCTCCGGCGCCGAAGGCCAGACGCATTTCTTTGCGCAGCAGCGCCCGCAGGTGCAGCGTGGGCACCAGCGCGATGACCAGGAACGCCACCAGGGCCACCAACATGCTGGCGATGGCGCCGCCGCGGCCAAAGTCGCCGTAAATGCCCTTGAGATAGGCCCACGACATCAACAGGCCGCCGATGATCAGGGTGCCCAGCACCAGCCAGATCGAGGCCACGACCTGACCTGCACGCCAGCCCAGGCGACCCCCACGCCACTGCAGCACGCCGGCGACGATCCCACCGAGGCCCAGGACGATGAGCAGGGTGTTGATCATCGGTGACTTCCAAGGGATCCCGAACCAGGTGGCGAGGACCATGACGAGGCCATGCACGATGCTGATCACACCCCACGTCTTGAGGGTGCCTCGGGCGAAGTCGTGCACGCTGAAATCAGGTGTCGGGGCGGTCTGTTGGGGCGCGTCGGTCATCAAGTGGCCTCTGATCTGAGTCTGGCGGGGGATTCTGGCACAAGAAAGGGTTGAGCCCCAGGCCTTGAAGGGGTCAGATGGGCCCGCTCAATGTGGAGGAAACACATGCACCGCCTGATCCGAGGCGCCCTCTGGGCCACCTTCAGCGTCGGCGTCGCCGCCCTGACCACTGGCTGCGGCCCCTGCCAGGAGATCGCCGCCCACCGGGATGCTTTCATGAACCGCCAGCCGGTGGCTCAGCAGACTGCGCCCCACCTGTCGATCGCCATCCCGCAAAAGATGCTCGATGATGCCATCAGCGCCGGCATCGACAGGATCACCCCCAAATCGATCCCCATCCCCGGCATGGGCCGGCTCGCCGATTACGTCAAAGACTTCAAGGTCGCCCCCAAGCGCATGGTCATCACCCAGACGCAGAAGGGGCAGTACAAGATGGGCCTCGATCTCGACGTGGGGTATGGCAGCCGCTCGCTGTTCACCATGTCCATGGCCACAGAGACCAAGCCCGTGGCCGACGCCAAAAAGGGCACCCTCGAGCTGGCCTTTCGGGCCGACGATCTCAAGTCGGTGACCCCTTCGGTGAGCGCCAACGCCGGGAGCAAGCTGGTGAGCGCGTTGATGTCGAACGTACCCAGCCTCGTGCGCAACCTCGTGCCTGAGCGCCAAGTGCGTCAGCTCGCCGACGGCGCCATCAAGTACCTCACCGACAACGCCTTCCGCTTGCTGCAGAGCCAGGTGCTCAAGCCCATCGGTGAGCTGGCCCGGGTGCGCTTCACCCTGCCTGATCTGCCCATCGCCGAGCTGTCGCTGTCGTCGGCGAATGGCGTGTTCCAGGTGAACGCCCGCACGACGCTGCCCGTGTCCACGGGGTTGAACCCGATGACCGCTTCGATGGCGCGCTCGCTGCCCTCTGATCGCGTACACGTGCGCATCGCCCCGGCGACCGCTGTGGAGCTGGCCAACTGGGCCATCGCCGGCGGCAAGCTGCCAAGCACCTACGACATGAGCGGCAAGGCCTCGCCGAGCGGCACCTTCACCCCCGCTGTGGAGTGGGCCGGGGGCGCCAAGCCGCTGAAGGTGAACGTCTGGAGCGCCCAGGGTGCCTGTATCCGCGCCCGCATCGCCGCTGACCCCTCTGTGGCGCTGTCGAAGGGGGCCCTGGACCTCGGGGTGAACGGTGTGGAGATCGAAGAGATCATCGGTCCCCCCCTCATCACGGACGGCACCGCCTGGGCGAAGCAGCTGTGGGGCGACAGCATGGGCAAGACCAAAGCCTCGTTCTCCACGGCGGCCCTGGGCATGGGCAAAGGCGGCGACAAGGGCCTGAACCTCTCCACGGTGGCCTTGAACAAAGACGCCCTGAGCTTCTCCTTCAAGATCGGCAAGAGCGCCCCCAAGAAAGCCCGCAGCGCTCCGAAGGCCTGGGTACCGGTGAACCGGAGCATGCCCCTCGCGTGCCGCTGAAGGGGGCGTCTTTCCGCCCTCATCAAAAAAATCCCGCCTCGAAAAAAAGAACTCCACCTCCCTGGCGTAGGGGTCAATGAAGGCCAACGCGGCCCACTCAATGTCACCGACACGCATCACACAAGAGCATCTGCTCGAGGGGAGGAAGTCATGTCATTCCGTCGTCGAATTGCGTCTGTTGTCTGCGCCACCGCAGCCACCATCGTGGCCGGTCAGGCCAGCGCTCAGTTCTTCATCGCCGAGCCCACTGGGGTGTTCTACGAGCCCACCGTGCTCTGCGCGCCGCCTACACTCGCCGATTGCCTGTCACCGGCCTATCTGGAGACCTCGTGTGGCGTCGAGGCCACCCGTCGCCAGAGCGCCTACCCCGACGGCACCCCGAGCTGCACCGAACAGCTCGCCGAGCACGGCTTCTCCAACGCCCACACACTGCCTCAGGTGCTGGCGCTGAGCCCCGAGGGTGAGGTGGAGGTGGTCGCCGAGACCCCCTACAGCCACGAGGGCATGACCTATGTGCGAGAAGGCGCCGACACCTACGGCGACATCGTGGCCCAGACCCACACCCAGACCACGGCTTTCGGCGGTTTCACTGAAGATGTATTGCAGAAGCGGAGGGACTATCGCGCCAACGACGCCGGCTTCGAGACCTGTGAGGAATACATCTACGAGAAATACTACGACGTCAGCCGCTTCGAGGATGCCATCGCCCCTCTGGGCACTGAATACACCACCATGGTGGAGGTGGCCCGAGAGGGCATCGCTGCTGCCCACATGGGTCTGGACCCTTCCGATCCCGGGCCCGAGCTTCGCGGTTTCGATGGCACGCCCATCGAGCAAGGCGAGGTGCAGATGGTGCCACGCAACGCCTACTTCGGCGCACCCATCGATCTCATCGCTGGTGATGATCGCCTCTCGCACCTGACAGGGCTCTTCGAAGATCCCGAGGTCAGTACCCGACCTGACACCCTCGCTTGGCAGATGCAGGCAGCTCGGCAACTGAGCGACACGCTCGACGAGGTCATGCTGCAGCACGATATGCCCCAGCGTGCCTTCTCCTATGCCGTCGAGCGCCGGGCGGATCTCGTCGCCCGCATCGACCTGCTCTCCACGGCCGATCCCATCGGGGACTGTTATGGGGAGATCGACGAAGAGACAGGCTTCTGCAACGGGGAGTCTCTCGACGCTGAAGAGGCCGGCGCCGCACTCGAGGTGGCCCAGGTGGAGCTCGAGGTGGTCAACGAGCAAATCGTCGAGGGCCTGCTCGTCGCTGAGGCAGAGGGCTGCCTGAGCGCCAGGGAGATCACCCCTTGTGACTACTCACCGCGCCGTCTTGTGGAGGCCATCGCCGACAAGGTGAATGACAAGCGTGAGGCGGACTACGCTGCATGCCGCGCACTGCAGAAAGAGGCCGAGCACAGTGTATTGACGAACCTCAACGGGGTGCCCCTGCTCGACCTCGACGGCAACGTCGTCGCCGAAGGCCGCCTCTGGCTCGCCTCACCCCGCAGCTTCGACCTGTTCCGGGTGCTCAAAGAGCTCAACGACAACGCCCGCAAGGCAGAGGCGGAGCGTCGCCAGGCAGAGCAGCGCGCTCAAGAGGAGAAGGCCCGGGCCGCGGCGAAGGCGGCCATGTCCAAGGTGGGCGGTGGTCTGAAGGATCCCGCGCAGAAGTTCAGCAAGTTCAGCAAGCTCGGAAACAACGACTTCAACCTGTACTACGAGTACCTGATGCGCTGGCGGGTCTTCGACTTCGAGCGGATCCTCTGCAACGTGAACGCCGAGTTCGAGGCCATGTTCCGCGCCGGCGCCACGGGCTTCGGCAAGCAGGTGAACCTCATCTACGTGCGCTTCTTCGCCAACATGCACAAGTACGAGGGTGACGTTCAAATTGCCGGGAAGAGCCTCTACAAGGGCCGTAAAAACCTGGTGGGTGCCCTGACCTTCGACCTGGTGAAGGACCAGAAGATCGAGACCCCCAAGATGGAGGTGAAGGGGTCGATGTGGTTCACGGTGGTCTTCATCCCCGTGAAGGTGGAAGGCGGCATCTCCGGCAAGCTGGGCTTGAGCTTCGGCGCCAAGGCTGGTGTGGACAAGGGTGGCGCGCAGTGCACCCACGTCGCCGCCTACGTAAAGGGTCAGGTGAAGCCCTACGCCATGCTCAACGGCTTCGCGGCGCTCTCCATCGACATCCTCATCGCCCGAGCGGGCATCAAGGGCACCCTGGAGTTCCTGAACATGTCGCTGCCCTTCAAGGCCAAGATCGCTCTCAACGCGCCCCGCGGTGACATCCGCGCCCTGGAGCTGGTGGTCGAGACGGGCCTCGACTTCGCCTTCCGGGCTCTGAGCGGCAAGATCGCCCTCTGGGGCGAGGCGGGCTGGTGCCCCTTCTGCGTGAAGGGTCAGGTGACCATCTTCAAGTGGACCGGCCCCAAGTGGAACACGAACATCTTCAAGACGAAGCTGAAGGTGCCGCTCTTCGGGTTGCAGTCGCTCGCTGCGAACCCCTGAAAATGAGCGCGCTCATTTGAGCGAACGCCCGCTTCTGGCTCGCTATGCACAGCGAGTCGGGGGCGGGCGTTTTACGTTATGGTAGTTGACCCAACAGCTCTGCCAAGGTCCTGGCGTCGACGAGCCGGTCGATCATGCCATCAATCATCTCGGGTGTTGCCTGCTCTACCCATGAGCGCGCAGATTCTGCCTCATCTGGGAAGAAGCGACGGATGACCTTCATGGTCATCTCGATGCGGGTCATCGCTTGACCGCGGGCCTCGCCTCGGCTCTCAAGTGCTTCCAGATAGCGGTTTCCGTACGGCATGATCTCCTCTCCTGCGAGGTTGTCGACCACGGTTTTGAGTGTGTGGACGAGGGTTGTGTCTCTCAAGCCGTCGTGGGTGAGCAGAGTATAGCGGAAGAATGGGATGGAGTTTTCCCATCCTCCAGGATGTCTGACGAGCTCAAGGTAGAGCTGACCCCATCTACGCATCGCCACCATGACATGTATGTTGATTGGCACTTCAGCAGTGGTTGTTTCGCACGATGGTGACAAAAACATCGTGCTCGAAAAAAAGCCGTATCGATCTTGCGTAGCCCAAGGCAGAGACCTCGGACTTCAGGAGCAAGATCATGCGGCGTATTGGCATCATCACGGCAGCGGCGGGCATCTCGGTGGCACTCTGGGCGGGCTTTGGCGGTGAGAGCGAGCAGGCCGCCTCACAGCCTGAGCAGACCGCCAAACACAACACCATCACTCGGCAGGCTTCACTTGGCGACGGCCCACAGCTGGCGTGGCAACTCGGCCGACGCTACCGCTACCAGCTCACCTACACCGCAGAGCAGACCGTGACGCGGACTGTGGGTGTAGGAGAGACCGTCGACATCGCTGGTCAGGCTGATCTCGAAGGCATCTGGATCATCGAGCCCATCGCTCAGGCCGCTGATCATTGGCGGTTGAAGGTGCGCCTCGCCGACGTCACCCGACATCGGCTGATGGTCCTCGACACCGATGCGATCCCCAGCGCAGAGGCCGCTGCTGCTGTGTTCGATGGTGCCTATGCAGAGCTGACTGTGGGTCTCGACGGGCGCGTGCGGGCCATCGACATGCCTCAGGACAGCCACCGTCTCTTCAAGCACATCGCTCAGATGATGGCCTCGGAGCTTGAACTCGTGGTGCAAGCGGAGGGGGCGTGGTCGGCTGAGCAGTACACACAGTACGGCGCCATGGTGGGGGACTATACAGCCACTGAGGTGGGGGCCCAGTGGCAGGTAGAGCGCCGGCGCGAACAATGCGAGCGTCTACAGGCCTTGCCCGAGGGTGGGGCCCCTGTGGATGGGCGCACCCTGGCCCACGTGAGTCCTGCAGGCCATGTGGTGGATCTCCAGAGCACGATGCACATCGAGGTCTCCGAGCCGGGGCATGGTCTCTCCGCGCATCACAGCCTGAGCCTTGTGCTCGTGGACATCACTGAAGCTGAGGTCGTGGCGCAACAGAAGACAGAGCTTGAGCGTCGAGTGCCCGGTCAGATCAAAGTGAGCGCCGATGCCGAGCGCCAGATGCTCACGCGTCGAGCGGCGGGGCTGACCTTCGACCAGATCAGCGATGACCTGATGCGCTTCGGCCCTGCTGGGGAGATGCCTGATCACCAGCGGTGGCTCTGGCGCGCCACGGGGCTGCTCAGGCTTCAGCCGGAGCTGTGCGAGCAGCTGGTCACCCTCTTCGAAGAGCCGGCCCTGGGCCAGAAGGGCCGCGCCCTCGTAGCTGATCTGCTGGCCAACGCTGGCCATCCACAGGCACAGAACGCACTGCGTACAGCTCTGGAGACCCCCGCTGCGCGGGCAGATGACGAGCGTGGGTTGCTGATTCAGCGGTTCTCCATGGTGGAGTCGACCACTGCGGCTTCACTCGATTGGCTCGAGGAGGAGCTGACCAGCGACGCGGCAGGCGCAGCGCCCATGGCTGCGGCATTCGCTCTGGGCAGCGCCATCGATCACCACAGCGACGAGGGCCGTAGCGTGCAGGCCTACCAGCGCCTCGCCTCCGGGCTGGATGGCATCGAAGACACCGAGGCTCGTGGAGACATGATCCGTGCGCTGGGCAACACCGCCCGATCTGAGCTGGTACAGCTGCTCGAAGGCGACGCCCAGCACCCCGAGGTGGGTGTGCGAGCGGCGACGGCGACGGCCCTGCGGGCTGTGGCTGATCCTGGGGCTGGGGCGTTGTTGCTGGATCTGGCGCTCGACGCTGACTATGGCGTGCAGGGCTCGGCCCTCGACGCGCTCGACGAGCAGGCCCGCGCGGGCCGTCTGACCCCGGAGATGCAGACGGCCCTGGCAGAGATGGTGCTCGAAGGGGATGTGCACTCGGTGAATCACAGCCGGGTAAAGGGGCTGATCGGTCGGTATGGCGTGCAAGGCGAGGCGGCTCAGGCTGCGCTGGCCTGGCTCTCAGATCAGCAGGCGGGGCAGTGAGTCAACGAGAGCGCACCGTGATCGTCCCTGCCTGCTCGTCGGCGTCGAGGCCGTCACCATCGACCCAGCGGGCCATGCCCTGCATACCCTGCAAGTGCAGCAGCAAGAAGGCCACTGTGGTGCGTTGAGTGATCGAGCGCACCACCGCATCATCGGCCATGCCTGACTGGCACGCGTTGCAGAACAGCCCACAGTTGACATTGTCGAGCCAGTCCACGTGATCAGCCCCGGCGAAGGTGATCTCCGTGGCCTCCCCAGAGGCGGCGTCATAGTACTGCGTGTAGTTCTGGTCAGCGGGGGCGCACGAGGGCCCGAACCCGAAGACCGGATCAGCATCGAGGGTCTCACCAAAGACCAGCACGGGCATCGACAGATCACCCCCGCGCTCTGGCACGACTGAGGCGCCGACGCCGAAGCCGCCGGGGGGATCAGCATCAACCGGATCCCAGCCGATCACCCCATCAATGCGATCATCGTCAGCGGCAGCGAGGGCGCTCAGCTTTCCGCCGAGGGAGTGGCCTGCTGCGGCAATGGCCGAGGCATCGATCTGCCCTGCATAGGGGCTGTCGTTGGCGGTGAGTACGTCGATGAGGCCGCTGAGATCCCGAGCCATCGCAGGGTGGTCTGCGGTGAAGCCCACTACGTTGAGGCTACGGATGACCGTGAAAAAGCCCCAGCTGGCGATGCGCTCGCAGTATGAACGGTAGAGGCTGGTCTCGAGCTGGAAGCCCGGGGAGATGACCACCAGAGGCAGCGCCTCGTCGAGGGGGGCACCGTTCTCTTCAGGGGTGCACACGATGAGTGTGCTGCTGCTGTTCTCGGGCAGGGCCACGTTCACCCCAGCCTCCACAGAGACCGCATAGGGCCCTGGTGCCCCAGGGTCGAGGTTCGGATCGACAGGTCCCATGTCGGGCTCAGGCGCCGCATCGGGTGCGTCGATGTCAGCGTCAGGCTCGGCATCAGCTTCACCCATGGCTGCATCAGGATCCGGCATCACCTCGGCGTCGGGTTCATCGCGCCCGGCGTCGGGATCTGCAGCCATCGCGTCCGGATCGGCCGTACCCACATCGGCAGAGCCCACGGCGGCGTCGGTGTCGGGCAGGCCCATGTCCGGTTGCCCGGGGAGGGGGCCTGCTGCGTCAGGGGCCATTTGAGCATCGGGGGCACGGACACGCTCGTTGCCCAGGGAAGTTTCTGCATCGCCGGCACAGCCACCAAAGAGCGATGCCGCGGCGATCCAACAGATAGCGCGGGTCATGAGGTCACCTGTGGTGCGTTCAAGGGGCGGAGTCTCCGCAAAGGGTGAGGGGTAATCAAGAGGATGTGCGATTAAAGATCCACAGCACCAGAGCGCCTCGGGCGGTCCATGCGATGGTGCGGATCCAGTTGGTGCTCACCAGCTTGTCGTGGGCGTGCGCATTGAAGCCTCCGGCGAGCTGGTTGTGGCATGGCACCGAGATAAAGGCCGTCGTCAACCAGACCACCGCGAGCAGGATCGCCCCAACCCATGCGGCGCCCTTCAAGTCACTTGGCAACGCATCGGGCATGAAGACCAGCGCCGCTGTGGTGAAGGCCTCGGCAAGCATCAATGGACCCACCACGAAGGTGATGAGGCGGGTGTGATCGTGGTGATACGCCGTGAAGCCCTCGGGGCCCACTTGGGCGAAGAGTGGATAGTGCACCATCTGAATGGTCCAGATGAGGCCCACGAGCGCCCAGGTGGAGGCGGCATGGACCAACAGGAACATGCTCACTGAATCAGGCCCAGCTCGTGGCGCAGAGCATCTTCGAGGTGAGGGTGCTGCCACTGAAAGCCCGCGTCGATGAGGGCCTGGGGCTTCACGCGTTGCCCATGGAGCAGCACCGTCTCGCCCATCTCACCGAAGGCCGCTTTGATGGCAAAGGCAGGGGCAGGGATGATCGCTGGTCGTTTGAGCACCCGGCCCAGCGTTCTGGCGAACTCACGGCTGGTGACCGGGTTCGGCGCCACGGCGTTCACCGGTCCCTCGACACGCTCGTCGAGCAGAGCGAAGTGAATCAGCCCCACGAGATCGTCGAGGGCGATCCAGCTCATCATCTGCCCGCCGTGGCCCACAGGCCCACCGCCGCCGAGCTTGAAAGGGGTGAGCAGCTTGCCCAGGGCGCCCCCCTTGGGAGACATCACCACCCCGATCCGTGGGGTCACCACCCGGATGCCTGCGTCTCGGGCCGGCTCTGCAGCTTTCTCCCAGTCTACGCAGAGCCGGGCGAGGAAGTCTTCCCCAGGGGCGTCGGCCTCGGAGAAGGCGTCGTGGTCGTCTCGGTGAAATCCGTAGTACCCGATGGCCGAGGCGGCGATGAAGGTCTGGGGGCACGGCCGACCCTGGGCTTTCAGCTCAGCGAGGGTGCGGGCGATGAGACCCACCGTGTCGGTGCGACTCTCGACGAGCACGCGTTTGCGATCAGGGCTCCATCGTTTGTCGGCCACCCCAGCCCCAGAGAGACAGATCACTGCGTCGACGCCTTCGAAGATCGACGGATCGAGCTCGCCCTTTGCCGGATCCCACCGATGCTCGGTGTTCTCGGGCACGCCCTGACCAGCAGCGGGCCGGCGCACCAGCCGCCGCACGCTGTGGCCACCCGTAGTCAAGAAGGGGGTCAGGGCGCTGCCCACGAGGCCGCTGGCCCCGGCGATGACCACAGTGAGGGGGCGCTGATCGGCGAAGGCCTGGTGTCGCATGAGATCTGCCTGCGTGCGGTGATGACGATGGGTGAACATCTGGTCGAGCATGCGTCGGGCGAACCATCCACCGAACCACTGCCCGAGTGGGTGTACGGGCAGTCGATACTGCACATGATCGTGCAACATGCTGCCGCCCTCTCGCTCTTCGAACCGGTGGGTGTGCAACCAGAACCCGAAGGGTCCACGCACTTGCTGGTCCTGGAACTGCGCACCAGGGACGTGACCCTGGTGCAGGGCTTCCCATGTGAGTTTGAAGGGGCCCTTCTTGATCTTCATGATCAGCTGGGCGCCGTCCTCGATTCCCCCGGCTTTGTGCACCACCTCGATGTCCTCCCAAGGTGGGGCGAGGCGTTCGAAGGCCCCCGGCCGGGCGTGCCAGTCATACAGCGTTTGGGCGCTGATGCTCAGGGGCAATCGGCGACTGAACTCGCGGGTGCCCGTGTGCTGTACGAGATCGGGCTCGGTCGACACCTGATCGGTTTGAGTGGCCACAAACGCTCCTCGAGAGGGTCTCCAATGAGATCGCGTTGTAAAGATGGCTGGGAGAGGTGGGGGTCGCTTGAGATGTGCTGTGAAATCAGTCGTTGCTCAGGGTGGAGCCGCAGTTCCAACAGCGCCCGAAGTGACCGGGGTTCTCTTCACCGCAGTTGCTGCAGGTCACAGTGGATGCGTCGGTGGCCTGGGTCTGCTGGTAGATGGCCCGCGCGCGCTCGAGATCGTTGGGATACACCCAGATCTCCACATCGTTGCCCAGGTTGGGGAAGCTGTTCCCGGTCTGGTGATCATGGCGGATCCGGTTGGCCACGCCTGACTGTTTCAGAGCGTCGTGCAGGATGTGGGCTTCCACCATGGTGAGGCTGCCAGCGAGCTGCACAGTGCCGTAGTAGGCGCCGTGGGCGAGGGCCTCGGCGAGGTGGTGCATGAGCACTTGAGACAGAAGCTCGGTGTCTTCGTCACTCACTCTGGGGATCGAGGCCTTGAAGAGCGCCTCGATCTGCTCTGCTTGTGGGGAGTCGATCGACTTGAGGGCCTGCACGAGCACAAAGGCCGAGACGTCGAGGGGGGAGCGCAGTTCGCCGGTGTCTTTGAGCAGCGCTTCGAGATTCATCTGACCCTCCTGCATGTTGTGGAAGATCAAGGTGTTCCGAAATATGAGCGCGGTCAAGGACTCACGTCGGCCTGTCAGCGAGAGGCGCGCCTGCGTGCAAGCCCTGCCAGGACCAGCAGTGGCCAGAGCAAGGCCGCTGGGCTTGTGCCCTTCGTCGAGCAGTTGCAGCCACCATCGTCGGTGGCCCGCATCACGTCGATGCCACCATCAGAAGAGTTGCCGCCTCCAGCGCCTCCACCGGAGCCGCCGTTCGGGCCCGAGTCGGCCTCGGGAGAGACGCCTGCATCAGGCATGGGTGGGGGTGTCACCTGACTGGGATCGAAGGGCACCAGCAACCCGTGGGTCGCACCGCTCACGTCTCTGATTTGCACTTTGGCCAGTCCAGGCTCGCCGCCGAAGACGTCCAAGGGCATCGCCATGGGGGTGAGATCCTGCCACGTCGACTCCCAGCGGCCGTCGTAGTCGATGTCGAAGCGCACCTTCATGGCCGCCCCCTCAGGATCACTGGAGCGGCTGGGATCGAAGATCACCTCGGACTCGGTGACCTGCACATCCACCACCACATCAGGGCGCTGATCGGGGATCGGCGCCTGAGCGTCGTAGATCGCCCGGTAGGCGTCGAGGCGGCCATACCCCCAGTGATCGTTCGGGAAGGCGCCGTAGTCGGGCACCGGCGCCGACTGATCCACTGTGGCGATGAGGCGATCTTCCAGGGCCGTGGCGCTCGCCTCCGGATCATGGGCTGCCATGAGGGCCAGGGCACCCGCTACGTGAGGGCCCGCGCCGCTGGTGCCGCCGAAGGTGCTGAACCAGGAGCGTCCATAGCCCGCCTGAATCGTTTCGGCTGTGGCCGCCATGGCAGCGTAAGGATCATCAGAGGCGGCGATGTCCACCACCGGCGCACCATCGATGCGTGGGCCACGGCCTGAGTAGTTGCGCAGCTCACCGGCGCGGCTGCCATCAAAGTCAGGCAGATCGTGACGGCCGCCGTAGGCTGCCACCCCGATGGCCGAGTCGGCGGTCGAAGGGAACACCGCGCTGCTCACGTCGGGGGTGGCGTCTTCCCAGGCGATGCCCAGGCCCCAGCTCGAGTAGTAGTCCGCGATGCGGGCATGTACCGTGTCGGCCTCGGCGAAGCCTCCGAGCTCGAGGTTCCATGCACCTTCAGTGAGGCCCTCTGCGCCGTTGAAATCTTCTTTGAAGACGAAGACCAGGGCATAGCGCGTGCCGCGATCGGTCACATCCCAGTATGCCTGGGCGAAGGTGCGCTCGCCGAGATCGTGATATTGCCCATCGAGGGGCACGTTGATGGTGCTGGCACTGAAGGGCCGCCTCACCCCCACGGTGAGGTTGTGATCCCCCTGCCACATGACCAGGCCGTACGACACTGTGTAGGGCTGGAATCCGAAGCCGCTCTGAAAGCCCGGACCCACCTCGAAGCTCAGAGAGAGGCTGTCGCCTGCGTTCACTTCACGGATCGCGTGCTTGCGGGCCACGTTGAGGTTGCCGAGGGGGTTCACCTGGATCAGGCCACCATTTCGAGCGGCGTCCATGGCCGCCTCGAGGTTGGTGGAGCCGTCTTGCACCACGAAGAACGGATCGGTCCACTCGTGCACGATGAGACGGGCGCCGCTGTCGAGGGCATCGGCGATGGCCCGGGCCTGTCCGGCGTACTCGAGATCCTGCTGCTCGCCGTACGGTGAGTAGCTGATGATCTCCGAGCCGGGGGCCATGCCCACGCGATCGTGGAAGCCCGCCTGGCCGCCGACGATGATGCTGGCCACCCCCGTGCCGTGGAACGAGCCCTCGTGGATCGGATGCTTCACGGCGTCGATGAGGCCCGAGCCCGGAGGGCCGCCTCGGGTGAAGGTCTGCTCGCCGTATACCAGCTTGCTGATCTTGCTGGTGACGAGCTGCACCACCTTCTCACCGGGATCGAGGGCGTCATTGCCGTTGACGTCGTCGACGACGAAGAGGGGCTCGCCGTAGGCCGGATCAGACTCGGTGAAGCCATCGTCAGTGCCGACGTTGCGTCGACGATCGCCGTTGACGTCGATGTAGAGCCAGTCGAGACGGGGCTGGAGGACGCCGTCCAAGCCATCAGCGGGCCCAAAGCCGAAGCCTGTGGTGCCCGCGTCGAGCACCCGCATCACCTCGTTGTCATCGAGGCTGCCGTCTTTGTCGTAGTCCACCCCGTCAGTGCCCAGGTCGAAGTCACCGTCGCCATTGGCGTCGACCCAGTCGAACCACTCGCCGTCGGCCTTGAAGAAGTGGGGGTGCAGGCTGTCCACCCCGCTGTCGATGGTGGCCACGGTGACGCCAGTGCCATCAGTGCCGTCTTCAGTTCGCCATCGCGCCGCCGCGGTGCCGGATTGAAGGCCCGTAATCTCCAAGGGGCTCAGGGTGAAGGGGCGCCAGCTCGCCTCGGCGCGCACGAGGCCTGGATACGCTTCGAGGAATCGCAAGGCGGCCCAGGTCACCCGTACGGGGTAGACGGTGCCCAGCGCGATTACTTCTCCGTCCCGACGATCGAAGGCGACGCCGTTATCTTCGAGCTGCGCGATCTGCCCAGGGGCCAGGGCTTCGGTGAAACGGAGGGTGGCGCCGAGTCGGCTGAGATCTGTCTCAGCGGGCAGGCCCTCGGGGCCGAAGATCGGCGCGCGATGGCCATGTCGGTCGATGGCTGCGCGGAGCACGGTGAACTTCCCGTCGATCCTGCGCGCAACGGGCGCTGTGGTGGGGCCTGTGGACCCTGGGGTGAGCTGAGCGTGGCCGGGTCCAGTGATCAGCAGGCTGCCCCCGAGGAGGGCCCAGATAAAACGCATATGATCCTCGAACTTCTGATGTCTCTGACCAGCAGACGGTCAGGAGAGACCACGTCTGCCGTGCACGTACGCACGGAAAAGCAAGTTTCAGACCGTAGTGAGGCTGGAGGGGTGGGGGTTGCGCTTAAAACGAGCGGCAGACCAGTGACTACTGGCAACTCTCGTTTTCGCAGGTCTGACCGTTGGGGCAATCAGTGTCCCGGACACACTCGGGGCTCGGCAGCGGGGCGCACACGCCGAAGATGCAGCTGCCATTCGCCGCGCAGTCGGCGTTGCTGTCGCACTGGTTGAACGGCGCCCGACAGACCCCTGCCTGACACGTGAAGATCGGGATAATCTGCTGACAGATCTGGTCGTTGGCGCAGGGCACCGGATCGACACAGGCGCCGCTCACACAGGCTGCACCGGGGTTGCAGGCATCGACGTCGGCGCAGCGGCCCCCTGCGTCGATGCAGGCGTTGTTCTCGCAGATGTTGTCGCCGCCACTACACTGGGCGTCGTTGACGCACTCACCAGCATCTTCACAGCGGCCCTCGTTGCAGCGCTGGCCGGCCTCGCAGTTCTCGTCGCGCACACACTGCGGATCGACGCAGACACGCTGCTGGCAAATCTGGAGCCCCGGGCACTGGAGATCCGAAGCACAGCCTTCGACACACCGCCCACTGTCGCAGCGCTCTCCGGCGTCGCAATCGTTGTCCCGCAGACATTGAGGCTCGGAGCAGCGGCCAGACTCGCAAATCCGACCGCCCTCACACTGTTCGTCCTGCACACACTGGGGATCCCGGCAGACCCGGTTGACGCAGATGCCGTTCTCGCAGCCGGTATCGTCGATGCATCGCTGCTGAGGGGCGCAGATGCCCTGACGACAGACCTCTCTGAAGTCGCAGTCGTTGTCGTCACCGCAGAAGTCGGGCTGCTGGCAGAAGCCGTCGACACAGGCGCCGTTGTCACAGTCGAAGTTGCCGTCGCAGGGGGTGAGTGGGGTCACCGTCACCTCGAGGCGGGCCTCGCCGGTGTTCTGGTTGAAGCCGTCGACGAAGATGATGTACCGGCCAGGCGACGCCTGAGGCAGCTCGATGCGCGACAGGGTGCCGTCGCCGTCGTCATCGTCACAGTCGAGCTGCGTCGCCGCGTCGTCGCACACCGTACGTACGTGCAGCGCGGTGTCGTACTGGTTGCCGTTCTCCGCGGCGAGGGTCTCCAGGATCACCTCGGAGGTCTGGGCCACGTCGAGCACGAAGACCTGCTCACCGGCCCGGGCGTTGCCGGCGCAGTTCGAGCCGTACTGGCTCTCCCGACCCGAGGTGTTGGTGGGGAACGTCTCGGTGCCCTCGAAAGCGATGAAGGTCAGATCTTCGTCGGGGATAAGCTCGCACAGAGGTGCAGGCTCGCAGACGCCATTGTCGCCGCAGATCTGGCCGTTGGGGCAGTCGGCGTCGTTGCGACAGCGGTCGAGCACACATTCGCCGGCGTTGCACGCGAAGCCATCGGGGCAGTCGGCGTCGTTGCGGCAGCCCGGGACGCACACGTTGCCGTCACAGAACTCACCGGGCAGGCAGTTGTCGTCGTCGCGACAGGGCCCGCCGAAGTCACGGCACTGGCCATCGACGCACAGCTGATCTTCGAAGCAGCGGCTCTCGTCGGTGCAGCCATCGATGCAGGCACGGTCCAGGCAAATCTGAGTCAGCGGGCACTCGTCGTCGTCACCGCAGCCCGGCAGACCCACACACACACCGTTCAGGCACTGCTCACCGCCGCCACAGTCGGCGTCGACGCGACAATCCGGCGGCACCACGCAGACGCCCGCCTCACACGACTGCCCCGCGGGGCACTGGCCGTCGTTCTGACACCCTGGATCGGGGCCACAGAGGCCGAACTCGCAGATCTCCCCGGGACCACAGTCGTCATCGCGCTCGCAGTCTGGCGGCGGGATCACCACACAGACACCGCCGAGGCAGTCGCTGCCCTCGGGGCAGTCGGCGTCGTTGATGCAGCCCTGAGGATCGACACACTCGTTGCTGATGCACTCCTGGCCGGGGAAGGGACAATCCCCTGGATCCTGGCAGAAGAACTCGGGGATACAGCGATCGTCGATACACGTGAACCCGGCGTTGCAGTCGTCGTCCCCACGGCAGCTCAGAGGGACACAGCTGCCCGCGTCACAGCGCTCGTCCAGGGCGCAGTCCTGATCGGCGAAGCACTCAGGACGAGGCTGGCAAATGTTGAGCTGCTGGTTGCAGATCTCGTCCTCTTCGCAGTTCTCGTCGACGCGGCAGAAGCCCACAGGGCGGCAGAGGTTGCCGATGCAGGGCTGGTTCTCGGGGCAGTCTCGCTGATCGTTGCAGAAGTTCTCGTCGACGCAGGTGCGGCTGAAGGGATCGCAGACCTGGCCCAGAGGGGCGCACTCTTCGTCGCGCTGGCAGCGACCGGTTTCGACGCAGATGAAGTCTTCACACGAGAAGAGCGAGGGGCAGTCGTTGTCGACGCGGCACTCACCCTCGAAGACACAGAGGCCCATGAGGCACTGCTCGCCTGCAGGGCATGGATCGCCAGCACCACACTGCTCGTCGGGGACACAGAGGAAGTCTTCGCAGCGGTTCCCCGGGGGGCACTCGTTGTCGAAGTCGCACTCGCCGACGAAGATGCACTGGTTGGCGAAGCACTCGAAGCCTCGACCGCCGCAGTCTGCGGCGACGTTGCACTCCACGTCGGGCACACACTCGAAGTTGTCGCAAATCAACGGCTGGGGGCAGTCGATGTTCTCGCGGCACTGACCCACGAAGACGCACTGACCGCCACGGCAGGCCTCACCGGCACCACAGTCCACGTCACCGCGACATTCGAAGGCAGGCACGCACTCACCGTCGTCGCAGCGGTTCCCCGGGCCACACTCGAAGTCGTTCTGGCAGCGGCCGTCGGGCACGCACTGATCATCGCGGCAGATCTGGTTGGCCGGGCAGGGGTTCCCGGGGCCACAGGCCGGAGGCACCTCGCAGCGAAAGTCTTCACAGACGAGGGGCTCGGGGCAGTCGAGATCACGGCGACATTCGCCGGCGAACACGCAGACACCGGCCTGACAGATCTCGCCGACGCCGCAGTCGAAGTCCTCGCGACACTCCGGCGCGGGGATGCACACGCCGGCTTCACAGACTTCGCCGGGATCACACTGGCCGTCGACGACGCAGCCATCGGCGACACAGGCGCCCCCCTCGCAGCGGAAGCCGAAGCCACAATCGGCATCACGGCGGCACTGAGGGCCACCGCCAGGGATGCACTGGCCCAGCTCGCAGCGCTCGTTGAGGCCGCAGTCACCGTCGTTGAGGCACTGGGGCGGGGGCAGGCTGATGCAGATGCCGAAGAGGCACTCCTCGCCGGGATCGCACTCTTCGTCACGCTCGCACTGGAAGCCTGCGCGGCACTCGTTGTTGATGCACTGCAGAGGCTGGGGGCAGTCGTTGGCGTCTTCGCAGACGAACTCCGGCAGGCAGAACCCGGCGACACAGGTCACCCCAGGACCACAATCATCGTCGTTGCGGCACTCTCCGGCGACGCATCGGCCCTGCTCACACTGCTCGTCCTCGTCACAGTCGCGATCGTCGGCACAGCCCACGGGGGCGCAGCTGCCTGCGAGGCAAGCGTTCCCCGGAGGACAGTCGTCGTCCACGCGGCAGCGGGGATCCTGGAAGCACACGTTGCCGCGACACTCGCCCCCTGCGGGGCAGTCGTTGTCGTCACGGCACTCCACCGGGGTGCAGCGGCCGTCGTCGCAGATTTGCTGGGCGGGGCACTGGCCGTCGAACCGGCACTGCACCGGCTGGCACAGGCCCGCTTCACAGATGGTGTCAGGAGGGCAGTCGAGGTCGTTGATGCAGCCCGCGATGACACATTGCCCTGCCTGGCAGAGGCGGCCATCTGGGCAATCGAAGTCGCCACGGCAGCCGGGCACTGGGACGCACAGCTCGTCGACGCACTGGGTGCCGAAGGGGCAGTCGTTGTCGTTGCGGCACTCAGGCGCCGACACACACAGCTCGTCGATGCACTCTTCACCAGGTGGGCAGTCGAAGTTGTCGAGGCACTCGGGCCCCACGATGCACTGGCCCATCTGGCACACGCGGCCAGGAGGGCAGTCGAAGTCACCGCGACAGTCGGGCACCCCGACACACAAGCCACCGCGACATTGCTGGCCCGGCAGGCAGTCGCCGTCGATGGTGCACTCGAGCTGCTCGATGCAGCGGTTTTGCTCGCAGATGAGGCCTGGGGGGCAGTCCACGTCGACGCGGCACTCGGGATCGAAGCGGCACTCACCGGCGATGCAGGAGAAGCCCGGATCGCAATCCGTGTCCCGGCGGCACTGGCCGACGGGCAGGCACTCACCGGCGACGCACTGGCGACCGTCACCACACTCCTCGTCGGACTGGCAGCCGGCGGGGATGCAGGCGCCGTCGATGCAGACCTCGCCGTTTTGACAGTCGAAGTCGCCGAGGCAGCCCTCACCCCGCTCGCAGGCGCCGTTGAGGCAGAGGAAGCCCGCAGGGCATTCCTCGTCGCCGATGCACTGATCAGAGGGGCGGCAGATGTTCAGATCACATACGCGGCCCGGACCGCAATCGGGATCAGAGAGGCAGTCCACACACTGGCCCTGAGGATCGCACAGCAGAGGATCAGGGCAGTCGAGGTCTTGATTGCACTGGCGGTCGACGCAGGTCTGGCTCTGCGGATCACACAGGCCACCCGGGCAGTCCTGGTTGAAGCGGCAGCCTACACGGCAGCGACCGTCGTCACAGATGAGACCGGCGCCACACTCTTGATCACCGGCGCAGACCTGACAGTTGGGATCTTCCGGATCACAGATCAGCGGATCACAGCCCTCGGGGCCACAGGGCTCACAGAGGTTCTGCTCGCTGCAGCGCTGGCCGTCGGGGCAGGCGCGGTTGGGCCCGCACACGCCGGCGAGGCGCTCCTCGTCGACGCAGATGTCGGAGACGCACACCTGGCCTGTGGGACACAGGCCCAAGGCACACGGCGGGCCGCTCACGCACTGATCTTGAATGCAGATGTTGCCCGAGGGGCAATCCGCCGTGGTGGCGCAGTCGAGGCTCGAGCGACCGCAGCCGCCGAGGAGCACGCTGAGGAGCAGGAGCAGCGCGCCGTGGAGCGCTGGCAGGTGTGTACGGTGCATGGCTCAACGTCTCCCGAGAATGATGAACTCCACCCGACGGTTCTTCTCGCGGCCGCGGCTGGTCATGTTCGGCGCCAGGGGCTTGTCGGGGCCCCAGCCCTTGGTCACGAGGCGCTTCTTGCGCACCCCGCGGCGGGCGAGATAGGTCTTCACCGCCTCAGCGCGCTCTTTGCTCAGCTTCAGGTTCTTGGTGCGGCTGCCCTTGCCGTCGGTGTGGCCGTCGATGCGCACCTTGCTGATGCGGGGGTTGTCCTTGAGGACCTGGGCCACCTCGGCGAGGAGGGCCTTCGAGTCACGGGTCAGGTTGGCGGTCCCCGTGGCGAAGTGCACTTTGCGGCGGATCACGATGCGGTTCCGCTTGAGCACCACCAGCGAGCGCTTCTTCCGCTCGGGCTTCGTCATGACCACCTTCGCCGTGAGGGGGGTGCCCCCCTTCAGGCGGTAGCTGCGGGTGAAGTCTTCGTAGCGCTTGGCCTTCACCGTCAGATCGTAGGTGCCCGGGGGCAGATCGCGCACGGCGACGATGCCCGTGGGGCCCATCTGGCCCGTCTTGAGGGCGGGCTCTTTGGTGGTGCCCACGGTGTAGGTGGCCTTGGGGAGCGTCTTGCCCTTCTCGTTGGCCACCTCGATGGTGAAGGTGGTCTTCTGCTGCTCCGGATCGAGCTTGAGCTTGAGCTCGAGGGGGGTGTCCTTGTCAGCAGTGACGTCGGCCTCGCCGCTCATGGCGAGGTAGCCGTCGGCCATGACCTGCACCTTCACCTTGCCGGGCTCGAAGGGGTAGCTGCCGAAGCGGCCACTGGCGTCGGCGAGCTGAGCGCTCACCGTGCGGCCCGGATAGGTGATGCGGGCGTCCTTGATGGGCTTGCCGGTCTTGGCGTCGAGCACCTTTCCGGCGATGCGGCCCTCCTTCGGGGCAGGCGCGACGGGCGGCGGCGGAGGCGCGATGGGGGCCACCTCCTTCACGATCTCCTTCGACATGACCACGGGGCGAGGGTCGAGGGTGTAGGCGATGCCGAAGGTGATCATCCACGGCGGCGTGGCGGGCACGCCGCTGAAGGTGGTCTCCGTGGTGATGGCGATCTCCGCTGCGGCTTCGAGCATCAGCTCGGGCAGCGGGAACCCGCGCAGGCCCGGCGTGAAGGTGTGAGGCACCGCGCTGAAGTCGTATTCGAAAGAGGAGTTCGCGGCGAAGTCCTTGAGCTTCACCTTCAGGGGGCCGTCGAGGCGGTACTCGACGAAGGGGCTCACATACTCGTTGAAGGGCACCTCGAGTCCCGCACCGATGGTGAGGCGATCATAACGGTAGGTCTGCAGCCCCCACTCCTGGATGACGTCGAGGTTGTCGCCGTCTCCATAGAGGTTCTCGGAGTTCTCGTTGTAGTAGCCGACGTTGAGCGTGAAGCGCACCGGGATGTTCTGGCTGCGCTTGAGATCGACGGTGGTGAGGAGCCGCACCCAGAAGCTTGTGGTGTCGAGGGAGAACGAGCCCTCACCGAGGCCGCTGTAGAGATGGGCGCTCGCCGCGAGGCCCACGGCCACCTCGGGGAGGATGAAGTAGCCGCCCTTGAGGCCCAGCGACATGTCGCCCTGCGTCTGCAACAGGTCGGGGCGGGTGCCCTCGTTGACGTTGCTGGTGTTCCGGGCGTTGAAGAACACCTCGAGGAACTCGATGGGGGTGTAGCCCAGGGCCAGGCTGGCACCAGAGAAGCTGTTCGACGAGCCCGGGGCGGGGAAGTCTTCGGACTCGGAGAGGAACCCGCTGAGCCGGAAGCGGAAGGTCCCTTGGGGGCCAGGATCTGCAGAGAGCGTGCGGTTGAGGCCGTTGCCGCCCTCCATGTTCGGCCCGCGCTGATCAGGCGGCACGCGCTCGTCGCTCACCAGGGAGACTTCACCCTCGATGGTGTTCACCACCTCACTGGTGGCGCCTCCATCGTCGCCCGAGGCCGGTGCCGCAGCCTCTGTCGAAGCCGCCGTCTCCGTGGCCGCGCCCTCCGCAGGCGCCGCAGCTGGGGCCTCAGCAGCTGGGGCTTCAGCGGCAGGCGCGCCGCTCTGGGCGAGGGCGGACGTGTAAGCAGCGCCCACGAGGGCGAGAGTGAGACACGATGTGGCTGCAGCGGCCAAAGGTTGCATGAGGCGCAGATCTCCAGTGAATCCCCGAGTGCGCGGCAGTCTAGTACAGCTCACGGGGGTGACGCATCTACTGCGGCGCAAGTATTGAGACACCTGACACCGCGGCCGTCACCCAGGTGTTGAAGCTGAAAGGCCGGAATTGTCACTTAAAATTGTCTGGGGTGCGCCGCGGAGTGGGGAAAGCGTGGCGTCGGTCAGTCTTCGATGAGGCCGTACCTGATCTGGCGCCGCCAGATTTCGTCTTGCTCTTCAGCGGCATAGCCATACCGCCTCAGGATGGCCGGCAGCCTGCCATAGCCGAGATAGACCACGGCGTCGGTGACGGTGCGGATGTTCACTCGGCCCTGCACTTTTGCTCGGGCGGCGCTCATGACGAAGGCGGCGAGATCGGGGTGACCTTCCAGCAGCCGGCCGAGGCGGTGGGCGTCGGTGCGGGGGTCTTCCACGAGGGCGAGGGCGCGGCGGATGATGAAGCGGGGGGTGTCGTGGGTGAGCGACGTCGCCATCTGTGCCTCCTCGGACCTCTGTCATAAGGTCGGTGTAGGTTGATGTGGTTTTACTGAGGATGCCGGAGGATGCATCGAAGGTGCAAGGGGGTTTTGGTGAAGTCGGAGGGGGTGTGTCATCGTCATGAGCATCGAGCGAACCCTTTGAAAGACAAGAGGAGTTCTGATTATGCGGCGAGCCTCGAACATCGTGATCCCCACCCGCCGAGAGGTGTTGATGCTCGGCGGCCTGATGGCCACTGGCTGCGCGGGTCGTCAGGGTCGATCTGCCGCAGGGCCTGATGGCGGATTCCGTGATGCAGACGACGAGTCCGATCTCGGGCCGCTCGCCGCAGAAGATCGTCCCGAGCCCTTGGGGCGAAAAAAACTCGAGGCCATCAATGCCGGCTACATCCACGTGCGTCACGTGAACACCCGGGAAGAGGCCTCGATCCGCCTGCTCGAGCCCGATATGGACGCTGTGGACGGCTGGGTGGTGCGCCCTGAGGGTCGCACACAGATGGCGCATTTTTTGAGGGACTGGCGCAAAGGGGTCGAGAAGATCCCGCCTGATCGTCTACTGCATCACCTGCACGCCCTCGCCCGGCACTTCGAGGCCCGTATCCACATCATCAGCGGGCATCGATCCACCACGCGCAAGAGCAGCAGGCACTATCAGGGCAAGGCCATCGATCTGCGGGTTGACGGCGTCGATCATAAAGAGGTGTGGTCAGTGCTGCGCACGCTGCCGAAGGTGGGCTCGGGCTACTACCCCAACGCGCGGTTCGTGCACCTCGACGTGCGCAAGCGGTCGTACTCGTGGATCGACGACTCGGGGCCAGGAGAAAAGTCTCGCTACCGCAAGGGCGTACCGCAGCCCCCAAGGGCCGTGGACAAGCAGCCTCTGCCGGGTTGAGCGGACGGCCGCTTCGGCGCCCGTCCGGCAGCTGACACACCTTTTGAATGGGGCAATGCGCGCAGATCTCCGCCACTCGGCGGGTAGGGCACTGGCCACTGATGCCCATGTGGGCCACCGCGAAGTCGTACTTGAGCGGATCGAGCGGATCGAGGGCTTTGAGCGCGGTGGTGATCTCGAGGGCCGTGCGCCGGTCACCGCTCTTTCGGGCGGTGAGGCCCAGGTAGCGGCCGAGCCGGTGGATGTGCGTATCGAGTGGCATGACCAGACGGTGCGCCCCCAGATCACGCCACAGCCCCAGATCGATCTCGTCAGGGCCCCGGACCATCCACCGCAGCCACATGCACCAGCGCTTGCACGGGCTCGCCCCTTGTGGATCAGCGAGAAAGTGGTTGAAGGCCCGCCGACTCTCGAAGTGCGAGGTGGCGTCGTAGATGGCCTTGCGCAGTGTGCTCACGGCGTGGAGCAGGGTGGGGGACTCGGCGTCGTCGAAGCACGCCATGGCCTCACCGAGGTTGCCGTGGGTGTCGACCACGGCGGCGAGGCCCTGCCAGAGGCGGGCGAGATCGATCCCCCGGGTGAGTCGATAGACGAAGCCGTCGAAGTGGGCGATCACTTCGGCGTCGCTCCGACGCTGCTTCAGGGCCTCGAAGGGTTTTGGCCCGAGGCGGGCCACGAGATCTTCCAGGGCCCTGCCGATGAGATCGACCCGGCCATAGGCCATGAGGGCGGCGTAGATCGACACCACCTCGCGATCGAGCGGATCGGGGTAGCGGTGTACGAAGCGGATCGGATCCCGGCTCAGGTGGGCCTGGTGATCGGCTTCCGCGAGCAGCCGGTCGAGCTCTGCCTTCAGATCAGCCATGACGTCACCTTCGGCGGCCTCCGCCTCGCTTGCTGCCTCGCTTCTTGGGTGCCGGCGGCTCGGGGAGCGCTGAGAGGGATTCGAAGCCTTCGAGGTGTCGCACCCAATGGCGCAGGTGCGCTGGCGACAGGGCTTCGAGGGCTGCGAGGGCCCGGGCGCTCACCGCCTGGGGGTTGTAGGGCCCTGCTTCGTCGGGGACCTCGTCACCGGCCTGGGCCACTGCGAGAGTCGCGTGGGCATCGTCGGCCACGGCGCGGTACATCGCCTTTGCTGCCTCGTCAGCGAGGGCGTCGAGGGTCTCGGGCGGGCTCGTCGGATCATCGAGGGCCGCCTGCATGCGCTGCCGGAGTGGTTGTGACAAGGCAGAGGTGTCGGCGGCCTCGGCCCGGGACAGCTGGCGACGGACGCGGGCCTTCGCCTGAGGCTGGCGGCCATCGCCGAGCGTACGCCGTAAGCGCTGTGCGGTCCGAAGTGCCTCTCGGTGATCACCCTGGTCCACGAGGGCTTGAACGGTGGCGACGGCGCCCTCTCCCTCGGGCCCCTGTGCCACAGCTGCGAGGGCGCTCAAAGCCTCTTCGGACTTCGCCAGGGCCTCGTCGAGCTGGGTCTCCAGGGCCTGCAGGCGCACGTGGGCGCGATCGACCAGACGATCGCCTGCGCCACCCCCGATGGTGGTGGCTTTCTGTACGAGGTTGGCGATGAAGCGCACCGCGGGGCCGTCGAAGCCCTCGGCGCCGCGTGCCTTCAGGGCGTCGAGGCGGGCGACGAGATCCGTGGCGAGATCAGGGGAGGCCATCACCGGCCCCCGGCGGTGGCTCGAGGGACCGGCTGAATCTCCACTCGGCGATTCAGGGCGCGGCCCTCGGGGGTCTCGTTGGTGGCCACTGGGTGATTGGGCCCGAAGCCCGCGGCGATGAGGCGATCCCCAGGCAGGCCGGACTCGGTGAGCGCTCGGGTCACCGTGAGGGCCCGCTCGGAGGAGAGCGCCCAGTTGTCGGCGAAGCGGGCGTTGCCCCGAGCGATGGGCTTGTCGTCGGTGTAGCCGCTGATCATGACCATCTCTTCACGGCCTTTGAGGAACGCTTCGAGAGGGCCGGCGAGCTGGCCGATGAGGGTGGTGCCTTCGGCGGTGAGGGCAGCGGAGTTCGAACTGAAGAGCACGCTGCCCCGAATCCCGATGCGTCCCTCAGTGAGCGTGATGAGGCCTTCAGAGAGTGGCCCGGCGAGGGCGCGCTCCAGGGCCTCGAGCCGGGCCTTCTCTTTCTTTCGAGCGGCGCGCTCAGCGTCGAGATCGGCCTGCTTCTGGGCCAGGGCCTTCTGCTGAGCCACCAGGGCGGCCTCTCGGGCTTCGAGGGTGTTGGCCAGATCAGTCTGGAAGGTGATGGCCCACATGAAGAACAGCACGAAGAGCCCGAAGAGGCCCGCCATGAGATCGCCGAAGACCGGCCAGACCGGAGGGCTCTCATCGGGCTCGACAACGCCTGAGCGCTGAGACTGAGGGGGGCCGCCGTACACGTCAGCTGGCCTCTCGAGCCTTCAGGCTGCGCAGCTCGGCGAAGAGGGCCTGTTGCACCCGGAGAGAGTCGCTGAAGACCTCGCGGGTTTGATCGAGGTATTGCCCGAGGGCCACGCTGCTCTGGCCATCACCGCTGCTGCTCAGGGTCCCTTCGAGGCGGGCCAGGGTGTCGAGCCAGGCTTCGCTGGCGCCGCGATAACGATCCACGGCCTCGGTGAACAACTCTGCCACCAGCGACAGCTCCACGCCGCTCGCCCGGGCGAGCTCAGCTGCCTCGCGGACGATGTCTCCTGTAGATGCCAGATCGGCGCTCATGCTCTGGGCGTGCTCCACCAGACGGGCGCCGAGATCGGCGAGGGCCTTCTCATGTTGAGTGGTGAGCTGAGCTTCGAGTGTCTGCTGATCTGTGAGCCGACGGTCGAGCCCCTGGCGCACGGTCTCGGTGAGGGCCTCGCCGAGGGCTGCGATGGCCGCGCTGGATCCTTCAGCTGCGGCGCTCACCTGGGCTGCGCTCTCCGTGAGCTGCGCGGTGATCTCACCATGCTGCGTCTGCATGGCCTGCCTCTGGGCGGCGAGGGCTTCCCCTTGTGCTTCGAGCTGGGCGTTGGAGGCGGTGATGAGGCCATCAAGGGCCTCGGCCTTTGCCCGGTGGGCCTCGGCGGTGGCTTCGAGAGGCGCAACCACCGCCTGCTGGATCGCTTCGAGGTGCCCTGAGAGATCGCCTCGGATCTCGATCATCCATTGCGTCCCCTGACGCTCGAGGGTGCCGAGGCCCTCGGCGACGGACTGGGCGGTGGCGTCGAGAGAGGTCATGACCCCCGTGACACCTTCGGTGATCTGCTGACCTTGTGCAGCCTGTTGCGATTGGATGGATTGCACCGTGGCCTGCAGGGCCTCTCGCAGCCGGTCGAGGTGGGCCGCGCTCTCTGCTTGTCGAGCGGTGGCCTCTTCACTCAGCTGTTGTTGAAGCCGGCTGACGTGCTCCTCTGCAGTGGTGGTGAGCTTCGCCACCCCCTCGGCGACGAGGGGCTGCACGGCGGCGACGGCCTCAGTGCTCACGATGATGCTGGCCTCTTGCAGATCGGCGCGGATCGCCTTCACCCCTTCGGTGAGGGCCTGAACAGTCGCTCGTGTGGCGTCGCTCTGAGCGGCAGATGCCTCTTTGACCGCGTCGTGGTGGGCCTTCGCCGCGGCTGTGACCGCTTCGTGGTGGGCCTTCTCAGCGTTGGCGGTGGCCTCTCGGTGAGCTTGCTCGGCGCTGGCCGTGGCTTCGCGATGGGCCTTCTCTGCCCGGGTCGTGGCCTCCAGGTGTGCTTTCTCGAGGGCCATCGTGGCTTCACGATGAGCCTTCTCGGCGGCGGCCACGGCGTCGAGGTGGGCTTTGGTGGTGGCGCGGGTGGCCTCTCCATGGGCCCGGGCGAGATCCTTGCCGAGGACATCCAGTCGCTCGACGGCCCCCTGCAGGGCCTCGGCGGCCTGAGGCAGGGCTGCGCTCTGAGAGACGAGGGCGTCGAGGGCTGCGTGGTGGCGCCCTGCGGGGGTCAGGTGGGCCAGGGGCCCCGCGAGCAGCTGATCAAGGCGGCGTCGTACTCGGGCCTCTACTCGACGTACCCATACGAGACACAGCCCGAGAGAGGCAGAGGCCGCCACACCGGCCACCGAGGTGCCAAAGGCGCGGGTCAGGCCCTGCATCGGCGCCACCAGGCCAGAGCGGAGGCCATCGACATCAGCGGCGCCGTCGCCGGTCACCAGGGCCTCACGGGCTCCCGAGAGTGCCTCCACGAGGCCGAGGAAGGTGCCGATGAGCCCCAGCATGACCACGAGCCCTGCGAGGTAGGGGGTGAACCCTGGAATCTCGCCTGGGGCGCCGTGGCCGGCGAGCGCGCCCTCGAGGGGCCCTCGGACGTGGGCGGGGAGGCGCTCGCGGTGTGTCGTGTCAGTGAAGTCGACCTCGGCGTTGAGCGCGTCGAGGGCTTGATGGGCCCGGCGAGCTCGGCGCCATAATTCCACGAGGCCCAACAGGAGGCCGGCGCCGATGAGCACCGACAGCCCCAGGGCCACCGGGTCACGCCCATAGGCTGTGAAGCCGATCCGGGCCACCACCGTGGCCCCGATTCCACCGAAGATCGCGATCCAAATCGACGTCAATGGATCCCCTCGCGTCGTTGATCGTATGCAGGTGTCACGACGTTCATCAGGCCCTCCAACAAGGCCCGCTCATGTTGCATCACCGAAAACACCACCGAGCGCCCCAGACGCACCAGCTCCGCAAAGGGGCCGTCGTCGCCGAAGGCGGGCTCGAGATCGTGTACGGTGGCCTGGGCGGTCAGCTCGGTGGCGAGGGCTTCGATTTGTGTGGCGAAGCGTTGCTCGAGGGCATGGAGCAGACGACGGTAACGGCGCTCCCCCTCCACCCGTATGGCCTCTCGGAGCAACCCGTCGAGGTGCTCGAGGCGGGCGGCGTCGCCGCCGCGGGCCCTGAGAGCGGCCCCGAGATCGTCCCTGAGCTGACGCAAGTCGAAGCGCGCCCGTTTATACTGAGTCTCGATGAAGGCCCCAAAGGGGGCCCACAGGGTGCGGCAGGCTTTCTTCAGGGCCTTGGCGAGGGGCTTCCCCTTGGCGTTGCGCTCGCTCAGGGCCCCGGATTCCTGCAGCAGGTCGAGGCATCTGCTGGGCCCAGGCAACCGATAGCGCGCCTTGAACGCGTCGTCGAAGGTGCGGCGCAGCCGGCGCTCGAGGGCGTCGAGCCCCCGGCGAATCTGCCGCTCCACCTGAGCGGTGTCCGGTGCATACGCGCTGATGGCGCTGGTCGCGAGGGGCAGGGGCGGATGGCTCAAGGCCTCGGCGAGCTGCACCCCCCCTGCGGGATCGAGCATCGAAGCCAGGCCGGCGCCTGCGCGCCCCGATGGCAACGCCTGCTCTCCCTCGTCGGGGCCGAGCAGGCTCTGCACGAGGGCCTTGAGATCTACAGCATCGGCCGGCGTCAACGGCGTCGCCTCCTCTGGGCAAAGGCTCAACGAAACGGAGAGTTTTAATGGCAGACCCCCGACACCGCAACCCTCGGCGCCCCCTGCGCCGGGCCGCCTGCCTCTCTCTGAGCGCCTTCGCCGTGGCCTGCCTCGCCTTCTCGGGCTGCAGCAAGAAAACCCCCACAGGGGCTTCAGCGCCGCCACCCATGGCACCGACCGCCAAGGCGGAGATGAAGAGTGCCACCAAGCGCTTTACCCCGGTGTACTCACCCTTCGCCGTGCGGGTGCAAGGGCCCTATTGGGCCGACGTCATCTCGTTCAAAGACGTGGGCCTCAAAGTGAAGGACCAGGACACTCGCACCCTCTGGCTCGAGGCCCTCGCCGACGGCCTCGTCGCCGCCATGGAGCAGCCTGTCGCCGCAGAGCTGATGGTGGAGGGCGCCCCCAGCTTTACGTCGTTGAGCCCTGAGAAGTTCTTCTCCCCCGAGCTTGCCAGCCCGGCGGCCCACACACATTGCGAGGGCCGGCACATTTACGTCGATGTGTGGCGCTCATCGAGCCCGGAGCGGGTGGGCTTCTCTCTCTGGAAGGGGTGCAGCGCCGAGGACAAGTTCATGTGGCGCGAGATCCCTGGCGAGCGCTTTGGCGATCGCGCCATTGAAGACGTCGACACCGCCGCCCGACTTGGGGCCTACATCGCCGGCGCCCTGGCAGAGTGTCCCGAGGCGCATTGCGGGTAGGGTGATTGCCCTACGATGAGCCTCACCACAGCGCTGGTGTGGTTCGTGATGAGTGTTGGTGTTGCGTGCGAGGTCCAGAGCCGTGGTAATCAATCCCGATGTGCAATCGTGGTCGGGGAGGATACGCGATGGCCGGGGGAGCTCACTCCATCTACAGTGCCATGATGTTGGCCATCTGCCTGCCGTGGGGGTGCAGCAAGAGCCCACCAGAGCCTTCTGCGCCGAGCACTGCGCCAAAGCCCGCTCTGCCCAAGGGTGGCAGCGCCCCTGGAGGCGGTGAAGTCGGCAAGTCTGGTGGGGATCTCGTGCTGAGCCTCACCTCTGCCCCCTCCACCCTCAACCCCTTGAAGATCCGTGACGCTCACTCGGGCGAGGTGGTGCAGTTCGCCCTCTTCGCCCCGTGCTGGGCCTTCGACTACAGCAAGCAGGAGGGCATGCCGGCGTTGTGCGAGTCCTTCGAGCTGAGCGAGGACGGGCTGACGTACACCTTCACGCTGCGAGCGGGGGCGAAGTGGTCAGATGGTACCCCCATCACCGCTGATGATGCGGTCTTCAGCCATGAGCTGGCCCTCGACCCCAGGGTGGCCAGCCCCCTCAAGTCGGCGTTCCATCAGGGGCAGGGCGATGACGGCCAGCCGCGGTACGTGCAGATCGAGAAGATCGACGGGCGGCGGTTCAAGTACATCCTGACCCAACCCGTGCCCAAGTTCGAACTGCTCGCCAGCTCCGTGCGTTTTGTGCCCAAGGCCCGGTGGGCTGCCGCACGAGATGCAGGCACTTTCGATGAGGTGATGAGCATGGAGACGAAGCCCGAAGAACTCGTCACCTCTGGCCCTTTCATGCTCGATAAATACACAGAGAGCGAGCGCCTGGTGCTCACCAGGAACCCCCATTATTGGCAGGTTGATGCCCAGGGTCAGCAGCTGCCGTACCTCGACACTGTGACCTATCTCATCACCCCAGATCCGAACTCGGCCTTCATGCTGTTTCGCGAGGGGCAGATCGATCTCTACGATGTGCGCAACGAGTTCGTCGAGCTGCTCCAGCGGGCGTCGAAGACACGGAATTTCACCGTGAAGGCCCTGGGCCCCTCCCTCAACACGCATTACTTCATGTTCAACCTCGACCCACGACCCGACGCTGATGGTGTGCCGAGGATCGATCCCACGCGCCGGCAGTGGTTTGAACGGCAGGGGTTCCGCAAAGCCATCAGCCACGCCATCGATCGTGCCTCCATGGTGCGTGTGGCCCTACACAATCGGGGTGAGCCGCTCTACAGCTTCATCAGCCCGGGGAATACCCGGTGGTCAGGGGCCGATGTGGTGGAGTACCCCTACGACCTGGAGCGAGCTGGGGCTCTCCTCGAGGCCGAGGGGTTCACCATCGAGCAGCGGGCAGGCAAGAAGACGCTCATCAGCCCTGAGGGCCAGCCGGTGATCTTCACCGCCCTCACCAACGCCGAGAACGCCATCCGGGTACAGCTGCTCAATCTGATCAAAGACGATCTCGATCGGTTGGGCATCACCATGCATGTGCGGCCGCTGCCGTTTCAGGAACTGGTGGTCAAGTTGACCCGGACAAGAACCTTCGAGGCGGTATTGCTCGGGTGGGGTGCCTCGGTGCCGCCAGAGCCCACATTGCTCAAGAGCGTCTTCTTGTCGAGTGGTGGCAGTCATCTCTGGGATCCGGGGCAGTCGAGCCCCAGGCGGCCCTGGGAAGCCCGGATGAACACCCTCATCGAGCAGGCGAGCGCTGGGGGGGACGACGCCGTGCGCAAGAAAGCCCTCGATGAGCTGATGTATCTGTTCAGCGATCAGCTGCCGCAGATCATGCTTGTCGTCGAGTCGTCCTTCGCCGCCGCTCAAGATAGAGTGGGCAATTTCCGCCCGAGCCCCTTACGGCCGAAGACGCACTGGAACCTCGAGCAGCTCTATCTCAGAGAGGGTCTACAGAAGGGTAAATGAGAGATGCCACCCATCAGGCGGATGGAAGTCAACCCAGATCGATGTCGTCGTCGTTGATGTCGTCGTCGCCGATGTCGTCGCCGAGGTCGATGTCGTCGCCCTCGAACTCTTCTTCAGCCTCGGGATCCTTGACCACCTTCGGCGGAGCCTTGCGGCTGGACTTCTTGCTCGATTTGATCTTCACCGGCTCTGGTGCCGGTGCAGGCGCACCACACTTCGGGCAGACCGGATCTGCCTTGTTGAAGTCATAGTACTTGGCTCCGCATTCACCACAGGTGTGCTTCGAACCCAGCTCAGGCTTCATGCCTCTCCTCCAACGAGAATGTCAGGTCGGAAACTCAGGCCACTGTGTGGCCGTGGGCGGTCTTATTGTGCATCGAGGCTCACGCGTCAATACCCAATCGACGACAAAGTGTTATCTGCCAGAACCGGCATGCCCTGCGGGTTTCGTAGGTCTACGCATACGGCTGATATTTTCTATGTGAGAGCATACCGAACGATGTTCACCCCACCTGCCGTACTGAGTTTGATGTGGTTGATGGCCACTCCGGTGAGCGTGGCCGACAACACCCCTGAATCAGAAGAGAAAGAGATCCTCGTCGAGGGGCTGAGAGCCCGCGACGAGACCCTTGAGGGGCGGTCCACCGAGATCATCACCGCCCGTGAGGTGGCCCGTCGGCAGGCCCGGTCTACGCCTGACGCGCTCAAGTACACACCCGGTGTCTACATTCAGCAGACAGGTCACGGTCAGGCCTCACCCTACGTGAGAGGACTCACGGGTCAGCAGGTACTGCTCGTCTTCGACGGCATGCGCATCAACAACGCCCTCTTCCGTCAGGGCCCCAACCAGTACCTGTTCACCGTGGACAGCCGTACCGTCGATCGCATCGAGGTGGTCAGAGGGAGCGCCGGGGTGATCCTCGGCGCAGACGCCCTCGGCGGCGCGGTGATGGTGAAGCCGCGTGATCCGCTCATCGATCCCTTTGCCGATGGGGTGACCTTTCGCCCGGCGGTCTTCGCGCGGCACGCCACTGCCGATCGCGAGGCCGGAGGGCGACTCGAGTTGGACACCCAGTTCGGGCGTCGCACAGGATTGCTCGTGGGCATGGGCTACCGAGAGGCGGGCCGGCTCGAATCTTCCGGGCCCCTCCCGTTGCTGCTCACCGAAGAAGAGGTGGGGGTGCCGCTCTTCGAAAAAGAGGTGCCCACCTTCGCCGAAGATGGTCGGACCATGCTGGGCACTGGCTTTCGGGAGTTCACCGCCGATGCCCGTCTGGTGCACCGGCTCAACGCCGATGATCGCATCACCGTGGCGGCTTATGTGTATCGGCAGTTCGACTCGCCTCGGACCGATCAGTGTCCGCCACCAGAGGCGCCGCTCAACGATTGCCTCGTCTTCACCGAGCAGTTTCGAACCCATCTCTACAGTCGGGCCGATTTGATGCCCCGAGCTGAGCTGGCCTACACGATCATGCTCTCTGGCGGGTTCCAGCGTCAGCACGAGAAGCGTGAGCGCGATCGCTCCGACACCATCGGGGTCAAGAATGGCAGCCGGGATGCCCTCAACATCTGGGGGGCCACAGCCCGCATCAAGAGCAAGCGCTGGTCCGTGGGCCCCCTCGGATCTCTGCGGCTGGAGTACGGCGCCGACGGCACCTGGGAGACCGTGCAGTCTGCGGCCTGGACCGAGCTGACCCGCCTCGAGGTCATCCGGACGATGAGCCGGGGGCTCTACCTCGACGGCAGCCGCTATGCCCAAGGCGGCGTATGGGCCTCGCCCCGCCTCGACATCACCGAGGACCTCACCCTGCGGACGGGGGTGCGTTTCGCCATGGCCACGGCGAAGGCGCCAGGAGACGAGGCCACCCTCACCCGCCCCCTCGAGAACACGTGGTGGGCGGTGGTGAGCCATGGCGGTGTGACCTGGCGAGCGACGAAGCGGCTCACGGCGAGCGCGGTCCTGGAGCAGGGCTATCGACCGCCGAACCTCGACGATCTCACCGCCCGTCAGCAGACGGGTCAGGGCTTTCAGCTCGAAAACCCCAACCTTGCAGCGGAGAAGACCCTCACCGCAGAGCTGGCGCTCAAATGGGCTCAGAAGCGCTTCATGATCACCGGCAGCGCGTTTCAGATGTGGGGCCGTGATTTCATGGAGCGCCGACCCGCGGACTGCCCGGAGACTGATCGCGAGTGTCGGGCGTCGAGATCGGTGCCGGTCACGCTCATCAACGTCGAGGGGGACACGATCATCCGCGGCGCCGAGGCGGTGACGAAGGTGGGCCCGTTCTATGGGGTCACCGCCCGGGCCACCATCGCCTATGCCTGGGGTGAGACTCAGAACCCCATCGTCGGTCGGTCAGATCGAGTGCCCCGCTCACGGATCCCCCCCCTCAACGGCACCGCCGAGTTGATGTGGGGCAGTCTGGAGAAGGGGATCTATGCGGGCGGCGCCATGCGGTGGGCCACTGTGCAGGATCGACTCTCCGTGGGCGATGCCGGCGACACCCGCATTCCCTTCGGAGGCACGCCTGGGTACGAGGTCTTCGATCTGCGGGCCGGAGTGGACTTGCCTGGGCGTTTCATGCTCGCCACAGTGCTCGAGAACGTCACCGATCAGCCCTATCGTACCCACGGCAGTGCCGTGAACGGTCCGGGCCGGGGCTTCATGGTGCAGCTCGAGTGGCACCCGGGACCCTACTGAGAGACCTCTCTGAGATGTGTCGAGGTGGGCATCTGCCCGAACACTCAAGTGTTGCACCACAGTTGACGTCTTGACGCAGAGTGTTCGCCAGTGTGTAACAATGTGCGCACTGGCGGCATCTAAGAGTTCCTAACAAAACAGCTCCCGTCGCCAGGAGGGTGATGCACTTCGCGATGCAGCCGAAAGCGTCCTCGACGGGCCTTTGGGCCCGCCTGCGGTTCTTTCGACTGCCTCACTCGCGCCTCACCCTCCTGACTCGGTCCGCCGTTGTGTTAGGACCTCTAAACCCTGCAGATTCTAGATTTCGACACGGATTCGACACGAGGCGAGCATGAATTATCTCCAGGCGGCCAAAGACTGGGGCTGGGTGGCCTTGCCCGCAGTGGGCTTTGGTACGGTCTCCATCATGGGGGCGCTGGTGACCCGGGAGAACCAGGTCTCTCAGTGGTGCATGCACCAATGGTGCAAGCTGGCCTGCAAGGGGGTCGGTCTCAAGCCGCGCCTCGTCAACGGCGAGCTGCTCGACAGCGCACCACAGGCGGTCCTGGTGAGCAATCACCTGAGCCTGCTCGACATCCTGGTGCTCGGGGCGGTGGTCAAGCGGGACTACCGCTGGATGGCCAAAGAAGGGGTGTTCAAGGTGCCCTTCCTCGGGTGGCACCTCACGGCGGCAGGGCACATCCCCGTGGCCCGGGGTGAGAAGGCCAAAGCCGAGAACCGTCAGCTGCCACACTTGATCCACGAGGTCTTCGAAGAGGGCGCCGACGTGCTGATCTTCCCCGAAGGCACGCGCAGCCCTGACGGGCAGATCAAGGATTTCCGTATCGGCGCCTTCCGCACCGCGGTGACGGAGAACAAGCCCATCCTGCCTCTGGTGATTCGAGGGACGGGCGGGTTGATGGCCAAGGGGCGTCTGGAGATCTCCGAGGCCCATGCCCGAGAAGACATCACCGTCACCGTGTTGCCCCCCGTGTGGGCGCCGGAAGAAGGCGACGACAAGAGCCGGGCCGAGGCCCTGCGCGATGCCGTGCACGGCATCTACACCGACACGCTCTACCACCCCGTGGCGGGGCGCATCACACCCATCACCGCAGCCAGCCGCCAGCCTGCCGTCGCGGGTGGCTGAGAGGGCCTCTGAACATCAGCTTCAGGTTCGACGCGGCCAAATGTGGTACTTGGGCATCTGAACCTCTGCATGTGATCGATCTCAGGGCCTGCCGTGAGCCACACCGTCGTATTCGTCAAAGAAGAAGAGCGCTGGACCGTCGAGGCGGAAGACGGCGACACATTGTTGCGCCTGGCCCACAAGGTCGAGGCGCCGGTGCACACCCTCTGTAACGGTGCCGGCGCCTGTGTGCAGTGCAAGGTGAAGGTCCTCGAAGGCATGGCGCACCTCTCGTCGCCCAATGCCCTTGAGAAGCGCCAGCTGGGGAACATCTTCCATCTCACCCAGGAGCGTCTGGCCTGCCAGTCCGAGGTCCACGGTGACGTCGTCGTCGAGGCCCTGCCGGTGCGCCTGCCCAAGAAGAAACGGAAGCGGACGTATACCCGGCCCCGTTGATGGCCTTGCATCCGCTCGAGACCATCGCCATCCTCACCCCGTGAACAGCCCCACCACCCGTAAGAACCTGCTGCTGCCCGACATCACGCGGTGGCCCGACAGCGAGCCCGTCATCGAGCTCGAGAACGTCACCAAGCGCTATGACGGCGAGACCATCATCGATGGCCTCAACCTCAAGATCGGCACTGGCAAGACCACGGTCATCGTCGGCGAGTCCGGGTCAGGCAAGTCGGTCTTGTTGCGCATGATGAACGGTCTGGTGATCCCCGACAGCGGCAAGGTGCGCCTCTTCGGGGAAGATCTCGCCCGGTCCAGCGAGACCGCCCGCACCGAGCTGCGCAAGCGCTGCACCATGGTGTTCCAGAGCTACGCCCTCATCGACTCCATGGACGTCTTCGCCAACATCGCGTTCCCGCTGCGGGAGAACACGCGCATGAAGGCCCCGGAGATCGCCAAGCTCGTGGACGATTTGCTCGAGATGCTCGAGCTGCCCCACGCCCGGCACCGCATGCCCAGCGAGTTGTCCGGGGGCATGAAGAAGCGCGTCAGCCTCGCCCGGGCCGTCATCACCAACCCCGAGGTGGTGCTCTTCGATGAGCCCACGACGGGCCTCGATCCGGTGATGATCGAGTTCGTCGACAACCTGATCATCCGTACCCAGCGCGAGTACAAGATCACCTCGGTCATCATCAGCCACGACATGGCGTCGAACCAGCGACTCGCCGATCAGATGGCCATGTTGTCAGGGGGCAAGATCATCACCGAGGGCACCTTCGACGAGGTGGCGTCGAGTGATCTGCCCGCGGTGAAGGCCTTCATGGCGAACATCTCCACCGAGCGTTTGACCCGTGGTGAGGCTGCCCACACAGATGAGGCGCCCGAGGTCGAGCGCATCGAGGGCCTGCCCGACGCCTCGTCGGTCTCGGAAGACATCAGCACCGTCGATGTGGTGCCCGATCTCGAGGGTGGGCCCATCGTGCCTGTGCCCAGGAGCATTGGCGGCGAGCCCGTCGTGGTGGTGGAAGGCCTGCACAAGAGCTTTGGCACCAACAAGGTGCTCAAGGGGATCACCCTCGAGTTTCCCAAGCAGAAGATCTCCGTGGTCATCGGTGGATCGGGCTCGGGTAAATCTGTGCTCATCAAGCACATCATCGGGCTGTTCCAGCCCACGGCAGGCACCGTGGATGTCTTCGGTCAGCGCCTCAATGGGCTGAGCGGCCAGGAGATGCAGAAGGTGCAGGCGCGCATCGGGCTGTTGTTCCAGAGCGCTGCCCTCTTCGACTCGATGACTGTCAGAGACAACATCGGCTTCCCCCTCGCCGAGCGTCTGCGCTGGAAGAAGAAGGCCGTCAAAGAGCGCGTGGAAGAAGTGGCCGAGCAGCTCAAGGTCAAAGACATCCTCGACCGCTACCCCGCGGCGGTGAGCAATGGTGAGCGCAAGCGCGTGGGCCTCGCCCGGGCCATCGTGACCAAGCCCGAGATCATGATCTACGACGAGCCCACCACCGGGCAGGATCCGATCATGATGAAGCGGGTGGACGACATGATCGTGGAGGCGGCAGAGACCTTCAACATCACCTCGATCGTTATCAGCCACGACATGCCCTCGACGTTCCGCATCGCCGATCAGATCTCGATGATCTACAAAGGGCACCTGGTGGCGGTGGGCACGCCAGAGGCACTGCAGGATCATCCCGATCCGCGGGTCCAGGAGTTCATCTTCGCCGGGAGCGACCGCCCCGAAGAGTGAGCGGGGTGATGCTTTACTGTGGGGCGCCGAGTGCACTCTCAGGTGCGCAGCGGATACCGCCCACGACCATCTTGTCTACAGCATCGTCCCCCAACAATTGCCCTGGCAGGTAGAACCACGCTCCAGTTGCCTGATCGTCACGGGGGCGCACCTGCAAGGTGTCGCCGATGGAGGGGATGCGCATCAGAGCTGTGCGCGTGTCGCTGTTTCGTGCATCGCCTTGCGGACATCGACCATTGCCCCCTGCGAGTCGATGGGTGGCCGCCTGAAGCTTCAGCGCCCTCAAGATCACTTCTCGACGGGCGATTTGCCGCAGCCAGTTGATGTCTGGTGAGGTGAGTTCGTTGAGGCGTCGCAGGGCTCCGCGGCGCTTTTCAATGTATCGAGCCGGTGTAGAGGCGCCGGCTTCGAGCACGGCTTTGTCTCGGCGTGAGGCGATCTCGTCGTAGAGCTTCGCCGCATCACCGAGCCCCGACAGACACGCCTCGAGCGTCGCTTCATGTGGGCACAGACGGGTGTGGAGCTCTGCAGACTCGTCGGAGTACATGAGGAAGGGCCAGCGATCTGGCTTGATGTCGGCGACGCCTGGCTTCGATGGCTGGTTGGCGGGCTGATCTTCGATGAAGGCGATGGAGTAGGCGACGTCACGTCGCTCGTCTATTGCGACACCGCCCACCGGAGGCAGAGTGTCGAGTAGCACATCGATCATGCGCTCAGCTTCGACGAGGTCGGCGGTCTGTAGTCGAGGATCATCGAGGACGACGGTGATCGCTGCGCCGAGAGATCTTGTGGCATGCGTGCTGAGCGCTGCCGTGAGAAAAGGACGGCCGCCCCGCTCGAGATCGTGCTGCACCCGCACACCGTCGAGGAGCAACTTCAGGGCCGCTGTCGGATCTTTCGTGGCAAGGTGGCGACCATGGAGTGCCGTGGCTTGGGCCAGCTGAATCGCTTGACTCCGAGTGTTGTCGGTGCGTGCCGAGCGCCGGCCTTGCATGATGGGGTTGCACATCTGCTCATAGGCGGCGAAGCGGGTGATCTGATCAGGCACCGAGGCGCACGCTGCCAACACCTTCGAACGCTCGTCGGCGCTCAGCCGATCAGTGAGGGAGATGTCGGAGACTGAGTACGAGGTCTTGGGCTGTTTCTCTCGAACAGACTTGAGCGCCTCATAACATTGGGCGTTGGGCCCATCATGGCTGATGGCATCGAGAAGCGCCTCTTCACCGTTTCCGGGGGTGGGCTGTCCGTGCAGCACTGGGCGCGGGCACGTCTTGCGAGCGTTGTCTTCAGCCCAGTCGTGCAATCGCTTCACCAGGGATTGCTTTTCGCTCTGAAGAAAAAGCGCTGATTCAGTTGGCTCGTCGTCGTAGCTGGTGGCCGCGCACCCGAACAAGAGCGAAGACAGGCACAATTGAATCGCGATTCTCAAAGGCTACTCCCTGATCGAGCCGTTGATGTTCAACACTCCAGAAAGCTGCTCAGAGGGGCTTTGATAGATTCGGTCTCGTTTGAGTGGAACACCCGTCTGGCGCTGGAGGCGCCGGCCCGACGAGGGGCGCAGGGTGTTTATGCACTGGGTAGAATATCTACAGACGATTTGGGGTGTTCGAGACGAACTGCCCGAGCACTGGGCGGAAGATCCACATGAACAGGCTGACACCCAGATAGATGTAGGCCCAGTTGAAGATGCTGTTGTCGGTCCAGCGGGTCAGCACGAGACAGGTGAGCCCCACCAGAACCCCACCGCGGACGACGATGACGTCGAAGCTGGAGGACTTCACCAGGGAATACAGCAGCACGACACCTGCTACGGAGATGGCCGTCCAGTCGTACCACTCCAGGTTGTCGATATAGCCTTCGACGTCTTCGGCCACCCCCATCTCTTCGATGACGGTCGCCTCCTCCTGATCGTCTTCTCCCATGATGACCTCACACGCTGCGGAGCAGCTCGGCGAGCACCTCGACGTCTTCGAGGGGCACGGCGTTGTAGATGGACGCCCGCAGGCCACCGACGCTTCGGTGCCCCTTGAGACCGATGATGCCCCGATCAGCTGCTGCGGCGAGCAGGGCTGGGGTGGCGCTGTCGTCTCGCATGGTGAACGTGACGTTCATCTGCGAGCGGCTGTGGCGCTGGGCGTGGCCGGCGAAGATGTCGGCACGATCGTCGAAGATGTCGTAGAGCAAGCTCGACTTCTGGGTGTTGAGCCGGGCCATGGCTTCGACGCCCCCCTGATCGAGCACCCATCGAGCCACCAGGCCGATCAGGTAGATGCCGAAGGTGTTCGGGGTGTTGAACATCGACCCCTTCTTGGCGTGGGTGTCGTAGCGCAACATCGTGGGCACGCCCTCGCGCTTTGGAGCCCCGTGCAGGATCTCCTTCCTGGCGATGATGATGGTCACCCCTGAGGGGCCGGCGTTCTTCTGGGCTCCGGCGTAGATGAAGTCGTGGGCCCCGATGTCCACGGGCCTCGACATGATGTCGCTGGACATGTCGCACACCAACGGCACATCGACCTTGGGCGGCGCGCTGTATTGTGTGCCGTAGATCGTGTTGTTGCTGGTGTAGTGCAGGTAGGTGGTGTCCGAGGGCAGATTGAGGGCTTCGTCGGGTTGAGGCACGGCGTTGAAGCCCGTGTCGGCGCTGCTCCAGATCTCCGAGCCCTTGCCGAGGATGTTCGCCTCTTTGAGGGCCTTGGTGGACCACGCTCCGGTGTTCAAGTAGGCGCCGCCGTCGCCGAGGTTGTAGGCCAGCATGGCGAACTGCAGGCTGGCGCCTCCCTGTAGGAACAACACCTCGTGGGTGTCGGGGATGCTCAGCACCTCGGTGAGGGCGGCCACCGACTCGTCGAAGATGGCCTGGAAGCCCGGGCTGCGATGGCTCATCTCCATCACCGAGAGACCCTGGCCTTGATAATCGAGCAGGTCAGCCTGCGCGCGCTGGAGCACGGGGAGGGGGAGGGCCGTGGGCCCGGCGTTGAAGATGCGGCGACGACTCATGAATGCCTCACAGTGGTGTCATCGTGATGAAGTGGAGGGATCGGGCAAGATGATGCGGCCGGCGGTGGCTTCCTGAATGTCTGCACGCAGCGCAGGGAGATCCGCCTCGGCCACCTTGATCTTCAAAGTGACCTGCTCGGTATAGCCCATCATGGTGGGCGAGATGCGATGCTGCTCGCAGATGCGGTTCACCAGCCCCATCAGATCGTAGGGGCACTGCACATAGAGCTCGTATTCGGTGCGCAGTGGTTTGGCACCCGCGAGCTCGAGGCCCTCGGCAGTGGCCTGGCCATAGGCACGGGCGAGGCCCCCCGTGCCCAGTTTGGTGCCGCCGAACCACCGGGTGACCACAACAGCGGTGCAGACCATCTGCCGGCCCTCAAGCACCCGGAGCATGGGCATGCCCGCGGTGCCCTTGGGCTCGCCGTCGTCGCTGCATCGGGTGTCGAAGGGTCCGGGGCCCGCTCGCCACGCGAAGCAATGGTGGCTGGCGTCGGGCCACCGGGCCCGACACTGCTCTACAAGGGCTTTGCCGTCGGCGCCGCTCAGCGCCACGTCGATCACCACGATGAAGCGGGAGCCTTTGATGGGCTCGATCTCGTGCGTGACCGGTCGTTCGATGGTGTACCGTGAGGCCATGAGCCGAGCATACCTCCGAGGCACGAAACAGCGCATCAACGTATTTCACGATGATGTACGCCATGCTGTCTGGCGATGGGGGGAAGAGGGCGTCCCCGTGGTGGCGTTGCACGGCTTCACGGGGAGCGGTGAAGACTTCGAGGCGCTCTGGGAGCATCTGCCCGAGGGGGTGTCCGTCGCAGCTCCGGATCTCGTGGGCCACGGCCAGACCGAGGCCCCCGAGTCGGTGGAGCGCTACGCCATCGGTCGTTGCGCTGACGATGTGCTCGCCATCTCCGAAGCGTGTTTCGGTGCGGTGAAGCCCGTACTGCTCGGCTACAGCATGGGCGGCCGGGTGGCGCTGACACTCGCGGCCCGAGATCCGCGTCGATGGTCGGCCCTGGTGCTCATCGGGGCGACGCCGGGCATTGAGGGGGAGCCCGAGCGTGCAGCTCGGCGAGCGGTCGATGCCGAGCGCGCCCGGATGATCAGAGACATCGGGGTTGAAGCCTTCGCTGATTGGTGGCGGCAGGTGCCCATCATCGCCACACAGAGCAGAACGCCTGAGCGGTACCGCGTGCTGATGGAGGTGCGGCGTCGTCAGAACAGCTCGACGGGGCTGGCCAACAGTCTCTTGGGGATGGGCACTGGAGCCATGCCGTCTCTATGGGGTGCGCTGAGCCCCCTCGCGCTGCCAGTGTGGCTCGTTACGGGGGCAGAGGACGAGAAGTTCACAGGCATCGCCGAGCGGATGCTCGAGGCACTGCCCCGAGGGCACCACATCGTCATCCCCGGTGCGGGTCACGCTGCCCACCTGGAGTCACCCGCTGACACCGCAGCGCGCATCGGTGAGTGTCTCTCGCGATCAATCCGGTGATTGACCCACGCGGCGCTTCGCCGCCAGTTCCAGGGCCTCGGCCACCATGGCGTTCTGGCCAGGGAAGCGGTTGATGATGGTGTCGAAGGCGTCCACCACCCGACGATCAGCAGGGATCCGAGCAAGGGCTCGAGCCTCGTTCAGCGCCGCCCGGGCGGCGTAGACACCCTGAGTGCGGGCCAGCTTGCCCGCCTGGGCCAGGTGCTCCGCCACCTGGAACGCCCGGATGTTGCGCTTGACGAGGGCCTGCGCCGGGGTGTCGGGGTGGTTGCCCGAGCGCAGACTCACCGAGGTCTGTGCCGTGGCGTTGGTCAGGTTGACCATGTCTTTGTATTTGAGCGAGATGTCGGCCACCAGCCCGGACTTCTCCACCCAGAGTTCCACCAGGATCACGTGATCGTCCCCACCGTAGAAGTAGGGGATCACCGTCTGGATGCCGTCATCATCATCGCCGCGATCGGAGTCGACGCCGAGGCTCTCGCTCAGGCTGCGATCAGTGGCCTCTTCTCGGGCCTTCACAGCCTTCACCTCTTTTTGCTCGAGCACACGGCTGCCCAGGATGCGCACCCCATCAGCGTGCTTGCCGAGGCGGATGTTGAGGCGAAGCAGCCGCGCCACGACCCGGCTCAGGGCTTCGAGCTCCTCATTGACGAGGGTGCCCACATCTCCGGTGGCCCGGTGGTAGTTGCCGTGGCCTGCGTTGGCCACTGACCACCAGCGGCCGCCGAAGCTGCCGGCCTGGCCCACCTCGATGACCGACGTCACGGCGCCCTGAAGCGTGAGGCGGTGGGCTGCCTGTTGGGCGAGATCTGCCCGGTGGGCGTCCCCAGGGCCCGTGAGCAGGATCACCGTACGGCTGCCGGGGATCCGCGCCTGATCTTCGGCGGCCTCGGCGAGGCGAATCCCTGCACGATCGAGGGCGCTGGCCAGGGCGGCGGCGCCGCCGCGACCGGCAGATTCGACCCCTGCGAGCTGCTTGCCCAAGGAGAAGCGCACCTCGGGCTGAGGCTTGAGCGGGGTAGACAACGCCGCCCCCGAGGCATCCACGAGAATCACTCCGACGCGATCAGCGGCACCGAGCTGCTGAATCAAGGCCTCTACGGCCTCCTGACCAGCGCTCGAGCGCATGTCCAGGGCGCTTTGATCCACGACGAGCATCACGTCGAGGGGCGGGCGTCGCCAGCCGTACCGCTGGCTGCCCTTGAGGCCGATTTGCAAGAAGACCCGCCCGGGGGCGTCGAGGGTGCGGGTGTGCAACGTGGCGTCGATCTGGATGCCGCTCTTCGAGGGGGCGTCGAAGCTCTGCACTGGCAAGCGAGCCAGCCGGTGAGGGCGAGGGCTCACAGATTGAGGATCGATGGACTGGAAACTGGCGTCGAGTCGCCGCAGCTGCTCGAGGTAGGCGGCGTTGCCTCCGAGGTATGTGTTCTCGAAGTAGCACATGCGGGGTAGGAACTCTGCGGGCTTCTCGGTCTCGAGGATCAGGGGCATGTCGTCCCGGGCGGGGAGGGGGTTGGCGAGGTCGCCCATGGGACCGCGGGTCTCGCCCTCTTCACCCCTGTAGCCGCGGCCGCGCTGGGTGTTCTTGTTGCGCGTGGCGGCGCGCCATTGATCGTTGTCGGCCTCGCCATCGTCGTCGTCCTGCTCTTCTTCCTCTATGGCCTCAGGCTCGAGATCCCATGCGTATCGCACATCTTCGTCGACGGTGATCTCGTCGAGCACGATGATGCGATCCTTGCCCACTGTGTTGTCGGCGAGATCGCCGTCGGAGAGCAGCTGCCGGCGGCCACGCTTCTTCTTGCGCTTCTTCTTGCGTTGCTTCTTGAGCAGCTCGACCTCCTGTTGAGACTTCTCCGCGAGCTTCTCTTTGGCGAGCTCTTCGACAACCTGGCGTTTCTGCGCTTCTGCCTTCACACGGGCAAAGCGCTCAAGCTCGGGCTGCTCGGCCAGTTGAGCAGGTGGCAAGTCGATCGTCAGGCCATCGGCGTTGCTCTTCTTGCCGCTCAGCCCTTGCGCCGTGCTGCTGACAGGTTGCCCGAAGCGCCCGTCAACGAGCCCCAGGGCCACCTCACCGCCTTGGGCTTGGCCAACTTGTGCCTGATCGTCGAGCCCTCCGCCCCGCATGTTCGCCTGAAACATCGGCGGGGCCGCCACCTTGTTTCGAGGCGTACGCTCGAAGTCGGCCACCTTCGACTTGTCTTCGGCCTTCCTGTCGGCGGCCTTCTTCTCTGCGTTCCAGCCCATCTTGCCATCACCACCAGAAGGCATGTTGGCGGAGGGGTCGACCACCGGCGGAGACGGTGGCTCGAAGGCCGCAGCGATCTTTGGCTTCGCTGGCGTGGCAGGCTTGGCAGAGGGCATCGCTCTGCCTCCCGTTTCCAGAGCATCCTGTGGCACAGCGGGGGCGTCGGCGGGCTCGCCAGTGAGGGCGCTGCTGTGGCCGACCATGGGCTCTTCGGGCCTCGGCTGCATCGCCTTGCCCTTGGCTGCACCTCTGGCCGAGCGTGCTGTCTGGGTCGCTGGGGGCGCCTCTTCGCCCCCTGCAGGGGCCATGCTGTCATATGCGCAGCTCCAGAGTGCGCACAGGGCCAGGGCCACTCCGAGGTGTCGTGTGTGGTGCATCGCCGCGCTCATGCCGACGCACCGTCGTCAGCAGGCGCTGACTTCGGGAGCTTGCGGGGCCAGGCCGCCGCCGCCACCAGGACCGCCAGCGCGAGCAAGCCTTCAGGCACGTTCATGCCCCAGAACACCGTACGCAGGACGATGGCGCCGAGGCCGAAGACCACCAGGGTCCAGCCGAGTCCGCCGAGCTGGGCGTTGTTGCGGCGCAGACGGATCACCCAGATCAGGGCGAGCAGGCCCAGGATGCCCAAGATGTCAGCGGTGCCAGAGCCCAGGGTCCTGGCCATGAAGAAGCTCACCTCGAGGGCGGGGCTGTTGGCGTCGTGGACCGCGTAGGCGAAGACCTGGGTGCGGGCGGAGCGCTGGTTGGGCATCTGAATCGCCGCGAGGGCGTCGCCCTCGGCGCGGTCCACCCCGCTCCACTGCCCTGAGCCGAGCTGCTCGAGATCGGTGTCGGTGCTCAGCACGCCGAGATCCCAGGGGGTGCGCACCCGCCACTGCAGATCGCTCATGCGCAGATCGAGGCGGGGGCTGAGCAGATCGAGGCTGGTGAAGCTGCCCAGAGGATCAGCCTTGATCTGGTAGGCGATATCCACCAGCGCCGCCCGGCGACGGAGTAGAGGCACGGCGATGGCCTGATTCTCGTCGGTCACTGCCTTCACCTGGCGTGCGCCCACCGAGACGCCGAGCACCTTGGCCCCCTCAGGCAGGTTCACCCGCAGATACTGGCGATCCTGGTTCACCACCTCGTAGGTGGCCCGGCTCACGATGTAACCACTCTCGAGCACGTGGGTGTCGAGCCAGGCCCGTGAGACCACCGCCTCGAGGGTCTGTACTGTCTCGTTGCGCTTTACCTCGAGGGTGAGGCCCCAGGGCCCCAGGGTGTACTGGTAGCCCAGGCGTAGATCCTGCTCGGTGCGCTTGAGCAGCGAGCGGGGCAGCTCGGTGATGTCGATGCGGCGCAGATCTTTGTTCTCGAGGGGGGTGATCTCGATCTCGGTGTCTGCGGTCACCGCCAGCTGACCGCTCTCCACCTCGGCCTCGTGCACCCGCACGTCGGGGAGCGCGATCTTGCCGAGCTCCTTGGGCAGCAGCTGCTCGAAGTCCACGATGATGGTGATCTCACCCTTGAGAGCCTGCGTGAACCGCAGCTCATAGGCCTTACGCCCCGGGCCCGCGTCGAAGTCCTTCTTCTGCTCCACCTTGTTCTGCTTCGGGGCGTTCACCTGAGGCTCGGTCACACCCTCGGGGATGCTGAAGATCAGCGTGTCCTTGCGGCCGCTCTTCACATTCATCGTGATCACCGCGTTGGCGGCGAGGGCACCCTCCTTGATGGTGTAGAGAGACTGCACCACTGCATCGAAGCGGGCCTTGCGGGCCTTCGCCGGGGCCACGGCACTGGTGATGCTCCCGGGCGGTCCGATGTGCTTGTAGGCCTGGTTCACCTTGTCTTTGAGGGTCTGACGGATCGAGGTGGGCAGGGCATCTTGCCCCACCTTGGTGAAGGCGTCGGCCTTTGCCGGGGCAAAGCCCACCTTCTCGCCGTCGAAGAGCGCCACCACCCCCATCTCGCGGAACACCTTCATGGGCTTCACCAGGGGCAGGTTCAGGGCTGCGCCTTCAGTGAGGGGCACCTTCTGTTCCAGGATCATCTCGATGGTGGTCTTGCCCTGAAGCTCACGGCCCAGGGTGATGCGCACCTGTCGGGGCTCGTCCTCGGTCTTGGGGAAGGGCAGCCAGTCTTCGATGCCTTCACCGGTGACCTTGTAGACCACCACCCCGTTGGGGATCTCCACGGGGATCTCCTTCAGGCGACCGCGGATCACCTCGTACTGCATGACGACACGGCTGCGGAGTACGCCTTCTTGCAACGTGAGCAGCTGGAACGTCTCGGTGTTCACCCGCACCGTGGACTCCGGAGCGGCCCTGGACTCGGTCCATTTCACGCGGAGATCGTTGCTCGGGGGCAGGTGGGCCACGGCGAGGGTCTGGATGTTGTCGCCCTTGCCCACGGTGGTGGTGAGGGCGGGCACCTCGGGGGCGAACTCGATGGAGCGCTTGCCGGGCACCTTCACTTCGACCCGGGTGATGGGCACCCGAGTGAGCCCCAGGCTCACCTGAGGTTGGCCCTGAGTGCGGTCGATGGGCAGCCGGAACTGCGCCGTGAGGGTGTGGTTGCCCTTCCCCTGGAGCCGAGCCGTATGCCAGCCGTCGATCACCACCACCGGCACGGGGCGGTTGTTGTCGGTGATCGACATCAGGGCCACAGAAGCCGGGGCCACGCGAACCTTTGCCCGTCGGGCTTCGAGGACCACCGTCAGCTCAGCAGAGACATCCATGCCGCCGCCGCTGGCGTCGGGGGTGAGGGCGTAGTTTGCCTGGCGGACATCGTGGCCCTTACTGCCCATGCCCCAACGCAGTGCCACCGCGGACACGCCGGGGATGCGGCCCTGCAGGTTCCCGCTGCGACGGATCTCCGCCGCAGGCCAGGCCTCTGCCTCTGAGGCCCCAGGGCCGTCCACCGTCAGTGAGGCCCCTGGAAGAGGCGGCACCGGCACCAGCGTGCTCCTGCCCCCTGCGTCGTCGGGGCCCACGGCCACCAGATACTCCAGCCGAACCAAGCCCTCGCGGCGATCTTTGCCCAGGAGCAATGCGTGAGTGCCGCTCGACTGCGTGAGGGCAGCCTGGCTGCCGTTGAAGGTGGCGCTCTGCAGCACCACCTCGTTGGGCAGCAGCGGTACGATCGCTTCGCCTTCGCCCACCACCTTCAGCTGGCTTTGCACCACAACACGGGCAAAGCGCTTGCCCTCCTGGGGCAAAGAGACGCTCACCGAGCCCGGACTCCACGTCGCCCGTGGGCCCCCCTGGCGTTGAGCCGTGGCGAGCAGTTTGGCATAGCGCTCCAGAGAGAGGCGCACCTGCTCGCCGGGATCACCAGAGTCATTCTGGGCCATTGCGGCAGGAAGGGCGCAGAGAGAGAGCGCCAGAGCGAGCAGAGCCTGTGAGAGCCATCGGGCGGGGGCCATGAGATCTCCTGATTCTCGGGTGGGCTGTGTGGGGAACGAGCAAGCACCAACTTCGATCTACAAGCGGCTAAAATCTCTGCACAAGGGGGTCGCCACGATTGAGAAAATCAAAGGATTTTGCTACCTACAATCACACTCAGGGGGGGGAAGAGTGGGACAGAGTCGGATTGACCCAATCTGACTCACACCAGCGGGAAAAACGTGAGGCTCTTCCAAAATAGTGTTCTACATTTTTCATTGGTTCGAAATGTCTCAGGGGGCTGGATGAAACCCCACCGCAAAATGCGGGGCATGTCGGCAGTGGCGATGTGCCTCTGGATCATGGCGGTGGTGTGGTTCAGCGGGTGCAGCCTGCTACTCGACCCCAACACCTGCAGCACCCAGGCTGATTGTGAGCAGGGCCAGATCTGCCTCAACGAAGTTTGCCTCGATCGAACGAGCGGCGGTGAGTCGGGCGATGGGCCGGACGCCGACGCGCTGATCTTGGAGCCTGACGCCAGCATGGTGGGCCCTCTCCCCGACGCGCGTGTTGATGATGTCGTTGGTGGGCCCGTGACCCTGAGGCGGCTGACCCGGCAGGAGTACAACAACAGCATGAAAGATCTCATCGCCTTCCTCGGCGAGGATCTGCTGTTGCAAGAATCGCCTTTCATCGACGAGGTCACCGCGGCGCTGCCACCAGATGCTGTCTTCAAGGGTTTCGAGAACCTCGCCTCGCGCCAGTCCTCGAGCGACATCATGGTGGAGGCCCACTGGACGGCGGCCCAGGTCATCGCCAACCGCCTCGCCGAGAAGCTGCCCCCCATCGAGAGCTTCGTCGACTGCGGCGAGCCCGCCCCTCGGGTGCGCATTCAGTCCGTGCAGATGACCCGTGCAGACGGTCAGGACATCGGCGACGAATTCGCCACATATCTCATCAACGGCTTCGTGCTCTTCGACTACAACATCACCGAGCCTGGGGCGTACCGGTTCCACATGCGGGCTTGGGGGGAGCAACTCGCCCTTGAAGGGCCCGACGTGGTCATCGAAGTGAACGGTGAGCCAGTACACGAATTCGACGTCAACAGCCTCGAGCCGTTCACCTACGAGAGCGACGCCGTAGTCCTCGACGAAGGGGTGACCCGGTTCCACGTGCGCTTCATCAACGATGATTCCGTGGAAGGCGTAGGCGACATCAACTTCTACCTGCAGTGGTTGGAGTTCGAAGGGCCCATCGATCAGACCGTGGAAGACGCCGATGCTCGGCGCCGGGCCTGCCTCGATCAATTCATCGAGTGGGTGGGGTTGCGGGCGTGGCGGCGTCCGCTCGACGAAGAGGAGCTGGTGCAGCTGCGGCGCATTTATCAGGCTGGTGCCGCCGATGGCGGGTTCCACACCGGCATCGAGGCCATGCTCGCCGGGGTCTTCTTCTCTCCCCGGTTCCTCTACGTGCTCGAGCGGGGTGACGTCGCCCGTCTCGAGAACGGTCGCGTGCCTCTCGACGGCTGGTCACTCGCCGGGCGGCTGGCGCAGGCCCTCTGGGGCTCGTTGCCCGACGACGCGTTGCTCCAGGCCGCCGCTGCCGGTGAGCTCGACACCCGTGAAGGGGTCATGAGCCAGGCGCGGCGTATGCTCGGAGATCCCCGGGCGCGGACTCGGATCCTCGACTTCTTCTCCCGCTGGCTGATGCTCTACGAGGTGCCCACCATCTCCCGGAGCGAAGAGATCTACGACGGCAACCTCGATCTCTTCAAAGGCGACATCCTCAAAGAGACGCTGTCGTTCATCGAATACATCGTCTTCGACAAGGGGGGCGACTACGCCGATCTCATGGTGAGCACCTCGTCGTTCATGAACACCCGCCTCGGGCGTTTCTATGGGGTCGATGTGCAGGGCTCCCTGGGGCCCAACGACTTCGTCGACACCCCGCTGCCCACAGAGCAGCGGCTGGGGCTGCTCACCCACGCCAGCTTGCTCTCGGTGACCTCCAAGCACATTCAGACGTCTCCGGTGGCCCGGGGCATGTTCATTCAGGAGCAGATCTTGTGTCGGGAGATGCCGCCGCCCCCCGACTTCAACACCCAGCCCCCCCAGCTGAACGACGCCATGACCACCCGTCAGCGGTGGGACGCCATGACCACTCAGCGGGGCGACAGCTGCGCCAACTGCCACGCCCTCATCAACCCTGTGGGCTTCTTGTTCGAGAAGTACGACGCCGTCGGGCGTTTTAGGTTGACCGAGGCGGGCCTGCCCATCGACGACTCAGGGCACGTCGCCGGCACCATCGGCCTCGAAGACAACTTCAACGGGCCGCTGGCTCTGGCGGATGCTTTGTCGCAGCACCCCGACGCCCTCAACTGCATGGCGCGGCAGTGGTTCCGCTATGGCATGGGCCGCTGGGAAGGCCTCGGAGACGAGATCGACGATGCCAGCATCGCCTTCATGGCCGAGCGCCTGGATGCCGAAGATGGAGGCCTCGCGGAGATGATTGTGGCCTTGACCGGCTCGGAAGCCTTTCTCACCACGCTGGCCCCCGAGGGCCTCGGTGAGGGTGAGGATGAGGGCGCCCCCGAAGAGTGAGTTTCCGAAGAGTTGACTCTTCTAGGAATGACTCTCCCTCGGCCCACGTCTGTCATCTCGATGAGATGAAGACGCGTATGCCGAAGAGGAGATCCTGATGCACCTCACAACGAATCGACCCACCCTGACCCTCGTGCGATCTTTCCCCCTGTTGATCACCACCGCCCTGAGCGTGTGTCTCATGAGCAGTCAGGCTGCAGCAGAGCGGCCAGCGACATCGCCGGGGGACTCAGCGCATCCACCAGACCGCCAGGTGCCAGATGCGCGCATGAACTTCGACGATCTCGATCTGCCGCGCTTGAGTGCTGCCATTTGTGAGATCACCAACACCACCCGCACCCGTCATGGTCTCGAGGCGTTGCCGACCGAGAAGCGCCTCGCCCGGGCTGCCCAGGGCCACGCTGGTCGGATGGCCCGGCTGAAGTTCTTCGGCCACACTGATCGCTACAGCACCAAGCGCAAAGGGCCCACTGAGCGGGCGCGCCTCGCCGGTATCAGCAACCCGTACATCGCCGAGAACGTCGCTGTGCGCACAGGGCTCGACTTGCCGAATGGCAGCGCGGTGTACGTGATCGACCGGGAGAGGGGTCATTTCGCCACTCGCCCCGGGGGTAAGCCCATCCCACCGCACAGCTATCGATCCTTTGCGAAGGCCATCGTCGAGCAGTGGATGAAATCACCGGGGCATCGCGAGAACATCCTCAGCGATCAGGGCAAACAAATGGGGTGTGGTGTGGCGCTGCGGTTCGAAGAGGGCATGCCCCGGCTGTACGGGGTGCAGGTGTTCCAGTGGTTTCAGCCGGTGAAGGCCGCCGACTGACTCTGATCGAGGGCTTTCCGAACCGCTCGGAGGAGCCCATTCCCCGTGAAGGGCTTGTGCAAGAAGCCGTGCTCGCCGAGCTCGACGCCATGACGCACCGTCTCGTCAGCGGCATACCCAGACATGAACATCACCTTCATCCCTGGCCGACGCCGGCACATCTCTTTGACGAAGGCGCCGGTGTTGGTGTGGGGCATCACCACATCGCTGAGCAGCAGATCGAGCCGGTGTTTGTCGCTGCAGGCTTCGACCTGTAGCGCCTCAGGGCCGTTGCCGGCGTCGAGCACTGTGTAGCCCGCTTGAATGAGGGTGCGCACCACCACTTGCCGCACACCAGCCTCGTCTTCGACCACCAGAATACGCTCTGACCCCCCAGGAGGCTGCTCGATGATCTCGGAGATCTCCATCGTCGGGGCCTGAGCCGCTGCTTCGGCAAAGGGCACATAGAGCGTAAAGCGGGTCCAACGACCGTACTCGCTCTCCACGCAAATGTGCCCTCCGCTTTGGCGCATCACGCCGTACACACTTGCCAGGCCCACACCGTGGCCCGAGGCGGGCTTGGTGGTGAAGAACGGCTCGAAGAGGCGAGGGAGCACGTCAGGGGCGATGCCTTGACCTTCATCTTCGAAGATCAGCTCGGCGAAGGGGCCGTCGGGCACGCCCACGGGGCGGTCCTTTGAGGCGTGTCGCACCGTGATGCGGGCGCGGCCACCACCAGGCTTCACCGCCTCGCGGGCGTTGGCCGCGAGGTTCACCAGGATCAGCTCCATCTGCGAGGTGTCGAAGAGCACCGGGGGCAGATCGTCGTCCAGAGCGTATTCGAGGGTGATGCTGCCACCGAGCGTGCGATCGATGAGGGGGTTGAACCGCTCGAGCAGCGCGCAGAGGTCGAGGGGGGCGGGCCGGAGGATCTGTTTGCGGCCAAAGGCCAGCAGGCCGCGGACGAGGCTCTTCGAGCGCCGTGCCGCTTCGAGGATCATCTTGACGTCACCGAGGGCCTCTTCATCGCCGTGCAGCCGCATCTTGAGCATGTCAGCGCAGGGGAGGATCAGGGTGAGCATGTTGTTGAGATCGTGGGCCACCTTAGCGGCGAGGCGCCCGATGGCCTCTTGTTTGTGGGCTTCCAGCAGGGCCTGCTGGCTGGCTTTGAGGGCTTGCTCCACCCGGGCGCGCTCGGTGGCGTACCGGAGGGTGCGGTTGAGCTGGTTCTCAAGCTGCCCTTTGACTAGGTACTCCTGGGCGCCCTGACGCACCGCCTCGACACCGATGTCGTCGCCGGCGAGCCCCGTGAGCACCACCAGCCCGACATCAGGGGCTGCCTGACGAATACGCCTCACCGTCTCCATGCCGCGAGAGTCAGTGAGGTTGAGATCGCTCAGAATGATGGAGGGGGTGTTGTGTTCGAGCCAGGCTTCTGCCTCGGTGAGAGACATGAGGTGGTGCACAGGTGTCAGGCAGCCTTCTTTTTTGAGGCGCCTCTGGATGGCAAATGCATCAAGCTCATCATCCTCGATGAGCAACAATGGTTCGACGTCATGACTCATGTACCGACCCTCCCTCAAGGGCTGCCCAATACAGTCTCGGAGGGATGGACGGCCCCCCTTGAGCTGCACCCTGGGGTGCCAAGCGTCTACTTGATTCGGTGAGCTGGCAAGCCCTCTAAAGAAAAAAGGGCAGGCGGCGGGCAGATCGTCAGCGGCGGGGTGTCAACGGTCGAGGGCGCGACACAAAATATCGATGCCGCGGGTGATGATCTCCGGGGCGGCAGAGGTGAAGCACACCCGGACATGGTTGGGGTAGGGCCCGAACCGGGGCCCGGGGGCCAGCAGCAGCCCCTGGTCAGCAAGCTGATTCATGAAGGCGCCGAGGGCTCCGGACTCGCCTTCGGGCAGCTGATCGCTGAGCTGGCTGGAGACGTCGACGAACAGGAAGGTGCTGCCCTCGGGCGCTGGGAGCCCGAGGCGCTCGGCAGCCATCTCGCCGAGGGCGCGGTACTTCTCACGGGCCTCGGCGGCCCAGGCGAGCCCGGGGCCTTCGAGTACGCGCGCTGCGGCGAGCTGAGAGGCCGTGGGCGCCGAATAGAAGGTGTGCGTGCTCACCTTGCGCACATCCACCATGGCTGCAGGTGGACAGACGACGTAACCACAACGGTTCCCCGCCATGCCGAAGGCCTTGGAGAATGAGTGCACCGAGAATGTGCGATCGGGTGCCAGCGATCGCACATAGACGTGACCCTCGGCGAAGACACAGTGCTCGTACACCTCGTCGGCGATGAGCCACAGATCGTGATCTGTGGCCCACTGAACAATGGCCTGCATCCAGCTGCGGGGGATCAGGCGCCCTGTGGGGTTGTTCGGGGAGTTGATGTAGACAGCCACCGTGCGGTCGGTGCGCCCGGCTTCGAGCAGCGCCACTGCCTGCTCGGCGGTTTGTGCCTCACCGAAGAAGGGGGCCTCCACCGCCTTGCCCCGGAACGTGCGCACGATGCCGGCGATGAGGGGCCAGTATGGGGTGGGGATGATGACCTCGTCGCCAGGGTCGAGCATGGCGCCCAGGGCGGCGCCCAGACCCCCGGTGGCGCCAGCGGTCACCAGGATCTGATCAGAGGCCGTGGGGACCTGCATGCGCTCGGTGCACTGAGCCGTGATGGCTGCGAGGAGCGCGGGCACGCCCTGTACCGGAGCATAGCGGTTGAGTCCGGGGTGCTCGGCGGCGGTGAAGTCCTCCATCCGACAGCCCTGGGCAGGCGGCATCCAGGTGTCACCGATGTGCAGCGGGCAGATGGGCTGCCCACTCTGGCGGGCGCGCTGCACCACCTCGGAGAAGCGGGAGCCGCTCATGGCGGTGATCGTGGGGGAAAGCGCTGGGAATCTGGGCATGATCGATCTCGTTGGGCGTCTCTGGCGGTGTCGTCAGTGGCCGACGGCGTCGAACCATTCGGTGAGCAGGATGGCGAGGCCTTCGGGGTTGTCGACGTGCACCCAATGACCGGCGTCGGGGAGCAGATGCACGCTCACGTGCTCGGAGGCTATCTCTTCGAACCGGGCGATGATCTCCGGGGTCCAGCGATCGCTCCGCGCCGCCCGAAGCAGCTTGATCTCAGGCCCTGGGAACCCCGCAGCTCTCGCTTCGAGGAAAGGCCAGTAGTCGTGCTGGAAGTAGTCGGCGAGCATGGCCTCGATGCCGTCGATGTTGAAGCGCCACACGAAGCCCTGAGCGCCGTCATGCTGGCCGCGGACCAGGTTAGTGGTCATCCACTGGGCGATCATCTGGCTGAACCCGCGAGCGCTCAAGGCCTCGACGAGGGCCTCTCGGCTCTCCAGTGGGAGCGGAACAGCGCGGAGGTTCTCGATGAGCCGGACCGCCTCACCCTGGTCTGCGGCTTCGACACCCACTCGGGCACCGGGCAAGGCGTCGAGCACCCAGATGGCGTCGGTACCATCGGGATATTGATCACCGAAGGCCATGGCCACCTTGCCCCCGAAGGAGTGGCCCATGATGACGTCAGGGCGCATCTCGAGGTGATCCATCAACCGGGCGATGTCGTCGGCGCAGGCGGAGAGGGTATGAGGCGCAGGTGCCGGCGGCGCGTCACCGTGGTTGCGCAGATCGACGAGCACGAATCGCCAGTCGGGGTGTCGCTCGCACATGCGGCGCATGTACGATTGCCAGTTCCGGCGCGAGCCCCAGATGCCGTGGAGCACCACGGCGGTGTGGCTCGGTGTAACATCCCCGGGGGGCAGCAGAGTATACGTGGGCAGAAAGTCCGACATCAGGCTCCCTCGTTGCTGGGCCGAACGATGGGCGATGGGGCCTGTGAAGGCAACACCGAAGGCAAGCGGCCCCAAGAATCGAGCATGCGCTCAGCCACCAGGCGGTGAGCGGGCGCGTTCAGAAAGGAATCCCGTGCGGCAATTCTGGTTGATGGTGGCGCTCGGCGCGGTGTGTCTGTGGACCCCTGGCTGTGACGATGACGATGACGGCGCTGCCGGTGGGACTGGAGCTGCAGGTCAGGGCGCCTCTGGTGGCCAGAACACCGGTGGCCAGAACACTGGGGGTCAAAACACTGGGGGTCAAAACGCAGGCGGTCAGAATGCTGGTGGCCAAAACGCTGGTGGCCAGAATGCCGGTGGCCAGGGCGGCGCAGCGGGACAGCCCGGGCCAGCAGATGCCGGCGCCATGGGCGGCTCAGATGCTGCGTCTGCTCCTGATGCTGCTGCCCCGGTGGCGTGCAATCAACCTGCAGGGCCGGTCTCCTTCACCACAGAAGACGGTGTCACGCTCCAGGCAGACTGGTATCCCGCCGCTCAAACCGGCGCTCCTGCCGTGGCGTTGTTCCACATGATCCCGCCGAGCAATGATCGCAGCAACTACCCCCGGGCCTTCATCGACGCCCTGACCAGCGCCGGCATCACGGTGCTCAACGTCGATCGTCGGGGGGCTGGCGGTTCCGAAGGCGTGGCTCAAGAAGCCTATGAAGGCCCCAAGGGGCGTCTCGATGTCGTCGCGGCCTTGCGCTGGCTCAACGACGAGGCACCATGTGCCATCGATGGCAGCCGTCTGGCCCTGGTGGGCGCATCGAACGGCACCACCTCCATCCTCGACTACACCCTCGGCGAGGGGGCGCTGCCCCTTCGGGCCCTCGTACTGCTCACTGGGGGCGGGTACACCGAGAACCAGAACAACATCGCTGATCACCGAGCCACCCTCGATCAACAGCACATGCAGTTCGTCTTCTCCACAGCGGAGCGGGCATGGAGTGCGGGCTTCCAAGAGGGCGCCCCGCAGATCTGGAATTTTGAGGAGTTCGATCCTGGGGCCCACGGCACCCGTATGTTCGGCGAGCGCCCCGAATCCATCGAGCGTGTGGCGCAGTATCTCAGCGGTCGCCTGGCGCCTTGAGCAGCCCCGGGCCCAAACCGTCGGCGATGCCGCGGTTGAGGCGCTTGACCAGCCCTGGGCCCTCGAAGATCAGGGCCGAGTAGATCTGCACCGCTTTGGCGCCCGCCTCCAACGCTTCGAGCACATGGGCTGCCGTGGAGATGCCCCCCACGGCGATCACCGGCAGCTTCGTTTTCGGCACCACATGACGGACCACCTCGAGGGCTCGAGGGCGCAGGGGCGCTCCGGAGAGCCCGCCATTGCCCACATCCTCGGTGATGCCGTGGCGCTCGATGGTGGTGTTGGTGGCGATGATGCCTTCCGCGCCGTTGTCTTCTGCCACCGCCACGGCCTCGTCGAGGGCCTCGAAGGTGAGATCGGGCGCCAGCTTCACGAAGACTGGGCGGCCCTCTCGGCGAGCCACCACGGCGGCGACGATCTCACCCAGGGTTTCGGCGCCCTGCAGGCTGCGCAGCCCGGGTGTGTTCGGTGAGCTGACGTTGATGACCAGATAGTCGGCGTAGCGGGCCACCCGCTCAGTGCTGATGGCGTAGTCCTCTACGGCGTCTTCGAGGGGGGTGATCTTCGACTTGCCCAGATTGACGCCCAGAGGCACGGGCAGCTCGGGCCCGCTTTCTCGCAAGCGCTTGAGACGCTCGGCGAGGGCAGCGCTGCCCTGATTGTTGAACCCCATCCGGTTGATGAGAGCCCTCTGCTCGGGAAACCGGAACATGCGGGGCTTGGGGTTGCCCGCCTGAGGGTGGGCCGTCACCGTACCCACCTCGATGAACCCAAACCCCAGCGCAGGCCAGAAGGGGATCAGCCGCCCATCTTTGTCGAGGCCTGCAGCGAGCCCCACCGGGCTCGGCAGCTTCAGGCCGGCGATCTCCGTCGCCAGCGCGGGATCTGGTGTGCCCGAAGTGAGCCGTGCGGTGAGCCGGGCGAGGGGGCCCGCGGCGGCGAGGCTGCCCATGACCAGATTGTGGGCGCGCTCCGGCGACAAGGAGAAGAGCAGTGGGCGGGTGAGTGCATACATGCCGATGAAACTCCGCGCTCGGCTCGCCGTCGATCAGGCTTCGGCGACGAGCACCTTCAGGTAGTCCGTCTCCGGGGCGGTGATCAGCGTAGGGTGATCAGGCCCTGCGCCTCTGCGCTCGAGGATCCGCACCCAACGCCGGGCGTCGGCGGCGGCCTCGCGGAGCATCTCTTCGAAGCGGGGCCGAGTCATCTGAGCGCTGCACGAGCACGTGATCAGTCGCCCGCCGGGGCGGAGCAGCTTCAGCGCCCGGAGGTTGATCTCCTTGTAGGCGCGCTGCCCCGACTTCAGCGCGCTCTTGCGCTTGGCGAAGGCTGGGGGATCGAGCACGATGAGGTCGAAGGTGGTCCCTTCGGCCTCGTAGGCCCTCAGCTGATCGAAGACGTTCGCCTCGAGGGGGGTGACACGATCGCTCAGCCCGTTGGTCTCGGCGTTGGCGCGCACGCGCTCCAAGGCCACCGCGCTGGCGTCGATGGCAGTGACCTCGGCACCTGCCTGAGCGAGGTGCAGCGAGAAGCCCCCGTTGTAACAACAGCAGTCGAGGGCCTTGAGCGTGGCGCCCTCGCCCTGCTCTGCGAGCATGTGTTGGGCGATCTCACCGGCCCGGACCCAGTTGCCCACTTGATCGAGGAACGCGCCGGTTTTCTGCCCTTCGAAGAGGTCGATCTCCATCTTCACTTCGCCGAGCTGCACGAGGCTGCGGGTGCTCTCGGCGCGGCCCTCCGCTGAGTAGAGGATCTTCTTTTCTTGGGGGAGCCCTTCGAGGGTGCGTACCCGGGGATCGTTCCGCGCCACGAGGAGGGTGGGGCCCAGCGACGCCTTGAGGTGCTCGACGAGGGGGTCGAGGCGGCGGTCAGCCGCCTGGCTCAGCGCTTGAATGCTGATGGCGTCGTCATATTGATCGACGATGAGGCCCGGCAGTCCGTCGGCATCACCGTTGACGAGTCGCTGACCCTGACGGCCGCCTCCGCGGCGCTGAATGGCGGCGTCGATGAGGCGCATCCACCCAGCCTCGAAGTCCTCTTTGAGGGTGAGGGGTATACAGCGCAGGGTGATGAGAGACGTGGCAGAGTAAGCCGCCACGGCGAGGGCGCGGCCATCAGGCCCGGCGACCTTCACGAGATCACCACCGACGGTGGAGTCGGGCACGTCGGCGATGTCGCTCTGGAAGATCCAGGGGTGCCCGGAGCGAAGCCGCCGCAGGCCCTTCTTGGTGAGCCGGATCACAGGGGGCTTGAGAGGTCCGCTGCTCTTGGCCCCAGCGCTCACAGGGCCTCGAGCTCCTGCGCTTTGACCTTCACCTGAAGGTTGCCCACCTTGACCTCGTAGAGGCCCTTCTCCACGCCAGCGACCACGCCTTCTTTGCCCGCGAAGAGTCCGCGGAGCAGGCGGCAGCTGTCACCGACCTTGAGAGCGGCCGCCGGGCGGGCTGCGCTCGCCGAAGCGGCCTCTGCGGCCTTGGCGCTCTTGCCCCGAGGGGCCTTGCCGGCTTTCTTCTCGCCTCGGGGTGGGCGCTCACCACGGGGTGCCCGGGGCTGTCGCGCCTGGGGTCGGCCCTGGGATCGACTCTGGGGTCGAGCCTGAGGCCGGGCCTTGGGCGCTGCGGGCGCCTCAGTTGCGCCCTCGGCACCCTCTGCTTCAGCGCCCCCTGCTTCAGGATCTTCTGCCTTTGAGGCATCAGCCTGATCTTCTGAGGGGCGCTTGCTGCGCGTAGAAGGCCCCATCTCTTCCATGGGCGGGCGAGCGCGTCGGCGGCGAGCGCGCCACTCGGCCATCTCCGCAGCCTTCTCTGCTGCACGGGCCTGGGCCTCTGCGGCCCGGGCCGCCCGCTTCTCTTCGAGCTCGGCGAGGCGGGCCTCGGCCTCGGCCTCGTGGCGAGCCTTGCTCTCAGCAAAAGCCGACAAGCGATCGCTCACCCCGGCATGATCATTCTCTGCTGACCAGGCGATGAAGGCGTAGATGGGGATCAGCGCCTCGAAAAGACCCTTCACCTCATCGACCAGACCAGCGCCGAAGTCGAGGATCTCACCTTGGGGCCAGCGGCGGCTCAGGGTGACCTCGTCGATGACGCCTTCGAGGGCCTGGGTGCACCGAGCGGCCAGCGTCGCCGCAGCGGGCGCTTCGCCGTTGAGGGTGAGCCCGGCGGAGGCCGCTGCCTCAAGCAGGCCAGCGAGATCTGCTTCGTCTTTGCGCGCCACGGCGTTCTTGAGATCGATGGTGGCGTGCTTGTGCAGCGTGAGACCCACGGTGAGGCCTTCGAGATCGATCGACACATAGACGACGCCGTGCCGCTGATGATCAGCAGGCTCCTGCAGCCGGGCGGCGAGGCCCATGTCTGCGGCGAGCAGCGGGAAGATCTGGTTTCGGGCTTCGGTGCCACGGATCAGATACGCCCACTGGTCCTTCACCTTCCGGCCGTTCCAGACGCTGGGGATCTCGCTGGTGGCGGCGGCGCTGAGGCCCTGGGCGCCATCGACCTGCTCCTGCACCGCGCCGAGCAGCGCCATCAGGCGATCTTTGGTGCGCATGCGATCGAGGTTGTGCAGGTTGTTGGACCAGCACTTGGGTGCGTACACCTCGAAATCTTCGGTGCTCAGACCTTCGAAGGCGCTGATGAGGAGGGAGGCCACTGCTGTCTCCTTGGCTCGACGGTTGGCCGCTGGGGGCTGGGCTTTATACTCCCCTGATTGCCCTATCGCAATTGCTATGGACACGTTGTGTGGGCCTGGGCCTCGACGTGCCGGGTTGTGTCTTCAGCCGAAAGGGCATGGTCAGCCTTGAGGGAGAGAAATCGAAGCGCCGCGAAATCGGTTATTGACACGCGTGTCCAATTCGCTAGTTTGAGTGTCATGGCCAGACCGAGGAAATTCGAGCGAGACGCCGCACTCGAGATCGCGATTCGCCTGTTTTGGACCCGTGGTTACGAGCAGACGACGATGAGCGATTTGCGGCTGGCCATGGGCATCGGTCGGCAGAGTCTCTATTCGACTTTCGGCGACAAGGAGCAGCTGTTTCACGAGGCATTCGAGCGATACAAGGCCCGGGCCTTCGTGTGGATCAACGCATTGCTTCACATGCCCGATCCAGGTGAAGGCCTTCATGCGTATTTCGACAAACTCGCCAATGGCCTCACTGACGATCCCGATCGGGCTGGGTGTCTGATCTTCAACACCTTCGTCGAACAGGGCGCTGCGGGTCCCCTGGGCCAACGTGGCGTCGAAGCATTCAATCTCGCCTTCTCCGAGACCCTGAGCAGGGCACACGAGATGGGCATGGCATCAGGGTCCATCGAAGAGCAGGCATTGTCTTTGGTATCGGCGACCGCCGGCATGGTCGCGCTCTCACGTGGTGGATACTCGAAGATGCAATTGAAGGGCATTGGTCGTCTGGCCCTCGCCGGCATTGGTTTGTGATTTTTTTGGTTTGTTTTGGACATTGTTGTCCATAACGTTTTCGAGTTTCGGACCCACATCAGAATTTGCGGAGTTGTGCCATGAGAGATGGACTGAAGATCCCTATACTGTCGAGTCTCCTTCTGTTCACGGCGGCATGCGGGTCGGCAGATCTGCGGCCTGACACCCTCGCCACTCAGGGACCACAGCACATCGATGTTCAGCGTGGCAGGGCGCTGCTCAGAGACGCGGCCAGGGCACATGGCATTGATGCCTGGGCGGGCATCACGACGATAGAAGCCCGACTACAAGATGACTGGCAGGGGTTCGCAGGCGCGCTCGTCAAACCATGGGACGAAGAGGATGTGTTCACCCTGAGATGGGTGGCTGGGACCTTCGATGCTGATCTGACCTTTGTAGAAGGAGAGCGGGTCGGTGAGCGGCAAGGCCTCCAGAACGGCCACACATGGCACATCGAGCCCGGTGAGTCGCTCACCATCGAGCCCGACGAGGACACTCGCTTCAACCTGAGCGCATACATCTACTTTCTCGAACTCGCATATCGATTGGGCACCGCGGAGCACGTGGTGGCCTTGGAAGACGGTGTGTTTCGTGGGCAAAAGTACCATCGGGTGTTTGCGACCTGGGGGGCGTTGGCACCACACTCCGACGCAGATCAGTATATTGTGTGGATCAACACTGACACGCACCTCGTCGAACTGTGTCAGTTTACCGTCAGAGACAAATTCGATTTTGTGAAGTCATGGATCTATTTCGACGAAATGAGAGAAATAGATGGGCTGAGCATCCCCTTCATCGCCTCGGTGGCGTCGGATCTCGACGAGGACTATGCCGAGAGCTATATTCATCAGCTGCGCGTGCTTGAATGGTCACATGATCAGTTTACACCCGGCGAACTCTATGTCGATCCGAGCCTGGGACGAATGGGCAGCGCAAAGCCATCCACAATCGATTCAGCGGAAGAGCGGACCGAAGGCCATGGACTGTTGAAGGGAGGATACATGTGATGTGAGCCACTGAAATCTCCCTCACCATAGATGACTGATGAATACTGGCCAATTGTGGCTGCTCTGATCCTGAGCGTTCTTGCTCAGAGGTTCGCGATTCACAAGGAATAGAGCAGTATAAGGAATGACCTGACACACCAGGCTCGCCCATCGACGAGATTCCAAGCTCAGAAATGCTCGGTGATGCTTTGGCATCGCCTGCGCTTTCTTCACGTGGCCTCTCGCCGATGTTCTTCGCCTGCCGTATCAGTTCCTTCCTTATACTGCTCTAGACTGTTTGTGTGCCAGAAGTATGGCACAACAGGAGATAGATGTATGCGCCTGGATAATGGACGACTCACTGGCAAGATGGCTGCGATGTTGATGGTGGCAGGTATGATGTCACTGACCCTCTCGGGATGCAGTGGAGATGATGGGGAAGCTGGGTCGGCCGGCGCCCAGGGTGAGCAAGGTCCTGCGGGCCCTCAAGGAGAAGCGGGCCCTCAAGGTGAGCGAGGGCCCGAAGGGCCTCAGGGCGAACGAGGTGAGCAAGGGCCACAAGGAGAGCCAGGCCCTCCGGGGGCGAGTGATGACACCCTGGAGACCCGGTTGGAGGCCCTCGAGCAATCACATGGTGAGCTGGCAGACCGAATGGCATTGATCGAGGTCGCCAACTGCTGGGGCAGGGTGCTGGACACCCTCACAGATGCAGGGCGTAGAAATGCCGAACAACGCCGTGCAGACGGGCTACAAATGCTGGAAGAGTGTTTTGTCGAGGATGCGGAGTTCGAGTCCTATGCATTCTCAGATCAGCTCGAGCCTGTGTTTACTGGCACTGGCTTCGATGCATGGATCAACTTCGTCTTTGCCACGGTTGATGCCCAGCAGTACACGACGACGCGACACCTCGTCGGGAACATCGACGTTCAATTGATCGACGACCGCCACGCCACCATCACCAGCTTTGCCGTCATCCCCCATTTCATCGCAGCCACGCCTGTTGAGGAAGGCCAGCAGCCTTCACCAGAGCCGAGCATGGTCCTGGTGCCGGCGCAATTCATGGATGAGGTGGAGAAGGGAGATGATGGCCGCTGGCGTACCGTCCGCAAAGTGAACATCGGACACGAGAGCTGGGTGGGGCTGGGCGTGTACCCTGCAGGTCAGCTGCCGCCCCGACCCTGACCCTCGGTTTCATCTGAAAGGTTGCTCTGCGCGAGCACCAGCAGGCTGAAGCCGCCGAGAATCCGCGCTGCGAGGTGGGGGGCCACACGTGATCCCAGAGCCCGGGGGAGCCGGGCCACTCGGGTGCGTACGTGCTTCGCCGGCAGGCTCAGCGAGCCACACGTGTAGCGCTCGTCCATCACCTGCCAACCTGTATCGGCGAGGGTGGCCAGGGCTGTCTCTCGGGTGAAGTAGTGCAGGTGGCCCACCTGCTCTCGAGCCTGCATGATGGCTTTCATCCGCAGCAGCCCCTGCACCGAGAGGTCGAGTGGGATGTGGAAGATGGCCATGCGCCCACGGTGGTGCAGCCGTCTCAAGGCCGCCATGTAGTCCTCGATGTGCTCGAAGACGTCGATCATCATCACCAGATCGTGACGGGGTGCCTCGTCGGCCAGTGGGCCGTTCAAGGCGTCGCCGAGGGCGAACTGCAGCCTCGGCCCTGCCTTGGGGCTACAGATGCCGTGGGCCTGAGGGCTGATGTCGTACCCTGTCAGATCGATGTGATCGGGCAGCCGACGGTGCAGCTCGACGAGGATCTCACCAGAGCCGCAGCCAATCTCTGCCAGCGTGCTGATCTGATCGTGCAGGCCGTGGTGTCGGATCATCATCTCGATGTGATCCGCCTTCCAGGGGGCGTGGCTGGCGTGCCAGTCGGGGTTGTCGAGGTGGTACTGCCCGGAGTCGTACCGGTCTGCCGTACTCGCGTCTGCAGTCCGCTTCTGTGCGCTGCTCATTGCTGCCTTTCCCGTCGGGCGAGCTGCCCCCAGCGGCCGTCGGGATCGAGGTTGATGACCTGACTGAGCATCTCCATGCCCTGTCCGCGGGTTTCGTCTTGCGTGACCAGGAGGCGCCCCAGCCGATATTGAGCCTCGGGGTTGCGCAGGTCGACCTGGGTGGCCCGCTGGAACCGGGCGGCGGCGACGTCGAGGGCACCCGATCCTTCGGCGAGTCGGCCGAGGGTGATCAAAGCCGAGGGCAAGTCGGCACTGATCTTGAGGGCTCTCTGAGCGAGCCGCTCTGCCTTGGCCCGATCGCGACGTCCGCCCCGCTCGAAGGCCACCTGGGCCTGGATCGAGAGGGCCTCTGCCCGAACCCGGGGATGCGACAGGCTGCGCAGGGCCAGGCGCTCGGCCTCGTTGGCGCTGTTCAGGGCCATCTTGCCGTCGCCGAGGCTCAGGGCCGCTCGGGCAGCGCCGAGGGCGGCATCGGCGAGGCCTCCGGCTTTGACTGCTCGTCGGTAGTAGCTCGCAGCCTTCCCCGGGGCCTGCTGTCGCATGAGCACGTCGGCATGGGACAAGTGCACATACGGATCGTTCGACAGCTGATCGCTCGCCGCGGCGAGCTCGGGCAGGGCGCGTTTCTGCTCGCCCCGAGCGGAGAAGAGCAGCCCCCGAACATAGCGCCGGGAGGCCTCGTTCACGTTGAGCTTGCTGTTGTTGATCAAGCCCTCGGCCTTGCGCAGGAACCGCTCACCGTCATTGCTGCCCGCGAGGGTGAGCCCTCGATGTACATAAGCCCGGGCGAGGCGTCGGACCGCGGGGCTGTTCTGCGGGTGGCTCGGGCGCTGCTCGATGAACGGGGCGAGGCTGGCGATCACGCCGCCGGCGTCGCGCTGCGCCTCTGAGATCGCCGACTGATCGAGGACCGCCGGGGCGAAGTGCGGGTTGATGCGTACTGTGGTCTTGCAGTGGGTCAGAGCGCCGTCGGCGTTGGCGAGGCGCATGTAGAGACGGCACATGGCGTACTGCCCGCGGAAGTCGTCGGGCTGGGAGAGCACCGCTTGTTTGAACTGAGCCATGGCCTTGCGCACATCGTCCCGCGACTTGCTCCGAGCGAGGGCCTGGCCAAAGGCCCGATGAGGCAAGGTGGGATCTTCGAGGCGCATGCCGGAGCGGACCTGCCCCTTCTGGATCTCTTCGAGCCGGCTCAAGCCCAGCGCCCTGCCGTTCAGATAGGCGGCGAGCTGGAGTCTGATCTCGGCATCGAGCAGGCCTGAGTCGGCACGCACCGCCTTCTCGAGGGCCCGCTCTGCTTCCCGCCACTGGGCGAGGTCGAGATGAGCCTGGCCACGGAGCATCAACGCCTCGGCATCAGGGCGCTCGATGGCGTCGAGCTGCTTGAGCGCCCCTCCGGGATCACCCTGGAGCAGGCGCAGCCGGGCCATGATGGCGCGGTGCGTGGCGCTCTCGGGTACCAGGGAGATGGCTCGAGCCAGCATCGCCTCGGCCTCGGTGAGCTTGAACTCCGCAAGATCGAGGCGGGCGAGGCCGGTGGCGAAGCGTGGATCGTCAGGAGCGGCGTCTACGGCGGACTTGAAGGCGCGCCGAGCCACGTCGACGTCGTTGTTCTTGAGGTAGAAGGTGCCGATGGCCTCGTGAATCCGGGCCACCTGGGCCTGGCTCATCTGAGGCTGCTCCACCTGCAGCATCATCTTGAGCTGCTCGACTGCTTCGATGGACTGGTTCGGCCGGCTTTCGATCTGCAGTCGGCCTCGAGCGATGCGTGTGTCCACGTGCTGGGCGTTGCGCGCCTCGAGGATCTCGTCGTACGCCTGCAGCGCCTCTTGAGCGTCACCACGCTTCACACGGGCCATGAGCATGTGGGCGTTCACGTGCTCCGGGTCGAGCTTGAGGGTGGCCCGCAAGCGGTCGAGGGCCACCTCGCGCTGACCCTCGGCGAGGGCCACCCGGGCGAGGACGTACTCGATCTCAGGGTGCCCGGAGGCCTTGGTGGCCAGATTCTGCAACAGGGTGCGGGCAGAGTCGTACTGGTGGCCGTGCAGGGCCATCAGCGCCTCGGCGAGGCCGGTGTCGATGGCCTCGGGGGCCGCGGTCCTTGCCCGGGCGAGGGTAGTCTGAGCCGCTTCGAGATCAGGCAAGTCGCCATACAGCGCCACGCGCTCGGCGTGCAGGCGAGCCAGCAGGGCCTGGCCCCTGGCCTGGCGAGCCTCGATGCCACCCTTGCCGAGCAGCTGCATCAGCGCGTCACCGGCTCGGGCCAGCGGATCACCCGCTTCGATGGCCTCGGGCAGGCGCTCGCTGCCATCGACGCGGCTGATGAAGTTGCCGTCCTGGAGCGATTTCTCGGTCTCGGCGAGGGTGTCGTCGAGGGCGTCGGCCACGGCGATGTAGCGCCACGTCGACAGCAGCCCGAGCACCAGCGCCATCACCAGACCCCCAAGGCCGAGAGCCTTGAGCACTGTGCCACGGTGGTTGGGGACCGAGGGGGCAGCTACAGTGCCCGGGTGATCGCGAGAGGGCTTACGGGGCCGTTGGGGTTCTGGAGCATCGACGATGTGGTCGACTGCGTCGTGACGGGCACTCTCCTGATCGCCTTGACCACGGCCATCATAGTAGCTGCCGAAGGGGCTGCTGCTCTCTTCACCATAATCAGGGATCGGCGCCTCAGGCTGCTCCGGGACTGCGATGCCCCCCATCGGCACCGGTGTCGGCACCGGCGCTGGAGGTTGACGGGCCTCGACCGAAGGCAGTGGCTCACCCTCGGATCGGGGGATGGGCGGTGGGGCAGGCCGTGGCGCAGGCGCTCTCGGAGCTTGAGCCCTTGGTGCTGGTCGCAGCGCTGGTGGCCGGATCGCTGGAGGCTGGATCGCTGGAGGTTGGGGGGCCGGTGTCGCCTTGGGCGCTGTCTGCGCCGGCGCCTGAGGAGGCGGTGGCTGAAAATCGTCCGGATCGAGGGGGATGTCGAGCAGGTTGACCGGGCCTCGCCGGTTGGGCACTGCAGGTGCCTCGGCGCGCTGGCTCTGGTCTTGTCGGTGCTGTGTCTCCGCCTCGGGATCAGCCTGCACCCGACCCTTCGGGTGATCTGGCAGACGGGTGCGCAGTGAGCCGGGTACTGGAGGTCGCTCGGGTGCCCGCTGGTTGCGTCGTTGAGTCGTGCTTTCGCCATCATGCTCGGCGAGTGGATGGGCGACCGCACGGGCCTCTGGTGGGGGCTTGGAAGAGGTCGGGCGTCCACGGCGGCGGCCGAGGTGCACAGTGTTGGGTCGTTGACTCTCTTCTGCAGATGTCTCCGCCGACTGCTCGAAAGACGCCTCCGCCGAAGACTCCGGATCCATCGTGGAGCCCAGAGAGCGCGAGAGCGCGTCTGGCAAATGCAGTGCCGACGAAATGACCTCCTCGTCAGCATCTTCAGCCCGGGGCGTGATCGGACCCGTTTGATCAGGCCCCTCGATGTCGAGGCTGAGCATGCGGGTGGCGGGGATCGGCACCTCAGGGGTTTCGTTCTCTACCGCAGGGGCAGGCGACGCCTTCAGCGCGCGCTCGCGGGTGAGCGCCTCTGTGGGCGCATCGAAGTCGTCGGTGCGGCTGCCGGGCTGTGCGAGCGGCGCGCGGCTCTTCACCGGCGCTGTGGCTCTCTCGGGCAGCGACGTGGTCAAGTCCGAGGTGTGATCCATGCTGGCGTCGGGCAGGACCAGCTCGCGGCGGACCACCATCGAGGCATCTTGAGCTTCGGGGGCCAGCTCCCCAGACCTCATGTCCACGCCCAGCCCGCTCTGTAGGCCCATATCGCCGTCGAGGGGCAGGGGCATGCTCGTGTCGAGGGAGGCAGCGTTCACCGACTCAGGTGATGGCGTCAGCACCGAGGTGGGCTCTTCCTCATCGTCGAAGTCGATGGGGATCTCTTCTGAGGGGGCCGGGGGCTTGATGGCCTCGGCGATGGCCGCCTGGTCGAAGTCGGAGAGCGACTCGGTGACGTCGGCGATGACCACCGACTCGCTGATGGGTGTTTGCTCTCGGGTGACGTCCTCTGGCAGTCGGTGGATGATCCCATGGATCCTGCGCTCCCCGGTCTCCGAAGGGTCGAGGGTGGTGCCCTCGGCCTTCTGTCCGAGGATCGGCCAGGGCCCGCTCAAGTCGGCTCGGGTGGGCTCGTCGGGGAAGCTCGAGCTACTCTCTTCGAGGACTTCGGCGATCTCCTCGTCGGACATCGAGGGGTGCACCACCGTGTCTTCTTCGTCTTCGTCCTCCGGGGTCACCGCAGAGAGGATGGAAGACTGATCGTGCACCTGAGTCTCTTCTTCGTCCTCCAGAGCCTCGAGCGTTGGGGGCTCTAGAGGCGGAGGCTGCTGATTGAGCGTCGACTTCGTCGGTTGCTCTTCGACCTCCACGGCAGAGATCTCTTGGGCAGGGGTCTCATGGGCTTCGTCGAGGCGGATGTGGGGATCGGTCCCCATGGCTTCGCTGGGATCGATGGCCTCGAGGCCCACGTGGGTCGTGGGCTCGATGGCCACCTGACGGATGTATTGGGTGAAGCCTTTGGGGCGAGTGGGCTTGCCCGTGCTCGCCGACGTGATCTGGGTGATGCGCTCCCCACGTCGCCCAGTGGACAACACACCATCTTCCGTGGCCTGAGGCCTGCGCAGTTGCCCCCCCGCCTGTCGCAGGAGCCGGGACAGCTCCGGATCGGCCATGCCGAGGGTGTCCTGAGCGCGGCGAAGAACCACCCAGGCCTCTTCAGCCTTGCCCTCGGCGAGCAGGCCGCGGCCCAGCAGCTTCATCGCGGGCACCAGGGTGGGGTGACTGTGGAGCAGCCGGGCCATGTGGCGCACACACGAGCGGTGGCGGCCCCTGCTCAGGTAGATGCGGCCCAGGAGCAGCCGGGCATCGATGTGATCAGGATGAATGTCGAGGGCGCCACGAAGCACCTCGAGGGCGCGCTTGGGATCATCGGACTCTTCGAAGTAGAGGGTGGCCAGTTCGAAAAAGCCGTGATGCCCCGGATCGGCCTTCACCAGGGGCTCGAGGTGTTCGATGCGATCTCGAGCAGTCTCAGAGGTGCCATCGGGTTGCGCCTCTGGTGACTCCTTCGTGGTGGCGTCGCTGTGGTTCATGCGGCTTGGCGACCCTCTCCCAGACCGGCTCTCTACGCCTGCATCCCGGCTACTCTACTGGATTTCTTCGAGCGGCGCACCCTTGGCTCTCAACGAGAATCGCGAGCCCTTATGGGGTGACGTATCTGATCGCGTCCACGGCCCCGGTGAGGCCCTCTCCGTCACCGGTGTAGCGCAAGAGCAGGCCTTCGACCCGGCGCCCGGCCTCTGCGGAGAGATCGAGGGCCATGATCTCGCCTTCTGCATCCATCAGCCGGACGACCCCTTCCATGCTTCGGCTGCCATTCTCGAAGAGCACGCCCAGGCTCAGGGCCGCATCGCTGCGGCGATATTGGAGCTGCAGGCCAGGGGGCACGATGAAGGGTCGTGCATCCACGAGTGCCTCGAGGCGTTGCGCCCCGCCAGGGGGATGCCTGACACCCAGACTCACGCGCCCCGCATCGCGCTCCAGCATGTTGAGAGACAGACCTCGGCTTTGACGCAGGATGGAGATCGCTTCACCGGGCGGTGGGGCAGGGGTGTCCGTGGCAGGGGCCAGGAGCAGTGCCGCCACTGCATCGAGTCGTTGCGTGTCGTACGCACGATAGGCCAGCCCGTCGGTCAGCATCTCGGGGTGTGCCGTGTCTGCCCCCCGCACCCCTTCGAGCTGTCGATCGTCAGCCCAACCGCCGAGGCTCTCCACGATCATCAGAGGTGCCTCTGCGCTCACCTCCTGTCGAGCCAGGGCGATGGCTCGGCGCCAGGCCAGCCCGCCCTCGTGGCCGTCGAAGGCGCCTCCGGGGTCGGCGAGGCGAGGGTTGATGGGTGGATGGGCCAGGGCCAGCCACGAGACTTCGGATTCGGTGGCGAAGCGACGCCAGCCTTCGAGGTCTTCCATACGACGACCGAAGGCCTCGTCACCGGCGTACCCGGGTCCGTTCGTCGGCACCAGGGCCGAGGCCCCTGGGGGCAGAGCAGGCGGTGACGAGAGATCGATCTCCACCACGAGAAAAGCCGACACGTTCACATCATCGAGAGCGCTCAGGAACACCGACCACAGCGCCGCATCTTCTGGAGGGCGCACACGGATGACGGGGTGGCCGCTCACCATGAGTGATGTGGGGCGCTCGAACGCCCGAGCGGCGAGCCAGGCCACATCAGAGCGGATCACGTCTGCAGGCTGAGGCTGATCGGTGATGCGTGCATCGAGCGGGTAGTCCACACCCACGGTCACGCCCGCTTCGAGCAGGGCCGTGAGCAGGGTGTCACTGGGGTGGTTGGGCCCTTGCCAGTGCAGCAGCACAGGTGGCTCACCCAGGGCTGCCAGGGTTTCGGAGAGGGCGGCCACCCGTGGTGCGCCCTCAGCCCCAGTGTCGGGTCGGAGAGGCCGATGAGCAGGCTCGAGCTGCCCTCTGAACCCTTCAGACCAGCGATCAGCGTAGATCACGAACCAGTGGGTACGGCTGATCGGCATGGGCGGAGGTGGTGGTGATGCGTCGAAGCCGGCGTCCTCGACCACTGAGAGGTCTGGTTGCTCGATCTGAGCGTCTGGGGGGCCCGCATCGAGGCCTGGTGGCTCGACGAGGGGTTGGAATGTTTTAGAGCGCTCCCCGGCGCACCCCCACAGGCAGGCCCACACACACCACGAGAGCGTTGACCAGCGCGGAAGGTGAGGCCTTGTGGCCTTCATGCCTGCTCAGCATCTCCGTCGGTGGGCGCTTCGAGGGCTGCGCGCCAGGTCTCGAAACCTTCAGCGGTGATGCGCAGAGCGTCGAGCAGCGCCTCTCGGCGCTCGGTGAGCAGCAGCTCCAGCATCCGCTCTGCCCAGGCCTCGGCCCCACCAGGGGTGTCCTTGGCCAGCAGATCGACCAGAGGCACCGTCGGAGGTTGGGTCTGCATCAGGTGGCTGATCTCCACCTTGAGGGTGGACCACATACCTTCCGCCGCGCGGGCGCGCTCGATCCACTCATCTCGCTCCTCTTTGACCGCGGCGAGCTCTGCCCGAGCGCCGTGGAGTGCGGAGCGGGTGTGGGCGAGGTTGCGCTCCATGGCTCGGAGCGTGCCCTTGTCCACCGGTTTACGGGCGTCGATGCCAGGGTCGACCGGCCCCTTCTCTGGGGCCTTGCCCGGCAGGCGGTTGCCCGCCCGTGGCAGGAGAGGGGTGACGTCGGCCATGGCCGTTTCAAAGGCGAAGGCGTCTTCGGGATCAGCTTTACGAGAGCGTGACATCGGACTGTGCTCGATCAGAGAGGTCTGAGAGGTTCGCAGGTGTGTGCGCGCCTCTGAGTGAATCAGCCTCTGAGCATCTCAAAAACGGGCGGAGAAGGCCACATAGGGTACGCCGAGGACAAAGTCTTCATAGTCGGTGACGGGCCTGAGGAACGCGAGATCTGCGGCGAGGTTGGACCCGTGAAAACGCACGCCATAGGTGGCCAGAGCCAGATCTTCGCTGAAGCCGCTGTTCTCCCCCGCAGCGAGGAGCATGGGCACCTTGAGCTCGCCGAGAAGCTTGAAGCGTTTGCTCAAGCGGGCGGTGAAGCCGAGGTCGGCGACGACCAGAAACCCCGATTCGACCTCCCGGTCGTCATCGAACTCATCTTCACCGAGGGCGGCGTTCACGATGAGGGTGCCATGGAGCGACACCGCGCCCAGGTGATGGTCGATGGAGAGGCCCGGGCCGAAGCTGGTGAAGCCGCCTTCGGTGTAGATCGCGTTGGCGGTGACCGAGATCGAAGTGGTCTCCGAGCGGCTCAGGCTGTACTTGCCCTGAAAGATGCCAAAGAACGGGAAGACCTCGAAGGCTGGGAGCAAGAAGGTGCCCGAGAGCTGCAGGTCGTCGGTGACACCAGCGCTCAGTCCCGCGAGAAACAATTGATAGCTGTTGAAGGTGATCTCGCCTGCTCGCAGGGTCTCGGCGTGAGAGGAGAGCAGGCCGCGATCCACCGAGGCGTCATTCTCCCGATCGGCCTCGACGAGGTTCCTGGGGGCTGCCATGGCCGTGAGCGGGGTCAAGGTGCACAGCAGAGTGATGAGGTGTCGCGTACAGGTGTTCATATCGGCCTCTCAGATGCGTCGAGGGGGTGGCTATATGCATTCGGCCATCCCTCGTGGCAAGCGCCGTACCATGTAGAAGCCTCATGAAAAGACGCCATTTCTCGTGGTCACTCTGTGCGGGTGTGAATCTGAGGCGACACTCGACCGTGAAGTAAACCCTCAATCATGGCCCGGTCGAGACCACGGCCGATGAAGACACATCGGCCCACCTGGCTGTCCGAGGGCCAGCGGTCCAGCCACGACAAGGGCGCCACCATGTGCTGCACCACGTGGATCACCGCAGGCTTGCGTGGCCGCTCCCGCAGGCGGGCGAGGCCCTTTACCCTCAACAAGTCGGGCCCGTACTGCTCCATGAGGGTGAGCAACCAGCTCTCGAGTTGCCCTCGGCTCAAGAGGTCGGGCAGCTCCACTGTGAACGTGGACACATTGTGATGCGCATGCGTGTGGTGGTGATGCTCGTGGTCGACGCCATGACCTCTCACAGGGGCAAAGAGTGATCGAGGGCGCACATCGTCACCCGAGAGATACTCTGCCCGTCCGTTGAGCGATCTCAGCGTGCTCTGCAGGGTACTCAGCGACTCCGCCTCAGGGTCGAGATCGAGCTTCGACAGGACCAGCCGATCCGCGAGGGCAACCTGAGCGATGGCCACCGGATCGAGGGTCTGGGCATCGAGCAACGTCGGCCGCATGGCGTCCACCACCGTGACGACCACCCCAGGAGTGCAGCGAGCCCGCAAGCGCCGCGAGGCCATGAGGGTCTGGAGAATCGGCGCCGGATCGGCGACCCCCGTGGTTTCGAGCACGATGCGGTCGAAGGGAGGGATCACCCCCGTGGCCACCTTCTGGTGCAGGGCTTCCACGGTCTGCACCAGATCACCCCGCACCGTGCAGCACACACATCCGCTGCTCAAGAGCATCATCTGCTCGTCCACCGCCTCGAGCAGCACGTGGTCGACCCCCACTTCACCGAACTCGTTCACGATGACCGCCGTGCCTGCCAGTGACGGATCGGAGAGCAGTCGATTGAGCAGCGTGGTCTTGCCGCTCCCCAGAAAACCCGTGAGCACGTGCAGTGGAGGGCGCGTGCCTCGACGGGCGATTTGTCGTCCCACGCTGTGGGCTGCGTATTGCAACAAGGCGCCGACGAGCAGAGGTGCCAGGGCGAGCCCCGTCGAGGGGTAGATCACCGCCCATGTACTGAGGGCTGCCAGCGCCGAGAGATGGAGCAGAGCCACTGCGCGGTGGCGTATGGCCCACAGGCCCGCACCCAGAAGGGCCAGCACCATCGATGCGGCCACCAGATAGGGGGTGCTCTCGGGCAGGAGCAAGGGTGACAGGGCCACCGCTGCGGCAAGCCATTGTCCTACGAGGTCGACGAGTCCAGGGAGACGCATGGGTTGGGGTGTATCACAAATTCGTGTTATCCCCCGCCGCAGCGCACAGGTGCACGGGAGGCCCCATGGCCGAGAAAGAGTATCCACGCCCCGCCCTCACCGCCGATGTGGTGGCCTTGCGGCTCCGGGGCCGGCTCGAGGTGTTGCTCATCGAGCGGGCCAGGGCCCCCTTCAAGGGGTGCTACGCCCTGCCTGGTGGTTTCGTCGATCCCGACGAGACCCCTCAGACAGCCGCCCACCGCGAGCTCGAGGAAGAGACTGGGGTCAAGGGCCTGCCCTTGATGGAGATCGGTGTCTTCGGCACCCCTGGTCGCGATCCACGGGGGTGGGTGGTCACCAGCGCCTGGCTCGGCCTGGCACCGGCGGACTGCGAGGCCCAAGCTGGGGATGACGCCGCCAAGGCGCGGTGGTTCCCCCTCGACGCGCTGCCGGGCCTCGCCTTCGATCACGACGAGATCATCGAGGCCGCGAGACAGCGTCTCATGACACAGGCGCAGGTGGGCCCATGGCCCCTGGGATTGCTCGGTGACACGTTCCGTACCCGCCATGTGCGGCTGCTCTACAATCAAATCTTCGGAACAAGTGTGCCACCCCGAAGCTTCAAGGCGTGGCTGCGTCATCGGGGGGCGGTGATCCGCGTGGGTCCCGCACGGTTCAAGGCCGCAGAGCGATTCACGGGCTGGATCAAGAGCCTCTGATTTCGAGCCAATGGGGGTCGCTCCTGACTCACTTTTTTCTAAAGTGTCTCAAGTTTGCTTCTGAAGGTTCCGTTTTTTCCTTTGCTGACGCCACACGTGTGGCTGCTGAGGAGGAAACATATGAAGAGAGGCTTGCCATCAGGGCAGCGCAATCGGCGCTGGACTCTCCCACTTGCGGGTTTGGCCGCCGGCGCGATGCTTCTGTCGCTCGGCGGCGAGCAAGGCCATTCTGGAGACGGGAGCCAGACGAACGAGCACCACCCCTTCGTCGCCGAAGGGGGCAGCCACGGTGGAGGGGGGGACATCACCCCCCTCGAGCGTGCGGAGAGGGCTCAACAGGCCGCCTTCGCTCAACGCATCATTCAGAACGCCATCGAGCCCGGTCCTGGAGAGAACCGCGCCCCTGGCACCCCCGAGGTCGAGGCCCTCGAGTACGGCAAGCACGTCGTCGAGGTGGCCCGGGGTGAGATGCTGGTCCGTGTGGGCCAGCACGTTGACGCCGCGGCGCGAGCAGCCATCTGGGAGGCTGCCCACGTCGAGGTCCTGCAACATAACGAGATTCTGGGCATCTGGCGCGTGCGTCTGACAGATGGGGGCGATCTCGCCCTCGCGCTGCAGACTGTGAGTCGTTTGCCTGGTGTTGAAAGCGCTGATCCCAACGCCATCGCCTACGGCGCAACGGATAAGGATAAGGATAAGGATAAGGCGGCTGATGCCGGCCTGGGTGCCAACGAAGCGCTGGCCGTCGGGCAGATGCAGGAGGCTGATCAAATTCTCTTCGAGGGTTTGCAGGCCCCCGAGCTCACGAGTGTCGATGCGCCGCCTCTGGCGGGTCTGATGTGGCACATGCAGGGCCTGAGCCGATTGCAGGCCGACGGGTGGCCCACGGCTTTCCAGGTCGTGCCTCGGGCCAGCAGTGTCACGGTGGCGATCTTGGACAGTGGCCTCGCAGATGCGCCCTCTCTGGGCTGCACCGAGCGTGGCGACGGGTACGACTTCGTCAACGACGATGCTGATCCCACCGACGATCACCAGCACGGCACCCACCTCGCCTCGCTGCTCGGCGCCGATCCCCGGTGTGGGGCCCTGACTCGCGGCTACGCCGTGGGCGCGCGTATCTTGCCGGTGAAGGTCCTCGGCGCCGAGTTGAGCGGCACCGAGTTCCAGGTCTCCGAGGGCTTGATCTACGCCGCCGATCAGGGGGCAGATGTCATCAACATGAGCTTGTCCTTCGGCGTCGGCTATCAGCCGGGTCAGATGATGCAGCGGGCGCTGCGTCATGCCTCCGAGGCGGGCAGCATCATGGTGGGCTCCGCAGGTAACTCTGGCGCTGATCAGGTAGGCTGGCCCGCTGCTGCGCCCCACGTGATCGCCGTGGGTGCCCACGACCGCCCGACCTACCGGGATCGGACCACCGTGGTGCCTTCTGTTGCGGAGTACAGCAACACCGGTACGGCTCTGGAGATCCTCGCCCCCGGCGGGAACATGGCCAGCGACCTTGACGGAGACGGCATCGTCGACGGCATCCTCGCCGAGGCCTTCGATCCCAGCGAGCCCGGGTCCTACGGGTACTGGATGGCTGCGGGCACCTCACAGGCCGCCGTGGCGGTCACCGGCCTCGCCGCCCTCATGATCGAGCGTGGGATCCCCCGAGAGCTGATCCGACCCATCATCTCCGCCACAGGCGAGCGCCAGGGTGCTGGCTTCTCGCCCAACCACGGCAACGGGGTGATGCGCCCTGCACTGGCCCTGCTGTACCGCGATCACGCCAACTACCCTGGCGATCTGGCGATGCTCAAGCGGTTCCACGTGAGCCCCATCGCCTTGCAGAAGAGCAACGAGAGCAAGGTGAAGCTCGCGGCGGCCATCACCGTACGTGAGAACCACGGTGACGATGATGCCCGAGGGCTCACTGAAGACGTGACCATCTTCGGCCATTGGTCAGGTCAGGTAGAAGGCAGCGTGAGCTGTTCGGTTCAGGCAGGCTCGGATCATTGTCTGGTGTATTCCGCCGAGTTGCCCAACGAGCCGGGCAAGCTGGCCACCTTCTTCGTCGACCGGGTACAGCGAGAAGCTGCTGACGACATGCACCGCTGGGCCTCTCCCGCTCTGGGCTACTATGGCCTCAGCCAGGGTGAGGCTCAGGCGATCCTCAACGCAGAGGGTGAGCGCCGCGGGGTGATCTTCGCCCTGAACCCCGACTCGGAGATCGCCGAGCACTTCTTCGGCAGAACCGGCAACAGCACCGATGTCACCTACAACGTGCGGAACCTGGGTCCGGCCACGGCCCTGCCCCCAGGGGTCTCGGTGCTGAACTCCACCCGGTTTGAGAATGACGAAGCCGCCGCCATCGCCGACGGCAATGGCCTGGGTTCGAGCTCTCTCGTCTTCGACGCCAACTGGACGCTGATGTACCAGACGCAGGAGGCGATGATGTACTCCTTCGGCAACGGGTTGGGGTCGAGCTCGATCCCCAGCGACTTCAGCAGCCTGATGCTCAACGATTACAGCAGCCTCTCGGTGACCAGCACCCAGTCCACCTGGATTGTTTACGGGAACGGCTTGGGCTCCAGCTCCCTCATCTGGGATGCTGCGACCTACGTGAGCTACTCCACGCTGTCGATGTCGACGAGCTACATTTCTCTGGGCATGAGCAGCGGCGGCGAGCAGGTGGGCATGTCGCCCATCGACTGAGCCGCCCACAACTCACCCACTCTCTCCTGAACGCGCGACCATCTCTCGAAGTGCTCATCTCTGAAGGGCACACTGATTCGAGAGGTCCTCCATGCGCCCCACCCACCTGATGCTCGCCCTCACCGGCGCCCTGGCCTTCTGGGCCACCCCCATCTGCGCCGAGCCTGCCGCCGAGAAGCCCGCTGCTCAAACAGCGCCGATTCACGCCCTCACGGTGACTGACATCCAAGGCAAGCCGGTGAGCCTCAAAGACTACGCAGGCAAGGCGATGCTCATCGTCAACACGGCCTCGCAGTGTGGTTTCACCCCGCAGTACGCGGGTCTGGAGCGCCTGCACCGCACCTACAAGGACAAGGGGCTGGTGGTGCTGGCCTTCCCGTCGAACGACTTCGGTGGTCAGGAGCCCGGCGACGCGAAGATGATCCAAGGTTTCGTCGCCGACAACTTCTCGATCACCTTCCCGCTCTTCGACAAGGTGCACGCCAAGGGCCCCGAGAAGGCCCCGCTCTACACTCTGCTCACGGAGAAGTCCTCGAAGACTCAGGGGGAGGTCCGCTGGAACTTCACCAAGTTCCTGGTGAGCCCCAAGGGGGAGGTGGTGGCCCGCTTCGAATCGTCGGTGGATCCGATGGATCCTGCTTTGGTGAAGGCGGTGGAGGGTCAGTTGGCTAAGTGAGGGGGCCCGCTTCGCGGGTAAGAGAGTTTTCGGGCACGGGCACGGGCACGGGCACGGGCACGAGTTGATACGTACCTGGACCCGTGGCCCTGCATGGCTCCGCTCGTGGGTCTGTAATGGTGGAGGCTCTACTCAGCCCCACATTGTTCTCGGTGGAGGTTTTGGACCTCCGTGTACTTCAAGACCTGAACTCTCAGGTCGTTCTGAAACACATCATCTCAGCTTCAATTGCAGCCTTCGTCCTGAGTTCAGGCAGGGCCACGGGTCAGGTTGACCAGTGGCCAGCCCTCCGGGTGTCTTTCCGCTCCCTCCGGCCGGCTACGCAGGCCTACACTCGCTCCAAGACATGCAGCCTCAGGCTGCACTGTCAGGTCGAACAGTGGCCAGCCCTTCGGGTGCCTTTCCGCTCCCTCCGGCCGGCTACGCAGGCCTACACTCGCTCCAAGACATGCAGCCTCAGGCTGCACTGTCCACACCCGTAAAACTCGTGCCCGTGCCCGTGCCCGTGCCCGTGCCCGAAAACTCTCTTACCCGCGAAGCGGGCCCCCGAATACACCACAACAAAAGCACCAGACACGCCCCCTCTGTAACCCCCCGTTGACACTGTCCACCCAACCCCCCGAAGAATGGCCATACGCGCAATTGGCATGGCGAGTGCTGTACTGTGCATTCGAAACAGGCTTCACACCTTCGAGGAGATCCACCGTGCACATCACTTCACTGAGCCGCGCCCTCATCGCCACCCTCGCCGTGGGCAGCCTCTGGGGTTGCCCACCACCGGACTATCAGGAGATGAGCAAAGGGGAGGCAGAGAGCGGCGCCCGACAGGCCATCACCGCGAGCCAGGCCAGTGCCCTCACCAGCGAGTCCATCGAGATCAGCACCGAGTTCACCCTTGGCGAGGGCGTAGCCAAGGGCGCAGAAGAGCTTGCTGATTTCTACCAGAGTCAGATCCCGTGTGCCGAGGTGGCCCTCGACGCCGAAAAGGCTCAGCTCACCATCGATCATGGCACCCTCGACGACGACTGCGTATGGCGCGACAGAACCTGGGGTGGCAGCCACACCATCACCATCGCTCGGAATGACGGCGAGGGTGTGCAGGTCGAGCACGCCTGGACCGACTTCACCCAGGGCACCGTCGTGCTCACGGGCAACGCCACCGTGACCTGGATCCCCGGCGAGCAGAGCCGCGAGGTGGCCCACGACTTCACCTGGAAGACAGACAGAAGCGACAGGGTGGGCGCCGGCACGCATACCCAGAGGCTCATAGATCCCGACGCTGGCATCTCTGGGGGCATGCTCATCGACGGAGACAGCACATGGGGATGGGCCGAGGACGGCCTTGTGTGGAGCTTGGCCAGCAATGGAGTGCAGATGCGCGGGCAAGATGCCATGCCCCAGGCGGGCACCTACATTCTCACGACGCCTGTGCGTACCATCACCATGGAGTTCGAGCGTGTCGACGATGCGGTGAGCAAGGTGACCTTGACCAGCGGCGAGCGCAGCTTCAGCTTCAACGTGGGCAAGTCAGGTGAGCTCGAAGACGGGTAGACCACATTGAGGGAACGCATGAGCCTCATCCGCGCCACACAGATTGTGCTGCTCTCACTGGTTGTTGTGGGCTGCGATGATGCGGCGTCCATCGATGATGCTGCCCTCGATGGCATGGCGCCTGTGGTCGACATGGGGGTGGTGCCGCCAGAAGACGCTGCGGTGGTGCAGCCCGGCGCTCCTGTGCTGCCTGAGCCCCCCTTCACCTACGCCGACATCGTGCTTCCACGCTTCCTGACTCAGAACGAGTTCCCGGAGCGGTTTCGTTTTCAGCGTGCAGCCCTCGACTTCGACAACACCCCCGAAGACAACCCCGTGACCGATGCTGGGGCCACTTTGGGGCGGGTGCTCTTCTACGACAAGAAGCTGAGCGCCAATGGCACCATCGCATGTGCCTCGTGCCATCAGCAGGCCCATGGCTTCTCTGATCCTGAGGTGCACAGCGAAGGCTTCGAGGGCGGTCATACGCGGCGGCACTCCATGGGGCTGGCCAACGGGCGCTTCTACTTCAGCGGCAAGTTCTTCTGGGACGAGCGGGCAGAGCGCCTCGAAGCGCAGGTGCTCATGCCCTTTCAAGATGATGTGGAGATGGGCCTCACCCTCGAACGGCTCGAGGAGATTGTGCGTAGCCAGCCGTACTACCCGCAGTTGTTCGAGGATGCCTTTGGCGACGACTCGATCTCGAGCGACAGGATCTCGAAGGCGCTGGCGCAGTTCATCCGGAGCATGGTGAGCACCACCTCGAAGTACGATGTGGCCAGGGCTGAGGTGGACTCTCCTGTAGTCAACTTCCCGGGCTTTACTGCGCAGGAGAACCTCGGCAAGCGGCTGTTCTTCGTCGCCAGGCAGGTCGAGGGCGGCGGCCAGGCCAATTGCGCCGTGTGCCACACCACCGAAGCCTTTGTTGGCCCTGTACCCAATGGGCGTCAGGGCACGTCCACGGCGACCAACAACGGCCTCGACGCCCAGTCCATTGATGATCTGGGGGTGTATGAGTCGACGATGAACCACAACGACATCGGCAAGTTCAAAGTGCCTTCGCTCAAGAACGTCGCTGTTCGGCCGCCCTATATGCACGATGGCCGCTTCGCCACCCTCATGGAGGTGGTGGAGCACTACAGCACGGGCATCCAGGACCATCCCACGTTGATCCCGCCGTTGCGTGGGGTGAGCGGGCCGATCCGCTTCGACTTCACTCAGAGCGAAAAAGAAGCCCTGGTGGCCTTCATGGAGACGCTCACCGATCGCGCCATGCTCGCCGACGAGAAGTTCAGCGATCCTTTCGTGGCGGCCCCTTCAGAGTGACGCGTATCGGTGTCATGAATCCGTCATAGAAGAACCTGCCCCCTCCAGCGTCGTAGATCTGTCTGCTAAGTTGCTGAGTCTGTACTGCCACCGATGCACGCAGGGGATTTCATGGGTCTGAGTATCTTCAAGAGGGGGCTGATCTTCGCCCTCGCGCTCACCGCTGTCTGCTTGTCCACCGCCGGCGCCGCTGCGCCGAAGCGCATCGCCGTGCTCGAGCTGCACAACGCCGCAGAGCTTCGAGAAGACACTCTGGCCTACTTGACCGATCTCTCCCGTGGGGTGGCCTTGAGGCTCGACCAGGGCAAGTTCACCGTGATCACTCGGGAGAACCTCGTGGAGATGTTGCCCCCTGGGGTGGATCTCGCCGCCTGCGAAGGGGAGTGCGAGGTGGAGACCGGCCGCAACATCGGCGCACACTACGTGGTCTCTGGTGAGGTCATCCGTCTCGGTGACGCCCTGCGGGTGAACCTCAAGCTCTACAACACCGAGTCGGGCGCCTTGCTGGCACAACGCCAGGGGGGATCTGAAGACGTGAAGGGCCTCGAAGAAGTCGTCGAGGGCATCAGCACCAGCTTGCTCTCGGCCATTGGCCCTCTGGGCGGAGACGACGCCCATTTTGGCTCGGGCTTGCCGATGCCCCAGAACTTCGAGGCCCAGATCCCCGGTGAGCTGCCTGCGCCCCCAGGGGGCCTCGCCGCGCTGGACGTCGATCTGCTGGAGCGCCTGCAAGAAGCCCGGCGCATGGAGAAGAAGCCCGGCGCTCACCCCGACGTGCTGGCCACGCGCTGGTGGGCTGTGGCTCGACACCACAAGATCTCTCCAGAGATGAAGGCCGAAGCAGAGCGACGCGCCCGCCAATGGGTGAGCGTGGCCCGCACGCGCCGCGCTCAGCACCGTCGCCTGGTGGAGGTGGCCGAGGCCATGGCTCGAGACGAGACCAAGCTCAAGCGGCTGCTCCAGCTCGATGACGATGTGCTGCCCCAAAAGAAGAAGCGGGCGCTCACCGCAGAGTTCAACGCCACCTATCAGCCCTGGCGAAAGCTCATCGAAGAGGCGAGCCAGCGGGCCGACGCCATCGCCGAGGCGGTGGGGGTCACCTGGGTGAAGCTCCCCGCCGGTGAGTTCGACATGGGATCTCGCAGCGACGCCACCGAGGGCCCGGTGCGCACGGTGAAGCTGCCGGGGTTCGCCATGGCTCAGGCCGAGGTCACCGTGGCGCAGTACCGCGCCTGCGTCGAGGCCGGCGCGTGCAGCGACGAGGGGTTGAGCAAGGGAGCGGTGTGCAACTGGGGCCGACCCAATCGAGACGACCATCCCATCAACTGCCTGAGCTGGGCCCAGGCGAGGGACTTCTCCTGGTGGATCGGTGGCCGCCTGCCGAGTGAGGCGGAGTGGGAGTACGCCGCCCGTGGCGCCGGCGAGCCCATCCGGTTCCCCTGGGGCAACTCGATGGCCACTTGTGGACGTACGGTGTTCCGCGATCGAGATCGACCAGGTTGTGGCAGCCGCAGCACCCAGCCGGTGTGCAGCCTGAAAGAAGGGCATACCGCTCAAGGCTTGTGCGATATGGCAGGGAACGTCTGGGAGTGGGTCTCGGATGTCTACGTGGCGGGCTACGAAGGCGCCCCAGCGGATGGTCGCCCTCGTCTCACGGGTGGCAAGCACCGCGTGGCTCGAGGCGGCGCGTGGTTCCGCCCCGACTACGATCTGCGCACCACCCGCCGTGGGGATTTTCCCGCCAACGAGCGCGGTGACGGTATGGGCTGCCGGCCTGTGCGGGTGTTCTGATCGTATGCCGTATCAGCTGATGCGGCGGGCCCGCATCAGGAACACGCCCGTGGTCAGGAATGCCGCGATTCGGTTGTCGCGCCAGGGACCCAGACGCGGTTCGAGTGAGCTCGAGGCCACCCCGCGGATGTGGAAGTCACCAAAGCCGCCCATCTCTGCCAGCTCTGCCCAGGTCTCTGCCTTCTGGTGCAAATCGTAGTCGATCGTGGGCGTGAACAGGCGGGGCAGGCCCAGGCGGGCGGTGTAGCGCTCCAGGCAGTAGCGATCTGCGTCTGTCACCATCAGATCGCCGCCCACCACCAACATGTCGTGCAGTTGACGGAACAAGGTGATGAAGCGGTCGCGGGCATCGCTCTCCCGATCGAGGCGATGGGTGACCTCGTCGACGTGGTTGATCGAGTTGATCGACACGATCACGTCGAAGGGTTCATCGGGCACGAAGTCTTGGATTCGGGCGCTCACCAGGCGCAGGCCGGGGATGCCCGAGCGCTCGAAGAGGGCGTGAGAGGCCTCGTCTACCCCTGCGGTGGTGCCCACACCTTCGCCAGGCTCCACGGCCACCACCTCAGCTGCGCCGCAGACCTCTTTCATCCAGAGGCTGAAGACCCCGCTGCCGGCACCGATGTCCAGGACCCGTCGGCCTTTGAGGGGGAGATCGTGAAAATACTGCCGGGCCCGGCTGCTCACCCGGCGCCACGTGGTGTCGTCCATCTCTGGCAGGTGGCGGCGCATGCGATCTTCGGCGGACATCAGGATCTGGTTCATGAGGCTGCTCTCACGGTGTGGTCACAGAGGAACGGTCGTCGTCAGAGGTCGGCAACTCGAGCTGAGATGCGGCGGCGGTGACACCCATCAGCATCCAGAGCAGGCCCATCATGTCACCCTTGGTCATCAAACCTACGGTTTCGAACAAGATGACACACTGCAACAGGCTCAGGAGCACCATCGCTTCATTCTGTTCCGGGGTGCGAGATCTGAGCTGGGACAGCCACCGGTGATGTTGCCAGACACGGCGGCTGTGCAGCCAGCAGAAGCCCAGCAGCAGGAAGACCCCGGGCAAGCCCACGGAGACGGCGATGTTCAGATAGTAGTTGTGGGCCGCGCGGCCCGAGGCGTTCTGGCTGAGATCGATGGCGCGGTCGAGCTCGGTGAACTGGTTGAAGCCCACCCCGAGCCAGGGGTGCGTGAACAACGCCTCGACGCCATAGCCGAAGATCTCGGTGCGGTGGTGCAAGCTCGCATCTTTCATCGCCAGGCGATCTTGCACGATGTTCTGAGTGGGCCGGTCTTCGATGCCCTTCATGGCGATGAAGACCGCGAGGCCGCCGACGAGGATGATGAGGACTTGCCCACGGTTGGCCCGCACCCACCACAGCAAGGCCACGGCGAGGGCGAGGATGGTGCCTCGAGAGACACTCATCACGATGACCGCCACCTGCAACATGAAGGCGCCCATCCACAGCACGCGGCGGGTGGAGTCGGTGTTGTTCTGAAAACGCTCCAGGGTGGGGAGCATGCCAAAGGCCACGAGGTGAGCCAGGGTGTTGGGCTGATCGACAAAGCCTCTCAGACGCCGCACGCCGTCATATGACACCACCGCGTAGACGCAATGGATCACCGAAGCGATGGCCAGGGCGTACATCACCCACCGCAGCTGGGTGAAGTTCCTGAGGGTGTCCATCATGATCACGAGGCCGAGCATGTAGACCACCTGCCGCATGTAGGGCCCTTTGCTCGCCCCTGGCATGACACCGTTCACCAAGCTGACGTAGCAGATGATCATGAACAGGATCATGAGAGAGATGTGTTTGAGCCGGAAGGGTCGGGGGCGCCCGAGCCGATGAATGAACCAGGCGCCGAAGCTCATCAGAGCCACACCGTCGCCTACGCCGAGGAAGGCAAAGCCCAAGGAGACGAAGACGGCGTTGTACATGAAGCCCAGAGCCAGCAGAGGGGCGATCCACTGCTCGCGGGCGAGGAGCAGCAGGCCTGCGGCCACGGCGAGGATGGCGCCCCCAGCGAGGAGCGGGCTCGAGGTGACCCCCAGAGCCACCAACGGCGCCATGGCCAGGATGGCGATGGCGGCGACGACGGCGCGTAGGTCCATCTCAAAGCGGGGACGAAGTTGAGCCAAGTGAGGCGCTCCAGAGCCAATGGGCACAGGTCTGACGAAAACTCAGACCCTTCAGGAGCGTTCGGTATCCCAGCTGCTTGCCCTTGAGATCAAGTTCGGCAGATCGGAACCATAATTCTGTGTCTCAACGCCGGAGCGCGGCGACGAGCTCTCCCTGAGAATGGATGCCGGTCTTGGCGAAGACCGACTTCAGGTGGTTGCGGGCGGTGTGGTGGCTGATGCCCATCTGCTCGGCGATCTGTGGGAGCCGGTAGCCCTCGGTGAGCATCTGCACCAGCTCTCGCTCCCGCATGGAGAGGTCGGCGAGGCCCGGCACTGCCGCTTCGACCTCTTGGGCTTCTGCCTCTGACTGAGCCAGAGCCTGGGAGACGAAGGCTGGGGCCCGAGCGCCGGTGAATGCGCCGGGGTTGGGCTTGTAGCGCAGGGCGAAACCCATGGGCATCGACTGCTGGTAGGAGCTGTAGACCGCTTCGAGCATCTGCACCGTGGCAGAGGACATGCTCTTGAGCTGCAGCGCTTCGTTGAGGGTGCGTTCGAGGGCCGCGGGCTTGCAGGGCTTGTGCAGGAATCGATACACGCACCCCTCGTTGAGGGCCCGCACCGCCGATTCGAGGCTGGCCTGGCCTGTGAGAATGATGCGCACCGCAGGGTGATCGAGGGTGCTCATCTGCGCGCAGAGCTCAGAGCCGGACATCCCCGGCATGCGCTCATCGGTGATGACCACATCCACCTCTTCCTGCTCGAGGATGGCGAGGGCGGCCTCGCCACTGTGGGCCGTGAGGATGTGATAGGGCTTGTTTCTGAGTAAATTGCGCAGCCCCGTCAGAATGTGGGGCTCGTCATCGACCAGCAAGACAGCACTCATGATTCAACCCTCCTCACAATGCCCCAGTGATCCCTTTGAGTAACGGCCACTGATGCGGGCCAGCTGAGGGCTGAGTCAGCTTGCAGGCCTCCGGGCGAAGCCCTTGACGCCTGCGTGCGATGTGCTACCACCAGTCGACGATCGACGCCGATTGACGTGCGGGGCCGCCCATCCGCCATGGCGGCCGAGATCGAGGGCGATGCACACCGCTGCGCCCCTGGGAGCAACACCATGAGCACCGATCAGCCTGATCTGGGCCTCGACGCCCCCCTGGGAGATCCACTCCCTGACGGGGAGGTGGTGGTGGAAGGCACCCTCGACCGGTTTGTCTTCACCAATGACGAGCAGACATATGCCGTGGCGCGGATCAGACCCGACGAGGGGCACCTGATCACGGCGGTGGGCGCGTTGCAGGGCCTCGAGGTGGGCGATCGGGTGCGGTTGAGCGGTGTCTGGGCCCAGCACCCCAAACACGGCGCACAACTCAAGGTCGAGTATGGCTTCCCGCTGATGCCCTACACCGTAGAGGGCATCCAGAACTACCTCGGAGCAGGTCACGTGCCCGGCATCGGCCCCGGCCTGGCCGAGCGCCTCGTGGCGGCTTTTGGTGTCGACACCCTCGAGGTCATCGAGCATCACCCTGATCGCCTCGCGGAGGTCGACGGCATCGGGCCTGTGCGCAGCACCAGCATTCAGCAGGCCTTTCGCCACAAGAAGCTGCAGCGCGAGGTGTTGATCTTCCTTCAGGGCCATTTGATCCCGCCGGCCCTCGCCGCCCGCATCTGGCGTCGATATGGAGGGCAGGCCATCAGCATCGTGCGCGGACAGCCCTATCGTCTCGCTGAAGAAATCAGCGGTGTGGGCTTCACCACTGCTGATCGCATCGCCCGAGCGCTGGGCTTCGCCGTCGACGCCCCCATGCGGGCCGAGGCTGCGGTGGTGCATTTGCTCAAGGCCGCCGCTGAAGAAGGCCATGTGTACCAGCCAGCAGAGCAGCTCACCCGGCAGGCTGATCAGATGCTCGGGCGCCCTGGCGCAGCCGCCGCTGCCCTCGAAACGCTCGTAGAGCAGGGCAGAGCGCTCGCTGATCCCGAGGGGGCGATCTATTTGCCTCACTTGCTGGCGTCAGAGCAGGCGGTGGCCCGTCGTCTGGGCACGTTGGCCACAACCTCGGTACAGCCCTGGGCGGTGGCCTACAGCCGGTATGAGGCAGAGGCTGGGGTGACTCTTTCTCCAGGGCAGCGGCAAGCGCTCCAGGCCATGGCTGATGCGCCAGTGCTGGTGATCACAGGTGGCCCGGGCACCGGCAAGACCACGGTGATCAAGGGCATGGTGGCTCAGGCAGAGCTCAACGGCGCTCGCCTGCGCCTCGCCGCACCTACGGGCCGCGCCTCGCGACGTCTCGCCGAGGCCACGGGCCATGAGGCGTCGACGCTGCACCGGCTTTTGAACTACAGCGCCCGAGAGCGCACCTTCAAACGTGGGCTCGATCACCCAATCGCGGCCGATCTGGTCGTCGTAGACGAGATCTCCATGGTGGATCTCGAGCTGTTCGAGGCCCTCGTGAAGGCGGTGCCCATCGGGTGCCGGCTCGTGCTGGTGGGTGATGCGGATCAGCTGCCCTCAGTGGGGCCCGGTCAGGTCCTCGCCGATCTGCTCGCCGCGGGCCTGGCTTCGGTGCGCCTCGCCCAGGTGTTCCGTCAGGCAGAAGCCAGCCACATCGTCACCAACGCCCACCGTGTGCTCCAGGGCGCTGAGCTGGTGAGCGATCCGCCAGGCCCGGGCGGTGAGTTCTTCACCGTGCCGGCTCAAAGCCCTGAAGAAGCCCTCGGCCTCATCAGCAGGCTCGTCTCCGAGCGTATCCCTCAGGCTTTCGGTCTTGATCCTGTGGCCGATGTGCAGGTGCTCACCCCCATGCACCGTGGAGGGTGTGGCGCAGAGGCGCTCAACGAGGCCCTGCAGGCGCATCTGAACGCCGAGGGCCGCATCGTGGGTCGAGGCAGTCGCCCATTTCGGGTGGGCGACAAGGTCATGCAGGTGCGCAATGATTACGAGCGCGAGGTGTTCAACGGCGACATCGGCCAGGTCGAGGCCCCCATCGAGGGCGGGCTGCTGGTGCGCTTCGACGATCGGGTGCTCGAGTACGACTTCTCCAGCCTCGACGCTCTGACCCTGGCCTACGCATGTTCGATCCACAAGAGTCAGGGCAGCGAATATCCTGCTGTGATCGTGCCGGTGCTCACGGAGCACTGGGTCATGCTCCGTCGTAACCTGCTCTACACCGCCATCACCCGAGCCCGGCGGCTGGTGGTGCTCGTGGGGCAACAGCGGGCGATCTCCAGGGCCATCAATCATCAGGGAGGCTCGCCTGGGCGAGCCAGTGGCCTCGCGCGGCGGCTGGCTCATCTACAGTCTTCCGAGCACGGCGGTCCATGAGAGGCCTCGCTGGATGCTGGTGCCTCGTCGCCGCCTTGATTGTGGCGCTGACGCCACAGGTCACCTGGGCCGAGCCGCCTCCGGCGCCCCCTGCCGAGGCGGCGGCGCCGGCCTCTGCGGAGGTGCCTCCACCAGAGGCGGCGCCGGCCCCTGAGGCTGAAGAGGTCCAGCCCGGTGCTGCTCGAGGCCTCGGAGGCCCCAGAGTGGGCCGCCGCGCCAAGCCCAAGACCCCCGAGGAGGCGATCGAGCAGGGTTATATCGATCGACCTGAGTTCGAGCCCCCAGGGTCGATGCTCGGCGGTCTGTTGGCCAGCGTGCCGGGCTTCTTGATCCACGGCGTCGGCCACTACTACATGGGTGAGCGGGAGACGGCCCTGGCGCTGCTCATCGCCGAGGTGGTGGGCGTCGCCGCGCTCCTGGCGAGCGCGTTCATGAAACAGCCCGTGGAAGACAACGCAGGGTATGGCGCTCCACGGCAGTGGTTGCTCCACACCGGCATCATGTTGTTCAGCGTCTCGTGGCTCGCCGACATCGTCGGCGCCTTCAAGGGCTCTGATCCGCTCACGCTCGACGAAGATCTGCCCGATCGAAACCGCGTGGGCCTGAGCTATCGCTACAACAGCGATCCGCTCACCCCCTTCGCCCACTACATCGTGCTCTGGTACGAGCTCAATGCCGGGCGCTTCTTCGTGCGTCCGCTGATGGATCTGGAGGTGGCCCTGGACAACCGCAGGTTCCTCCTCGACGTGGGCGGCCGTCTCTGGCAGCCCGCCACAGGCGGTGAGCACATTGCCCTCGGAGTGCGGTTGCGTCGCGAAGAGACCCGCATCTACGGGTATGCCGTGCGCGGATACGAAGGCTATGCCGAACTGCGTCTCGACATCGGTCGAATGACCCGCAACCTGAAGGGGCTCTACCTCACCCACCGCATGGGTCTCGGCAGCCTCGGCTATCAGTTCACCTCGAACCTCGACAGCGCGCCCTCGATCCTGAGCGCCGCGGACTTCACCGACACCTACCTCTCCCTGAGCACGGGGCTGGAGATCTTCGTGGGCCGCAAGACCCGCTCGGCGCTGACCTATGTTCAGGACCCCACCGCCGTGGTGGCGCCCGTATCCCCCGAAACCGGCGTGCTCGAGTGGGCCCTCGTTCATCGATACGACGACAGCCTCGATGTGTCCTTCGCGATGACGATGGGCCAGGGCTACGTGGCATGGTTGGGGGTGATCTTCAGATGAGGTGGCTGTGCACGCTGCTGGTGCTCGCGGGCTGCACCAACCCCACTCAGGAGCGGGAGGAAGGGGCCGAGACCCAGGCCACCCGCACCCTCACCACGGGCCTCACTGTAGAGGTGACAGGGGGAGCGATTCAGTCAGTGACTCAAACCGATGGTGACAGCCCCTTCGTGGTGAAGATCAGGGCCACCGACTTCGAGGTGGAGGCGACGGTCTCGACGACGAGCTGTACCAACCAGGGCGTGACCTTCGAGGTGGATTATCTCGGCTGTCCGGGCCAGGTCGATCTCACCCGACGGGCGTTTCTCGCCACTGATGTGTTCAGCGAGACCCTGCCAGGCCGTGCCGTGGGCTTCGAGGCCGATGTCGACGCCCCGAGCTGGACCCCCCTCGAAGGGGAGTGGGACTTCAGTGATCTGACTCAGGTGTGTGATGCCAACAACATCGAGACCCTGATCTGGACGACGACCCTGAGCCGGGCATCACTTCAGGTGCAAACCGGCCTCGGTACGGTGGAGCAAGTGCCCCCAGGTGGCAACGGCGCGTGCGCCGGCCCCTTCACCGAAGATGACGACATCGGCGAAGCGGCACTGGCTGTACGCCATCGCGCAAGCCGTCGGAGCGAAGAGACGGGACCTGTGCGGTTTGCGCTGTGGGCCAACGACAGGGGAGATCAGGCCCTCAGGCAACGCTTCATTGACGACATTGGCGTGGCCGAGGTCCTCCCCGACTTCCTCATCATCAATGGCGATTTCACCTCTGACGGCGACGCTGGGGAGATCGCCACCATCGCCGACTTCGACACCACGGGGCTGCCCTGGTACGCCACGGTGGGTGATCGGGACATCAGCGCCGAGCAGACGGGTGCGTTGCTCGACGCCCTCGGGCTGCTCACCTTCAGGATCGACGTCGGCCCGCTCGAGCTGATCGTGCTCGATTCTGCAGATGCTACGTTGGGCAGCCGGGCCTACAGCCTCATGGACGAATGGTTCGGTGGCACACGCCGTGGGATCACGGTGGTGGTGACACACATTCCACCCTTCGACACATCAGGCCTGCGTGGATACAGCTTCAAAAATCGTCTCGAAGGGGCACGCCTGGTCTCTCTCTTGAGCCGCGAAGGGGTCTCTGCCCTCATCACGAGCCAGTTGGAGGGTTACCGAGATGCTCGTACGGGTCCTCTGAGGGTGATCTCTGCAGGGAGCGCAGGTACGGGCTATGGCGAAGGGACCAACGGACCATTCTGGCTGATGGTGACGGCCGGGTGCGTGCCGATCGATCAGCCCGACGCGACACCAGGAGCATGTTCGAATGCCACCGCTGACGATCCCAACGAGCGCGGCGTGATCCAGGTCGAAGTGAACACGCTCTGAGGCCTCGACAAATCTGTCCTGTTGGTGAATACACCTGACCATCGACCCGTCGGCGGCTACGCCGCGCTGAGTCATAATTTATGGCAATCTCTCCGGTACCATCACGAGGAAGCACCCATGTTCACCCCCCGACTCTCTCTTCGCCGCAAAGGAGGCCCACTCGCCATGGGCCTCGTTACAGGCCTCATGACCCTCGGCCTGTGCCTCTCTGTCTCGAGTGCTCAGCCCCGTTTCAAGCCGAAGGGTTTGAAGACCGGCGGCAAGGTGACGGTGAAGAAGAAGGGCAGCACGGGCAACGGCCCGGACTTGAGGGTGAACCGGGTCGATGTGAAGAGCTGGAAGCGGGGTAAGGCCACGCTGGAGATTTATCTGGGCAAGCAAGGCGGCGGGCAGGTGAGCAGCGATGTGAAGATCACCTGGGTCGAAGGGTCGAAGCGTACGGTGCTCAAGACGACGAAGGCCCGCTTTGCCGGTGGCCGCGATGGCTTCATGTACTCGGCGTCGGTGAACATCCCTGGCGACGGTCAAAAGGGCCGCCTCGAGGTGGTGGGTGGAGACAAGAGCAAAGATCCGAGCTGGGGGAACAACACGAAGTTCGTGAGCTTCCGCGGCCGTACAGATCTGACTTTCGAAGGCCGCCCGAAGGTGGTGAAGAAGGGCGGTGGCCGCCCAAATCGAGAGTACATCCTCACGGTGGCCAATGTGGGCAAGAAGACATCGGCTGCGGGCTGCAGGGTAGACTTCAAGCTGGCTGAGAATGGTCCGGAGCGCGCCCTGAAGCGCACACTGCCGGCCCTGCGCCCAGGCGCGAGCACCGAGGTGAAGGTGCCCTATCACTACGTGAGCAGTAGCAACCGCAAGCACAACACCATCAAGGCGAAGATCGTGTGTGCGCAAGATGTGGGCGTGGGCAACAACACCCACAAGAACCGGTTGAACTAACTCCGCCGCCGTAGCGGCGGAGCTATAGATCGCCGTTGAAGGCGTAGCCGATGAGCACGTAGGGGAACGCCTGGGAGACCTCTTGCCCCGTGCGGTAGCGGTGACGCAGCCACCAGTTCGCCATCACGAAGAGCGTGGGCTGGTTGAAGGCCGTGCCCTTCACGTTGTTGAAGCGGTACACCATGATCGGCCCGAGGCGGTGCATCGGCACGTTCTTCTCTGACAGATCGCGGTTCTCGTCCGGGAGGAAGGCGTCATCGGGGTAGTCCACCGTCAGCCAGGTGTGACGCAGGCCCACGATGAAGGTGTCCGAGGCGTAGTACAGCAAGTCTGAATCAGTCGTGTACATCCAGCCTTCAGCGGGCTGGAGCACATCGAACATGATGTCGTAGTAGACCGGATCGTTCCGGCGAGTGTCCATGTCGGTCCACTGCGCGCGGAAGTTCGAGCGGGCGGCGATCTTGCCCACCTTCATCTGCAGGAGTGCCGCCAGGGTGAGCGAGCGGCCCGAGGTGCTGTAGTTCAGACCCGCAGCACCAGCGTCGTCTTGATCTTTGTCGCTGAACTCCGCGTTGGGCGAGCCGAAAGACTGGATCGTGTCGAAGCCGCCGTAGTGGAACTGCTGCTCGTACAACGCCGAGAAGCGCATCAGCGCCAGAGGCTGGAGCTCCAGGAGCACCCCCGGGCGGGCAAAAGCCGGGCTCATGCTCGGAGCGAACGAGATGCCGGCGTAGGTGTTCTGCAAAACCCGCTGGCCCAGAGGGGCGTCGGGGCGCTTGTCCTCGGGGTTGAAGAGGCGGTAGCGGTACCCGAGCTGGGACTGGTTGATGAGGCCGAGGGGGTTGAGACGGAACACCGTCACGGTCTGGTACCGGAACTGGTGGGGGCTATCGAGATCGAGCTGCTCTCGAGGCAGCTCCGAGGTGGTGGCCCCCTGTTGCTGCGCCATGGCCGGGCTCAACATGAGCCCTGTGAGCATCACCGCGGCGCTGGCTTTCAGGCAAGCCGTACCAAGCCGGTTGAGATGGGTGAACATTCGCCTCTCCCTCCAAGACCCCACACGAAGTGGGGCAGAACATTTTTCTGCGTGCGTACTGCAATAGCTGAAAATGTAAGGCGGTGAAAGGATTCGCTCAGGTGGGGGATCTCTCGCCGTGGGGCCGTGGCCTGCGCATTCAGTCGCAGGTGTAGCCGTCGCCCTGGAAGCCGGGGCCACAGACACACTCGAAACCACCAGGGGTGTTGTTGCAGAAGCCAAATGGGCTGCACCCGGGGTTTTGCTGACACTCGTCGATGTCAGTGCAGACTTTGCCGTTGCCCTCGAAGCCCGCGTTGCAGGCGCAAGTGTAGCTGCCATCGGTGTTCTGGCATCGCGCGTTCGGATCACACACGAACTGCCCCGTGGCGCACTCGTCCACATCTACGCAGGCGCCGTCGGCATCGGCGTAGCCCTGCTCACATAAGCAACGGAAGCCGCCAGGGATGTTCTGGCATTGGGCGTGGGCGCCACAGTCGTGGCTACCCGTGGCGCATTCGTCTACATCGACGCAGTCGCCGCCGACATCGGTGAAGCCATCGGGGCAGCTACATGTGAAGCCGCCTGGGGTGTTTTCGCAGGTCGAGCCGTCGCCGCAGTTGTCCAGGCCTCGGGCGCACTCGTCGATGTCATCGCAGGTGGTGCCGTCGCCCGTGTAGCCCGGGGCACACTCGCAGGTGTAGCCACCACGAGCGTTGGTGCAGATCGCGTCGGCATGGCAGCTGTGATCGTCGTCGGCGCACTCGTCGATGTCGTCGCAGGTGGTGCCGTCGCCCTGAAAGCCGTCGGGGCAGGTGCAGGTGTAGCCCGGCGCGGTGTTGGTGCAGGTGGCGATGAAGGCACAGGCTGCAGCGCCGGAGGTACACTCGTCGACGTCGTCACAGGTGAAGCCGTCACCGATGGTGCCGTCGACGCAGGTGCACTCGAAGCCGCCGGGGGTGTTGGTGCAGGTGGCGAGAGCGGCACAGTTCGCGCTGCCCTCGGCGCACTCATCAGTGTCGGTGCACGCCACCTGCGGATCACCAGTGAAGCCTTCGGGGCAGCTGCACTCGAAGCCGCCGAAGGTGTTGGTGCAGGTCGCGCCAGGGCCGCAGTCGTGGTTGCCCGTAACGCACTCGTCCTCGTCGTCGCAGGTGGTGCCGTCGCCCACATAGCCCGGCGCACACGCGCAGTCTGCCTCGGCCCGATCGGTGTTGGCGCAGGTGGCACCCACAGGGCTGCAGCCTGAGGCTGGGGTGGCACAGGCGTCGAAGGGTTGCAGCGCAGCCTCGGCCACCACCGGGTCGAGGGTGATGGCCCCCTGAGCCACAGTGACGACGCAGGCGAGGGTGCCGCCGGAGCGCACATCGTATCGGGGTTGCCATACACCGCCTACGACCGAGGCCAGCGCCAGGGTGGGCTCAGTGGCCTCGGGCAATGGCTCGCCGTCGAAGGTCCACGCATAGGTGTAGGTTTCCAGAGCGCCATCAGGATCGAGAGGGGCATTGATGACCTCGCACGACACCGTGTCGGCCACTGTTGGAGCGCTGGGAAACAGCTGCACTTCGGGGGTGGCCAGGGGGGCGTCGCCGATCCAGACCGAGGCCGTGGCGGTGCTCCCCGTCTGAGATCCCATCTCCATCAAGAAGGCGTCCACCCATACCCGCACCTGATCGCCCCGCTGGAACCAGCTCGACGACAGCACCGGGCCATAGACATCTACCTCGCGGCCAGAGACCGCCCAGCGATACTGCAAGGCCATCTCCATGTCACCGGCGCCTTCCACCGTGGGGGCTTCGACCATCACCACCTCGATGTCGTCCGCCCCTGTGGGCTGCTCTGGAGCCAACACCACCACCGGGCGATCGGGGGAGGGGAGCACGGTGATGTCCACGGCCTCGGAGGCGCTGTCGCCCACAGGATCGGTCACCGTGAGGCTCACCGTGTAGCTGCCTTGGGGCAGCTGATCTGACGTGAGGGTGACTCGGCCGTCTGCCCCAGGCGTAGAGATCGCCCAGGGCACCTGGGCGTCCATGGAGAGGGCGGCGGTCACCGCGAGGGCCTCGGTGGGGGTTTCGGCATCACCCACCTGCACCTCGATGGTGAGGGGGGCCTGTTGCCAGAGAGGCCCGCTCATGTCGGGGCCCATGATGGCCAAGGTGGGCGGGGTGTTGGTCTCCGGGTCATACACCGTGGGCCCGGGCTCCCCGCCCGTGGGCCCTGGATCTGGCGTTGCGTCAGGGGCCTCGCCTTCGAGGTCGCTCGGCGCGGGTTTCTCCTGGGCGGTGTAGATCGAGGGGTCCGCCGGGTTGTCGGGATCACCACAGCTTGCGGTGAACACGGCGACGGCCAACAGCGCGCTTCGCGTGAAGATTCGGGACGACATCACTGACCTCCTGAGACGCAGCGGTCTGAAGCAAGGCACGCCGGGGTGGGGGTGAGCTGGGCGCAGCGGAAGGAGAAGTCGTTGACCGCCGACATCAGAGGCTGCTCGCGGCCGTCGAGTGTCTGCACCGACTCATCGACGTACCAGTCGATGGCGTAGATCAAGCCGTCGCCCGCGCACGTGGGCCGCATATTGCCTCTGAGATCATCGTTCGGGCTCGTGAAGGGCACGGGCCCGGCGGGGTGGTTGATGGTGACGAAGCCTGCAGCGGTGTCGACGCGGCCCAATGCGTTGACGCGGCCGCAGCTGACGCTGTCGATCTCCATGGCGTAGTAGGGTGAGCGGGCGTTGATGCCTCGCACCGCGTAGCCCTCGGGGCACTGCATGCGCCGCGGGATCGGGTCGAAGTGCACGCTGACGTAATTGTTCTCGTCCTGGTAGGGCGCCAGGCTGGTGGTGATGCGGCTCGGGATGTGAGCCGTCGGCTCACCGAGCGTCACCGCCCCGTCGACACCGACTTGCACCGGCGCGCACAGGGCCTCGAGCCACAGCATGCCAAAGACATAACCTCCCTCTGGCGAATCACTGTTGATGTAGTTGTGATGCGTTTGTAGCCCCACGAGCACGTGGTGATCAGGGCAGGTGCTCGGTGGGTTGGCCAGGGCCTCTTCGGGACGCGTGTGGTAGCGACATAGGCCATTCGAGAAGTTCCACTCCTCGATGCTGAAGTTGGTGTGGGCGGCGCAAGACCAGGTGCCCCACTCCGGGGTGAATTGGCCCACGGCGCAGTTGCAAGCCTGTTTGCAGGTGTCGTCACAGAAGCCGCTGGCGCACTGACTGTTGGCCTCGCAGGGTTGCCCGTCGCCGCACAGGAACGGGCAGAACCCGCCGCAGTCCACACCCACCTCGGCCCGGGCGCCTACGTCCCGCACGCCGTTTTCGCAGGTGTTGTTCACGCACTGGCCGTTGGCGCTGCAGATGCCCGAGGCGCAGTCGCCGTCACTGACGCAGCCCGCCCCCGTGGCGCAGGGGTTGCATTCGCCACCACAGTCCACGCCGCCTTCGCCGGCGTCTTGCCGCCCGTTCTCGCAGGCCGAGGCTACGCAGACCGTGCCGTTGCAGTGGCCCGATTGACAGTCGGCATCGTCAGCGCAGCCGCCCTCGAGGGCGCACGCCTGCGCGCAGTCGCCGCCGCAGTCGATGTCGGTCTCACCGGGGGAGAGCACCCCGTCGCGGCAGGCCTCGGTGCAGGTGCCCTCAGGGCCGCAGACCCCCACGCGGCAGTCGCGATCAGCGAGGCAGCGTTGGCCGAACTCACAGGTCTGCTCGCAGTCGCCACCGCAGTCGATGTCGGCCTCCCCTGCGTTCCAGCGGCCGTCAGCGCAGGTGCTCGCCACACAACGGCCCGCAGCGCTGCACACACCCGAGTCGCAGTCTTCGCCCCGGAAGCAGGCTTGATCGAGGCCGCAGCGGGTGTCGCAGCCTCGGCCACAGTCCACGTCGGACTCGCCGGGGGACACCTGACCGTCGACGCAGGGCTGGAACTGGCAAGTACCGTCGATGCACTGGTTCGATTGGCAGTCACCATCGCCACCACAGGCGCGGTCGAGGGGGCAAGGGCCGCAGCTGCCGCCGCAGTCCACATCAGTTTCGTCACCGTCACGCTCGCCGTTCAGGCAGCCGCCGAGCACACAGCGCCCCGCCTGACAAATGCCCGTGGTGCAGTCGTCAGCGTCGCCGCATTGGGCGCCTTCGGGACATTGGGCATCGCAGGTGCCACCACAATCCACGTCGGTCTCTCCGCCGTTGGCCCAGCCATCGGCGCAGGTGGGCGTGCCGCAGGTCGACTGCGGCGTGCAGTAGCCCGTGGCGCAGTCGTCATCGGCGCCGCACACCGAGCCCGAGGGGCACAGCGCATCGCAGATGCCGCCGCAGTCCACGCCCACCTCCCCGGGGCTCTGCTGGCCGTCCGCACACGACTCAACGCACTGGGCGCCGTCACAGAAGCCCGAGGCGCAGTCGCTGGCGTCGACGCAGCCCGCGCCGAGGGCGCACTGGGCATCACAGGTGCCACCACAGTCCACACCGGTCTCCCCAGCGTCGACGGCGCCGTTGAAGCAGGGCCCCAAGCACTGGGTCGGATCGCCCTCTGTGCGGGCTGCGCAGATGAGGCCAGCGCTGCAGTCGGCTTGCTCGGTGCACAGGGCATCCTCGCCGCACGTGCGGGCACAGGGGCCGCCACAATCCACATCTGCCTCGCCAGCATCAGCAACACCGTTGAAACAGGTCTGGGTGCACATCGCCTCGCCGCCGTTCGGGGCGGCGCAGGTGAGGGCGCCGTAGGCTGAGGCCTGATCACAGTCGTCGTCGACGTTGCAGGTGGACTGCACCGCGCAGCGGGCGCTGCACTCGCCGCCGCAGTCGATGTCGCCCTCGCCGAGGTTGAGGCGCTCGTTCTCGCAGAGCCCTGGGGTACACTGGAAGTCGACACACTGACCTGACTGGCAGCCGTCGTCGTCGACGCAGCCGCAGGCTACGTTGAGGGCCCTGGGGGCGCTGCTCTGGCGAGTTGTGGCGTAGATGTCAGCGCCGCAAATCTCTGCCCCCGCAGGGCAGGTGAAGGCCTCGGCGCCGCAGCGCAGCACCTCCAGGCGACCACCGAGATCTGCCGCCCGGGCCATGCGCGTCTTTACACAGCCACCTTCGTAGCCCTCTGGGGTGTCGACCCCCTCGCATACGTTGCAGGCCACCAAGCTGTAGGGCTGCACACGTGGGTTGAAGCCCGAGAGATCTTCCGCCCGCTGCGGGGTCGGGCGGCCTACGGGCACCACCTCGGGATCACAGCTGCGGGGCACACAGATGCCGATCTGAGGCCCGCCACGCAGACATGCGCTCGCCGGGGAGCAGTCCGTGTCGACGCGACAGCCTGCACCGTCGGGGCAGACCTGGCCGAGCCCCAAGGCGCAGGGGCCGCCGCAGTCGGTGTCCGACTCGCCGGCGTCTTTGGCGCCCGAGTCGCATTGCATTTGCTCACAGGTGCCGCCCTCGGCGCAGTAGAGGCCGTCGGCGCAATCGTTGAACACGTTGCAGCGTTCCCCCTCATTGCAAGCTTGTGCGAAGATCATGCACAGCCCGCCACAGTCCACGTCGCTCTCGGTGGCTTCATCGAGGCGCTCGTTGCCGCAGCCCGTCTCCACGCAGCGCCCCGCCTCGCACATCAAGAAGTCATCACAGTCGATATGCTCTTCGCAGCGTTGCCCCACGTCGCAGCGAAACCCGAGGGTGGTGCCGCAGCGGCCGCCACAGTCCACGTCGGTCTCTACGTCGGGATCGAGCTCGAAGTTGTCACAGAGGCCCTGACACACGCCGAGGCCCTGTGGCAGGTCGTAGTGCCGGTTCATGACGAGCTTCTCGTAGTCGTAGATGGGCCAGCTCGTGTCGCCGAGATCGAAGCAGAGATCATCTACGCCGAGTTTGTCGAGCTGTGCCGCCTTGAAAGGGCAAACCTCGCCAGTGACCCCCACGAGCACATCGCCCGTGATGGTGAAGTCGCTGTTGATGAAGCCATCGCTCCACTTGGTCTGGAGCTGATCGTAGGGGTGGCCGCAGGTCTCTTGGTAGACGAGATCTGCTCGGCCGCCGAGGTTGGCCTCGGCGAAGGGCCCTGCGGTGTCGGCGATGAGCCAGCTGAGCCTTGGCCCGAGGGTGCACGAGAGCATGGCGCCGCCGGCGACCTCCATCTCGAAGGTGTGGCCGAAGTTCCAGTTGAGATCGTAGGTGGGATCCCAGCCATCGCCCTTGCGCCAGCGCGCCCCCATCTCGAAGTCCACGTCGGTGCGCACGTTGGCTTCGGCGGTGAGGGTGGCCTCGGCCTCGAGGGTGCAAATCTGCAGCATCTCGAGCACGAAGGTGGTGGGCACCGGGCCGAGCATGGGGCCTTTCCACTTCTTGGTGGCCAGCGTGCGACGCCAGCCATCCTCCGCTTCGACTTGCGCTTCCGCGGCCCGCTCGGCTGCAGAGAACTGCTCGAACTCGTCTCGGCCCCCAGCATCGGCGGTGAAGACCAACTCGAGCAGAGCATCGAGGAACAGGCCGCCTTTGAGGTTGAACTTGGCGTAGACCTCGTCGAAGTCGGACTCATCGACGATGACGCCAAAGCGTGGCTTGAGCGAGATATCGTAGGTGCCGCCGATGGTGAGTACACCTTCAGCGGTAAAGGTGATCCCCCCAGCTTCTTTCTCTTTCTCCATGGCCTTTTGAAAGGCGAAATCACCCCGCTTGCGTACGCTGATGCCGCTGTGGATCTCGAACTCGATGTCGATCAGACGCTTGAGCCGCTCTTTGGCCCAGCTGACGCCTCTGTCGATGAAGTCCAAACCACCAAAGCCGAAGCCCCCGAAGCCGAGGCCACCAAAGCCGAAGCCGCCGCCCCCGAAGCCCCAACCGCCGCCGCCGAAGCCACCGAAGATGGTGTTGGGGCCCGCAGATTCGAGCTCGGCGAGGCTGATGTGAGGCAGCTTCTCGTCGGCCATGGTGAGGCCGGCGGCGAGATCGAGCAGAGCTTCGTCGCTGATCTCGAGCTCTTCGTCGAGGAAGCTCTCCTCCGAGATGACCGCGGCGCCGGTGATGATCTCCGACAGCGCCGCTCGCTCGGTCTCGATGACGATCTCGTCACCGATTTGTTGTACCGACTTCACCTTGCGCATGAAGCCCAAAGGGTTGCCCGCTGCGTCGTCCGAGGCACGATCGGCCACCATGGGGGTGCCCTCGGCGAGGCTCAGGAGATCTTCATTGCCCTGAGCGGGGAACCGCAGCGCCCCTTGCTCCACGAAGGCCACATCGGCGACGGCCTGAGGCACGAGCTGCACACCAGGGCGCAGCTTCACCTCGACGAAGTCCCCGCCGTCGTCGAGGCGATCGCGCCACACAGCCTTCTGCTCGGCGCTCACCACCTCGTCTTCTTCGGCCCAAGCGGGCTGCCAACCCTCTGTATGTTGGGTGATGGGGGCGGGCGTATGGCCTTCGGGGTTGTCGCACCCCAGGAGCACACACGTGTACAGAAGAGACACCCACACGGGTGCCGGTACATGTTTGGGCAACATGACTCATCCTCGATGTCGAAACGCGAAACCCAACGCCCCGGAAGATCGTGAACGATGCGTCCAGGCGCCCGCGAGGCTGGTGATGTGGCCCCGCTCCTCTCCGTTGAGGACATCGGCCCCAGATACCCGAAACTGAAAGTTTTATGACCCAATCCGGACTGTCGTGCGTACATCGGCACCATAACTGCGGACAGTGTCTTGCGGCCCCGTAGTGGGGGTGGCAAAGATACTGCGCACGTCACCTCTGGAGCATGCGCTGATGAAATTGTGTGGATTGATGTCTGTCTTGCTGGCCGTGGCCTTGTCGGGCTGTGGCAAGAAACCAGAGGCCGAGAAGAAGCCTGCGCCTGCCGACGAGAAGGCCGCAGCCTCGGCTGATGCGAAGAAGGCGCCCGAGAAGCCCACCAAGGACAAAGGCGAACAACCTGCAGCAGGTGACACGGCTGCCAAGGCAGAGGCGAAGCCCACGGCACAACCCGCGGCCCAACCCGCCACGCCCCCGTCTCAGCCCTGGCGTCTGAGCACCCTCACCACCTCGGAGCAGAAGCCCCACGGTGAGACCGCTCACTTCGACATCAGCGTGTCCGTGACCGGCGACACCTGGAAGATCATCTTCACCCGGCCGGCTCAAGGTGAGTTGCCTGCGCTCAAGGGCGAAGCGACCGCCAAGGCCACTCAGGGTGATGGCGAATCTGATGCCAAGAACGTCACGTTGCTGACGATTACGCCCACGCTCAAAGGCGGAGACGTCGAGCTGCCCATGCTCTTCGAGTTGCGGTTCATGGGCCCCGACGTCTCAGGCTATTGGGCCTACCAGGGGGCAAAGTGGAGCAAGACGCTTGAGCCCGGCGTCACCGAAAATCTCGTGTACGGCGCCGTCATTGGTACCCAGGGCAACGGTGCCCCCGTACCGACGACCACCTCCACCGTCTTGCCCTGCGTCACGTGCTGCAACGTGATGTACCGTTGTGGCCCCCAAGGTCCGGGCAGCTGCAACAGCAGCAACACCTGCATCGCCGAATGCATGGAGAAGCCGGGACAGGGCGATCGCGCCTGTCTCAAGGGCGAGTAAGAGGTCTTCACACAGCAGCGTGCCTCGCCTTCCTGACTCGGTCCGCTGTTGTGCGAGGACCTCTAAGCCCCACCACGCAACCTCGAGTCTTCTTCTCGTCTCTCAGAGAGCACCATGCGCTTCATCACCTATCTCAGCATTCTCACGTGTCTCTCTGGCTGCGGCGCCACGCTGCAGGAGATGATCTCCAAGACCCAGGAGGGCGAGCCTTACGAGACCTACGAGCCCACTGAAGTCTTCGAGGCTGTGGGATCGTTCGAGGCCGGGCGGTTCACCATCGCTTATTGCCCAGTAGAGCTCGTCGACAGCACCGGGAAGCTGCTGCATCCCGAGGTGACTCGGGATCAACGGCGCGCCCTCATCGAAGAAGATCGAAAGTTCATCTTCGACATCAAGGACAGCCCGCTCCGAGGCCTGGGGCAGAAGGTGAACCTGCTGTTGGCCAAAGAGCCGTGCCGCGTCACCCTCGACGCTGCTGGAGTGAAGGCCCTCGAGGCCCGCCCGAAAGCCTCAGATCTCGTAGACATCTGGCAGTACCACAACTTCTTCGAGGGCCTCGCCGCGGCCCACCCGTCGTGGCTCGGCGAAGACTTGCAGATGGTGTATCAGATCCCCCACGGGCTCAGAGATCAGGCCACGTGGTTCCGGTTCGATCGGGCGGCGAACTTCGCCACGGCGGCCATGGGGGCCTGGGACCAGAAAGACTGGGCCAGCTTCGTCAGCTTCTTGCAGAAGACCGCCAACGAAGAAAAGGGGGGCACCAGCCTCACCGCCATCGCCAATCGCATGCTCAGCCTCGCGGGGCCCGATGGGGTGGTGAACGCAGCCTTCCCCAAGCTGCAGGTGCCCCTCGTGTGGCACGCCGTCGGTGGCGGAAAGCCGGGCATCAAATTGAGCAATGGTCGGGCCGGAGTGCCCCACAGCTCAGTGATCTTGTTCCACGAGCTGGGCCACATCGGCGAGTGTCGTGCCGCCGATGGATACAGCGAAGAATCAGCGGCGAACTATTTCAAAGAGAATCCCCGCGAGGCTGCCGTGGTGGAGTTTCTGGGCCGCAATGTCACCCTCGCAGACATTGGCGAGGCTGCTGGCAAGGTGCTCGCCGAGCACAAGTTGTTGCCAGAGGTCATCGCCCTGGGCCTCGGCGCTCAGGTGAAGTCGGCGCTCGAGGGCCTGAAGGTCTCCGAGAAAGAGGTGAACGTCTCAGGCCTGTTGCTCGGCAACGGGTTCAGCACTCGGGCTGTGGGCAAGGTGCTCGGTGAGCCCAATGTCTTGCCCGATGATCCCAAAGTGCAACGCGAGGTGTGGTTCAAGGTCCCCGGGTTCAGCGATCGACTCTGGAACCCCGAGAGCAAGAAGGTGCCCGAAGAGGGCGACGTGCGCATCATCAAGGGTGGTTTGTATCTCGAGGGCCAGGCGTTCTCGCGGATTCAGGTGCGCAAGGGCGGTGAGTGGCGCAACACCTTCATGGCCCAGTCGGGCAGCCACGATGCCCCTGTAGGCCCTGTGCTCGGGGCATGTCTCACGAGACTGGCGAAGAAGATCGACGCCCGCCAGTAAAGGGGGCGTCGATGCCTCACTGGCCAGGGTTGAAGATTGGGGTCGGGATATAGATTGGGAGATGCAGGCCATCAGAGCCTGGGAACTGAATGCGTGATGATAGACCCAGACCTCGGCCAACGGGCATGCAGTAGTCTGGGCACGGCACATACACCAGACCCATGAGCATCAACTCTGCCTCTACTGCCATGCTCGTGTCAGTGATGAAGACGCCCATCGGCTTCTGCTCTGTATAGACACCCACATTGCGATACATCGTGCCCGCGACGAGACGTCGTCTTGAGAGCATGAAGCGATCCTGCCTGTCTTCAGGATCGATGGGATGGTTGACCTGCACTCTGCCCAGGCCCGTCTCGTCCATCTGGATCGCGTCTTCCAGCTGCTTGGCTTCATCGTCGGACAATCGCGCGAAAGAATACACAGGGTGCATACTTCCAGCAGGGCTCACGGCCATGTCGATCGTGGCACCGAGTATTTGCTGACCATCTCTGAGCCATGGTCCCGATGCTCGGCACCGGCCTCGATGATTGCTCACACAGTGGAAGGGGGTGATCGTGTCACCGTCAATCCAGCGGCCATGAAGCTCCACGCCTGCAGAGATGGCCCCTGTGTGGTCGATGACCTCGAGGAACACTCGGCCTCGTGTCCAAGCACGGTGTCGGTGCGCCTTCAAGCCCACGACCAGATTGACTCGGTAGGGGTCAGCGCCCTCGTCAAATTCGACGGCAGGCTCAGGAATCGGTGCGAGGATTTCCTCTGCCGATGGAATCTCGAAGTGGTTGTCTTTGGCGCCTGCTGAGAATGACACACCCATCAAGCCGATGCAGCTGAGCACCAAACCTGTGATTTTTGAGGTAGACATCATCTATCTCCCTGTCTTCGGGGCATTTGCTATGTATTTGTTGGGCCTAAGATAGACGTCTTCAGGCGGGGGGCTGTGGGCGAACTGTGACCTGAGCATAAAGGATCCCACACATGGTGAACATTGCGCGATATGCCCCTATAACGAGAGTTTGGAAAATATATAAAATGTGGAGTCTGGGTGGACCCACCATGACCCTCGCCTCAGAGGATCACACCCAAGAGTTCTGAGAACACCTTGCAGATCTCGCTGTAGGTGGACACAGAGAGCTCACCACCCGTGACTGAAATCTCGAGGATCTCCACCGGGTCGACTGCATCACGGGTGCGAATCGGCCAGCCGCTGTGGGAGATGACCACAGTGCGGTCTCCGAGGCGCCATTCTGCGGTGTCGACCCATGCTCTGCTGTTTTGGCCGTACATCACCATGTTGAGCTTGCCGAAGCTGCGGATCAGTCGACCTGGATCCACTGGGCGGGCACCACCGGACGCATAGAACATCCCGAAGGGGGCTCCAGATGCGGGTGGGGTGTGCACCATGCGATCGAGTTGCTTGATGGGCGGAGTCATGCCTTTCAGTCGCTCACGCCATGCCGAGAGTGCCTCAGCTTCCATGTCTGCCGGGTGTGTCAGGGCTACAGAGGCATCATGGATCTGAACCGTTGCGCCTTCGACATCACAGGCGTCTCCAGATACATCGAGGCCGAAGAAGAATGGAGCGTCTCCGGATTCCGGGTGAGCCGAGAACACGAGGGCTTGCCCAAGCACGCGGCCGATGGGATGCCGCTGGAAGATGTCGGACCACACCGCAGGGGTGAGGCGAGTGCCATGCATCAAAGCCTCTTCAAGACGCTCGCCTTGGGCTTTGAGGGCTTTGCTCAAGGTCGATTTGATCGCTTTGAAGCGCCCCTTGGCCCTCTCGGTCTCGGCGATGTCGGCGTTGACGCTCGCTTTGGGCAGGCTGCTGCGTTTTTTGCCTTTGTCGAGCACGGCCAGTTTACCGTCGGACTGTACTTCGAGGATGACGTCTCGTCCGTCGTAGCTCAGCGTGTGTTGGCCTGCGTCGTCGAAGCCCAGATAGGGCACGCTCATCAGGCTCAGGGCGCCCACCGAGAGCCCCATCCGCTTCGCCATGGCCTCGAGTGCCCGACTGGCTGTGTACTTCGTCGTCCGCTTGTCCCGGGGGCGGCCTTCTTTCAGGCCCTTACGGGCCCAGGTCTCGAGGGCACCGATGGCGCTGGGCAGCGCGCTCGCCGCGAAGGCATCGAACATGCGCATCGGGTGGGTGCTCAGGCTGTAGCAGGCATCATGAAGGGCCTGAATCTGGGCATCATTGCCCATGTGGCCGTGATACAGGACCAATGTGTCCACGCCATATCGACGCTCGTAGTGGATGCTGTTGTCGCTCCACGTCACTGCAGCCCATTCGGGCCAGGGCTCGCCGCCAGAGAAGTGATCACAGGCCGCCGCCAGCCAGGCAGATGCGCTCTCTGGTTGCCAGCGGCGACGCACGGCGTAGAGATCGGCGTTCAACGCCGTCGATTCACTGGCCAGCTGAAACATCACCCATGACTGAGCTGCGGGGGAGAGCTCTGAGCCGTTTTCCCATCGAAGCGCAGGCAGGGTGTCGGGCAGCTTGACGTATCGGTGCTCCACAGCTTGAGCAGGCGCCGCCTGAGCGAGTAGGGCGTCGAGCTCGGCGATGTCTGCCGCTGGCGCCACCTTGTGGATCGCGGCCTGAGTGAGCCGGTTGCATGCGTTGAAGACGCGGCCGATCGACTCCTGATGGTGGCTCTTTTGCGCTTCTGGGCGTTGTAGAAGCTTTTTCAGACCTTCGGCGGCTTCGCCGTGAGGGTGTATACGAAAGTACGTCACTGCCGCTTCGGTACAGATGAAGGCAGGATCACTCAACAATGCCAGAGCTGCAGATCGGGCCGCGTCACCTGCGTTCTGATGGAGCAACTGACCCATGTAGTGCCCGACCATCGAGTTGTTCCCTGACTCTTGCTTCAAGATGTCGAGGCTTTCGGCAAAGCCGAGCACTTGATTGTGAGACAAAACGAACTGACAAAGGCTCAAGCTGACGATGTGGATTCTGTGCTCGGCCCGCATGCGCTGGACCACGTGCAGCACCTGATCTGCAGTGTCGGGGGTGATTCTGGAGAGCATCGAGAACAACGCGTTCGCGCCTCGACCCACCTGCGCACCTCGACCGGCCTGTGCACCGTCGAGGACTGCGTCGTACACCGCCGGCCCCATGGCGACGAGGGCATTGTGGGCAAACTCTCTGGTCTTTTGAGTGTTCTGTTTACCCCCGGTGCCCAGGGCGACGAGCAAGGGCACGTCTTCAGAGCCACAGTGCCGGGACAGCATACCTGTGAGGGCGGCCTGGCTGGGATCTCGGGGTTGCGCGAGCCAATATCGTAGCGGAATCAGCAAGCCCTCGGGCTCGGCGCGCATCCACTGGCTCAACATGCGACTGACATTCTTGCGGTGGCCTGCGCACGCGGCCCGAACGAAGGCCACGCAGATCCACGGGGTGAGGCTGTGCCCCTTCAGGGCTGCGGCGGCGCCCTCCACGCGGCCGGGCACGCTGTACCCGATCTCCGCGCTGCCCAGCGCTTCGACCTCGACGAGCAACGCTCCCCAGAAGCCCAGCTGGTCGGGCATCTCGGCATCTTTGAGCACTCCGCGGTGCAGCAGTGTGCGGGCGGCGATCTTCTGCGCTTCGGTGGCGGTATCTCGGGCGGCCTCGAGCTGAGCGAGGGCCTCGGGCAGGGCGTGGGTCATGGGGCACCTCGTGGGCTGTATCAGCGCGTCTTGGAGGGTTCGTAGAGCTTGAACGTCGCCACCACCAGCCCGTGATCCGAGTGCCAGCGGGGCGTCTTGCGGCGGGCGAGGGTGCGATCGACGAGGTGATCGTTGAGCACCTGCACGTACTCCACGTGGCCGATCCCCCTACGGTTGCCCCGCGAGAACTCCTGGCTCACCAGGATGTGGTCGAGGGCGTCGTAATGACCATTGTGCAGGTGGGTGTAATAGACATCTTTGTGGCTCTGCCGCGCCTGTATGTCTTTGACGTTGTAGAGCAATACGTCCCACAGCGCCTGCTTCTGCCGCTCGGGCAGACGGCCCCAGGGCGGGCTGCCGGTGATGATGTCCGAGGTCACCGCGCCGCCGGCATCGTTGAGATCCCCCATGACCATCACGGGGGTGTCGGTGTCGTGGAGCGCCTCGACGAGCAGGTGGCGCAGGGCGATGGCCTCCGAGGCGCGTCGGATCAACGAGCGGGCCTTGCCCGTGGCCCGGTGCATCGGATCGTGCTCGTCCTCGCCGTCGAGCATCTCCGGGCGCTTCGACTTCAGGTGCACCACGAAGACCACCACCGTGGGCCCTGTGGGCAGCTCGATCTCGGCCCGGAGCACAGGTCGTGAGAAGCGATCGACCGGGTTCGCCCCCTCGGAGAGCTGCAGACAGCCGGCGCTGGGGAAGCTCTCGATGAACTCGCAGCGTTTCACCGGCAGCGTGGTGACGAGCCCTACAGAGGGCAGGGGGCCGTCGTCGCCTTCGCGCTCGGAGACGTGCACCGTGGCGTTGTGGCGCCCCATGCGGCTGCGCTCCACGGCCCCGGCGAGGGCGTCGGCGTGGAAGACTTCCTGCACGCCGACGATCTCTGCCCTCATGTTGTCGAGCTGCCTGCCGATCCAGACTTGTTTGCGCTGCACCTCTCGGGGTGAGTCGCCCTCTCGGCCGTAGTACGGCACCCCCGGCCGTACGAGGTTGCGCAGATTGAACGAGCCGACGGTAAAACGCCCCATGGGTTCCCCTTTGGTGGCCGATTCCAATACACTCCACGGCGCCTGGGCGTCGATGGGCCCGGCGAATCACGGAGGATGAGAGTGAACGCTTTGGAGATGCCCCTCACCGACGAGCAGATCAAGGGGCTTCGAGAGAAAGCCGCCAAGATCAAGAGCCGCTATGACGCCTTCGTGGCGCGAGGCCTCGCCCTGGACATGACCCGGGGTAAGCCCGGCCCGGAGCAGCTCGACCTCGCAGAGGAGATGCTCGCCTCGGTGCCCCCAGGGGATCACACCTCTCCTGGTGGGGTGGACTGCCGCAACTATGGTGGGGTGGACGGCCTGCCCGAGCTGAAGGCCCTCTTTGGGGACTACCTCGACTGCCCCCCGGATCAGATTCTCGTGGGTGGCAACGCCAGCCTCACCTTGATGCACGACGCCGTGGTGCAGGCCCTCACTCATGGGGTGCCTGGTGGCGAAGGCCCCTGGCTCAAGGGGCCCGTGAAGTGGATCTGCCCCGTACCCGGTTACGATCGGCACTTCTCGATCTGCCAGCACTTCGGCATCGAGATGATCTCCGTGCCCCTCGGTGACGACGGCCCGGACATGGATCAAGTCGAGGCCCTCGTCGCCGCCGATCCGGCCATCAAGGGCATGTGGGCGGTGCCGCGTTACAGCAACCCCACCGGCATCGTCTACAGCGACGACGTCATTTGCCGCCTCGCGGCGATGAAGACCGCGGCCCCCGACTTCCGCATCTGGTGGGACAACGCCTACGCCGAGCATCACCTCGTCGATCGCCCCAAGCCCATGGCCAGTCTGCTCAACGCCTGTGTGGCTGCCGGCAACCCCGATCGGGCCCTGATGTTCGCCTCCACCTCGAAGATCTCCTTCGCCGGCGGTGGCCTGGCAGCCTTGGGGGCCAGCGCTGCCAACATCGACTGGATGCGCCTGCACACTTCGAAGCGCACCATCGGCCCCGACAAGCTCAACCAGCTGCGTCATCTGCGGTTCTTCGGCGACATCAACGGCGTTCGGGATCACATGAAGAAGCATGCCGAGCTGTTGCGGCCTCGATTCCAAGCGGTGGTGAACGTGCTCAAGAGCGAGCTCGAAGGCTCGGGGCTGGCCACCTGGACCGAGCCGGAGGGGGGCTACTTCATCAGCGTGGACACCCTCGACGGCTGCGCCACGCGGATCGTGGAGCTCGCCGGGGCCGCGGGGGTGAAGCTCACCCCTGCAGGGGCCACTTTCCCTCATCGGAAGGATCCCCGTGATCGGAACATCCGCATCGCGCCTTCCTTGCCGTCAGTGAGCGATCTCACCGTGGCCACCGAGCTCTTCGCGCTGTGCATTCAAATGGCCACTCTGGAGCGCCTCTCGTGAGCACCCGCCCCTCGAAGATCGGCCTCCTCGTCGGGGCCCTGATGTTGATCTGTCTCGGCTCGGCCCACGGCAAGGGCATCGAGTGGATCAAAGACGACTACGCCAAGGCCATGGAGCTGGCCAAGAAGAAGCGTGTGCCCCTGGTGGTCGATCTCTGGGCCCCCTGGTGCCACACCTGCTTGTCGATGAAGGCCCACGTCTTCACCGACAAGAAGCTCGAGCCTTTCGCCAAGAAGTTCGTGTGGCTCGCCCTCGACACCGACAAGCCCGAGAACGCCGAGGCCCTGGACGATCTGCCCGTAGAAGCCTGGCCCACGCTCTATGTGGCCAGCCCCGTGGACGGATCGATCCAAGGGCGCCTCGTGGGGGCCGCCACTCCAGAGCAGATCATCGGTTTGCTCAAGCAGGGCCAGGCAGGTCACACGGGGGTGGTGAAGCGCAAAGAGGGCCTCGAGCCTCATCTCGCACAGTGGCGGGCCGCTGACGCCCTCATGGCCGACGGCGAGTACCAAGAGGCGGCCATGCGGTATCGCAAGGCCCTCACCCTCTCACCTCAGGGTCTCGAGCGTCGGCAAGAGCTGGTGGGCAGCCTCGTACTGGCGTTGCAGCGTGCCGGTCGATATGCCCAGTGCCTCAAGATGGGCGGATCTCAGCTGGTCATCGCCACACGACGCGTGGCGGCGAGCGCTGCAGATTTCGTGCAGACCGTGGACACCTGCGCCGTGGCCCTCGAGCGGGTCAATGACGATCACCGCACCGCCATCGTGAGATTCCGCAAGCGCGCCGCGGTGCGCCTCGAGGCCATCCTCGCCGAGGCCGAGGGCAAGCTCACCCTCGACGACCACTCGGACGCCATGCGCATCCTACGTACCCTCATGGTGCGCCTGGGGCTCAAGCGACAGGCCCAGGAGCTGGCCAACACGCAGCTGCAGATGCTCGACGCTTTCGCCTTCGGCACCGCTGATCCCAAGGCCCGCATGATGTACAGCTGGCCGAGGACTGAGGTGTACTTGTTCCTGGATCGGGGCATGGATCTCGTCGATCACCTGCGCTACACCGCCCAACAGCTGCCCGAAGAGTACGATGCCCATTATCGGCTGGCGTGGTTGCTTCACCGACTGGAGCGTCACGACGAGGCCCTCAAGCCCGCCAAGAAGGCCCTCGCCCTCGCCTACGGCCCTCGCCGAGCGCGCCTCTTCACCTTGCTCGGCGACATCCACAAGGCCCTCAAGCAGGTCACTGAGGAGCGCGCCGCCCGCATGGGGGCCGTGGCCACCCTCACCGGTCTGCCCATGAGCATGCGAGATCAAAAGGCCATCGAGGCCGCCCAGGCCGCCTTGGACAAGGTGCCTCAGGTCGGGGGCCAGTGAGTCGGGGGCCAGTGAGCCAGTACCACTGAGCCAATATCACTGAGGCGCAGCTACTTCAGCTCGCCGGTGTCGGTGGGATCATCCTGTATGAGATCAGAGTAGTTCATATCGTGCACGGTGCTGTCGTTGAAGCGCTCCAGGCTGCGTCGGAGCGCCGCTGACAGGCGATCCATCTTCACCGGCTTGGTCACGTAATCGTCCATGCCCGCCTTGAGATACTTATCTCGATCGCCCGCCATGGCGTTGGCGGTCATCGCCACGATGTAGGGCTGCTTGTCGGGGTGCAGCATCGTCTGGATCTTCTTGGTCGCTTCGATGCCGTCGAGCTCGGGCATCTGCACATCCATCAAGATCACGTCGTAGGTCTGGCGCTGCACCGCGATGACCACCTCTTCGCCATTGGCGGCGAGGTCGGCGCGGTAGCCCATGCGAGACAGCATCTTGAGGGCCACCTTCTGGTTCACCACGTTGTCTTCAGCGAGCAGGATCCGCAGCGGATGCGTCTCACCGATGCGCTCGATGGGGGCCTGCATCTTGATGGGCCGGCTGAAGTCGTCGTCCATGCCTTCGATGCTGTGGATCAGCGCGTCCACCATGGCCTTACGGCGCACGGGCTTGTGCAGGAACGCACTCAGCGAGAGCCCCTCCGCCGACTCCTCGTCGAGCGTCTGCACCTGAGTGCTGAGCATGATCACCGGCAGCTGTCGACGATCGAAGCGGCGCCTGATGCGTCGGACCAGGGCCAGGCCATCCATACCCTGCATGTTCAGATCGACGAGGGCGATGTCGAACCGTGGGCGGCTGAGATCTTCGAGCCGATCGAGGGCCTCGTGACCCCGGCCAGTGGTGTGGACCGACAGGCCCATGTCTTCGAGCAAACGCCCCAAAACCGCCCGCTGCGTGTCGTTGTCCTCCACGAGCAGCGCATGGCGACGGCTCTCGCTGTTGCCGCTCTTGAAGGGCGGGTTGAGCACGAAGCTCTGCTCTTCCGTGGGTGGCGCCACCGCTGCAGGCAACGTGAAGTAGAACGTGCTCCCCCGGAGATGCTCGCTCTCCACCCAGATGTGCCCCTTCATGAGCGCGCACAAACGATGGCAGATCATCAGCCCCAGGCCTGTGCCGCCATAGCGTCGAGTCGTGCTCGAGTCCACCTGGCTGAAGGGCTTGAACAGGCGGTTCATCCGGGATTTGGGGATCCCGATGCCCGTGTCGCGGACCTCGAAGAGCAGCTGCACTGATCCTTGGGGTCCGGTCTCGCCCACCCGCACGGTCACCGAGACCTCACCATCTTCAGTGAACTTGATGGCGTTGCTCAGCAGATTCACCAGGATCTGCCGCAGGCGTGTGGCGTCGCCGACGATGCTCGGCGGCACCCGACTGTCGATGTTGAGGATCAGCTCCAGACCCTTGTGATCTGCAGAGTGCGCCACCAGCTCCAGGGCATCTTCTACCGTCTGGTACAGGTCGAAGGGGGCCTCTTCGAGCTCGAGACGGCCCGCTTCGATCTTCGAGAAGTCGAGGATGTCGTTGATGATGGTGAGCAGCGACTCGCCGCTGATGCGCACCGTCTCCACGAATTCTCTCTGCTCAGGCGTGAGCGCTGTGTCGAGCAGCAGGCTGGTCATGCCGATGACCCCGTTCATGGGGGTCCGGATCTCGTGGCTCATGTTGGCGAGGAACTCGCTCTTGGCCCGAGTGGCTTCTTCTGCGGCCTCTTTTGCGTGCTGTAGATGCTGCTGCTGCTTGACGCGATCGTCCACGTCGCGAGAGGTGCACTGCAGACGAATGATCTCCTCGTCTGGGGTGCGGATGGGGGCGATGAGGCTCTCCATCCACCGATATGTGCCGTCCTTGTGCTGCATCCGATACTGGATCGGCTTGGTCTCCTGGCCCTGCACTGCCCGCAAGTGCCCGAACTCTCTGAGCGTCTCACGATCCTCTTTGTGCAGCAGACTGTAGGGGTCGATGCCCAGCAGCTCTTCGGGCGTGTAGCCGAGCAGGCGCTCCACCGAGGGGCTGATCCACTGATAAGACCAGTCGAGATCGTGCAGGCTGACGAGATCCTGCATCTTCTCCGCCACGAGGCGATAGCGTGCCTCGCTGTCGAGCAGGGCCTCTTCGTTGCGCTTTTGCTTGGTGATGTCCCGGGTGACGAGCATGCCGGCGAAGATCTGCTGTCGATCGTCATAGACCGGCACCATCGACGCCTGGAACACTCGTCCCTTCCACATCAGCTCCTGCTCTTTGCCGTTGCCTTCGAGGGCGTCGCGACAGTTGGCCAGGATGGGCTCGATCTGATCCGAAGGGATCACCGTCTCGAGACGCTGGCCGACGATGCGATCGCTGGCGCCGTGACGGGCGAGGGTGCGGCCGCCGCCGAGGATGATCTGCAGATCGTGATCGAAGAGCACGATGGAGCCGTAGGGGAAGTTCTTCGCCAGGGCGCGGTAGAGCGCCTCGCTCTTGCGCAGGGTCGTGTCGACGTCTTCGGTGATCACCCGGAAGTACCACACACGCCGCCGGGCCGAGGGGTTGCCGCTGTTGTCCTGCCAACCAGCGAACGAGAGATCGGAGACCTGCGCTTGATCCTTCGGCGTCACGGGCGCGGAGTAGACATCGACACGTCGGCCATCTTTGAGCTGCACCACCTTGCGGATGAGCTGGTTGGACTTGACCCGGACTGCCTCTACGGTTTCGAGGAACAGCTCCGGACTCTCGACGCCGTCGAGCATGCGGGTCATGAGCAGATCGTGATCTTGCCCTTCGACCTCGGAGGGCTCCAGGCCCCACAACGCACAGAATCGCCTGTTGAAGGCGGCGACGCGATCGTCATCATCGAGGACCAGGATGGCGTCCAGGGCGGTCTCATGGGTGCCCTGGAGCAGCTTCAGCTGACGTTGGAGCTGAGCGATGGTGGCTTCGTATCGGCTCCCGTCCGGGAGCTCGGCGAAGGCCTTCACCTCGTCGATGACCGGATCGTTCGGCGGCGTCTCGAAGGGGCGGCCCGACAATCTCGGCGACTTCGTCCGCAAGGTGGGCAGAGGCCGCCGAGGTGGCGTGCCACGGACGCCGTATGATTGAGAGGGTTTGTCTGGTGCGGGATCTGCCTGCGCGGATCCGCCTCGGGCGCTCTGGTTGGCACCAGGGCTGTTCAGCGCGAGGGCAGTGCTGCGGGCGGCCGACCGGGCCTTGCGGGCCATCTCTTTACGCACCTGAGCGGTGTCGATGGCCATGTGCAGCTGCTCTGCGGTCATCGAGTTCAGGTGCAGGCACTCCTGAGCGCCCTCTTCGAATACCCGTCGAGTCAGCTCGGTGCTGTAGTGGTCCACCAGCGCCAGGATGGGGGCGTTGATCCGCACCCCGGCGATGTACTGCATGAAGGTCCACCCCAAGCTGTCCTGTGCGGTACGGCTGGCTGCGTCGAGTTCGACGAGCACGGCGTCGAGAGACAGCTCGGCGGTGAAGGCCAGCGCCTCTTCGAGGGTGTCGGCCACCACGGTACGGTAGGGCCGAGTCGGATGGGCATGCAGGGCCTCGGCCAGATCGGTCCGTTGCCACCGAGGGCGACCGACGACGAGGACCAGGCGGGGTGGGGCCATAAGGCTGCTCGAATCTCACTGCGATCAGGCATTCGCCGAAACGAAACGCCACATTGATTCATTGCATCGGCAAAGAGACCTTGCGCAGGTAGGGGCGGGTCAACGAACGTGTACGGGTGAGACACACCCCGTAGGGGATCGAAGGAGCGTGGCTGGATGATCGGATTCATCGCCTCTTTTCTGTCGGTGGTGAGCTTCATCGTCATCATCGACGCTGTGCTGAGCTGGGTGATGCCGATCAACCAGTTCCCCCGAGACATCACCTCACAGCTGACGGCCCCCCTCTACGCGCCGATTCGGGCCATCGCTGATCCCGAGAAGATGGGTGGGATGGACATCTCTCCGATCATCCTTCTGGTGTTGATCCATCTGATCAGAGGGGCGCTGATCTCGGCCATGTAGCCCCACGTGCGGACTTCGACCGCGCCCAATCCTCACACTGTCGTGTTCGGACTCACGGAACGGTGCGTTCGAAAACCTGCGATTCTCCACCATCTGTGTCATCTCTATGCTCGCGTCACGGAAAAGCACCGCGTCGAGGGCTGCGAACGAGCGAGCCCCCTTCTGCATCTCGCGGCGGAGATGTAGCGGCGATGTGATCTGTCCGTACTCACACATCACGAAAGCTCGGAGCATTCATGAAGCCTGTAGTCGTTGCACGATTCGACGATCTCGAAGATCGCAAGCCCGCCTATGCCCTGGTCTCTGGTGTCGATTTGGTGGTCACCCGCTTCGATGAGCAGGTGTCGGTCTTGTACGGCCGCTGCCTGCACCGTGGGGCGCTGATGTCCGACGGCCATGTCGATGGCCAGAATCTGATCTGTGGGGTGCACGGGTGGGACTATCGCCTCGACACGGGGGTGAGCGAGTACAACAACGCGGAGGCCCTACACCGTTTCGAGAGCTGGATCGAAGAGGGATCGGTCTTCGTCGACGAAGATGCTGTGGATGCGTTTCGGCAGGCCCACCCGCAGCCCTATGATCGTGACGCCTACCTCGGCCTCTACCAGGATGTACACGGCACGCCGGACGAGCCTCACAACGCCCATATCCAGGCCCTGGCCCGCGATGGCCTGAGGAAGGTGGGCCACCACGGCCCCGTGAGCGCCATGGGGGTGAGCCGCACCGAGCTGCCCAGCTGGGACGACATTCAGTTCGTCACCGCGCAGCTTCATCGCCTGCCCCATATGGAAGATGTGGAGATCGACACCGGCCTGGTCATCGGCCCCGAGGCCAAACGCCCGCTGCACATGAAGATCCCGATCTTCGTCTCCGACATGAGCTATGGCGCCCTCTCGGAAGAGGCAAAGGTGGCCCTGTCGAAGGGGGCGCAGATGGCGGGGACGGGCATCTGTTCTGGTGAGGGGGGCATGTTGCCCGAGGAGCAGGCGGAGAACTCACGTTACCTGTACGAGCTCGCCTCGGGCCGCTTCGGCTGGTCCATCGACAAGGTGAAGCAGGTACAGGCGTTCCACTTCAAGGCAGGGCAGGGGGCCAAGACCGGGACCGGGGGTCACCTGCCGGGCCACAAGGTCACCGGCAAAATCGCCCAGGTCCGTGGCTTGAAAGAAGGCCAGCCCGCCATCTCCCCGCCTCGATTCCCGGATCTGCACAGCGCCGCGGATTATCGCCGAGTGGCCGACGAGGTGCGCGAGGCCTCCGGCGGGATCCCCATCGGCTTCAAGCTCAGCGCCCAGCACATCGAGCTCGACATCGACTTCGCCCTCGACGTGGGCTGTGACTACATCATCCTCGACGGCCGCGGCGGAGGCACCGGCGCAGCGCCCAACATCTTCCGCAACAACATCTCGGTGCCCACGGTGGCGGCCATCGCCCGGGCCCGCAAACACCTCGACGCCCGAGGGAAGCGCCACGTGACCCTCATCGCCACCGGCGGCCTGCGCACCGAGGCGGACTTCGCTAAGGCCATGGCTCTCGGCGCCGACGGCGTGGCGGTCTCGAACAGCGCCCTGCAGGCCATCGGCTGCCTGGGCATGCGGGCCTGCAACACCAACAACTGCCCTGTGGGCATCGCTACCCAGAAAGAGAACCTGCGGGCTCGGCTGAAGGTGGCGGCATCGGCGAAGCGCCTCTCCAATTGGTTCGAGGCCACGACCGAGCTGATGTGCGTTCTGGCCCGCGCCATGGGGCACGACAGCCTGCAAGACTTCTGTCTCGACGATCTGACCACCTTCAATCGCGATCTCGCCTACCTGTCCGGCGTACCCTACGGTGGCGTCGTACCCCTCTGACACGCAGGAGCACACCCGCATGGACCAACAGACCCTCGACGCCCGCCTCACGGCTCACTGGGCCGCACAGCTCCTCGCCTCGGCCACCCTGTGCTCCGCCGCGGCAGGCCGCATGGAGGCCAGGCCCGACATGAGCCACAGCAACCTCGGCTGGCGTCATGAGCTGGGCGCCCTGGTGACACACCCCGTCGCGGGCGTGGAGATCGGTCTGGTGATCGCCGAGCTGACGATTGTGGTGGCCTGCGAAGGTGAGGTCGCCGAGCGCTACCCCCTGGCGGGTCGCACGTTGGAGGAGGGCCTCACATGGCTCGAAGGAGTGCTCGACGCCCACGCAGGCGACGAGGTGACCCTCACACTGCCGACACACGATATGCCCCATCACGAGGTCTCTGATGGCGACCCTTTCCCAGAGCCGACGTCGGCTCATGGAGAGGTCAGCCGGTGGTTCGCCACAGCACACGATGTGGTGAGCGCGGTGGCTGCACAATATGCCGATCTTTCTTCTCCGGCGCGCTGCTGGCCCCATCACTTCGATCTGGCGACACTGATCATCTTCGAGCCCCACGAAGACTCTGAGTCCGAGGGGAGCGTGGGCTTTGGCATGACACCGGGCGACGCAGGGATTCCGGAGCCCTATTTCTACGCCACGCCCTGGCCCCGGCCGGAGGGAGAGACGTTCGCTCCGTTGTCTGTGGGGGCCTGGCACATCGAGGATTGGACGGGGGCTGTGTTGAGGTCGACTGATCGGGCTATGGCAGAGGCTCTTGCTGCTGAGGCTGTGCCGGCGAGTCGCATGGTCATTTGATTGTGCGCACTGTCAAACCCAAGGGAGAGTTCTGATGAGGTCCTGAGTCGACCATGGTGACTGTGCTTGAGCGGTTCTAGGGGTAGAGGCCCTCAAATGAGGGAGGGGGAGCGGGAAATTGAGACTTTGCCCTTTCTTCAAGAAGGGGTAAGTGCTCTTCTCCTTTCGCATTTTTTTAGATATTCAGGTTTAGACAATCAACGGTGTAGACACTCGAATTGGGTCGTTGTAGTTTGACTCTGTTCGGGGTAGGGGGCGAAAGGTCTAAATCCCTACTTCATGATAGGCCGTGTCTGTTCCAGAGTGGAGCGGTGTGCGTATTGGGTGTGGCGAGACTCTCTGGGAAGAGGGTT